>JAJPHG010000004.1 GCA_021325375.1 Alphaproteobacteria bacterium | reverse complement strand
TGCGCATGCGCACGATCGCGTCCTGCTTGGACTTGTCGGCGATGACGCCGTTGTCGACGTTCGGATCGCCGCGCTCGAGCTTCTGCAGGTACTGCATGCCGTCGATGACGCGGCCGAAGGCGGACAGGTTGCGGTCGAGACGCCGCGGCGCCTCGCCGATGACGATGTAGAACTCCGTCGTCGCGGTGTCGGCCGCGTTGTCGCGCGCGAAGGCAAACGTGCCGGCGCAATGGATCTGCCATTCGCTTTTCGTCTTGGGATCGCGGCCCACGGGGAAGCCGTCGACATGGCCCAGTTGTTTGGTGAAGAGGTCCGGCGAGCCGAGCGGCGCAAATCCTTTGCTGTAGGGATGCTCGAACTCGGATTTGAGCTTGGGCCATTGCTTCTCGATGTCGGGGTTGGAGGGCTTGTCCTTGGTGGCCGCCGTGTCCTCGCCCGCGCCGCCCTGCGCCACGAAGCCCTCGATCACGCGATAGAAGGTGAGCCCGTCGTAGAAATGCGCGCGGATCAGGGCGCGCGTGCGCTCGACGTGGCGCGGCGCGAAACCGGGCATCAGCTCGACCGCGGTCTCGCCGTATTTGGTGTCGATCAGGACGAGGTTGTCGGGATCGACCTTGCGCCAGTCGCCCGCATCGTCGGCCGCGCGCGCCAGCGGCGCCGCGAGCATTCCTGCCGCCAGCGCAAGCAAAATTGTCTTGTTCATCCTTCCCCGCCTATGCTGCGACCCGAAGCGGCATTGTCGCCGCTTCGTGCGCGCTTATCAAACACCCATGGACGCCCGCCTCCCCGAAGCCGCCCCCGAAGCCGTCAATGACGACGCGCCCGCGGCCGCGATCCCCACGCTTCTGGGCGTGATGTTCGTCAACATGGTCGGCTTCGGCATCGTGGTGCCGCTCTTGCCCTTCTACGCCAAGTCGTTCGCGGCGCCGGCCTGGCAGATGGCGCTGATCTTCTCGGCCTATGCGGCGGGCGCGTTCTTCGGCGAGCCGTTCTGGGGCCGCATGTCGGACAAGCTGGGCCGCAAGCCGATCCTGATCAGCACGGTGTGCGGCAACTGCCTTTGCTATTTCGCCTTGGCTTTTGCGCCGAACATCTGGGTCGCGTTCCTCGTGCGCTTCCTGGGCGGCATGGCGAGCGGCAACGGCTCGGTCATCCAGGGCTATATCGCCGACGTGACGCCGGCCGACGCGCGCACGGGGCGCATGTCGATGCTGGGGGCTGCATACAATCTGGGCTTCATCGTCGGCCCCGCGCTCGGAGGTCTGCTCGCGCACCCGGCCGCGGGCCATGCGGGCTTCCGCCTGCCGCTGATCGTCGCCGCCTCGCTCGCCGGCCTCTGTGCGATAGGCATCGCGCTGTTCGTGAAGGAGAGCCGCGCGCGCCATCATCACATCTTCGACAGCCAGCCCAGCCGCTGGGCGGTGGCCGGCCACGCGCTGACCCATCCCGTGATCGCGCGGCTGATGCTCGTGATGTTCCTCGCGGGCTCGGCCTTCATGGGCATCGAGTTCGTCTTCGCGCTGTGGAGCTCGGCGCGTTTCGGCTGGAGCACGCGCGAAGTGGGCCTGGCCTTC
Organism: Alphaproteobacteria bacterium; assembly: GCA_021325375.1. GTDB lineage: Bacteria > Pseudomonadota > Alphaproteobacteria > Micropepsales > Micropepsaceae > Rhizomicrobium. Next base: position 36,333 of record JAJPHG010000004.1, on the reverse strand, counting down.
GCGGTGACGGGAGTCGTCGCGGTGATCTGCCAGCTTCTGATCACGGGACGCGCCTCGCGCCGCTTCGGCGAGGCCAATGTTCTCGCCGCCGGCATGGCGCTGACGACGGCGGCGATCGCGCTGCAGCCCTTCACGCGCGGCGTGGGCGTGGTGGTGCTGCTCTCGCTCTCCGCCTTCGGCCAGTCGATCGCCGGACCCAACATCTCCGCGCTCATCTCGCAGCACGCCGATCCGCGGCATCAGGGCCAGTATCTCGGCCTCAACAACGCGGCGGGCGCGCTGGCGCGGCTGACGGGCCCGTTCGTCGCGGGACTGGCCTTCTCCGGCATCGGCGTCGACGCGCCGTTCTATCTCGCAGGCCTGCTCGTCGCGCCCGCGATCCTCCTGGCGCTGCAGGCGCGGCGCTAGCCGGAGCCGCCGCAGCTTCCCCTTCTAGGGCAACCTGATATAGCCGTGCTCGACGCCGCCGGCGTCGAGATACGATCCGGCGATCTGGTTTTTCGTGTTGATGCCCACGGAGAAGGAGCCGAGCCCCGCGGTCAGCGCCGTATCCGGCGGATCGAATATCGTGACCTTTCCCTTGGCCGTGCGGACGAAGGAGTGGTTCACGTTGCCGGAATCGATGAGCTGTCCGGCAATGATGCCCTTCTTGTTGATTCCGCCGAACAGGGTTCCTTGCAACGCCGCGGTCCCGGCGCCTTGCGCATCGACGCTCGTGAGCGTGCCGTCCGCGGTGCGGATGAGGCCATGGTACACGTTGCTGGTATCGCGGGAGTAGCCCACGATCGTATCCGTGTCGTTGATTGCGTGCAGCACCGTGCGCACCGAGCTGGTCACGTCGACCGTTGTGATCGTGCCGCCGGCATCGCGCACGAAGCCGTGGCGGATACCGTCGCCGGTGATGTAGTAGCCGCAAACGAGATCGTCCGAGCCGATGCCGCCGGGAAACGTTCCCTGTCCCGACGCGGTTCCCGCGCCCGGCCCATCGAATGTCTTGAACTTGCCGCGCTTGCTGCGCAGGAAGCCGTGAAACGCGTTGTTCGCATCGGACGCGTTGCCCGCGATGTCGCCGGCGTCGTTGATGGCGGTGCCCACCGTCGCCACCGCGCCGCTCACGTCGAATGCCGTCATGTTGCCGGCCGGGTCGGCGATGAAGCCGCTGAACTTCGAGACGTTCTGAAAATCTCCCGTCGTCTGCTGGCGCGCGTTGACCGCCGTCAGGTTCGTGGTCGTGGCGCCGTAGATGAGAAAGCTCCCGTCGGCGCGGCGCATGAAGCCGTGCTGCGTGTTGGACATATCCACGAAATTGCCGATCACGTCGCCCTTGTCGTCGATGCCGGTGACCATCGTTCCGGCGCCGGTCTTGATGTTCGGAGCGTCGAACTCCACGATGGTGGGCTTGGCGACCGCGGCGGAGCCGGAGCAAGCGAAACCCAATGCAAGCGCGAGCGCCCGTTTGCGCGTGATCATTGCCACCCCCCATTGCGCGATAGACGCCGGCCCCTTCCGGCGTCGAGAAACACTTCCACGGGAATCTCTTCGTGTAAAGCGCTATCCGCGTCTCGTGGTTCACGCACCGAGCAGCGGCAGCAGCCAGCTCGGCCAGCTCGTAGAGCAATCCGCGACCGTGCGGTCGGCGTTCAACGTTAGGATGTCGAGCTGGGCCTTGTGGACGAGCTGCTTCGCCGTCGGCAGCGCGGGCGTGACGGGCGTTTGCGTGAAGTCGAACGCGTGCACGAGGCTGTAGAGATCGCGGCGTGCGGGCGCGATGGTCGGCAGGAACACCGGATTGCTCCGTGTGGAGAATGTCCGCTCGACGAATTGCAGGATCGAGGTGTGGTCGATCACCGGCTTGAACACCGTGCCCGGCCGCGCATATGGCGAAACCACGAACAGCGGCACGCGGAAGCCCGGCCCCACCGCCCAGCCCGTGTCGGGCAGACCGGACGGAACGCTTTCCAGGATCGCAGGCGCCACGTGATCGAAGAAGCCGCCGCCCTCGTCATAGGTGAGGAACAGGACGGACGATTCCCAGGCGCTCGACGCCATCAATTCCTCGACCACGCGCGCGGCGAGGAGCTGGCCCATGTCCGGCGGCGCGGGCGGATGCTCGCTCACCACCGCCTCGGTCACGATCCACGACACCGCGGGCAAGGTGCCGGCAGCGAGATCGGCGAAGAACTCGCCGATATCGGCGGTGGCGCGCGCGAGCTTTGACGGGTTCTCGAGGATCGAGGGGAAGAAGATCAGCGGGTTGAATGCGCCGATCGCCGACGGCACCGATCCATCGGCGACGGAATAGCATTTCCACGGCAGCCCCGCCGCGTCGAGCACGTCGGCCATCGTCGGCCAGGCGAGCGAAGGCGGCGGCGCAGTGAGCGAGGGATTGTTGAACGGCAGGCTGTCGGTGGTCGTCGTGGGGGTGAGATAATTCCAACCGCTCGTGCCGCTCCACAGATACAGGCGGTTGGGAAGCGTCGGCCCGATCTGGGCGCAGAAATTGTGGTCGGCGATCGCAAACGATTCCGCGAGCTTGACGTGATAGATGTGCTGCTGCGGCTTGTAGTACTGGATCGCGGTGGTGGCGCCGCCTTCGGCCACGACCCAGCCATCCATCGCGCCGCCGTTCCATTTCGTATGGCTGCCCTCCCAGGAATGGTCGGGATCGGCGTCGCAGTAATGGGTGAGATGCTCGGGATGATAGCCCTTGCCCGAAGAGTCGCGGTAGACGAGATCGCGCGGCACGAAGCCTTCGGCGCGATGGTTCCCCTGGCCGAGCGTATCCGCGAAGAATCCGAAATAGTGATCGAAGGAGCGGTTCTCCTGGCAGAGGATCACGACGTGCTTGATCTTGTTGCTGGTGCTCCATTGCGCGCGGTCGGGCTTGCGCGCGGCGCCGAAGAGAAGCGAGGGCGCGAACGTCGCCGCACCCGCAAAAGCCGCCGCCGTCGGCAACAGGCGCCGCCGCGTCATCACATTGCGGTGCAAAACCTCGTTCAGCCGTCGCCAGCCGGGATGGGCGTCCATGCGCGCGTTCCCCTTTTCGGACCCTGCCCCAACGGGCACGGGCGCGCGCGGTTGCGTGAATTTTCGATGACGCCATTCACAGCACGGCGCGCGTAGATTGCCGGGCGATCAACAAAGCGCACATGCCGTGATAGTCTTACGCAAGGACGGTGGAGGTTTTCGATGCGCAAGCTGCTTCTTTCGATCGCGTTTACAGCCATGGCGGTTCCCGCGCTAGCGGGAACGGTGGGGCTGGGCGCCGTGCTCACGACCAAGGACGGCGGACAGATCTACGGCTTCGCCATCAACCAGCACGGCGACGACGGCGTGCTCGCCAGCGCGCAGGACGCCGGCGGCGACGGCGACTTCCTCGTCTCGGTCGAAACCTTCAATCAGGACACCGGCAGAATCGTAAAATCGTTCGCGAAATATCAGGGGCCGCGCAATTCCTATGCCGTCGACGGCATCTTCGCGGGCGACACCGCGCTGGTGACGCATTTCGTCGTGCCCAACGGCACCATCTACGCCAAGCGTCTCTACGAGACGATGAACCCCGTCACCGCGAACACGTTCACCGGCGCATGGACGCCGCCGGTCAAGGACATCGACGTGCAGCAGGCGAGCACCGACCAGGACGCATCCAGCGCCGTGCTCTTCGCCATCGAGCTCAAGAAGCAGGACAACCCGATCCTGCTCGTCTCCGACGTCGCTGCCGGGACCGTCACGAAGAAGATCAACCTCGATCCCGGCCTGTTCGGACTGAACGACGGCCCGGTGGTCGGCCAGTACACCAGCGCCAACAAGGCGGTGATCGCGCTGTCGCCGGACGCGGGCGCGGTGGGAGGCTTTGCGCCGCTCAACGTCATCGTCGATCTCGACAGCGCAAAGACGCAGCAGTTCAGCGGCTACAACAACGGCGAGTTCCACGCGGGCAGCGTGAACGGGATGGCGATCGACCCGAACACCGGCGTCGCCGCGACCACGACCGAGCTGAACGCCCAGGTCGAGTTCTACGACATCGCCAACAAGCGCGGCATCGCCGCGGTGCAGCTTCCCTGCACCGGTGACACCGACCAGCTGAGCAGCGGCGCCGGAATCGCGGTCGATCCGGTGAACAAGCTCTTCCTGGTCACCGAGCAGTTCTATTGCGGCGGCAGCCAGGGCAGCGCGCTTCTCATCTATGACGAGGCCGGCAATCTGGTGAACACCATCACCGGCTTCAACTTCGCCATCGCCGAGCCGGCACCCGTGCTCAACCCCTCCAAGCGCATGGGCTGGGCCTTCAGCGGCAAGAGCGGCTTCAACCAGCTCCAGCAGTTCTTCTACTAGAGACGGAATCCGCGAGCGCCGGTCACCGGACGCGGCTGGCCCGCACATGAACGGCGCGGTAAGGTTTCGCGGCTAACGCGAAGGAGACCAAGCTTGCGCAAGGAAATCGGCACGTTGACCCTGGCCGCCTGTCTCTTCTGCGGCACCGCCGCGCTCGCCGATCCCACGATCACCGAATTCGACGGGCCCGGCGCCGACAGCACGTATGTCAGCGGCATCGGCAAGGACGGCGATATCGCCGGCGTCTATGTGACGGACGGCGCCGGCACGGGCTTTATCCGCCATAGCGACGGCTCGTTCCTGTTCCTGGCCGGGTTCGCGTTCCCGCAAGCCGTCAACGCCAGCGGCGAAACGGCCGGCGACACGCAGGACAAGAACGCGTTCGTCGCCGGCGCCGACGGCACAGTGACGACCTTCCTGCCGCCGGGCGCGGGCAAGTTCGGCGCGACCGCGTTCGCGATCGATGCCAAGGGCAACGTCGCGGGCGGCTTCGTGGACGACAAGATCGTCTCGCACGGCTTCCTGCGCGGCAAAGGCGGCGACATCTTGACCTTCGACGCGCCCGGCGCGAGCACGAAGCAGCAAAGGGGCACTTTCGTCACCGGTCTCGCCTCCGGCGGCATCGCCGCGGGCTATGCGCTGGACGACAAGAGCGCCGGTCACGGCTTCCTGCGCGCCACGGACGGCAGCTTCACCGTGATCGACGTCGACGGCGCGGGCAGCGGCTCCCACCAGGGAACGCAGGTCCGATGCGTCAGCGCGAACGGCATCACAGGCGGCTTTTACAAGAGTTCGAGGAGCGCCTTCCACGCTTTCGTGCGCGACGGTGCGGGCAACGTCACGACCTTCGACGTTCCCGGCGCGCAAAATACCGTGGTGACGGGCGTCAACAACAAGGGCGCAGCCGTCGGCATATACAACAGCGGTGGCGGCCCCACGCACGGCTTCGAGCGCCTGCCCTCCGGCCATATCGTCATCATCGACGCGCCGGATGCCGGCAACGCGAGCGACGAAGGCACCTTCCCCACTGGCATCAATGACCGCGGCGAGATCGCGGGCTATTATATCGGCACGGACGACAACCAGCATGGCTTCTTGCGAACGAAATCTTGAGAGGGGATTTGAGAATGCTTAAGTCCATCGGCGCCGCGGCGTGCGTTCTTTGCGCGTCGGGCGCGATCGCCAAGCCCGTCATCGTCGAGTTCGACGCGCCAGGTGCTGCGCAGACCTATGTCAGCGGCGTGAACAGATATGGCGCCCTATCCGGCGTCTATGTGCTGGGCAACGGTCACGCCGACGGCTACATGCGCAAGAGCGACGGCACCTATGTCTTCTTCAGCCAGGCGGGCACCTTCCCGGAGGCGATCGACCTGAACAGCGAAACCGCGGGCTACACGCTGGATTCGAACAGCGACGCCTTCGTCGCAAGCGCCGCCGGTGCCGTAACGGCGTTCTCGCCGCACGGCGCGACGAACCAGTTCGGCTCCAGCGCCGAGGCGATGAATGTCAAAGGCGAGTCCGCGGGCTTCTACACGGACAAGAACTTCCATGTGCACGGCTTCGTGCGCGGCGGAGCCGGCCATATCGCCACGTTCGACGCGCCGGGCGCGGGCACGGGGAGCCATCAGGGCACGTTCGTCTACGGGCTCAGCGACATCGAAACGGCGGCGGGCTACATCATCGACACGCCCGGCGCCTATCATGGTTTCGTGCGCGACAAGGACGGCAACGTCACGAGCTTCGACGTCGACGGAGCGGGCACGGCCAGCGGCCAAGGCACGCGGGTGCTGTGCATGAGCGAGCACGGCACGGCCGGCGGCACCTATGTCACGGCGGACGGCGTGAAGCACGGCTTCCTGCGCGCCGCAAACGGCGCCATCACCACCTTCGACGTGCCGGGCGCCACCGCCACGGTGGTGAAGAGCATCAATGGGGGAAGCACCTCGGTGGGTTTCTACGTCGATGCGAGCGGCGTGAGCCACGGCTTCTCGCGCAACGGCAAAGGCCACATCTCGAAGATCGACGCGCCCGATGCCGGAAGCGCGAGCGGCCAGGGCACGACCGCGACGGGCGTCAACGACAAGAACGAGATCGTGGGCTTCTATTTCGACTCCGCCGGCCTCCAGCACGGCTTCGTCCAGACCCGGTAGCGCGCAAAAAAAGCCGCGCCCCCTTTCCCGAAGGAAAGAGGGCGCGGGTCCTCACGCTATTTGAGGATTACTGCGGAGTCGTCTGGGGCGTCGTGCCCTGGTCCGGCTGCGCCTGAGGCTGCTGCGGCGTCTGCGTCGACGTGTCCGGCGTCACGGGCTGAGGCGCCGCCTGCGGCGTCACGCTCTGCTGCGGGATGTCGGGCGGCGCGGTGTCCGGCACCGACGGCGCGGGGATGGATTGCGGCGTCGTCTGCGGCTCGGAATGCGTCACCGGCGTCTTCACGCGCGCGACGTGCCGCGGCGGCGGCGTGGGAGCCGCGGCCTGCGGCGAAGGCGCGGGCGCGGTCACCGGCTGCGCCTCGGGCGCGGCCGCGGCGGGAGCCGGAGGCGGCGTCACGGGCTGTACCGGCGCCTTGAACTGCGGCTCGCTCGACGCGACCTGCTGCTGCGCCGGCGCCGTCGCATGCGTGCCGGAATAGTACGTGTACGCACCAACGCCGCCGATGCCGATCGCGACGATCACCGCCGCGACGATCTTGCTTTTGCTGCTGCTCGTCTCTTCGATGTGATGAGACGCACCAAAACTTCTCATATCGGTATCGGTCATCGCTCGTCTCTCTTTGTTGTGTGGGGACAGAGAGAAAACGCGCGGACGGTTGTGAAGGTTGCATACGGGAACAAAGCATGGCGGGATTGTGGCGAGCGCTTATTGCCGCCACAAATGCGATGACAAAAGCGTGCTCACCACCATCCGCGCCACTTGAACCACAGGATCGGCACGAGCGTGCTGGCCGCGATGATGCCGAGCCCGATGAAATAGCCATGCGGCCAGGCGAGCTCCGGCATGTCGTGGAAGTTCATGCCCCACATGCTGGCGAAGAAGGTCGGCGGGATGCCCACGACCGAGACGATGGTGAGCACCTTGAAGATGTCGTTCTGCTCGGTGTTGATGAAGCCGAGATTGGCGTCGAGCAGGAACTGCGCCTTGTCGGAGAGATGCGTCTCGTGCTCGATGAGCGACTGCAGGTCGTGGCGCGCGGTCGAGAGGCGGTCGAGGAAATCCGTCTCATCCCAGGTGCGGCAGGTTTCCATCGTATAGGTGATGATGCGCTGCAGGCCGAGCAGCGTCTCGCGGATCTGCGAGAGATGCTCGCCGGTGTAGCCGATCTGCGAGAGCATGCGGCGCAGGATCTTGTGCATCTCGCGGATGTTCGGCTGGCGCGCGTCGTTGCGGCGGAAGACGCGCTGCGAGATCGCCGTCATGTCGGCGGCGATGGTCTCGAGCTGGTCGGCGCCGAAATCCACCATGCCCTCGATCACCAGCGCGAAGATGTCGGGCGCCGAGACCTCGCGCAGCCCCTCGTCGAGCTTGGCGAGCACCGCCGCCGTCGTGTGCAGCTTGGCGTAGTGGATCGTCACGACCACCTTGCCCGAGAGCACGAAGCCCATCGGCGACGGCATGATCGTGCCGTCGGGGTCCACGGTCACCACCGGCATGTTCATGTAGAGCGTGTTGCCGTCGCGCGACAGACGCGACGAGGATTCGATCTCCTCGATCTCCGCGCGCGCCGGCACGCGCACGCCATGCGCCTTCTCGACCTGGGCGCGCTCGTCGTCGCTCGGATCGAGCAGGTCGACCCAGGCGCCGCCGGATTTCAGTTTTCGTTCGGTGAGCATGGAATTCCGACTGTCATCCCCGGCGAGCATCATGCGCATAGCGCATGATGCGAGGGAAGGGGACCCAGGTGGTTGAGATCAAGCCCAGTCTTGCCGCCTGGGTCCCTTCCCCTCGCGATGCCGATGGCATCGCTCGGCCGGGGATGACAATGAAGAAAGCTACCCCTTCAGCATCGGCTTGCCTTCATGCGCGACGAGAAGGTCGTGCATGTCGTTGGTGTGCTCTTCCTCCTTGGCCAGGATGCCTTCGATCATGACGCGGGTCGCCGGATCGTTGTCGCCGAAATAGCGGATGAGCTCGCGGTAGTGGTCGACGGCGATGCGCTCGGCGATCAGGTTCTCGCGGATCATGTCGACGAGGTTCGCGCCCTCGACATATTGCGAGGCGGAGCGGCTGACGAGCCCCTCCGGATTGAAGTCCGGCTTGCCGCCGAGCTGGTTGATGCGCTCGGCGACTTCCATGGCGTGGCCCTGCTCGTCCTTGGCGTGCTCCATGAACTCGGCCTTGACGCCCTCGCTCGAGAGGCCGGTCGCGGTCACGGCATGCACCGTGTAGCGCAGCCAGCAGACGATCTCGGTGGCGAGAACCGCCTGCAGGATGTCGATCGTCTTCTTCGGATCTCCGACATAGGTGTCGGTGATGTTGCCCTTGGAGATGTGCTCACGCGCCCGGGCACGCAGCGTCTTGACGTCGGTCAGGAAGGGTTGTTTTTCCGGATTTGCCACGAATAAGCTCCTTCGAAATGGATTTCAGTGGGGAAACGCACAGGGAGGCGTTTCGGATCATGCGCCAATGGTCTCACCGGCTCAACCTCCAGACGAAGGGGCGGGGCTTGCAGGAAATCACCGGCGAGGCCGCGAAATGGCTGGAAGAATGCGGGGCGGAAAGCGGGCTTCTGACCCTGTTCTGCCGCCACACCTCCGCCTCGCTCCTCATACAGGAGAACGCGGACCCCAATGTGCGGCGCGACCTGGAAGCCTATTTCGAGCGCATCGCGCCCGAGGAGCCGGGCCGCTACGCCCATGACGACGAAGGCCCCGACGACATGCCCTCGCATCTGCGCACGGCATTGACGCCGACCTCGCTTTCGATTCCGGTGACCGCGGGCCGCATGGCGCTCGGCACCTGGCAGGGTATCTATCTGTTCGAGCACCGCCGCATCCCCCATACGCGCGAGATCGCGCTGCACCTGATCGGAGAGTGAATGAGACGGTACCTTGCGCGCAGCTGGATCAGCGAGAAGCTCGAAGGCGGCCCGTCCGCGATCCACGGCATGGGCGTCATCGCGCGCGCATCGATTGCGCGCGGCGAGCGGGTGATGGAGTTCGGTGGGCTCGCGCTTCCCGGCGAAGCGGTCGACACCGACATCCACCGCGTGCGCTCGATCTGGCAAGCGGACGAGGATCTGTGGCTCGCGCTGCCGCTCACCGACACCGCGCCCAGCCTGGACGAGAACCTCAACCATTCCTGCGACGCCAATTGCGGCCTTGCCGACGAGGTGACGCTGGTGGCGCGCCGCGACATCGAAGCCGGCGAGGAGATCACGCTCGACCAGGGTACGTGGAACTATACCTTCGAGGAAGGCGTCTACACGGTGGATCAGGCGCACTGCTCCTGCGGCGCAAGCGATTGCCGCAAGGACCTGAAAGAGGACGACTGGAAACTGCCCGCGGTGCGCGAACGCTACCGCGGCCATTTCCACCCGCTGTTGCAGCGGATGATCGATCGCGGCTGAGTGCGCATTGGACGCGACGGCGCATGCGCGATAGGATTGCACGGCTCGTTCGAAGGAGCCTGCCCATGATCGCGATGTCGTTCCGGCAAGGATATCTGGCCGCGCTGACGGTGGCTTTCGTCATCGTGTTCGGCTCCGGCGCCTCCGCCGAGCAATTTCACGTGCTCCACGCGTTCCAGGGCGGCAGCGACGGCGCAACGCCGCGGTTCTCCAATCTCATCGAAGACAAACAGGGCAACCTCTACGGAACGACGAATTTCGGCGGCGACGCGACCTGCCAATGCGGCGCCGTCTTCGAGCTGACGCCGTCAGGCGCGGAGAGCGTGCTCTACCGGTTCACGGGCGGCAGCGACGGCGCGCAGCCTTATGCGGGACTTGAAAAGGGGCCGGACGGAAACTTCTACGGCACGACGACCCAAGGCGGCGGCGGCTCCTGCACCGGCGGATGCGGCACGGTCTTCAGGATCACGCCGGCGGGCGTCGAGACGGTGCTCTATAGATTCGCCGGCGGCACCGACGGCTCCTTTCCCTTTTCGCGGCTTCATGCCGACAAGCACGGCAACCTCTTCGGCACGACGCTGAAGGACGGAGATCCGAGCTGCGCCTGCGGCACGGTGTTCGAGCTCGCGTCCGATGGAACCGAGACCGTTCTGCATATCTTTGCCGGCGGCAGCGACGGTGCATCGCCGCAATCGCCTCTGGTTGCGGACGAGAACGGCAATCTGTTCGGCTCGACCTCCAAGGGCGGCGGCAACAGCGGCTGCGGCTTCGGATGCGGCACGATCTATGAGGTCGCGGCCCATAACACGCATGTCAGCATCCTGCATGCGCTCTCATACGGCGACGGCCAACTTCCGAGTGGCGCCATGGTGATCGATGCGAGCGGAAACCTCTACGCAACGGCAATGGGAGGCGGGGACCAGGGCCTTGGCACCGTCTTCAAAGTCATGCCCAACGGCGGCTCGACCACGCTGTACAGTTTCAAGGGCGGGTTTGACGGCAAGGCCCCGGCCACCGGCGTGACGGGCGATGGTCAAGGCAACCTCTACGGCACCACACAGCAGGGCGGCGATGCCCACTGCCAATGCGGCACGATCTTCACGTTCAACGCCACCACGGGCTTCACGAGCCTGCACGTGTTCCACACCACGCCGAAGGGAGCCGCCGGCTACTCGGCCGAGAATGCGCTGCATGTCGACAAGCACGGCCGCATCTATGGGATGTTGAGTTACGGCCGCGGCAAGTGCTCGCAGAACGGCTGTGTCATCGCCGTGGGCAATCCGCGATAACCCTTCCTTAAGCGTATTTCCATATTGCGCCGCACAACTTTTCGTAGGCGCGGCAACAAACTCGCCATTCTCGAATTTACCTCTCGCACGACAAATCATGTCGGCGATTGCGGCCTGCAAGCTGCTTTCGCGGGGAGCTGGATGTTTGGAAAGGAAAGAAACATGCGTACGGCTTCCCCAACCTGCGGGCGCGGAATATACGCGCGCGCAACCGCGGCGACGCGTTCGCGCGGCAGGACACTCGCCCTCGTAAGCGGAATATTCACGCTTCTCCTCGCCGCCGGCACGGCCGAGGCGGCCAATCTGCCCGGCGCGTTCCGCGGCGGCGCCTATGCGACCTTCGCCAATGCCAAGGCGGGCAACGCGGCGGCGTCGCTTGGACGCTCGGCCTTCGTCGCCTGTGCGTGCGAGGGCACGAACGGGAAGACGGTGACCGCGCAGGTGAGCAACGTCTCGGCCGGCCAGGTGCTGACCGCCGCCAACACGCAAGGCAGCGTCACCGCCTCGAAGACGAAGGACAGCGCGCAGGTGCTGAACACCGCGACGGTATCGGGGCTGAACGCGCTGAACGGCATGATCACCGCCGGCACGATCACCGCTGCGGCGGAGGTCGACGCGACCGCGTCGGCGATGACGCCGTCCTCGTCCAATTCGCTGATCGACAATCTGACGGTCGCGGGCGAGGCGATCCCGTCCGACACGCCGCCCAACACCGTCAAGCAATTGCCCGGCATCGGCACCGTGACGATCAACAAGGTCACGACCAAGGGCCGCTTCCACGACACCGGCATCATCACGGTCGAGATGCTCGTCATCGACGTGACGAAGAAGAACAATATGGGCCTCGCGGTGGGCTCGCAGATCGTCGTCGCGCACGCGGCCGCGGGCTTCGACCGCAGCGTGCCGCTGGATGCCTTCGGCGGCCAGGCCTATGCGGCGACGGGCAACGACGCGCTCGGCGGCGACCTCGAGAACGAGATCGGCAAATCGGCGCTGCTCTCGATCCCCTGCCAGGGCACCGGCGGCAAGACGAAGACCAACAGCATCGGCTCGCAGGACAGCTCGGGCGTGGTCGCGTACCAGGACGGCTACACCACGGCCTTCGCCGGACCGCAAGGCGGCGCCGACGTCTCGCTCACCACCGCGCAGGCCGACAACGTCAACCTGATCGGCGGCCTCGTCACCGCGGGACAGATCAAGGCGGTCGCGCAGGATTCGATGAGCGGCGGCGTCGAGACCACCTCGACCGACGGCTCGGGCTTCAGCGGGTTGAGCGTCGCGGGCGTCCAGATCCCGGTCGACGTGCCGCCCAACACCAGCGTGCCGCTTCCCGGCCTCGGCACCGTGATCGTCAACGAGCAGATCGTGAAGAAGAACGGCAACGTCACCGTCAACGGCCTGCACGTCAAAGTCTCGACGGACAATCCGCAAGGGCTTCCCGTCGGCAGCGAGCTGATCATCGCGCACGCAAGCGCCACGGCCAAGCCTTATTGACGCGCACCGCGACCGGCAGCGGGCGCGCACCCGCCGCCGGCCGCGCAACCCTTGCTTGAAGCCGTTTGCAGACATACGCTTTCCGCCTCGGAGTGGAGGATCGTATGAAAACCTCGACGGCTGCGTTTTGGATCTCGATCTCTGCCGCGTTCCTGCTCTCAGCCTCGCCGCAAGCGGTCGCGGGCGAGAAAGTCATCTACTCCCTCTGCAGCCAGGCGGATTGCGCCGACGGCCAGTATCCGTGGGCCGGCGTCTTGCGCGTCAAGGACAAGCTTTACACCGCGACGTCGACCGGCGGTATCGGCAACCAAGGCACGCTGGTGGGCGTGGATATCAAGACCGGCATTGCCACGGTCGTGTCCGGCAGCCTCGCCAATCAGGCTCTGGCCGCTCCGATCCATGTGAGCGGCAAGCTCTACGGCACATCTTCCGAAGGCGGCACGGGAGACGAAGGCAACGGCGCAGGCACGATCTATGCGTGGAGCGCAAAAAAGGGAAAGGTCGAAATCGCCTATTCCTTCTGCGGCCAGTCGAACTGCACCGACGGCGCGTCGCCGCGCGGACGCCTGCTTGAGCTGAACGGCCTGTTCTACGGCACGACCCTCGTCGGCGGCGGACCGTCGAGCTGCCAGGGCCCCTATCCGGGCTGCGGGACGGTGTTCTCGTTCGATCCGGCGACGGGGGCGGAGAATGTCGTCTATGCGTTTTGCGCGAAAAAATTCTGCGACGATGGCAGCAAGCCTTTCGGCGACCTCATCGCCGTCGGCGGCATCCTCTATGGCACGACCTTCGCCGGCGGAAACGGCAACGGCTGCAGCGATACGGGCCAGGGCTGCGGCACGGTGTTCGCGCTCGATCTCGCGACGGGAACCGAGACCGTACTGCATACTTTCGCCGGCGAGGCGGCCGATGGCGGCGCGCCCGAGGCGGGCCTCGTCGCCTTGAACGGCCTGCTCTACGGCACGACCTCGCTCGGCGGCAGTTCCACGCCCTGCGGGAACGACATTGGGTGCGGGACGGTGTTTTCGATCGATCCCGCGAGCGGCGAGGAAAAGATCCTGCATGTCTTCAAAAACACTCCCACGGACGGCCAGACCCCGACCGGCGATTTGGTCGTGCTGAAAGGCAAGCTCTACGGCACGACGCGCGCCGGTGGCGTCAACGGATACGGCACGGTGTTCTCGCTCAATCCCGTCAACCACAAAGAGACGATCGTCTATTCCTTCTGCAGCGTGACGCGGTGCAACGACGGCGCGGCGCCTTACGCCGGCCTGATCGCCGAGGGCGGCAAACTCTACGGGACGACCGAGGCCGGCGGCACGGGCGATCCGAACTTCGCCATCGGCGGCGGCACGGTGTTCGCGATCACGCCGTGAAGCGCGCCGCACGCCTTCTATCGCTGCTCGGTTTGGCGTTGGCAGCCCAACCGGCCTTCGCACTGGAGCCGCGCGGCGTCCTGCCCGCCGACGGCGACGCATCGGCAAACTGGCGGATGGCCGGATTGCTGTCCCAGGGCGGCATTCCGAACCGCGGCACGGTCTGCGCCACGCTCGCACCGCTGGGCGCGGGCAAGGACGACACCGCCGATATCCAGAACGCGATCGATGCCTGCCCGGACGGCGAGGTCGTGTCGCTGTCGGCCGGCCTCTTCACCATCGCGGAAGGCAATCTGGTCCTGATCCACAAACCCGTCACGCTGCGCGGCGCGGGGCCTGCCGCGACCATATTGAGCCGCAAAGGCGGCGCCACGCTCGGCAGCGACCAGCCGGGAAAGAACCCCTCGCCGCTGATCATCCTGGGGCCGCAGCGCTACAACAACAACACGACGGCGACACCGTTGACGGCGGATGTGAAGCACGGTGAAGCCAGCGTTCAAGTCGCGAGCACTGAGGGCTTTTCCGTCGGCCAGATCGTTCTCATCGACGAGGCATCGGGCGCGGGATGGCAGCCCGACGTCGAGGGGTTGGGCCAGATCTGGGCGTCGCCGGACTACCGCGTGGTTTGGCAGAAGCACAATCCGACGCAGCAATACATCGACGATTTCGCCGCGGACCAATATCCCGACCAGCCCGGCAGCGCCGGATGCTGGTTCTCCAATTGCGACCGTCCCACGGCGGAGATGCACCGGATCGCGGCCATTTCCGCAAACACGATCACCTTCGACTCGCCCGCGACGATTTCCTTCAGGAAAAACCATCAGGCTCAGCTCTACGCTTTCCAGACCCCGCTCACCGAACAGGCGGGCCTCGAGCAGCTCACCGTCGAGCACGGCGACGACGACAATATCGATTTCTCGTGGTGCGCCTATTGCTGGGCCTCCAATGTCGAGAGCCGGCTTTGGCTCGGCGCGGGCTTCAGCATCTCGAACTCTTTCCGCGTGGAGCTGAACGCGTTCTATGCGCACAAGCCCGTCTGGCCGGTTCCCGGCGGCGGCGGCTACAACATCAGTCTCGCGGACGCCTCCTCGGAAGTCCTGATCTGGAACGGGATTTCCGTGCTCGGCAACAAGGTGATGGTCGGGCGCTCGGCGGGCGCGGGATCCGTCGCCGCGTACAATTATATGGACATGGCTTTCGACAGCGGGGCCGCGTCCTGGCAGGAGGCCGGGCTCAACAACAGCCACATGGTGGGCTCGCATCACATGCTGTTCGAGGGCAATTACGCGTTCAACATTGACAGCGACCAGACCCACGGCAACGCGATCTGCAACACCTTCTTCCGCAATCACACGACCGGATTTCGGGCGAAGTTCAGGGACTATCTGAACGGCACCGCCGTGGACGACATCCGCCAGCAGAGCGCCAACGGTCCGCTGCGCGCGGCTTCCGCGCATGCCTATTCGTATTGGAACAATTTCGTCGGCAACGTCTTCGGCGTTTCGCGCCGGATGAAAGGCTTCATCTACGGCGACGAGGCGCTCGGCAACGGCGACTGGCCGGCGCAGATCCTCATGATGGGTTGGAACGATCTGCCGGACCAGGTCTACGACCCGAACGTGATCGCCACCAACCTCGTCGACGGCAATTACGACTACAAGACGCACTCGGTGAAATGGGCGTCAACCGACACCAGGCACAAGCTGCCGAAATCGCTTTTCCTTGAGCACGCCCCGACGTTCTTCAGCGGCTATGCCTGGCCCTGGGTCGATTCCGCCGGCACAACGAAGCTCTACACGCTGCCCGCCAAAGCCCGCTACGACGCCGGCCAGCCCTTCGCGCAACGTTGAGCCGTCACTGGCGCGCGAGGATGCGCCCTGCCGGCGTCGGCACCAGGCCGCCCATCGCGCAGTGGATGAGCCCAAGCTGGAGCAAGCGTTCGCGCTGGAACCGGTTGACGTGGCCGCTGGGCGTGAAGCTGCCCGCGACCACGCGGCGCAGCGCGCCCATCTCTTCGGACGTCAGTTCGTGCCCGCGCGGGATCCGGTCCACGTTCTTCAGTCTTCGAACGCGGCGGGCAACTGCCCGGCCTTGAAGAGTATCGCCGGCTGATCGTCGAAGTCGCCGAGCTCGGCATCGCCCGAAGTGGAAAACGCGACCACGCCCAGCTTGGTGGCCGACAGGCGCTCGGCCATGCGCCGCGCGGCGTCGGCGGTCTTGCAGGGCACCGGCTGGTCGGCCTTCAAGGCCTTGCCGCGTCCGGCAATGAAGCTCTGAACGACGAAAAACGTCTCGCGCGCCATCGCTAGGATGCCGCG
The DNA here is from genome assembly GCA_021325375.1 of Alphaproteobacteria bacterium. Taxonomy (GTDB): domain Bacteria; phylum Pseudomonadota; class Alphaproteobacteria; order Micropepsales; family Micropepsaceae; genus Rhizomicrobium. The sequence goes on along the minus strand of JAJPHG010000004.1, from coordinate 19,958 downwards.
GGGAGCATGCCGCTCGTGCCGGCCGCCATGAGAGCGTCGACGAATCCGCGCGCCTCTTCCAGCGCCGGATCGAGCGTGCTGCAGACGCTGCAGTTGCGCACGAACGCGTCTTCCTTCCGTATCACGACCTGCCATCCCACCATGAGGGGCTTCTGCTCGAATTCGTAACCGCGGTACATCATCACGTTGGCTCCCGTTCGGACGATACGATCCCGCACGTGTCGCAGACGATTTTCGGGTCCCGCTGCGGCGTCGAGGCGAATTCGTTGTGAAAGCCCTTCGACACGAGCGCGAGCCTGCGGCGGAAGCCGATACCGGGCTCGAACCGGCAAAGCCGGTCCCATTCGACCGATCCGGTTTGTCCGCACGCGCTGCATTTGATCGGCACGGCGAACTGGTCGCGGGCCATGGCTAGGGTCGCCGCGTCCGCTCACGGCTTTCAACGACGGCTGCCGCGTCTTCCCTGGCGGTCTTGCGCGATTTCGCGTGGCGCCGCCTGCGATCTTTCCGCTTCGCGCTTTTTCTGCTCGCACCCATCTTGAGACTCCCATTGGTTGATCGAAGCGACCTATCGTTGCGCGACGGCGCAAAGGCCCCGTAACGCCTTGACGAGAACCGGCGCCGCCAACTCGCCCGATACGTTGAAATATCCCTCGTATCTGAGAGCGGCCTTTATGTCGTCGATATTGGCGGCCCGTCCCGAACGCGCGATCTGATAGGCGCGCTCGACGATCCCCGGCGGCGAGCCGCTCATTGGGGCGCCGCCGCGTCAAGGGCGTTCCTGAAACCGAGACGCCAGCGGGCGCGCGCGGGATCGGCCGTGTACGGATTGAGCATCGCGATGCGGTCTTCGCTGGCCGAAAGCGCATCATCCGTCATCAGGAGTTGCGCCCTTTTCCAGCCCTCGGCTTCGACGCGGCTCAATCGAAAAGCGGTATCGTGATCGGTCTTCAAGGCTTTTTCCTCCGTGCCGGATGGGTGGCGAACGTTCCGCGCCAGGTCTTCGCCGACGGCCGCGACGGCGGCTCACCGGGCTTGTCCCGCGCGCCGTCGCGGCTCAGCGCGTCCTGCAGCGCTTCGGGATCGACGGCGCGGATTTCCACCTCGGCGCCGACGCGCACGCGCATCGTGGTGGAAACGCGCCGCCATCCCTGGGACAGCATGCTGTCGAGCTCTTCTTCCTCGGTGTCGACGAGATAGTCGCCCGCAGGCAGCAGCTCGGGAAAATTGTCGAGCACGAACGGCCGCACGAAGGTGACTGTCCTGCTGGAAGTGCGCGTGGCCATGCTCGTTTGGTCCATTCCCTGGGCGCAGACGGCGGGGCGGGACCGAAGATCCCGCCCTCCACCGCCCGGCTCCCGGCTACGCACGCCCAAACCGCGTTGCAGGCATCGCAGTCGCGACGTCCCGCGCGCGGAGGCGCATCTGCGCTGCCGAAACTGTTTTGACGTCCGTTCAGGACTTGGGCGGCTCGATCGCGGCACCTCTGGGTGCGCTGGTCAGCGGCGCGGCCTTGGCGGCGGCCACGGGGGCAGCGGTGGGATCGATATGGACGGGCGCGGGCACGGCTTCGGGCTTGGTACTCGGATTTGTCATTTGGAGAATATGCCTTTCAAGGCGTGGGCAAATATATGCCGCTGATGCCTATATAATGGGAAATTGTGCGATTACATCCCTCCGGACAAGGCAAATCGGCCCAAATCGTCCTTTTCCTGGATAATAATATTCGAAACGCTATCTATTGCGATGAATAAGGCCTACGAGACCGCATGTTTCCGTGGTTATTCAACTATCCCGCCCTGCGCCGCATGTCTGCATGAAACCGCCATGGCCGTTTTCGATCGCGCGCACGGTCCTGTTCGTCGTGTTCGACATCGCGGTGATCGCGGCGGTTGGATTCGTGCTCTTCAGCGGTTACGTGATCTGAGCGCGCTTTGCGGCATGACGCGGGGGGCTTGCGGATGGCGCTCCCACGGGGAATCGAACCCCGGTTTCAGCCTTGAGAGGGCCGCGTCCTGACCGCTAGACGATGGGAGCGAGCGGTGGAGCGGGCTTATACTCCGCGTCCGCCGCGGCGATCAAGCGGACTCCTGGGACGGTCGAGATCATCGGATTTTTGAGCCTTTGGCCGATCCATGGCATCGTCTTTGATGGCTTCAAAAAACAGCCCGGCGATGCCCTCGAACGTCAAGGTGTTTTGGTGGCTCAGCGTCGCCGTCGTGGCCTATTGGACGGTCATGACCGCCTGGCACGCGGTGTTTCCGAGCGCCCATGAGCTGGCGACGCTGGCGAAACTGCCCGTCGAGCTCCGGGAAGAAACTCGCCGCGCCGATATCCGCTTTCCAGCCATCGCGACTTCGTTCTGGGTCGCCGTGACGTTGGGCCTGGCATGGCTCGCCGCATTTCGCAGGCGAAACTGGGCGCGCTGGGCCTACGCGCTCGCGTTCCTGATCCGGGCTTTTCTGCTGGACTACATCGTCGCCGCCTATTTGTACCTGGTCCCGGGCTACGGCTACCGGCACGCTTTCCTGGAGCAGGCATGGAATTCGACCGTCAGCACGTGGAGCGATCCGCGCAGCTATCTCACGCCTGCGCTCACCGTCGTCGCGATAGCGGCGGCGTTCACGGGAAACGCGAAGGCGTGGTTCACGGCGCGCGAGACCGTCCGTCCCGGGTCATCGCCACGCTCATGAACCGCGCGCCGTCCCACACATAGGCGGCGAGCGAATCCGTCGCGCCCGCGATGAGCCAGATGAAATCGCCCGCAAACGCATATTCGGCGTCCCGCGCCGACGGCGCCGCGCGCCCGTTCGGATGGGAATGATAGCAGCCGACGACGTCGCGGCCCTCGCGCATGAGGCGGAACTGCTCTCTCGGGTCGATCTCGAAGCGGTCCTGCGCCTCGGCGATGTTGGACGTGGGATGCAGCGTCGTCGCGCGCACCGCCTCGCCCTCGCGCACGCCTTCGATCAGCCCGCAGCATTCGCGCGGGTATGCGGTGTGCGCTTCGGCAGCGATCTGCGCGCACAGCTCCGTGCCGATCGCGAACGCCTTCACTTGATCCGCGCCACGAGACGGCCGTCGTCGGTGTCGATGATGTCGACCTCCTCCGCCCCGCCTTGCGCGCGCACGCGCAGGATGAGGCGGTTGGACCCGGACTGCATCTCGACGATCTTCGCGCCCGGGGCCAGGGAGAAGGCGGCGGCCTGCGGCGCCGCGGCCGCGCCGGACCCAGAGAATTTCCTGACGATGCCTAGCGCCACGAAGGCCAGGGCGATGACAATCAGCGTGCCAAGCCCTATGACGACGGCCTTGAGCATGCGGGCGCCGCTGGCTGGCGCCGGAGTCGAGATGTCGGACACGAAATCCTCCGTAGACGGAACGCACCTGCGCGCGCAAGCCGCGGCCGAGGATGCGGGCCTCAGGCTCGACCGGTTCCTGGCGAAGAGCTTTCCCGAATTCAGCCGCTCGCGCCTCGAAGGGCTGATCGATGCGGGCGCCGTGACGCTGGACGCGGCCACGATAGAAGACGCCAACCACAGGGTCAAACCGGGCGAGGCCTACAGGGTCGACGTGCCCGCGCCGAAACCGCCAAGGCCCCAGGCGCAGGATATCCCGCTCAAGATCGTCTACGAGGACAAGGACCTCATCGTCATCGACAAGCAGGCGGGGCTCGTCGTCCACCCGGCGGCGGGCAATCCCGACGGCACGCTGGTCAACGCGCTCATCGCCTACTGCGGGCCGGGGCTCGCCGGCATCGGCGGCGAGGCCAGACCCGGCATCGTCCACCGCCTGGACAAGGACACGAGCGGTCTCCTCGTCGCCGCCAAGAACGAGCGCGCGATGAAGAGCCTCGCCAAGCAGTTCGCCAACCACACCATCGAGCGCGCCTATCACGCCGTCGTCTGGGGCGCGCCGCGCGCGGGAGAGGGGCGTATCGAAGGCGAGATCGGCCGCAGCCCCTTCGACCGCAAGCGCATGGCGGTGCTGCGCGGCGGCGGCAAGGAGGCGCGCACGCGCTACCGCGTGCTCGAGACCTTTGGCCACCCCAGGCCCTTCGCCTCGCTGGTCGAATGCCGGCTGGAGACCGGGCGCACGCATCAGATCCGCGTGCATCTGACCCATCTCGGCCATCCCTTGATCGGGGACCCGGCTTACGGCCGCGCCCGCATCGCGCCGCGCCCCAAGACCGAGGCGGAAGCGGTCGCTTTCGCGGCGGCGTCCGCCTTCCCGCGCCAAGCCCTGCACGCATGGCTGCTCGGCTTCCAGCATCCGAGCCTGCACAAGACCTTGCGTTTCGAAGCCCCCTGGCCGGACGATTTTTCGGCCTTGGTAAAGGCTTTGCAGGGCTTGAAAAGCCCTTAGGCGCACCCCACATCCGCATCCGAATGGGGTCAATCTTGCATCGATTTATTGTGCCGCACCCGCTTGCGGGGGTGTTTAATACGCATGCGCGGAACTGTCCGCGCGGGATGTGTGGACGATGAGCAGCCGCGGACTACCAAGCCTCCAGGGCGAAGGCGGGCTTTCCCGCTATTTGAGCGAGATCCGGAAGTTCCCGCTTCTGGACCCGCAGGAAGAGTACATGCTCGCCAAGCGCTGGAAAGAGCATGAGGACCCCCAGGCCGCGCGCGAGCTCGTCACCTCGCATCTGCGCCTCGTCGCCAAGATCGCGATGGGCTATCGCGGCTACGGCCTTCCCGTCTCGGAGATCGTGGCCGAGGGGAACGTCGGGCTGATGCAGGCGGTCAAGCGCTTCGAGCCCGACAAGGGCTTTCGCCTGGCGACCTATGCCATGTGGTGGATTCGCGCCGCGATCCAGGAATACATCCTGCGCTCGTGGTCGCTGGTGAAGATGGGCACGACGGCGGCGCAGAAGAAGCTGTTCTTCAACCTGCGCAAGGCCAAGAACAAGATCGAGGCGATCGAGGAAGGCGACATGACGCCCGAGCACGTCGCCAAGATCGCCGACCAGCTTGGCGTTACCGAGGACGAGGTGGTGAGCATGAACCGCCGCCTCACCGGCCCCGACGCCTCGCTCAACGCGCCCTTGCGCTCCGACAGCGAGAGCGAGTGGCAGGACTGGCTCGCCGACGACACCATCGACCAGGAAACCCGCATGGCGGAGCGCGAGGAGATGGGCGAGCGCCACGACCTGCTCACCGGCGCGCTCGGCGAGCTCACCGACCGCGAGCGCGAGATCATCCAGGCGCGCCGCCTGCAGGACGAGCCCGCGACCTTGGAGGAGCTGTCGCAGAAATACGGCGTCTCCAGAGAGCGCGTGCGCCAGATCGAGGTCCGCGCCTTCGAGAAGCTGCAGACCCAGATGAAGCGCGCCCTGACCGAAAAGCGCAGCCACGCGCTGAGCCCGGTTTAGAGCAGGCTGTCTTCAATTTGACCCGATCAAATTTAATGTCATGGCCCGCGACTGCGGGCCACCCAGTTGGGTTCTGCGCGATCTGAAAAGATTCACGCGGAGGCGCGGAGCCGCAGAGGTCTTTTCCTCTCCGCGTCTCCGCATGCGATTTCCTGGACCGAGCCAGCGTCACCTGGGTGGCCCGCATTCGCGGGCCATGACAATTGGGATTGCGGTGCTATGTCTGGAAATCGCGGCCGATATGCGCGCGTGACTGTTCGGCATGAACGATCCTGGCGCTAGCGTCTCGCCTTCAACGAGGTGCATGTCATGAAGCTCAAGCTCTTCCAGGTCGACGCCTTCTCGCCCGGCGTCTTCGGCGGCAACCCAGCCGCAATCGTCCCACTCGATTCGTGGCTCGACGACAAGCTGATGCGCGACATCGCCAACGAGAACAACCTCGCGGAAACGGCGTTTTTCGTGAAGACGGCGCCCGGCAGGTACGACCTGCGCTGGTTCACGCCGGAATCCGAGGTCGATCTGTGCGGCCACGCGACGCTCGCCAGCGCCTCGGTGATCTTCGACACGCTCGATCCCGAGCTGAAATCGGTCGCCTTCGAGACGCGCTCCGGCACGCTGGTGGTCGAGCGCGGGCGCGACGGCAATCACGTGATGTCGATGCCGTCGGATTTGCTCGCCCCCTACGAGGAGCGGGACGGCTTCGCGCGCCAGATCGGCACCGCGCTCGGCACCACGCCGCCCGACGAGATCCACAAGGGCCGCTATATCCTTGCGCTGTGGAACGATCCCGCCAAGGTGCGCGACCTCAAAGGCTGCGGCAGCATCGCCGCCGTCCTGCGCCCGCTCGACATGTGGGGCCTGATCGCGACCGCGCCCGGCGACGAGGGATACGACTTCATCTCGCGCTTCTTCGCCCCCGACAAGGGCGTGCCGGAGGACCCGGTGACCGGCTCCGCGCATTGCGCGCTGACCCCGTTCTGGGCCGCGCGCTTGGCCAAGAAAACGATGAAGGCACGCCAGGTCAGCCCGCGCGGCGGCGACCTCATCTGCACCCTCGACGGTGCGCGCGCGATCCTTTCCGGCCCCTGCGCGCTCTACATGACGGGCGAGATCGTCGTCTAGAGCATGATCTGATCATGCTCTAGATTCCCTGACTGGCGCGCAATTTACGGGTCAAGCGAAGGTTGCTTGACCCTATTGCGCTTTAAAGCGCCGCGGTCACGAGGACCTTGCCCTTGGCGCCGGTCGCCGTCTCGCCGCGCGCGTTGCGGATGCGGCCGCGCAGCTCGACGACCTCGCCGCCGAGCTTCGCGTTGGGCGTGACCTTCACGGCCAGCCATTCGAGCGTGACCTGCTCGTCGGCATAGATCGCCTTGCGGAAGCGCACCCAGAACTCGAGCCCCAGCATCGCGCCGCGCTGCGAATAATGCGACGCGGTGAGCGCGAGGAGCAGCGCCGTCGTATGCGTCCCGCTCGCGATCGGCCGTCCGAACCGCGTCGCCGCGGCGAGCTCCGCGTCGTGATGCACCGGGTTCGTGTCGCCGACCGCATGGGCGTAGGTACCGACGCTCTCTTGCGTGAGCGTCACCTGCCGCGAAAACCTCTCGTGAGCGTAAGCGCGCAAGCAGGCTCGCTCCGTGTCAGCGCGCGAAGATAGCACGAAAACTTTTTGAAATAAGCTCCACTGTCATCCCCGGCGAGCGCGCGGCGAAGCTGCGCAGAGGAAGGGCGCTCGGTCAAGGTTTGGACAATATGGAAGCGGCACGACCTGGGTCCCCTTCCCCTCGCGACACTGCTGTGTCGCTCGGCCGGGGATGACAGTGGAGCAGATTTACGAATTGTCCTCTTTGTTCGGCGCCTCATCCTCCAGTTCCTCGTCCGTCTCGTCGTCGTATTCCTCGCCGAAAGCGTCCAACCCGTCGGCGAGGTAGTCGCCGAGCAATGGCAGGCCGAGGAGGTACTGCGCGGTGCGGTTGTTGTGCTCGTCGCGCGCGGTCTGCAGCGCCTCTTCCCATTCGTCGAGATCGAAGGTGCCGCGGCCGAGCCAGGCCAGCGCCACGAGGTTGACCTGCTCGTCCTCGTTCAGCCCGTTGATATAGGTGATCAGCTCGCGGCGCACCGCGTCGTCCTCGGGCTTGTCCTCGAGCACGTCGGCCATGTCGTCATCGGCGGCGTTGGAGCCCTCGTCCGGATCGGCATCGCCCTCCTTGGCGTCGAACTGGCGCGCCTTGAGGATGACGATTCGCACCTTCTCGGACGAGATGCCGAGCTCCGGCGCGTCGGGGGATTCGTCGATCACGGTCATGGCGCGGTCCTTTGCCTTGTCGCATGTCAAACGGCGCATGCGGCATTGCGTTCCTTGGCAATTGACGCAAGCGTCGCGAATCCCTACAAAAGACGCGGGCCACGCCGCCCCAACGCGGCGCGAACATTCTGGAAGGAATGTCTGATGACCGGAAACCATCCGGCCGTGCGCCCCGCACGGCCTTTTTTTTCGTCCGGACCCTGCGCCAAGCGGCCGGGCTGGACGAGCGAGGTGCTGGACACAGCCCTCCTCTCGCGCTCGCACCGCTCCGATCCCGGCAAGGCCCGGCTCAAGGACGCGATCGACCGCACCAAGGCGCTGCTCGGCGTGCCGGCCGACTATCGCTGCGCGATCGTGCCGGCCTCGGACACGGGCGCGATGGAGCTTGCGATGTGGTCGATGCTGGGGCCGCGCCCGGTCGACTGCTTCGCCTGGGAAAGCTTCGGCGAGGACTGGATCACCGACGCGGTCAAGCAGCTCAAGATCAAGGACAGCCGCGTGTTCAAGGCGGCATATGGCGCGCTTCCCGACCTCAAAAGCGCCGACCCGAAGCACGATACCGTCTTCACCTGGAACGGCACGACGAGCGGCGTGCGCGTGCCCAATGCCGACTGGATCGCGTCCGCGCGCGAAGGCATCACGATCTGCGACGCGACGAGCGCGGCCTTCGCGATGGATCTCGCCTGGGACAAGCTCGATGCGACGACCTTCTCCTGGCAGAAGGTGCTGGGCGGCGAGGCGGCGCACGGCATGCTGGTGCTCTCGCCGCGCGCGGTGGAGCGGCTCGAGGCCTATTCCCCGCCCTGGCCGCTGCCGAAGATCTTCCGCCTGACCAAAGGCGGCAAGCTGAACGAGGCCGTGTTCCAGGGCGAGACGTTGAACACGCCCTCGATGCTTGCGCTCGAGGACTATCTCGACGCGCTCACCTGGGCCGAAGGGATCGGCGGGCTGAAGGCGCTGCAGGCGCGCGTGGCGGAGAATTTCACAACGCTCGAAGCCTGGGTGAACGACAGCGACTGGGTCGATTTCCTCAGCTGCGATGCCGCCTATCGCTCGAATACGAGCGTTTGCCTCAAGATCGTCGACCCCAGCTTCACGAGCCTGAGCGAAGACGCGCGTCATGACGCCGTGAAGAACTTCGCAGGGCTCCTGGAAGCGGAAGCCGTCGCCTTCGACGTCGCAGGCCACAGGAACGCGCCGCCCGGGCTTCGCATCTGGTGCGGCGCAACGGTAGAGCGCGCCGACATCGCGGCGCTCACGCCCTGGCTCGACTGGGCGTGGAAGGAGACGCGTCCGTGAGCTTCGTGCCTGAGAACCCGCTCGAGGAGGCGCTGCTGCGCGCGGGCAAGAACGCGATGACGCGGCGCGAATTCAAGCGGCTGCTGCTGGAATCCGATCTCGTCGTCGTCGGCCGCGTCGAGGGGCGCGAGTTCTCGGAAGGCGGCGGCGCGCTGCGTCCGGGCGAGAAGCTCAAGCTCGGCCTCGTCGAGCGCGGCGGGCAGCGCTGCATCCCCTGCTTCACCTCGAAAGCGCGGCTCGAGGCCGGGATCGAGCAGCACACCGCCTATGTCACGCTGAAAGGCCGCGCCCTGTTCGAGATGACGCGCGGCGTCACCGTGATCCTCAACATGGGCTGCGAGCTCGGCAAGGAGTTCACGCCCGACGAGATCGACGACATCCTCGATCCGAAAAACTTCGGCTGAGAGAGCGCCATGGCACCGAAAGTCCTCATCGCCGACAAGCTTTCCCCCGCCGCGGTCGCGATCTTCAAGGAGCGCGGCATCGAGGCGGACGTCATCACCGATCTCAAGAAGGACGACCTTCTGAAGATCGTGGGCGAATATGACGGCATCGCGGTGCGCTCGGCCACCAAGCTGACGGCCGAGGTGATCGCGCGCGCCACGCGCCTGAAGGTGATCGGCCGTGCCGGCATCGGCGTCGACAATGTCGACGTGCCGGCCGCGACCGCCGCCGGCATCATCGTGATGAACACGCCGTTCGGCAATTCGGTCACCACCGCCGAGCACGCCATCGCGCTGATGATGGCGCTCGCGCGCGAGCTTCCCGCCGCCAACGCGTCGACGCAGGCAGGAAAGTGGGAGAAGAACCGCTTCATGGGCGTGGAACTCACGGGCAAGGTGCTCGGCCTGATCGGCGCGGGCAATATCGGCGCCATCGTCGCCGACCGCGCCAAGGGGCTCAAAATGCGCGTGATCGCGTTCGATCCCTACCTCTCGCCCGAGCGCGCCAAGAACTTGGGAATAGAGAAGGTCGAATTGCACGACCTTCTCGCGCGCGCCGATTTCGTGACCCTGCACACGCCGCTCACCGCGGAGACGCGGGGCATCATCTCCGCCGACGCGATCCAGCGCATGAAGAAGGGCGCCCGCCTCATCAATTGCGCGCGCGGCGGGCTGGTGGACGAGCGCGCGCTCAAGGCCGCGCTCGACAGCGGCCATCTCGCCGGCGCGGCGCTGGACGTGTTCGAGGAGGAGCCGGCGAAAGAGAACATCCTCTTCGGCAGCGACAAGCTGGTCGCGACGCCGCATCTGGGCGCCTCTACCGCCGAGGCGCAGGAGAAGGTGGCGCTGCAGGTCGCCGAGCAGATCTCCGATTTCCTGCTCACCGGCGCGGTGACGAACGCGCTCAACATGCCGTCGATCAGCGCGGAAGAAGCCGACAAGGTGCGGCCCTGGATCGAGCTCGCACAGAAGCTCGGCCTGTTCTGCGGCCAGATCATCGACACGTCGGTCACCGACGTCGAGATCGCCTATGAAGGCGGCACGGGCCAGCTCAACACCGTCGCGCTGACTCAAGCCGTGCTCGCCGGCCTGCTCAAGCCCGCGCTCGCCCAGGTCAACATGGTCAACGCGCCGGTCGTGGCCAAGGAGCGCGGCATCAAGGTTGCCGAGATCAAGCGCGATCGCGCGGGCATCTACGAATCCTATATCAAGGTCGTCACGGCACTCGCCGACGGCACGACGCGCCGCGTCGCGGGCACGGTGTTCTCGGACGGGCGTCCGCGCCTCATCCAGATCCGCGACATCAACATGGACGCGGAGTTCGCTTCCCACATGCTCTACGTCATCAACGAGGACAAGCCCGGCATGATCGGACGGCTGGGCACGGTTCTGGGCGAGGCCAAGGTCAACATCGCCAACTTCAATCTCGGCCGCGCGGCCCCCGGCGCCGACGCCATTGCGCTCGTCCAGATCGACGGCGGCGTGAGCGAGACCGTGCTGAAGGACATCCGCGCCCTGCCCTCGGTCAAGCAGGCGACACTCTTGAACTTCTGAAAACCTGCGCTAAGTCTGGCGTGGGGAGTTTGCTCATGACCGCCACGCCGCAAATATGGATTCTCGTACCCTGGGTGCTCTGGGCGCTGTCCTGGGTGGCCGCGTCCCTATGGGCCAATCGCACGGTGAAGCGGCCCGGCGCCGCGCGCGAGATTCCCTATCGTGTGCTGACGACGTTGGGCTTCGTTCTGCTGCTTTTCGTGGTGGTGAGGCGCGGTAGCGTGTCCTCGGCGGGCCTGCCGGCATTCCTCGCCCGGCACTATTGGACGCTGCCGGACGAAGCCGGCTGGGCCATGATCGGGCTCGCCACGCTGGGCTTCCTGTTCTGCTGGTGGGCGCGGCTGCATCTGGGCCGGCTCTGGTCGGGATCGATCACGCGCAAGGAAGGCCACCACGTCGTCGACACCGGCCCTTACGCGCTCGTGCGCCATCCGATCTACACCGGCCTTCTGACGGCGGGGCTCGCGACGATGATCGTGCGCGGCGATCTGGGCGCGATCACGGGCTTCATCCTGCTCACGCTCGGCTACTACCTGAAAGCGCGCGTCGAGGAAGGCTTCCTGCGCCAGGAGCTCGGCGCCGCCGACTACGACGCCTATGCCGCCCGCGTGCCGATGCTGGTGCCGTTCACGTAGCGACCGGACTCGATTGAATTCTTCAGCCCAGACTGTCATGGCCCGCGAATGCGGGCCACCCAGCTTGGTTCTACACGCTCTCGAAAATTCGCACGCGGAGGCGCGGAGACCGCGGCGGCGAGCTTAACCACCGCAACCTCCACGTCTCCGCGTGATCCCTTTGTGAGAGCACAACAGAAGTCACCTGGGTGGCCCGCATTCGCGGGCCATGACAGGATATGTTTGGTTCAACCCGGATGAGTACGGATTTCACACCGCATCCAGATACTGGATCTCCGGCCGTCCCGCGAGGCAGGCACCGATCCTGGGGCCGGCGGCCTTGAAGTGCTCGGCGCCCCGGTGCGCGTCGATCGCGGCCTGGTCGGCGTAGATCTCCATCACGACATAGGTGTTCGCGTCGCCGCGCGACTTGCAGAGCCGGTAGAGCTGGTTGCCCGGCTCGCCCGCGCGCACCTGTTCGCTCAGCGTGCGGAACACCTCTTCCAGCTCCGCGCCCTTGCCGTCCTGGACCTTCAAGGTCGCGATCACGCCGATGGCCATGCCCACTTCTCCCGTCTTGATTGCATCAATGGCTCGATGGCACCCGTGTAGCGCGCAAATCCACCGGTGCAAAGCTCTTTTAACCCTGGCCCACGCACACTCCCGCGTCGGGAGGGGGAAAGGCAGGCGCATGGACGACGCCATGACGCGTGAGCGCGCCGGCAAGCTTCGGCTGGATCAGCTTGCGCTCGCCTTGCGCAATCTGGGACCCAATCATTTCCTGATGCCGATGTTCGCGGCGATCATCTGCGTGATGTATCACCGCTGGGTGAGCGCAGCGCGGCTCGAGACCTGGTTCGCGCTCCTCACCGCGAGCGTGATCCCGCTCGGCCTGGTCTCGCACCGCTTCCGCAAAGGCCTGCCCGACGCGCGCGCGGCCGAGGTCTGGGTCCGGCGCGCAACGCTGGCCTATCTGCTCTTCGCGCTCGGCTGGGCGTCGATGGTCGTCTTCCTGTGGGCGCCGCATGACGACCTGAACAACCTCGTGATCGTGCTCCTTCTCGCCTGCACGGTCGCGGGCAACGGCGCGCTGGTGGGATCGAGCCGGCCGCTCGCCGTCGTCGTCTTCGCGGTCTACGGCACCGCGCTGGTCGCGGCACCCTTGCGCGACGGCGGGCTGATCTACAACGGCATCGCAGCCCTCGCGGTCGTCTTCATCTTCTATCTCGCCTGGATGTCGCTGCAGATCTACCGCACCGCGCGCGACATGCTGATGCTGCGCAACGACAAGAGCGACCTGATCGTGGCGCTCGCCCATGCCAAGACCGAATCCGACGTCGCGCGCGAGCGCGCCGAGGCCGCGAGCCTCGCCAAGTCGCAATTCCTCGCCAATATGAGCCACGAGCTGCGCACGCCGCTGAACGCGATCCTGGGCTTCTCCGAGCTCATCCAGGCGCGCGCCTTCACCGACGTCGAGAAGCACTACGAATATGCGGGCCTCATCCACGGCTCCGGCCAGCATCTTCTGACGCTGATCAACGACGTGCTCGACCTCGCCAAGATCGAGGCCGGCCACTTCGAGCTGCGCGAGAGCGACGTCGATCTGGCGCGCCTCATCGACGACGCCGCGGCGCTGATGGCGCCGCGCGCGCAATCGGGCGGATGCGCGCTCGAGGTTGCGGTCGCGCGCGACCTGCCGCTCGCCCATGCCGACGAGCGCGCGCTCAAGCAGATCGTGCTCAACCTGCTCTCCAACGCGATCAAATTCACGCCGGGCGGCGAGGTCCGGGTCTTCGCGCAGGCCGGGCCCGGGAGCGGCATCGTCTTCGGCGTCGCCGACAGCGGCGTCGGCATCGCGCCCGAAGACCAGGCGCGCATCTTCGAAACCTTCGGCCAGGGCCGCCACGACGTGGCGATCAGCGACAAGGGCACGGGCTTGGGCCTTCCCATCGCACTCGGCCTTGTGCGCGCCCATGGCGGCACGATCGCGCTCGACAGCGAGCTCGGCAAAGGCACGCGTGTCAGCGTCCACCTTCCGGCAAGTCGCACGCGGGCGAAGCTGAAAGCGGCGTCGTAGAGATCTCACGCGGAGACGCGGAGGGCGCGGAGGTTTCGGGTTCTGCACACTCTTGCAATCGTCATCGCCCGGCCCGATAGGGTCCAGGCGACCCAATTTGGCAACGGGAAGAAAAGGGAAATTGGGTCGCCCGCATAGTCCGTAGCGACAGCGTGCGGACGGGCGATGACATCTTTTTGTTAGAGAAGAGAAGCCTACATCAGCTAGGCGCTCCGCGCACTCCGCGTCTCCGCGTGAAACCTACTTCCCCTTGTAGTCCGGTTCCCTCTTCTCGAAGAAGGCGGCGACGGCTTCGCGGTGGTCTTCGGTCAGATGCGCCAGCGCCTGATAGGCGGCCGACATCTCCATGATCGTGTCGAAGCTCACCCCTAACCCTTCGCGCATCAGCTTCTTGGTCATGCGCAGCACGTCGGGCGGCTGGCGGCAGATGCGCCCTGCGAGCGCGCGCGCTTCCTCCATCAAGGACGCGGCGGGCACGACCTTGGAGACGAGGCCCCATTCGCGCGCGGTGGCGGCATCGATCGTGTCGGCGGTGAAGACGAGCTCGGCGGCGCGCGCCAGCCCCACCACGCGCGGCAGGATCCACGAGCCGCCGTCGCCCGGCACCAGCCCGATGCGCAGGAACGTCGCGCCGAAGATCGCGTTGTCCGCGGCGATGCGCATGTCGGCGAGACAGGCCACGTCGTTGCCGAGCCCGATCGCGGCGCCGTTCACCGCCGCGATCAACGGCACCTCCACGCCCCAGAGCGAGCGCACGATGCGGTGGATGCCGTTCCTGTAGCGCTCGCGGATATGCACGCCGGCGCCCGCGAACGCGCCGGCGCGCTCGCGCATCGCCTTCACGTTGCCGCCGGCGGAGAAGGCGGGTCCCGCGCCCGTCAGGATCGCGCAGCGCACCTCGCGGTCGGCGTTGAGCTGGGCGCAGGCCGCCGCAAAGACCTCGCCGTCGCCCTCTTCCCCCAAGGAGTTGCGGCTCTCGGGACGATCGATGGTCAGCGTCACGACGCTGCCCGTTTTCTCGTATTTCAGCACCGTCACGGCCGTTCTCTCCTTCGCGCTTACCGTTTCTTTACCACCATCATGGGGGAGGACGAAAACCTCCCTTAACATGTGGCAAGGCATGCTCTGGGGAACGCAGCTTAAGGTGATCGGTGAGCTTGTCACGCCTCGTCGCGCGAAAGACCGCATCGTTGGCGGCGCTCAGGCACGCCTTCGTCGCCTCGCTCGCGCCCAAGGATGCGGCGCAGGCGCGCCTCGTCGACGAGCAGCTTCGCATCGCGCGCCGGGGCTCGCAGGCGACGACGTTCGTGCTTCCCTTCGGCGCGGTGCTGATCGCGCTGGCCGAGAGCGCCTGGGTGCCGCTGTGGCGCCTGATCGCCTGGCCTGCGCTCATCACCGTCCTCGTCATCGGCGTCGAGATCGCGCACCGCGCGATCCGCGCGCACACCGACGACAGCATCGAAGGCATCACGTTGCGCGCCCGCGCCTTCACCTTGATGACCTTCGTGCAGGCGGCGGCATGGTGCGCGATGGCGCCGTTCCTGTGGCCGGCGGCGGCGAGCTCCGGCCAGACGCTGCTCTTCCTCACCATCGCCTGCACGCTCGCGGGCTGGTCGTCGATGGGCGCCGTGCATTATGCGAACGGCGCCGTCGCGATGATCGTCTACCTGGCGGCCCTCGTGACCATGCCGTTCCTCGGCGGCTATCCGCTGGGTGGCTTCCTGAGCGCGCTCTCCTTCGCCTTCTGGTTCCTGATGGCCGGCCTCTTCGACACCAACTACGAGACGCGCACCAAGATGCTCAAGCTCGCCCATGAGCGCGGCAAGCTGATCGACGAGCTGAGCGAGGCGAAGGAGGAATCCGACCGTGCCCGCGAGCGCGCCGAGGACGCGAGCCGCGCGAAATCGGCCTTCCTCGCCAATATGAGCCACGAATTGCGCACGCCCTTGAACGCGATCCTCGGCTTCTCGGAGATCATCCAGGCGGGCGGCGCCAACCGCCGGTTCAGCGAATATGGCGGCTACATCCACGGCTCGGGCAAGCACCTGCTCGCGCTCATCAACGACATCCTCGACCTCGCCAAGATCGAGGCCGGCCGCATGACGCTGCACGAGGCCGAGATGGAGATCGCGCCGGCGATGGAGAGCGCCTGCATGCTGATGTCGGTGCGCGCCGAGGCGCAGAAGCTTTCGATGCGCATCGAGATCGATCCGCGGTTCCCCGTTCTCCATGCCGACGAG
Organism: Alphaproteobacteria bacterium; assembly: GCA_021325375.1. Lineage (GTDB taxonomy): Bacteria > Pseudomonadota > Alphaproteobacteria > Micropepsales > Micropepsaceae > Rhizomicrobium. The sequence goes on along the minus strand of JAJPHG010000004.1, from coordinate 4,049 downwards.
CGCGCGGTGCGCCAGGTGCTGACCAACCTCGTCTCCAACGCCGTCAAGTTCACGCCTGAGGGCGGACGCGTCGTCCTTTTCGCCCATCCGGGCGCCGACGGCGCGCCGGTCTTCGGCGTCGAGGACAACGGCGTGGGCATCGCGCAAAGCGACCTGGCGCTGGTGTTCGAGAATTTCGGCCAGGGCCGGCACGACGCGGTGATCGCCGACCGCGGCACGGGCTTGGGCCTTCCCATCGTGCGCGGCCTCGTCGAGGCGATGGGCGGAAGCGTGACACTCGACAGCACACCCGGCGAAGGCACCCGCGTGACGATCACGCTGCCCAAGTCGCGCGCGCGGGAACGTATGAAGCAGGCGGGGTGAGCCTTTCCTCACCCTGCAAAACTTATATCAACGCCAGCATTTGCTACGCCCGCGAGTTGGTGGATGCGCAAGGCTGCGGTGAGATCCTGCGCAGCTGTCCCGGTGGAGTCGAACACGACGATATCGCTATCATTGATGCGAGGCTTGCTTTTCCCGATCACGACCTCGCCCAGTTCGGCGTAGCGATCGTCTCGCGCCCGCTTGCCCGCAAGAATGGCGTGATGAAGATCGCCCATCACGGCGCATTGCTCGAGCACATCCGTCACGACGACGGATTTCGCCATCAACTCGGGCATGATTTCGCTCTTCGCCGGGCTGTCGGCCCCGACGGCGGCGATGAATGTGCCTTCGGAAACGCAATCCGGGCCAAGGAACGGGCTTGTCGCCGTCGTGCATGTCACGATCAGGTCGCTGTCGCGTGTCGCCTGATCAAGGGCGGATGCGGCGTGCATTTCGATCGCCGGATTGCTGCCGAAGTCCTTTGCAAACTTCCGCGCGCGCTCGAAGTCGCGGTCCCATAGTTTCACGCGCCGCAGAGAGAAAACGTTTGCTAGCGCCCGAAGCTGCACGACGGCTTGCGCGCCGCAGCCGCATATCGCCAGGGTTGACGCGTCCGGGCGCGCCAGATGGCGCGCGGCCAGAGCGGTGGCAGCGGCCGTGCGCTGCAACGTCACCTCTATTGAATCCATGATTGCCAGCATCGATCCGTCGGTCGCATCAGCTAGGACGATCACGCCTTGGATGGTCGGCAAATTGCGCTGTAGGGGATTTTCCGGAAAATTGCCGTTCAGCTTGACCGCGACATAGCGCGAACCGCCGGCCGAGCTCGCGCCCTTGATGTGAAAACCTCCTCCAGATCCCGCCAGGTGCATCGGCGGCGGTACGCCGATCCGGCCGGTGGCCATCCCGGTAAACGCGTGTTCCGCCGCCAGCAGATAGTCGTCGAGACTCATCAATCGCGCGATGTCGGAGCGCGTCAAGAACTTGGTTCCTTGTTTCCTCATAGCCTTAGCTCCGCGAAAGCCGACGGTCGCGCGGAACGAAGCGTCCAAAAATACGGAAGTGGGTTTGGATCGCAGGCAGCACGAGCGTCTCGCCCAATTGGGCTGGACGCGATATTTGGGCTGGCCGCCTATGGGGAAATCGCGATTAACCCCGCGAGGGACGATGGAACAGCTTCACCGCCCGGTCAACAGCGGTTGTGGAAGGTCACGCCGCAGCCGCAAATCTGCGCAGATGATGATCGACGTTGCCGTACAGCGTGTCGATCATCGTCAGGCGCTTGAAATAGTGGCCGACATTGAGCTCGTCGGTCATGCCCATGCCGCCATGGACCTGGACCGCGCTCTGGCCGACGAAACGGCCCGATTTGCCGATCTGCGCCTTCGCGGCGGACGCGGCCTTGGCGCGCTCCGCGTCGCTCGCCAGCTTCAGCGTCACCATCAAGGTGATCGACACCGCCTGCTCGTAATTCACGAACATGTCGACCATGCGGTGCTGCAGCACCTGGAACTTGCCGATCGGCACGCCGAACTGCTTGCGGTTCTTGGAGTACTCGACGGTGGCGTCGACCAGCATCTTCATGCCGCCGGTGGCTTCCGCGCACACCGCCGCGATCGCCTCGTCGACGGCGCGCTCGACGAGGGCCAAGCCGCTATCTGCCTCGCCGATCAGGCGCGACGCAGGCACCTCGACGTTCTCGAAGGTGATCTCGGACGCGCGGCTGCCGTCGACGGTCGCGAAGTCGCGGCACGACACGCCTTTCGCCGTCTTGTCGACCAGGAAGACGCTGATGCCTTTCTCGTCGCGCCGCCCGCCCGCGCTGCGCGCGGTGACGATGAGCGTATCCGCCCAGGGCGCGCCGATGACGACCGATTTCTGGCCGCTCAGCACATAGCCCGCACCCTGCTTCTTCGCGGTGGTCGTAAGATCGGCGAGATTGTAGCGGCCCTGCGGCTCGGCGAAGGCGAACGCCATCAGCGTCTCGCCGGAGGCGATCTTTGGGATCCACTCTTCCTTCATCGCGTCCGAGCCGGCGCGGTCGATGAGCCCGCCGCCCACCACCACCGTCGGCACGTAAGGCTCGACCACGAGCGCGCGGCCGAACTCCTCCATCACGATCAGGGTCGAGAGGGCATCGCCGCCCAGTCCGCCATGCGCCTCGGGCAGCGGCGCCGCCAGAAGCCCGAGCTCGGCGAACTGCGCCCAATGTTTGGGATCGCGGCCCTGCTCGCTACGGGTGAATTTGCGCCAGTCCTCGAACTTGTAATTGTCGGCCAAATAGCGCTGCACGGAATTGCGCAGCAGCGTCTGTTCTTCGCTGAAAGAGAAATCCATGACCATCCCCGGCGGCGGCGGGGCAGTATCGACCGGTCCGCCGGGGCGAGGCAAGCATGACGAGAGGGAAGCCACCGCAGCCCTTTTTCCCGCCACAGTGTCGTTCTACAAAGACACCGGCCGTTTTTTGGGGGACGACCGCTTGGCATTTCCGCAGCCCGATTTCCGCCTGTTGCGTTTCTGGTCGGAGGATCACGAGCCTCACTTGCGCCTTCCGGACTGGACGGAAGTGCTTTCGCGCATGCTGCTCAAGGTGGACGTCGAGCCCCTGACGCCCACGCCGATCCAGGTCGACGCGTCGCTCAGGCTGCTGCCGGGCGTGCGCTTCGGCAGCGGACAGCTCAGCGCGATGCTCATTCAGCGCACGCGCGCCATCGCGGCGGCGGACCGCGAGGGCTTCCTTCTCATCATCAACACCGAGGGGCCGCTCGCGATGCGCGTGGCCGGACGCGAGATCGCGCTCGAGGAAGGCGACGGCTGCTTCCTGCGCTGCTCGGACGAGATGTCCTTCATCCGACGCACCACCGGGCGGCACGCCTGCGCGCGGGTGGACGGCGCGCGGCTGCGCGCGCTGGTGCCGGATGCCGACGAGTTGAGCGGCCTCGTCATCCACCGCGGCGATGAAAGCCTGCGCATGCTCACGACCTATCTGCGCGGCCTCGACGACAGCCAGGGCCTGACGGGCGCCGATCTGCGCACCATGGTCGTCAGCCACATCTTCAACCTTCTCGTCCTGGTCCTGCATTCCGCGCGCGAGGCGATGGCGGGCGGCCTTTCGCCGGCCGAGATCAGGCGGCGCGCGATCAAGCGCTATGTCGCGGACAATCTCGCCGATCAGGAATTGTCCGTGGCGCAGGTCGCCGGTGCCAACGCGCTCTCCGCACGCCAGGTGCAGCGCCTGTTCGAGGCCGAGGACACGACGTTCTCGGAGTTCCTGCTCGTCAAGCGGCTGGAGAACGTGCACGCCGTGCTCACCGACATGCGCCAGGCGCATTTGAGCATCAGCACCATCGCCTTGGCCGCGGGCTTCGGCGACGTCTCCTATTTCAACCGCACCTTCCGCGACTATTACGGCGCCTCGCCGACCGCCATCCGCCAAGCCACCGCCGACCGCCGCAACCTGCCGCCGATGGCGTAGACCGACCCTCAAAGGAAGGTTGAAATCACAGGGACGTGTCCTAATTTGAACCCGGTTGGCAAGCCCGGACCACCAGGCCGGTCGAAAAGGGGAAACACATGCTTTCGCGCGCTCCGCTCAGGACTGTCAAAGATCGCGTCCGCGACAGCAAGCACTGGGACCGTTACAAGCCACGGCCAGGTGATGTCGTCGTCGCCAGCTTTCCGAAAGT
>JAJPHG010000031.1 GCA_021325375.1 Alphaproteobacteria bacterium | reverse complement strand
CGTACTCGATGAAGTGCTGGGAGAGAGCGGGTCCCGGCGGCCCCAAAGCCGTGTGGTCGACGTAGCCGTCGAGGGATTGCATCATTGCGAAGACGAGCTTTCCCATTCTCTCGCGGCTCCGCCCGGTTCCCCGCAATATAGAATGGGATGCCGTCACCGAGAAGAGTAAAGCATCGGTGACGCCGCGGCGGGGTTCGAGCACGTCGTCCGGCTACTTCCGCTCGAACACCATCGCGCTCGGCCTGCCGCTGCCGGGAACGCGCGCCGTGATCGTCAAGGTCTTCAGATCGGCCGAGAGCCCGATCGTCTCGGTATCCGTCACCTTCCCGTCGGCCTTGTCGGTGATCACGAGAGTGCGGTCGTCGACGCGCCGGGCCGAAGAGGTGGAAGCTTGGTACGCGGCGGGCCCCTCGAAGGGATAATCCTTGCCGTCGAACTTCACGTTTTGCGTCTTCTTTTCCAAGGGTGTGATGAAGGACAGGCCGTCGCCCTGGAACGCCTTCACCTGGAACGGAAAGGGCGAGTTCATCGTCTCCTTGATGCTCTGCCAGTCCGCCGCGAAGCCCGATCCCCCACCATTGCGCCCGTAGACGTAATCCATGCTGAACGTCGCGCCGTCGGATCCGAACTCGCGGAAATAGTCCGTGAGCGTGTTGCCGTCCTTCGAGAGCTTCCACGTCGCCCTGAGCAGCAACCGGCCGTCTTTCTTGCGCTCGACGATCCAGGTGTCGGGCGCTTCAGCCTTCACCGACAGAAGAGTCCCGCCATAGCCCCCCGGCTGGTCGCTCCCATCCACCACGATGGTCTCGGCGCCGCCGCCGAAATCGAACGCGTAGGTGTTGCCGCCCTTGCTCGCGACCTTCATCTCGTCGGGCATCCTGGTCTTCGACGGGTCGAGCTTCCACTCGCCGATGAAAGGGCTTTCCGCGGCCCATGCCGTGCCCGTCGCCAGGAAAACCGCCGGCAGGATTTTGACGATCCGCTTGAACACGAACGCCTCCTTCGCGCGGCTCGGAAGCGCATTTATGGCCGCCAATCCAGCACATCAAGGCATCCCGTCCTTGTCAACCGGCGACCGAGGGCGAGGCCTTTTCAAGCAACCAGCACCTTGCGCAGCGAAGCCTCGATCTTTCCGCCGCAATAGGCGTCGCCGTACTCCTCGCGCGCCTTCGCGGCCAGCTCGGCGAGCGGCGGCAGCGCGGCGACGCGTTGCGTGAGCGCGGCGGTCATCGGCGCTGTGCGCCGGAAGACCGTCTCGATCTTCTTGAAGCGCTCGGTCATGGTCGACCAGAGCGTGGCGGTCACGATGTCGGCGACGCCGGGCGCGTCTGCGCCGAGCAGCAAACCGCGGTCCACCGTCAAGCCGCAGCGGCGGCCGGTGTCTTCCCAGAGCGCCATCCATTTCTTCAGGCGCGGGACGAACTCCCGCCAGCGCTTTTCCGTCCACATCAGGCGGCCGCCGTCCAGCGTGATCTCGTCGATGACGTCGTTGGCGTCGCAAACGATCTTCAGGGTCATGGCGCGCAGGTCGGGCTCGGCGGGCATGAGGTCCAGCGTCTCGCCGAGATAGAGGACGATGGCCGGCATCTCGGCGATCGCGAAGCCCGTCTTGTTGTCGATCAGCAGGGGCGGCCCCATGAAAGGGACGGGCATCTGTTTCGCCGGCCCCTCCATCAGTTTCGAGATCGCGGCGTCGCCGGCCTCGGTCCAGGTCTTTCCGGCGAAGGCCAGGACGGCGCGCACGAACTGGCCGCGGAACGGCACGGACCAGTAGTAGAGGTCGTAGTCGGACATTGTGAGCTCCAATCCCGTGACGGATATCCGGATAACGCCGCCAAGCGCGTGTGGTTTCTCCCGCGCGACTGTGCCACGGTGCGCGCGGGGAGGCACATCATGAAACTGCCGATATTGGCCGCCGCGGCGCTGGCGCTGTCCGCCGTCATGCTTCCGGCGTGGGCGGCGGACGACGACGCGCTCTCCCGCATGGCGCTGTGCAAGGACTCGTGGGCCGAGTGGCGCACGGGCGAGCCGGTGAAGTTCCAGGCGTTCGCGGATCATGTGCGCGCCAATTTCACGCCGCACGGTAACGATCCTTTCGCGGTTCCGAAGGCGGGTACTTCCGTGCTGGGCCTCAAGGTGCTGGAAGCCTATCCCGACAGCGTCGGCATGGGCGTCGGCTTCTCTCTGACCGTCGATGCGACGTTCGACGACGCGCGCAAGACGATAGAGAAGGCGCTGGGCAAGACGCTCACGCATTGCGAGACGAGCGAAGGCACGCGCGATTGCGAGCTCGAGATCGCCAAGCAGCGCAGCGTCATGCTGATGGCCGAGGACAAGCCGGGCAACCATCGCACGCTGATCGGCTGCTATTACTTCTATGAAAAATGAATACGCGACTGCGTGCTAGAGGCGGTAGATGCGGCGTTGATTTGGTCCAAATATTGGACTAGATTTTGCCGAAGTCTTATTGTAGTCTAAATCCCATGCGTGTCACCGTCTCGGAAGCCAAGGCCCAGCTCACCGACCTCGTCCGCCGCGCGGAGCGGGGCGAGGAGGTTGTGCTCACGCGGCATGGGCATGCCGCGGTGAGGCTCGTGCCGGTCGCCGCCAAGCCCTCGGCCGCGGAGAAGGCGGCGGTGCTTGAATCCGTCCGCAAATCCGCCGCGAAGAAGGCAAGGCCCGGTCCGAGTGCGGCGCGCAGTCAAGACTACCTCTATGACGAGTACGGATTGCCGAAATGATCGCCGTCGACACGTCGGCGCTTGTCGCTATCCTCCTCAATGAGCCGCTCGCCGACCAGTGCGATGCCGCGTTGAAGGCCGACAGCCGCGTCGTGATGTCAGCGGGTACGCTGACGGAGGCGCTGATCGTGGCCGGCAGCCGCGGTGTGCGCGAGGAGATGGAGAGGCTCGTCGACGGTCTTGGCTTCGAGGTCGTGCCGGTCACGAGCGAAAGGGCGCGGCGCGCGGCGGCGGCACACGCGCGCTGGGGAAAAGGCGCGAAATCCGCCGGGCTCAATTTCGGCGATTGTTTCGCCTATGCCATGGCGAAGGAGAGCAATTGTCCGCTCCTCTATGTCGGACGCGATTTCGCCAAGACGGATGTGGGCAGCGTATTGTAGCCGGTGTCTAGATCCCGCTCGCCTTTGCGATCCGGCCTAGATGCAGCGCACTGGGCCGCGGCGTGCGCTTGAAGGTCTGGAGATCGACGGCGACGAGCCCGAAATGCTTGGCGTATCCCGACGTCCATTCGAAATTGTCGAGCAGCGACCAATACAGGTAGCTGTGCACGGGGATGCCGTCGTCGAGGCAGGCTTTGAGGCTCGCCAGCGCGCGGTCGATATAGGCTATGCGGCGCGTGTCGTCGTTGGTGGCGATGCCGTTCTCGGTGACGTAGATCGGCTTTCCGATCGCCGCGTGCGCCCAGCGCACCGTGGCGCCGAGCGCCTCGGGATAGAATTCATAGCCCGCATCCGTCATCTCCGTGCCGGCCGGCGGCCAGGTAAGCCCGTTCGCATTCACGAGGAAGCGCGTATAGGGCTGCACGCCGACGAAATCGGCGTGGCTGCGCGCGACGCCGACCCAATCGCCATACAGCTTGTCGCGCCAGGTATCGGCCCATGCAGCCGTGCCCGTCGACTGGATGTCCTGCGTCGTCAAGGTCAGGCCGACGGGAAGCGCGGGCCGCGCCCTCTTGATCGCGTCATAGCCCTTGCGATGCGCCTCCTGCAGCAGGGGCGTGGTGACCGCCGGATCAGCGTAGGCGAGGCTCGAGAATTTCGCCGAGCCCGCGGCCTTCGCCGCCGCCGCCATCGATTCCTTCACAAGGGGAGACGGCGGCACGACCTGCGACAGGAGCTGCACCAGATAGGCGATGTTCGCCTCGTTGAAGGTGGTCGCCAGATGTATCAGCCCGCCCAGATGCTCCGCCGCCCTGCCGCAGAACCGCGCGAAGAGACCGGGCGAATCCGCGGCCTCGAAGCCGCCGCGCGCCGCGAACCAGATCGGCGTCGTGAAATGGTTGAAGGTGACGACGGGTTTCAGCCCATGCGCGCGGCAGGTTTGAAGCACGTCCGCGTAGTGGTCGAGCTCGGCGTTGGAGAAAGCCCCCTCGCTCGGCTCGATGCGTGCCCATTCGATGCCGAGACGGTAACAGTTGAAGCCCAGCTTCGCCGCGATGGCGATGTCCTCGCCGTAGCGGTGATAGGAATCGCAGGCGTGGCCGGAGCGCTCCTTGAACAGCGTCGGCGTCACGTTCTCGCGGATCCAGGCGTCGGCATTGGTGTTGTTGCCCTCGCTCTGATAGGCCGAGATGGCGGTGCCCCACAGGAAATCCTTGGGCCATGCGCGCCTGGCCCGCGCGGCATCCGCCGGTGCCGCGATGCCGAGCGCGGCACCCGTCGCGATGAGATCGCGCCGCGAGATGCCGCTCATGTTTGGCTCCAATGCACCATCGGACGGCCCGCGACGGGGCTTTTGAAACAGGGAAGGGTGGTGGCTTTGAGGGAGCCGAGATAGACGGTCGCAAGATCGGCGCCGCCGAAGGTCAGGCTGGTGAGCCACGGCGCGGTCTTGCCGCCGGTGGCCGCGATCGTGTCGGCGCTCACCAGCCCGCCGCCGTCGAACTCGGCGTCGAAGCGCGCGGTGGCCTCGCGGTCGCCGTCCTCGAACAGCGTGAGCAGCTCGCCATCGGGCGTGATCGCGACGAGAGTGTCGGCGAAGATCATCGCCGCCCAGAGATTGCCGTAGGCGTCGAACGCGATGCCGTCGAGCAGGCCGCAGCCCAGCGAGCTCGGGCCGTAGACCTCGCGGTCGTGCAGCGAGCCGTCGGCGGCGACGCGCAATCGCGTCACCCGCCGTGCGCAGGTCTCGGCGACATAGAGCCACTCTTCCTTCGCGTCGAGGCGGATCTCATTGGTGAAATGGAAGCCGTCCGCGACGACGCGTGGGCCCTTCTCGTCGATCAGCACGATGCAGCCGTCGGCGAGATCGTTCCGGATCGCGTCGCTCCACGGATTGACCTTGGTCGAGATCGTGATCCAAAGCCGGTCGCTTCTGTCGCGCAGAACGAAGTTCACCTTGCCGAGCGGGGCGCCGTCGATGTTGTCGTGGAGCGTGCGGCACGCGCCGTCGCGCGTCATCAGCTCCAGCGCGTCGGTGCCGAAATTGGCGATGAGGATGTCACCGTTGCGCGCGAAGGCGAGCCCGTTGGGCAGCGTGCCTTCATAGAGGTTCGGCGCTTGCGCTTCGCTGTGGCCGCCGCGCGGCGCTATGAGGCGCTGGCTCCCGTCGGGGCGGATATGCACGACGCCGCCGCGCGAATCCGCCGCCCACAGCGAGCCGTCGCGCTCGGCCAGGATGCATTCCGGCCGCGACAGGTCGCGGCCCGCGGTGCGGATGGTACTCGGGTCGACCTGCCAACCCTTGAGCGGATTGGGCGGCGTCTTCTCGCGGATCAGGACCATGCTTCCCCCCTGGGCGGAGAAGCATGGCGCCCGCGGATCGGTCGGGTCAATACTCACTCGCGTGTGAATGAGTTTATCTTTCGCGTGCCTAGCGCGAACCCAAACTGTCATGGCCCGCGAATGCGGGCCACCCAGGTGGGTCCTGTACGCTCCCGGAATGACTCACGCGGAGACGCGGAGCCGCGGAGGTCTTTTTCTTCTCCGCGACTCCGCGGCTCCGCGTGATTCCTTTGAGAAAGCAGAGGAGGTGTCACCTGGGTGGCCCGCGTTCGCGGGCCATGACACGTTGTTGCTTGGCCTTGGACTTAGCCCGGAATCTCCGGCTCCACCAACTTTGCGAGATTTTCCAGCGATTGCTGCCAGCCGAGATAGCACGCCTCCACGGGGATCATATCGGGAATGCCGTCCTGCACGATCGAGACGTCCGTGCCGACCATCACCTTCTTCAAGCTGACCGTCACCTCCATCTGGCCGGGCAGGTTGGGATCATCGAACTTGTCGGTGTAGCGAAGCCGCTCGCCCGGCACGAGCTCGAGATACTCGCCGCCGAAGGAATGGCTGTTGCCGCTGGTGAAATTGCGGAAGGACATGCGGAACGTGCCGCCCACTTTCGCATCCTGATGATGCGACGTGGCCGCGAAGCCGTTGGGCGGCAGCCATTTCGCCATCGCGTCGGGCTCGAGGAAGGCGCGATAGACTTTTTCGGGAGTCGTGGCGAGTACGCGGTGCAGACGGACCGTGCCGGGCATCTCTGTCTCCTTCGCTGTTTGGGATCGCGCGGCTCAGGCGCCGGGGATCGGCAGGATGGGCATGATCTCGACGCCTTCGCCAGGGAAGATCGTGAATTGCGGATGGTTCTCGAAAAGCTTCGCGGCCGCCTCGTGCGAATCCGCGCGCACCACGACCATGCCGCCCAGCTTGTTGGTGATGTCGGAAATGCCCTGCGGCGAGACGAGCTTGGTCTTGCCGAGCGGTCCGCCCGCGAAGACGATGGCGGCTTGATGCTTCTGCATCCAGGCGCCCCAGGCGGCGATGCCTTCCTGCTCCCTGGCTTTGCGCTCGGCTTCCGGGAGCGTGAAGAACGCTTGGCTGCGCGCGCTCTCCCTGTTGCCGGTGAAGAGCGCGACATAGGTGCCGGTCGAAGTCGAGGTCATGACGGTTCCTTCCCTTGTGTTCGTCGAAGAGTCCCCTATAGCAGCAGTGTCCCCTGCGCGTCTTCCGCCGCGCCGAGGCGCACGCCTTCCAGCTCCAGCATCTTCGTCTTGGTCGCCGAGCCTCCCGGCGCCGAGAAGCCGCCGATCTTGCCGCCGGCGGCGAGCACGCGATGGCAGGGGATGATCAGCGGAATGGGGTTCTTCGCCATCGCCTGGCCGACGTCGCGGGCGAGTTCCCAATTGTCGCCCAGCGTTCTGGCGAGCGCGCCATAGGTCGTCGTCTCGCCCCAGGCGAGGCGCCGCGCCGCGGCATAGATGCGCAGGAACAGCGCGTCCGCGTCGCCGAGATCGAGCGCGGCGCTCGAGAAATCGACGCGCTCGCCGGCGAAATAGCGCTTGGCGGCTTCGACCACCGCGGCGGTTTCCGGCGGCGGCGCGGAGGCGCTTGCATCGGGCAGGCGGCGCTTGAGGCCGCGTTCCGTCGCCTGCGCGCTCGCCTCGGGCAGGCGAAAGCGCGTGATGCCCGTCTCGCTCCACGCGATGGCGCAGAACCCCTGCGCGGTTTCGAAGACGTGATAGTGCTGGCTCATGACCCTAAAGATCGGCGCGCGGACGGCGCAATTCAATCCGAATCTTGCGCTTTCTGCACCAGCTCGATCGACGCGCCGCGGCGGCAAGCGGTCCTATCGTTCCGGTCATTGCCATTATGCGCCGCGCGCACGGGGCAAAGCGCAAGGCCGCGTGATAGCTATGGTGCATGGCCCATCTCCTCGACCGTCCGATCTGGACCGCGCTGACCACGCGTCAGGCGCCGCTTGCCGAAATCAGCGGCCCCGCGCGGCGCTATCCCGCCGATGTCGCGCCCTTCGCCGACATGGCGGATTTCTCGCCCGAGAGCTTCGCGGCACTGCATGCGCTCATGCGCGCGGACGAGCCCGCGGTGCTGTTCACGCCCGAAGCGGTCGTACCCTCCGGCCCGCTCGAGATCGTGATGGCCGCGACGGGCGAGCAGATGGTGGGCCTGCCGTCCGCCTTCGAGGGCGAGGTGCCGGACATCGCCCCGCTCGGCGAGGCGGATGCGCCGCAGATGCGCGCGCTCGCCGAGCTCACGCGCCCGGGCCCGTTCGGGCCGCGCACGCACACGCTCGGCCGCTTCTTCGGCATCCGCGTGGATGGGCGTCTGGCGGCGATGACGGGCGAGCGCATGACGCCCGCGGACTGCACCGAGATGACGGCGGTATGCGTCCATCCCGATTTCCGCGGCCGCAGGTTTGCACAGGCGCTGCTCGCGCATGTCTCGCGCCAGATCGCGGCGCGGGGCGAGACCCCGTTCCTGCACGTCTTCTCGGACAACGCGTCCGCGATCGCGCTCTACAAGCGCCAAGGCATGACGATCCGCCGGCGCCTGCATGTGACGGTGCTCGGGCGCGTCGGCGACAATCTCAAGGAAAAGATGCCGCATTAACGGCATGCAGTGGCAGAACGTAAGTGCTGAAAATATTCCTTGTATGTGATAAAAGTCCCACTATACTCAACCCATGGACGAGAAACCGAAAGACATATCCGAAAACGCGCCGGACGTGGGGCAATTCGCGGTGGGCAAGCTGGCCGAGCATCTGGAGATCGGCGTGACGCTCGCACACCATTGCGAGATCCAGGCAGGCAAGGCGAAAGGCGACCGTCTCGGGCCTGTCTATGCCGCCGCGCGGCTGATGCGCGCCAACGCCGCGGTCGCCGAAGCGCTGGCGACGGTGGGCGGGATCGAGCGCCGCCGCCGCTCGATTGTCGAGCGGATTCAATCGCCTGATCCAAGGGCGGCCGAATTGAATTCAGGTTTGCAAAAAGAAAAAACGCTTGACGAAGAGCGCATGGAGAGGCTGCGGCTGTTGAACGAGCGTATCGTGCATGCCGGTCAGATGCGTCCCGGCGTGGATTGCACGGCCGAAGAGATCGCACAGATCCGCCGCGATCTGGAAGCCGAGCTGACGCTGTTTGAGAACGAGGGCATGGAAGCGGGCCATGGCTAGGCGCGGCGCGCCGAAGGGCAACAGCAATGCCCTCAAGCACGGCAAATACACGCGCGAGCGCCGCGCGCTCTATGCCGCGATCCGCGCGCATATAGAAGAAGGACGGCGGCTGATCGCGTGGGCCGAGCTCGTTTCTGCTAAGCTCGCGTTCGGGGAGAGCTTGCATGGCGTCGCGGCGCCGGAAATTCGGTCCCTCGCAGAAGGAGCGGATCTTCTTCGCCTGCCTGCCGGATGCGGCGGCGGCGGCGCGGATCCATGCGCGGGCGGAAAGCTTCAAGCGCGAACTGGGCTTCACGGGCGCCCTGATCCTGCCCGAGCACCTGCACGTGACGCTGTTCCATCTGGGCGATTGGGCCGCTCTGCCCGACGAGATCGTGAAAATAGCGAAAGACGCCGCGGCGCAGGTTCGCGCCGACGCGTTCGAGGCCGCGTTCGCCCGCGCGGAGAGCTTCCGCAATTCGACCGGCGTCTACCCGTTCGTGCTGACCGGCGACATCGGCCCGTGGCGTCCGCTCCACGACGCCCTGGCTGCGGCCCTGAAGCGCGCTGGGCTCGGCGGCGCGACGCAAGGCGAGTTCAAGCCGCATATCACGCTCACTTACGACAAGCTGCGCGTGAAGCCGCGCAGGGTCGAGGCGCTCGCCTGGACGGTGCGCGATTTCGTGCTGGTGCACAGCCGCCTCGGCAAGACCGAGCATATCCATCTGGGGCGGTGGGAGTTGGATGGGTGAGCATTCCACCCCCCCCCTTGTGGGGAGGTCGAAAAATGCGAAGCATTTTTCGGGTGGGGGAACGGTGCGGGCGGGGCCCCCACCCGAAATCTCTTCGCTGCGCTACGAGATTTCGACCTCCCCACAAGGGGGAGGTGGAAAGTGTGCATGCGCCGCCTATCTACTTCTAACACAATCGCTGCCCGGACACCCTCATGACCGATCTCTCCGCCTTCCCCGTCACCCGCCGCTGGCCCGCGCAGCACCCCGACCGCCTGCAGCTCTATTCGCTGCCCACGCCAAACGGCGTGAAGGTGTCGATCATGCTGGAGGAGACCGGGCTCGCCTACGAGCCGCATCTCGTCGATATCGGCAAGAACGAGAGCGCCACGCCGGAATTCCTCTCGCTCAATCCGAACGGCAAGATCCCCGCGATCCTCGATCCGCACGGTCCGGGCGGGGCGCCGCTCGGCCTGTTCGAATCCGGCGCGATCCTGATCTATCTGGCGGAGAAGACTGGAAAGCTTCTCTCCGCGGACGCCGCGCGGCGCTATGAGACCATCGCCTGGGTGATGTTCCAGATGGGCGCGATCGGCCCGATGTTCGGCCAGCTCGGCTTCTTCCACAAATTCGCCGGCCGCGACTACGAGGACAAGCGCCCGCGCGACCGCTATGTCGCGGAGTCCAAGCGCCTGCTCGGGGTGATGGAGACGCGGCTCGCGGGCCGCGAATGGATCATGGACGGCGAATACACCATCGCCGACATCTCGATGCTGGGCTGGGTGCGCAACCTGATCGGCTTCTACGGCGCGCGCGCGCTGGTCGGGTTCGACGCCCTCGAGCACGTCCCAGCATGGCTTGAACGCGGCCTTGCGCGACCGGCGGTGCAGCGGGGGCTGGAGATACCGAGGAGGGGATGACGATCTCGCTCGTTTCGATCGGGCGCCTATCCCGGCTTGCGCACGACGCGGAAGACCGCGCGGATGCCGACATCGGGCGCCGCCATCTCCTCCATCGCGTCGCTCTTGAAATAGCGGAGCGGCCCGAAGCGGCCGAGCAGGGCGTCGATCTCGGGCGGGGTGTATCGCATCGCGTTGAAAGCGCCGCCCTTGACCGGATCGGGATCGCGCATGTTCTCGAGCACCGCCAGGATCCCGCCCGGCGCGACGGCGTTCCAGGCGCCTTGCGCGAACGGCTGGCGCTGCTCGGCGGGCAGCATGGTCAGGACGGCGCAGACCATCACGATGTCGGCCTGCGTCCCGGAATACGCAGCACCTTCCTGGTCGCACAGCGTGACCTTGCCGCGCACACGCTCGCCCAATTGCTCGACCATCAGAGCGATGGGCCAGTGATGGACGCGATTGGGTTCGACCAGCGTCACATGCGCAATGCCGCTCGGATTGAGCAGCAGCTCGAGCGAATTGAGCCCGGTTCCGGCGCCCAGATCGACGACGCGAAGATCGCCGCGCCCCGGAAAATATTGCGCGGCGAGATATTGCATGAGCGCGGATTTCGTCGACGCGCTGCAGGTGCGGTAGGACTGGCTCTTGAGTTGGGCGAGGAAGCTGTCGGCGCGATTGGCGCTGCGCAGCCGCGCGCGGCGCACGCCGAGCGCGCGGATCGTGTCGGCGAGCTTGGCGTCGAAGCGGCCCTGGATCAGCGCGTCGCGGATCGGGAAATAGGCGTCGAGAGTGGAATAGGCCGCGTCGGCGGGGCGCTTGAGGCCGCCTCGCGCTTTGCCGAAGGCGAGGAACCGCTTGGTCGCCTGGCGCGGCGCGGCCCCGAACAGCGCCTTCAGCCGCGCGTCCGAGATGCGCCGCGCGGGATCGTTGCGGCGCGGCACGAAGATCGTGCCGTTCTCGCCCAGGAACCCGTTCAGCCTATCGAGGAACGCATAGCTCCAGGAATGCTCGTAGAGCTCGGTGGCGTGGTTGACGACGATGCAGTCATAGCTCGCGCGCGGCGGCGCCAGGAGGAAGCTCATCGTCCGCTCGTCCTCGCGCCGATAGGGTTGGAACAGAGGCAGCATGTCGATCTCGGCGCCGCGCGCCCTCGCCGCGTCGAACCAGGCTTGGCCCTTCGCGTCGGACGTCGCGTTGACGATGAAGGCGATGGAGCGCGCGCTCTCGATCGGCGGTCCCGAAGGCTCGACGGGCGGCGGTCCGCCGAGCGAGCGGCGGAGCGGCCGCACGACGCGGCGCAGGAGCGATTTCAAGGTGCTCATCGGGCTTGCAGCGGTATAGTGCGGCGGATGTCGGAAGCGCGGCGCACCATGACGGTCACGATCTACGGAATCAAGAACTGCGACACGATGAAGAAGGCGCGCGCCTGGCTCGACCGGCATGGAGTCGCTTACGTCTTTCACGACTACAAGACCGCGGGCGTCGCCAAGTCCCAGCTCGAAGCCTGGGCGAAGCAGGTGGGCTGGGAGGTGCTCCTGAACCGCGCCGGCACCACCTTCCGTGCGCTGCCCGACAGGGACAAGGACGGCCTGACGCAGAAGAAGGCCATCGCGCTGATGGCCGCGCAGCCCTCGATGATCAAGCGCCCGGTGGTGGAGACGGGTACCAAACTCCTCGTCGGCTTCAAGCCGGAGGTTTACGAGGCGGCGTTCGGCACGCACCGCTAGAGCTTGTTCGTGAAATGTTCCTGTGATAGCCTATGACCGGATCGGCCGTCCGGCGGCACGATCCCCCATTTCGGACAGGGCGGCAAAAAGTGTGTGGGTGATTCGCCCTCACGCGAGAATCGCCATTGTTCGCAAAGTGCGAACTGCGTTGAGTGCGCCCGAAGGCTCAAGAACGAGAGCGATGAACGTCGAGACATTCCGTCAGGTGCCGGTGGATATCGAGGTCGAGCAGGCCGTGCTCGGCGCGGTGCTGGTCGACAACCGCAGGCTCGAGCCGCTGACGACCGTCCTCAAGGAAGAGGAATTCTACGATCCGCTGCATCAGCGCATCTATTCCACCATGCTCAAGGTGTGGGAGCAGGGCCGGGCGATCACGCCGCTGACGCTCAAGGCGCTGATGCAGAACGATCCGGGCGTCGCCGAGATCGGGCAGGACTATTTCGTCAACCTCGCCGAGGCCGCGCCCGCCGTCGCCAATGTGCGCGAGCTCGCGCGCATCATCCACGATGCCGCCGTGCGCCGCGAGCTGTTCCGTATCGGCGAGGATCTGGTCAACAACGCGCTCGACGTCAACGTCGACCAGCCGCCCAAAGCGATCATCGAGAGCGCGGAGAAGGCGCTCTATCGCGTCGCCGAGAACTCCAAATACGGCGAAGGTCCGATCGATTTCGCCGAGAGCCTGCGCCGCGCGGTGGAGAACGCCGAGCGCGCCCAGGCCCGCGGCGGGCGCATCTCGGGCGTGACGTCTGGCTTCACCGAGATCGACAGCCTTTTGGGCGGGTTGCAGCCCTCCGACCTTCTCATCCTCGCGGGGCGTCCCGGCATGGGCAAGACCTCGCTCGGCACCAACATGTCGTTCAACGCCGCGCGCACCTGGGCGATGGACGTGCAGGCCGGCGCCGAGCTGCCGCGCGGCGCGCCGGTGCTGTTCTTCTCGCTCGAAATGGCGGCGCAGCAGCTCTCCGCGCGTATCCTCTCGGAGCAGACCGAGATCGAGATGTGGAAGATCCGCAACGGCAAGTTCTCGGAAAGCGAGTGGGAGAAGTTCGTCCTCACCATGCAGGAGCTTTCGACGCTGCCCCTCTACATCGACGACACCGGCGGCATCTCCATCGCCCAGATCGCCGCGCGCGCGCGCCGCTTGAAGCGCGAGAAGCAGATCGGCGTCATCGTCATCGACTATCTCCAGCTCGTGGAACCCTCGCGCCGCGCCGAGAACCGCGTGCAGGAGATCACCGAGGTGACCAAGGGCCTCAAGGCGCTCGCCAAGGAGCTGAACGTGCCGATCATCGCGCTCTCCCAGCTCTCGCGCGGCGTCGACAGCCGCGACGACAAGCGCCCGGTGCTCTCGGACCTGCGCGAATCCGGCTCGATCGAGCAGGACGCGGACGTGGTGATGTTCGTCTATCGCGAGGAGTATTACCTGAAATCCCGCGAGCCTGATCCGAGCTCGGCCGATCACGCCAAGTGGCTGGAAAAGTGCGAGCGCGCCCACCGCCGCGCCGAGGTCCTCGTCGAGAAGCACCGCCACGGCGCGACCAACAAGATCGACCTGCATTTCGACGAACGCTTCACGCGCTTCTCGAACTTCGCGAGCGAAGCGGGATAGCCGCGCGATTTCGATAGCTGGGGGCATCATGAGCGAAGAGGTCCTTAAGATTTGGGCACCACTTGCTGTGGCCGCCACTTCTTTGATCGTCGCGACGATTTCGTTCTTTTCAACGCGTCTCAACCAGCGTGATTTGCAAAAACTGCAGAATGCAAGTGCGGACAGAAGCGCCCTTCGCGACTATCAATATGAGGCACTCAAACGACTCTATCTGGAGTTCGAGCCCATAAAGTTTCACCTTCTCGAGTCTTGCGAGGACGCGCGCAAGCTGATCTTGGACATCGCGAAGGACAAGCGTTCTTCCGATCGCTCCATTCTCGAGCCGTCGGGCGGCAACTATGCAAGGTATTCGCGCATCTACAATTTACTGCGGCCCGCGGCTTATTTTCGTTTGTTGAGGCATCGCCTTACGCTCGTCGATTTCGAAGTAAACCAGGCCGTAGCACTGCAATATCAAGTCGCGAAGCAATTCGCTGAAATGCTTTCAAGAGACCACGATGTAGCAAGAGCTTGCGCATTGACTTACACGCCCTATGTCAAGGGATGGCGTCAGAAGCGGATTGACGAGCCGGCGAAGTTCAGGCGGCAGGGCCTCCCGCCGGGCCGACTCGAAAACGCGCTAGTGGCGCTGTTCGGCGAGGACGTAAATCGAGCGGCGATTGTAAAGGGGTTCGGGGAGTTTGAGCTCGACATGGAAAAGGTCGAGCCTGAGGACGTATCTAGCGCTTTGGGTGCTGCATCCGATCTTTTTGCCGGATTGGACGGAAGCTGTCCCGTTCTATGGCGGATATTGATCGTTCAATTTATTCTCTACGAGCTGTTCGAGGCAGCCGTAAGGAAAAAGCCAGTGACGATGGATGAACTGGTTGGTGAATTGCCTTCCATTCGCAAGCGGGCGATGGAGCTTGATCTCGGCGGCGGAGAGGCGGCCGATTCGGTAGCTTTTGTGGCGGAGCACATTTTCCCGGCCTCAGCCGATGGTTTGGCGGCGTTCTAAAGAGACTGCTGCCGAATTTCCCGCTGAACTTGTCAGTTCACCGCATCGCGCTCGTCGCAATGCGAGTTCCAGCCGCGATAGGGATCGCGGCGCAGGTGACGATCGTCGGGGCTGAGCCGCGCGGGGTTCTCGTCCTGCGAGGTATCGTCGCTCGCGTAATGCGCGCGGCCGTAGCCGTCGACCCAAGCCGTCTTGCGCACCTGCGCGTCATCGGCCTGCGTCATCGTGTCGGAAGAGCCCGGCGAATATTCCCGCGTCTCGCCCGACGACTCCGAATAGCTCCCGCTGCTCTCGCCATAGCCCGGATACATCTGCTCGAACTCGGCGACCGTGTGACGGTGATGATGGCGATAGTGGTGCTCGACCCGCGCGCTCTGGACCACGGGCGCGGGCGGCGGAGCAGGTTGGGCGCAGTTGCAGGGCGGCGGCGCGGCCGCTACGACAGGGGCTGCGACGGTCGCTTGAGGCCTGCTGTCGCAGCCGAACAACCCCGCGCAGAGCAGGATCGATCCCACCACCAGGAACATTGCACGCATGTCATTTCTCCGGCAAGCGCCCCATTTTGGAGCAACCGGGGCGCGGCGCGGCCAAACATCTTCAGACCTGGTTAACTTTGGGCCACGTTGTGCGCGCGCAAAACCTGCTAGAATAATCCCGCGGTCGCGGGCGCCTGCGCCTAGCGAACCGCTTTTCCGCCGGAACGTGCCTTTGGTGTCAGAACACAGCGTTATCGACACGTCTTTCGCCCTGATTGCGGACGAGCGCGCCCGAGCGAGCGAGGCCGAGCGCGAACGCATGCTCAAGCGCGTGACCGCCGGCATCGCGGTCGTGCTCGTGCATATCGTCATCCTGCTCGCGCTCTTCACCGCGGGCCACATCGCGGCGCTCCGCCACAGGGCGCAGCCTCAGGAAGTGCTGCTGCTGTTCCCACCGCCGGCGCAGCACACCAGGAACAACACCGCGCCCTTGCCCGTCACGCCCGCGATCCTGCGGAGGGAACAGGAAGAGGCGCCGAAATTCACCATCACGGTGCCGCCGCCCAAGCCCGAGCAGCAGCAGAAGCCCGGCGACGTCATGCAGGCGATCGGCAAGGATCTCGCCTGCGGCGCCGGACCCTGGGAGCATCTGAGCCAGGCCGAACGCGAGGCCTGCAAGCGCACCCCCTGGAAGTTCAAGAAGACGGCCAAGGGCGTCATCGTGATGGACACGCCCGACAAGGCGCCCGCCCTGCAGGAGCCCGAGACCGGCGCCGAAGAGGATCTGCACACCCTGCAGACCTCCGATCCCTGCCTCGCCGCCGGCAACACGCACAGCGAATGCGTCCACAAGACGATCTTCGGGCGATGAGAGGTGTTCGGTTTGAGGAGAATCACCCTCAGTCGTCATGGCCGCCCCTGTGGCGGCCATCCATAAATGCGGTCTGGCAGGGAGTGTATGGATGGCCGGGACAAGCCCGGCCATGACGGGAGTGGATGGATGTATTCGACTCGATGCGGCGACCCTACGTTAGAAATCGCGTCTGCCTTTGACGCCGCTCGCTCCGCACAGCATTCTCCGCCGCAAATGACCGGCAACGATTTCGAAGCAGCGCGCCTGACGGTGCGGTTGGGCGCGGTGGGCGCGAACTTCCGCGCGTCCCGGCGGCTCGCCGCGCCGGCCGCCGTCGCGGGCGTCGTGAAGGCCGACGCCTATGGCACGGGTATGAAACCGGTCGCCCGGCATCTGGCCTCGATCGGCTGCGACACGTTCTTCGTCGCGCGGCTGGAGGAGGGCGTGGCGCTCAGGCCTGCCGTGCCGGACGCACGAATCTTCGTCCTCGACGGCGCGCCCGCCGACGCGGTTCCGGCGCTGGTCTCCCACCGCTTGACGCCCGTGCTCAATTCGCTCGCCGAGATCGCGGCTTGGAGCGCCGCCGCGCGCGAGCTGCGCAGCGAGCTGGACGCCGCGATCCATTTCGACACCGGCATGAACCGGCTCGGACTTCCGCCGGGCGAACTCGCGACGCTCGCGGGCGAGCGTGCCAAGCGGCTCGAAAGCATCCGCGTCGTCTTGATGATGAGCCATCTGGCCTTCGCCGAGGATCCGGACGCGAAGATGAACCGCGTCCAGCTCGACCGTTTCCGCACGGGCCTTGCGATGCTGCCCGCAGCGCCCGCGAGCCTTTCGTCCTCGGGCGGGATCATGCTCGGCCGCGACTATGCCTTCGACATGGTGCGGCCGGGGCTCGGGCTCTATGGCGGCAACCCGCAGCCGGGCAGGGACAATCCTTTCGAGACGGCCGTGGTGCTCACCGGGCGCATCCTGCAGCTCCGACATGTCGAGCCGGGCGAGAGCGTGGGCTATGGCGCGACATTCCGCGCGGCCCGGCCCAGCGTGCTGGCGACGGTCGGTTTGGGCTATACAGACGGCCTGATGCGCGCCCTGGCGGGACGGGGCGCGGGGGTTGTCGGCGGCGTCAGGGCGCCGGTCGCGGGGCGGGTTTCGATGGATCTGATCACCTTGGATGTCACCGACGTGCCGCCGGCCCAGCGCAAGACGGGCGCCGAGGTCGAGTTCGTCGGCGACCATATTCCGCTCGAGGAGATCGCCGCCGCGTCCGGCACCGCGTCCTACGAGATCCTGACTTCGCTCTCGCGGCGCGTGCCGCGTCACTACGAGACCTGACATGAACGTCTTCGCCGCGATCGGACGCGTCTTCCTCGCCTTCCTGGGCGAGACCGGGCGGCTGTGCATCTTCATGGCCGACGCGGTGAGCGCGGTGCTGCGCCCGCCGATCTACTGGTCGCTGATCTTCAAGCAGATGATGCGCATCGGGTATTTCTCGTTGCCCGTCGTGGGCCTGACCGCGTTCTTCACCGGCGGCGTGCTGGCGCTTCAGATCGCCATCGGCACCGACCGCTACAATGCGGGCGCCTATGTGCCTCAGATCGTCGCCATCGGCATCACGCGCGAGCTGGGTCCGGTGATCGCGGGGCTGATGGTGGCGGGGCGCGTCGCCGCGGCCATCGCCGCCGAGATCGGCACGATGCGCGTGACCGAGCAGATCGACGCGCTGACCACGCTGGCCACCAACCCGATCAAGTACCTCGTCGTGCCGCGGCTGATCGCGGCGGTGATCTCGATGCCGATCCTGGTCGCCATCGCCGACTCCATCGGCGTCTTCGGCGGCTTCGCGGTCGCCACCCAGAAGCTCGACTTCACCGGCGCGATCTACCTCAAGAACACGATCGACTTCATCACCCACCAGGACGTCTCTTCGGGCCTGATCAAGGCCGCTGTGTTCGGCTTCATCATCGCGCTGATGGGCTGCTACAACGGCTTCCATTCGCGCGGCGGCGCGCAGGGCGTGGGCGCCGCGACGACCGACGCGGTGGTGTCGGCGTCGATCCTGATCCTCGCCGCCAACTACGTCCTCACCTCGGTGCTGTTCTCCAAATGACGGCCAAGGTCGAACTTCGCGGCGTCAAGAAGCGCTTCGGGCCCAAGGTCGTGCTCGACGGCGTGGACCTGACGATCGCCCAGGGCGAATCCCTTGTCGTCATCGGCGGCTCGGGCACCGGCAAGTCGGTGATGATCAAATGCGTGCTGGGCATCTTGAAGCCCGACGCCGGCCAGATCTTCGTCGACGGCAAGGAGGTCACGCGGCTCTCGGGCCGCGCGCGCGACGCGATGCTGCGCAAGTTCGGCATGCTGTTCCAGGGTGCCGCGCTGTTCGACAGTTTGAGTGTTTGGGAGAACGTCGCGTTCGGCCTCATCCAGGGCCGCGGCATGGCGAAGGCCAAGGCGCGCGACATCGCCATCGAAAAGCTCGCCAAGGTGGGCCTCGGCCCCGAAGTCGCGAACCTGTCGCCGTCCGAGCTCTCCGGCGGCATGCAGAAGCGCGTCGGCCTGGCGCGCGCCATCGCCGCCGACCCCGAGATCATCTTCTTCGACGAGCCGACCACGGGCCTCGACCCGATCATGGCCGACGTCATCAACGACCTCATCATCGCGACGGTGAAGGACGTGGGCGCCACGACGCTCTCGATCACCCACGACATGGTGAGCGCGCGCAAGATCGCCGGCCGCATCGCCATGCTCTATCGCGGCAAAATCATCTGGGAAGGCCCCACCGCCCAGATCGACACCAGCGGCAACGCTTACGTCGACCAGTTCATCCACGGCCGCGCCGAAGGCCCGATCAAGATGGAAGTGCGGCGGTAGCTCACCAACCCTCCCCTTGAGGGAGGGTCGAAAAATGCGAAGCATTTTTCGGGGAGGGGCACGGTGCCTGCAGCATGACCCCTCCCCGAAATTTGCTTCGCTGCGCTCCGCAAATTGTCGACCCTCCCTCAAGGGGAGGGTGGGAACGAGCGCTTGACTCCCGTGCTATGATCGATTCATGGCAAAATCCTCTGCTTCCTTCGCCTGCCAGGCCTGCGGCGCGGTCCATTCGAAATGGTCCGGGCGCTGCGATGCGTGCGGCGGGTGGAACACCATCGTCGAGGAGGGCGTTGGCCCGCCGCTGGGCGGCGACGGGCGCAAGCGGGCGCGCGGGCGGCAGTTCGCGCTCGAGGACCTCAAGACCGACGACGAGCATCCGCCGCGACGCGCCACCGGCATCGGCGAGTTCGACCGGGTGTGCGGCGGCGGCGTGGTGCCGGGCTCGGCGCTGCTCGTCGGCGGCGATCCGGGCATCGGCAAGTCGACGCTGATCCTGCAGGCGATGGCGGCCTATGCGAAGGCGGGGGGACGCGCGGTCTATATCTCCGGCGAAGAGGCGATGGCGCAGGTGCGCCTGCGCGCGGCGCGGATGGAGCTGGCCGAGGCGCCGGTGGCGCTGGGCTCGGCCACCTGCGTCGAGGACATCCTGGCGACGCTCGAGGCCGGTCCGCCGCCGGGCATCGTCGCCATCGATTCGATCCTGACGATCTGGACCTCCGCGCTCGAAGCCGCGCCGGGCACCATCGCCCAGGTGCGCACGGCGTCGTTCGATCTGGTGCGCTACGCGAAATCCACCGGTGCCGCGGTCATCCTCGTCGGCCACGTCACCAAGGACGGCCAGATCGCGGGGCCGAAGGCGGTCGAGCATCTGGTCGATGCCGTCCTCTATTTCGAGGGCGAGCGCGGGCATCATTTCCGCCTGCTGCGCGCGGTGAAGAACCGCTTCGGGCCGACCGACGAGATCGGCGTCTTCGAGATGACCGGCAAGGGCCTCGCCGAGGTCCCCAATCCATCGGCGCTGTTCCTCGGCGACCGTTCGTCGCTGTCGCCGGGCACGGCCGTGTTCGCCGGCATCGAGGGCACGCGTCCGCTGCTCATGGAGATCCAGGCTCTCGTCGCGGCCACCGGCTACGGCACGCCCAGGCGCGCGGTGGTGGGCTGGGACACGGGCAGGTTGGCCATGATTCTGGCTGTCCTCGACGCGCGTGGGGGCCTTGGATTGAGCGGTCACGATGTCTATCTGAACGTCGCGGGCGGCCTCAGAATCGGAGAGCCGGCGGCGGATCTGGCTGCTGCTGCCGCCTTGATCTCCTCGATTCACGGCCGTGCCCTGCCCAAGGACAGCGTGTTCTTCGGCGAGATCAGCCTTTCGGGCGATATCCGCCCCGCGCCCCAGGCGGAACTGCGCCTAAGAGAAGCCGCAAAGCTGGGGTTTTCCAGGGCCATCGTGCCCGCGGGCACCAAAATGGACGGTGGTGGCATGCGTTTGAGTGAGGTCGTGGACATCGCGGAGCTGCTGACGCTGATAGGCCACCCCCGCGCCGTGCCCGGCCGTGCTAGAATGGAATCATGAGGGCGCCCTCATGAGTGCATTGGGTATCACGTATATCGATCCGATCGTGGTGATCGTCGTGGTCGTCTCGGCGATCTACGCGACCTATCGCGGTTTCGTCTCCGAGACGCTGTCGATCTTCGCCTGGGCAGCGGCGGCGTTCGCGACGCTGTTCTTCGGCCCCAAGCTCGCCCCGATCGCGCGCGGGTTTGTGTCCTCGCCGGTGCTGGGCGTGATGCTGGGCTATGCGGCGATCTTCCTCGTCGTGCTGATCCCGCTCTCGTTCCTGAGCTTTCGATTCGCCCAATCGGTGAAGAACTCCGCGGTCGGCACGCTCGACCGCTCGCTGGGCGCGGCTTTCGGCGTGGTGCGCGGGCTCGCGATCATCGGCCTTGCCTATATCGCGTTCACCACCGTGATCCCGGTGAAGAGCCAGCCCGACATGATAGCCAACGCCAAGACGCTTCCGCTGATCCAGGTCTCGGCCCAGGCGCTTTTGTCGCTGGTGCCGGACCAGCATGTGATGGGCGGCAAGGCCGAGACGCCGCAAGCGGCCGCTCAGCCCCAACCCGCGCCCGCCGGCACGCCGGTTCCCGCGCCCAAGCCCGAACCCGCCAAAAAGCACGCCAAAAAAGCCTATGGCGCCAAGGAACGCAGCGAGCTAGACAACCTCATCGACAGCACCAGCGGAAACGGCAAGCCATGACGGTTCTTCCCGCGATGCCCGACTTCGAAAACGGCGACGACAAGCTGCACGAGGAATGCGCGGTTTTCGGCATCTTCGGACACGCCGATGCCGGAAGGCTCACCGTGCTCGGCCTGCACGCGCTCCAGCACCGCGGCCAGGAAGCATCCGGCATCGTCACCTACGACAACGGCCAGTTCATGGCCGAGCGCCACACCGGCCTCGTCGGCGACATCTTCGGCGCCAAGCACGCGGGCCGTGTCGAGAACCTCAAGGGCGATTTCGCCATCGGCCACAACCGCTATTCGACCGCGGGCGGCTCGCGCGCGGCCAACATCCAGCCGATGTTCGCCGACCTCGCCGGCGGCGGCATCGCGATCGCGCACAACGGCAACCTCACCAATGCGCGCATCCTGCGCGAGGAGCTGGTGCGCGAGGGCGCGATCTTCCAGTCGACCTCGGACACCGAGGTGATCATTCATCTCGCCGCGCGCAGCAAGTTCGGCCCTGTGGTCAACCGGCTGATCGACGCGCTCAAGCAGGTGACGGGCGCCTATTCGCTGGTGGCGCTGACGTCGAAGAAGCTGATCGGCGCGCGCGACCCGTGGGGCGTGCGGCCGCTGGTCCTGGGCGAGCTCGACGGCGCGCCGATCCTGGCGTCGGAGACCTGCGCCCTCGACATCATCGGCGCGAGCTTCGTGCGCGACGTGAAGCCGGGCGAGATGGTCGTCTGCACCAAGGACGGGATCGAGAGCTTCTTTCCCTTCAACAAGCAGCCGCACAGCTTTTGCGTCTTCGAATACATCTATTTCGCGCGGCCCGATTCGATGGTCGAGGGCCGCAACGTCTACGAGATGCGCAAGCGCGCGGGGCACGAGTTGGCGCGCGAGGCGAAGGCCGACGCTGACATCGTCGTCGCCGTGCCGGATTCGAGCATTCCCGCGGCGCTGGGCTACGCGGAGGCCTCGGGGCTGCCGTTCGAGCTCGGCATCATCCGCAACCACTATGTCGGGCGCACCTTCATCGAGCCGACCGACGGCATCCGCCATTTCGGCGTGCGCCGCAAGCACAACCCGAACCGCGCGACGCTCAAGGGCAAGCGCGTCGTGCTGATCGACGATTCCATCGTGCGCGGCACGACGTCGAAGAAGATCGTGCAGATGGTGCGCGACGCCGGCGCCAAGGAAGTGCATTTCCGCGTCGCCAGCCCGCCGACCGCGCATTCCTGCTTCTACGGCGTCGACACGCCCAACACCGCCGACCTTCTCGCGCACGGCATGGACGTGGAGGAGATGCGCCGCTTCATCGAGGCCGACAGCCTCGCCTTCATCTCGATGGACGGGCTCTACCGCGCGATGGGCGAGAAGGGCCGCAACGAGCGGGAGCCCGCCTTCTGCGACGCCTGCTTCTCCGGCGCCTATCCGATCACGCTGCCCGACATCTCCGGCGGCAAGCGCGACGGGCAATTGTCACTGCTCGCGGACGTGGCGTGAAGAAAGGGAGTAGCGAATAGTGAGTAGCGAGTAGAGAAAAGCTCGGTTTTTTAACTACTCCCTATTCGCTACTCCCTACTCGCTATTCTACGGTGCTCGCCATGAAATCTCTCGATAACAAGATTGCCCTCGTCACCGGCGCGTCGCGCGGGATCGGGCGCGCGGCGGCGAAGGCGCTGGCAAGCGCGGGCGCGCATGTGATCCTGGTCGCGCGCACGGTGGGCGGGCTCGAGGAAGTCGACGACGAGATCCGTGAAGAGGGCGGCGCCGCGACGCTGGTGCCGCTCGACATCCGCGACTTCCCGGCGCTCGACCGGCTCGGCGCCACGATCTTCGAGCGCTGGGGGCGGCTGGACGCGTTCCTCGGCAATGCAGGCTCGCTCGGCGTCATCACGCCGCTTTCGCATCTGGAGCCCAAGGCGTTCCAGGAATTGATCGAGGTGAACGTGACGGCCAATTGGCGGCTGATCCGTTCGCTCGATCCGTTGCTGCGCCGTTCGGAAGCGGGGCGGGCGCTGTTCGTGACGTCCGGCGCGGCGCGCAAGCACACGCCGTTCTGGGGCGGCTATGCGATGGCGAAGGCGGCGCTGGAATCGCTCGCGCTCACCTACGCGGCCGAATGCGCGAGCACCAATGTGAAGGTCAATCTGTTGAGTCCCGGGCCTTTGCGCACCGCGATGCGCGCAAAGGCGATGCCGGGCGAGGATCCCGATACGCTCCTCAAGCCCGACGCGGTGGCGCCCCTGATCGTGGAGCTGCTTTCTCCTTCCTGTGACAAGAACGGCGAGATCGTCGCGTTCACGCGATGATCTGCTCGATGTCGAAGCCGCTCAGCTCGCGCATGTACTCCTCGAGCGAGGCGAGGCCGACGCACGGATAGGCGCCGGGCGGGAGGCCTTCGTTGGCCATCAGTTTCCTGGCCAGCACGATGGCCGGGACGCAGGGCACAAGCGGGCCGTGGCCGTTGCGCGCGATCAGATACCAGCGCCGCTCGCGTCCGCCGCCGCGCAGGATCACATGCATGCCGCCGTTCGCGCTGCCGAAACCGTCGAACAGGTTGCTGATCCGCAGCATCAGCGCCGCATGGCGCGGCAAATCCAGCGGCAAGCCCAGCCGCACCAGCCATGACAGGCCCCACAGGCTCAGATGCAGGACGCCGAGCTCGCTGCCCGCGAAGAAGCGCACGCGCTTGATGCCGTAACGCGCAGGCAAAAGGTCGAGATCGGCGATGTCGCAATTGGCCATCCAGCGCTTGCCAAGCCGGGGATAGGCGCGGCGATGGACGTCCTGCCAGCCGCGGACGCCATGGAACTCCTTTCCGACATAGGTCATGACGGCGGCGACGGTGGCCGGCCCGCGCGGCGTCTGCTGCGCGGGCGAGATGCCGAAATCGATCTCATCGATCTCGTCGAACGCGTGCCGGAAGTGCTCGATCACTGCCGAGGAAAGCCCGGGCACCGAGCTCGCGCCGGAGACGACCGACACGCCGCTCGCCTTCGCGGCCGCGTCGAGCGCCGTGATGCCGGTGACGAAGCCGCGCGCATCGGCGAGGTCGATGTAGTGGATGCGGCGCGCGATGCAGGCTTGCGCCACGTCATAGCCGCTGGTCTGGAACGGGCCGCAGGTGTTGACGACCACGCGCGGCTTCAGAGCGTCGAGCCTTGCACCGAGTTCTCGATGGACGTCGAAATCCTTGCGGCCGCCCGCGGCGATGACGGGGACATCGTGGCGCTTCAATCCCTCGACGATGCGCCGGCCGAAATTGCCGGTGCCGCCGAGGACGAGCACCTCACCCGGCATAAGGGTTGGTGCCGCCGCGCAGGCGCAGGCGGATCGGCGTGCCGTCGAGGCTGAAGGCGCTGCGCAGGCCGTTGGTCAGATAGCGCAGATAGGCGTCGGGCAGCGCGGGGAGCTGGTTGCCGAACAGCGCGAAAGTGGGCGGCCGCACCTTGGGCTGTGTCATGTAGCGGATGCGCACGCGCCGTCCCTTGATCGCGGGCGGCGCGTGACGCGCGAGCGCCTCTTGCAGGAACCGGTTCAGCGCCGAGGTCGAGATGTGCGTGTTCCAGGCGCGGTCGGCCGCCAGCACCGCGGGCAGCAGGCGCTTCACGCCTTCGCCGGTGCGCGCGGAGATCGCGACCAGCGGCGCGCCCACGAGCTGCGGCAGCGACTCGTCGAGCTGACGGCGCAGCTTGGTGATCGCGCCGGCGCGATCCTCGATCGCGTCCCATTTGTTGATCGCGAAGACGACGGCGCGGCCTTCCTTCTCGATCAGGTCGGCGATGGTCAGGTCCTGCTTCTCGAAAGGCTGCGTGGCGTCGATCACCACGATGACGCAATCGGCGAAACGGATCGCGTCGAGCGTGCTGCCGATGGAGAGCTGCTCCAAGGTCTGGCCCGCGGCGCGCGCGGATCTGCGCAGGCCCGCGGTGTCGTGCAGCAGGATCGCGCGGCCGTTCGCCTCCCAGGGCGCGGCAATCGAGTCGCGCGTCAGTCCCGGCTCGGGCCCGGTGAGCGAGCGCTCCTCACCCAGGATGTGATTGAACAGGCTCGATTTGCCGACATTGGGCCGTCCCACGATGGCGAGGCGGAGCGGACGGTCCGGCGCTTCCTCTGTTTCCGGCGGCGATTCTTCCTCTTCGGGCCCGAAAGGCGCGAGCGCTTCGAGGAGCTCGGCCGTGCCCAGATTGTGCTCGGCGGAGACGGCAACCGCTTCGCCGAAGCCGAGGCGGTAGGCTTCCGAGATCGCCTGCTCCTGCGCGCGGCCTTCGCATTTGTTGGCGGCCAGGATCACCGGCTTGCCCGAGCGGCGCAGCGTCTCGGCGATGATCTCGTCGCCCGCCGTCACGCCGTCGCGCGCGTCGATGACGAAGAGGCAGACATCGGCTTCGTCGATCGCCGCCATGGTCTGGGCCGTCATGCGCTGGGCGAGGCTGCCGTCGGCACCTTCCTCGAAGCCGGCGGTGTCGATGAGCCTTATCGGAAACCCATCCGGCGCCGCTTCGGCCTCGCGCCGGTCGCGCGTCACGCCGGGCGTGTCATGCACCAGCGCGAGCTTCTTGCCCGCGAGACGGTTGAACAGCGTCGACTTGCCGACGTTGGGACGGCCTAGGATGGCGAGGGTCAAAGACATGGCGAATAGCGAATAGCGAATAGCGAGTGGAAAGGCGAATCTCCATTCGCCATTCGCTACTCGCCGTTAACGAAGCGCCACGAGCTGCGCGTCGTTGGTCCACAGATAGAGCGTGTCGTCGGCGACGACCGGGGCGATATAGGCCTCGCCCGGGATCGGCATCCGGCCGAGCAGCTTGCCGGTATAGGGCGAGAGCGACACCGCATAGCCCGCCGACGAAACCAGGATCAGCCGGTCGGAGACGAGCACGGGCCCGGCCCAGACGATCGGTTCGTCTTTCTTCTCCGCGTCCTTGTAGCGCGAGAGCTGATGGATCCACTTCACGCGGCCTTCCTTGCGGGTGAGGCAGATCACCTGCTGGTCGGTCGACAGCACAAAGATGAAATCGCCCGCGGCCCAAGGCGTCTGGATGCCGCCGACGTCGCGCGACCACGAGCGGTCGCCGGTCGAAAGGTTGATCGCCGCCATCACGCCGGAATGGCTGATCGCATAGACCATGCCGCGGTCGACGACCGGGCGGCCCGCGATGTCGTCGAGCTCGGACAAGGCGGTGACGCCGCCGGAGCTCGTCAGCATGTCGTTCCAGGCCGGGCGTCCGTTCTGGATGCGCAGCGCATAGATCTCGCCCGAGGTGTAGGGCGCGATGACGTATTCGCCCGCGACGGCGGCGCTGGTGCTCTCCAGGATGCCGGCCGAGGTCGAGATGCCGGTGTGGTCCCAGAGCTTGCGGCCGTCCTGCTGCGCCAGCGCGAAGAAATGGTTGTCCTGGGTGGAGACGAAGACGCGTCCTCCCGAGGCGACCGGCGCGTTCACGATCGGCACCTGGAGCGGCGTCTTCCACATGCGCCGCCCGTTCGCCGCGTTCAGCGCGAAGACGTCGCCGAAGCCGGTGGAGACGAAGAGCTTGCCGTCTTCGAAGGCCAGCCCGCCGCCGAAGCCCTTGCTGGGATCGATGGAATGGTTGGAACCGACCAGGCCGAGGCTGTATTCGTTGACGAAGCTCGTCTCGCCCCTGGGCGCGAGCTCGGTGTGCCAGCGCGGCGCGCCGGACTTGGCGTCGAACGCGTAGACGCGCGCCTGCGCGTCGAGGACGAAGACCGCGCCGGCCGCCACGATCGGCGGCGCGGTCAGCCGCGAATCGTCGTCGGAGCCCTTTCCGGCTTCCTGCACCCAGAGCTGCCTCAAGGGGCCTGACGCCTCCAGGTGATAGGGCGCGTTGGTCGCGAAGCCGCCGGGCTCGGACCATGCGTCGTTGCGATAGGGCGCGGGCAGGACGACGGGGGTGTCCTTCAGCGCCGGATCGGGCTGCAGCGACTGGTCCAGCGACATGACGGAGATGCGCTCGCCCTTGAGCGCCGATTTGCGCGTCGTGGTGTCGAACAGGCTGCTGACCTGGTCGATCGCGGTGCAGCCGCAAACGAGCGCTGCGACGGCAAGCGCCGCGGAGATACGGAACGGACGCGCGGTCATGGCGTGGGCTGGCCTTCGCTCGGTTGCAGCGGCGTGGGCGCCCTGTTGGGAAGCGGCACGGCGCCGAAGGTCTTCTCGCCGCCGGTCGAAAGGAACGTCGCCATCGCATGCGCGCGGTCGCGCAGGCCCTGCGAGCCGGCCTTGTCGTCGGCGAGCGCCTTGTATTCCTTCTGCGCCTGCTCGGTGGCGCCGGCACGATAGTCGGCATAGGCCAGGACCTCGCGCGCCATGAAGCGCCATTCCGACGTCTGCAGCGTCAGCGGAGCGAGCAGCGTCTCGAGCTCGCTGCGCGGCGCGCTGTCGGCTTCCGCCCAGGCCGCGCGCATGCGCGCGACGTCGCCGAGCGGCGATGAATCCTTCTGCGCGATCGATTTGTAGATCGTGATCGCGTCGTCCCGCTTGCCCGACATCAGAAGCGTGTTCGCCTCGGCGAGCTTGGCGACGGTGGCGTAGCCGCCGGGGCCGCTCTGCGCCAGCTTGCCGAACATCGCCGTCGCGGCGGCGGTGTTGCCGGCATCGGCGGCCTCCTGCGCCGCGACGAAGGTCTTGGACGCGTTGAAGCGCTGCTGCTCCTCGTAGCGGGTCCACAGCTTGTAGCCCGCGACGCCGATCACGATGGCAGCGACCCCGGCGATGATGTAATCGCCGTATTGCTTCCAAATTTTCTCGAAGCGTTCGCGGCGAACGTCTTCCTCGACTTCCTGGAAGATGTCGGTCACGGCATGAATTCCTTTTGGCGGGCGCCCTTGGGCCCGCAAACCTTTGACGGGCCGCGATAATTAGCCGGACCCGCCCCCAATGGCAACTTGCTTGTCTGTAACGGGGTAAATCCGCGCCCCGGGCGGGCGCGGCCAAAGGCTCAGCCCGTTTTCTTCATCGAGTAGACGTTTTCCTTGCCGGGGAAGCGGCGTTCGCGGACGTCGTGGGCATAGGCTTTGACCGCGTCCTCGATCATCGGGCCGAGATTGGCGTATTGGCGCACGAATTTGGGCGGGTTGGGGTTCAGGCCCAGCATGTCCTCCATCACCAGGATCTGGCCGTCGCACTCGGCCGAGGCGCCGATGCCGACGGTGGGGACGGCGATCTGGCGCGTGATCTTGGCGGCGAGGGGCTCGGCCATGCCCTCGAGCACGACCGCGAAGGCGCCGGCCTCGGCGACCGCGCGCGCGTCGGCCTCGATGGCGGGCCATTCCGCCTCGGTGCGGCCTTGCGTCTTGAAGCCGCCGAAGACGTTGAACATCTGCGGCGTAAGCCCGATATGGCTCATCACCGGGATGCCGCGCTCGCTGAGGTAGTGGACGGTCTCGGCGATGCGCGAGCCGCCTTCCATCTTCACCGCCTGGCAGCCGGTCTCCTTCATCACCTGCACGGCATTGCGAAATGCGATCTGCGGGCTTTCCTCATACGTGCCGAACGGCATGTCGACGACGACGAGCGCATGCTTGGAGCCGCGCATCACCGCCTTGCCCGCGACGATC
The DNA here is from genome assembly GCA_021325375.1 of Alphaproteobacteria bacterium. Classification (GTDB taxonomy): domain Bacteria; phylum Pseudomonadota; class Alphaproteobacteria; order Micropepsales; family Micropepsaceae; genus Rhizomicrobium. The sequence continues at coordinate 200,501 of JAJPHG010000031.1, read as the reverse complement.
ATCATGTCGAGCGTGACCGGGATCGTCGTCTCGAGCCCGTGCATCACATTGCCGAGGCTGTCGCCCACCAGCATCAGATCGACATGCGCATCGAGCAGCCGCGCGGTGTGGGCGTGGTAGCAGGTCAGGCACACGACCGGCTTGGCGTTCTTGCGCGCGCGGATCTCGGGGACGGTGACGCGCTTGGTTTCGACGGCGACGGACAATGGTGCCTCCCTGCCTGAACGACGGGACTATACGCGATGCTGCACGTGCGAAGAAGCTGAACATTTCGAACGGACGGGGAACAAATCGCCCGACCGACAATCTTTGGTACATGTTGCTGTTAGAATTGCAGCCCAGCGAGAATCGGATGATGGGCGATTCCGACGTGCAATTCGATCCGGAGGGCGAAGAGCCCGAACTTCTAGCCTTCCTGCGCGACTATTGGCAGGACCGGCGCGGCGAGCGCGAGATGCCGGCGCGCCGCGACATCGCGCCTTCCACGATGAAGTCGCGGCTGCCGCATATCCTGCTCGCCGACGTGGTGGAGGAGGGACGGGATTTCCGCTACCGCCTCGTGGGCGGCGAGCTGCAGCGCTATTTCCGCGGCAATCCGACCGGCAAGCTGATGAGCGAGGCGCTCAGCCCCTTCGGGCCCGCGACGGTGCGGCAGACCATCGAGAGCTATGCTCAGGCCGTCACGCGGCGCGCGCCGGTCAGGATCAGCGGCGCGGGCGCGGCCTATTCCCAGAACGCCAAGCGCCTCGACGCGCTGCTTGCGCCGCTCTCCGACGACGGTCTTCGCGTGAACATGATCTTAGGCACGTTCCTCTTCGAATGGGACATCCGCGCGGCGCGCACGCATGTCGTCACCGCCGAACCCGACGAAGCCTCGATGGCGCACGCGCTCGCGGCGGGGAAATAGGGTTCTGTACAGAAGCGATTTTCGTTTTTCCGTGCCGCGCGGGCATGGCTCCGCCGCCCATGGGAATCCGGTAGCGCGCCGGCTTAGGGAACGATTGTTCATCGCGGGCGATTTCGCCGCGCTGGTCTTGCTCGCAACTGTGGGGATATGGCGTAGATGGTGTTTCGAGCGTGACGGTTCAAGAGGCGTCACGGATTTATTTTCGCGGACGGAAATTGGGGTCAACATCTTGGCGCACTTGCGCGAACAAAAATGACGCCTCGGATTTGATGCACCGCATCAACGTGGGAAAATATTTTTTGGGGGCGAAGTCGCCTCAAATTCCCTGATGTCATGGCCCGCGAATGCGGGCCACCCAGGTGACGTTGATCCGGTCTCAAAGAATTGCACGCGGAGTTCGCCGAGAACGAAAGAGCCGCCGCGTCTCCGCGTGAAGCCTTTTGGATCATGCAGAACCCAGCTGGGTGGCCCGCATTCGCGGGCCATGACATGTTGGTGTTGAATGTGTTGGCTGCAATCAAATACGGACTTCGATCGTAAGGCCCCAAAAAAAGAAAACCGCGGCTTTGCGGGGCCGCGGTTTCCTGTTTTTACGAGCGGTGAAGACGTCAGCCGTTGCCGGTTTCCTTGCCTTCTTCGGCTTCTTCTTCCGCCTTCGGGCCGGCGCCTTCCTCGAACAGTTCCTCGGCGGCGACCACGGCCTCTTCGGCCTCGGTCTTCTCGGCGAGGACGTCCTCGCCGCGCGCCTGGCGCTCGGCCTCGTCCTCGGTGCGGGCGACGTTGATCGTCACCTTCACGCGGACTTCCGGATGCAGCACGACGTGGATCGGCACCAGCCCGATGTCCTTGATCGGCTTGTCGAGCGGCACCTGGGTGCGGCTGACGGAGAAGCCGCCCGCGGTGATGATATCGGAGATGTCGCGCGGGCTGACCGAGCCGTAGAGCTGGCCGCGGTCGCCGGCTTGGCGCAGCAGCACGAAGGTCTTGCCTTCGAGCTTCTCGGCGACCTTGGAGGCTTCCGACTTGCGCTCCAGGTTGCGCGCCTCGAGCTGTGCCTTCTGCGTCTGAAAATATTCGCGGTTGGTCTTGTTGGCGCGCAGCGCCTTCTTCTGCGGCAGCAGGTAGTTGCGGGCGAAGCCGTCCTTGACCTTCACCTCGTCGCCCATCTGGCCGAGCTTCTCGACTCTTTCGAGCAGGATCACTTGCATGGCCGTTCTCCTACTTCACGACGTAGGGGAGCGGCGCCATGAACCGCGCGCGCTTGATGGCGACGGCGAGCAGGCGTTGCTTGCGGGTGGACACGGCCGTGATGCGGCTGGGCACGATCTTGCCGCGCTCCGAGATGAAGCGCTGCAGCAGCTTGGTGTCCTTGTAGTCGATCTTCGGCGCATTGGCGCCCGAGAACGGGCACGTCTTCTTGCGGCGGAAGAAGGGGCGGCGCTTGTCGTCGCCGCCGCGGGCTCCGGCGTGGCTCATTGTGCGGTCTCCTCGACGACAGCGGCTTCGGGCTTGCCGTCGCGGTCGTCGCGGCGGGTCTTGTTGGCGGACTGCTCGAAGCCATCGACCTTCACGGTGATGTAGCGCAGCACGTCCTCGTTGATCTTGTTCTGGCGCTCGAGCTCGACGATCGCCTTGGAGGGGGCGTTGATGTTGAGGAGCACGTAGTGCCCCTTGCGGTTCTTCTTGATGCGGTACGCGAGACCGCGCAGGCCCCAATATTCCTGCTTCTCGACCTTGCCGCCTTCGCCTTCGACGATGGTCTTGAGGTGGGTCGCCAAGGCGTCCACCTGCTGCGCGCTGATATCCTGGCGCGCGATCAGGAGATGCTCGTATAGAGCCATCCCGTCAACTCCCTGTTTTGGCTACGGAATCCGAAAGCGGCGGGTGCCGTTCCGGACCATGGTTCGCGAAGGACGCCGGACCTCCGGCATGGGCCCTTTAAGGGCCTCCCGCGACCGCAGCCGCCTTTGAGGGGCGGCTTATAGGGAAAAGGCGGGGACGGAGCAAGCCGGCGTCAATGGAAGTCGTGAATGCTCAGCGACGCGATGTTGCTGCTCTGGGTGACGTCGATCACGAGATCCTGGTTGGTCTGGTAACCGGCGACGCCGTTCTGGTCGATGATGAGGAAGACATGGCCGGCGAGATCGCCGCTGTCCGGCATGAAGAGCACCGCGTGGCCGGCGGCCAGATGGGCGCTGTCGACCGCGGCGGCGAGCTCGTTGTTGAACGCGTTGGAGTGCTTGTCGTCGAGCTCTCCGCCCTGGATGATCGCGTCGATGCCCGTGACCTTGCTCAGCGTGGTGATGAAGTCCCTCGTGACGTCGAAGCCGACGATCGTGTCGTAGTGGATGCCGGACGAGTCGGTGATGGCCGTGTAGACGAAGTCATCATTGCCCGCCGAACCGCCGTTGAGCGTGTCGGCACCGCCGCCGCCGATCAGCGTATCGCTGCCAGTGCCGCCGGTGAGGCTGTCGCGGCCGCCTCCGCCGGAAAGGGTGGAGGCGGGCGTGGAGGAGCCTATCAGCGTGTCGTCCCCGGCTCCGCCATATATCACGAGCGTTCCCTTGGCATTCGCGGAGCCGTCGAAATACAGCGAATCGCCGGCGCCGAGCGCGGATCCGTCGACCGTCGCGGTCTCATGGCTCGCGACAAAGGAGGTACCGCTCGTGAAATTGTAGCTGTGGCCGGCCGTGAGGCTCAGGACGCTGATATAGCTCAGGTTCGAGAGCGACTGTCCCGCGGAATAATCGCCGTCGAGAACGACCGTCGTCATGCCGTTGCCCTCGATGCCGTCGTTCGCGTTCAGCAAGGCGCCCATGTAAAGCGTGGAGGGGTTCTCGGAGGCCGTGAAATACACGGTGTCGCTGTTCTGAAGGTTGAAAGTCCCTGTGCAATCACTGAACGACTGGATACCGGATCCGCCATTGAAAGTTCCGGAACTCTCATAATAGAGGTCTTGCCCGGCGCCGCCGTTGAACGTCCCATTTGAGCCTTGGACCGAGATGCTGCCGTCGCCCAGGTTGACCGTGCCGGTGATCCCTTCGAAATAGTCGTTGCCGCCCCCGCCGGTCACCGTGCCGGTGATGGACTCGAACATGTCGGCGCCCTGGCCGCCGGTGATGTTGCCGGACAGGAACCGGAACGAGAAACTTCCATCGGTTTCGGCAGAGCCGTCGAACGTCACATTGGGCAGATCGGAAAAGTTCGTTGCCTCGATCAGCAGGGTCTTGCCGGCCGCAACCAGCGAATCGGCCGCGGTGAAGCTGTAGGTTCCTGCGGCGAGCGCGATGGTGCCGATGTTCGACAGCCACGAGCCGTCGAGCGCGACCGTGCCGGAGTAGTTGCCGCTGAGCGAAAGCGTGTTCGCGCCGCCGCCGCCGTCGATGTGATCGGATGAATTCAGCGTCGCGCCAAGGACGAAGGTGTCGTTGAAGGCGCCCCCGATGATCGTCGCGCGGCCGGCATTGCTCTCGACGAGGATCGAACCTTGCACGTCGGCGGAATCGTCGAAGGTCAGCACGTCTGCGGCGCCCAGCGCGGTGGCGTTGACTTCGAGCACTTGGCCGGAGCCGACCGTGGCGGCGTTCGTGGTCAGGCTGTAGCTGTGGCCGGCGTCCAGCACGATATGGGCGACGTTGATCATCGTGGAGGGGCCGAAAACCACGCCCGCCGAATAGTCCCCATTGAGCTCGACCGTGCTCAGGATCTCGGTCACGTGATGTTTTAAATGGGTCACCCCGCCGTCGATATGGTCGTCCTGGGTGAACGTGGCCCCGTAATAGAACGTGTCGGCTCCGCCGCCGCCACTCACGGTGTCATCCCCGCCTTGCGACATGTCGAAGGTGTCGGCGTGACGAGTGCCGGTGATCGTGTCGTCTCCCGACGTACCGTAAAAATGGGCCATGACCGTCCCTCTTTCTGCGCGCGGGCTTGACGGTCGTGAGGATAGGCCGATGCCGTCGGCGGGACAAACGTCCCGGCTCGATATCGTCTGCGGGCAGCCCGGATAAACGTTTCGTAACCTGGCCGGCGCCGCAATTCAGATCGGTGTGAACGAAGCCTATCCCTCGCGTGACCAATGCGTCAGCCCGTGATCACGCAAATAGGCCTCTGCCGCCTCGGGGTTCGAGAACCGCGACAGGATGTCGGACGAGGCGCGGTTCGGGGGCGGTTCCTGCAGCGGCGGCAGATCGGGCGTCACACCCAGGAACTCCAGCATGGCCTTCAGGCGGGACGGGCTGTTGAGCTCCTCATAGCGCGAGACATGAAAGGGCTGGCCGCCGGCGGCGAGACGGCGCTCGGTCTCGTCGAAGAACGTCGCGTGCTCGCGATGGAACGCGGCGAAGTCGGCCGCGTCGAATTCGACCAGGGGCTTTTCGGCATGGCGGCCGGAATCGCCCGTCGCCCGCGCGGCGAGGGCGGAGGCATAGCGCGCCAGGCCGTTCTCGCGACGATGAACGATCTTGGCGATGGCGCGGTCCTCGAGGATGCGCTCGAGCATCGGCCGGTTGTGCTTGTGAAAGATCTTGAAGCCGAGAACCGGCTTGCCGAAATCGATGGCGAGGACGCGCGCAAGAAAGGCTTGTGGATCGCGCGCGCGCAGCTCTTTCAGCTCGCTCGTGATCTCGCGCCCGGCCGGTCGCCCGCCCATCGCCTTGGGCCAGCGCAGATTGACGCCGTCGCGGTTGAAGATCTCGCCGCAGCAATGGATCTGCGGATGGCTGCCTAAGAGGTTCACCAGATAGCTGGACCCCGTCCGCTTCAATCCGATGATGGCGAACCGCTTCAAGGCGTGTGGGCCAGTGCCGCCGCGACGCGCGCCTTGGCGTTCTCGCGCAGGTTCATCGCGAAGAGCGCGTAGTCCATGCCGTGATAGTTCTTGCCGCCCATGTCCATGCGCGCGAACGGGCCGCCCGCCTGGTCGGCGACGGTCAGCACGCCGTCGCGGCATTCAGCCCAGGTCCAATGCGGCAACGGCGCCGCCAGCGGGCCGAACACGGTGCCCTTTGGCGCATCGCTGCCCAGGAAATTGGGCGTGAAGTCGCCCTCGATCGGCTCCGCGCCCACGTTCAGCGATTTGTCGGCCATGCCGCCGTCGCGCTGCCAGGAGAGCGGATTGACGCAGACGAGCTTGTCCTTGGTGAGGAAGGTCGGCTTGCCGCCTTCGCCCCAGGTCGCCCAATGGACGAAGCAGCCCGTGTCGTCCGCCGATGCGCAGACATGCACGCTCTTGAGCGACGCGGCATCCTTGTCGGTGATCTGGAAGCCGATCAGATAGGCTGCGACGAGACGCTTGGCGAGCGGCGTGCCGTCGATGCGCTCGCGCAGCAGGCGGAAGCCGTGCTCGGTGCCCTGGCTGTGGCTGGCGATGATGAACGGCCGTCCCTTGGAATAGTGCTCGAGGAAATAGGTGAAGGCGCGGTCGACGTCGGAATAGGCGAGGTCGCGCGCCTTGCCCGCGACGTCGGAGGTGTCGAAATAGCGATAGATCGACGTCTCGCGATAGCGCGGCGCGTAGATCGCGCAGCAGCCGTTATAGACGCTGGCCTGGTTCGCCATCATCCAGCGCGTGTTCTCTTCCGTCGTCGTGTTCGGATCCATCGGCGAGTTCCAGTCGCCGCCGTTCAGATAGCCGGTGGGGTGGATGAAGAAGACGTCGACGGGCGCATCCACGGCCGCGGCCGCTGTGCCCTTCGGCACCAGCGCGGTCAATCCCGGCCTGGACGGCAGCGCGGCCCAGTTCTTCGCATCGGCATAGTCCGGCGCCGGCGCCTTGTATTTCATGTCCCAGCCGTGATGCGGCCGGCCGATCAAGGCGACCACGGTGATCGTGTTGCCCGTGAAATAGATCGCGGCACCCGCCGCAACAAGCACGACGACAAGCCACATCACGACGCGCAGGAACGTTCTCATTCGCGGATCTCCCCAACCGTTTCTTAACTCTAGCGCATTTTTGCGTGCTGCAAGCAGGTCGCGTTTTAGTTGAGCTTTTACCGTTCGATGCCAAACATTCGCCCATGAGCTACGCAAGAATACTTCTCGCCGGCGCCTTCGCGGCGCTGGCGCTCGGCCCGGCCACAGCCCAAGCGGGCGTGGGCTACAGCGTGACCGATCTGGGCACGCTGGGCGGCAACTACAGCAGCGCGCGCGCCATCAGCGCCAACGGCCTCGTCACCGGGATCGCGAGCGACGCGAGCGGGGCGGATCAGGCTTTCGTCTACGCGCTCGGTCACATGCAGGGCTTGAGCGACCAGGGCGCGTCGCAGGCCGGCGGCAACGGCGTCAACGCCTCGGGCGAGGTGGCGGCCTTCGACCAGGAAACCACGTCCGGCCGGGCATTGCGCTACGAGAACGGGCGGATGCGGTATCTGGGCGATCTGGGCGGCGGAACAGCCACGGCCTTCGCCATCAACGTGCAGGGCAACGTCGTGGGTTCCGCGCGCACCGCGGACGGCCATGACGAGCCGTTCCTCTATGCCAACAAGACGATGACCGATCTGGGCACGCTGGGCGGCCACGACCTGGGCCAGTGGAACGCCGCCTTCGGCGTCAACGCCCATCGCGCGGTGACCGGAACGAGCTGGGCCGCGGACGGCCGCTACTACGCCTTCCTCTGGAAGGACGGCAGCATGCAGAGCCTCGGCACGCTGGGCGGAAGCTGGAGCGAAGGCAGCGCCATCAACGACTACGGCCAGATCACCGGCCTCGCCTACCTTCCCGGCGACGGCGCGGCGCATGCGTTCCTATGGAAGAACAACCGCATCAAGGATCTCGGCACGCTCGCGAACAGCGGCTTCAGCTGGGGTTTCGGGATCAACAACCAGGGCGTCGTCGTGGGGATGAACCAGGACAGCGCCTATGTCGACCGCGCCGTGATCGTCAATGGCGGGCCGATGCAGGACCTCAACGGCCTCATCGATGCGGGTTCGGGCTGGCAGCTCAACGTCGCCTACGCCATCAACGACGCCGGCCAGATCGTCGGCGAAGGCACGATCGCCGGCCAGACCCACGCGTTCCTGCTGACGCCGAATTAGGGTCTACTCTCAATTGGATATTGGTGTCATGGCCTGCGAATGCGGGCCACCCAGGTGACACGGCCGCGCTCTCGCAAAGGGATCACGCGGGGACGCGGAGGTTAAGCGCGACTCCGCGCCTTCCGCGTCTCCGCGTGTGTCCCTTCAATTCGTGCAGAACCCAGCTGGGTGGCCCGCATTCGCGGGCCATGACATGTTTGGAAAACATCGACTAGAGTTCGGTCCAAACGGGGGCAGCGTGGAAAAAAGCGTTTTTGCGAAAGCGGCGTGGCGGATCATTCCGTTCCTGATCCTTCTCTACATCGCCAATTTCCTCGACCGGGTGAATGTCGGCTTCGCGGCGCTGACGATGAACGCCGATCTGGGCATCGGCGCCGAGGCGTTCGGCGCGGTCGGCGGCATGTTCTTCCTGGGCTATTTCTTCTTCGAGGTGCCGTCGAACGTCATCCTGGAGAAGGTCGGCGCGCGGCTCTGGATCTTCCGCATCATGCTCACCTGGGGCCTCGTCTCGATGGCGACGGCGTTCGCGAAAGGCGTGACCAGCCTTCTCGTCCTGCGCTTCCTGCTGGGCGTCACCGAGGCCGGGTTCTTTCCCGGCGTCGTGTTCTATCTGAGCCTGTGGTTCCCGTCCGAGGTGCGCGCGCGGTTCGTGGGGCTGTTCCTGTGCTCGATATCGGTCGCCAACATCATCGGCGCGCCGGTGTCGAGCTGGATCCTGCAGATGGAAGGCGCGGCCGGGCTGCATGGCTGGCAATGGCTGTTCCTGATCGAAGGCCTGCCGTCCTTCCTCCTCGCCTTCGCCGTCCTCAGATTCCTGCCCAACGGACCTGGAGACGCGCGCTGGCTCGACGATGGCGAGCGGGCGGCGCTCGCGGCCCGGCTCGCCTCCGAGCCGCCGCGCAAGCACGAGGCGTTCTGGCCGATGTTGCGCGACGGCCGCGTCTGGGCGCTCGCGTTGCCGGATTTCGGCATCGTGCTTTCGACTTACGGTCTGGGGCTGTGGCTGCCGCAGATCGTCAAGGGCATGGGATACGCGACCATGCAGACGGGCTTCGTGGTCGCGATGGTCTATGTCGCCAGCAGCATCGTCTCGGTCCTGTGGTGCCTGTCGAGCGACCGCGCGCAGGAGCGCGTGCGGCATGTCGGGGTCGCAGCCCTGTTCGGCGCAGCGGGGCTCGTCGCGGCCGCGTTCACGCAAGGCACGGTGCTATGCATCTTCGCGCTCGCGGTCGGCATGGCGGGAACGCTCGCGGCGATCTCGGTGTTCTGGGCGCTGCCGTCGGGCTTCCTCGGCCGCACCGCGGCTGCGGGCGGCATCGCGCTGATCAACTCGCTCGCCAATCTCGGCGGCTTCGCCGGCCCCTATCTCATGGGCTGGCTGAAGAACGCGACCGGCGGCTACGGCGTGGGCCTGGGCGTGCTCGCTTGCGGCCTGATCATGACCGCCGTGATGATCCTCCTCGTCGGCCGTGCGCTCGGCTTCCCGGCCCGCGCCCGTGCCTTCGACAAATTTGCGCCACCGTTGTGAGATGACATTCGTGATGCAACCGTCCGCCGCTTGACACCTCGACGGCCTTGGTTTTTGTCACGCTCCATGACACGCGCATTCATCTTTCCCGGGCAGGGGAGCCAGGCCGTCGGCATGGGCAAGGCGCTTGCCGATGCGTTCGCCGCCGCGCGCGAGACGTTCCAGGAAGTCGACGAGGCGCTGGACCAGAATCTCTCCCGCCTGATGTGGGAGGGGCCGGAGAGCGATCTGGTGCTGACCGAGAACGCGCAGCCCGCGATCATGGCGGCGAGTCTCGCGATCATCGCGGTGCTCCGGCGTGAGGGCGGTCTCGATCTCGCCAGGCACGCGCGCTTGGTCGCGGGGCATTCGCTCGGCGAGTACAGCGCGCTTGCCGCTTCCGGCGCTTTCACGCTTGCGGACACGGCGCGGCTGCTCAAGGCGCGCGGCCGCGCGATGCAGCAGGCGGTGCCGGTAGGCCTGGGCGGCATGAGTGCGCTGCTCGGCGCCGAGATCGAGCAGGCGGAGGCGCTCGCGAAGGAATGCGCCGCCGCGACCAGCGGCGTCTGTGTCGTCGCCAACGACAATGCGCCGGGACAGGTCGTGATCTCCGGCACCAAAGCGGCCGTCGACCGCGCGCCCGAGATCGCCAAGACCATGGGCATCAAGCGCGCGATGGCGCTGAACGTCTCCGCGCCGTTCCATTCGCCGATGATGCAGCCCGCCGCCGACGCGATGGCGCAGGCGCTGGCGAACGTCACCATCCGCCCGCCCGCGGTCCCCGTCGTCGCCAATGTCACGGCCGCCGAAGTGCATGAGCCCGATCAGATTCGCCACCTTCTCGTCGAGCAGATCACGGCGCGCGTGCGCTGGCGCGAGAGCGTTCTGGCGTTCCGCGCGTTGGGAGTGCAGACGACGGTGGAAGCCGGCGGCGCGAAAGTTCTCACCGGCATGGTCAAGCGCATCGACAAGGAATTGCAGACGGTCACGCTCGACACGCCCGCGGATATCGAAGCCTTTGCGAGGACGCTCTAAGATGTTCGATCTCAGCGGAAAGACTGCGTTGGTAACCGGCGCTTCCGGCGGCATCGGGGGCGCCATCGCCAAGGCGCTCTACGAGCAGGGCGCGTCGGTCGTGCTCTCGGGCACGCGCGCGGACGCGCTGGAGAAGATCAAGGCCGAGTTGGGCCACCGCGCCCATGTTGCGACGTGCAATCTCTCCGATCCCGCTTCGGTTGAGGCGCTGCCGAAGGCGGCCGAGGCCGCGCTCGGCGCGCCCCTCGACATCCTGGTCAACAATGCGGGCATCACGCGCGACAACCTTTCGATGCGCATGAAGGACGACGAGTGGGACCAGGTCATCGCGGTCAACTTGACCGCGCCGTTCCGTCTCGCGCGAGCCGTCATGCGCGGCATGATGAAGAAGCGCTGGGGCCGCATCATCTCCATCACCTCGGTCGTGGGCACGACGGGAAACCCCGGCCAGGCGAACTATGCCGCCGCGAAGGCGGGGCTGGCGGGCCTGACCAAGTCGCTCGCCTGGGAGGTCGCCACGCGCGGCATCACCGTCAACTGCGTCGCGCCGGGGTTCATCACGACCCCCATGACCGATTCGCTGAACGACGAACAAAAGGCCGTCCAGATGAACCGCATACCAGCCGGGCGCTTCGGCTCCGGGCTGGATATCGGCGCCGCCGTCGTCTATCTGGCGAGCGAAGAAGGGGGCTACATCACCGGCCAAACCCTCCATGTGAACGGTGGAATGGCGATGATTTCTTAGGAAAAACAATCGCTTACATCGTGTATGGCGGGCCGGAAAGCATTGTGTTACGAAGCAGAACTTTCATCACCCCCGCACGTTGAAGCGTGAGGGCCTAGCTGCGGGCCACGAGCCAAAGCCCGCGGATGCACAGCAACGAGAGGTTTCTGAACCCATGAGCGATACTGCCGAGCGCGTGAAGAAGATCGTGGTCGATCATCTCAATGTCGATGCCGACAAGGTCACCGACAACGCCTCTTTCATTGAAGACCTGGGCGCCGACAGCCTGGACACGGTCGAGCTGGTGATGGCGTTCGAGGAAGAATTCGGCATCGAGATCCCCGACGACGCGGCGGAATCGATCGTCACCGTCGGCGACGCCGTCAAGTACATCGACAAGCAGCAAGCGGCCTAAGCGCGCGTGAACACGCGTCGCGTAGTGGTCACAGGGTTGGGGCTCGTCACGCCGCTCGCCTGCGGCGTCGAGGAGTCGTGGTCGCGGCTGATCGCGTCCAGATCGGGCGCGGGCCGGATCACGTCGTTCGAGACGTCCGACCTGGCGACGAAGATCGCCTGCCAGGTCCCGCGCGGCGACGGCACGGACGGCACCTTCAATCCGGACCAGTGGATGGATCCGAAGGAGCAGCGCCGGGTCGACGACTTCATCCTCTATGGAATCGCCGCCGCCAAGCAGGCGGTCGCCGATTCCGGATGGGTGCCCGCGACCGAGGAAGACCGCTGCCGCACCGGCGTGCTGATCGGCTCCGGCATCGGCGGCCTGAACGGCATCGCCGAGACCGCGCTGCTGCTTCAGGAAAAGGGCCCGCGCCGCGTTTCGCCGTTCTTCATCCCGGGACGGCTGATCAATCTCGTCTCGGGCTATGCCTCGATCGAGTTCGGCTTCAAGGGACCGAACCACGCCGTCGTGACGGCCTGCGCCACCGGAGCGCACGCCATCGGCGACGCAGCGCGGCTGATCGCGTTCGACGACGCCGACGTGATGCTGGCGGGCGGCGCCGAAGCCGCCATCGGCCGCATCGGCATCGCCGGATTCAACGCCTGCCGCGCGCTGTCGACCGCGTTCAATGATACGCCGCAGAAGGCCTCGCGCCCCTACGACAGGGACCGCGACGGCTTCGTCATGGGCGAGGGCGCGGGCACGGTGATGCTCGAGGAATACGAGCATGCCAAGGCGCGCGGCGCGAAGATCTACGGCGAGGTCTCGGGCTACGGCCTGTCCGGCGACGCGTTCCACATCACGGCGCCGTCCGAGGACGGCGACGGCGGCTTCCGCGCCATGCAGATGGCGCTCAAGCGTTCGGGCCTGACGCCGTCGGACATCGACTACGTCAACGCGCACGGCACCTCGACCATGGCCGACGGCATCGAGCTCGGCGCGGTCGAGCGCTTCATGGGCAACGCCGCGGCGAAGGTGTCGATGTCCTCGACCAAGTCCGCGATCGGCCATCTGCTCGGCGCCGCGGGCGCGGTGGAGGCGATCTTCTGCCTGCTGGCGATGCGCGACCAGATCGTGCCGCCGACGCTCAACCTCGACAATCCCGACGTCGAGACGCAGATCGATCTCGTCCCCCACACCGCCCGCAAGCGCGAGGTGAAGGCCGTCATGTCCAACTCCTTCGGCTTCGGCGGCACCAATGCGGCGCTGATCCTGACGCAAGTGCAGTAAGCTCTCGCTTGGGGGAGCGATGGCAACCAGCGACACTCTTAACAAGATCAAGGCCCTGGTCCGCGATGGTCGGGTGCTTGTGTCAGCTCACGGCTATGATGAACTCGCGGTGGATGGTATCTTCTTCGGCGAAGTGCTCGCCGGCGTGCCCGCCGCCGAGCTGGTCGAGGACTATCCGTCCGCATCCAAGGGGCCGAGCGTTCTGGTGTTGCAACGAGACAAAGACAACCTTCCGGTTCATGCGGTTTGGGGAATCCCAAAAGGCGCTCAAGGGCCCGCCGTGCTGGTGACCGCTTATCGACCCGATCCGGAGCGCTGGACGCCGAATTTCATGGAGCGCCGGAAATGACGCGCAAATCAGTGAAGCTTGTTCGCGAAGGCAAGTTCGCAGCTGAAGTCTCTGTCGAACTTATCGAAGAGCAGGGTGGTTGGTCGCCTTACCTTTCGACCGCAGACGCAACGAAACTGGATGACATGCGGCGCGCGCTTCGCGACGGTGACTTGGTCGCGGCGACAAAGCTCGGTCGCGTGTTCGAATTGACCCCCTTGGCTGGCTGATTGCCCCGTGAAGCGTTTTCTTCTGATCGTCGTGATCCTCGCCGCCGCTATCGGCGGTGCCTGGTATTGGGAGCAGTGGAACTGGCAGAAGCCGGGGCCGTCACCTACCTATAAGGTCGTCATGGTCGCGCCGGGCGATCACGTCGCGGTCATCGCGCAGCACATGGCCGACGCCGGCGTCGTCTCGAACGCCGACCTGTTCCGCCTGGGCCTGCGCGTCCGCAACCTCCAGGGCACGCTGAAGGCGGGCGAATACGGATTTCCGGCGCATCTCAGCATGGCCAGCGTCGCGGGCATCCTGGCCAGCGGCAAGTCGATCCAGCACAAGCTCACCGCCGCCGAGGGCCTGACAGCCAAAATGATCTACGACATCGTCGCCGCCGATCCGGTGCTCACGGGCGATGCGGGCGCGGTGCCGGACGAGGGCACGCTTTTGCCGGAGACCTATCTCTTCACCCGCGGCACGACGCGCGCGCAGATGCTCGCGCGCATGGCCAAGGCGCGTTCCGAGGTCCTCAGGAAGCTCTGGCCCGCGCGCGCGGACAATCTCCCCTACAAGACCAGGGAGGCGGCGATCACGCTGGCCTCCATCGTCGAAAAGGAGACGTCGATCCCCGAGGAGCGGCGCCACATCGCCTCGGTGTTCGTCAATCGGCTGCGGCTCGGCATGAAGCTGCAATCCGATCCCACGATCATCTACGACATCACCAAGGGCTATCCGCTCGGCCGCGGCATCCGCGAGAGCGAGCTGCAGCGTCCGTCGCCCCACAACACCTATGCCATTGCCGGCCTGCCGCCGACGCCGATCTGCGATCCCGGCAAGGACGCCATCGCCGCGGTGCTGAACCCCGAGACGACGGACGACCTCTATTTCGTCGCCAACGGCAGGGGCGGCCACGTCTTCTCCAAGAGCGTCGACGAGCAGAACAGGAACGTCGCCGCGTGGCGCAGGATCGAGCAGATGCAGCACCTGAACAGGCCGCTTCCGGTGCCCGAGTTGCGGAAGTAGACTACCGCCTCTTTCGGAGTCGCCCATGGCGCTTGTCAGCATGACCGGGTTCGCGGACGCGCAAGGCGGACGCGAGGGCTTGCGCTGGCGCTGGGAGGCCAAGAGCGTCAACGGCCGCGGGCTCGACCTGCGCCTGCGCCTGCCGCCGGGCTTCGACAGCGTCGAGCCCGCCGCGCGCGTGCTCGCCACCGAGCGCTTCCGCCGCGGCTCGATCCAGGCCACGCTGTCGATGGAGACGGCGGACGCCGCGCGCGGGCTGCGCGTCGACGCCGCCGCCCTGGCCTCGGCCGTGCGCATCGCCAGGGAGGTCGCGGCCGAGACGGGGCTCGCGCCCGCGCGCGTGGACGGCCTGCTCGCGCTCAAGGGCGTGATCGTGCAGGACGACGCCGCGCCCGGCGACGAGGCCAGCCGCGCGGCGCGCGATGCGAATATCCTCGAGACGCTGGCTACGGCGCTCGACGCGCTGTCGAAGGCGCGCAAGAACGAAGGCGCCAAGCTCGCGGCGCTGCTCGAAGCGCAGATGGCCGAGATCGAGCGGCTGGTCACGGAAGCCTCAAAGCTCGCGGCGGCGCAGCCCAAGGCGCTGCGCGACAGGCTTGCGTCGCAATTGAAGGAGCTTCTTGAGGTCGGCACGGTCGCGGAAGAGCGGCTGGCGCAGGAAGTCGCGCTGCTCGCGCTGCGCGCCGACGTGCGCGAGGAGCTCGACCGGCTGCGCGCGCATGTGCAGGAGGCGCGCGCGCTGTTCGCGTCGGGCGACGCGATCGGCCGCAAGCTCGATTTCCTGGCGCAGGAGTTCAACCGCGAAGCCAACACGCTGTGCTCGAAATCCGCCGACATCGCGCTCACGCGCACGGGTCTCGCCCTCAAGGCGGCGATCGATCAGTTCCGCGAGCAGGCGCAGAATGTCGAGTGAGATCAAGCGCCGCGGGCTGATGCTCGTGCTGTCCTCGCCTTCGGGTGCGGGCAAGACGACGCTGTCGCGCCTGCTGCTGGAAAGCGACCCCGGCATCGCGCTTTCGGTCTCGGCGACGACGCGCGCGATGCGCGCCAACGAGGTCGAAGGCCGCGACTATTTCTTCGTCACGCCGGACGAGTTCGAGAGCTGGGTGCGGCAGGACGCGTTCCTCGAGCATGCGGTCGTGTTCGAGAACCGCTACGGCACGCCCAAGGGGCCGGTCGAGGACGCGCTGGTCTCGGGCCGCGACGTGCTCTTCGACATCGACTGGCAGGGCACGCAGCAATTGAAGGAGCGCGCGCGCGAGGACCTGGTCAGCATCTTCATCCTGCCGCCCAGCCATGGCGAGCTCGAACGGCGCTTGAAGGAGCGCGCGCAGGACAGCGACGACATCGTAGCCAAGCGCATGGCCAAGGCGGCGTCCGAGATCAGCCATTGGCCGGAATACGACTACGTCATCGTCAACCGCGACATCGCGAGAGCCCTGGCGCAGGTCCAGGCGATCCTGGAAGCCGAACGCGCGCGGCGCCAACGCCTCATCGGCGTCGGCGAATTCGTGGCGGAGTTGACGCGATAGCGACACCAACTGTCATCCCCGGCCGAGCACCGCGAAGCGGTGCGAGGGGAAGGGGACCCAGGTGGGAAATTCGATCGCATTGTCTCAGTCATGCTCGCAGGAAAGGTCAGGATTATCCGGTGTGCCACTCCAGACGTATTTCCAATGGTGATGGGGTCCGCAAGGTTCACCTTCGTGCGGTCGCGATGGAGAGCTGAAGTAAGTCGTCGCTATTGCGACAGCGGCAAGGATTGCAAGTGCTACACTCTAAAGCAGGCGACTGTTTTTCATCTTGTCGGCTTCCAGCCGAGCTATTCGGAGCACCTGGGTCCCCTTCCCCTCGCATTGCTTCGCAATGCTCGGCCGGGGATGACGGGTTGCATCAAAATTTGCCGGGAACATCTTCACGCCGCGCCGAACCGCTCCCCCACCATCTCCTCGCTCTTCGCCCAAAGCGCCTTGGCGCGGGCGGGGTCGAGTGCATAGGCGCGCACGCCGCTGCGCGCCATGGGGTTCTCCTGCAATTCGGCGACGTGGCAGTCCTCGCAATATCTGCCGCCTACCGCGTCGGCCTCGGCGACGAAGCCGCTCCACACCGTCGTCGCGGCGCCTTGCGTGATGGTTTTCCATTTGAACGCCGGCGCGCCCGCTGCTTTGTTCGCCTCATCGATGCTCTTGAGCATGCCGTCTCTCAGTTCCGGCGTCATGTGGCGGCCGAGCTCCGTCACGATGCCGCCGGGGTGCACGGCGGTCGCGCGAATGCCTTCGCCGCGATGGCGCCGGTCGAATTCTACCGCGAAGAGGATGTTGGCCGTCTTGGAACGTCCGTAGGCGCCGAACTCGGTGTAGGGCGTATGCTCGAAATTGGGGTCTTCCAGATCGACGTCGGAGAAGCGGTGCCCCGCCGACGACAAATTGACCAGGCGCGCGCCGCTCTTCAGCAGGGAGGCGATGCGGTTCACCAGCACGAAGTGGCCGAGATGGTTGGTGCCGAACTGGGTCTCGAAACCGTCGGAGGTGGTGCCTTTGGGACAGGCCATGACGCCGGCGTTGCAGATCACCACGTCGAACGGCTTGGCCGCCTTGACCAAGGCGTCGGCACAGCCGCGCACGCTTTTGAGCGATGCCAGGTCGAGCTCGACCAGCTCGAGGCTGCCGCCATGCGCGGCATCCTTGCGCACGGCATCGGTGGCCGTGCGCGCCTTGTCCAGATCGCGTGCCGCGCCGACGACGCTCGCGCCGTGGGCCGCGAGTGTGCGCGCCGTCTCCACCCCAAGACCGGCGGAAGCGCCGGTCACCAGCACCCGCCTGCCGCTGAGATTGACGCCTTCCAGAACCTGATCGGTCGTGGATTCCGCTCCGAATGCTTTTGTCATGGATGCCTCTCAGCCAAGGTTGATGCGATAGACCTTCTTCGCCGTGCCGCTGAACAGCGCGGTCTTCTCTTCAGGCGAACAGCCCGCGGCGAGGCGCTTGAACGCGTTCCACAGCGCCACATAGTCCGCGCCGAAGCGGTCGACGGGGAAGTTGCTTTCGAACATGCCGCGCGAAGGCCCGAACGCCTCGATGCAGGTGTCGATATAGGGCTTCCATTGCGCGGCCAATGTCTCCGACGTCGGCAGCGGCTCGGCCATGCGTTTGCGCCAGCCCGCGAACGGCATCGGCAATCCGCCGAGCTTCACATGGACGTTCGGGCATTTGGCGAGCGCGCGGATGTGGTCGCGCCAGATGCCGAAGCGCTCCTCGCGCTTGCCCGCATAGGCGGCGATGCCGAGCGGCGTGCCGACATGGTCGATGACGATCGTGGTCTCGGGGAAGGCGCGGGCGAGGTCGGTGAGCTCGGGGATCTGCGGCTCCAGCAGCCAGGCATCGAAGGAAAGCCCCAGCGCGTGCAGGACCTTGAAGCCTTCGCGGAACTTGGCGTCGGCATAGAGCCCCTGCGGCACACGGCCGGCGAGGGGACCGAGCACGCCCGGATCGGCGTCCCACGAGCAGCTCTGGCGGATGCCGCGAAAGCGGCCGTGACCGGCGGCGATATGCGAGCGCAGCACGTCCTCGACCGCGGCGCCCATCCGGAAATCGACATGGCCCACGATGCCCGCGCAGGCGCGCAAATTGCCGTAGAGCCCGCTCGCCGTCATCGCGGCGATGCCGTTGACGAACTCCGTCTCGCCGACGCAGCGCAGCGCTTCCGGTCCGTCGGCGCGGTACATCGCGCCGCATTCCATGTAGACCGTGCCGATCACGTTATGGCCGCTCTTCAGGTCGGCGAGCAGCTCGTCGAGCAGATAGCGGGGGATGTCGCGGATGATGTCCATGAAGCCGTGATCGGACGGCGGCAGGTTCTTCAGGATCTCCGTCGGCCGGTCCCACAGGTGGTGGTGCGGGTCGATGATCGCAAGATCGGGCTCGAGGATCTGTTCCATTTTTAATCGTCCCTGAAAGTGACGGGTTCGCCATTGTCCGCTCTGACCAGAATCCAGCCTCGCCCCTTCATGCAAGCCCTCATTCTCCGCCATTGGGACGAAGCCTCGTCCGCAGAGGCAGGAACGGCCTGGCGATCGATGCCCAAATCTTGAAAACAGGCGTTCCTGTCTTGGTCGGCTACGTTCTGCGCGCGTGCTTGGCCGGTCGTGTCTTTCCATGTTGTCTCGAACGAACACGCGGTCAGAAGCAACAATAAAACGCACAACGCTCTTTTCACGGTGTTGTCACCATTCACGGCGCTGCATCCTCATTGGCGACGATCAGACGATAGCCGTAATCCATCGCGGTTTCACGCATCAGATGCCCGTTGCGGCGCATCCATGTCCCGTCTTCGAGATCGCGGCGCAGCCGCTCGATGCGCGGGTCGCCGCCGGCGACGTCGGCAAAGAAGGAGATCGCCCGGCGGACCGAAGGATCGAGATAGGCCTCCGGCCGCCGCCAATAGGCGGCAAGGAACCCGTCGGTGCAGTCATGCGGCACGGGCAACGGGACGATGCGCAGCCGCTCGAACATCGCGCGCGCGCGATCGAGCGGAAGCAGGGGACGAAAGCCCGCGCGCATTTCCGGGAAATAATCTTCGACCAGCCAGAACGTCGTCTCGTTCGGGGCGTGATCGAGGAAAACGCACGGGCCGCGCGCCACGCGACGCATCTCCCCAAGTCCCGCATCGAGATCGGACCAGTGATGCGTCGTCAGGAACGCGGTGGCGGCGTCGAAGCTCTTGTCCGGAAACGGCAGGTCTTCCGCGGACGCCTGTATGACATCGGCCGCGCCGGGCCGGCGTTGCGCGATCATCGTCGCGGACGGCTCGACGGCCACCGTATTGCGGTGCGCGGACTCGTAGGATCCGGCGCCGGCGCCGACATTGATCACCGTCTGCGCGTCGCCGAGCGCCGCCTCGATCGCGCGCGCGATACGCGGGTCGGGCTTGCGGTGGCCCGCGTAACCCTTCCCGATCGTATCGTAGAGCGCGTTCAAGGCGTCAGCACCACCCGGCCGACGATGCGGCCCTCGCGCAGATCGTTCAGCGTGTCGTTGGCGGCGCTCAAGGGGCGCTTGGTCACGGGCACGGGATCGACCTTGCCGGCGCGCACCAGCTCCATCATCTCCTGCGTGTCGGAGAGCGAGCCGACCATCGAGCCCTGGATGCCCAGCGCGCGGAACGGGAACATCGGCAGCGGCATCTGCATCGCGCCGCCGAACAGGCCCACGATGATCACCTTGCCGCCGCGGCGCACGCTCTGGCTCGCAAACGCGAAGCTCTTCTCCGAGCCTACGAAGTCGACGACCGCATAGGCGCCGCCGCCCGTCTCGGCCATCAGCCGCTTGGCTTCGCCGTCCTTGGACGGGTTGTAGGTCGCGCTCGCGCCCGCCTTCTTCGCGGCCTCGAGATGGCTGTCGACGATATCGGCGGCCAGGGGACCCTTGTGGAACATCGCGCGCGCGAACTGCACGCCCATCATGCCGACGCCGCCGCAGCCGAGCACCAGCACCTGGTCCTTCTCGCCGAGCTTGCCCACCTTCTTCATCGCGGCATAGGCGGTGAGGCCCGAGCACATATAGGCGGCGCCGAGCGCGGGATCGGTCTTGCCGTAATCGATGAGGTATTTCGGATGCGGCACCATCACATGCGTCGCGTAGCCGCCGGGGCAGCCGTTGTTGCAGCCGAGCTGGCGCGGGCCGCCCACGCAGATGTTCTCCTCGCCGCGCAGGCAGGACGGGCATTTGCCGCAGCCGATCCACGGGAACGCGGCATAGCGCGCGCCGACCTTGATGTCCTTGACCTCGGGCCCGACGGCCACGACCTCGCCCTCGATCTCGTGGCCGAGCGTGTGGGGGAGCTGGATGTTCGCCATCGGCAGCTTGTTGCCGCCGCCCAGGTCGAAATAGCCGTCATGGATATGCACGTCGCTGTGGCAGACGCCTGCATTGTGGACCTTGAGCAGGACCTCGGTGCCCTCGGGCTCCGGCGTCGGCGTCTCGATCTCCTTGAGCGGCGCGCCGAATTCGACCACGGCCTGGCTGAGCATGAGCGTCTCCCTTTGTGCTGACTGATTGTCAGTGTGGCACGGTGCTTCTAGGCTCTCAACTGCGACAGGTTGTTGCCGTCAAGGAAGCGAAAATGGACGAGGTTTCGACATTCTATCGCAGGCCCATCTTGGGCCGCCACGCCGCGCTGTTCGATGCGCTGCCGGACGACGTGGCCTCGCTGGCCCGCGTCGTGCCCGGCTTGCTGCTGCATCAGCATATCGGTCCTGCCTATGGTGAGCCGATCGCGCCTGAGCGCATCGCCGAGGCGCATCTGCGCTCCGTCGACGATATCCTGGACTGTGTGCTTGAGCATGACGGCGCGGCGTTCTCGGTCGCGCGGCCTTTGGCGAAGCGCGCGATCGGCGTGTGCCGGCATTTCACGTTGCTGCTGGTCGCGATGCTGCGGCACAAGAATATCCCGGCGCGGGCGCGTTGCGGTTTCGGCGCCTATTTCGAGAAGGGCAAATATCTCGATCACTGGGTTGCGGAATATTGGAACGGCGCGCGCTGGGTGATGGTCGATCCGCAGATGGACGACGTGCAGCGCAAGCTGTTCCGTATCGATTTCGATCCTCTCGACGTGCCGCGCGACCGCTTCCTGATCGCAGGCCGCGCCTGGGCCTCGTGCCGCGCGGGCAAGGCCGATCCGGACGCGTTCGGCATCCTCGACATGGGCGGCTGGTGGTTCATCGCCGGCAACATCGTGCGCGACCTCGCCGCGCTCAACGACGTGGTGATGCTGCCCTGGGACGTGTGGGGTGCGATGCCGCAGCCGGGCGAGACGCCCGACTTCGCACGCTTCGACGCGCTCGCCGAGCTGACGCGCGATCCCGACGCGCATTTCGCGGAGCTGCGCGCGACTTATGCGTCGGACGACTATCGCCTGCCGCCGGTGGTGTTCAACGCGGTGCTGCAGCGGCCGGAGCATATTCGACCCTCCCCTTGAGGGAGGGTCGAAAAATGCGAAGCATTTTTCGGGGAGGGGTATCGCGCAGGCTGCTTACCCCTCCCCGAAAAAATCTTCGCTGCGCTCGATTTTTTCGACCCTCCCTCAAGGGGAGGGTCGATACGCCCTCGCCAAGGCCGCGAATTCCGCGACCGACAGCGTTTCCGCGCGCCTCGTCGGATCGATGCCGGCGTCGCGGATCGCGTCTTCCGGCAACAGCGGCTTCAGGCTCTGGCGCAGCATCTTGCGGCGCTGGCCGAAGGCGGCTTCGGTGATGCGCTCCAGATCGTCGAGCCGGCACGGCGCGACGGGCTCGGCCAAGGGCTCGAGGCGCAGGATCGCGGAGGTCACTTTCGGCGGCGGGGTGAAGGCGCGCGGCGAGACGTCGAACAATATCTTCGCGCGCGTGCGCCACTGCGCGAGCACCGACAGGCGGCCATAGGCCTTGCCGCCCGGCGGGGCCACGATGCGCTCGGCGACCTCGCGCTGGAACATCAGCGTCAGGCTCCGCCAGAAGAACGTCTCCGCCGTCAGCCATTTCACCAGGAGCGCGGTGCCGACATTGTAGGGCAGGTTGGCTGCGACGCGCACGGGTCCGCCCTTGAGCAACACCGCTTCGTCGAGCGCGAGCGCGTCGGCTTCGATCACCTCCAGGCGTCCGGGAAACGCGTCCGCGATTTCCGCGAGCGCGGGCAGGCAGCGCGCGTCGCGCTCCACGGCCACGACGCGCGCCGCACCTTCCGCCAGCAGCGCGCGGGTGAGGCCGCCGGGCCCGGGGCCCACTTCGTAGACCGTCATGCCGTCCAGCGGCCCTGCGGCGCGCGCGATGCGGCGCGTGAGGTTGAGGTCGAGGAGGAAGTTCTGGCCGAGCGATCTCTTCGCAGCCAGACCGTGCGCCGCGATCACCTCGCGCAGGGGCGGCAGCGGATCAGCGCCGTCGGGCATCGGCGATCTTTGCGGCCAGACGGATCGCGGCGATCATGCTGCGCGGGTCGGCTTTGCCGGTGCCCGCGATGTCGAACGCGGTGCCGTGGTCGGGCGAGGTGCGCACGATGGGAAGGCCCAGCGTGACGTTGACGCCGTCCCAGAACGACAGCGTCTTGATCGGGATCAGCGCCTGGTCGTGATACATGCACAGCGCCGCGTCATAGGTCTTGCGCGCCTCCTCGTGGAACAGCGTGTCGGCGGGAAGCGGCCCGCGCACGTCGTGGCCATGCGCTTTCAGCGCCTCGACCGCGGGCGCGATGACGCGCAGATCTTCGTCGCCGAACTCGCCCGGATGCGGATTGAGGCCCGCGACCGCGAGTCTCGGCCGCGGAATCGCGAAGTCGCGCTTCAGCGCTTCGAGGATGATCGCGCCCTGCGCGACGATCGCCTCCGTCGTGACCGCGCGCGGCACGTCCAAGATGGGTATGTGGATCGTCAGCGGCACGACGCGCAGCGTCTCGCTCGCCAGCATCATCACCGCGCGCGGCGCACCGGTCAGATGCGCCAGGAACTCGGTGTGGCCCGGAAAGCCGAAGCCCGATTGCATCAGCACGGCCTTGTTGATCGGCGCGGTCACGACGGCCGCCGCTTCGCCCGTCATGCACAGGCGCACGGCGGTCTCGACGGCTTCGATGACGGCGGCGGCGTTCTTCGGATCGGGCTTGCCGGGCACGCGGTGGACGCCGGCCTTGGTCGCGATCACATCGGGAATGCCCGGGAAGAGCTTCGTATCGCCCACGATGCGCAACGCACGCGCACCGTTACGGCCTTGCAGCGCCTTGTACGCGGCAACGGCGATCTCCGGCCCGATCCCGGCCGGCTCACCCATGGTCAGGAGGATGGGAGCGTCGCCGGCCGCCTCAACGGGTTTCGACATTGGCTTCGCGCCGCAGGTCGCGGATGTAGCGCCTGGCGAGCATGGAGATCTGCTGCTGGAACAGCCGGCGCTCGACCTCATCGCGCGTCGGCACGGGGAAGCGTTGCAGCACCTTGGGCGCCGGCGCGTCGCATCGCGCGAAGACCTCGATCCCGGCCGGCGACATGAACGGCTCGGTCGGCTCGCCCGACTGGGTCTTGGCGACCTCGGCCTGGATCTGCTCGCTCAGGTCGGAGAGCTTCATCTCGCCCAGGCTCTGGAACACGATGCCCTTGATCGGCGCCACCATCTTCTGGGCCTGCTGGCAGCTCTCGATATGGGCGCGCAGGTCGGCGGCCATGTTGAAGACCTTCTGTACGTATTCCTTCGGCGCCTTCGGCGGCAGCGGCATCAGGATACGCGCGAGCGGAAGGTAGCCCGGCTTCTGCGGCGCCGCCTTTACGGGCTCCGGCAGGACGGTGTCGGCGCCCATCTGCTTGTCGCGCAGCGCCAGGATGTAATAGCCGCCGGCCGCGCGGACCGGGGGCGACACGCCGCCGACAGCGAGCTTGGCGAGCGCGTCGTTCAGATCGTTGTTGAGCTGGCCGTCGACGACCCAGCCCAGATCGCCGCCGGCGGCCGCCGTCGGGCTCTGGCTGAACTGGCGCGCGATCGTCGGGAACGGCGCGCCGCTCTGCATCTGGGCGATCAGGTCGTTCGCGCTCTTGAAGACGGTGGCGTCCTGCTCCGGCGAGTCCACGGGCAGGAAGATCTCGGCCGCCAGGTAGTGCGGCTTGTTCTTGCCTTCGGTCACGCGCGCCATCTCGTCGGTGACGTCCTGGTCGGTGATGTTGATGCGGTCGCCGTATTCGTCCTCGATGGCCTTCTGCCAGGCGAGCTGCACGGCGATCTGTCCGCGCAACGTCTCCATCGCCACGCCCGAGCGCGCCAGCACGCCCTTGAGCTGGTCGGTGGTGAGGTTGTTGTCCTTGAGGATGCCCTCGATCTCCTTGTCGACCTCGGGCGGCGAGACGGTGATGTTCTTGCGCTGGGCTTCCTCGAGCTCGAGCTTCTCGGTCTTGAGCGTCTCGAGCACTTGCGGGCGCATCTTCTTCTTGTTGTCCGCCGTCGGCGCCATGCCGGAGGTCGACAGCACAAGCGCCAGGCGCTGGCGCAGGTCGTATTCGGACACGATCTGGTCGTTGATCACGGCGACGACGCCGTTCTCGTCCGCGTCCGAGTCGGAATAGTCGGACGGCTTCGGCGGAGCGGGTGCCGCGAGCCCGGGCGCCTGGGCCTGGGTTGGCGGCTTGGCGGGGCGCGGCTTGGCCAATGCCTCCGACGCGGCCAGGCCCAGGCCCGACAGGCCCAGGACGGCGACGGCAAGAAGGAATTTGCTGTTCGGCAGTGTTCTCACGCGGACTTTCCCGGCATCACCCGCCCCCGCGCGGACCGCCCCTAACCAGCGGCGCACAATACGCAATTTGCCTTGCCGTTCAAGGACGAAGGCTGGGCTTGGTTGACGGCATTACGGGGGCGTCATCAGGGGCGGTTGTAGGTGAAAATGTCCTGGTGGAACAGGCTGAAAGGCTTCACGTCCTGGTCCCCGGTCTTCAGGCCGACATGCAGGATCACCGCGGTCGAGGGCGGCAGGCCCGGCTGGCTGGTGTATTTGCGGCGGTAGGCGAGCGCGATGGCGATGCACTCGTCCTCGTAGCCGAGCCCATATTCGGTGTTGATCATCTGGCCCGCGATCAGGTCGCGCTGGATGGCGGCGAAGGCCTGCCAGTACCTGAACAGGTTGAGGTCGAACTGGCTGTTGATTTCCTCGCGCGAGCCCAGCCCCAAGGTCACCGCCGACGGCGCGAGCTGGACGTAGGAGACCTGCGCCGAGGAACGGCCGTAGGTGCCCGTGATGTAGGCCTCGTTGCGTTCCACCGTTCCGCTGTCGGGATCGAAATCCAGGCGATGCGTCAGCTCGAGATAGGGCTCGAACTTGATGCTGAAGCGCTCGACGATGTCGGAGTCCTTGCCCGCCAGGCCCGTATCGGCGGCGAAGATCGGGTCGGGCTTCAGGCGGAAGCTCTCGCCGATGAGCTCCTCGACATGGGCGAAGGGGAAGATCGCGTCGGCGCGCAGGCCGCCGGTGAAATGCGGCCCGTCCTCGACCAGGTCCTGGCCGGGCAGGCTGTCGAAGTCGAAGAGGTTGTTCTCGTCCAGCTCGAAGGAGGCGCTGTCCTCGTTCGGCAGGTTCTTCGGATTGCCGCCATAGGGCGCCCAGAAGGCCTGCGCGATGGGCTCGATCACATAGGAATTGCCGCTCGGCGCGTTCGACACGAACGGCCAGCGCCAGTCGAGCGCGACGTAGGGAAGGCCGCGCTCGACATAGTGGCCGCTCGGCGGCAGCGGCGCCTCGTTGTCGATGTGATAGACGTCGCCGCGCGCGTCGGCCTCCAGCGTCATCAGCATGCCGTTGCCGGTGATCCAGGGCTTGCGCCAGCGCATCTCCGCGCTCACGCGCTGGTCGTCGGTGCCCACGTTGCGCGTCAACGCCACGCTCGAAAGATCGAAGCGGAACTGGCCGTCGAGGAGATGGTCCTCGGGAATATAGGTGTACTGGATCAGCGGCAGCGGCACCGGGAAGGTGCGGTTGTCGTCGGTCGGGCGCAGGCCTTGAAAGAAATAGCCGCTGATCGCGAAGCGCGAGCGGCCGCTCTCGCCCTGCAGGAAAAGATCGGTTGTGAGACGGTCGAGGAACGAGATGTCGTAGCGCTGCAGGAAGGTCTGGTCGGAGGAGACCTGCACGTCGAAGCCCGTGGACCAGACATTGTCGATGGGCGTGCGGCCCGAGCCGAAGAGATCGCTGTAGATCTGGCCCTGGTTGAGCGAGATGCCGCCGTTCGGGTTGTAGCCGACCGAGCCTTGCAGCCACATGCCGCCGTTCATCCAGCGCTCGCGGTATTCGCCCTCGAGCACGTCGCCGCCATGGGTGGTGATCAGCGGCGCGATGGTGGCGTCCTGCGACGGCGACATCGAGATGTAGATCGGCAGACGCAGGAAATAGCCGATGGTCGTCGACGAGCCGATATCGGGCATCAGGATGCCCGAGCTGTAGCGCACCGTCGGGTCGGGCTGCGAGAGATAGGGCGTATAGGCCACCGGCACGCCGAACGCCTCGATGGTGGCGTCGTGGAACTTGATGCGGTGCTTGAGCTGGTCGTGGACGACGCGATAGGCCTTGACCTGCCAGAGCGGCGTCGTCTGCCCCGGCTTGTTGCAGATCTTGCACGGCGTGTAGGCGGCGCGGATCGCGGTGGTGAAGCGGTCCTCGTCGCGGTGCGCCTTGTTGGCGGCGAGGCGGCCGGTCTTGCCGATCAGCGCCTGGAAGCCGTCGAGCACGCCGTCGCGCATCTTGTCGGTGAGCACGGCCCGCTGCGAGAACGAGACATTGCCCTTGGCGTCCATCAAGGTCACGTGCCCGGTGGCGGTCAGCACGTCGGTGTTCTGGTCGTAGACGAGCGTGTCGCTGGTCAATATGCGGCCGTCGCGGTCGACCTCGACATGGCCGTGCGCGGTGACGATGTGGTTGTCGGAATCGTAATCGACCTCGTCGGCCTGGAGCAGCACGTCGCTGGCCGGCTTCTTGGGCGCAGGCGTCGCGCCGTGCGCCGGCGCGCAGGCGAGCGCGAGCGCGGCCGCGAGGGGCAGCGCGCGTCTCATCCGTCCTCCTGGTGGAAGACAAGCGTCATGCCGATGAGGATCGAGGCGAGCGCGGGCGCCGTCGCGGCCAGCAGGATCGGCAGGATGCCCGATTGGCCGAGCGCGCGCGTCAAGTCGCTGAAGAAATAGATGCCGAAGCCCGAGAGCGCGCTGATCAGCACCATGCGCCCCACGCCGCCGCCGCGCTGCAGACGCAGCGAAAAGCTCGCCGCCATGAACACCATCGCCGCGAACAGCGCCGGCATCGCCAGCAGCGTGTAGAAATAGAGCTCGTAGCGCGTCGCCGCGAAGCCCGCGTTCTGCGCGGTGCGGATGAAGCCCGGCAGCGCCCAGAACGAGAGCGTGTCCGGCGAGGCGAAGCTCTCCTGGATCTGCGTCGGCGTCATGGTGGTGGGAAGGCGGTATTCGTCGTAATGCTTCACCGCGCCTTCGATGCCGCTGACATTGGCGTCGCGCAGCAGCCACGCGCCGGATTTGAGCTCGGCGCCATCGGCGTCGATGCGTCCCAGGAAGTGGTCCTCCGCGCCGTAGAGGAAGACGGTCACGTCCTCCAGCCGCACGCCCTGGTCGGCGACGCGCAGCGCGTGGATGACCGATTGGTGCCGCGTGTCGCCCTGCCTGAGCCACAGCCCGTTGATCGAGACGGCGAGCTGGGATTCCTCGCCGCGGATGTACTTGGCCTCCAGCGCCGCGAACTGTGCCAGCATCTGCGAGGAGATCGGCGTGAAGACGAGCACCGCGAAGCAGCCGAGCAGCACGGCGACGACCAGCGGCGGCGCGAGGAAGTCCCAGGCCGAAAGCCCCGCCGCCCGCGTCGCGACCAGCTCCTGGTTGCGCGAAAGCCGGGCGAAAGCGAAGACGCCGCCGAGCAGGACCGAGAAGGGCAGCAGCTTCTGGCCCAGATCGGGAAGCTGCAGCAGGCCCATGCCGATGACGACGCTGGTGGTGATGTTGCGGCCCGCGGTGCGGTTGATGATGTCGACGATGTCGATGGAGAACGCGATCATCAGGAACGCGCCGTAGACGACGCCGACGCCGATCAGGAACTGGACCGCGAGATAGCGGTAGAGCGTCCACGACCAGCTCATGCGGCGGACCCCGCCGGCTGCGCCGCGCGCATCAGCTGCCGCACGTCGAAGCCCATCATCAGCGCGATGGAGACGGCCGCCCCGAAGAACGGGATGAAATAGAAAAGCGTGGACAGCGTCGGGTGATGCGTCGCCAAGCCCTGGATGCCGTAGCCCGCGATGCGCAATCCGGCGGCCGCCATCGCAGCAGTGGTCACGCGCAACGCCTGCGCTCCGCGCGCGCGGCGGCCGCGCGTGATCACGGCCAGCGCGATCAGCCCGAAGGCGATGCAATAGAGCGGCTGTGCCAGGCGATTGTGGCCTTCCGCGAAATAGGCGGCGCGCGTGGGCCCCCGAATCGAGGAATCCGGCCAGAACAGCTCGCCCAGGAACCGTTCGCTGGTGGCGCGCTCGACGGTGCGCTGCTGGCTGGTGAACTGGTCGAGGTCGAAGACGTAGCTCTTGAACTTGAGCACCGAAAGCTCGGCGCCGTTCTGCCCGGTCTGCTCGATGGTGCCGTCATACATGATGAGGCGCGCGCCGGCCGGCGTCTGGGCGAGCTGCCCGCTCTCGGCCAGATAGGCGACCGCATGCGCCTTGTTGCGGCTGTCATAGACCATCACGCCGCGGATATGGCCCGTCGAGCTGAGCGAGCGGATGAAGACGGTCAGCCCCTGCGCGGGCGTGTTGAACTCGCCCTCGTCGAGGAGAGCCGCGCCGACGTCGGCGCGGATGTCGAGCACCTTGTCCTTCATCGCGCGCTGGCCTGCCGGCATCAGATAGAGGCCGCAGACATAGGTCAAAGTCATGACCATCACCGCCGATATCATGACCGGCGCGGTGAGCTGGGCCCGGCTGTAGCCGGCCGACGCCATCACCACCAGCTCGCTGTCGGTGTTGAGCTTGGTCAGCGCATAGAGCGTGCCGGCGAAGTAGGCGATGGGCAGGATGATGACGAGCAGGCTCGGCAGGACCAGCAGCGAGAGGTAGACGAAGGTCGAGGCCGACTGGCCGCGGTTGATGACGAGATCGAGCAGGCGCAGCGACTGGGTCAGCCACACCACGATCGTCATCAGGAGCGCGAACAGCGCGGTCGGCCCGATCAGTTGGACCAGGACATATACCGACAGTCGCGGCATTATGAGCCTGGCCATGCCGCCTTTGCCCCTTTCACGATTCGTCCTAGACTAGCACCACGGAACCTTGCTGCCTGAGCCCAGGTTCAGCAAATAAAATCAACATACTAGTCGGGAGATCGATTATGCAATTGTCCTTTGCCGCGCCGCAGCCGGTCAACGCAGGCGCCTGGGTGGTCGGAGCCGTGGAGGGGCCCGCGCTGCTGCCTGCCGCCCAGAAGGCGGACACGGCCTGCGGCGGCGCCATCTCGCGTGCGCTCAAGGTCAGCCGCTTCAAGGGCAAGCCCGGCCAGATGCTGGAAGTGCTGGCGCCCGAGGGCGCGAAGGCCTCGCGTATCGTCGTGCTCGGGCTGGGCAAGCCGGGCGAGCTCGACGGCAACGCGGTCGAGAATGCCGCAGCCGGCGCCGTCGGCGCGATGTCGAAGGCCGGTGAAACTTCCGTCACGCTGGAGATCGACGCGCCCAAGGGCGGCAAGCTCAAAGCCGGCCCGCTCGCGGCGCATGTCGCCATGGGCGCGCGGCTCAAGAGTTATACCTTCAATCACTACCGCACGAAGGATCTCGACGATCACGAATTCAAGTTGAAATCGGTCGTCGTCGCCACGTCCGACGCGGCGGGCGCGCGCAAGGCATGGCCCGCGCTCGAAGCGGTCGCGGACGGCATGTTCCTGGCGCGCGATCTCGTCAACGAGCCGCCGAACATCCTTTCGCCGGTCGAGTTCGCGAACCGCGCCAAGCAGCTCTCCAAGCTCGGCGTCAAGGTCGAGGTCCTGGGCGAGGCCGAGATGAAGAAGCTCGGCATGGGCGCGCTCTTGGGCGTCGGCCAGGGCAGCGAGCGCGACAGTCAACTCGTGGTGATGCGCTGGAACGGCGCGCGTAAGAAATCGGATGCCCCGGTCGCCTTCGTCGGCAAGGGCGTGTGCTTCGATTCCGGCGGCCTCTCGCTCAAGACGGGCGCGGGCATGATCGGCATGAAGGGCGACATGGGCGGCGGCGCCGCCGTCATCGGCGCGATGCAGGCGCTCGCCCGGCGCAAGGCGCGCGTCAACGCGGTCGGCGTCATCGGCCTGGTCGAGAACATGCCCAGCGGCACCGCGCAGCGCCCCGACGACGTCGTGAAGTCGATGTCGGGCCAGACCATCGAGGTGCTCAACACCGACGCCGAGGGGCGGCTGGTGCTGGCCGACGCGCTCACCTACACCCAGCGCAATTTCAAGCCGAAATTCGTCATCGACCTGGCCACGCTCACCGGTGCGATCATGGTGGCGCTGGGCAGCGAGCATGCGGGCCTGTTCTCCAACGACGACAAGCTTTCCAAGCGCCTGCACGAGGCGGGCCGCGCCGTCGGCGAGCCGGTGTGGCGCCTGCCGCTCGGCCCCGGCTACGACAAGATGATCCGCTCCAAGATCGCCGACATGAAGAACATCACCGGCTCGACTTATGCCGGCTCGATCGCGGCGGCGCAGTTCCTCCAGCGCTTCGTCGACAAGGGCCAGGCGTGGGCGCATCTCGATATCGCCGGCATGGCCTGGCAGGACGGCGAGCAGAAGGCGCTGGTGCCGAGCTGGGGCGTCGGCTTCGGCGTGCGGTTGCTCGATAGGCTGGTCGCGGAGCACTACGAGGATTGAGATGATGCGCGCCTGTTTCACCTCCCCCTTGTGGGGAGGTCGAAAAATGCGAAGCATTTTTCGGGTGGGGGGGCCGGAGCAGGCCCCCACCCGACGTGCTCGCTTCGCTGCGCGCGTCGACCTCCCCACAAGGGGGAGGTAAGAATTGACCGAAGCTCTCTGCCGTAATCTTGAAAGCTTTACGGCCATTATTGCTTTGCTCGCCGCGACCGTTGCCACCTCCGCTTCATCCACGCCGGTGCTGGATCCGGCCTATGGCGCGGTATTGCAGGGCGCGGCGGCAGATAAGCTGCTCTCACAATGCAGCAGGCCGGCGCCGGAACATGTCGAAGGGCAATGGGTTCCGTCCTCGGATCAGTTGCACGATCTCGAGATGAGACTGCCGCAAGCTCTCGAAGAGGCTTTGGCGAAGCGCAAGGGAAACAACGCCGAAGCAAGCCATATCGCACGTCAATATGCGGGTTTCATTGCTGCGGGACGCAAGATCATCTACGTCAATGCGTTCACGCAGCGCGAGACGGAACCGCCCTTTCCCGGCAGGGACCCTGCGGATTGGAGGCACGATGCGATGATCGTGTGCGACGGCGGTGCGGTATTTTTCGGCGTCGAATACGATCCCGAGACACACACATTCTCACACTTCGCTTTCAACGGTTCGATGGGATGACCGAAGCGCTCTTCTACCATCTCGAACGCCGCTCGCTCGAAGACGTCCTCCCCGGCCTCGTCGAGAAAACGCTGGAGCGCGGTTGGCGGGCGCTGATCCGCACGGACTCGGCCGAGCGCGCGGAGGCGGTCGACAATCTGCTGTGGACCTATGACGACCAGTCCTTCCTGCCGCATGCGCAACAGGGCGACGGCGACGCGGCGCGGCAGAAGGTGCTGATCACGGTCGAGGACGCCAATGTCAACGGCGCCGACGTGCTGTTCCTCGTCGGCGGCGCCGCGGCGGATTGGAATGGGCTCGCCGGTTTCACCCGCGTCGTGACGATGTTCGACGGACGCGACGCGCACATGCTTTCCGAGGCGCGCGCGGCGTGGAAGGACGCCAAGGCGGCAGGCCACGACGTGACCTATTGGAAGGAGCAGCCTTCGGGCAAGTTCGAGAAGCAGGGCTGACTATCTCAACGTGCCCTGCAGGCTCACGATGTAGTACGCCCAGATGCAGGCGAGCAGCGGCGGCGCGGCGATGTCGACCCAGCGCCTGCGCACGATCGTCGCGGTCAGCGCGACGGCGATGAGCGGGATGACGACCAGGTTCTGCTGGAGCAATTCCACGACATCGTAGCTTCCGCCGAAATAGAGATTGTCGACGAGCGCCCACACGCCCGTCACCGTGAAGGCGCCGATATAGCGCCGCGCCCGCGTCTGGTGGAACGCGACGAGATCGATCTCGCCTTCCGGCGGGATCTCGGGGCAGACGAGGGCTGCCTGCATGTAGTCCGCGAAGGACTGGACCAGGACGACGCCGATGCTGACCATCGACCAGTTCGCCAGCGCGTGCATGTCCCAATAGCTGATCCAGTCCAGCACCAGCACGACGAGCGCGTTCAGCATCCACCAGGCGTGGAACCACGAGAACCGCACGCGTTCGCGCGCGCCGATGAGCCGCGCCACCGTCGTCAAAAGGTGCGCGATGGCAAGCGCATAGACGAAGGACAGAAGCGAGATGACGTGCTCGAACGCGCCCATGGGAATCTCCCCGCACCGGCCGAGCTTAGCCCGCCGGCGATTGAAAGGCAGGCCCCGGCTTGCTACATCCGCCGGGCGAGGAGGCCCTCTTGTTCGGATTGCTCGGATATCTGACGTCGCCCATCGGCCTGGTCTCGCTCGGCCTGCTGGTGCTGTGCGTCGTGCACTCGATCCGCAGCGGCAACATATTCCCGTGGATCTATGTGATGGTGTTCCTGCCGGGCATCGGGCCGCTGATCTATCTCTTTATGGTGATCGTGCCGGAGCTGTGGCGCGGCCGCGGCGCGCAGACGCTCAAGCGCGGCGCCGCGCGCGCCATCGATCCGAACAAGGACTATCGCGCGGCGATGCGCGAGGTCGAGATGGTGGGCTCGGTCGACGCCAAGCGCGCGCTCGCCGAGCAGCTCATGGGCCGCGGCCAATATGGCGACGCCATCGAGCTCTATCGCAGCGCCCTGCAGGGCCAGTTCGCGGCCGATCCCGCGCTTCTCGTCGGCATCGCGCGGGCGCAGCTCCTGAGCGGCGACGGCGCCGGCGCGCAGGCCTCGCTCGACACGCTGCACGCGGCCGATCCGAAATTCGTCTCCGAGTCGGCGCATATGATCTATGCCCGCGCGCTCGAGCTTCAGGGCCGCGACGCCGAGGCGGCGGAAGAGTATGCGCGGCTGGTGCCCTATTTCGCCGGCGAGGAGGCGCGAACGCGCTACGCCGCGCTGCTCGACAGGATGGGCCGCCGCGACGAGGCGCGCGCGATCTATGCGCAGATCGTCAAGAACCTGACCGGCGCGCCTTCGCGCTACCGCAAGGCGCAGAAGCAATGGGGCGACATCGCGGGCAGGGCGTTGAAGGCGTGATCCCCGCCCTCACTTCCACCGCTCGAGGACGATCGATGCCGGCCATTCGGGCTCGGGCGGCTCGACAAGGACGCTGATCAGGCTTCTTTCGATCCATGCGCGCTTCACCAGCTCTTCCACCGCGGGCTCGCGGCCCCGGAAGTGATGCTCGCGTCCGGCCTCGGTCAAAAGCGTGAAGCCCACGAAGTCGCCGAAACGGTCGTAGCGGATGGCGATGACCTTTCCCGTGTAACGGTGCTCGCCGGCCGGCGTGCCGCGATGGATGGAAGGCGGCTGATACCCGTCCGGTGAGGGCGGGATCTTGGACGCGTTGCCGCCCATCCCGTCGATCCGGCCCGTGAGATAGGCGATGTAGCGCAGCAAAACGCGATACCAGCGATGGCCGGGGCCGATCAGGCCGAGCCGCCATTTCAATATAGCGAGCAGGTTCTCGTCCTCGGGCAGGATCCGGCTTTCGGCCTGGACGGAAATCTTCGCGAGGAAGGAGCCGGATATGTAGCGCCAAGCCAGCGGCGCGCGATCGACCGTGTCGATGTTGGCCTGCGCCGCCGGGAACCGCCGATCCTTGGTGCGCTTGTCGGTCGTGCGCATCTGCTTGGTGGAGATGCGGCGCACGAGCACCTCGAACTCATGGCCCACCCTGACCGAAGCCGGAAGGTCGATGGTCAGCAATCCCGCGAAGCTGCCTCCGGCGCCGAAGGGAATCGGGATGTAGGTGACCGGGCCCGCCACCTCGCACTGAATCGTGTGGGCATCGGCGGCGGAGAGGGTGTTGGTGGCATAGAACCGCTTTGCGAGCTTCAGGACCTCTTCGGCGCTCGCTTCCGGCCAATAGATCCTCGCTATGCTGCCGCGCGGCACCGCGCCCCAATCGATCATGATCTCGTCGGGATAGCTCAGGATGCTGCGCGTGTCCGTGGATTGGGGCCGCGGGCTCGGACGCACGTCGAGCGTCTGGGGAACGCGATGGGTCGCGGGGAACCCCGGATTGCCGGAGGTCGTCACCTGGAGATTGCGCTGCGCCAGCTTGTCGGAATTGCCCGGATATTCGATCACGCCGTTCTGGTTCTCGATCGGGGCGTCTTTGTACGCGATCTGCGCGACGAGGCAGTTATGCGCGCTTCCGGCGAGCCAATACTGGACGGGATGCTTGCCGTACGGGCTCGCCGGGTCGCCATATTCGTTGGTCGCGTCATTGACGTTGAGGAAGCAGCCGTAGAAGGCCCAGGCGGTGTCTCCCTGGGGAATCGTGATCGTCTGGTTGTTCGGTCCGTTGGGATCGTAGTCGGTGGGACCGTCGCCGAAATTCTTGGTGGCGAAGAAGGGCAGCGAGCAGCCGTTGATGTTGCCGGAGGCGTCGGTTCCCGGTGACGGGCTTGCCGGGTTCAATCCGCCGGGAGGATAGGTGACGTTGGGGTCCGCGCTCGTCACGTCGGCGGCCGCGTTGATGAAGTCCGTGTCGAAGGTCTGCGTGGTGAACATCCGGAAGAACACCTTCACATCCGGCGCCGCGTCGGCCGGGCCGGGAGCGCCCTGCAGGCGCACGCGCGCGATGGCGAAATTGTAGTTGATGTTCGCCCCGGTCTTCGGGGTGACCGAGGAATCGCCGATCAGCGCTGTGGCTTGCTGTGGCAGCGTGATGTCCAGGGGATCGGACAGGTTCGTGTCGGGCGGCGTGAAGCTGCCGTTCAAATAGCCATAGGATTTGTTGAGCCAGGTGATCAGGTCCTGGATGTAGGCATAGGCCGCGGCCGTATCTTGCGTGGTCGGGTTGCCGGTCTGAAAATGGAATTTCGCCGCGGGGGCCGGCGACGAAGGATCGGTGATCGGCTCCTGGTCGTCCGCCGTCGGCGTGACCGTGAACACCCGAAGATCCTGGCTGAGATAGAAATGGTCGCCGGCGGACGCGCCGATATTGACGAAATACGGATCGGCGCCGCCCAGAAGGAAGAACTCCCCCGCCGTGCTCTGGTTGAAATTGGTTCCGATAGCGATGCTGGCGTCGAGCGTGAACGGCGCGGGCGGATCGCCGGGATTGGGGAAGACGCCGAGGGACGCCATGGTGAACTTGATCGAGTATTCGAAGCGGATGCGTTGCGCCACATTGGCGTTCGCGCCGGTATTGCCGATCTCATAGGTGACGGTGGGGCCGGAAATCTGCAGCCCGGGGATGTTCATGTTGTTGAAGCTCCCCGACAATTGGGGAACGGCACTGCCCACCACGTTCGGCGTGAACCCTTCCAGGAACAGGTAGAACGCGTCGCCGAAGGCGTTGGGGATCTGGTCGGAGACCTCGTCGCGCCCGTAATTGTTCTTTCCCAGACCGAAGTAGAACTTGCGGTCCGTCCAGGCGAGCCATGTCGCGAGATTGGCATAGAACGCCTCGAGCTCCTTGAGCACGGCCTTGCCGCTCGCCGAGGCATTGAAGCCCTGCTGCTTGGCGGGGATGAGGCTGCACGGATCGCCCAGCAGGTTCAGATCGAGGAAGTGGTGAAAGGACGAGTCGGTCACGATGCGGCCGACATTCACGTTGTGCCCGTCATAGGCCGCGAGCGTGTCGTTGGTTACGACATTGCAGGGCGATGGATCGGCATTGAAATTCTTGTTCTCGCAAGGACTGTCTTCCATGCCGACCGGGACTTCCGTGACATGGGCGATCGTGGTGCATTGCGCCAGGATGACCACGGGCTCCTGGTAGCCGTTGGCCTCGGGGAATTCCACGAAACCCGCGCCCGCGAACGACAGGGTTGAATCGTTGCTGAAGTTCCGGGTCAGCTGGTCCCCCGTGGGCACCATGACCTCGCCCTCATGCATGTGATCGGGATAGACGCTCAGAGGGCCCGTCGCGCCCTGGACCACGGGATGCGATGGAACCAGCAGGTTCAGCGGCTGCGGAATATCGTCGGATTGATCGTCGAAAAAGAAGGTCGTGCCGACATCCGTCGCGCCCTTTCGCAGAGTGTCGATGCGTTCCGGACCGCCGCCCGCCCAATTGAAGACCCAATTCGGCGGAAGCCCCGTGCTCGTGTCGCCCTGCTCGAACCATTTGCGCATGTAGCGCACGCGCGGAATGAAGCCGCACAATCCCGCACCCAGGCCGGAATGGTCGCCGGCGGCGAACACGCCGCCGCCCGCGTCCATGAATTCGGTGATCTTCGCGAGCTCGCTGTCGGAAAGGCGGCCCGGCTCCACGGTTCCCGACGTCGGACCGACCGCGCTGCCTCCATCGAAGCCTTCGAAGCCGAACAGCCAGATCTCGTCATAGTCCAGGAGGTTCACGCCCGGGTCGTCGAAATGGAACGGCCCCGCGAGCGTGGCGTCCGTATCGGGAAACGAATTGCTGACGGTAGGGCCGGGCAATCCCTGGGTTTGATTGTCGAAGTTCTGAGCCAGGTTGAATCCACGGCTGGCCGTGTCGACCGTGAAGGTCGGCGACGGCCAATTGCGCAGGGTCTTGATGAGATGGGACACCGTGAACCACGCATCCGGCCCGTAGGCGGTATCGGAGCCGGGCCCGAAGGGCGGCACGGTCGGGTCGATCGGATAGGTGGTGGTGACCGAAAAGATGCCGTCGACGACGATCAGGATCTTGATATCGGACATGTCGTCGCCCTCATCTTTAAATTGAAATATGCAATAAAAAGCGCACGATCCTCCTGTCAGTCAAGTAAAAGTTTTGCGCAAGTCTGCGCGAAAGCTGCGCATGCTCGCTTCTTGTTTCCGCATGTGAACAAAGACTTGCCGGGGAAAAGAAAACTTGTCGAAAAGATGCGCTTATTCGTCCGCCATCGCCGCGTCATATTCCTCGCTCACGGCGAGCCAGCGCGTTTCGGCGGCTTCGAGCTTGCGCTGGGCCTCGGCGCGCTTCTTCGACACCGACGCGGCCTTGGCGCGGTCCTGCGTGAAGAGCAGCGGATCGGCCAGCGTCTTGTCGTATTTCGCGATCTCCTTGTTGAGCTCGGCGACCTGATGTTCTGCGATCTCGACCTTCTCCTTGAGCGGACGCAGCGCGCGGCGCTTGAGCGCGGCCTCGCGGCGCACGTCCTCCTTGCTGGCTTTCGGCGGCTCCTCGCGGCGCGTGGGCGCGCTCTCGCCGGAGAGCAGGAAGCGGCGATAGTCGTCGAGATCGCCGTCGAACGGCTCGACCTTGCCGTCGGCGACGAGCAGGAGGCGGTCCATCGTCGCCTCGATCAGGCGGCGGTCGTGGCTGACCAGGATCACCGCGCCCTCGAAATCGTTCAGCGCCATGAGCAGCTCCTCGCGCGCGTCGATGTCGAGATGGTTGGTCGGCTCGTCGAGGATGAGCAGGTTGGGCTTGTCCAGCGTCGCCAAGGTCAGCATCAGCCGCGCGCGCTCTCCCCCCGACAGCGAGCCCACCCTGGTCAGCGCCTTGTCGCCGACGAGCCCCATGCTGCCCAGCCGCGTGCGCAGCTCGGTCTCGGTCATCTTCGGGCGGTGGCGCGCCAGCGTCTGCACCGGCGTGATCGTGGCGTCCATCTCGTCGAGCTGGTGCTGCGCGAAATAGCCGGGCACCAGCTTGCGCGAGCGGTTGACCACCCCGCCCATCTCCGTCAGCCGGCCGACGAGCAGCTTGGCGAGCGTCGACTTGCCGTTGCCGTTCTTGCCGAGCAGCGCGATGCGGTCGTCGGGATCGAAGCGCAGCGACATGTCCGAAAGCACCGCGCGCCCGTCATAGCCGACGCACGCCTTCTCCAGCGTGATCAGCGGCGGGCTGACGTTCTCGGGCTTGGGCAGTTGGATCGGCGCGATGAACTCGTCGGGCGGGACCTCGACCTGCTGCAGCCGCTCCAGCATCTTGATGCGGCTTTGCGCCTGGCGCGCCTTCGACGCCTTGTAGCGGAAGCGGTCGACGAAGGCCTGCATGTGCTTGCGCGCGGCGTCCTGCTTCTTGGCGAAAGCCATGTCGTTGGCGCGGCGCATCGCGCGCGTCTGGACGAAGGTGTCGTAGTTGCCGCTGTAGAGCGTCAGCTTCTGGTATTCGAGATGGAGGATAAATTCCGTCACGTTGTTGAGCAGATCGCGGTCGTGGCTCACCACGATCACCGAGCCGCGATAGCGCTTGAGATAGTCCTCGAGCCACAGCACGCCTTCGAGGTCGAGATAGTTAGTCGGCTCGTCGAGCAGCAGAAGGTCGGGCGCGGAGAACAGGATCGCGGCCAGCGCCACGCGCATGCGCCAGCCGCCGGAGAACTCCGAGCACGGGCGCAGCTGGTCCTGCGCCGGAAAGCCGAGGCCGGCGAGGATCGAGGCTGCGCGCGCCGGCGCCGAATAGGCGTCGATCGCCTCCAGCCGCGCATGGATGTCGCCCAGCCCATGCGCGTCGTGCTCGGTCTCGGCGCGCGCGAGCAGGGCGGCGCGCTCGCTGTCGGCGGCGAGCACCGTGTCGAGCAGGGTGATGGGCCCGCTCGGCGCCTCCTGCGCCACCGCGCCGATGCGCCAGTCCCTGGGCCATGTCACCTCGCCCTGGTCGAGGCCGAGGTTCCCTAAGATCACCTTGAGCAGCGTCGATTTGCCCGCGCCGTTGCGGCCCACGAGCCCGATGCGGCGGCCCGCGGGCAGCGAGGCGCTGGCGCCGTCCAGGATCTCGCGCCCGGCGATGCGGACGATGATGTTGTCGATGACGAGCATGGCGGCGGCCATATAGCACAACCGCCCGCCCGCCCAAGGGCCGGTCTGCTACAGGCTCTGGGGTTGCGCGAAAAGCGAGTAGACGTTCGCCTTCTCGTCGTAGCGCGGCCGGCGCACGGTCGCGCCCGTGAGCGTCTGGGCGATGTCGAAGCGCACCGTCGGCGACTGGCGGTAGTATTGGTGCGAGCGGTCGGGCTGCTCGAGGATCGTGCTGATGTAGTCGTCGACCCCCGTGCAATCGACAAGGCTGTAGACCGCCCTTTCGAAGACCGTCTGGTCCGCCTTGTTCGGCGGGCCGTCATAGCCCAGCCGATAGTCGCAATTGGCGATATGGCTGAGATGCATCAGCACGTCGTCGTAGTTGAAATAAACAGTGATGTTCTTGGCCAGGGCCTTGAGCGTGCACAGCCGGCCATTGTCCGGGGCCGTGAACGTGGTGGCGACCTCATCGGCGGCCGCGAGCACAGCGGTATCGAAGATCGATTGCGCCGGGTTGGCGCGCGACCACGCTTCCACGGCGCCGCCGAGCATGTAGTTTCCCATGCTGTGGCAGAGCAGGTTGAGCTTGCGCGTGCCGATGGCGGCGCGGATGCGGTTCACCTGCCTCAGGAACAGGCCGAAATGGTAGGCCGAGGCCGTCGCCTGCTGCTGGTCGTGGCGGTAGCCGGTGGTGTCGGAGAACACGTCCCAATAGGTGTAGGTCCGCGCCGGCCAGGTGAAGGCTACGACGTCGAAATTGCAGTTCGGCAATTTGGCGCTCGCCAGCCACAGCTTGTTGTAGGCGCCGCGCGTGATCGCGTCCTC
This sequence comes from Alphaproteobacteria bacterium, assembly GCA_021325375.1. Taxonomy (GTDB): domain Bacteria; phylum Pseudomonadota; class Alphaproteobacteria; order Micropepsales; family Micropepsaceae; genus Rhizomicrobium. The sequence goes on along the minus strand of JAJPHG010000031.1, from coordinate 160,672 downwards.
GAAGCTGTTCGACGCGCCGTGCACGAAGACGAGCACGTCGTTCTTCGACTGCGCGAGCGCGGCAATGGCGCCGTCGTCGAAGCCGCCGGTCGTGAGCTTGCTCATCCTGTCGATCGTGCCGTGGTCGGGACTGGAGATGTCGATGTCGCTGACCTCGGCCGAGCCGCAGAGGAGGGCCTCCGGCGTCACGTCCTGGACGTTGTCGTCGAACGTCGCGATGCCGCCGGCCTCGCCGGTCAGCTTCCTGTTGGTGGCAAAGAGTATCGAAGCCGTCGTGGCGGCCATGGCCAGCTCCCGCGTGCGTTTCCCGGCGCGCATCTTGAGCTTTATCGCAGAAGTGTCAATCTAGGGTTGCCGAATTCCATTCGCCCGGGTCGGTCTGCACGCCTTTCCGTGCACGGCGGTCGATATGGAGCGTGAAGATATCGGGCCGCGAATAGTGCCCCACCGCGTCGAAGTCGTATTTTCCGCGCGCGGCGCCGAGATCGATCTCGGCGCTCAGCACCGCCTCGCGGCCGTAGACCGGGGCCGCGATCTCCTCGCCGAGCGGGCCGTAGATCGCGCTGCCGCCGCGGATCAGCACCGTGTCGGGCGCGTCGCCCTGGATTGGGCGATAGTCGGGCGGGCAATCGGCGCGCGTGAGATACTGCACGGCGGTGAGCACGAAGCAGCGGCCTTCGAGCGCGATGTGGCGCATCGTGGCCTGCCAGGTGTCGCGGTCGTCGACGGTGGGCGCGCAATAGAGCTCGACGCCTCCGGCATACATCGCCATGCGCAGCATCGGCATGTAGTTCTCCCAGCAGATCACCGCGCCCACGCGGCCGTGCGGCGTGGGCACGACGTCGAGCGTCGAGCCGTCGCCCATGCCCCAGATCAGCCGCTCGCTCGCGGTCGGCATCAGCTTGCGGCGGCGGCCGATGAGCGCGCCTGTCTCGTCGAAGTGAAGGACGGTGCAGTAGAGCGTGCCGCCACAGCGCTCGATGATTCCGGTCACGATATGGACGCCGAGCGCCGCGGCCACGTCGCCGATGGCCGCCGCCTCAGCGCCCGGCACGGTGATCGCGGATTCGAAATAGCGGCGGAACAGGTCGCGCCCGTCTGGGCTGCGCGAGCCCACCACCGCGCCGAAGCCCGCACCTTTCGGATAGCCGCCGACGAAGGCCTCCGGGAACAGGATCAGCTTGGCGCCGTCCGCCGCCGCCTCCCGCGCGAAACGTTCGAGCTTCGCAAGCGTCGCGGGCGTGTCGAAAAGCGCCGATCCCGCCTGCACGACAGCGACTTTGACCATCCATCCGCTCCTTGCGCGTCCGCGCCCGCGCCCTTATAAGGCCCCGCCCACCGAACCCGGAGACTATCATGGCCGTCGAGCGCACGCTTTCCATCATCAAGCCGGACGCCACGCGCCGCAACCACACGGGCGCCATCGTCGACCGGTTCGAGAAGGCGGGACTGCGCGTGATCGCCTCGCGCCGGATGCGCCTGTCGGCGGCGCAGGCCGAGGCGTTCTACGCCGTGCACAGCGCGCGGCCGTTCTTCCGCTCGCTGGTCGATTTCATGACCTCGGGCCCCGTCGTCGTCCAGGTGCTGGAAGGCGAGAGCGCCGTCGCCAGGAACCGCGAGGTGATGGGCGCGACCGATCCCGCGAAGGCGGCGCCGGGCACGATCCGCAAGGATTTCGCCGAGTCCATCGAGGCCAATTCGGTGCACGGCTCCGACGCGCCCGAGACGGCCGCGAACGAGATCAAGTTCTTCTTTTCCGATCTGGAGATCGTAGGCTGAAGACGGTCGTCATCACCGGCGGCACCTCGGGCATCGGCGAGGTTGCCGCGACCCGGCTCGCCGAACAGGGCGCGCGCATCGTGCTCGTCGCGCGCGATGGCGAGCGCGTGCGCGAGACGCTGGGCAAGCTGCCCGGCTCGGGGCATGCGTCGGTGATCGCCGACCTTTCGCGGCTTTCGGAGATGAAGCGCGCGGCGGGCGAGATCGCGGGCGAGGTCGACGTCCTGATCAACAACGCAGGCGCGTTGTTCAACATGCGCCAGGTGACGCAAGACGGGCTCGAGAAGACCTTCGCCGTCAACCACATGGCCTATTTCGTGGTGACGAACCTGTTGCTGCCCAGGCTGAAAGCCGGCGCGCGGATCGTCTCGACCGCGTCGGACGCGCACAAGGGCGCGCGGCTCGATTTCGCCGACCTGCAGGCGGAGAAGCGCTACAGCGGCTTCTCCGTGTACGGAAAATCCAAGCTCTGCAACATCCTGTTCAACCGCGAGCTGGCGCGGCGCATCGAAGGCACGGGCGTCACCGCGAACTGCCTGCATCCGGGCTTCGTCGCGACGCGCTTCGGCGACCAGAGCGGCGGCATCTTCCAGACCGCGATCAGGATCGCCAAGCCCATCGGCGCGATCTCGCCGGAAGAAGGCGCCAGGACCATCGTCTATCTCGCCTCCTCGCCGAAGGTGGAGGGCAAGAGCGGCGGCTATTACTACAAGAACCGTCTCGCCACCCCGACCAAGGAAGCGCAGAACGACGCCGACGCGAAGCGGCTGTGGGACGTCTCGGTCGCGCTTTCCGGCGTGGGCGGCTGAACCCATGTCCGCCGAAGGTCACGTTCCCGCGCCGCCGGGCGATTTCGTGCTTGCTTTCGATCTGCCCGTCGTGGGCGTGCGCGGCAGGCTGGTGCGCCTCGACGCGGCGTCGACGCGCGCGTTGAGCGCGCATGTGCTTCCCGAAGCCGCGTCGCGCGTGCTGGGCGAGACGCTGGCGCTGGCGGTGCTGCTCGGCACCGCGCTCAAGCTCGACGGGCGGCTGACCGTGCAGACCAAGAGCGATGGTCCGCTCGATCTCGTCGCCGCCGATTATTACGGCGCCGAAGAGGGCAAGCCGCGCGGCGTGCGGGGGTTTGCGCGGCTGGAAGGCAACGCGGCGCACGCCGATTTCGCGTCGCTCGCGGGCAAGGGGTCGCTCGCGATCACCATCGAGCCGCGCACGGGCGGGCAGACCTATCAGGGGATCGTCGCGCTTTCGCCGCAAGGCATCGCCGCGTCGGCCGAGACCTATTTCGCGCAGTCCGAGCAGTTGCCGACCGCGCTGCGCCTTGCCGCCGCGCCCGTCTTCGAGCCGGGCAAGGCCGCACCGTCCTGGCGCGCCGGCGGCATCATGCTGCAGGCGACGCCCGAGGCGAAGCGCTCCGACGACGATTGGGAGCGGATGATGCTGATCCTCAAGACGGTCGAGGACATCGAGCTCGTCGACACCTCGCTGCTCGCCGAGACTTTATTGTGGCGCTTGTTCAACGAAGACGAAGTGCGCGTCATGCCGGCCGAGCCGGTCGCGTTCCGCTGCGATTGCGGCAGAGAGCGCATCGCGACGGTGCTCAAATCTTATTCCCCGGAAGACCGCGCCAACCTCGCCGACCCCGACGGCCTCATCCGCGCCCGCTGCGAGTTCTGCGGCACGGTGCATGAGATTGATTTTCCACCCTCCCCTTGAGGGAGGGTCGAAGAATTCGAGCGCAGCGAAGAATTCTTCGGGGAGGGGTAATCGTCTTGGCGCAGACCCCTCCCCGAAAAATGCTTCGCATTTTTCGACCCTCCCTCAAGGGGAGGGTTGACCGGCCCTCGCAATCACCTTGCGCAAAAACGCCTCGCACGCATCCAGCTCGCTTAGCGCAACGAACTCATCCGCCTTGTGCGCCTGGTCGATGGAGCCGGGACCGCAGATGACGGCGGGGATGCCGGCGGCGGCGAAATGGCCGGCCTCGGTGCCGTAGGCGACGGTCTCGGCGCGGTTGGCGCCGGTGAGCATCAGCGCCAGCGCGACCGCGGGCGAATCCGGATCGAGCGCCAGTCCGGGATAGCTGCTCGAAACCTTGGTTTCGAACGCCGCTTCGGGCGCGCCGGTCTTGTATTTCGGCAGGATCTCGCTCTCGGCGAGCGTCTTCGCGCGCTCCACCACGGCCAGCCCGTCGCGGCCGGGCAGGGGACGGCACTCCCACGTCACCACGGCCTCGCGCGCCAGGATGTTGAGCGCGGTGCCGCCGGAGACGACGTTCGCCTGCGTCGTGGTGAAGGGCGGATCGAAGCGCGGATCGCGGTCGGCCTCGAGTTCGACGCCCAGCCGCGCCAGCATTGCGATGAACTCGCCGGCCATCATCACCGCGCTCGCGCCCTTGTGCGGCGCGCTCGAATGGCCCTCGCGGCCGAGACAGCGCGTGCGCACCGACGTGCCGCCCTTGTGCGCGCCGACGACCTTCATCAGCGTCGGCTCGCCCACGATGACGAGCGCGGGCTTGATCCCCGCTTCCTTGAGATCGGCGAGCAGCGCGGGCACGCCCGTGCAGCCGACTTCCTCGTCGAACGACAGCGCGAAATGGATGGGACGCTTCAGCTTGGTGTTCGCGATCTCGTCCGCGAGCGACAACGCGGTGCCGACGAAGCCCTTCATGTCGCAGGCGCCGCGGCCAAAGAGCCTGTCGCCGCGCACTTCCGCCGCGAACGGATCGCTCGACCAGTCCTGCCCGTCGACGGGCACGACGTCGGTGTGGCCGGACAGCACGGTGCCGCCGTCGCCTTCGGGTCCGAAGCTCGCGAAGAGATTGGCCTTGGTCTTCGCCGGATTGTAGCTGCGCCGGCAGCGCGCGCCTGCGCCTTCCAGAAGTTCCTGTGCGAAATCGATCAGCGCCAGGTTGGACAGCCTACTCGTCGTATCGAACGCGATGAGACGCTTGGTGAGGTCGAGCGGGGTCACGCTCAGCCGTCGACGCTGGAGGCGGGATTTCCGATCACGCTCAGGAACTCGCGCCGCGTCAGCGGGTTCTTGCGGAACTCGCCGTGCATCGCCGAGGTCACCATGCTGACGCCGGTCTTGTGCACGCCGCGCGTCGTCATGCATTGGTGCGTCGCCTCGATCACCACCGCGACGCCCTTGGGCTCGAGCACGGTCTGGATGCAATGCGCGATCTGCGCGTTCATCTTCTCCTGCACCTGCAGGCGCCGCGCATAGGCCTCCACCACGCGCGCGAGCTTGGAGATGCCCACGACCTTGTTGTTCGGCAGGTAGCCGATATGGGCGCGGCCGATGATCGGCGCCAGGTGATGCTCGCAATGGGATTCGAAGCGGATGTCCTTGAGCACGATCATGTCGTCGTAGCCCTCCACCTCCTCGAAGGTGCGCTTGAGGAACTCCTCCGGGTCCTCGCCGTAGCCCGAGAACCAGTCCTCATAGGCGCGGGCGACGCGCGCGGGCGTGTCGCGCAGGCCCTCGCGCGTGGGATCGTCGCCGGTCCAGAGCAGCAGCGTGCGGACCGCGGCCTCGGCTTCTTCGCGCGACGGACGCGGCTCGGCCGGCTTGGGCGTCTTGGCACAGAACGGGGTCGTCTTGACGGCGTCGGACATGGGCTGCTCGCGAATGGGCGGATCGAATGGGGCCATAACGCCCGAAGCAAGTGGCCGGATCAACCCGCGGCGGATTAGGGTTTTAGTGGATCTGGCGCCGCTCGTGCGGGCTTTCAAGGAGGAAGGCCGGGATTTCGGCCTCGAAATCCTCGCCCGACGCGGTCTTCATGTGGTAGCGGCCGACCATGTGGCCGGACGAGGTCGGCAGCGGACAACCGCTGGTATATTCGAACGCCTGTCCGGGCGCGATCACCGGCTGGGCGCCCACGACGCCAGGACCCTGCACTTCCTGCTCGCGGCCATGGGCGTCGGTGATGTGCCAATAGCGCGAGATGAGCTGCACCGGCTCGGCGCCCTTGTTCTCGATCGTCACCGTGTAGGACCACAGGAACTGGCCCTCGTCGGGATCGGATTGGTCGTCGAGATAGGCGGGCCTCACCGCCACCCTCACGCCGCGCGTCTCTCTTTCATACATGGCGCCATTATCGCGCCGCGCGCTTGGGCTGTGCAAGCGTGCTGGAGGGGGGAACTTCAGGACTGTGGCTCGACCGCAACGTCGGTCTTGACCGAATTGGCGATGAAGCATTCCTCGTGGGATTTGTGGTGAATATCGGCGAGCTTGGCCGCGTCGACCTCGGTTCCCGGCGCGAAACGCACGCGGGGCTTCAGTGTGACGCGGGTCATCGAAAACTTGCCGTTCGCGCCTTTTTCCAGGAAGCCCTCGGCATTGTCCTCGTAAGCTTCCACGGTCAGCCGCTTGCGCGCGCACAGCGCCAGGAAGGTGAGCATGTGACACGCCGCCAGCGACGCCACGAACGCCTCCTCCGGATCGACGCGCTCCGCATCGCCCTTGAACATCGGCGCGCCCGAGCCGGGGATGGTGATCGCGCCGTCCTTGAACCGGATCTCATGCGCGCGGTTGTAGGTATCGTAGGTGAAGTCTGCGCTGGTGCGCGTCCAGACGACGGAGGCGTGGTGGGGGGACATGGTCATTCAGCTCGCGAAAGATATTCTTCGAGAATGCGTCTTCGTCCTAGCCGCTGGAGGAATCGTAGCGTCTGATATTTATTATCGTTGCCGCTATCGACCTGCACCCGATGTATTAGCTTGTTCAGCTCGGCCAATTCCTCCCGCGCGACTTCTCGGTTAGCGGGTTGAGTTCTGTTAACAGTACTGACTCTTCTTCGATGCGCTCCCATCGTTTGCGCAGAGGGGGTAATGGAAATCTTCCTGCTATTGTCGGCTTTTTGATGCGAGTTGCGTACATGGCGCCTAAGAAATTCTGACCTAACGCGCCATGCCGCAAAGCCAAACCCGATAGCTACGAGTATCTTGCCAAATGACCCTGGCACTTCAGCTATGTGGCTTTCCCACTCTTCGTGAAACCTGATGCGTAGGTTCGCTGGCAGCCGGCGCAGAGCCATGTCGGTCAATCGTTTCGCGAGCCATGGCGCCCATGCTTTTATCTCTTCACCGAGCAGCTGGGATGACGTAGCGCCCAGAATGCTTAGTATTGCCATTCCTACGATCACGCCCATGACAGCCTCCCGAAGGCGGGCTGGAGGTCTTTGACGGCGGCTTTGGCTTTCTTTGCGCCAACCGCGGTGACGCGGTAGAAGCGGCGGCGAGGGCGGCCGAGCTCGCTGGGGTCTTCGCGTTCCCAGCGGCTTTGCAGCCAGCCCGCGCCTTCGAGGCGGAGCAGGATCGGATAGAGCGTACCGGAGGCGAGCTTCGCGGCGCGGCCGATCTCGGCGCCCGACAACTCGTCGCGCGGCGAGGAGAGCAAGGCGGCGAGCACCCTGAGCGTGGGTCCGGTGATTCTCGGTTCGTCACCCATGTAGGAAGTCTACATAGGGGGTGGCGAATTGCAAGAGTTTCTCGCAGTCCAACCATTGTTGTCATCCCCGGCTCACATCGCGCGCACTGCGCGCGATGTGAGGGAAGGGGACCCAGGTGACTGGGCTTTAACTTAACCCAGTCACCTGGGTTCCCTTCCCCTCGCTTCGCTCGGCCGGGAATGACAAGTGGAACTCTAGTATCTCCAGCTCGTCAGATCCGCGCCTTTCGGCGCCGTCGCCTGGATGCGCGCCAGGATTTTCGGCAGGTATTGGAAGTCGTAGTGCAGCCTGGAATACGCGTTCGGCAGGTTCGGGTCGCCGTTCCAGCAATGCTCGGCGCGGTCGCCGTATTTGACCTCGCCGCCGTAAGCCGGGTTCTTCAGGTGCTCGAGCGTGTCTTGCGCGTAGTAGACGGCGTCGTTGAGGTAATAAGTATCGCCGCTGCCGACATAGATGTGGATCTTGCCGGCGAGCTTCGGCCCCAAGCTCGCCCAGTCGCGCTGGATGATGTGCGCGAGGTCGTAATGGTCGCGCCAATAGGCGGCGACGGACTTGTCGATCTCGCCGGTCACCTTGTCGAAGATGGGCTTGGGGTATCCGTCGGCGCCGAGCGGCGAGAACACCGCCTGCCAGATGTCGTACTGCCCGCCGGAGCGGCTGTGGTCGCCTTGGGCGAGCTCCATGTGGTTGGCGTCGCGCTGGGTGGTGAAGATCTCGCCCAGATAGTTGCGGATCGCGGGCCGCTCGACCGTGGCGGCGGCGCCGTCCAGCGTATAGGCGTTCTTGTCCGTATACAGATTGATGACGGTGTAGGCACGGAAGTCGATCGGGTCGGGGCAGGCGGCGAAGCTGCCGTTGTACATGTCGGGATAAAAGACCTGCGTCGCCAAGGCCTCCCAGCCGCCCGTCGAGCCGCCATAGGTGAAGCGCGACCAGCCCGTGCCCAGGCCCCGGAACGTCTTCTCGATGTACGGGACCAACTCCTTGTTGATCGCGTCGCCGTAGGGACCGAGATTGGCCGAATTCACCGCATAGCTGTCGTCGTAATACGGATTGGCGTGCTGGATCTCGATCACCAGGAAGCGCGGAAAGCCGGGCGAGATCCATTTTTGATAGAACGCATAGGCCTCCTGCTGCTGGATGCGGTTGTAGCCGGCGAGATGGAAGCGGTCGGAATAGTCGGGCTTGAGGTTCGCATCCGGCGGCGTCGTGCGCAGCTCCGAGATGTCGCTCGGGAAGTGCCCGTGGAACACCATCAGCGGATAATGCGCGCCCGGATGCGCGTCGAAGCCGTAAGGCACCAGCACATGCGCGCCCAGATAAACCGGCCGCCCCCAGAACTTCGACAGCAATTCGCTCTTGATCCTGATATGGCGGACGAACGGGGTGTCCTTCTTGTCGGGGATGGGCGCGATCTTCTGGTCGAGCACGATGGCGATGATCTGGCCGTGCGCGGGGTCGATATGGAGCTTGATCGGCTTGGAATAGAGATTGCCAGGCTTCTCCGCCCAGTGCTGGCCTTCGCCCATCTCGGGCGGCAGCTTGAGCGTCGTGCCGTCGGCGCGGTGGAACGTCTCGTAGCGGTTGAGCACCGCCTGCACCGTGTAGTCGCCCGGCTTGAGCGAGGCCATGCTCTCGAGCGGCCAGCCGAACGCATGCGCATCGAGCACCGCGGGCGCATCGGGCTTCAGCCCATCGACGGTAAGTCCGAAGATGAACGGCGACTTCAGCGGCTCGTCCGGCGACACGAGCTTGCGCGGCTCGTCGGATGGCGCGCCTTTCGCCACGAGCAGCGTGACGTGCCCGTCAAGCGGGGCCGCGCTCATCGACGCGGGGAAGGAGACGGAGAAGGAGAGCCCGGCGGCGGAGGCGGGGCTGCTGCAGAAAAGCACTATGGCGAGCGTAAAGAATCTCGATTTCATATATTTCCCCCTTTTATCGAGTCGTCATCCTTCGAGGCTCGCTGCACTCGCACCTCAGGATGACGTTCTGATGGATTTAGAAGTAGCGCGTCACCCTGAGGTGGCCGCGAAGCGGCCCTCGAAGGGCGACGCGCGTTTGGACGTTTTGCGAGCATCTTAAGCGCGCTCCAGTCCTTGCCGATAAGCGCTTCTTTCTTTTCTCGGCGCCAACCCTTGACTCTGCGTTCGCAGTCCTGCGCATCACGCAGGTCGCCGAAGTGTTCGGCCCAAACCAAGACGACGGGCCGTCGCTTGTGCGTGAAGCCCTCAAATCTGCCGTCATTGTGCTCGCCGACACGGATGTCGATGTCGTCATATGAAGTCGAGCCGACGTAGTAACTTCCGTCGGAACAGCGCAGCATGTAAGCCCAGCCGCTCATTCCGCGCCGTCATCCTTCGAGGCTCGCTGCGCTCGCACCTCAGGATGACGAATGAGAGAGTGAGCCATCACACCGCCCCGAGCGCCTGCTCCAGATCCTCGCAGATGTCGTCGGCGTCTTCGAGGCCGACGGAGAGGCGCAGCATGCCCGATGTTATCCCGAGCTCGGCGCGCGCTTCGGCGCCGAGGCGCGAATGCGTCGTCGTCTCGGGATGGGTGATCAGGCTCTTGGCGTCGCCGAGGTTGTTGGAGATGTCGATCAGGCTCAGCGCGTCCATCAGGCGGTAGGCGGCGTCCTTGCCCCCCGCGACCTCGAAGCTCACCACGCCGCCGCCGCCGCCGGACATCTGCCTCTTGGCGAGCGCGTGCTGCGGATGATCGTCCAGGAAAGGATAGAGCACGCGCGCGATCTTCTTGTGGCGCCGCAGGAAGCGCGCAACTGCGAGCGCATTGGCGCAATGCTCGCGCATGCGCAGGTCGAGCGTCTCCAGGCTCTTGAGATGCACCCAGGCATTGAACGGGCTCATCACCGGACCGGTGTTGCGCAGGAAGGGCTGCAGCCGCTGGTTCAGGAAATCCTCATGGCAGAGGATGACGCCGCCAAGGCACCGCCCCTGACCATCGATGTATTTCGTCGTCGAGTGCACGACGATGTGCGCGCCGTGCTTCATCGGCTGCTGCAGCGCGGGGCTGGCGAAGGCGTTGTCGACGATCAGCCGCGCGCCCGCGCCGTCCGCGATCTTCGCCACCGCGGCGATGTCGACGAGATCGAGCGTCGGGTTCGCAGGCGTCTCCAGGAACAGCATCTTCGTGCCGGTGCGCATCGCGCCCTGCCAGGCGTCGAGATCGGCGCCGTCGACGAGGGTGTGCGCGACGCCGAAGCGCGGCAGGATGTCGGCGATGACGTGGCGGCACGAGCCGAACATCGCCTTCGCCGCCACGACGTGGTCGCCCGCGCTGAGGCCTGCGAGCAGGGCCGCGCTCACCGCCGCCATGCCGCTGGCGGTCGCGCGCGCGACGGGCGCGTCCTCCAGCGCCGCCATGCGCTCCTCGAACATCGTGATCGTGGGGTTGGAGAAGCGCGTGTACTGGTAGCCGTCGTCCTCGCCGGTGAAGCGGCCCTCGGCCTGGGCGGACGATTCGTAGGCATAGCCCGAGGTCAGAAACAGCGCCTCGGCCGTCTCCTGGAACGGCGTGCGCATGGTCCCGCCGCGAACGCCCAGCGTCCGCGCGCGCCATTTGCCGGGCTTTTTGTTCGTCGCCATGGCCGTTTGTGACGTGCCTTGCCGCTCACGGTCAAGTTTCTTAAGGTCGCGCCGCCGCGCCCAAGAGAGACCGCATGAACACCATCAGCCACCAGACCGCGCTCGTCTACGTCATGGTCGTCGTGGCGGCGTCCGACGGCGTGATCTCCGACAAGGAGCTGAAGACGATCGGCGAGTTGTCGAAGCATCTGCCCGCCTTCCGCGATTTCGATCACAGCCGCCTGCTCGCCACCGCGCAGGATTGCGGCGCGATCCTGCAGGAGAACGAGGGCCTCGACGCCATCCTCGGCCTCGTCAAGGCGGCGCTGCCCGAGCATCTGCGCGAGACTGCCTATTGGCTGGCGCTCGAGATCGCGCTCTCCGACAGCCGCGTGATGCTGGAGGAGATCCGCGTCATCGAGGCGATCCGCCGCGCGCTCGGCATCGACCGGCTGGTCTCGGCCGCGCTCGAGCGCGGCGCGCGGGCGCGTTACCAGATCGCATGAAACGGCTGCTGCTCCTGCGCCACGCCAAGGCGGAGCGCGAGACCGCCGACGACGCCAAGCGCGGGCTGGAGAAGCGCGGCGAGAAGGATAGCGCCCGCATGGGCCGCTTCCTGCGCGAGGACGTCTACATCCCCGACCTGATCCTGTGCTCGTCGTCCACGCGCACGCGCGAGACGGTGAAGCTGCTGCTGCCCGAGCTCGGCGCGACGCCGACCGTGCAGTACCTGAGCGAGCTCTATCTCGCCGAGCCCGAAGTGGTTCTGTCGCTGATCCGCCGCGCGCCGGACAGATCGGGCGTGCTGATGGCGGTGGGCCACAATCCGGGGCTGGAGCAGCTTGCGCTCGCGCTCGCCTCGGTGCCGCTGGAGAAGAAGCTGCGCAAGCGCTACGACGCGATGGACGAGAAGTTCCCCACCTGCGCGCTCGCGGTGATCGATTTCGACGTCGCGCGCTGGGCCGATGCGGCGCCCGGCTGCGGCGAGCTCGATGCGTTCGTCAGGCCGAAGGATTTGGAGGAGTAGAAACGACCCTCCCCTTGAGGGGGGGTCGAAAAATGCGGAGCATTTTTCGGGGAGGGGTGAGCAGGACGATTACCCCTCCCCGAAATTTGCTTCGCTGCGCTCCGCAAATTGTCGACCCTCCCTCAAGGGGAGGGTGGGGTCGCGCCTAGCGCGCCTCGCTTCTTTCCACCGGCTCCAGCGTCTTCCAGCCGAAGGCCACCTCCGGCACGGGATCGCCCATCATGCGCGCGGTGCGCTCGGCGACGAGGCGGCCGCCCATGCGTTCGTAGAAGAAGCGCGCGTTGTTGCCGGCATGCGCCCAGATCACGCAGGAGCGGCAGCCGCGCTTGCGCAGTTGCGCGAAGGCCCCGCGCAGCAGCCTGGCGCCCGCGCCCTGTCCATAGAAGGCGGGATCGACATAGAGCGTATAGACCTCGCCGTCGAAGCCGAGCGTGCGGTCGCGCGACGGGCCCGCGCTCAGCATGCCTATGACGCCGTGCTTCTCCAGCTCCGCGACGAGGACGAGCTCACCCTGGCAGATCGCCGCGCGCCAGCGTCCCATCTGGCCGCCATGCGTCATCGAGGCGAGCAGCGCGCGCGACAAGACCCCGGGATAGGTGTCCTGCCACGACTCTATATAGATGCGCGCGATCTCCGCCGCGTCGGCGGGCTGGGCATGCCGGATGGTCGGCTGCAGCGCGTCCATGGGGCAAGCTTCGCGCAAGCGCCGTCCGGCGGCAAGAGCCGTTGTGCGTCATTCATCGCCGCGGCGCAGGCGCTTGATGCCCTGCCACACCAGCGCGCCGCCCGCGGCGACGAACGGTCCGCCGAAAATCAGCGCCATCGGCAGCATGCCCACCGCCGCTGAATACCGGAACATGCTGACGATCGCGCCGATCGCCATGACCCCGGTGCACAGCCCGGACGGAACCAGGATCACCAGGCCCAGCACCAGGAGCGCGATGCCGCCCGCGACGTTGCGCCTTGGCCCCTGCTCCGTCATCGCCTCACCCGCGCCGCTGCATCCTGATGCCGGCCCAGATCATCATCCCGCCCACCACCGCGGCGCCGATGATGAGCAGCGCGAACGGCCAGACGTCGCCGAGGTCGGATTCGAACCGGTCGATGCCGGCGTTCAGGTCGACGACCGCCCCGACCCCCATCACCGCCGTGCACAGGCCTGACGGGATCAGGATCATGGCGCCGATGACCATGAGGGCGACGGCGCCGCAGCCGCTGTTCGGCGGCGGGGGCGGCGGAGGAGGGTTTTCAACTTGCGACACGGGCCGCCTCCCTGAGCTTCACGTCCAGTCCATTGCGATAGAAAAGGTTGTAGGTGTCGAAGGGGATGATCTTCGCACCCGGCGTCACGAAGTGGATGCAGGAGCGCTTCACCGCGGCGATGCAGAAATTGTAGCGGTCGAGGAACGAGACGATGGCGACGCGGAAGACCTTGTCGTAGCCAAGGTCGTCGGGCACCTCCACCTGCGGCAGGCAGCAGAGCAGATCGCCGAGCACGGTCCTGGTGCGCTCGCCGGATGAGGCGAGCGAGAGAAGGTCGAACAGCCGGTCGCGGAGCGCGGGGTATTTCTCGAACGATATGGTGTTGGGCGCGATGGCGAGCAGCTCGGCCTTAGGGATGAGCTGGGTGATCGGCGTCACCTTCGCGCCGTCGCGCAGGCCGTAGGCGATCGCGATCGCGTCGGGGTTGCAGGGCAGCGGGATGATGTCGTCGGCGCCGAACACCTCGCCCGCCTGGGAATAGACCTCGCGGCGGATGTCGGTCAGCAGCATGCGGTCGCGGTTCTTGTCGAAGTTCAGGTTGCGGCCCGCGTCCTGCACCGGCTGGAAGGTGATGCCGCGCACGCAGCGGTAGGACAGCGCGTGGCGGACGATGTCGCCGATCTCGCCGTCGTTGACGCCTTTCTTCACGACGCAGACGAGGGTGGTGGAGATGCCGGCCTCCTCCAGATTGGCCAGCGCCTGCTCGCGGATTTTGCGCAGATCCGCGCCGCGGATGTTCTCCAGCGCCTCGCGCTTCATCGAGTCGAACTGCAGATAGACCTCGAAGCCGGGCTTCAGCGCCGCCAACTCCTCCACGAACGCCTTGTCACGCGCGATGCGGATGCCGTTGGTGTTGAGCATGACGTGGCGGATCGGCTTGGACTTGGCGAGCTTGAGGATCTGCATGATCTCGGGATGGATCGTGGGCTCGCCGCCGCTGATCTGCACGAGATCGGGGAAGCCCTCGCTCTCGACCAGCGTCTCCAGCATGGCATCGATCTCACCTAAGCTCTTCTGCTCGGTGCGCGCCTGGCCGGACTCCGCGAAGCAGACGGGGCAGGTGAGGTTGCAGGCGTCGTTCACCTCGATCAGCGCCAGGCAGGAATGCTGCTCGTGGTCCGGGCACAGCCCGCAATCGTAGGGACAGCCGTACTGCGTGCGGCTCTGGTGCTTGAGCGGCAGATCGCCGGGCTTGATGAAGTCCTTGCAGGATTTGAAATACGCCGCGTCGGTCGCGATCAGCGTCTTCTGCGCGCCGTGCTCGTGGCAGCGCTTGAGATAGAAGACGTCGTTGCCTTCGATCACGATCTTCGCAGGGACCAGCTTCAGACAGGTTTCGCACAGCGAGGTCGTCTGTCCGTAGAAGCTGTAATCCTTAGACGGCCGCACGAAGCTCATGATTGCGCCTCAGCATGAAGAGTGAATATCCGAAGAGGACGATGCAGATCGCGTGGAAGACGTTGAACGGGCCCAGGATCGTCGGATAGGGCTTGATGAATTCCCAGAGGAAACGCTGGCAAGCATACCAGCCCACGAAAAGATAGAAACCTTGCGCGCGGAAGAATTCCGAGCCGTGCGCGATTTCCCGCATATAGACGATCAGGAACAGCGCCATCGCGGCAGACTCGTAGAGCTGCACCGGATGACGCGCGATGCCGTCGCCGAAATCCACGCCCCAGGGCAGGCTCGTGGGCGTGCCATAGGTGAAGTCGGGGAGGCCCGCGAAGAAGCAGCCGAGCCGGCCGACCGCGATGCCGGTTGCGAGCGGCGCCACGAACTGCGCGCCGGTCGAGCCCTTGATGCCGGTCGCGAGCTTGAACGCCTCCACCGCCACGACGCCGCCCGCGATCGCGCCCGCGATGGAATGGCCGAGGACCCAGCGTCCCGCGAGCCCCATGTTCAGGCTCCCGAACAGCAGCGCGCCGCCGATCGCGCCTAAGCCCAGCGCGATGAAATAGCCCGGGTCGCGCATCGGCGTGCGCGCGCGGCTCGCCAGCCATCCCATGCGGGAGACGAACACTCCCATCAGCGCGCCGCTGATCCAGGCAAGCACGTCGAAGCAGGTGTGGATGAGCATGGAAGGGAATCGCGGCGCCTCTCGGCACAGTTTGGCACAAATCCGAGCCTCGACCGCGTGCGGAACCGGGACTAGCCTGCGAGGGCTCGATATCTGGAGACGCGCGATGCGCTCGATGTTCGTTCCGGTTATGCTTGCGATGGCCGCGGGCGCGGCATCCGCCCAAACGGCGCCACCCGCCAAGCCGCCGGAGACCGTCACCGTCATAGGCCAGCGTCCGACCGACGCCGAGATGATCACAAAGATCGTCCAGCAATTCGTCGAGATCCATGCCGCGCGCAGCCGCAAGAGCGGGCTCATCACCCGCGCGGCACCTTCGGGCATCTGTCCGGTTACGATGGGTCTGCCGCAGGCCTATGACGATTTCGTCACCGCGCGCATCGCGGCGGTCGCCAAAGAGATCGGCAGCAGCGCGCAAGCGCCCGCCACATGCATCGCCAATGTCGAGGTGCTGTTCACCGACGATCCGCAAGCCGTCGTCACCAAGCTCGCGGAACAGACGGACGGTCTGATCATCGGGATGCACTTCACGCATGAGCGCGGCTCGATCATCCACGTCTATCGTCCGGTCCAGGCGTGGTACGTGACCGGCACCAGGCGCGATCCGAACGCGCAAGCGCATACGCTGGCGAATGGCGAGAGTGTGGGTCCCGGTGTGCGGATCGACACCGCCTACGGCCAAAGCCCCTATACCGGCACCGGCAGCCATATCCCCGTCAAGAACAGCGGCCAGATCGTCAACGCGCTGATCGTCGCCGACGCGAAGAAGGTCGCAGGCTGGGAGATCGGACCGATCGCGGACTACGTCTCGCTGCTGGCGCTGTCGCAGCCCGCGTCCCTGGACGGCTGCAACGCGCTGCCGAGCATCCTCGACCTGATGTCGTCGGGCTGCGCGGACCGCGACAAGCCCAAGGCGCTGACCGAGAGCGACATCGCCTATCTGAAGGCGCTCTATTCCGCCGACATCGCGACGTCGGGCTACACCGCGCAGGAGAACGTGGCCAAGGACATGGACAAGAATTTGGGGACGCAGAAGCAGTAAAACTCCGCTGTCATCCCCGGCCGAGCGACACGTCAGTGTCGCGAGGGGAAGGGGACCCAGGTGGAAAGAGCAAGACAAGTCTAACCACCTGGGTCCCCTTCCCTCGCATCGACGCTGTCGCGTCGATGCTCGCCGGGGATGACAGTTGGGCTCAATACAACCCCAGCCTCGCCTGTGTCTCCGCGCCCGCCGTGCCGTCGGCCGGGACGCCGTTCTTCTTCTGATAGGCCTTCACCGCGTCGGCAGTCGCCTGGTCGTAGACGCCGGTGACGGGGCCCTTGTAGACGCCCGCGCTCGCCAGCCCCTGCTGCAGGCGCTCGACCGCCAGCCCCTTGTCGCCTTGCTGCAGCACATAGCCCGCGCGGTTGCCGGTCTTGGCCTGATAGAGCCGCTGCTTCGACGCCTTGGCATAGTTCTGCATCGCGTCGGGAGCGGGTGCGCTGGCCGCCTGCGCGATCTGGACCTGCTCGACGTTCATCGCCTCGATCTTGCGGGTGATGCGCTCGTCCTTGAGCACGGCGTTGCGCGCCTTGAGATCGGCGATGATCGAGGCGTTGGCGGCGCGCGCCTTGCCGGCCTCGCCCTGCGCCGCGAGCGCCACGTCGGCCGCCAGCCCGCGCTCGCTTTCGGCGAGCGAAGCCTCGACCGCGACGTTCTTGTCGAGCGAGCGGTCGGACGCGGCCATGTCCTCGGCGACGCTGGCGCGGATCGGCAGGTCGATCGTGCCCGTCGCGCCGCTCCGGGCATCACGCCAGGCGACGTCGAAGCGGCCGAGCTCCAGCGGTCCGTCGCGGCCGGCGTCCACGTCCAGACGCAGCAGCACGCTGCGCGTCTCGCCCGCGTAGAAGTCGGGCCAGTCGGCGGAGACGTCGCGCCCCGACGCGTTCGAGAAGCCGATCAGCTCGGCGCCCTTGACCGCGCCGCCGCCGTGGAAGGAGATGTGCACGTCGCGCGCGCAGGTGGCGAAGGCCGATTTCAACTCTTCCTCGAAGATGCGCGCGAGCTGCACCGGGCTCTCGACGTAATAGTACTTGCCGCCGCCGCCCTCCGCGATCGACTGCAGCAGGTCCTCGTTGTAGTCGAGGCCGAGCCCGATGGTGGAGACGCGCACACCCCGGCGCCGCGCGTCTTGCGCCATGCGCGCGATCTCGCCCTGGTCGGTGACGCCGGTGTTGGCGAGGCCGTCGGTGAGCAGGACGACGCGGCTGAGCGTGCCGTCGGAGAGGTGCAGGCGTTCGCGTGCGCCCGTCGCCTCGTCGATGCCGCGCTCCATGCCGCCGGCGAGGTTGGTCGAGCCGCGCGGGGTGAGCGCGTCGATCTCGCTCTGCAGGCGGGCGGTGTCATGCGCATGGCTTGCGGGCCACATCAAGGTGATGCGGTCGTCGAACTCCACGACCGAGACGACGTCGCGCTCACCGAGCCGCCCGACGGCGAGCTTGGCGGCCTGGCGCAGATATTCGATCTTGCCCTGTTCTTCCATCGAGCCGGAACGGTCGAGGACGAGCGACAGGTTGAGCGGCGGCCGCTCGCCGGACCGTACGTCGAGCTCGGGCGCCAAGAAATGCACCAGCACATAGACGGGCCGCGTCGAACCCTTGACGATGACGGAACGCTCGATCTCCAAATTCGATGACAGCGCGGGCTTTGCCTCGGCGCTTGCCGTCAACCCTAATCCTGTCACAATCGCAAGCAGCCACGCGCGTACGCGCCCGATTTTCGACATACGGTCCTCCCTGAGCACGAAAGTGCATGCGCAGGTTCGAGCGCGATTGTGGCGCATCGCTGCTGCAATCGTGGCGCCTGCTCGATTCAATCGTGTCCTTTGTGCGACGCATCGTCCGAATTCGCGCGGGCGTGCTTTCGCAAGCTTCTGATTTGGCGTATGATTCCATTCGTCGAGAGCGGGCCAGATGGCCGCCGCGGGTTTGCGTTAGAGACCGGCGAGCAGATGATTTTGAAGAGGAGCGATTAGGAAGGAATCGCGCGGGAAACCGCGCGAAGCGGGGCGTCGTCCGCATCGCGATGAACGGGTTGGAAACGAAGTTTTAATCCGCCGTTCAGGGGTGATGGAGCAGGATGACGCTGCCGATGTGGGTCAACCGTCCGTCCGGGTGCGAAGGGCGCGCGTGGCGGACGAACAAGGAGACGGTCGCGATGGCCACGCTGGATGTCTTCGATATGTTCACCCGCGACTATGCGCGCGAGAAGTTCGAGAGCATGTCGCTGCGCGACTGGCTGCTCGCGGCGCGCGACGACAAGATGCTCTACGCGTCACCGTCGGAACGCATGGTCTCGGCGATCGGCGAGCCGGAGCGCGTCGACACCGCGCAGGACGCACGGCTGGGCCGCCTGTTCTTCAACCGCACGATCAAGCTCTATCGCGCGTTCGACGGCTTCTACGGCATGGAAGACACGATCGAGAGGATCGTGGGCTACTTCAAGCACGCGGCGCAGGGCCTCGAGGAGAAGCGCCAGATTCTCTATCTCCTTGGCCCCGTCGGCGGCGGCAAGTCCTCGCTCGCCGAGCGCCTCAAGGAGCTGATGGAGAAGCATCCGGTCTACGTGCTGAAAGCCGGCAACGACATCTCGCCGGTGTTCGAGAGCCCGCTCGGCCTGTTCCGCTCCGGCGAGCTGACCGACCTGCTCAGCGAGAAATACGGCATCGACAAGCACCGCCTCGGCAACGTGATGAGCCCCTGGGCGGTCAAGCGCCTGGACGAGTTCGGCGGCGACATCTCCAAATTCGAGGTCGCGCGGCTCTATCCGTCCAAGCTGCGCCAGCTCGCCATCGCCAAGACCGAGCCGGGCGACGAGAACAACCAGGACATCTCCGCGCTCGTCGGTAAGGTCGACATCCGCAAGCTCGAGCATTACAGCCAGAACGATCCGGACGCCTATTCGTTCTCGGGCGGGCTGTGCCGCGCCAATCAGGGCCTGCTCGAATTTGTCGAGATGTTCAAGGCGCCGATCAAGGTGCTGCATCCCCTGCTGACCGCGACGCAGGAAGGCAATTACATCGGCACCGAGACGCTGGGCCCCATCCCGTTCAACGGCACGATCCTGGCGCATTCCAACGAGGCCGAATGGACCGTGTTCAAGGCCAACAAGAACAACGAGGCCTTCCTCGACCGCATCTGCGTGGTGACGGTGCCGTATTGCCTGCGCGTCAGCGAGGAGACGCAGATCTACAAGAAGCTGATCGGCAGCTCCAATTTGGGTGCCGCGCCGTGCTCGCCCGAGACGCTGGAGATGCTGGCCAAGTTCTGCGTGATGACCAGGCTCAAGGAGCATGAGAACTCCAACCTGACCTCGAAGATGCGCGTCTATGACGGCGAGAAGCTGAAGGACACCGACCCCAAGGCCAAGACGCTGCAGGAATACAAGGACCAGGCGGGCATTGACGAAGGCATGACCGGCATCTCGACGCGCTTCGCCTATAAGACGCTGTCGGAGACGTTCAACTACGACTCCACCGAGATCGCGGCCGATCCGGTGCATCTGATGTACGTGCTGGAACAGTCGATCAAGCGCGAGCAGTACGCCGACGACACCGAGAAGAAATATCTCGAATTCATCAAGGCGGAGCTGGCGCCGCGCTATGCCGAGTTCATCGGCAAGGAGATCCAGAAGGCGTATCTGGAGAGCTACGGCGAATACGGCCAGAACCTGTTCGACCGCTACATCGCCTATGCCGACGCCTGGATCGAGGACCAGGATTTCAAGGACGCCGACACCGGCCAGCTCCTCGACCGCGCGCAGCTCGACAACGAGCTGTCCAAGGTCGAGAAGCCGGCCGGCATCGCGAACCCCAAGGACTTCCGCAACGAGGTCGTCAAGTTCGCGCTGCGCTACCGTTCGCAGCACGAGGGCAAGAACCCGGCGTGGACGGCGTACGAGAAGATCCGCTCGGTCATCGAGAAACGCATGTTCACCCAGGTCGAGGATCTGCTGCCGGTGATCTCGTTCGAGTCCAAGAAGGACAGCGACACGCAGACCAAGCACAACGAGTTCGTCAAGCGCATGCACGCGCGCGGCTACACGCCGAGGCAGGTGCGCAGGCTCGTGGAGTGGTACATGCGCGTGAACAAGGCGGGGTAACTCCGATGTCATCCCCGGCGAACGCGAACGAAGTTCGCGTGAGGGAAGGGGACCCAGGTGGAAAGACCGGGTCCGCTCTTCCCACCTGGGTTCCCTTCCCCTCGCGCCGCTGTCGCGGCGCTCGGCCGGGAATGACAGTTGGTGCCGCATGACCCACTTCGTCGACCGCCGCCTGAACCCCAAGGGCAAGTCGCTCGGCAACCGCCAGCGCTTCCTGCGCCGCGCGCGCAACCAGATCCGCGAGGCGGTGCAGAAATCGCTCAAGGATTCCTCCGTCGCCGATCTCGCCAAGGACCGCAAGATCAAGATATCGACGAAAGGCACCAAGGAGCCACGCTTCCGTCTCGATCCGAAGAGCGCCGGCGAGCGCGACTTCGTGCTGCCGGGCAACAAGGAGTTCTCCACCGGCGACGAGATCAAGAAGCCGCGTTCGGGCGACGGCGCCGGCCGCGGCAAGGACGCGGCCGACAGCGGCGAGAGCGAGGACGATTTCGAGTTCACGATGACGCAGGACGAGATCCTCGACATCTTCTTCGAGGATCTGGCGCTGCCCAATCTCGTGCGCACGACGCTGAAGGAGACGCCGAACAAGACCTGGCGCCGGGCCGGCATCACCACCTCGGGCTCGCCCAACCAGATCAACCTGATCCGCACCATGCGCCATGCCCAGGGCCGCCGCCTGGCGCTGCGCCGGCCGAAGCTCGAGGACGTCAAGGCGCTGGAGGCGGCGCTCGACCTCGCCGAGCGCGAGGACCCGCCCGCGCTGGAGAAGATCGCGGCGCTCAAGGAGCAGCTCGCGAAAGCCAACGCCAAGCGCAAATGGGTCGGCTTCATCGATCCCGTCGACGTGCGCTTCAACGCCTTCACCGAGCAGCCGGTGCCGACGAGCCAGGCGGTGATGTTCTGCCTGATGGACGTCTCGGGCTCGATGGGCGAGCGCGAGAAAGACCTCGCCAAGCGCTTCTACATGCTGCTGCACCTGTTCCTGAAGCGGCGCTACAAGAAGGTCGACGTCGTCTTCATCCGCCACACCCACGACGCGCAGGAGGTCGACGAGCAGGAGTTCTTCTATTCGCGCCAGTCGGGCGGCACGATCGTCTCGACCGCGCTCGACAAGATGCTGGAGATCCAGAAAGCGCGCTACGCGACCGCGGATTGGAACATCTATGCCGCGCAGGCCAGCGACGGCTACACCCAGACGGGCGACGCGCGGCACTGCGTCGAGCTGCTCAACGGCGAGATCATGCCGCTCGTCCAGTACTACGCCTATATCGAGATCCTCGACGAGCGCGAGATGGAAGTGTTCGCGAGCGAGGACAGCGGCGCCGAGCTCTGGCGCGCCTACCGCACCGTCGCGGAGCTGTGGAGCAATTTCGCCACCAAGCGCATCGCGCGGCCCGCGGACATATTCCCGGTCTTCCACGAGCTGTTCAAGAAGACGGAGGCGGGATGAGTCTCCAATTCACCATGGCCGCCCTTGAGGCGGCCATCCAGCTGGCGAGCGTCAGCGAGCGAAATGAATATGTCTCACGCGGAGACGCGGAGTGCGCGGAGATCTTTTTGTTCTCCGCGTCCTCCGCGTCTCCGCGTGAATCCCTTTGCGCCTGCGGCGCGCTGGGTGGCCGGGTCAAGCCCGGCCATGGTGGAGGGGGCTACAATGGGTAACTTCCTCTTCGACGGCTCCGAGTGGGACTTCGCCACCCTCGACCGTACCTATGCCGCGATCGAGGAGATCGCGCTGCGCGACATGGGGCTCGACGTCTATCCCAACCAGATCGAGATCATCTCGTCGGAGCAGATGCTCGACGCCTATTCGTCGCTCGCGATGCCGCTCATGTACAACCATTGGAGCTTCGGCAAGCTGTTCGCGCGCGAGGAGACGATGTACCGCGCGGGCTATTCCGCGCTCGCCTACGAGATCGTGATCAATTCGAGCCCGTGCATCTCCTATCTGCTCGAGGAGAACACGATGACGATGCAGGCGCTGGTGATGGCGCATGCGGCGTTCGGGCACAACCATTTCTTCAAGAACAACTATCTCTTCCGCCAATGGACCAACGCGGAAGGCATCCTCGACTACCTCGCCTTCGCCAAGCGCTACATCGCCGCTTGCGAGGAACGCTACGGGCGCGAGGAGATGGAGGCCGTGCTCGACGCGGCGCACGCGCTGATGGACCAGGGCGTGTTCCGCTATCGCCGCCCGCCGCGCCCGTCGAAGGAGCGCGTGCTCGAAAAGCATCGCAAGCGCGCGGCATACGAGGAGGAGGCCTATAGCGAGCTGTGGCGCACGTTGCCCGCCGGCATCGAGCCGCCCGCGGCGCCGCTGACGCCCGACCCGGACGACGATTCCGGCCCCGACATGAAGCTGCCGGAAGAGAACCTGCTCTATTTCCTGGAGAAGAACTCGCCCACCTTAAGGCCCTGGCAGCGCGAGACGCTGCGCATCGTGCGCAACCTGGCGCAGTATTTCTACCCGCAGCGCCAGCTCAAGGTGATGAACGAGGGCTGCGCCACCTTCGTGCACTACCAGATCATGAACAGGCTCTACGACCGCGGGCTGATCGGCGAGGGCGCGCTGCTCGAGGCGATGCACAGCCACACCAGCGTCGTGTTCCAGCCGGGTTTCGACGACAAGCGCTATTACGGAATCAATCCCTACGCGCTCGGCTATGCGATGATGGACGACATCCGCCGCGTCTGCGAGGCGCCCACGGAAGAGGACCGCGACTGGTTCCCCGCGATCGCGGGCTCGGGCGATGCGATGGCCGCGCTCAAGGACGCGTGGGCGAACTATCGCGACGAGAGCTTCATCGAGCAGTTCCTGTCACCCAAGGTGATGCGCGACTTCAGGATGTTCTCGCTGTTCGACAAGGCCGATGACGGCGTCTATCACGTGGCCGGCATCCATGACGAGCGCGGCTACCGCAAGGTGCGTTCGGCGCTGGCCCGTCAATACGACACCGCGGGCGATCCCAACATCCAGGTCGTAGGCGCGGATCTGAAGGGCAACCGCACGCTCCGCCTCGAGCACCGCATGAACCGCGGCGTGCCGCTGCACAACGCCACCAAGGAGCACGTCCTCACCCATATCGAGCTCCTCTGGGGCCACGACGTGCGGCTGGAGGAAGTGGCGGTATAGAACTTCGCCGTCTTACGACGCCTTATGCGCCGCCACTGTCTGCACCGTCTGCGTCTGCGGCGCGGCGTTGCCGGCGAGATCGGTGGTCACCGCGAACACCAGTCCGGCCGCGACCACGAGGATCGCCCAGGTCAGGAATTTCGTGCCCGCGACCTCTTCGCCGCCATGGGTATTGGTCTTGATATTCATTGGCCTCTCCGTGTGAGCGCCTGCGCGCCCGTTCGTTCACGGCAGAGATGGGGCGGTTCCGCCAGGCCGCAAATTCTGCCAGCCATGCGCAATGAGCATGCTTCGGAACCTTGAAATTAACCGGAAGTACCACTACCACGAAGTTCATAATAGTGTCGCACGCGCTACGGTCCTGGTCGAAAAAGCTCAATAGAAACAACAGGCAGTGTGGGCCCGCCCGAGGCTTGCTAAACTTCGCCTCATGGGGGATGGGCAACCGTTCTGGCGGCATTGGATACGCGGCGCGCGGGTGTTCCGGGGTGTCGGCGCCGCGGTGCTTGGGGCGACGCTGGCGGCGGGAGGCGCGACAGTGCTCGTCATTGCCGGCATAGACGGGCTCGCCCAACACTTCCTGTCTCAGAAATTCGATCCGAACGGCTTCGTCGTCCTGGGCGTCATCGCGGCCCTCGTGCTTCTGCTCGCGCCGGCCATCCTCTCCAGCAGGAACGACGAGCGCAGCCTGTTCCCGGCATGGCGCGCGGGTCCGCCGGTCTCGCCGCCGCGGCCGGTGGCGATCGAGGTTGCCGACGGGTTGAGCTTCCTCGACGGTGTGCTCTGCGAGGAGGTGCGTCCCGAGCTCGACGGGCGCTGGATACTGCTGGGCACTTATGGCGACGCGATCGTGGTGCCGCGTTTCCCATACCAGCTGAAGTTCAGCGGCCTCCTCAATGTCGAGACCACGAAAGCGTTCCTTGATCCGCTGCCGGCACGCATCCGGTTCGACGAGCGGGTGGTCGCGCTCACCAAGCTGGTCTCCAAAGCCAAGATAGGGAGCTGGACGATACAACTCATCCAGCGCGTCGTGGACGTCACCGAGCCTGGGACGCTTCACGTCGAGATCGGCATCGATGGAGAGACTTGGACCGAGGTGATGCGCAAGCCCGTGCGCGGGGCGCCGGACGAAACATAGGGCCGCGCGCTTTCCAACTTGTCATGGCCCGCGACTGCGGGCCACCCAGCTAGGTTCTGCACGATCGGTATTGTGCGCGAGGTCAATCCGAAGCCGGCCGGATCGCGCGGGATTTCACCTGGGTGGCCCGCAGTCGCGGGCCATGACACCAGAGTTTCAATTGAGTACCGACTGCAATTCGCGGCTCCAGCCCCGATTGCTCCCCACAATTTGAAGGACTACGCTTCCCTCTTCACAGGCTTGTTCCAAGGGGTTTCATCAAGGGAGGGTTTGAATGATCAGGAAAGCACTCGTCATCATAGCGGCTCTCGCAGTGGCAGGAACCGCACAGGCCGCGGGCGTCAACGGCGCCAGCGTGAGTAAGGACAAGCGTACCACCACCGTGCAGCACGGCTCGGCCACCTACACGCCGACGGCGCTTCCGCCGCACAAGATGGACACGATCTTCGACAATATCGGTTTCAAATATCCCAAGGGCTACTACTTCTGCTGCTTCGGCGACACGGTGTCGGGCCCGAGCAGCCAGATCGGCTCGACCATCTGGGTGGGAACGCAGTTCACGCCCGCCGTCAACGCCAAGGTGCAGGAGATCGACGTCGCGGTCGGCTACGTCTCCGGCACCAACGAGGTCATCGTCAATCTGGCCGAGGACAATGGCGGCGTACCCGGCAACGTGCTGGGCACCTGGGCGGTGTCGGGTCTCGGCACGTTCGGCGATTGCTGTCAGCTCGCCACCGTGACCGGCATCAACCACATCCGGCTCACGGCGGGCACGCCGTATTGGATCTATCTGTCGACGGACGACACCAACGCCGACACGTGGGCGGCGTGGCCGTTCAACTCGACCGACGAGACCGATCCGATGGTCGTCGCCGGCTATGACGGCACGTCGTGGACGAATTTCGGCGCCGGCACTCCGGCGTTGTCCTTCGCGGTCCTCGGCAACGACACCAGGAACTGAAATCCCGCATTATTCGGGAGAAAGGCCGGGCGCGAAACCGCCCGGCCTTTTTTCTGCGCCACCGATCCGCCGCATTGTCGCCCTTCGGGCGGCGAAATGCGCGCCCAGCCTCCTCTGCGCTGTTTCATGCGAAGGGGGAATTCGATGAGATCGGTTATCGTCAAAGTCGCGATGCTTGCCGCTGCCGCGGCGCTGGTGCTGTCGGCATGCGAAAACACGAGCGGCGGCAAGCACGCCGTGCTGGAGAAGCCGCAGGCGCCCAGCGTTCAACCGCCTCCTCCTCCACCGGCCGCGGATGGCGATCAGGTCGAGACCGTCGCCGTCACCGGCTCGCGGATTCCGAAGGTGGGCGTCTATTCCTCGTCGCCTGTGACGGCCACCTCTCAAGCGGAGATCAAATACGAGGGCACGACGAACACCGAGGCCCTCTTGAACAACCTGCCCTCGGCGTTTGCCGATTTCGGGAACGGCTATTCGCAGCCCTCGAACACCTCGAAGTTCCCGGACAGCACGCCCAACCCGGTGAAGGTGGTGTCGGACGAGCCCGTCTCGACCTTCTCCATCGACGTCGATACCGCGTCCTACGGCGTCGTGCGCAACGCTCTGCACAATGGCGGCATGCCGTCCGCCGACGCGGTGCGCGTCGAGGAGATGGTCAACTATTTCGACTATTCCTATCCGCTGCCCGAGAACCGCCAGGTTCCGTTCCGCGCGAGCTATGCGGTCTATCCCACGCCCTGGAACGCGGACACGCAGATCCTGCATATCGGCATCAAGGGCTTCGATCTGCCCAAGGCCGCGCGGCCGCCCGCGAACCTCGTCTTCCTCATCGACAGCTCCGGCTCGATGTACGAGCCCAACAAGATGCCGCTGCTCAAAGGCGCGTTCCATCTTCTCGTCGACCAGCTTTCCGGGAAGGACCGCGTCTCGATCGTGACCTATGCGGGAGCGGTGGGCGTGGTGTTGCCACCGACGAGCGGCGCGGAGCATGCGAAAATCCTGGCCGCCATCGACCATATCGAGGCGGGCGGATCGACCGCGGGCGGCGAGGGCCTGCGCGTCGCCTACAAGCTCGCGGAAGAGACGATGATCAAGGGCGGCGTCAACCGCGTGCTGCTGGCGACCGACGGCGACTTCAACGTCGGCATCACCGATCCCAAGGCGCTTGAAGGCTTCGTGATCGGCGAGCGCGACAGGGGCGTGGAGCTGACCTGCCTGGGCTTCGGCGACGACAATTACAACGACGCCTTGATGCAGAAGCTCTCGCAGGCCGGCAACGGCAACGCCGCCTTCATCGACACGATGAACGAGGCGCGCAAGGTCTTCGTGCAGCAGGTCGCGGGCACGCTGTTCACCATCGCCAAGGACGTGAAGATCCAGATCGAGTTCAATCCCTCGCGGATCGCCGAGTACCGTCTCATCGGCTACGAGACGCGGCTGCTCAACCGCACCGACTTCAACAACGACAAGATCGATGCGGGCGACATCGGCTCGGGCCACACGGTCACCGCGCTCTACGAGGTCACGCCCGTGGGCTCGAAGGCGGTGATGGCCGATCCGCTGCGCTATCACGACCCCGTGCCGGAGCCGAACGGCGAGCTCGCGTTCCTGAAGATCCGCTACAAGCTGCCTGGCGAGAAGACGTCGCACCTCATCATGCGGCCGATCACCGACGCCGACGTGGTGGGCGACTTCGCCCGGCTCCCCGCCGACATGCGCTTCGCGGCGGCGGTCGCGGGCAGCGCGCAGCTCATGCGCCACGAGCCCTATATCAAGGACTTCGACTACGCGCGCGCGATCGAGATCGCGGAAGGCGCAAAGGGCGACGACCGATTCGGTTATCGCGGCGAGTTCGTCGACATGCTGCGCACGGCTGAGAAATCGGCGGGGATGAAGCCGCTCGATCCGAACAAATCGGGCGGATAACGCGATTTCGACCTTTCCTGCAAGCGGAGGGGCGAAAAGTGTGGGGCATTTTTCGTAACGACAGAGGAAAAATTCGATGAAGCGAATTCTAATGGGAATTTCGGCGGCGGCGCTGATCGCAAGCGGCGCCGCGGCGGCGGATGCGGGCAAGGCCAAGCCGGATCGCGGCGAGCTCATGATGCCGACGGCGGAAGGCATGAAGACCGCGCCGCCCAAGGCGCCGCCGCCGGGATGGAGCGTCGTGATCTTCGACAACATCCAGCGCGCCGTGAGCAAGGTGAAGTACAATTGCTGCCACGGCTTCGGCATCCAGGGCCCGCACAACGGTCTGGGCCAGCACATGCTGTTCGACGGCGTCTCGTTCACGCCGCAGTCCGATCTCAAGGTGGTCGAGATCGACGTGCCCGCTTCCTACAACGCGGGCACCAACGCGATCGACGTCGTCCTCTACAGCGACAACAGCGGCGTGCCCGGCTCGGCCATGAAGACGTGGCAGTTCCACAATCTTCCCGCGCTCGGCTCGTGCTGCTCCTATCTCGCCGCCACCGATCCCGCCGGCATCCCGGTCGTGGCCGGCAAGAAGTATTGGGTCGTGCTCAGGACCGACAACACCTCGCTCGATGCACTGGTGACCTGGAACCTCAATTCGGTCGATCTCGTTCACACGCAGGAGTTCACGCAATACTGCTCGAACGACGCGCAGGGCACGCCGTGCACGACGCCCAACGACCAGTGGTCGACGATGACGATCCAGCCTCCCGGATTGGGGCTCGCGGTGCTGGCGAATTAGGACTTGGTGCCTTCGCAACTGGAGCCGTTCGATCCTAACAAGCCCGTAAGGTCGATGTCGCTCCAGTCCAATGCGCATGTCGCGCCGGTCCAAGACGAGGGCCGGCGCGACTT
The DNA here is from genome assembly GCA_021325375.1 of Alphaproteobacteria bacterium. GTDB lineage: Bacteria > Pseudomonadota > Alphaproteobacteria > Micropepsales > Micropepsaceae > Rhizomicrobium. The sequence goes on along the minus strand of JAJPHG010000031.1, from coordinate 132,280 downwards.
TCTATTTTCGCCGCCTCGAATCTCAAACGGGGCGTGAAAATGAAGCGAGTTCTGTTCGGCGTAACGGCGTTGTTCCTCGCCGGGACGAGTGCCGCGGCGGGTTGGGCGGCGGCGGATCATGCAGCGATGCTGATCCCGCAATCGGCGGGGAACTATGTTCCGCCGCCGGCCGAGCCAGCGGGCCTGGTGACGATCTTCGACAACCTCGGACGCAAATATCCCAAGGGCCTCTACAACGCGCAGTACGGACAGACCCTGGCCGGACCGCAGAACGCCTTCGAGGTGCCGGAGTTCTGGCAGGCGGCCGCGTTCACGCCGTCGGCGGACCACACGGCGACGCGCATCCAGGTCGCCCTGAAAATTCTGGAGGGCACGAACGAGGTGGTGGTCGGTCTCTACGACGACAATGCCGGTCAGCCGGGCAACGCGCTTCAGACATGGCATGCGCGCAATGTGCCCGCGGACTGCTGCGGCCTCGTCACGGTCAAATCCACCGGCGTCGCGTTGAGCGCGGGCCACCAATACTGGGTCGTCGTCAAGACCGACAACCACGATCCCGACTTCTATGGAGTCTGGGAGTACAACATCGTCAATCAGGTCGATTCGGGAATCACGGACTATTACTGCTCGGGCAGCGCCGGCGCTTGCGGCTCCACGAATGGCGTTTGGCAGCCGTCCAGCGATCCCATCGGCCTGGCCTTCTCGGTGCAGGGAAGCGAGTAGGCGCTATCCCACCAGCGGCGTGGTCTTCACCAGCTCGAAGAAGTGCGCGCTGTGCTCGCCGCCCATGGTGAAGTGCTTGGCGCCGGTGAAGTCGGAGATCTTGTCCCAATTCGCCGCGACGTCGTCGGCGGTGGCGGCGTGGCCGAGATTGACGCCGCTCGATTCCACGATCTGCGCCGAGGAGAACGCGCCCGCCGCGGCCGAGATGACGACCCCGGTCGGCGCGTCCTGGCTGGCGAGGAACACCACCGCGGGCGTGACGTATTCGGGCTTGAGCATCGCGACCACTTCCGGCGGCATCAGGTTCTCGGTCATGCGCGTGCCGGCGACGGGGCAGATGGCATTGACCTTGATGTTGTCCTTGGCGCCTTCGAGCTTCAACGTGTTCATGAAGCCCACCAGGCCGAGCTTGGCGGTGCCGTAATTGGTCTGGCCGAAATTGCCGTAGAGGCCGGTCGAGGACGTGGTCACGACGATGCGGCCGTATTGCTGCGCCTTCATGATCTCCCACACCGCCTTGGCGGGCTTGACCGTGCCCATGACGTGGACCTGCATCACCGCGTCGAAATCCTTGAGCTCCATCTTGGAGAAGCTCTTGTCGCGCAGGATGCCGGCATTGGCGATGAGCACGTCGATGCGGCCGAACGTGTCCATGGTCTGCTTGACGAGATGGGCGACGCCCGCGTCGTCGCTGACCGAGGCGCCGTTGGCGATGGCCGTGCCGCCCGCGTCGGTGACCTCCTTGACCACGCCTTCCGCGGCGGCCGAGTTGCCGCCGGTGCCGTCGACCGCTCCGCCCAGATCGTTGACCACGACTTTCGCGCCGCGGCGGGCGAATTCCAGCGCATGCGCGCGGCCGAGCCCGCCGCCCGCGCCGGTGACGATGACGACCTTGCCGTCGAAGCGGATGGACATGGGCGGGGCTCCTTCGATTGGGGATATTGCAGGCGCGAAGTGATGGCCGAACGGGGCCAAAGGGTCAAGCGGCGCGCTGTCTCAGCCAGCGGTTGGCGGGCCGCTCGATCACGGTCGCGAGCAGAGCGCCCCAGACGACGCAGACCGCGACCAGCGCGAAGGGCTCGATCCACCAGATCGCGGCCGGATCGGCATGCGGGTACCAGCGCTGCTCGAGATAGCGCAGGAACTGCAGCCATGCCGTCTGGCCGATATAGATCGCATAGGACCATTCGCCGAGCTTGAGCACCGGGGCGGTCGAGAGCGCGCGCGCGGCGATGCCGCGGTCGAAGGCGAGCGTGAAGATCAGCCCGGCCATTGCGGCGGCGACATAGATGTCGGCCGGCTTGTGCGCCCATTGCGTGCGGTAGATCGCGTCGAGCAGCAGCAACACCGCCGCGAACTGCGCAAGCGAGAAAAGCCCGTCCGGCAATTCGCCCCAGCCGCGCGCCGCCGCCGCGCGATAGAGCATCGACAGACCCACGCCGACCGCGAAGCAGGCCGCGCCTCTGAAGATGCCGTTGTGGAAGGTGAGGTCGAGGCCGTGTCCGGAGGTGCGCGCGAGATAGGCGAGCGCGGCCACGCCGGCAACGATCAGCAACGCGCCGCGCACCGCGCCGCCGCGCGACAGGAACAGATAGGCCGGGAACAGAAGGCAGAGCAGGAACTCCACGCTCACGAACCACGACGCGCCGTTCCAGGTGAGATAGGAGAGAATGTTCCAGGCCTGGACGAGGAAGACGCTCGCCACGAACCCCTGCCAGGTGTTGATCGGGTGATAGGGCTGGTCGTAGATCGAGACGTATCCGCCGCGCGCCGCGAGGAAACGCAGCAAGAGCACCAACCCCAGCATCACGAACAGCATGAAGATGTGCAGCGGATAGAGCCGGGCGAGGCGCGCGCGGAGGAATTTCAGATAAGAGAAGTTTCCCTCTCCCCCTCCGGGAGAGAGGGTTAGGGTGAGGGGGTCTCTCAGCTTGACTCGCTGCAGCCCATACACATGGACAAGAATGAACCCCGACAGCATGAAAAAGAACTCGACCCAGAGGTAGCCCTTGGCGACGAGCGCGTCGAAGACGAAATTGCCGCGATAGCCGTGGCCTTCGCAGAAATGATAGAGCACCAGGATCAGCGGCGGGAACGCGCGCGCGCCCGAAAGCGCCTTGATCTCCGCCGGCCGTGACGATGGTTGCGGCATCTCACCCCCGAATCGATGCGGACCAGTATATCGCGGGCCAGCTTTAGAGGCTCAGGATCGATACCGCGACCGGCTTCCATGCGGGATCGAGATAGAGATAGATCGCGGTCATCTGGAACGCGAACGTCCACGCAACGGCCGGAAGATACACCGCCTGCAGTCGACCGCGTGTCGCGAGATCGTAGGCGCCGAGCCCCAGGATCAGCACGTCGTTGGCCAGGTACAGCGACGCGAACCGCGCCCAATAGCCTTGGCCCATGAGGTGGTGGATATCCGAGCCCAGCCAGCGCGCGAAGCCGGCATCGGAGATATACAGCGTCGCCAGCAGCATCAGGCGCTTGTGCGCCGGGGCGTTGCCGCGCAGCGCGATCGCCGCACCCGCGAGCCCCGCGAAGGCGATGATGTCCGTGCCTTGGATGGCGATGAACGCCGGATCGGCGTCCGGCGTACCCAGGGTGGCGTGATCGACGACGAAGGCCGTCGCCGGACCCAGCACCAGCATGACGGCATAGAGCGCGACCGCGGCCAGCCCGAGATTGCGATGAAGATCGTGCCGGCCTGTGCGGATCAGGAGCACCTGGGTCGTGAGCACGACGAGCCAGCCGACGAAGGCTATGGCATGAACGTGGACGATCAACGGGAACGCCGGCGCGTGGCTTTTGATGTGATCGACGATGTCGCCGCCGAACCCCATCACGATGCCGAGCCAGATCAGCGCGACATAGGCGAGAAAGAAATTCCGGTCGTATCTGTGATATGGCGCAAAGCGCGCGGATGAACCCGCCGGCATGTCGTTGCTCCCCCAACCCCAGGCCATTAGCCGGGCATCGTGCCGTCCTGTCAACGCGCGGGACTGTCCGCGCGCGGAATTTGTGTATGATCGCCCATCCATTTCAGGGGGATCACATGAAGATGCGATTTGTCGTTTCGGCGCTGCTGCTTCTGGCCGCTGCGCCGTCCTTTGCCGCGCCGCCTTCCATGTCGCCGGAGCAGTTCCTGCGCGGGCTCTATGCCGCGTACAAGCCGCACGGCAAGCCGGTGGCGTTCGACTATCCCGACGCCAAGAGCATCGTCGACCCGGCGATGCTCAAGCTGCTCAAGCGCGACCACGACATGTCGAAAGGCGAGGTCGGCGCGATCGACAGCGATCCCATCTGCAACTGTCAGGACTATGACACGATCAAGGTGATGTCGCTCAAGGTGACGATGTCCGGCGCCGGCGCGGCCTCGGCCGATGTGACGTTCAAGGTCTTCAGCGACGTCCAGAACGCGCGCTTCTCGCTCGTCGTCGTCGACGGCGCCTGGCGCATCCACGACATCTCGACGAAGGACACGCCCAGCCTCGCGGCCTATCTGCGCGACTACAAGTACTGATGCTTCCGCACCTCCAATCCGCGCTGGGCATCTGCGTGATCGTGGCGGTGGCGTGGGCGCTGTCGGAGGACCGGCGCGCGTTTCCGTGGCGCACGGTGATCGCGGGGCTGCTGCTGCAGGCCTCTCTCGCGCTGCTGCTGCTGAAGGTGCCGGTGGCGCGCGCGGGGCTGCTCGCGCTCAACGGCGCGGTCGACGCGCTCACCGGCGCGACCAGAGCGGGAACGTCCTTCGTCTTCGGCTTCATCGGCGGAGGCCCGCCGCCCTTCGTCGTGACCAATCCCACCGGCATGGTGAGCTTCGCGTTCGGCATATTGCCGCTTGTCATCGTGATCTCGGCGCTGGCGGCGCTGCTCTGGCATTGGCGCATCCTGCCGGTGATCGTGAAGGGCTTCGCGTTCGGCTTGCGCAAGCTGATGGGCATCGGCGGCGCGGTGGGACTGGGCTCGGCCGCGACGATCTTCATCGGCATGGTCGAGGCGCCGCTGCTCATCCGCCCCTATCTCGCCAAGCTGTCGCGCGGCGAGGTGTTCGTGCTGATGACGGTGGGGCTGGCCTCCGTCGCAGGCACGGTGTTCTTCCTCTATGCGAGCATCCTGAAAGACGTCGTGCCCGGCGCGCTCGGCCACATCCTCACCGCCTCGATGATGTCGCTGCCCGCCGCGATTCTGATCGCGCGCGTGATGATCCCCGAGAGCGGCGGCGTGGAGACGCAAGCCGCGTCCGATCTCAAATACCGCTCCAGCATGGACGCGGTCGCGCGCGGCACCGAGGACGGGCTCAAGATCTATCTGCAGATCCTGGCGATGCTGATCGTGATGGTGGCCCTGGTCGCGCTCGGCGACAGCATCCTCAAGCTTTTGCCGGACGTGGCGGGCGCGCCGCTGTCGCTGGAGCGCGTCTTCGGCTGGCTGTTCGCGCCCGTGGTGTGGCTGTTCGGCGTGCCGGCGAACGAGGCCGCGACCGCGGGCAGCCTGATGGGCACCAAGACGATCCTGAACGAGCTCGTCGCCTATCTGAACCTCGCAGGGCTCCCCAAAGGCGCGCTCGATCCGCGCGCCACGCTGATCATGATCTATGCGATGTGCGGCTTCGCCAATCTGGGCTCGGCCGGCATCCTGATCGCCGGCATGAGCACGCTGATGCCCGAGCGCCGCGACGAGATCGTGCCGCTCGCCATGCGCGCGATCCTGTCGGGCACGATGGCGAGCGGGCTGACCGGCGCGATGATCGGGCTGTTGCCGGTGGTGTGACGTTTTCCCCCTGTCTCTCGGCAGGGTCAAGCCCGGCCATGACGAAAGGGGGGATAATTTCCATTCAAAACCTATGCGATCGGCGTATGCTCCCCCGTCCTTTTCGAGCGGGGGCTCGATGAGCGCAGAGACGTCCGCCGCGCCACGTTTCCGGTTGCGCTTCGTGCCGGTGCTGACCACCGTGCTCCTGGGGCTCGGCCTTCCTTATCTTGCTGAGGAGCTCGTCGATCTGGCGCGGCACTATTCGCGCCTCGTCCCCGGCATAGCCGACCAGCTCGGTCACCTCTATGCCCAGCACGGCATGCAGACGGTGCTGGCGCTGATCGCCATCGCGGTCATGAAATGGCTGGTGCCGGCGGATTACGGCCTGCATTTTCCCAGGGACAGGAGCTATGTCGGTCCCGCGATCCTGTGGGGATTGTTCTTCGGCGTGCTGATGACGGCGATCGACTACGCGCCGCAGCTCCTCGCGCGCACCGCGCCCAAGCTCGGCTATCCGCTCGACACTTCGCATGTGCTGGGTTGGCTTGGTTTCGAGGGCATCTATGTGGGGCCGACGGAGGAGATCCTTTTCCGCTCGCTGCTCGTCACGTTCCTGGCGGCGACGATGCCGGGCAAGCTCAGCCTCGGCCGCTACAGCATGAACGGCGCGGGCGTGGTGGTCGCGGCGATCTTCGCGCTCGCCCATTTCGGCAGCTTTTTCGATCACCCATGGTGGATGGCGCTGGCGCAGCAAATCTATGCCTTCGCGCTCGGCGTGCTCTACGCCTATTGGCTGGAGAAGTCGAAAAGCGTGCTCGCGCCCATCGTCGGCCACAACGTCAGCGACGTCACCGAATACGCGCTGCTGTTCCTCATGGTGGCGTATTGGCGTTAGAGCGCGATGCAGCGACGTCGAAACGCCACGTCGCCCTTCGAGGCCCGCTTCGCGGGCACCTCAGGGTGACGTGTCTACTGATAAAAAGCGCTCGTCATCCTGAGGTGCGAGCGTAGCGAGCCTCGAAGGATGACCCATCCGATAGGGCTCAACCTCCAAGTCCGAACGCGTCCGCCAGCAACTCATAGGATCGAAGCCGCGAGGCGTAGTCGTAGGTGATGGTCACCACGACCAACTCTTCCGCGCCGTGCGCCTGCGCGAGCGTCATCAGCCCATCGCGGACCTGCACCGGCGTTCCCACGATGGAGCGGCGCTCGACCGAGCGCAGCAGTGCGCGCTCTTGCTCCGTGAACGGATAATCACGCGCCTCGTCCGGCGGCGGGAAGGGGATCGGCCGTCCGCTGAGCAGACGCACGACCCAGAGGTTGCGCGAGGCCGCCAATGCGCGCGCTTCCTCTTCGGTCTCGGCGGCAAGCGCCGCGACGCCGAGCGACACGGCGGGCGCGCCGCAGGCGGCGCTCGGCTTGAAACGCTCGCGATAGGCCGCGATCGCGTCCTCGCTTCCTTCCGAGCTGATGAAATAGGCGTGGCTGAACGGCATGCCGAACTCGGCCGCATAGATCGCGCTGTGGATGCCGGAGCCCAATATCCAAAGCTCCGGCCCCGCGCCCGACGGCGCGCGCGGCATGGCGTGGATGCCGCGATAGGGATGTCCCTCGGGCAGCGCCGCGCGCTCCGCGCCGTCGTCGAGGAACTGGCGCAGCAGATGCACCTGGCTCGGGAACGCATCGATGCCCCAGCCTTGCGGACCGGCCTGAAGCGCTGCGGCGGTGCGCTGGTCGGTGCCCGGTGCGCGGCCGAGCCCCAGATCGATGCGGCCGGGGTAAAGCACCTCCAGCATGCGGAACTGCTCGGCGACCTTGAGCGGACTGTAATGGGTGAGCATCACCCCGCCCGATCCCACGCGCAGATGGCGTGTCTCCGATGCGACACGGCCGATGAGGATCTCCGGACACGAGCCCGCGAAGGAATTGCTGTTGTGATGCTCGGCCAGCCAATAGCGGTGATAGCCGAGCGCGTCGCAGGCCTTGGCGAGCGCGATGGTCTCGGCCACGGCATCGGCGGCGTTGCCGTCCTTGCGGATCGGCGATTGGTCGAGCACGGAGAGGCGCATGAGGGTCAATATGACACAGGAAAAGAGCGGCGCCAGCGGCATCCGCTGGTTACGAATTCCTTTACATTTGCGCGCGAGAATCGCTCCATGGCCAGCCTAGCCGCGAACCTCATGCCTCCGCCGCCGGCGGACGAGCTCGATATCCCCGCCCATTCGTCGGGGCGCATCCTCACGATCGACGACGTCGAGAGCGATACGTTGCGCCAGATCATCGCGCTGTGGCGCAGGCTCAGGGGCGGCCGCCGGTTCCCGACGCGCGAGGCGATCGCGCCGCGCGATTTCGGGCGGCTGTTGCGCCATGTGACCCTGCTGCGCGTGCTCGACGGCGGCGCAGATTACGAGTTCCGCATCGTCGGCGACGTGCAGGTCCAGGCCTATGGCGAGGATTTCCGCACCATGCGTCTGACCGAGGTCGGCCTCACCCATCCAAAATTCGCCGACGGCATGAAGATCTTCTACGAGGGCGTGCGCATGGGGCGCGATCCGTTCGGCTATCGCGGCTGGATCGGCCGCGACATGCCGGACACGAAATTCTCCTACCACGAGCTCGCGTTCTTCCCGCTCGGTCCCGGCAGCGAGACCGTCGATCACGTCCTTGTCGCGGGCATCTATGTCTCGCGCGGCGAATTCCCGATCGAGTGAGCTTCAGCCCTCGGGATCGATCCTCGGACCCGCATCGGTATCGAGCAACAGAGACAAAAGCCATTCCAGCATCTCAGCCCCCATGTCCGCCGTTCGGGTCGACGGTCGGTCCTTGATCGCCGCCGAAAAGCAGCAGGAACAGACGCTTCAGCATCTCAGCCTCCAAGGGGGTCGATGAAGGAGCCGCCGGGGCGGCAGCCGTTCGGGTCGATGCCGCAACCGGCGTCGAAGCCGAGCAGCGCCAAGATCCATCTCAGCATCTCAGCCTCCGTGTCCGCCATGCGGGCACAGGCCCGGGCCTTCGTCGTCGAAGACGATTCGGAAAATCCAGTTCAGCATCTCATCCTCCGTTCGCGTCCAGCCCGGCGCCGCGATCGCCGTCGGGGTCGGTCGCCGGACCTTGGTCGAGGCCGAAGAAAATCAGGAGCCATCGAAGCAATGCCGCCTCCATCAACCGTCGGGATCGACACAGGAACCGTTGTCGGTTCCCGTGATCAGGAAAATCACCCAGTGAAGCATCTCAGCCTCCGTTCGGATCGACGCCGAGGCCCTTGTCACCGCCGGTGATGAACTGCAGAAATCTCGCGAACATCTTGCGCCTCCATCCATGAATGATTGAATTTTCCACACATCTCGCGACAGTAGAAGTAACGTTCCGTTGAAGCACGAAGCCGTGAATGCGCTAGTGTCGTTTCGCAATAGTGGGAGCAAGCAATGCCGCTCGATCTCGAGACCCGTCAGCAGCTGATCGACACCGTGCGCCGCTTCGTGCGCGAGACCTGCGTGCCGCTGGAGGCGAAGGTCGCCGAGGAGGATCGCGTGCCGGACGAGATCGTGGCCGGGATGCGCGTGCTCGGCCTCTTCGGCATCTCCATCCCGGAGGAATATGGCGGGCTCGGGCTCTCCATGGAGGAAGAAGTGCTGGTGGCGATGGAACTCGGCCACACCTCGCCCGCTTTCCGCTCCGTCATCGGCACCAATGTCGGCATCGGCAGCCAGGGCGTGGTGATGTTCGGCACCGAGGCGCAGAAGCGCGAATGGCTGCCCAAGCTCGCGAGCGGCGAGATCGTGTCGAGCTTCTGCCTGACCGAGCCGGGCGCGGGCTCCGACGCGGCCTCGCTCAAGACGACCGCGATCCGTAGCGGCGACCACTATGTCGTCAACGGCACCAAGCGCTTCATCACCAACGCCAACCGCGCCGGCATGTTCACGCTGATGGCGCGCAGCGATCCGTCGCGCAAGGGCGCGGGCGGCATCTCCGCCTTCATCGTGCCCGCTTCCACGCCGGGCATCCATGTGGGCAAGCCCGAGAAGAAGATGGGCCAGCAGGGCGCGCATATCTGCGACGTCGTGTTCGAGGACGCGCGCGTGCCGGCGCATCTGCGTCTCGGCACGGAAGGCGAGGGCTTCAAGCTCGCGATGCAGGTTCTCGACCGCGGGCGGTTGCACATCTCCGGTGTCTGCGTCGGCGTCGCGGAGCGGCTGATCGGCGAGGCGGTCGCTTATGCGCGCGAGCGCGAGCAGTTCGGCCAGAAGATCGGCGAGTTCCAGCTCATCCAGGCGATGCTCGCGGATTCGCGCACGGAGGCCTACGCCGCGCGCTGCATGGTTCTCGACGCCGCGAAGAGGCGCGACGCGGGCCAGAATGTCACGATGGAATCGGCCTGCGCCAAGTACTACGCCTCCGAGATGGTCGGCCGCGTCGCCGACCGCGCGGTGCAGATCTTCGGCGGCGCCGGCTACGTGGCCGATTACGGCATCGAGCGCTTCTACCGCGACGTGCGCATCTTCCGCATCTATGAGGGCACGAGCCAGGTCCAGCAGCTCGTCATCGCCCGCAGCATGCTGAGAGGTGATACATGACGCAAATATCGATGGAACACTGGCGCAACGTTCCTTGGGACGAAAGGTTCGAAGCCTGGGCCTATCCGATCGCCGTCATCAGCGACCGCTACGGCGGGGTCTACTCTGGAGGCCGATGGATAGCCGTCGCGGGTTTCTCAAGAGGCAGAATGGGCGAAGCCGCGTTGAAGATGTTGAACTACGAAGGCGACATCGAGACCGAGTCGAACCCGTGGGGAAGCGATACAGGTGCCGATAATTTTTGGTGTGATCCACCAAAGTGGGTCGGCGTCGGCAATACGCCCGATGAAGCGATAGCTGCCCTGAAGGCGAAGAACAGGGATGTCGACTGGCCGTTCGATGACGGAAAGGACTGACCTTTCGAGTCTTCTCGCCGAAATCCGTGCCTGCCGGATCTGCGAGAAGTTCCTCGAGCCGCGCCCCGTTCTGCGCGCCAGCACTTCGGCGCGGCTGTGCATCGTGGGCCAGGCGCCGGGGATGCGGGCGCATGAGACGGGACTGTCGTTCAACGACCGCTCGGGCGAGCGCTTGCGCGAATGGATGGGCGTGGACCGCGAGACGTTCTACGACGTCTCGCGGATCGCCGTCGTGGGCATGGCGTTCTGCTTTCCGGGCTATGACGCCGATGGCAGCGACAAGCCGCCGCCGCGCCGATGCGCGGAACATTGGCGCGAGCGCCTGTTCGACGCACTGCCGCAGTTCGATCTCACGCTTCTGGTCGGCAGCTATGCGCAGGCCTGGCATCTGGGCGACAAGGTAAAAGCGAGCATGACCGAGACGGTCAGGGCTTGGCGCGACACCGCGCCGCGCTATATTGCCCTGCCGCATCCCTCCTGGCGCAACACCGGCTGGCTCAAGAAGAATCCATGGTTCGAAGCGGAACTGCTTCCCGTTCTCAGGCGGCGCGTGCGGCGTGTCTTGCGCTCGTGAGCCTGCTCGGCGCCTGCGCGCCGCAATTGGCGCAGAAGGGCATCGAGAACGCCACGCCCACGATCGAGCGCGAGGCGTTCGTCACCCGCGACGGTCTCAAGCTGCCGACGCGCCATTGGGATGCGCCGGCGCCTATCGCGGTGATCGTGGCGCTGCACGGCATGAGCGACTACTCGAACGCCTTCGACATGCCGGGCGCATGGTGGGCCGACCACGGCATCACGACCCTGGCCTACGACCAGCGCGGCTTCGGCCGGTCGCCGAACCCGGGGATCTGGCCCGGCGCCGATGCTTTGCGCGGCGATCTCGACGATTTCGTCGACGCGGCGCGCGCGAAATATCCGCACGTGCCGGTCTACGTGATGGGCGAGAGCATGGGCGGCGCGGTGGTCTTGAGCGCGCTCGCGAGCGGGCGCCCGCCGCGCGCCGACGGCATCATCCTGGTCGCGCCCGCGGTGTGGTCGCGCAACGACATGCCGCTGTCCTACCGCGTCGCGCTGTGGGCGACGGCGCGTGCGATGCCGTGGCTCACGCTGTCGGGCAAGGGGCTCAAGATCTGGCCGTCCGACAATATCGAGATGCTGAGGAAACTATCGCGCGATCCGCTGTTCCAGCATCAGACGCGCGCCGACGCGGTCTATGGGCTCGTCAACCTGATGGACGAGGCGCGCCATGCGCCGGAGAAGCTGTCGCCGCAGACACCGCCGATCCTTTTCCTCTACGGCGCGAACGATCAGATCATCCCGAAGCAGCCGACCGAGGCGGTGATCGCGGCTCTCGACAAGCGCGCGCGCGTCCACCGTTACGAGCACGGCTATCACATGCTGCTGCGCGATCTGGACGGAAAAACGGTGTGGACCGACGTGCTCGACTGGATCGCGAGCGGCCGGTCCACACCGGATTGAATCCGTTCTTCTCCCGCTTCAATCGCCATGGCCGCCCTTGTGGCGGCCATGGCGATTGGGGGGAGAAAACGCTGCCCCCACTCGAAGGAGTGAGGGGCAGCGAGTCAGTGAGTGCCTAGCGCGGCGGAGGCGGCGGGGACTGATCGCCGTAGTTGCCGTTCGGCGGCGGGCCCTGATCCGGTCCCGGTCCGCCCTGCTGCTGCCCGGGTCCGCCCATGTCGTTGGGCTGCGCGGGCACGGCTTCCCAGCCGTTGCGGCAGCTCTTCACATAGGGGTAGTACCCGTCGGGGCTCGAGCAGTGGTACCACGTGCCATAGCCGCCACCGCCCTGATCGCCGGGGCCTCCCTGGTAGCCCTGGCCTTGGTCGGGGCCGCCCTGCTGGTCGCCGTCGTCATAGTTCTCGTCGTCGTAGTAGGTCGTCGAGACGTAGTCGGGGTACGGATAAACGGCCGCCGGGTACCAGTAGAACGCGCCGCCCACGCCCCACCACCAGCCGAACCGGCCGTGCCACCACATGTGATGCCAGCCGCCGCCGATCCAATTGCGATGCTCGATGGGCGAGAAATGGCGGAAGTCGTGATGGAAGGCGAAGCGGGCATGCGCGTGGAATCCGGGGTGACGCCACGGCGCCGCTCCTGCAGGCTGGGCCGCGAACACGGCCGCGCCGAGCAGAAGAGCGGAAAGAACTGTCTTTTTCAGCATTTTATGGGCTCCTGTCGGGATGCTGCTATCCTCAACGGCCACTTTCGCGGTTCGATCCTGAACCAGGGATGAACTGCACAAGATTGCCTTGGATTAATATTCGCGAGATCAAGGAACCGGTCGCGCCGCTAGGCGTTGGCGGGAGATTCCTGGAGCCAAAATTGGCTAGGTCATCCTTCGAGGCTTGCTCCGCTCGCACCTCAGGATGACGAGCACGTTTCTACAAGTCGGCACGTCATGCCGAGGTGCGAGCCGAAGGCGAGCCTCGAAGCACGACGTGCCGTTTCACTGCAAGCAGATCACGCCCCTCCGCGCCGATACGCGCTCTCGACCATCTGCTGGAACTGGATGACGCCGTTCTCGAAGACGAGCGACAGCCGTCCGCGGTCGTAGATGCCGGCTTCCAGGTTCGCCTGCACGCGCTCGCAGATCGCGAGGTCTTCCTTCGTGACCTTCAGGCTCCAGTCGAGGATGCTTTCGTCGATCTCTTGGGCGTCGCGCACGAAGTAGCGATAGTTGAGGCGCAGCTTGCGCGGGCCCAGCGGCTCGATCTGCTCCACGCTCATGCCCCAGCTGTACATGTTGAGGAACAGGCCCGGCAGGCGCCACAGCCACAGCCCGTCCGTCATGCCGCCGTCGCGCGCGCGGGCGGAATGGGTCTGCAGCACGTGACCCGTCGTCTCGACGCGATAGCTCGCCATGTCGATGGCGGCGTTCAGGCCCGGATGGATCGTGGGCACGTGCCAGCCTTCGGCGTAGTTGTCGGCATAGGTCTTCCAGTTGACGTCCGCCTCGACCGAAAGCTTGCGCGCAAGATGCATCTCTTCCAGCGGAGTGCGCAGCGCCGCGTCCGACACCTCCCGCATCCACTCCTCGAGCGCAGGCGCCTCGTCCGACAGGCACACGAAGACGAGGCCGCGCCAGGTCTCGACGCGCACGCGGAACAGGCCGTACTCCTCCTTGGCGATGTTCATCGCGGGCGCGTTGAGCAGCGTGCCGTCGAAGCCGTAGCGCCAGCCGTGATAGGGGCAGGTGAGTTTCTGGATGTGGCCGCACGCGTCGAGCACGAGCGGCGAGGCGCGGTGGCGGCAGACATTGTGGAACGCCTTGAGACCGTCCTCGCCCTTCACCACCATGACGGGCATGCCCGCCACCGTCGTCGAGACGTAGTCGCCGACGGCCACGAAATCCGAAACCCCGGCCGCGAGCACCCAGGTCTTGGCCCAGATCTCGTTGCGGTCCAGCGTCCAATATTCCGGCGCCCAATAGGCCCGCGCAGGCAGCGTGTCCGGTTCGCGCGTGCGCACGATCTCGTTCATGGCAGAACCTTTTCGATTTTGATGGCGCAGTTTGCCCGTTTCTTGCGAGGATCGCCAGCGCAAGAGGGGGATTCCATGCGGCTCTTAATTTCTGCGGTTGCGGTGGCACTGGGCGTTTGTTCGGCGCAGGCCGCACCCTTCACCATGGACCAGGTTCTGTCCTATCCTTACGCGAGCGACGTCGTCGCAGCACCCTCGGGTGGCCACATCGCCTGGGTGCGCAACGTCGCGGGCGTGCGCAATGTGTGGGTGGCCGACGCGCCGTCCTATCGCCCGCGGCAGGTGACGAAATACACCGCCGATGACGGGCAGGAGATCGGCGAGCTGAAATTCTCGCCGGACGCAAAATATCTCGTCTATGTGCGCGGCGGCGATCACGACTCGAACTGGGAAGCCGACAGCGCGCCCGTTCCCGACGCGACGACGGAGCAGGCGAAGGTCACGATTTGGTCGGTCGCGCTGCCGGGCGGCGCGTCTGTGAAGGTGGCCGAGGGCGACGAGCCCGCGCTCACCTCGGGCGGCCGCATCGCCTTCGTGCTCAAGGACCAAGTGTGGGAAGCGGTCCTCGGCCGCGCGCCGAAGCCGGCGCTGATGTTCTACGACCGCGGCAAGGATCACGAGTTGCACTGGTCGCCCGACGGCAAGCGGCTCGCCTTCCGCTCGAACCGCGGCGATCATTCCTTCATCGGCATCTTCGACGGCAAGACCAAGCCGCTGACGTTCCTGGCGCCGACGACGAGCCGGGACTCCTCGCCGCGCTGGTCGCCCGACGGCGCCAGGATCGCGTTCGTGCGCCGGCCGGGCCAGGGCGGCGCGCCCGATCCGATCCTCAAGCAGACGCCCGATCCGTGGTCGATCTGGGTCGCCGATGCCGTGGCGGGCGCGGCGCACGCGGCATGGAAGAGCCCCGAAACTCTGCTCGGCTCGTTCCCCGAGACCGAAGGCAACGCCAATCTGTTCTACGCCGCGGGCGGACGGCTCATCTTCCTGGCTGATCTCGACAACTGGCCGCATCTCTATTCGGTGTCCGAGAACGGCGGCGCGGCGATGCTGCTGACGCCGGGCAAGTTCATGGTCGAGCACGTCACCCAATCGCGCGACCGCGCCGCGCTGATCTACAGCGCCAACACGGGCACGACGCCGGATGACGGCGACCGGCGCCATATCTTCCGCGTCGGCGTGACGTCCGCGCAGCCGCAACCGGTCACCTCCGGCGACGGCATCGAATGGGAGCCGGCCGCCGCCGACGACACCCATGTCGCGTTCGTGTCGACGGGCGTTCGCAATCCCCCGGTCGCGGCGATCACGGACCTCGACGGCAAGGACCGCCGCGACCTGATCGCGGGCGACGTGCCGGCGAGCTATCCCTCCGCCTCCTTCGTCGTGCCGAGATCGGTGAGCTTCACCGCCGCCGACGGCACCGTCGCGCATGGACAGATCTTCCAGCAACAGGGCGGCGGCACGAAGCCCGGCGTGATCTTCGTCCATGGCGGCCCGCCGCGTCAGATGCTGCTCGGCTGGCACTACATGGAGTATTACAGCAACGCCTATGCGGTGAATCAGTATCTCGCGGCGCACGGCTTCGTGGTGCTCGCGGTGAACTATCGCCTCGGCATCGGCTACGGCCACGCCTTCCATCATCCCGACCATGCGGGCCCGACGGGGGCGAGCGAATATCAGGACGTGGTCGCGGGCGCGAAGTTCCTGCAAGGAACCAAGGGCGTCGATCCCGCGCGCATCGGCATCTGGGGCGGCTCCTATGGCGGCTATCTGACCGCGATGGGGCTCGCGCGCAATCCGGAGATCTTCAAGACCGGCGTCGACCTGCACGGCGTGCACGACTGGTCGCGCTTCCTCGACGTCTGGTTCAGTCCGGCTACGGCGCGCTACGAGAAGGGCGACCGCGAAGAGGCGCAGAAGGTCGCGTTCCAATCCTCGCCCATCGCCGATCTCTCGCATTGGCGCGGGCCGGTGCTGCTCATCCATGGCGACGACGACCGCAACGTTCAGTTCCAGCAGACCGTCGACCTTGCCCGCCGCCTCGACGCGCGGCATGTGCCCTATGACGAGCTCATCCTCCCCGACGAGATCCACGGCTTCCTGCGCCGCGCGTCATGGGACAAGGCCGACACGGCGACCGCGGCGTTTCTGGCGAAGAATTTGGGAGTGAAATAAGCAGCAAATTCAGCACAAATTGTCATTGCCCGCGAATGCGGGCCATCCAGCTAGGTTCTGCACGATCTGAATTGATTCACGTGGAGGCGCGGAGCCGCGCAGGTAATTCTTCTCCGCGTTTCCGCGTGCAATTTCGACATCGCGTCTTTGTCACCTGGGTGGCCCGCATTCGCGGGCCATGACAGTTGGAGCGAAAAGTGCGCTATTTTTTCGGCCGCAGGAACACCATGTCCTGCATGTTGGCGACGAAGCCGGGGAGGATGTCGAGGACCTCGAAATCGCGGCTCCAGGTTTGCCGGATGTAGTCGTGGGTGTGGTAGATGTTGCGGTAATACTCGTCGTCCGCCGTCACGCCCTTCAGCATCGTCTCCACGCCCGTGTCGCAGAAGCCGTGGCCCTTGAGGCGCTCGACCACTTCGGGCGGGTCGCCGGCGTTGCGCAGCGACGTCGCGCAATTGACCGACACCGCGACGACGCCGTCGGGCGCGACCACGCGGCTCAGCTCCTTGAGCCACGCGAACTGGTCTTCCTCGCGCAGATGCGTGAAGATCGAGATGCCGATCGCGGCGTCGAAGCTGTCGGGCGCGAACGCGGTGCGCGGTTCCAGGCCCTGCAGCGCGAACGTCGCATGCTTGATGTTGGCGCGGCACCATTCGATCGCCTCGCGGTCGATGTCGATGCCGGTATAGGCGCATTCGCGCGCCAGATACTTCGCCATGCGCCCGCAGCCGCAGCCCCAATCGAGCAGCCGCTGTTCGCCGCGCGGCTTCGTGGCAAAGCGCGCCACCGCCTCGTCGTATTTGCGCTTGAGCGCATAGCCCCATTTGTCGAAGGTGCGCGGCCCCATCCAGATCGCGCGGTTGGTGAGCGTGGACGGCGGCAGCGGCACGTCGGACGGCACGCCCGGCCGCAGCAGATGGAACTGGTCCCAATCGCGCGCGAACGCTCCGCTCGTCTCGCCCACGAGCCGCAGCACCACCTCGGTCCTGTCGCCGAAACTCGCCTTCACGGGGAGCATGCCGCGGAAGCTCATCGCGCCGCGATCGGGGAATTCCAGATAGTCGGCACTGGTGAACAGCTTGCCGTCAACGGCAATGCGCAAGGGCTCGGGCGGCGGCCAGGTGGCGGGCCGGATCGTGCCGTCGAGCAGGATCACGTCGCCGCGATCCTCGATCTGCGGCATCCACCAGGACGTCTCGGGCCGGCCGATGTCGTAAGAGGTCATCCGGGCCCGAGCCCCCGCTCTTTCGTTTTCGTCATCTTGCCCCCTCTACCAAACTGTCACCATTTCACGCTATCTCCCGGGGATGCGGAAGAGCTTGTTGTGTGTCGCCCTTTTGGGGCTTTTCGCCGTGCCCGCGCGCGCGGCGCCGGATGCCGCGGCCGTGGTGGCGCACTATGCCGATCTCGCGGAAGCGATCTACGGCGATTCCCACCTTGCCGCGCGGAAGCTTCAGGCGTCCGTCGACGCGTTCCTGGTCCATCCGACGCCCGAGAGGTTGGCCGATGCCCGCGCCGCTTGGAAGACCGCGCGCGTGCCGTATCTGCAGAGCGAGGGTTTCCGCTTCGCCAACACCGTCGTCGACGATTGGGAGCCCAGGGTCAATGCCTGGCCGCTGGACGAAGGGCTCATCGACTACGTGGCGCCGTCCTACGGCACGTATTCCGACCAGAACCCGCTCTACACCCTCGATGTGGTCGCGAATACGAAGCTGCGCGTCGGCGCGAAGGTGATCGACGCATCGCTCATCGACACGGCGCTCCTGCGCAAGCTGCAGGAGGCGGAGGGCGTGCAGACCAATGTCTCGACCGGCTTCCATGCGATCGAGTTCCTGCTCTGGGGACAGAACCTCAAAGGCCTGAGCGGCGGCGCGGGCGAGCGGCCGGCGAGCGACTACGACGTCGCCGCCTGCACCCATGGCAATTGCGCGCGCCGCGCGGCGTATCTCAAGACCGCCACCGATCTGCTCGTGACCGATCTGGCCGAGATGCAGGCCGACTGGAGTGCGGACGGAAAGGCGCGGGCGGAGCTGACGGCGAAGGGCGCGAACGGCGGATTGTCGGAGATGCTGACGGGGCTTGGCAGCCTCACCTTCGGTGAGATGGCCGGTGAGCGCATGAAGCTCGGCCTGATGCTGCACGATCCGGAGGAGCAGCAGGATTGCTTCTCCAACAACACGCACAATTCGCACTATTACGACGAGATGGGCATCGAGGGGTTGTGGCGCGGGCGCTATGCGCGCGCCGACGGCACCGCGGTCGAAGGCGCGTCGCTGCGCGATTATGTGAGCGCGGCCGATCCCAAAGCGGCGGCGCGCATGGACGAGGGGTTGGACGGCGCCAAGGCCGCGATCGGCAAGATCAAGGCTGCTGCGGACGGCGGACGGATGGCCTATAGTCAGATGATCGCGGCAGGCCAGCCCGAGGGCAACAAGATGATCCAGGATGCGATGGACGCGCTCGTCGCCCAGACCCGCGCCATCGAGGGGGTCGCGGCGACGCTCCATCTCGAGGTCGCATCCAACCGCTCCGATCACCATTGATCACGCGCCGCGGCCTCATGCTTTCCGGGGCGGGCGCGCTCGTGGGCTGCACGCTTCTCGCGCCGCAACGCAAGAGCGCGCGTCTCGACGAGATCGCGGCCGGCAACCGCGACATCGTGCTGACAGCGCAAGAACACGACTTCGCTCTGGGCAGCGATAAAGCGTGGCTCTATGGCGAGCGGCCGTTTGCGGTGCTGCGCCTGACGAAGGGTGAGGCGCTGTCGGTCACGCTCAAGAACGCGCTCGCCGAGCACAGCTCGATCCACTGGCACGGCGTGCGCGGGCCGAACGCGATGGACGGCGTGCCGTATCTGACGCAGTTGCCGGTGCAGCCGGGCGAGACGTTCCTCTATCGCTTGACGCCGCCGGATGCCGGCACGTTCTTCTTCCATCCGCATTGCAACACCGCGGCGCAACTGGGACGTGGGCTCGTCGGCGCCTTGATCGTCGACGAACCGGACGGGCATTGGAACGACGATGTGGTCCTGATGCTGAAGGATTGGCGGCTGGACGACGCCGGCCGCTTCCTGCCCTTCTTCACCGAGAGCGGCGCCAGCCGCGCCGGCACCTTCGGCACCTTGCGCACGGTGAATGGCGTCGCCGAGCCCGTCATCGATCTGCGAGCGCAGGGCGGCGTGCGCGCGCGGCTGATCAACGCCGATCCCTCGCGCATCGCGGAGATCGGCGTCGAAGGCGCGCGGGCGCGCGTGATCGCCATCGACGGCAATCCGGTCGCACCCTTCGTGCTCGATACCTGGAAGCTCGGCCCCGGGATGCGGCTGGATCTCGCGCTCGATATGACGGGCGATGAGGCGCGCTTGCTCGACTACTTCGCCGCCGCGCCTGTGTTGCTCGCGACGTTGCGTGCCGGATCGCAAAGCGGCACGGTGGCCGATCCCGCCGTCGCCGCGCCGGTGGATTTCTCCGATGCCTGGCATCACACGCTCAAGCTGGAGGCGGCGGTCGTGGCGAACGTGCTGCCGCAGCCCGCGCCCGTCGTGCTGCCCGACGGACGCCGGATCGAGATCGCGGATTCGCTCTGTCTCGCGGCCGGGACGTTCTGGACGCTGGACGGGCAGTCCTGGCCGGGGCGCGACCATGCGCGCCTGCCGCCGCCTTTGTTCTCGTTGCCGCGCGGGCGCAAGGTGGTGCTCGAGATCGAGAACGACACCTCGCGCGCGCATCCGATCCACGTCCACGGCCACACTTTAACGATGTTGTCCGCAAACCTGCTGAAGCGGCCCGTGCACCGCGCCGATACGGTCCTGGTTTTGCCGAACGAGCGGGTGACTGTAGGCTTCGTCGCGGACAATCCTGGCAATTGGATGATTCACTGCCACGTCATCGAGCACCAGGAGACGGGAATGATGGGATGGTTTCGCGTTTCCTGATCGCGCTTGCGCTGCTGGCCGCCGTACCCGCGCTCGCCGCGGCGCCGCCGCCGCTCGAGATGAACGGCGCGCGCAACCTCGACGTCGCGACGGGCTGGACGCTGTTCAAGCGGCCGTGGATCTCCTCGCCGTCGTCGCTCAGCGCGGGCGGCGGCGTCGGTCCGCTCTACGACGCGCGCGCGTGCAGTTCCTGCCACATCGGCGGCGGGCCCGGACGCGTCGCCGAAGACGCAATAGGCGAAGGCCTGGCGGTGCGCCTCGGCCACGATCCCGTCTATGGCGACCAGATCCAGACTCGCGCTTTGCCGGGCTTCGATCCCGAAGCCGATGTCGCGTTCCACTGGCAGGCGTCGAACGGCATGCGCGCGCCCGCCCTCGACTTCGCCAAGCTCTATTACGGCCCGCTCGCCGCGCATGCGGCGCTCAGGCGCGCGCCGTCGCTGTTCGGGATCGGCGCGCTCGAAAGCGTACCCGAGAGCGAGATCCTGAAAGGTCACGGACACGCGGCGCGGATCGGCGGCGTACTCGGCCGCTTCGGCTGGAAGGCGACGATGCCCAGCATCACCGCCCAGGTCGCGACCGCCTTCCAGCGCGATTTCGGCATCGCCACCTCGGGCCTGCCGGGGCCGTGGGGCGAATGCACGGAGGCCGAGAAAGCCTGCCGCGCCGCGCCGGGACAAACGATAGAGCTGCCGGACACCATGCGCGACTATCTCGTTGCGTACCTGCGCTCGCTGCAGCCCGTGGCCGCGTTGCGCGAGGCCGGGCCGGGTTTCGCGGTCTTCAAGGCGTCGGGGTGCCTTGCCTGCCATGCCGTGCTGAAGGATGCGCAAGGCGCGCCGGTTCGTGCGTATACGGACCTGTTGCTGCATGACATGGGATCCGGCCTCGATGACGGCATCGCCGAGGGCGACGCGAAATCCTCCGAATGGCGGACGGCGCCGCTGTGGAATCTCGCCAATGAGTTGAGCCAGGGCGGGCTCCTGCACGACGGAAGGGCGCGCTCGATCGCGGAAGCGGTGAATTGGCACGGCGGCGAGGCGTCGCAGGCGCGCCTGACCTTCAACGCATTGTCGCCAAAGCGACGCAAATTGCTCGAATCCTTCCTGATCGGGAAATGAGCATGAGAGTTCTGGTTGCGGCCGCGTTCGGCCTTCTCGCCCTATGCGGACCCGCTGTCGCGGACGACCCCGCCGCGACCGCGCGCCGCTTCGCGCACGAATTCGCGGTACCGCGCTTCGAGGCGGTGGCGTCGGCCGCGCACGCGCAAGCCGACGCCTGGACATCGTTCTGCGCCGCCGGCCGCTACAAGGACACGGCCGTGCTGAAGACGGCGTTCAACGATCTCGCCGACGTCTGGGCGCGGGTCGAGTTCGTGCGCATCGGCCCGGCGGCGACCGGATTGCGCGTGGAGCGCTTCAACTGGTGGCTCGACCGCACCGGCGCGACCACGAAGGCGTTGGATGCGATGCTGGCGGATGCACCAACGTCCGAGAAGCTGGCCTCGGGCAGCGTCGCGGGACAGGGGCTTCCGGTGATCGAGCGCCTGCTCTACGACAAGGAGCCGCTCACCGTGCAGCGTTGCGCCATCGGCGTCGCCGTCGCGCGCGGACAGGCGGCGATCGCGGACGCCATCGTGACGGACTGGACCTCGGCGAACGGCGCCGTGGCGGCGCTGGACGCTAACACGCGCTGGAACATGTCCTTCGCCGACGCCCGCGAGGCCGCGAGCGTGATGATGACCGACCTCGCCGCGGGTCTCGAAGGGCTGAAGGACCTCAAAGTGGCGATGCTGCTGCATGACGCGCTGAACCCGAAAGCGCCGCGCCTCGCCGAAGCCGTGCGCAGCGGGCGCAGCCTGCGCGACGTGGAGATCAATCTCGCCGCGATCCGCGAGGGGCTTGCGTTCTTCCTGCACGACGCGCCGCCCGCGGACCGCATGCGCCTCGACGCCGCCTTCGACGACGCGGAAGGAACGCTGCGGATCCTCCACGATCCGAAGCTCGTGGCGAAAAACCGAACCTCCGCGATCAACCACGCCCACGACGTCTTTGCCTCGTTGAGCCTGACGGCCATCGCGGTGCTACCGGAGGCGACCGGTCTCACTTTGGGGTTCAACAATCTCGATGGCGACTAGACGTGCGTTCCTCGCAGGGTTGGGTGCGGCCTGCGTTGTGCCGGGCGTGCGCGCGGCACAAGCCGCGCCGCGCCTGGTGAGCGCGGCGAAGCTCGGCGCGCGCGACGGCGGCGCGGTGTGGAGCGAGAGCGGGCTGGTGCCGTTCGCGCTGCCGATGCGCGGGCATGCGCCGGTGCGGCTGCCGGACGGACGCGTGCTGGTGATGGGGCGCAGGCCCGGGCTCACCGCGTCGATGTTCGATCCGCGCGATCCGTCGGCGCTCACAAGCTTCGCCGCGGGCGATAGCCGCTTCGCCGGGCACGCCGCCGTTTCGCCCGACGGTGCTGTGCTGGTGACGACCCAGTTCGACGCCACGAGCTTCGAAGCCGCGCTCGTGACGCGCGATCCCGGGACCGGCGCCCCGCGCGCGCGCTGGCGGCCCGGCGGGATCGAGCCACACGAGCTCGTCTTCGCGCGCGAGCGGCTGTTCGTGGCGATCGGCGGGCTCATCAAGGACGGCGGCGTCGCGGGGCCCGCGCTCAATCCCGGCGGCATCGACAGCGCGGTCGTGGAGATCGATCCGGCATCGGGCCGCGTGCTCGCGCGCCACAAGCTCAAGGACCCGTCGCTGTCGTTGCGCCATCTGGGCCTGCACGCAGAGACGGTCGTCGTCGCGGCGCAGGATCAGGATCTTTCGCAGACGCGGCCGCTGCTCGCGGCGGTCGCCAAGGAGCTCGAACCGTTCGAATGGCCCGATCCGCGCGATTGCGACTTCCGCGGCTATATCGGCTCGGTCGCGATCGATCGCAGCGGCGCATACGTCGCCGCTGCGAGCCCGCGCGGCAGCGTGCTCGGGCTTTGGTCGGCTTCGAGCGGGAAGTGGCTGGGCGGCATCCCCATCGCCGACGTCTGCGGTGTCGCTGCGGACGACAAGGGCTTCTGGGCCAGCTCCGGCATGGGCGAGATCGTCAGGATCGCGGCAAGCGACAAAGGCCCGGCGGCCGAGGCGCGCTGGCATGTCGAGGCGGGGTTCGACAATCATTTGCTGGCGTTGAGCTGACCATCACGCTCCATTGTCATCCCCGGCGAAGATCGCTCGCGACGCGAGCGATCTGAGGGAAGGGGACCCAGGTGATTGGGCTCCTCAACCAGTCACCTGGGTTCCCTTCCCGTCACGACGCCGTAGGCGTCGCTCCGCCGGGAATGACAACGGAGCGGCGCGTCTCGCAAAAGCGAACGGGCCGGTTCGCACCGGCCCGCTGCTCACTCAGATCAGAGGCAAAGACGCTATCAGTTGCCGTTGCCGTGCATGCCGATCTTCACGGCGCTGTGCAGGTCGGAGACCTGCGCGTCGCGCGTGCCCAGCGGGCTGAGATCGTACTGGTGCTCGATCGTCGCCAGGATGGACGTCGTGTCGTGCTCGCTGTGGTCGACGCCGGAGTGGACGAACTTCGGCGAGATCGCGATCGCGGCGATGCGCGTGCCCGGACCCCACTGGTCGTGCGGACCGTTCGGGCCGCCCGCCTGGCCCGGAGGCGGCACGTGATCCCACTGGCCGCCGAACTCGTCATAGGTGACGATGACGAGCGTCTCCTTGCCCTCGCGGCCGTTGAACACGGCGTTGAGCAGGCTGACCAGGTGACCCGAGCCGTTGGACTCGCTGGCGTAGCCCGGATGCTCGTTCTCCTCGCCGACGGGCTTGATGAAGCTGACCTTCGGCAGCGTGCCGGAAGCGGCTTCCTGGAAGAACTGGACCTCGTCGAGCAGGTGCTCCTTGCGCGCCTTGGTGCCCGGCGCGTAGTTCACATAGTAGTTGAACGGCTGGTGATGGAACTGGAACGCGCCGTCCGGGCAGTTCGGCCACACGGCGGTGGACAGGACGTTGGGATCGGTGCAGCTGTGGTCCGACCAGGTGCCGTTGGTCCAGCCGGGCTTGCCCACGTCGCCGTCGGCGTTCGACCAGCCGCCGGAGAACCACGCCCACGAGACCTTCGCCGCGCTCATCTCGTCGCCGATGGTGGCGTTGGTGAGCGGGGGAAGCTGCTTGTAGCTCGCGGTTCCGGGCGAGAAGGGCTGATAGGTCGGCTGCGTCGTGTTCACCGCGTAGTCGCCGCAGGCGAGCGCCGTGTTGACCTTGTGGCCCGGCGCGCCCGTGCACTCCTGGGTGAGCTGCGCGTCTTTGACGGTGGTGGTCGGCGTGTAGAGCGGCGTCGCCACCGGCATGCCGTTGGTGTCGAGGATCGAGTGCAGGTCGGTCGAACCGCCGTCATGCACCGCGTTCGCGAACAGCGGCGGTTGCGCCGCGATCAGGAACTGGTGATTGAAGAACGAGCCGCCGAAGCCGGACTGGAAGAAATTGTCCATCACGACGTAGTGCGGTGCGCCGTTCGAATGCAGATAGGTGTAGATCGGCAGCTGCAGCGTGTTGAAGTGCCCCATGGTCAGGCCCGAGGCGTCGCTGCCGGTCATGTAGCGGTCCTGCTTGCCGCCGTCGAACTGGTACTGCTCGCTGTAGAAGCGGTGGAAGATGTCGCGCGTGCAGCCGCCCGGAAGGCCCTGGCCGTTGATGATGCCGTTGCCGGCGAACTGGTTGGGGGTGGGGCAGGTCGTCGCGATCGGCGGGATGTAGTCGTCGATGGCGAACGGACCGTTGGTGAAGTGGCTGGTGATCGGCACCGTGCCGGCGTTGTCCGTGCAGGTCGCGGGCAGCGGCGGCGAGGTCAGGTTGACGTCCAGCTGATAGAGGCAGCCATAGGGCGTGACGTTGTCCTGGCGCACCTGGGTCGTGTGCGGCGCGTCCGCGTTCGCCAGGCCGTTGACCGATTGGCCCTCGACGCTGTCCCACAGGCCGTAAAGGTTGTCGAAGCTGTGGTTCTCTTCGTAGATGACGACGATGTGACGGAACGGGAACTCGTGCTTTTTCTCGGCCGAGGCGGGCGAAGCCGCGAACGCGCACGCCGATAGCGCGGCGGCCGCCGCGCCGGCGCGCAGGAAGTTGGAAAGTCTCATGGGCACTGCCTTTCGTTGATGCTCGAATCCGCTTGGGATGGCCGAACACTGCTGGGCAGAGGCGACACTACGATTGCCGGTTTTTGTCGGTTTGAATGCAGTCCTGTAACGCTTGTATCGGAGTGTCGCGTTCACGCGAACGGATCGGGGACGGAAATCTTCTTCTTGCGTCCGGGGCGTTCCCACAGCACGCCGGGATAGCCCTTGAGGGGGACGAGGGGCTCGTAGCGGTACGCCCATTCCGGCGCCTCCTCGAAATGCAGATGATAGCGCGGCTCGCGCCCGGTGCGCCCGGCGAAGATCGCGCGCGGGATGTTGACCATCTTGGGCGAATGCGCGCGCTCATAGGCGAGCGGCGTTCCGCACTTCGCGCAGAAGCTGCGCACCGTGCGTAGCACCTTGTCCTCGAACCGCACGATGCTTTTTGCGCCCTTGACGACGCGCATGCGGCTCTTCCACGTCCCTATGTAAGTGGCATAGGCGCAGGCCTGCGCGTGGCGGCTCGCCTGGGAATGGTCGTGCCACGCCCAGAACGCCGGAACCTCGATCTCGATCCTCACCGCCCCGCAGACGCAGGCGGCGACGGCGTTGGCAGGTTTCGGCTCGGCCGCCGCTTTGCGCATGGGAAACTCCGTGTGTCCCGCGCAGTGTAGCATTCCCCGAATGCCCCGGTGGCGAACGTGGTTGCCCGCCAGCGGGGCTCATGACGATCGGGAGTGATTCCGTTCAATCGAAAACTGCGCTAAGCAGCCAGCTCCACCGGCTCGCCCTGTTCGATCTGATGGCCCGTGAAGCTGCGGGTCTCGGGCTTCGGCAGGCCGTTCTTTTTTATCTCGGCCAGAAGCGCTTCCTTCCTCGCGGCCAGCTGCCCGCCGAGCGCGTCGAGGTCGAGATCGGCCTTGCGCGCCTGGGCGAAGAGGCCCTTGCCCGGCTTTTCCTCTTCCTTGACGTGGTGTTTGATCTGTTCGCAGAGCACCGTCATCTTCGCGTCATAGAACTCATTGTCCGGATCGCTCGCCTCGAGCTCGGCGATGAGCACCTTCGCGCCGTCATGCTCGACATAGGCCTCGAGCCTGAGATCGTCCTCCACCGCCGCCCGGCAGGCGGGATAGAATATCTCCTCCTCGATGATCGTGTGGACCGTGAGCTCGGTGCAGATCTCGGTGGCGAGCGCTTTCTTCGCGCGCTTGTCCTTGGACTTCTCGAACTTCGCAAACAGCCCCTCGACCTTGCGGTGATCGGCCTTCAGCAGCGCAATGGCGTCCATCGGTTTCTTTTGCATGGGTGAGTCCTTTGTATGGTGTCGAACGCTGAGCGGCGCTCTTGTGGCTTTATCGCGCTCAGCTAACGCGCGCATGGAAAAGCAGTTGCATTCTCAGGCATTTTCCCGCGAACGGCCGCGCCCGGCTTCGCCTTGCGTCAGACCGGCAAGCGCGATTTGAGAAAACGCAGGACCGCGCGTTCGGCGCGGTCGAGCGCCGCCCGATCCTCGGTCTCCTCGCCGATATGGGCCCCGAGCGCGAGATCGCCCTGCTCATACGCCGCGATGATTTCGGGATGGATGTAGCATTTGCGGCAGACCGTGGGCGTGTTGCCGAGCCGCTCGGCGACCTGCGCCACCACCTCGCGCACATGCTTCTTGAGCGGCGGGCCGGGGATCCGGTGGAACGCCAGCGCCGCCTCGACCGTACCCGCCCAGGTGCGGAAGTCCTTGGCCGTGACCTCGTGACCCGCGGCCTCGCGCAGATAGAGGTTCACGTCGCTGGACGAGACCTTCTGCGGCTGTCCTGCTTCGTCCAGATATTGAAACAGGTTCTGGCCGGGCAGCTCCTGGCAGGCGCGCACGACGCCGGCGACGCGCCGGTTCCTCACGCTGAGCCGCCATGTCTTGCCGCTCTTGCCCTTGAACAGGAAGCGCAGCTCGCTGCCCTCGACCCGCACATGGCGGTTGCGCAGCGTGGTCAGGCCGAAGCTGCCGTTCTGCTTGACGTAGTCCTCGTTGCCGATGCGGATCAGAGTCTGCTCCAGCAGCGCGATGATCGTCGCCAGCACCTTCTCGCGCGGCATGCCGCGCAGCCCCAGATGCCCGTCCACGGTCTCGCGGATCCTGGGAAGCACCTGCGCGAAGGCGATCAGATGGCCGAACTTGGCCAGGCCGCGAACCTCCACGAAGGCGGGGTTGTAGCGATATTGCTTGCGGCCCTTGGCATCGCGCCCCGTCGCGGCCAGATGCGCGTCCGCGTCGGGCGAAATCCACACGCCGGTCCAGGCCGGGGGAATGGCGAGCGCCCGGACGCGCTTGAGGAGCGGCGCGTCGCGCACGGCGCGCCCCTCGGCGTCGCGATAGGTGAAGCCCTTGCCGTGACGCTCGCGGCGGATGCCGGGCGTATCCTCGTCGGACACGTAGCGCAGGCCCGCCACCGCGGCGGCGTAGTCCGCTTGAGCCAGAATGTGGGGCGCCTGCTCGGCCTGGAACACGGATGAACTCCCTGATGAGCAACACAAACCGCCAGCAGGCCTTCGGGTTCCCGAGCCGGCGGATTGGCACGAAGCCGGCAATTCCGCGTTTGGAACTTCAGGGCGCGGGCAGGAAGGAACCAGGGATGGCCCGGAAATATTCGAAGAGCGCCTCGAAGGACGTCGAGAGCGCGATGGAAAAACGCAAGAAAGGGACGCTGCGCAGCGGCAAGGGCGGGAAGGGCGGCAAGGTCAAGAGCCGCAAGCAAGCCATCGCCATCGGCCTCTCCGAAGCGCGCAAGAAGGGCAAGAAGGTGCCGAAGAAGGCGCCGGGCGGCCGGAAAAAGAGCTGACGGATGACGAAGGCGCGACAGGGATTAAACCTGTGACCCCTCCCGTGTGAAGAATTCTTCTCCTCTGGCTTCAATAGCGAATTGGGGAAGGAACGATCGCGTGCTCGGTCGGAATCCAGAAACTCGCGCGCGCAACTGTGGCGACGTTCCGCGTCTCAACCGAGCCATCGGGGCGGCTTCAATCCGAAATGGCGCTGCAGCATCGTTTCGGCGCGCTCGACCGCACCTTCCGCCCAGGACTGGTAGTACGGGCTGTACGCTTCGCCGCAAATGTAAAGCTCGTGACCGGTAATGGGGCTCATCACGGAATCAGCCAATTCCATCCCGTCGACACCCTGGCGCCACAGATGCCAGGCGCCGCCATAAGGATCGACGGTCCAGTCCTGAAAACAGGCGCCCAGCGGCGCGGGTGGCTGCGTCGCATAGGTCAGCCGCGCTTGGCGATGAATTTCGAGTGCGAGTCCGGAATTGCCGGGCAGCCATTGAAATCCCGCCGTTTCGCGCGGCGCCTGGGGCACAAGCTGCTGCCAATACTGTACATCTGCTCCGCAGCAATAGGCCATCAGCAGCCCAAATCCGTTCGCGGGTTCGCTCGCGAGCCGCTCCTTCTCGGCGCCCAGCCCATAGAACATGCGCGCCGGCATGTCGGTGACGGAGCGTCCGCCGTCGATGCCGAGATCGCGCCACCAGGCCCGGGGATAGAGCAGAAAGGCTTTGGTCGCGGGCTCGCCGACGACAGACGCGATGAGGTCGGCAACGCGAGGATCGCGACGCGCGGGGAAGTCCTCGATCAGTTCCAAAGCGCGGCGCGGCAGCGCGAGCACCACGCGTCTCGCGGAAAGCGCGGTCCTGCGGTCCGCGCGATCGACGAGGCCCAGCCTGAATGCCTGCCCGGGCAAACCCGGCACGGAAAGACTCGCGAGGCGGGTCTCCGTCAGCACTCTCACGCCGAGGCGTCGCGATTCGGCCGCGAGCGCGAGCGGCAATTTCTGATAGCCGCCTGCGATCGTGAGGAACGGTTTCGACAGGTCGGGTCCGAGCAGCTTTTCGTCGAAGTCATGAAGCGCGCTGCCGAGAGGCGCGATGTCATAGCCCCCCGTATCCTGGAAAAAGCGGTTTTCTTCGGCCGTAAATATGTCGGCCATCAACGCCCAGGTCGGCCAGTCCTTGAGCAGCCGGCCTTTGTAACGGATGCCCGATCGGATGCGCAGCCAACGCGCGGGCGTCATGCGGCCGAAGCCGGGAATGATTTTCTCGACGCCCTGCACGTAGCGCTGACTGTTCGGCGCCTGGTCCGACGGCGGAATATTGTACGCAAAGAGCTTTGTCGGCTGTCCCGCCTGCGCATACGTAAAGCTGCGGCCGCGCAGGACGAGATGGTCCTGCGGTTCGATGACGGGAAAGCCGCGCGCGGGCAGCCCGAGTCGCCGTACAAGGTTGAAAACGTGCTTGTGGGCCGGCAGGAAGCGCATGCCACCGGCTTCACCGACCAGATTCGGCGCCTCCCGGAACGCAATGGAGCGCAACCGCCCGCCGATCCGGTCGCTCATCTCGAAGAGGGCGATGCGCAGATGGGGCTGTTCGCTTGCGATGCGCCAGGCCGCGTAGGTGCCGGCGACGCCGCCGCCGACGATCGCGACATCGATATCGGCATTCGCGCCCGCACGTACCGCCAGCGGCAACGTCGACAGCGCCGCCGCGCCGGCAAGCACGCTTCTCCGCGTGATATTCATTGCCGCCCCATCGCTCATCTCCACCCCGGCCGGCATCCTCTCCGCTGATCGCCATTAAACCCATCATAACGATTGAATGGTTACCATCAGGCTTTCGATCCGACTTTCGCGCGGATCCAAGCCGAGCCGATTCGCCATGAGCAAGGCACTGTCCGTCACCCGGACGCTGGTAGCCATTACCGGCGCCATGGCGCTTGCGCTGGTGGTGACATCCGCCATTTTGGCGCTCGGCGCCTATGACGAGATGCGCACGGACACGCGCATCGTGACGGCCTCGGGCATCGCGCGCGACCTGTTCACGTCCATGCAGTATCGCAGGTTCGAACTTGGCACCGTGAGCACCGTGCTGGAGTCGCCGCGCGCCGTGGACGCAGAGACCTGGGCCGACATCGAGCAAGTGCGGGCGCGTTCCACCGCCGCCCTGAACGACGCCCTGTCCGCGCTCGCGAAGAACAATATGGGCACCGCGTCCGAGCGCGCCGCCATCGTCAAGGAAAGAACCGCCTTGGACGCGCAACGGCCGCAGATCGATGCCGCGTTGCACCGACCCAGTCTGCGATCGGCGGCGTTGATTGCCAAGTGGGTTCCCACGGACAGAAACCCATTTGCGGTGGAGGACCGCGTGTCCGCAGAGCTCACCGACGAGATCGACCGCAGCGACGCCTTCATCGCCGAGATGATGAAGATCAAGCAGCTGAGCTGGGCCGCTCGCGAATTCGCGGGGAACGACAGGTTGCTCGTCGGCGCCGGCATCGCCAGCGGCAAAGGCTACGACAAGGCTCGGCTCGAAGTCATGACCGAGCTCACGGGCCGGGGCGACGCGCTTTGGGACGTGATCCTGGAAGACGCGAATCTGGGACACGTGCCGCCCGCGCTGCACGCCGCGATCACCACCGCAAATGAGCTTTATTTCGTGCGACTGCGCGGACTTCGCAAAACGGTGATCGACGCGTTCGCGTCGGGAAAGCGGCCGCCGACCTCGGCCCATGACTGGATCGGCGCTTCCAGCACGGCAATGAAGAGCCTCGTCCAGGTGGCGAAAATCGCGGTCGATCTCTCCGACAACCACGCGCGCGAGGAGCTGGAGGCCGCCCGCCGCAACCTCGCCATCCATGTTTGCATCATGTTCCTGTCGCTCGCCTGTGCACTTTTTGCGATGTTGTTCATCAGCCGCAGGATCGCGCGCCCGATGTCCAGGATCACCGAGACCATGCGGCTTGTGGCAGACGGCGACATGGCCTGCGAGCTGCCCTTCGCAGACCGCGCCGACGAGATCGGCGAGCTTTCGCGCGCGCTGGCCGTGTTCCGCCGCAACGCGCTCGAAAAGCAGCGCGTCGAGGACGAGCTGGTCCGCAGCCGCATCGCCGAGAAATCCGCCGAAGCCTCCAACCGCGTCAAATCCGAGTTCCTGGCGCATATGAGCCACGAGCTGCGCACGCCGCTCAACGCCATCATCGGATTTTCCGACATGATGCTGCAGGGCATTTTCGGTCCGCTGGAGAACCGGTATGGCGAATATGCCAGGCACATCAACAAATCGGGTTCGCATCTGCTCGAGGTGATCTCCGACATACTGGACATGTCGAAGATCGAGGCGGGCAAATTCGTCCTTCATATGGAGAACGTGGATATAGCCGGGTTGATCGGCGATTGCACCGCGCTGATGCGATTCGCCGCCGAGGAACGCCGGATTTTGCTGTCCACGGATGTGCCGGCGGACGCAGCAAGCCTGACGGCCGACCCGCGCGCGCTGAAAAAGATTCTGATCAATCTGCTGTCCAACGCCGTAAGGTTCACGCCGAAAGGCGGCGAAGTCCTGGTCTGCGCCCGAATGGGCGCGGATATTCTGGAGATTGCCGTCCGCGACACCGGAACCGGGATTCCCAAGGCCGCGCTCGAACGCCTCGGGCGCCCGTTCGAGCGGGTCACCAAGGATCCCCACGTTGCGCACGAAGGAACGGGGCTCGGTCTTGCGCTCGTCTACGGCCTGGCCGGTTTGCACGGAGGTACGGTGCGCATCGACAGCACCGAACACGTCGGAACCGTGGTGACGGTGGCGCTTCCCACATTGCGGCGCGCCGCCGCGGCGGCGTAGTTCTTGCGCAGCTTGGGAAGCTGCCGGTCCGCCGGTGAGTTGTCATCGATGATCGCAACGGCAGAAGGCACGCGCGTCGACCGGCAATGTCGGGCGGACAGCCGGTTTGCCTTGCATTGAAAGGCAAAAGCGATTTTTGCCCGCCTTACACGACCGCCAAGTCATTGATTAAATGGTGGTGCGGGCAGTCATATGCGAACAGTTCTCCGGGCACTATTCCCTGATAACAGGGAAGAATACAGGGAAAATCGCGAAATTTGGGGTCGAGAATAGGTCGGTAATGAGCGCATTGTGCGGTGTTTACGGGCTTAAATCGTATTTGCAGTGAGAAAAATAACAGGGAATTATTGTTGCGGTAACAGGGAAAGAATTCGAAAATAACAGGGAAAAAAGCCTCCGTTGCAGGCTGATTGCGAATTTCGACCAAACGGTTGCCAGGGGACCTGCGGTGATCGCCGACGACTTGGCCAGACGCTGCGGCACTGATCCGCGACTCGTAGCTGTCGATCTGCATCGGCTTGTCTCCAGGCGTGCCTCTCTTTTCGAGCGTGATCAACGGCTCAGCGCGCTCTCCCGCGCGAACCTGGCGGGGGCACATGGTGGCGCCTAGCTGTAACCCAACCCCAAGGCACGAGACATAGTCACAAAATCCAAAGCGGCGACCTTCGCGCCGCCATGCTCCGTGCGGCGCTTGCGATTGCCGAACGCACGGGCCAAGCCCCTCGACTCTTTCGAATTTCACCCGTAGATTGATCAACGTATAGGAGCATTGATGAGTTGCTCCCGGGAAGATTGATGCCAGCCGTTTGCTGCGGCTGTACTTATGTCTCGTTGACGGAAGCCGGCATCGCGGCAGTCGGAAACAATGGAAGTCGATCTATCGGACATCGATTGGAGTGAATTTTCCCGTTCGCACAACATAGTTCCACGGCGCTGGCGAGATGTTCATGGCGGACACACCTTTCCGAAACGAGCCCGGTGAGGATTCTCGACCGTCGACGAGCGATTCCTTCACAGCACCGCAGATCACCTTGCCCAAGGGCGGAGGCGCGCTGCGAGGCATAGGTGAGAAATTCAAAACCAATCCCGCCAATGGAACGGGGTCGTGGAACATTCCGATCTCCATGTCCCCCGGGCGTCAGCGCTTCGGACCCGATCTTGCCGTCAGCTATGACTCCGGCGCCGGCAACGGCCCGTTCGGGCTTGGATGGAGCCTCACGCCCACCCGGATCACCCGGCGGACCGACAAAGGCTTGCCTCGCTACGAAGACCGGGACGAACGGAACCAGGATCTGGCGGACATCTTCGTGTTGTCCGGGCAGGAGGACTTGGTTCCTGTGCCCGACGCGCAGCACGATGGTGGGTTCGGCGCCACGCTCAAACGCGAACGCGGCTATCGCGTCGTTGCATATCGGCCCCGCACCGAAGGCTTGTTCGCCCGCATCGAGCGCTGGACACGGGAAAGCAACGGCGAACAACACTGGCGTACGATCTCCAAAGACAACGTCTTGAGCATCTTCGGCCCGGACGAGGTCTCGCGCATCTCGGATCCAGCCATGCCGGACAAGGTCTTCTCCTGGCTGATCCGTTGCAGCTTCGACGATAAAGGCAACGCGATCCTCCACGATTACGAGCGCGAGACCGATGACGGTGTCGACACGGCCATGCCGGGCGAACGAAATCGCCTGCGCGGCGCCAATCGCTATTTAAGTCGCATCCGCTACGGAAATCGGGTGCCCTTGAACCGAGGCCTCATTCGGGGCGCATGCACCTGGGACATCGCTTTGGCCGAACTCGATGCGGCGTCATGGATGTTCAGTGTTGTCCTCGACTTTGGGGAAGGGCGCTATCGGGAAGCGCCGCCCGACAATGAGGGCTTTGTCTATGCCGAAGCACACGCCGAGGCCCAGACCCCTTGGCCGGCGCGGACGGATCCTTTTTCGACTTACCGGGCAGGGTTCGAAGTGCGCACGCATCGTCTGTGCATGCGGGCGTTGGTCTTCCACCATATCCCGCACGAGCTCGGCGTGGACGCATGTCTTGTACGCTCGACGTCCTTCCACTATCGCCAACGACCCGAAGGCGCCTTGCTCGAAAGCGTCATTCAGTGCGGGCACAGACGCCAGCGCGATGGGTTGTATCTCACCAGCACCTTGCCCCGCCTCGACTTCCGCTACACCTGCAGCCCGCTCGAGGAGCCCGGCGCCCTGCGTTTCGAGGTTGTCGAGGCCGAACCCTCAAGCCTTGCCGACCTGTCGGGCGGCCTCGACGGTTCTCGCTGTCGCTGGCTTGATCTCAACGGCGAGGGGATAGCCGGAATCTTCTCGGAGCAAGGCGGCGCGTGGTTCTATAAGCGCAATCTCGGCGACGGTCGCTTCGCACGCGCCGAAGCGGTCCCAAGCAGCCCGGTCAGCCCGCGCCTTCGCCAAGGGCGGCAATTGCTGGACGTCACGGGCGACGGCAATCTCGATCTCGTCGACTTTACCGCCACCGGTTCCGGCTATTTCGAACGCACCGTGGACGCCGGTTGGACCGGATTCCGCACGTTTGGCGCCATGCCGAGGGTGGATTGGTCAGATCCCAATATGCGCTTCCTCGATCTGACCGGAGATGGTGTCGCCGACATCCTGATCACCGAGCAGGAAGCGCTCGTTTGGCACCCCTCGCTCTTACAGTGGGGCTTCGGTGCCGGGGTCAAGCTCCGCGTTCCCCACGATGACGATGTGGGGCCGGCGGTGATCTTCGCAGACAGCACAGAGTCGATCTATCTCGCCGACATGAGCGGTGATGGTCTTTCCGACATCGTGCGCGTTCGCAACGGGGAAGTCTGCTATTGGCCCAATCTCGGCTACGGCCATTTCGGCGCGAAGATCACCATGAGCCATGCGCCGTGGTTCGATGAGCCCGATACCTTCGATCAGAAACGCATTCGCCTCTCGGACACCGACGGAAGCGGTGTCACTGATCTATTGTATCTGCGGCAAGACGGGGTCGATATCTATCTCAACTTGTCGGGCAATGGCTGGAGCCCAGCAAAGCGGATCGAAAACTTCGCGCCGATCGACGACCTCAGCGCGGTTTCAGTCACCGATTTTCTCGGCCGGGGTACGGCGTGTCTGCTGTGGTCGACGCCGCTTCCGGCCATGGGCCTCCGGCAGTTGCGCTACATCGATTTGATGCGCGGCCTAAAGCCGAACCTGCTCAACTTTGTCGACAACAACATGGGAGCACAGACACGAGTCGAATACACCTCGTCCACCGAATTCTACCTTGCCGACGCAAGGGCCGGCGCACCCTGGATCACCCGCTTGCCGTTTCCGGTCCATGTCGTCAGCCGCACCGAGACTCGTGATCTGGTCAGCGGCAATCGATTCGAGACACGCTACGCCTACCATCACGGCTTCTTCGACGGCCTTGAGCGCGAATTCCGCGGCTTCGGTCGGGTGGACCAATGGGTCGGCCAGGACATCCCAAGCGTCGGCGGGCCCGAAAGCACGCCACCTGTCTTCATCAAAACCTGGTTCCATACCGGTGTATATCTGGCCGGCGAACGGGTATCGCGCCAGCTCGCCCACGAGTATAGCGGCGCCGGCGGCTCGGTCTTCGCTGAGACCCTCGACGATACGATCCTTCCCCCCGATCTCACACCCTTCGAAGCCCGCGAGGCGTGTCGCGCGCTGCGCGGCGTCATGCTGCGCCAGGAAACCTACGCCCTTGATGGCACGGCACGAGAAGCCATGCCCTATGCGGTCGTCGAGAACAATTTCACCATCGCGATGCTGCAGCCCAAGAAGAACAACCGTTACGCGGTGTTCTTCACGCATGCGCGCGAGAGCCTGTCGCTGGCCTGTGAGCGCAATCCTGGCGATCCGCGCATCAGCCACGCCCTGACCTTGGCGGTCGACGAGTTCGGAAATGTGCTGAAGTCTGCGGCGATCGGCTACGGCCGCGCCGCCTCGTCCCACGGCGAACAGCAGACCCGCACACTGGCGACCCTGACCGAGAGCCGTTTCACCAACGCGGTTTGGCGTGATGACGACTATCGAGCGCCATTGATCGCGCAAACGCAAGTCTACCAGCTGACCGGGCCGGAGATTTCGAGCTCTCGCCGGCTTGGTTTCCTCGAGGTGGCCAGGATCGCGAGCCAGGCGCAGTTCATCGCCTACGACGCCGAGCCGCACGAGGGACGCGCGCAAAAGCGTCTGATCAAAGAGGCGCGCACGTTCTACCGCAGCGATGACCTCACACGGTTGATGCCGCTGGGCGCGCTGGAGTCCCTGGCCCTGCCGGGCGAAACGTTCAAGCGCCGTCTCACCAAGGGGCTGCTCGACCTGTTCAGGGCCAAAGCCTCGCAGACCGAGCTGCGCGAGATTCTCGCCAGCCGTGAAGCCGGCTATGTCGACCTCGATGGCGACGGGCCGTTCTGGGCACCGTCGGGGCGCGTCCACTATTCGCCCGAACCGGCCCCCGCGCCCGATGAGCTGGCCTTCGCCCGCGCGCATTTCTTTCTCGTCCATCGCTACGAAGACCCGTTCGGGGCCACCACCCGCATCGGTTACGATTCCCACGACTTGATGCCGATTTTCTCGCGCGATGCGGTGGGCAACGAAATCCGCGCGCGCGCCGACTATCGCGTCCTGCAGATCGAGGAGGTGACGGACGCCAACGGCAATCGGTCGCTCGCCCGGTTCGACGCAGTCGGCCTGCTCGCCGGAACCGTTATCCAGGGCAAGGCCGACGGTCCGGTCGAAGGCGACAACTTCGATGACTTCGTGGCAGATGTCGCACCGCTGGAGATCAAGCGCTTCTTCGAGGCCCACGATCCGACGGCGCTGGCCCGCATACACCTGGGCACGGCGACGACGCGGATCCTCTACGACCTCGCGCGGACGCCCGTCTGCGCTGCGTCGATCACGCGCGAAACCCATGTGGCGGAGCTGAAGCCCGGCCAAGAGACCCGAGTACAGTTGGCTTTCGCCTACTCGGACGGCTTCGAACGCATAGCGCAGATGAAGGCGCAGGCTGAGCCTGGACCGTTGCGTCCGGACGATGCCGACGCGCCCGTCGTGATGCCGCGCTGGGTCGGCACGGGCGCCACGATCTACGACGACAAGGGCAAGCCGGTGCGCCGCTACGAACCGTTTTTCTGCTCGACGCCGCATTTCGGGATCGAGCGATGGGGGGTGAGCGACGTCCTTTTCTACGACCCGCTGTCGCGCGTCGTGGCCACGCTGCATCCGGATGCGACCTACCAGAAAGTGGTGTTCGACCAGTGGACGCAGACGACCTTCGACGCCAACGACACGACCACTTTCGATCCCGCCGGTGATCCCGACGTGGGCGACTATTTCCAGCGCCTGCCGGACAACGAGTATTCGCCAACTTGGTATCGGCGACGCATCGACGGAGCGTTGGGGCCGGCCGAGCAGGCCGCCGCCGAAAAGGCGGCGCGGCACGCCGACACGCCGACCCGCGCCTATTTCGACGGACTGGGTCGTGCCTTCCTGAGTGTCGCGGACAACGGCCTGGACGACCAGGGGCGGCCCCAACTCTACAGGACGCTCAGCGTGCTCGACATCGAGGGCAACGTGCGCGCCGTGGTCGACGCCCTTGGTCGCGTCGTCATGCGCTATGACTACGACATTGCGGGTCAGCGAATTCGCCAGGCGAGCATGGAGGCCGGTGAGCGCTGGCTGCTTGGCGATGTCACGGGCAAGCCGATCCGGTCCTGGAACAGTCGCGACTACGCCTTCCGCACCGAATACGATCCGCTGCGCCGCCCGCTTCGGTCTTTCGTGCGCGGCGGCACCGCGCGATCTCCCCACGACGAGGCTTTCCATAGGGAGATACTGTTCGAGCGGACGATCTATGGCGACAGCGCGGAAACCGGGCTGAACGAGTCTGAGCGGCGGGCTGCAAACTTGCGGGGCCAGCCGTTCCGTCATTTCGACGGCGCCGGTGTTGCCAAGACGCCGATTTATGACTTCAAGGGCAATAGCCTGAAGGTCGAGCGTCAGTTTGCACGCGACTACAAGCGGACGCCGGACTGGTCACATGACCAGGAGGTGGAAAGCGAGCGCTTCGCCAGCTCGAGCGTGTACGACGCCCTCAATCGCGCCATCGCCGTCACCGCTCCGGACGGCAGCGTCTTCCGGCCGACGTTCAACGACGCGAGCCTGTTGGAGAAGGTCGATGTCAACTTGCGCGGAAAGCACCGGCGCGGCGAGCCGGTGTGGAGCCGCTTCGTCGAGCACATCAATTACGACGCCAAACGCCAGCGCACCGTCCTGCGCTACGCGAACGGCGCGACCACGACCTATGACTATGATGAAAAGACCTTCCGCCTCACGCGATTGAAGACGAGACGCGCGTCCGGGACCGGCGGCGTCGCGGCGCGCCTCTTCCGCGACGCCGCCGTTGTCCAGGGTCTGCACTATACCTACGATCCGATCGGCAACATCACGCGCATCGAGGACGCGGCGCTTCGCACGACGTTCCACGCCAATCAGCGTATCGGATCCGCCGGCGACTACACCTACGACCCGCTCTATCGCCTGATCGAGGCGAGCGGACGCGAGCAGATGGGTCAGTCCGCCTTCGATTTCCGCCCAAAGGACGGCGACGACCGGGACTATCCGTTCGTCGGAGCGGCCGACCTGCGCGACCTCGAGGCGCTGCGCAACTACGTCGAGCGTTACGAATACGACCCCGTCGGCAACTTCCGGGCGCTGAGCCATCGGGCCGCGCACGATCACTGGAGGCGGGACTATGTCTATGACGAAGCCAGCCAGATCGAGCCGGAGCGGCGAAGCAACCGGTTGAGCCGTACGATCCTGGGCACGAAGGACAGGCCGGTCACCGAGCCCAACGCCTATGACGCGTGCGGCAACATCGTGGCCATGGCGCACCTACCGACGATGGCGTGGAATTTCAAGGACGCGCTGAGCGCCACCGCGCGCCAGCGCGCGCACGATGACGCGGCCGAGACGACGTTCTACGTCTACGACGCAGGCGGCGAACGGGTGCGCAAGGTCACCGAGCGTCGCGGCGGAAGCCGCAAGACCGAGCGGCTCTATGTCGGCGGTTTCGAGATCCACCGCGAGTTCGACGCGGACGGTGTCGCGACCTTCGAACGCGAGACGCTGCATGTCTTGGACGACACGCGCCGTATCGCCTTGGTCGAGACGATAACGCGAGACGATGGCGACAGCGTCGACGATCCGGCGCCGGCGATTCGCTACCAGCTCGGCAATCATCTGGACTCCGCTTGCCTGGAGTTGGACGACAACGCCGAGCTGATCACCTACGAAGAATACGGTCCCTATGGGAACAGCGTCTTCCAAGCCGGACGCAGCGCCGCCGAAGTCAGCCTCAAACGCTATCGCTACACCGGCAAGGAACGGGACGAAGAGAACGGGTTCAATTACCACGGAGCGCGGTATTACGCGCCTTGGCTAGGAGGCTGGGTCAGTCCTGATCCGATCGGCATTCGCGACGCCGTCAATTTGTATCGTTATGTCTCGAATAACCCGGTCAAATTGCTCGATCCGACAGGGACAAGCGTCTGGCAAAGGGTGGCCGGCGCCCTAAAGGCCGTCGGAGGTGCGTTCGAAGTGGCCGCGGGGGCCAGTCTGGTCGCTGTAGGGGCCGCGACATCATGGACTGGTGCTGGGATTGCGATCGCCGGCGCCGGAGCTCTAGTCGCTGCCCACGGTGTCGACACGGCCCAATCTGGAGTCCGCTCTGCGGTCAAAGGCGAAGCAGTCGACTCCTTCACCTCGGAGGGACTTCAGAAAGCCGGACTCACCAGGACCGAAGCAAACTTATTAGACGCGGGCATTAGTATTGCCGGTTCGGTGGGTTCGTGTGCGTTCACGCGCGCCCCGACGATCGCTGCAGACGTTGCTGATGCTACGTCCGTCGCCGCAAGAGCCACGTCAGCGGTCGCCGAGGCGGTGCCGACTATCGCCAATGCTACCCCTATGATCGCGGGTGCGGCGCCGGCGATAGCGGATGCAGTTCCGGCGGCCGCAAACGCAGCCCCGGTCGTCGCCGACGCGCTTCCAGCCGCAGTCAACGCCGCGCCAGCGGCCGCTGACGCAACGTCGGCCGCGGCGTCGGGCTTCGTCCATCTAACGAGCGACGCGAACGCAGCGGCAATCAACCTAGAAAACACGCTGGGCAAAGGCGGAACGATCTATGCGGGACCCGCCTCGCTCGCGCAGGCCTCCGAGCTCGGCATTCTGGCGAGAACGGGCATCGGGCTTGGTAAGGCGACATCGGTAATACAAGTGCCTGCCTCCGCTCTCCCCGCTTTCCGGATTCCCGCGGTCATCGGGCCTATTTCGACCTGGCAAAGGCTTTCCGGCGCGGTGTACTCGGCCGGCGCCGGGTCGATCAATTTGACCACTGGCGCTTTCACTCGATCGGGCCCCGCGGTCAATCAGCTGTTCTTCTACGGGGTCGACCTGCTCATGACGACGTCTATGAGTCTATCTAAGTTCCTCGCTGACACTCTCGATCCTTGGTCTCCCGATCAGAACGCGCCTCGGCAACAACAAACGCACTGAGTTCAGAAGTATCAAGAATTGTTTGCGGCAAACTATCTTGATGGTGAAGAGCAATGGCCAGATTTTCTTTTGGAAATTGGATCGGCAAGCCGGTCCTCGTCTCGATCCCCGCCCTGTTCGACGACGGTAAGGTGCGGTCGTTCACGCTGGTCGGCGTGGAGATCCACGGGCTTTGGCTGCAGTCGGACGAGCTCACGCGCCGGCTGCTGTCGAAGGATCTCAGCGGTTACGCCGATATGGCGCCGGTGATCTTCGTGCCGTTCGCGCAGATCGCCGGTGTGCTGGTCCCCACGCAGGCACCGACCGGCGCGCCGCCGCCAGCCGCCGCCGTAGTGCATCACGAAACGAAATCCGCCGCGCCCGCCAAGAGGCCGCCGAAAATCCTTGGCCGCAAGCGGGGCGGCTGAAAGGCGATGACGCCATCGAGGGATCGCGAGAACGAAATGCGGGCTTAGGACCGCGACGCCGCAAGCGCC
The DNA here is from genome assembly GCA_021325375.1 of Alphaproteobacteria bacterium. GTDB lineage: Bacteria > Pseudomonadota > Alphaproteobacteria > Micropepsales > Micropepsaceae > Rhizomicrobium. Next base: position 91,450 of record JAJPHG010000031.1, on the reverse strand, counting down.
GCGCGCCACACGGAACGAAGGGCTGAGGGCAAGAAAATGGCTGAATACATCATCATCCGCATCGTCCCGCCGAAGTCGGTCGACCCGATCACTTTCGAGGGCTATCTGAGCGCTTCCGGCGGCTTGACGATCACCGCCTATCCGGTCGACTTCGACACGGTGGGAAACGACGCGCTGCCGGCGCCGATCGGCTCCGCCACCTATGTCGCGACGCCGCCGCCGGGCGGATGGATCCCGACGCCGCCGGGCGGATCGAGCCCAAAATTCATCTCGCAGCACCTGCCCGACTATTCGGCCGTCGCTCCCAACAGCATCGTGCAACAGGTCGATCTGGTGCCCAACTTCCCGTCGCTCGGCGATTTCCAGCTGCAGTCCGTCGCGACCGCGATCATCGCGGTGCAGTCGCCGATGCAGATCGAGAACATCAGTCTGCAGTTGAGCTGGGGCGCGGCCGCGCCAATGCCGATCACGCCCGATTACTACAACATCCCTTTATACAATGGCGCGGAGCCCAACCTCGCCGCGTGGAATCCGAACCTTTCGAGCTTCGTCCGGGTATCCGATCCCTGGGCCCAGATCCCGACAACGAGCCTGGTGCTCGAACTGACGCCGCCGACTTCCGGCGCCGGCGTGCAGTTGCCGAGCGACGGCTCCGCGCCGGTCTTCGCTTCGCTTTTGCAAGCCATGCTGACCACGCTGGGCAAAGACCCCGGCGCGTTTCCGGCAGCAGAGCTCGGCCAGCTCACGCCGGCGCAATGCCAGAACCTCGCCTATGAGATCCTGTGGGCTCAGCAACCGCCTCCGCCGCCGCCGCCCAACGGCGACGCGCTCGAGGATCTCTACACCTACCCGACAAACTCGGGGTCGCTGCTGAACGGCACCAACCCGAACAATCTCGAAAGCGATCGCCGGCAATTCGAGGCACAGCTGCAGAGCTATTACCAGATTACGGACGCGACGGCCGATCGCCTCTCGAAATACGTCTATTCGGTCGCGGCGGCAGTGGCGTGCGAACAGGCGAGCCTCGCCGCCTCGCAGGCGCTCTTGTCGTTTCCGGCGAATCCCGCCCAGCCCGGCGCGGCAATGACCCAGCCCCAGATCATCTTCACCGGCATTCAGGGTTTGGCGCCCGGGCTGTCCTTCGGCGTTCCCGCCGGCTATTTCTACGCGCTTGCCAGCGCGATGCCGACCACCATCGACACTGCGCAGCGCTTCCAGATGGCAACCGCGGCGCCCATCCAAAACAACCTCGATGCCCTGACCTCGGCGATCAATGCACAGACGATCGGCGACGGCGAGACCTTCGTCACCGGCGCCGGATCGATCAACGCCGCCCAGGCCGCGCGGCGCATGGACGCGCTCAGCGTGCCGAACGGTTCGACGACGCCGCTTGCGCCACTGGGCGCGTTCTCGCTCCTGACCAACGCATCCTCGCCGGCCGGCGACACGCTCATGTTTAGTGCGACCGACGTCGTCGGCGGCGGATTGACGGCGAACGATGGCGTCACAGTGACGGGCGGCCTGACGGTCAGCGGCGCAGGCTTGGCGGCCGGCGCGAAAGTCGTCGCTGCCCCTAGCGAAACCACCGTGACCGTGGCGCCCGCGTTCGCATCCGAGATCCCAGCTTCGACGGGGATCGTCTTCACGCCGACCAATCCTCCGCAGATGGACGCATTGATCGGCGCCTGGCTCGCCCACCCCGCGACGCCCACGACAGGGATCAGCAGTCAGGTCTATTTGCCGAGCAGCGACCAGGCCGTGCTGTGGCCGAAGCTGGCCTCGAACCAGCCGCACGCCTTCCTCAATCTCGTTCTTTGCGCGGCGACGCAAGGCTTCGTCCTGCCGCCGCCGTTCAGCAAGGCGCTGGGTAGCGAAATCGCGGTCTGGATGGTCAAGGCACCCGTGAGCCAGCCGCAGACCGTCGCTGGCCTGCTGAACGTGACGACACAGGAATGGACCGCGCTCTTCCAGGCCAATCCGACTTGGCTGCCGGGCCAGCAGGGCGATCCGAACGCGCGCATCGCCGCTTTCCTTCAGACGCTGAAGAAATACCTGTCGCCCCCTAACGCAGGCCCCGTCAGCGTGCTGAATCTGGCCACGAGCTCGGCGACGCCCGATAATTCGACGATCCTGCACTTCGCCTCGACAACCGGGGTCGCGGTGGGGATGAGCATCAAGAGCACGAGCACGGCATTCATCCAGCCGGGCACGATCGTCAAGACCGTCTCGCCGGCCCAGATCGTGATGAACAACGTCACCAATGGCGGCGTCATCCCCTTCGGCACCAACATCGTCTTCACGCCGAATGTACAAGCCGCGACGGCCTCGCCCCTCCCGTCCCTTCCACAGCCGCCGACCGATTGGATCGGAAAGATCCTCAATGCGTACGACGCGGCGTTCAAGTTCGGCGACGGGATCGCCCTGCCCAACCCCGCGCTCCAGGCGGCCGCGGCGGCGGTGTTTCCGGGAGATGTAGAAGCGCGGCGCTGGGCGTTCGACGCCTTTGTCACGATCGACGCGCTTTGCCGGACCATCGGCAAGATGGTGCCGCCGGTCGTATCCCCCGGCTTGTCCTTCTCGATCTTCGAGGCGCTATATGCGCGGGGATTCGTGTCGCCAGCGTCGGTCACCGAAATGGCGGGCGGCGATTTCCAGCAGGCACTGATCGGCACGATCGCCTACGACTACGCCGCCGCAATTTATGCGGCCGCCTCCACTCTGGCGCCGCCGGCGCCGACCCCCGGCGCGCCCGGGTCGTTTCATCCGATCAACCTCGACGGCTCGCTGGTCAACTGCGTGCCGCCGGCGTGCCGTTCACCGCTCGGTCCGATCGCATATCTACACGAAATGCTTCAGGTGTCGGAGGATTCGACCTGCCAGAAGCCGCTGAATCCGAAAGCGGTGAAAACCTTGGGCGCGGCTTTGGCGGGTCGACGCGGGCCGCTGGGCGACCTTTCCGCGTCCTGCGCGAATCTTGAGACGCCGCTGCCGCTGATCGACGTCGTCAACGAGAACCTGGAGTTCATGGGCTCCAACCTCGGCACGGCGCACGGTGTGGTGTTCGACACCGCTACGGACACGCTCAACGGCTTCGCGCTGTGCAAAGACGGGCCGTGCACAGACGATGGGGACGACAAGGACTGCCACCCGCCGGCAGAAATCTTCTCGGCGTTGCCACAGCATTCGTCGCCGGTGACGAGGACCCTGGCCAGCGGCGCGATCGATCCGACGATCTACGATCGACTGAAGACGGATTTCTCTTCGTGCGAGCTGCCTTATTCGCAACCGCTCGACGTCAACCGTTCCTATGAGCGGCGCCTGGGATCGTGCCGTGCCGAAGAGATGCGCGCCTTCCGCAAATGCATCACGGAGTTCGTGCTCGACCCGGCCGGCGAGCCGAGCGGGTTTCAACCGCATCTTTGGCGCTATCCGCTGCGCATCGAAATCGCCGTCGAGTATCTCGGCCTCACGCCCGAGGAATACAGCCTTCTGTTCCAAGGCGCACCCGACAGGCCATGCGCGGGCGCCGTAGACCGCGACCCCGTCCTCGGCAATGTGCAGACCGAGGCGGTGCAAGCGTGGCGGCTCTACGGCTTCGCCGATGCGGGCGAGGGCGATGCGTGGGTCCAGACCGTCGTCCATCTGCCACAATTCCTGGCGCGGACGTGCCTTAGCTATTGCGAATTTCTCGAGTTGTGGAAATCCGGCTTCGTGCCATTCTACAGCTCCGGCGACGAGCGGATCCGCGACTTCCCCGAATGCGAACCTTGCTGTCTCGACGCGTACCGGATCGCGTTCCCCGGAGAGCGCGACGCCGCGGCTGCCGGGCTGATAAAGCTGGCGGTGTTCGTCCGCCTCTGGCGTATCCTCAAGCGTGAATGCTGCGACGGCTACTCGTTCGACGAGTTGCGCGATATCTGCGATGTCCTTCAGCTGTTCAAGGGCGGCGCGCTCAACCCGGATTTCATCCGCCAGCTCGCGGCACTGAAGCTGTTGTGCGACCACTTCGGGCTGCCGCTGCAGGATCGCGCCGATCCTCCGGCGCCGGGCGCGACCGGCGCCGACCGCACCGCGCTTCTGGCGCTATGGGAGCAGCCGACGGCGGCAAAGATGGCGTGGGCGATCGACCGGCTGGCCGAGCAGATCGAGCACCATGCTCTCCATCATCATCACTGCGAGCGCCGCGAACCGGAGTTCATGAAGATCCTGGTAGCGAACCTAGATCCGTTGTCGAGACTCGCAGGCTTTGACACCGCTTCGGCGGCAGCCGGCTGGCGCGCGGCTCCGACCCACACGCTGCGTTTCATCGAGATCCTTTCGAAGATCTACGCGTCGCCGTTCTCCGTGGGGGAATTGCTCTTCCTGTTCACCGCCGAAGACCATCTCGACGACGACGATCCGTTCCCCATGCCGACGGGCAATGACGGCAGCGATTCACCATTGGATCTGCCCGAGGAGTCGCATGCGAATTCGCTGTGGCGCCTGCGCGACAAGCTGCTTGCGATCGAACTCCGCGGTGCGGACGACGATTCCCTGAGCTGGCGGCAGGTCGAGGCCGAACTGCAATCGACCTTCGGCTTCAACGCCGTGGACGTGCGCATCTTCGGCGCGCACTTCTTCCCCGCGACGCTGCGCTCGTCCGGCCTTCAGGTCAACGACAACGATACACGGTTTTTCTCCGCCCTGGCCGCCGCAGCGACGACGCCGCAGACGTGGAACACACCCTCCGACGGCCCTTTCCAATACGATCCTGCGAGCCAGCGGCTCTCGACGCATGTTCCCCTGAGCGAAGAGGCGCTGCTGGAGACGCTGAAGCACGCCCACGACTTGAGCGTGGAGGAACGGACGGCGCTTCAGGACCTGTTCTATCAGCCGCGCGCGATGCTGGCCGGGTTCGCACTGCTATTCACCGATTTCCACGGCGCCGTCGCGCGGCTCGTCGCGGAAAGGGACGAAGCGGAGCGCTGGGCATTCTTCAGGCGGCAGTTCATGCTCTGTATCGCTCGTTGCCGAGTGATCGCCGAGCATCTGGAGGCGCATGTCGCCGCCGCGACGGGACGCGAGAGTCCAGCCGGCGCGGCGCCGGCCATGATGATCCTGCGCGAATTGCTCGCGGACGACAACGGCATCGCCGGGACGCCGCCGCCCAGCTGGGAGAACGACGACGGCGGCCATGGCCCGGTGGTGTGGACGAAACCGAGCGGCGGGGCCTTCGCCGCGCTGCTGGCGCTGACCGGAACAGGCCTGCACGCCGAAATCGCGGACGCGGCCGGAACCACGGTCTGGCGCGACGTCTCGGGCACGCTCTCGACGTTCGGCGAGGCGCGCAACCGCGCCAACTGCCCGGTGCCGACGATAGTACCAGCCCTCGACGCGCAGCTTACGCCACAGCAGATGCAGCTCGTCAGCGTCCACAACGGTTTGCTGATGAAGGATGCCTCGGATGAGTGGCTCGGCGGGGCGCAGGGCTTTGCCGTGACCTGGACCGGCGCCCTGCTGGTCGGCGCCGAAGGCCCCTATGAGTTCTTCGCCGGTGCGCCAACCCCGGACGGCGAATGCCCGGACGTCAAGGCCGTCGAAGAGCAGCAATGGCGGGTGACGCTCTCGCGCGGCCAGCGCGAGTGGGTCCTGCTGGCGCACCGCTGGCCCGGGGAAGCGACGCGCGATGTCGCGACGCTTTCGCTGAAGCGGGGCGCTTATGAGATCAAGGCCGAACTCCGTCGCCCAACGCCGGAATTCGAAGCCGACAGGGAAACCCGCCGGCAGATCACCGGCTTCGAGATCAAGTACTGCGGCCCCGATTCCGACGATCGGCGTATCGCGCTGCCGCACAACCGCCTGTTTTTCGTGGCCAACGACTCGCCGCTGGGCGCCGGCATCGTGACGCTGGGAGCTGGCGCCGGGGCCTATCTGAACAGGCTCTACGTCGGTTCACTGCGCGGCGCCCGCGGCACCTATCAACGTGCGTTCAAGACGATGTTGGTTGTCCATCGCTTCGGATTGTCGGCGCGTCGGCGGGAGGATGGCGCCTCCGAGCTCGAATATATGCTGACGCAAAAGCAGAAATTCGCAGGCGCGGCCTATTACCCGAGCGGCGGCGTGTACGTGAAGCATGCGGCGGACTTCGACTTCAATTATCTGCCGGTCGTCGACGGCTTCCATTCGCCCGAGCATGATTCGCGCGCGCATCCTTCGCTCCAGCGCACGCAGGCGATGTTCGATTGGTGGGAGCGCCTCTACGACTATACCGGCGTGCGCAAGGCGGTGCATCGGCGCTGCGGACGCGAGCTCTGGCGACTGTTCGACGAAGCGTTCGACAAGCAACCGGCGGAACCGGCCGGCCTGCTGCGCCATATGGGGGCGGATTCGCGCTACTGGCCGTTGGACCTGCACTATTTCCAAGGTCAGCACGCGCCGATTTATGCGGTCACGGCTGACGATCTCGAAGACGATCGCTGGGTGGTACGCGCCTGGTGGGCAAATGAGTGGCTGCGCGCCCTCGAGCGGGTCTTCGCCGTGAAGGATATCTCCAAGGCACGCCCGGACCTTTGGGCCTCTGACGATCCAGGGGCGCTGGTCGCGGACGAGACGGTCGCGGGCAATGCCAACCTGATCGCCTTTGTCTGCGGCAGCGCCTTCGATGATGGCGCGCCGCGACGCTACGACGAGGTGCGGCGTCTCGATGATGGCGTCCGCGAACGCAGCCGCCGGGCGCTCCTCGCCTATCTGTGCCGAGCGAACCGGGTCGCCTTGCCGTGGCCCGGAGGCGGGTTCGCGACGCGGCCCGGCGATCTTTCCGACCTGCTCCTGGTCGATGTCGAAGCCGGACTGTCCGAGCGCCTGAGCCGCATCGACGAGGCGATCAACGCGGCGCAGAGCTTCATCCGCCGGGCCCGCGTCGGCCTGGAGCCGCAATGGCACGTCAGCCGCGAATTTGCGCGCCTGTGGGACTGCGATTTCGTCAGCTTCCATGTCTGGCAGGCGTGCAAGCGCCGGCAGCTCTATAAGGAGGACTGGATCGCCTGGGACGAGGTCGAGAAGGCGCACGGCATCGAGGCGTTCGCTTTCCTCGAGAGCCGGTTGCGCAATGGCGAACTTTCCGCGCCCAAACCTGGAGGGCTGGTTTGGTGGCCCAACGGGCATGTACCCATTCATGAGACACTCGAGCGTTTGCAACGGGCCGAGGTATCGCAGATCCAGGCGATCACGCCGCCGCGCGAGGGTCTGGGCCTGCTCGGTGCGCCGGAGAAGAACGCGCAGCCGTCCTGGCTCTCGCCGGTCGGCAGCGCGGCGCAGCCGCCCACCGAAGAGACGGCCAAAGGGATCATCGCTCCGCAGTCCGAGCCGAACGCCGGCCTGCCGCTTTGGATGCAGGTGGCGGTGCGGCTCGGCGCGACCTTCATCCGCGTCGCCGCCGCCGGCACGCCTCCGGCTGGTTCGTCCTTCGCGCCGCATGAGGGTTCCGGGAAAGGCTGCGTCTCATGCTGCGCCGAATGCGGCTGCGAGCACGAAGCGCATGTCGACGAATATTACTTTTGGCTGATTGCCGGCGCCGAATACGGCCCGCCCTCCGTTCCACAGGGATTCACGCCCATCGAACCGGACGACGGTTACCAGTTCGGCTATCAGGACGACTTCTACGCATCTACCCAGCAAGAGGCGGCCTACTGGTGGGATCCCACTCAGCTGCCGCGTTTGCTGGATTGGCAGGCCTCGCCGACCGTGCGCCTGGCGTGGTGCCGCGTCCACAATGGCGGGTTCCAGCAGCCGCGGCGTTCCAACGACGGCGTCCTGGTGACCAGCGCGGATGCGGATCTGCAGTTCCTGGGTCGCCAAGGGGATTCGCTGTATTTCCAGATCACCAAGGCCGCGCCGCCGCCGGCGGGGTATGCCGACACCTCGCCGCCCGGATTCCGGTACGATCTCGCGTTCGATGAAGCGGTGACGCTGCCTTTGCCGGCTAAGCCGGCGCCCGCGTCGACCTTCTTCAACGGCTCGCTTGCCGCCTATCCATTCTTCGCCTTCGTCGCGCCGGGCCATCGGCTGTTCCCGCTTTCGCCCTATGCTCCGGCGATCGTCGTCGCCAGGCATTTGCGCGCTCACTGCCAATTCGAAGCGGCGCTGAGGTGGTATCGTCTCGCCTTCGATCCGGTGAACGACGACTGCACCTGGGTGACCTGCGACGATGAAGCCATGCAAGTCGCCACGCAGGGGGCATGCTGCGATTCCACTGCTGTCGACTGCAAGAAGGCCGAGGACCGTTCCATCATCCTCGAATATCTCGACACACTGAAGGAATGGGGCGACGCGCTGGTGCGGGGCGGCAATTCGCCCGAAGCGATGCAGCAGGCGCGGGTGGCTTTCTCGGCTGCTCAACGGATTCTGGGCAAGCGGCCCGACACCACCCTGGCGCGGTATCCGGAGACGGTGCAGACCGTCGGGACCTTCAGACCGGACCTCCCGCCGCTGAACCCACGTCTTCTGGGCCTGTACGACGTCATCCACGACCGGTTGCGCGCCGTTCACGAGAACATCGACGCGCATCGTCTTCGTCTCGGCCTCTCGCGCATGTCCGAGTCGTATTTCGGCGACGATCCGACGCGCGATGGATGGAGATCCGCAGCCGATTGCTGCGCCCCAGAAGGCGACTGGTGTCAATTGCCTTCGCCCTATCGTTTCACCTTCCTCATCCAGAAAGCCCAGGAATATGCGACCAGGGCGCAAGAGCTCGGGGCGGCGCTGCTCGCTGCATTCGAAAAGGGCGACGCCGAGTTTCTGGCCGCCCTGCGCGGGCAATTCGAGGGTGAATTGCTGGCCATGGGTCTCGACGCCAAGAAGGATCAATGGCGCGACGCCGACTGGCAAGTGGAGGCGCTGCAAAAAACCAAGGCAGCGAGCCAAGCGAACCTGACGTATTACACGGCCCTGATTCAGAACGGCTTGATCGCCGACGAGATCGGCTATCAAGACTTGACAGGCGTGTCGATGGGGCTGCGGACCGCCAGCACTATTGTCGAGGCGATCGGCGAGGCAATGAACGGTGCGGGGAACTATTTTGACGGTGTCGCCGGCTTCGGCGGTACGCCTTTGCTTTATCAGCAATTGCCGATCGGCCAACCGATCGGTTCTGCGCTCGCTGGAGCGGCGCGGGCGTTGAACACCTTGGCCGAGATCGCCGGTTCGACCGCGGGATTGCTGTTAACGGAAGCCGGTTGGCAGCGGCGCAACGACGAGTGGGTGCACCAAACCCAAGTCCTGGGAATTGAAATCCAGCAGATCGAACGACAGATTCTGGGCGCGCAACGTCGCCGCGACCAGATGCTGATCGAGCTGAACAGCCATCAAAGGCAAACGGAGCAAGCGTTCGAGACGCAAAATTTCCTGCGCGACAAGTTCACGGCGCACGATTTGTATCTGTTCATGCAGCACGAGACGTCGGCGCTGTATTTCCAGACCTACGATCTGGCGACCTATGTCGCGCGGCAAGCTGAACACGCCTACAACCTTGAGCGCGGCCACACCGCGCGCCGTTTCCTGCCGGGTCACGCCTGGGATCAGCGGCGCGAAGGATTGCTGGCGGCCGAGCGGCTCTCAGCCTCGCTGCGCGCGATGGAGAAATCCTATCTCGATGAGAACGTGCGCGAACGCGAGCTGACCGAGAACATTTCACTGCGGCTGAATTTCCCCGCGCAGTTCCTTCAGCTGAAGACGACGGGACTCTGTGAGATCGACATCCCGGAGTGGATGTTCGACTTGCACTATCCCGGACATTACTTGCGCCGGATCAAGAGCGTGACGCTGACCATCCCCTGCGTGGCAGGGCCCTATACCGGCGTGCATTGCCGGTTGACCTTGCTCGCCAATATCACGCGTGTGAACCCGCTGCTCGCCGCGCCGGCGCACCGTTGCTGCTGTCCGGAGAAGAGCTGCTGCTGCCGGGGCGAACAGGCCTATGCAGGTTACGCCCTCTGTGCTGACGATCCGCGCATGGTCAAACTCTACGGCGCGCGCGAGGCGATTGCGACATCGACCGGGCAGAACGATTCCGGGTTGTTTGAACTCAGCTTCAATGACCCCCGCTACCTGCCGTTCGAATTCATGGGCGCGGTCAGCCGTTGGCGTATCGAAATGCCTAAGGAGAACAACTACTTCGACTTCGAGTCCCTCACCGACACAGTGCTTCGGCTCAACTATACGGCGCGCGAGGGCGGCGAGGCTTTGGAGCGAGCGGCGCGCTCGTCCACCCGCGGCAGGACGCCGGGCAACGGCTGGACATTGTTCGACGTCCGGCACGACTTCCCCGACGCCTGGGAGCTCTTCCAGCGGTCCTGCGGCATAGAGACGCCGCACCACACCCTCAAACTGCGGCTGAGCCGGCGGCACTTTCCGTTCTTGCCAGGTTCTCCGGAGATCAGGATCCGCAAGCTCGCCGTCCTGTTCGAAGCCGAGGAGGGGCGCGAGCACGATTGTGCGGAGCTCGCCACCTGTCCTTGTCGCGAAGATCTGCGCGATGCGCGCCATGTTTTGCAGCTCGTGGACGATTCCGGCGACGGCGATCGCGGTGATCCCTTGTTAATTCGCTGCGCCTCGTCTCACGGCGATGACGGTCTTTACGATGGCATGGCGGATGTACACCCCCGGCCATTCCGACGAGACAAGGACTGCTGGGAGTTCAGCCTTCGCTTTCCGCGCAGCGTGGGGGTGGTGACAAAAGTCTACATTTTATGCGGCTTTGAGAGACCCACCGACTGTGCACGCGGTTCTGCTTGATCGCGGGTTTTGATGATGCATTGATTTCTCGAAGCTGAGGAGAAAAGGCCGAAACCACAGTGGTGATGGCCCCTAACGCGTGATGAGGAGGCCCGAGCCTCGCTCCCGATTTGGCGACGGCGATCAGGGACCGCAAGCAGCCCAAAACCCTCACGCTCGGGGTACTCGCGAAGCGGTCGATGCCGATGGGCTGGGACGAACAACGAGCGCTCTTCGCGTCGTTCCGGTGAGGCCGGTCTCCCTGTTCCGTACCTGTTCGGGCCATCTTGCTGACCGCGCCCCGCGTTGATGTTAAACGCCCATTTCTCGCACGCTTGTTTCAGAGGTTGGGGTTTCGATCTGTTCTCATTTGCGGATTTGCGGATTTGCGGATTTGCGGATGAGGACGAGGCGAGGGCGGATGATCGGCGGCGGCGTGTGGGGTATGGCGAGGCGTTCTGGCCAGCGTATCACGAGGCGTGGCAGCGTAGCGACTTGAATCAGGGCGAGTATTTCGAGCGCCACGGCATTCCATTGAAGGCGTTCGGCAACTGGCGGGTGCGGTTCAAGGCGGAGCCTCAGGAGCCGGTGCGCAAGCTGCTCTACCGGCGCGGCGGGCTAAGTCACAGTCTAAGTCACATGACTTATCTCACGACGGCGCTGGTGCCATTGATCGTCTGCCGGGACGCGCGGGCCACAAGCGGCGCTTCGACATCGTTCGGATCGTGGCTGGGGCGGAGCAGGCTGGACCACCAGTCGGAGGTCGCGCGGTACTACGACATCGACCGGTGCATCCCATGCCGTTGGAAACAGGATCTAGAGCAGACCGCAATGCCCGGTGCTTCAGTTGCCGCGCGCAAATCTAAGAGGCTATAATCATTGCGATATTTCTGCCATGACTTCGCGGCCCGGATAGTGAGCGATCCATGGCCACCGAGCGTTTACGGCCAAGATCGGGCGTGATACCCAATCTTCTCAAATTGGCGATACAGCCGATTCCTTGGGCAACATGCGGTACGTCACGACGCGCCAAGCCACGCGACTCACCGGCCTCTCGACGGCGAAGCTCCGCGAGTGGACGAGTCGGCGCGCACTCATACCAGCCGATGTGCTTCCGAAGAGCCAAGGCTCACCCGCGCAGTATAGTTGGCAGACGATTCTGCTGCTGCGAGTCGCGGCGACGCTTCGCAATCGTTTTCACCTTGAATTGCAAGCACATCAGACTCTCTTTTTGAGTTTGCGCGTCGCTCTGCGTGGAAAATCCTTCCTTGCCCTCCGGGATACAAGACTGCTCCTATATGGGACCGTCGATTGGTCGGTTACGGACGAAGCAGATATCTCGTTGCTTCGTGACGATGCCCTCGTAATTCGACTGAATCCCCATCTTGCGGTGCTTGCGGAAGGGTTCGCACTACCGAATCCAGTCGGAGCTGTCGGGCAACTTGATTTCTTTCCTGCGACAGCGGTAGCAAGCGACGAGAGTGCATCGTGCTCGAATTCGGCTAACCAAAACGCGACGGAGAAACGGCGGAGATGGGCATGAAAAGCCCAGTCTTTGAAAAGGTGCTTCAAGCAACAGGTTATCTTGCAAGCTCTGGTCGGGCCGCCCCTGGGCTTACTCTCGCAAATGCTCCAGCGGCCGCCAGGCTAAGAACGGTATTCAGCGGCGATAGGGTCGGCCTGAATGCTGACGCAGTGTTCTCGGCCCAGAGCATCCCAACAAGCATTTTCAAAGATGCAACCGCATCTGTACCTACAGATGATGAAATCCGCACCTGGCACGAGGCTGCCTGGAATATCGGTGTTGCTCCGCTGCTTTGGATTGTCACGACCACTGACGTCCGACTTTATGATTGCTTCGCATCGCCACCTCATCCGCGACCTGGGGACCAACAGGCGCTGCCGCCACTGGACCGATATGTTGTTGACTCGGAAGATCAACTGCGCGCACTTGATGATGCATGTGGCCGATTGGCGACGGAAACGGGAGCCTTCTGGTCTAGCCCAATTGGCAAGAAGATTGACCGACGCCATCGCGTTGATCGCGAGCTTCTAGCCGAGATCAGCGCATTAGAGCAGCGCCCAATCGAACTAACGCCCATCAATGCCGCACATCACGCTCGGGCACTTTCGCGCGACTTGGCGCAACGCTTCATTGGGCGATGCATCTTCACCTGGTATCTGCTCGATCGTGGACTGGCCCAGCCCTTTCTTCCGAGCGATATGCCGGCCGATCTTGGCGCGATGTTTGCAACACCAAGAAGCGCTTTCGCTCTATTCGATTGGCTCCGGTCAACATTTAATGGCGACCTATTTCCTATGGATGATCCGGGCGCTGAACGAAAGCATCTCTCGGCCCAGCACCTAGAATGCATTCGCGATTTTATTGAAGGGAGAAGCCTCGTTCCGGATCGGGGCGGGCAAGGCCGGCTGTTCCGATTTCGCTTCAATGCAATCCCGATAGACTTGGTCAGCTCGATCTACCAGCAGTTCGCGCGGTCCAGCGCGGCGGAGGAAGCTGAGGCACAAGGCCTTCACTACACGCCGGTCGAATTGGTGCACCTGACGCTTGATCCTGTTTTCGAAGGATTGGAACCAACTGCCCGTGTAATCGATCCAGCTTGCGGTTCCGGTGCGTTCCTTGTCGAATCGTTTCGTCGTTTGGTGTGGAAGGCCGCGTGCGGCAAACCAGCCTCGCGCCGCCTGGTGCGGCGCATACTTTATAAGCAACTATTCGGCATTGACATCAATCGCTCTGCGCTTGGCATCGCGGCCTTCAGCCTCTATCTCGCCGCCCTGGAGCTTGACCATGAACCGGTTTCGGATATCGCCGATCTCAAATTTGATAAGTTGATCGACAGCACATTGTTTGAGGCGGATTCCCTCGGCCAGGCGCTGCCGAAAGCTTTAACGACGAAGAGCTTCCAAGCCGTCGTGGGGAATCCGCCATGGACATTCGTTCGTCAGCAGGGCCCTGCGCCGAGACGCGCAAGGAACGACGACAACACCCTTCGACCTCGTAGGAGCCCGGATCAAGCATTCTTGGGGCTCGCCGCTCGATTGGCTGGCGACACCGGTCGAATTGGAATGGTGATGAAGGCTACACCATTCTTCTCGAAAGACGTCCATGCTGTAGAGGCGCGTAACGCCATTCTCAAGCGCCTCACGCCGGCTGCACTGATTAATCTTTCCTATCTACGGCGAGAGGGGCTTTTTCCCGATGCTCTCGGTCCTGCGCTTCTATTTTTTTCCCGGTGCGCCCTCGCGGCAGACCCAAAGCGCCTACTGGTCGGGTCTATACCGTGGACCCCTGACTTCCGACGCACCGGAGTATTTCAAGTTGGTCCCGGCGAGATTCGATCCGTTCCACTTGACCGCGTATTGGCTGTGCCTCCTTTTCTCAAGGCGGCGACGTTTGGGACCGTGCGAGATGGCTGGCTGATCGACAAGCTTGAGCGCAGCTTCCCAAAGCTGGAAACCGTTTTGAACGAACTGGGGAGAGACGAAAGCGAATATCGCGGCCAGGGGTTTCAGGTTCAGGGCGAAAAGAACGTCCCCCCGAAGAGCTATAAGCGCCTGAAAGTCGTCACACCCGACACCTTCACCGCGTTTCGTTTGGCTGAGGGGCAGCTTGCGCCTTTCTCTCACGCAACGCTGCACCGCCCTCGCCGTGAATCCATCTTTCGAGGACCATTGCTGATATGCTCGAAGGTCGGCAATAACTCTGGTGCTGAGCGGGGACGGTACAGCGTTGCGGTTCACGCAAGCGATGTTCTTTACACGCAAAATTTCTACGGAGTCTCTTTCCGAAATGCAGACCCGAAATTTGCATTCGTGCTTTCGGGCATAATGAACTCCAGCCTCACCGCGTTTCAATTTGCCTTTGGTGGACCGACCTGGGGATTAGAGCGTCCCACCGTAGAGCCACATGACCTTCTTTCAGTGCGAGTTCCTCCGCTTTTGGAGACAGATAGAGCTCTAATTGATGCCGTCGTTAAGGCGGAGCGTCTTGCTGCCGCAGAACCCACCGACCCCGATAAATTGGCCGCTCTGGATGATGCGGTGTTCGATCTTTATGAGTTGGAGCCGGAGGAGCGGGTGTTGGCAAGCGACAGCGTGGACCGCGCAGGCTTTCTAATCTTCGAGAATCGTGGAGAAAGGGCCAAGCTGGTAGCCCCGCCCGGGATCAAAGCAATCCGAGAGTACGCCGCTCAAGTCGCTCAAACCGTCAATGCCTACCTTCGAGCGCGCGGAGAGCGGCATATTGAGGCGATTGTTTACAATAGACGCGTGAAGACGGCGGACCTCTCGGCAGGAATACCTGGGATATCTGCCGTTAGATTTGTTGTGGCCAGTGGTAAAGCTACCGCCAAATCAGTTATTCGCGACGGCGACGATAACGAACTCGAAACGCTTGCGGCAGTGTTGCGAGGCCAGTTTGAAACTGACGTCCCGCCTTATCTCAACGAGCGGCGTCAGCTTCGACTTTATGGCGATGGTGATCTGTTTATTCTAAAGCCTGCCGAGATCCGATACTGGACAAGAACCGCAGGCTTGAACGATGCTGATATTATTCTCTCGGATCATTGGCTGCGGAGGCGGGATGTCTCTGTTAGCGCCTGATGTCCCGTATGGCAGCCCAGCCTTTGCTTTGTCGGATGACCAAGTCGCAACGGTCCTCGATCTTGTCTGCCGAGGCGCGTACGATGCACGAGCCGACGTGTCGCAGGGCATGTTGGAGGTTCCCGTGACGGTTGTCGTCCGCAAGGCGATACGTCGCTTAAAGAGGACGCTAGGCCTGACGAATCTTCAGCTTCGGGGCGAGCATGAACTGAAAAATATGGCTGCCGCTGATCCATCGATACTCGGACGTATCGACATTACTCTTCAATTCCTTCACCAGTTTGGACAAGAGGACGCTTATGTTGGCGTCGAATATAAGCGTGTGCGTGCTGGAGACGCGTCACTAAATGGAAGCCATGTCAGCAAAGGTGTTGACCGCTTTGCGACGGGTCAATACGCAGCCGGTCATGAATGGGGATTCATGCTTGGGTATGTTCTATCGTTGCCCGTGGAAAGCATCGTCGACTATATCGATACCCGGCTCAAGAAAGTCTATGGCCCAAATTCGGCGCTCGTTGCACAAGCTCCGCACCCCAACTCGCTGGCTGTACTAGACGGAGCTTTGCAACAAGGAAGTCATCACACAATCCGTCTCAAGCATATCTTCATAAATATGCTCACCGCTGCTGGATCCGTCACGATGTCCTGATTCAGTTACTTCAGTCCGCACATGATCATCGCCACGGCCACCGTTTCCTGGATGGGGAGGCGTTCTGGCGGGCGCATCATGAGGCGTGGCAGCCTGACTTGAATCGGCGGGAGTATTGCGCGGCGCAGGGGATAGAACGACGTGGAGTCAGGCATTGACTCGAATGGTTTTCTGCTCCGGCTCCTTACGGGAGCCAGTCTCCTCAATTGCTTGATGAAGCTCAGCAATGGCCTCGCTCCAACGACCTTCAATGGCCTTGCCCGAATCTATGACTTTGAGTTTTTCATAAACGGAGAGACCCTGACGCCAATAACTGCACGCCAGCGCAATATCGCCACGACTTTTGGCGACGGCCGCTAGGTTTCCGAACGTCAGTGCGATATTGGGACCATCATTGAGATCCGTGAAGGATTCCAGCGCGTACTTGAATCGATCGTTTGCATTGTCGAACTCGCCCGCTTTGAGCGCATTGTCGCCCAGGTTTCCCTCGATGTTCCCGACCATACGCTTCAGCATCCGGAACTGGCGAACCGCTTCCTCGGGGTTCCGATCAAAAAGCGGTTCCAATCGAACAGGAATGCTGAAACGGTCGACTATTTGCGATTCATCCGAGGCTCCGACAGAATTAGCTTTACGGTACTCGATATTCTCGCCTATCAAAAGCGCGACGACCGGAAACGCGTTCCCGGTATAATTTGCATTGTTGATTTGTCCCGCCCGGAAAAGCGCGCGTTCGGACTTCGCACGGTCTCCAAACTGCCCATAAACGCTGCCGAGATTGCTAAGAGCCTGGATCTGAAGCAGATGATCATCCAACTCTTCCGCAATTCTCAAAGCTCGCTCCAGCGCATCAAGGGCGCCGGTGATATTCGCTTCGTTGCTGTTCTTACGCGCAACATCATCCACTAGAAGTTCGAAGTGTCGACGTTGAGAATAAGACTCTCCAACGAGAGAGCCTAGGTTGTAGGCACGCTTTTGCCAGAATGCGGCCACCTCCGCCGAGTCAATGCCGACCCGTTTCCCGAGGTCGGCATTTCCATCCTGATCGTTATCATATGTCGTTATCATGAACGGGGCATCATCGATAGGACCATCGCCTTCCGCAAACGACAGATTCGGCCAGTGTCGAGCCAGTTCACTCAGTTCCAACAATCCCCCGACAATGACGACAACGGATTGGACGTAAATCTCTGTCGCAACTGACTCCATCTTTCGATTTTCGACATCCGGGGTTTCCTTGGCCCAAGCGCTAATTCTCTCCTGCTTCCAATTTTCGAAGTATCGTTTCACGTCATCTTGGTCGCGTGTAAAAGCCAGTATACGCCCGATGTCTCCGATCGGGCCATAAGCTTGCAAAATCACTCTTTTGAGTGCGCTCGATTGCTTAGATGGCCAATTTAATCTGCTGTACAATGCTGCAAGGAAGTCAAGCGTTTGGACGCGACCTTGCCACTCGGTGCCGCCTTTGGATGAGGGTGCCGTGGCGAGCAGGCGTTCGTAAACTGATGCGGCGTCTTCAAATCTGTAACGAGACAAATAGAGCTGTGCCAATTCTCCGAGCGCCTTCCGAGCAAGAGCACGCTCGATCGGATTCAGAGACCGTTCCAGCAAGTTCGCACATACCAACGTCAAAACTTCGCGCTCTTCCAAGGCGAGCACCAGGAGCTGCTGACGATCCTCGATTCTATCACGCAGCCGTGCTCGAATTGCATTCTCAGCGCGCGCTTCGTCGGTTACATTTTGCAGCGCTTCACGAGCCACGTCATGGACAACTCGTTGCTTGAAGTCAGCGACCCCCTTGGCGACGCCCTGTACGAAGCCGTGCGGCTCTTCGGCCAGCAATAGACCTTGCTCAGCCGCGTCCATTGCAAGATCTAGAGCGATTTCGCGCGTAAGCCTGCAAACGAATTGCATGCCTTGAAGGCTCGACAGCGTGACCGCTTGACGGACGGACGCGGGCGTCGCGGGATCCATCAAGCGGGCTTCAATCAGCCTGGAGACGCTGGTCGATTCCGCCAGCAATTTCTTTAGGCCGTCATCCGTGAGCGCTTTGGAAGGTTCGCGCTTTTCGAAATAGCCCCGACGCAGTTTGCAGAGGTTGATCATCTCACCGAGATGCCCTGGATTTCCGCCAGCGCGACTCAAGATTTCGCTACGCTGAGTCACCGTGATGCCCTCTAGCGCCGTTCTCAACATTGGCTCCAGGTTGTCGGCCGGTTGGAGAACTGTCGGCTTCCAGTCGGCTCCTAAGAGAGGCATCGCGTCTACAACGATGCGCGCCATACTTGGGCCATTGAGTGCACGGTCTTCGTGCCAGACATATTCCCAACATGTAATGAGGATCAATATGGGCCAACGATTCTTCCAGGCCCGCGCCATCAATTTTTCGAGGAAATCACAAAGTGCGTGATCTGTCTTGGAAAACTGCGCGTCGTCAATGAAGAGAACTATGGGAAGAGAGAGCTTTGATTTGTGCAGCAAATCGAAATCGGCAAGCACCCGCTCGACGATGGCCTTTTCAGCCTTCGCTGCCAATTCTCCTGTGCTCTGATGAATGTGATCTTTGAGATCATCGCGGATCAATTTCAAAGTTTCGAATGCAGCTGTGGCACCAGTCTTGACAGCGGCCACCGGGCCTGCACCTGGAATGAGACCCAAAACGAAGTCAACCAGCGCGCCAAGAATTGTCTTGCTGCCTTGGGTAATCCGGTCCGCTCTCTTTTGGGCGTTATACATCGGTTCCAAATGCGGCGCGAGATACGCAAGGTGCGGATAAATTGCGCCAGCAACGAGATCATTGCGCTTACCTGGATCGGACAAACGCATTCCCCACCACAAATAGGGAATGGGGAATTCGTTGTTACAACGAGCGGGATCGGGGTTGATCCTCAGATTGTCATCGACTTGGCCCAGATCGTGTGGCCAGTATTTTTGTTTTTTGGGTTTCCCCACGGTCCTGGAAAGCAATCCGTAAAATTCCTGAACAATTCTAGTCTTGCCCAGGCCGGACTCGCCCAAAAGCACAATTAGCTGTGGCTTAGGTGCTGTGCGATCTTGACCACCGGCCTTATCGAACGCCGCCTTCAGAAGGCGCAATTCGGAGTCACGGCCGCAGAAGACGCTTTGCATCCTAATCCTGGGTTGTTATGCGGCCAGACACACATACCCCTCTAGCGGCCGTGCCTGCAAACGTCCGGCTCGGCCCGCATGGTAGCAGGCAATCTGACTTCATTGAGTGAAAATCTTATCACGACCACCTGTAGTTGTCGATGGGAGTGGGTCATTTCAGTTGATTTTTCTCAGTTCCCGGCCGCGCAATTTTTTGGCGTCCGGCCGAGTGCTGCGCCGAAGGAGGGTGAGCGCAAAGTTTATGCCGACTCGCGTGCGTCCTAAAGCAGGATTGCGCGCGCGGAGCCAGCAAGGCGCAAATGAAGATCAGGCTCTACTTTCAACTGGATGAAAAACGGGGCTTAGGTCAACGTTGGAATACTTATCAACTAACTCAGCCAGGTAGGCTAATCTCTAACCACAGTCGATTTCAGGCATTGACGCTATTTCGGAGTATCTATGCGATCTTCGTTATCATCGGCTCTCAAAAGGACAATTTCCCGCCTTCGACAATATTTGCAAATCAGCATGATCCGAATCGGCGCCGTAGCACTGATTGGACTTGCGGTCGCTGTATGGGTCTTCTTAGCACAAACCGGTGCTCCAACCCGTACCGCTGTTCACGGAGCGGGGAACGTGAATGCCACAGCGGCCCAGCTTTCCACGTCGCGATCAAAAGTCCTGCAGGCCGCAGAGACACCAGTTCCGCCAATCTCTGCGGATTTTGATCGCGACATATTCTACGACGCACAGGGGCTCATTATCCACCTGGCTACCCAGAACTATGCAGATGCGCCAATCAACAAGGTCCCATGCACGGCGGACATGATAGGCAACACGAATTGTCAGGACGGCGGCGATACGGCCCAGCGGGAAGGGTGGTACTGGCTCGCCAAGAAGATCTGTCTCGATCACCCGGACCTCCACTGCCGGATGCCGACACGCAAGCTGACATTCGACGCTGTGCTGGCGAAGCTTGAGCCCAATCATGACGGCGTGTTTTATCGCCATCCCACGCTTCCGCACTGGAACAATCCCTGGAGCCATGATTTAGGTTTCACCCGCGATCAGCTGATTCCGCTTGTCGCGGCGATGGGTGCGTGGGGAAAACACGATGCGATCCTGCGTCTGTGGAACAAGCTGCCTCAAGACAGATTGGGAAAACATACATTCAATGGCAGTTGGGTGAGTATTACAGATATCTGCAGCGCCCTTCCCAAAGATTTCAACCAATCTGGGCTAGACGCGGACAAGTGCAGAAAGTTTTTGACGCCTGGACCCAAGCTTCCTGCTCGGAACTGCTCTGCGATACAGGACGTCAATTGCGATCCGCTACCGTCCTGCGACAAAGCTCTGGGCACGACAAGCTGCGGCGTGGGACAGGCACTGGAGCCATGCTCAGCTCTGCCGATCTCCTGTCCAACCCCTACGGTTCCGGCCGCATGTGCGCTGGATACCGTCACGATTCCGAGCAAAATCTGGAGTTTTTGTCCGGGACCAGAGGTGGACGCGATGTGCCCGGGGCCCGACATCAAGGGCAAGGTGCCGGGACCACAGATATGTCCGCCTTGCGCTCACGGTATTTGCGCGCCTGGACCCTGCGTTAGGGGTCCGGATGTCGATGGTATGGTCCCTGGTCCGCCGGTGGCATGCAAGAAGCATCTTTCGATTCCCTGCATGGTGGTTGGGCCCGCGCTACACAGCCAAGCCTGCATCTCGCCGCGCTGTCTCGCCTGTCAGGCGAACTACGATCTGGCGCTGCACAAGATAGCCGACGACCAAGCACAATGCACAGCAACTGCTCAAATCGACGAAAGCTTTTGCTCCGCAAGTAAGCTAGCGACAATACAGGTGACGCGGTGCATTACAAGTCATCCGGTTGCAGCTACCAATGAAGCAATCTGTGAGGCGACGAAATTCCCGCTAGTTACCAAGTGCAAGGCGACCAAGGAAGCGCTCGACTTGGCGTGCACACTCCAGAACGTGTTCAGCGGCGACATCGTCACGCCGCCGGTTGTGAACCTGTTTCGCGCGGCTATGGGAACGGATGCATATCGTCTCAACTTGGAACTCCCGACGCCCGAAACGGACCCGCCTGTTGTTGTCGGCGAAGTGACGCTCGGGACTGGCGTTGGTGATCGTAACAACGCCGCCTCGGCAAGCAGGGACGATACAAGCGACGATCTCAATCTGATCATCCTGCTGCTGCGGACGAAAGGCACCGTCTATGCCGCAGGGCAGCCACAAGACGCGGCCGGATTCTTCGGGCGGACGCGGCCTTACAGTTATGGATCATACATAGGTGCTTATCTCGCGCATTATTGCGACAGCGAGTGGACGTCGACTAACCTAGATGTGATGGAGGATGTGAAAAAGCGCATTGAGGCGGGGATTGTATCAGGCGGCTGGCAGCCCGATCTGCCGGCAGTTTATGGTGCTGTACTCTGGTACCAGCGGCCGCAGACTGGAGCCAATCCACTGCTCGCGCAGTTGTATCGTCCGATCCTGGATCGATTCATCAATGATCCGCGAAAGGTCCAAAGCGCGCCACCGCCCAAGGAATGCCACTAGGCGAACGCCATCCACTGCGCGCCGGTGACCGGGAGTGTTCGACCTTTTCGCACTTCGACGGAACTAGTGGGTCCTCTCGGCGGCGGAAGCGTGGGTGATGTTTGAGAAAGTATGAATTATCGTAGTATAACTACGATAATTCCGATAAATCTAATCTTGTCTTCCGTTTGGAAAAGTGCATATAATCGTAGCATGGCTACGACAGAGAGAAACAAACTAAACACCCTCTATGCCAAGCTCGCGCCCGGAGCCCCGCTGACACCTGAAGATCTTGCCGGTCTCGGCATATCGGCCGACCTCGCAGTCCACTATGTACGCTCGGGCTGGCTGACGCGGCTTGCACGCGGCGTGTACAGCAGGCCGAACGATACCTTGGCGCTTAATCCAAGCCTGCTGGTCTTGCAGCGCAAGCTGGAAGGTCTGCACGTCGGAGGCAAATCCGCTCTCGATTGGTATGGCGTCCGCCAATATGTGTCGCAGCAGCCGATCCTGCATCTCTACGGATGGGCGGCGGCGACGCTTCCGCGCTGGTTCACAGAGCGCTTTCCGGCTGAATATCACCGAAAGCGTCTGTTCGACGAAGAGCCCGGCACACTACTTCATGTCGCCCCCTTCGAGCGGCGCAGCGGTGGCCCTCTCGTGTCCGCTCCGGAGCGGGCCCTTCTTGAAGTACTGAGCGAGGTTGGTGTCCGTCAGCCGATGCAAGAAGCGCGCGAGCTGGCTGAAAGCACCTACAGCATGCGCGCCGATGTGTTGCGCGACCTTCTGCAACGCTGCACGAGCGTGAAGACGGTCAGGCTCTGCCTGCAACTCGGAAAGGAGAGCTCGCTTCCCTGGGCGGCAAAGCTCAAACCGGACAAACTGCCGACAGGCAGCAATCGCCGCTGGGTCTCTCGCTCCGCTGACGGCCTGCTGGTGCTCAAGCCGTGAACCAGGTTTATCTCGATACCGCCCGGATGCTGGTGCAGGTGGCACCGCTCGTATTCACGGATGACGCTCTGGCTCTGAAAGGCGGAACGGCGATCAATCTCTTCACGCGAGATATGCCGCGCCTGTCAGTGGACTTGGACCTGGTCTTCACCGATTACACTGTTCCCCGCGCAGAAGCGCTACGGCGTATCAACGAGGCAATCCGAAAAACCTCCGAACGTCTCAAGAAGCTCGGATTTCAAACGCATGCGGTGACCGCAGCCGACGCGGGCGAGACCAAGCTGCTAGTGCGACGAGATCGAACCGAAGTCAAAATCGAAGTCAACTTCGTACTGCGTGGTACGGTGCGACCAATCCGGACGGCATCTCTCACGCCACGGGCGCGGGACGCGCTGCTGGCTGATCTAGAATTACCGCTTGTGTCACTTGAAGACATGTACGGCGGCAAACTCGTTGCCGCTCTCGACCGCCAGCATCCGCGAGACCTATTCGACGTGATGCAGTTATTCGAGCATGAGGGAATAACGGCCGGCATCCGCCACGCGTTTGTTGTGTACCTGGCAAGCCATACGCGTCCGATTCACGAAGTTCTCTTTCCTAACCTGCGCGACATCACTCATGACTATGCGCAAAATTTTGTAGGCATGACAGCCGTGCCCGTTGCAATAGGCGATCTCCTTATTGCGCGCGATCGAATGCTGATCGAGCTTCAACAGGGCTTGGATGGCGATGAGCGGGAGTTTCTACTGTCGTTGGTTGCCAACAAGCCAGACTGGGAGCTGATGAAAATAGGACATCTTCGAGAATTGCCGGGCATCCGCTGGAAACTTCACAACCTCGATCAACTTCAGAAGTCCAATCCAAAAAAGTTTGGCGAACAACTCGCAAATCTAACCCAGCGCCTCAGACCTTGAGATGAGTATTATTGAAGTTTAGCCACTGTTCCGCCGCGTCGTAGGCGGTTTACATAATGGAAGCTTCTCCAGCAAACGGGCTGAAATAGATGCAGAACCGCAAATTCGATCAAGTTGTGCGCTTGCTGTTGGCTGGTTCAATGCTGCTGCGAGGGCTCGGGGTGACGCTGCTCGGGAGTGGATTGGGACCAAAAGGATGACGTGGTTTTCGCCTATGATTCCGTTATGCTTGGCAAGAAACGATTTGAAAATTGCTGCGGCATTGAGCCGACGCTTCTGACCGCGCGATGACGTCCGCTGCACGACCACGCAGGGCTTGCGAATTATATAAGGAGCGTTGGCTGGAGCATTGGCCCAGCCTCGTCCCTTGAATGCCGCACCGCGATCAAAATCCAACCGGCCCGTCGTAGTGATTGCCTTGGCCCATATGAGTGGATAACGGCCCTTAGCAAATCTCTTATGAATGCGGTCTGGTTGTCGGTTGGCCACCAGATAACCTATGGTGGCGCGATAGCCCCAATCTTTTAAAGCCACCGTGTCTAGCTGCACAACGCCTGGCAATTGCCAGACTGCGCCGTCCGGCTGAATGCTAGCGCTTCCCAACTGCGTGTATTGTCCATCACAATGCAGGATGCCACCAGTCGCATGTGCTGGTGGTGGCGACGAAATCTCCGAAGTTCTGCGTCGCAAGATGATGAAACATGCATCTTGGATTGCATCAAGAAAGACGTCGCTGCGTTTTTCGATCTGGTCTATTACCAAAACTTCGGCGAGTTGAAATACCCGTTGGCGGAAGAGTTGAAATTCCGGACCACCCAGGAAGGAAGCTGGTATCACGTATCCAACGAGGCCTCCCGAAGGCACTTCCTTTAGTGCGCGTCGAACAAAAATTGCGTATAGATTCAGGCGTCCGACGCTCATTTCGGAAAAGATCGCACGACCAAGTCTAGTGTCACTACCCGTCAAGCGTAGAAACGGCGGATTACCCACTTCATGATCTATTTTGTCATTCCTCGATGCCCTTGGGTTCAGACTATCACCGGTCCGTACAAGTTTGAGCCCAGCGAGGGCTTTCTGTGAAAAGCCAAATTCCTTATTCAGCATTCTGCGCACGAGAGCGTTAGCGATAGTCGCGAGCTCTGGATCAAGTTCTCGTCCAATAAGGTCAAGCTGTAACCGCTTTGCTATCACATGGTCATCAAAGCCTAAGGCTCTCCATGCTGCGACTTTCAGACGGGCGAGCGGCACCAAAAACGCTGCACCGCCGGCCGCGGGGTCTCGAAGCCGATGCTCACAAATATCAACTCCATTCGCCTGGAGTTGGGTTATTAGATGGTCCACCAAATGGGGGGGTGTGAAGTAAGCTCCCAAACGCTTTCTTCGCTTCTTCGGCATGAGTAGAGCATAGATGCTCGCGATGGCATGATCTGCCCATGCCGGCGGCAGTGCGTCCAAGAGGCGTATGACGTGGGCTGGGCCCGCACCGTCGATCAAACGTAGACAGCGTTTCAAACGGTCCGACGCCGCGCGGCCAGTGCGATAATTTGCCAGTATGGCTTCGAGAATCGGCGCGGCAACTTTGAATCCGTCCGACGGGGAATTGTGCGTTAGAGCGTCGGGCGCCGTCCTTTCCCTTGGGGCCAATTTGAGTACAACTTCGTTCCGTGTTGAATGTGTCATGCTGCAGAACTCGTGCGACCTGCTGCGCCACGCACGCGTCGTTGAGCAACCTCATAATAGCCGACAAGACGTGTATCCCTGTCGTCCCAGCGCGGCGCACCACGACCGACGAGAACCGACCGCGAGAGCAATTCGTTGCGGGTAAGGCATGCAGTCTCAGGGATTAACACGCAGTCAGGACAGGCTCCTCCGCGGTGATTGCATACGCTTTCAGAGCCGCATCGTAGGCTCACCGGATCGACCATGCGATTGAGGACCTCATTTCCGAAGTCCGGGCTCCCTCGATCTCGCCACATCGACGAGAGATTTCCAAGATCCATGGTCATTCCGCGCCGATAAATTAGGAACGCGAGATCCGGAGCGAAGATATGCTCGCCGAATGATCCAAGATCGAGCCCTGACATCGACGCTGAGACGCCTATCAGATGATGCGCCATTGTGTGCAGGAGCGTGTAAACGAACGGGTACGCTCTGCGCGCAGTTCCATGCTCGCGGCGGTACTCGTCAAGAAATCGAGAGAAACGGGCTGTGGGATCGCTCTCAAGTTCTGTAAACTCTTCGATGAGGCGACCTCCTAGGCGCACGCCTGCCGCGGCCGGTGCCAACGGAACGGCATTTGCGTTCAGCCACTCCAATACCGTCTCCTCGTCCAAGCGCACATAGAGACCCTCGTTCGATTGGAGCAGGCAGAGGACAGGATGCCGCGATGAATCACCCACCTCGACGCGGTCAAACAGCCGAAGTCGGACTGGCATCTCAGCATCACCTGCTTTTTCTCGCATGACCGTGGGAGACGAAGAGGTTCTGGTATAGGCGAAAGTATATTCGCAAAGTTGCACATCTCGGACGAGCCGCATTTCTGCCACGCCCAAGAGATCTCGCCGTTGCCGCACTTGATCCCTAAGCAGCGAGGTCTCCGCTTCCGTCAGCCCGTCCGGCAGCGTGAATGCATCTAGAATTGTCACATCAACAGATACGTCCTTGCCGTCGCTGAGCTGTCCGCCATGTAGCTTTTCTTGCGCAAGAGTCTCGTGCTCGACGGCCATGCGGATGGGATCAAATCGTCGAACAAAAAGCGGCCGTGCATGGCAAGCCGCGGCAATGCCGGGAGAACTCTGCTGTCGTCCAGCAAATACGGTTCTATTCCACTCCTCCTCCGACCGTGCCAACGACGCGCGTGCAGAAGTAATCATCGGTTCAGATGCTGCCGTGCCTCCGTTGGTAAGCATTCCTAGGAGGTCACGCATACCTATATAGTCGTCCCATTCGGCTCCTCTGCTGGCGGCGCGGAGCAGGGCCTCCTTTTCGGCATCGGTCATTTGCAAAACGGGATAGCCGTATTGGCTTCCGAGGAATCCCTCTAGTCGAGTCGTTTGCCCGCCGCCCAGCAACGCTAGATATTGGTCTTGATTGAACACCAGAAGCCGATCGCCATGGACGTAATAGGCCGCTGACGCGCGGTAGGATACCGGTTCCATGTTTATTTCGGCGAAGATGGCCTGATTTTGATCTGTGAGTGGTCCTAACAGTTCGAGCGTGCGCAAATCACGTTGTAGAATTGATCGAATGCTGCGGCATGAGGGAGAGGCGCATTCGAAATGCCAGCCGGCAAGTGGTCCTGGTGGGCGTCTGAGGTAAAACCGCTCTGAGTCGCAAGAACTGCACCGTGAAATGTCGCGCACTTCTCCGTTTTGGGTTGACCAATAGCGATATGAAGGACTTAGCGATTCGACTTCTCCGGACCAATGCGCCAACACGACATCGATCTGCTGCCAATCATCGGCGCAACTGACGATGCCGGAAGGGCAAGCTTGACGAAATCGCGCGACTTCTTCCGCCGCCCGCTCCAGTCGCCGACATTCGCGATGCAGTCCGCAACGCGCACAAGTAAAGGCGAGAGGAAACGGAACGTACCCGACGGTATCCGGAACTTGAAAAGCAAGATCGCCTATTGGCACACGAACGGTGCCTTCGCTTAACACGCGGCTATCGACCGCAAGCGCCGGCGGTACTGGGTGGCGCAAGTTTAAACCGCGCATAGCCCGACGCGCCCATGCCTCAAAATATTCACGGATCTGTTCGCCTATCAGTTCCCGTGTAACAGTATGTAAATCGGCGGTGCGATTGCCGGAGGCGGATAACGCCATACATGCGCCCAACCCGCCTTCGAACGTGAACAGGCTATTCGGCGCATAGGCAGTTGCAAGCTGGCTGCGAGACCGCTGCATCGGGGGTGGTTGCGTCACGTCAGCTGTCCTCATCCAATTCGCTACCCGCAGACCTTCGGTTATGCGAGACACCGCGGTTACGGATCATCAGCATCGCGCTGCCGACTTCGTCGCGCGACAGACGAACATTTCGCCGAGTGCGATTTGAAGCAAGGATGTGACCAGCCGCGTCCACATCCCTCAAACTGAGCATCGGGCGCTGGAGCCCAGTCAGTTGGTTGCTCCAGAAGTCACGAAGGCTTCCGACAAACTGGCCGCTCGATATCTGCGCGCGAATGCGGTCCACCGCCGTTCGAACAAGGCCCGCATAATATGCCGGGTTTGTTGGCGCGCCGGTTGCCGCCCCCACGCCGATAGCCTCAATCGCAAAAGCCACGCAATCGTCGAACGACGCCGAGTTGCGGAGGATGCGGTCAACCTGCTCGACAGTAGCGGGCGGCACGAGCTGATTCTTTCGCTCTGCGGGGGCGGCTACGAAGCGCTCCTGATGCCAAATTCCAGCAAGCCACATTTGTACGAGCGAGGGGATAGTTCGCTCGATTGCTCGATCAGCCCAACGTTCGACTGCCGGTGGCGATATCATACGCTCAAGCAGACGATGGAAGGACTCGTGAACTTCCACGACGAACCGATCCCGCCTGGTTTGAGGCGTCGGAATAAGAAGAGAGAACCCAACGTGCGCGCGCCCTACGCGCGAAGATGCCTGAATATATTCAGCGATGTCTGATGGCATTCCCGCAAACGCCATAGCGTTGAACGATTCCACATCGACGCCGTGGGAGATGGCCGAAGTTGCCACGATAGTTCGCAAGGTGCCGCCGATATCCTGGCTCATTGGGTCGAATGGCATTTCGGCACGACGAATAACTGACTGAATACCGCCGATATCGACGCCGCCTGATATCAGATCCATTTGATAGGCGGAAAGCGCATACTCTGGCCCCATCGCGGCGTGCGCCTCGCGCACCTCGCCCTCCAAGGCGGAAAGAATCTGGTCGCCGCCCTTTTTGTTCGTAACGTATGTCAGCTCTATACGATGCAGATCGACCAACGCCGCTAGCCGGTCGTGTCGGTCAGCGGCGGCAGCACGTCTGACGGCCGCGCGGCGTCGTTCGCTCCAGGCGGCTTCGGAAATGTTATCCTCGATCTCCCCGGCTGCGCGCGCCCTACGGGTAAGGTCAGGCGACGATAAATCCGTTTGCCATCGCGTTATTGTCGCTGCATGTGATGCCAGCACAGAAAGCGTTGTTACCGTATGCAATCGGCCGTTAGTCATTAGGCTCGCGTACAGCCGGCCCCATGGCGCTCCGGTCTCTCTTCCGCGTTCGCCCGCGGAGGTACTCCGCCGCGCGATTTCCTCTTCGCCATCCTGCGTGAAGCTCGCCATCCGGCTGTAGAATCCGCCATGCAAAGAAGGCCCGGGGTGTGGAAACTGGACGACTCGCTTCTGATACAAAGCTCGGGTGTGTTTGGCAGCATCTGCAGCTGTTGCTGTGGCACCGATAACGTGAGGAAGGCGTAATCTACTGCCCGTCCGGTTAGCTCTTGGTCCAAGCAAGCGCGAAAGCCGCGACAACCATGCGAACAAGCCCGTCTCGAATATTCCGCCAAACGTTCCAAGACTTTCCTCTAAGAGATGCATCTCGTCTTGAACAATCAAACTTGGGAACGGATCGAAGAATACTTCGGTGCCTTCCGCGAATGCCGGAGCGACAGGCTGCAATCCAGAGCGAAGCGGCTCACCCGCATCCACACCGCTAGATCCTTCCAGCAATCCCAGCGGTCCACCTTCGACGTAGCGAGCGAGGCCAAACATTCCGGCAATACGGTCGATCGTCGTTGTGCTTTTGTCCTAGCAACGCCAGCTTGTCTATCGTGCCCAGGAGCACCGAAGGCGCGCGGCGGTAGATATCAGTGTCGGCGAGCAGGAATGGCAGCGGTTCGCACGGCACGTCGCGATGCGCCCGATTCCAAGAGCATCCGGCATTGAAACAGACAATCCCAAGCCGGTGATGACGTTCGGGGAAAAGCCGCAAACCTGTCCCTTCTTCGTTACTGCAGAAGGGGCAAGTGGGAAGTTTATTCCAAGCTGCTTTTGCGGCGGCATACTCGCGATCCAACCCGTCGTGGCTCGCCATCAATGCGTCTTCATCTGAACCGCGAGCGTGATTCCAAATCGGGATGCATCGCAGGGCATCCGACACAACACCCGCGCGACTCTCCGTCGAGTTCGGCGTGTTCGTACCGCCGACCCAAAAACCTATTTCGAAGGGATTGCCTCCTAAATGTTCTGAGCGCCGGACCATTTCGGCTCGGGCAAGAAGGCGTGCTAAACGCTGTGCCTGTTGGACGGTCAGCAAGCGTAGTGGATAGTGCATCATCGCGGTTACGCCGCGCTGCTTTCCTCGTAGCCGGTCCAAAAAGAGTGCATAGACTAGCGTGCCAAAGAACGCTTCGGTCTTGCCGCCACCGGTCGCCATGTAGAGCAGGCTTCCGGCATCTTCGTCGAACGAAGCTTCAAAAGAGTCTGCAAACTCAGGGATGCGAGAGGCAAACGTGGGTACGTGAGCCAAAATGAAGGCCAGTTGGAATAACCGCCATCCGGGAGGGGGTGTGTTCTCGGCTGGTGGATTCGCGTTTTCAAACGAGCGATTGAGAAGCAACCACGCGCGATACGGAGCGGCTGCCATGGAGTTTGGCGCTTGGCGCCAGGCGGTTTGTGAAGTTGATAAGAGGCTTATCCCTTTCGCTATCCGGTCGGCCTCCAGCCGCCACGCACGCAGATCGTCCTCAAATTGGCGCTGCTGGGAGGCTTCGTCTGCTGCGCTCCCTTCTTCACCTGGCGCGAACAGTTGTGTTTCCTCTGCGATCACGCTGATCCAGTGGCGCATGGCATCGGAAAGCGCGGATAGCTCCCTCACTTCGGTCGCTTCTGCGGCCAACACGCGATATGCCGTTGGCACGGACTGAATTTCGGTCGCCCGCGCCCTAGGTAAGACGTATCGCGGCATCCAGGTCGTTCGAAGTCGATGTGTTCCGTTGCTTGAGCCTAAATCGGTCACGCCGCCGTTGACGCCGATCGCAGGCATCGTCATGAAACCCGCCAAATGATAGCTTCGACGTACACGTTCGAGCCGCATTGGTCCAAGTGCATTGTCGGGCATCGCGACAGAAAGGCTGACGCTGAACAACCCGCATTCCATCTTTGCGTCGCCGTCACGCAAGTTTTCCAGCGCGATGCGCACGGAATACACGCCGTCCTCGAGCGGGTCCGCCAGCGGCTGAATAAGTAATTGCGCGTCGAAATTCGGCATCAGGTCAGACTGCTGCGTTGGGATGATCCGGGCGTTTTCGAGAAACCGATTCCAGGAATCTGCATCCCAGAACGCTTCTGACGGCGGGTGAAGATCGCGCCAGGCATCCATCCGGCCCGTGGCCGAATCTATCCAATTTAGGTAGGTTGCTCGAATAGCATCCAAGAGCCGGGTTTTGTACTCAGCCGCCAAAACGGACCAGCGCGCGGGATCGCAAGGTAGCGGGAGAACCACGTCGGGAACGTCAACCGCAAGGCGGAGGCACTTCTGTGGAATGTCGTAACGCCTTGAAAGAGAATCCGGAATTCTCAGCCGTCCGCCAAGTATTTGCGGAGGTGGGATTCCATCCTCGACGGCCTCTGTATCGCGATCATCGCCACCCGCCAATTGCGCTGCGGGCGGCACTCCCACACCCATCGAAGCATAAATCTCGCGCGAGATTGCAGCGCGGCGCTCGGCACGCTGATTTCGGGAAGTGCCCGGCGGGATTTCTAAGGTAGCACGTTGTTGGATTGCGGCGTTTACTTGCTGTCGAGCCGCATCATTAAAGTCAGCGCGGGGAATGAGGCGGCCGTCGCGAGCGAACAGTTCCTCCGCGCTTGGCAGCACACGCACATAGACCGCGAAAGTCGCGGAAATGATCAATGAACCAGTTGTTGGGCGGATGCGAAGGTCGATCCCATGCGCCGGGATTTTTATGTCGCTGGATTCATCGTCGCCGTCCTCATTTAGCCTGGGAAGGATGAAGCCACTCGACAGTGTTCGGGACGGACGATCGCCAAGAATTGTCGAGCCATAAAGGCCTTCTCCGGATACGACTCGACGAGTCCGTTCTAGGACGGCGTCGCACACCGCTTCCTTGAGTTCTTGTCGTTCATCCCATGACATGCCATTTAGTGAAGTCGGTTCAGGCATGTGGGCTCCCCCCGTCGGCTGGGACTATGCTAACGGATGACACTTCATCAACGGCGTCGAGGACCTGCTGCCAAAGCTGCAGCATCGATTTCCACGCAGCGGAGCCTACCACGGCGCCTTCTGGATCAAGTACAAACCGCACCACGCGTTGATTGAAGTTATAACCCTCCTGAATTCGGTATGATCGAGCAGGGACGATTGCGCCGCGCCAGAACAATTCTGCAGCCCCAGATACTATCCCGGCCGCCTGCATGAATAGTCGAAAGCGCAGCTCATCCCGTGCAGCACGGGGCTGCCTGTTTCCATCGGATCCGGCTGTCGCCTTATCGGCTGTCATCCAACGTACGACATTTGGTAGTTCTTGTGGCGATAAGGCTGGATCCAATTCACGCATCTTTGCAAGAATATGGCGCGCCTTGTCTTGATCGCTTGCTCCGGGGGTTGCTTCGCGAAGTGCGCGTATACGCTCATGGTAGGTCGACAGCTGTTTGAGGCTTTCCCGTGATCCTGCGAGCGCACGACGCAACTGCTCGCGCACTGAATCCTTGAGGACTAGAATTCGGTCACCGCACTCGACGCCGCGTGCTGGCTTCCGTTCGAATGGCCGTGTCTCACCGGGCGAGAATTCCAGCACATCACTGGCTGGCCGATATGCGATCCGATGATTTCGGCTCGTAGTCAGATGAACGATGTCACCGCGATATGGTTCGCCGGCCTGGGTGAAGTCGATATCACCCTCCGGTAGCGCTGCTGCGATACGAAATTCCGCTTCGGCTAGATCAAGTTTTTCATCGGCACCGCCGCGTTGTAGTGCGGCTGCCAGTGCTTGTACCCGTCCCGCGATGGGCGCAAATGCGGATATTCGGGAAAGCGGTCCAATTTCTGCAGCGAGCAACGCACTGCCAGCAGCATCGCCGAGAAGCAGAACGCGCTCCGGTGATCCCGTGGTCGTCAACAGTGTTCGGATGGCGATGGGAGTGGGGCCGACGACGATGATCCGCAGAGGTGGCGTTGACAGCAGCCGCTCCGCTAGGCCGCGATGATCGACCACGACACAACATTGTCTCAAGGCGCGTTCGGAACCCAAATACACGTCCGCGGTTCGGCGGTCAGGAATCGCCAGTAGCGTCCGTCGGCTATCCCATTCGGGATCGCCTAGCACATGGATGAGTTTTGCTGAGACAGGCGTTTCATCTTCCCACATGGCCGCTTTGGCTTGGATCGCGGTTACCAGCCGCCGCACTTTCTCGCCGTCTGCGGAGGTTACAGTGGCCGCAGCGGCCAACTGATCAAGCTCCATCTTGGGTCGGAATAGGGCGCGCGCGGCCGCATCGACCTCGTCGTCACCGTCATAAAGGATATCAACAACACTGCGAGCCTCACTCAGACCGATCGGCAACGACGCCGCCCTGCGCAAGAACGCGAGCGCCTTTGAAACGCCATCTGCAGCGATGGGCTGACTTCCTTGTCGAAATGTTCTGCCAAGCGCGACAAGTTCGTTGCGAAGCGAAGCCAGCGATGCATCCTTGATATCGGCATCGAACCGAATTGGGGAAAGTTTGGTAGCAAGTTCGATTGACGATCCGAATAGACCGGGCTCGGGAAGGTATGCACCGATCTCTAGAGGCGCCTTTCTAGCTGGTTTGGCCGAAGCGCCCGCCGATCGGAGCGTTCGTACGGCCCGACGCCAAGCGAAAGCGTCCTCCGTGAGGACCACGACGGGCGGGCGGCGGCCGGTAGAAGCGGCCAAAGACTGCATAAGGAGAGACAGGCGAGGCTCCCAGTCGTCTGGCAACTCAGACCTTCCATTTTTCGTGAGATCCACCACAACTGCGTCGAGCGGGTCGGTCTTGAAGCGGGAAAAGTCCAAGCAATTGAGCAGAGCGTCGGCTTTGGAGGCGTTCGGAAGGCCGAATATCCCAAAAGGGGTTCGTGTCGGATCGCCAATGGCAGCCACGTGAGTCTCAAGGCCCGCATCTTTGTCGCGCATGTGCGTGTGGTCGCGGACCCTGCGCAAAACTTGACTTGCATCACGGACATAAACTGGCGAACGAGGCGTTGTGACAGGAGGGAATACAGCCGTCGTTTCCAGCAATGTCGGGTTCCGCACGACGACCTTCGATCGGATTTCGTCGCTAACCTGCCCGTCGGGAGGTAGCAAATCGCGGAGGCGCATTTCAAGCAGGCAGAGTGACTCTTGCGCCCAAGTGGTCTTCGCCCAATTCGCACCGTGCTGAATTTCGTCGATAGCTCGTCTTGCTGCTTGTAAGACGTCTTCGGGATTCACGAGCACCGATCTCGCGGCCCACGTTGCACCATTCCGCCAAGGCCACAGACCTATCGCTGCATGAGCAAGCCGACCGGACGATCGAGCCTCGCGCATTGCCACAGCAGCCGCGGCGAAACCGCCGCCCGGTCTATTGGACCAAGCCAAAATAACTCTGTCAGCGCCGTCTTCAATAGCGTCCAAGATGCCATCAATGATCCCGCGACCGCGATCGGCTCGGACCCAATCGGATGGTGACCCGGTGGAGGCGTACCTCATGGGTGACGGTGTCGATATGCCAGGGCGCGTCAGGCGCAACGAGGCTTCCGACGCACGGCGCGCCAGACGCATTGCTTGCACTCGTTCCGCCTGACGGCGTCTTCCTGCTTCGCTGGTTTCGTTGCGATGCTCAAGTTTGCCGCCACGACTACCCATGGATGGTTTCGACACCCGTTTTCCCGTCTACTTGCGATGTGAGTCGCATCGTACGTCGGTTGCAGATGAGTTCCCACGATCAGGGCAAGTTGAATTCGATAGCACCAGAAGGCTGCAACAGCGTGGGTACGTGTGAGCGAGCATGCCGAGCTTGGAAATAGCCTCTAACCAGAGCGCGATTGGACGTGCAGCGCTGCCGTGAAATGGCAGAACAAAAGGGGATTTCCCCCTTCGGATTTTTCACGGATTTTCCACGGATTTCGGTGCCGAAGTCTGCTTTTGTACGCCGTTCGGTGCCGAATAGAACAAAATCGCGTTTCGAAAAACCCACGGACTTCCTGGAAAAAATGGTGGGCGCGACAGGGATTGAACCTGTGACCCCTCCCGTGTGAAGGGAGTGCTCTCCCGCTGAGCTACGCGCCCGGCCGATGGGCCGAAGGAAGGACCCGCGTAATAGGGGGCGGGGCGGCGGTGCGTCAAGCGTGGTCCTAGCGGGCGGCCGCCTCGATAGCCGCCTCGATCGGGGCCCAGGCCGGCGCCTTAGGGTCGATCATGTCGAAATGGCCGGCGGCGGGGATCTCGAT
Source organism: Alphaproteobacteria bacterium (assembly GCA_021325375.1). Classification (GTDB taxonomy): domain Bacteria; phylum Pseudomonadota; class Alphaproteobacteria; order Micropepsales; family Micropepsaceae; genus Rhizomicrobium. The sequence continues at coordinate 56,484 of JAJPHG010000031.1, read as the reverse complement.
GTCGCTGATGGCGGCGCCCGCCTGCTTGGCGCGCCGGGCATAGTCGTGGGCGAAGGCGGGCGGGACGATGCTGTCGCTGCCGCCGGAGAGGATCGCCTCGGGCTCGCCCGCGGGCAGAAGCGCCGAGGGCGAGGTGTCGGCGTATGGGTCGGCGTGCTTGCCGACCAGGCCGTCGATCGTCGCAGGCCCGCCGCAGGCGCTTGGCCCCTTCGCGCGATAGGCTTCGAGATCGAGGATGCCCGACAGGCTCACCACGCCGCGAACGCCAAGCGGGTTGGCCGTGTGGAGCGGGCTCGCGGCCGCGATGCGTCCGCGCGCGGCGACCCATGCCGCCAGATGTCCGCCCGCCGAATGTCCCACCACAACGACGTGGCCGAGGTCGAGGCGGTAGCGTTGCGCGATCACGCGCAATTCGTCGACCGCGGCGCCGGCGTCGAGGAACGTGCCGGGATAGCCGCCGCCCGGCTGGCCCAGCCTGCGGTACTCGATGTTCCACACCGCAAAGCCCTTCGCGCGCAACGGCTCGACCATCGGCGCCATCAGCTCGGGTCCGGGAAGCTCGCCCAGCCAGCAGCCGCCATGGATGAGCACGACCACGGGGTGCGCGCCGTCCGTCCGGGGCAGGTAGAGATCGCCGTATTGCAGCGCGTCCTTGCCGTAGGCGATGTGCGCGTCGGGGGTGGGCTGTGGGCGTGCGAGCAACTCCTGATACGACGTGCTCGCGAGCGCAGGCGCTGCGGCGAGAAGCAGAGCCGCGGCGAGAGCGGCGCGAACGGTCCTCATGGGCACGGTCTGCGCTCGTCGAGCTGGTTGAGGATCATGATCTTCTGCCAGATCTTGCGCCCCAGGCTCGAGGTCAGCTCCTCGACCTCGCCCGCCGCCATGATCACCTCGCGGTCGCGGCTGCGTCCGGCATAGAGCGCGGCGAGCTTGGCGATCAGCGCCAGCATCTCCGAGCAATAGTCGAGATAGCGCGAAAGCTGGAACTCGCTCATGCGCCGCACCGGCGAGGACGAGGTGGGCTCGGGTGCGCCGAGCAGCACGGTCGGGTCCTTGGTAAGCTGATGCATGTCGATGACGTGGGCGAAGGCGCGCAGCTCGTAGAGGCGCCTCTGCACCTCGCGGCGCTTCAGCCGCTGCTCGAGCGTGAGCACGAACCAGATGGCGCCGAAGGCGAGGATGAGGAGATTGACCACCGCGTCGAGGCCCTGGGTGAGGCCGACCGGATCGGAACGGCTGAGCACGCCCGCCCAATCGATCAGGTGCGCGACATAGACCTGCGCCGCGATGCCCGCCGCCACGACGGCGACCGCGAGGAAACGCAGCGCGATGTTCGGCCGCGCCAGATTTTCCACCCGCGCGGCCGTCGCGCGCGCGGTTTCGGTCAGATCGGCGCAGACGCCCGCGAGGCCGGACTCCGGAAAACGCTCCGCGATGCGGTCGCGCAGCTGCGCCACCGTCTTGACGATGAGCTCCGGGTTGAGGATCCGCTTCGACACCGGGGGGAGGTTAGAGGAAAACGGTTTGAGTGAAAATGGCGGGGCCATCCTTCGAGGCTCGCCCCACGGGCTCGCACCTCAGGATGACGAGATCGTTTCCATAAGTAGGCACGTCATGCTGAGTGCGAGCGCAGCGAGCCTCGAAGCACGACGTGCCGTTTGCGCCTATCGCTTCGTCACCCGCCACACCTTGCCGCCGACATCGTCGGCGACGAGCAGCGCGCCGTTTCTGTCGATGGCGACGCCCACGGGGCGGCCGCGGGCTTCGCCCTTGTCGTTGAGGAAGCCGGTGAGCACGTCGACCGCGTTGCCTGAGGGCTGGGCGCCCACGAACGGGATGAACACCACTTTATATCCCGCGCGCGGATCGCGGTTCCACGAGCCGTGCTGGCCGATGAAGACGCCGCTTTCGTAAGCCGCGCCGAGCTGGGCACGGTCGGAGAACGCGAGCCCCAGCGATGCGGTATGCGTGCCGAGCGCGTAGTCGGGCGCGATCGCCTTCGCCACGAGGTCGGGGCGCTGCGGCTTCATGCGGTCGTCGACGTGCTGGCCGTAATAGGAATAGGGCCAGCCGTAGAACGCGCCGTCCTTCACCGACGTCATGTAGTCGGGCACGAGGTCGCTGCCGATCTCGTCGCGCTCGTTGACGGAGGTCCACAGCACGCCGCCCCTCCAGCCCATGCCGTTCGGATTGCGCAGGCCCGAGGCAAAGACGCGATGGGCGCCGGTCTTGGGATCGACCTCCCAGATGTCGGCGCGGCCGTCCTCCGCCGCGATGCCGTTCTCGCCGACATTGCTGTTGGAGCCGATGGTGACGTAGAGCTTCGAGCCGTCGGCATTGGCGATGACGTTCTTGGTCCAATGATGGTTGATCGCGCCCGCGGGGAGATCGACGACCTTCTCGCCTTTCTCCGCGATGCTCGTCTCGCCGCTGTGGTACGGGAAGCGCAGCACCGCGTCGGTGTCGGCGACGTAGAGCGTGTCGCCCACCAGTGCCATGCCGAAGGGCGAGTTGAGTCCGGAAAGGAACACGCTGCGCCGGTCGGCTATGCCGTCGCCGTCGGTGTGGCGCAGCAGCGTGATGCGATTGGGCGATTTCGTCGATTCCGCGCCCGCGGTCTTCATGATCGCCTGCTCGATGAAGCCGGTGACGCCGCGCGAATCGTCGGGCTTGTAGGGCGCGTTGGTCTCCGCAACGAGTACGTCGCCGTTCGGCAGCACAAGGAGCCAGCGCGGATGCTCGAGATTCTCAGCGAACGCCGCGACCGCAAGGCCGGGCGCTGGCGTGGGCTTCTCGCCCGCCGCCCAATGCGTCGCGGGCGCGACATTGACGGTCGGGATCGGCGTGGGGTTCGGCGCGGGCAGGGTGGGATGCGGTCCCCAGCCGGCTTTCTCCGGAAGCTTGGCGCGCTCGCCGCAGGCGGCGAGCAGGACGGCGGTGGAAAGAAGGAGGGCAATGCGGCGCATGGAACATCTGCTCTCGAAATATCGCTGCGACAGTAACGCAACGATAGTACGAATGTTCCTGTTTCGCACCCCTCAGGGCGTGGCGGCGTAGCCCGGCTGAAATCCCATCAGCGGCTCGGGCTCGCTCATGCGGCGTCCCGGCAAGGCGGTCGCGATGCCGCGCACCGCGTCGATGCGGTCGAGGAGATGCGCGTTGGCGGAGGAGAATTTCCGCGCGAAGAACGGCGCGCCGGTGCGCCCGAGAAGCTGCGACAGATGCCCGTCGCGGATCAGCCGCGGCTGCTCGTTCGGATCGGACCAGTCGGTGAAGGTGAGGCTGGGCGCGAGGCGCTCGCGAAGCGCGCCGTTGGCGAGCACGGTCTGGAAGAAGCACTCGTCGGGGCAATGGGTGTGACGCAGGAACGCGGCGAGCCGCGGGCGCCTGTCGGTCCAGTCGAGCACCGTCTCGACGGCGTCGCGCGTGAGCACCCACCAACTGCCCCCCGCATAAGGCGCGAGCCCGTCCAGCCCGGCCCTGAGATCGCGCGCGGGCAGCGCGCGCAGGGTGTCGTTCAGTATACGGATGGCCTTCGCCTTCGCGCCGCTGGCCCTTAAGCCTCCCTCGATGTGCCACCGCGTCAGGCGCGTCAGCGGCTTGTCGTGCTCGAGGTCGGGCATCGGCGCGGCGCTGAGATATTCGCCGTCGCCCGAGAGCAGGAAATCGCGCAGCGCCTCATTGCTCCTGAGCGGATAGCAGGCGCCGCTCAGAAGCGCGAAGCGCGCGAGCGTCTCGTCCTGCGCCAAAGCGCGGCGCATCAACAGCAGCGTCGCCTCGATCTGGCTCCAGCCGCCCCAATGCACGCTCACGCGCGGCTGGATGAAGGCGACATGGGCGATGCCCGACAGCGCCTCGGCGAAGGGCCGCGCCGGCACGCGCCTGTCGATATGCACGAAGAAGCGCGCCCAGGGCGCCGCGAGCGACAGCACCAGGCGGCGCAGCAGAAGCGGCTCCTCATGGGCTGCGATCAGGAAAGCGATCTTGGGCGTGGGCATGACGGCGCGGTCCCCGCGAGGTTCGGCTCCGTGTGGAACCGAACCGCCGCGCCGTTCCGTCGTTCATGTCGAAAGTTTCACCGGACGAAAACAAATGATCATCCCTCGCACTTACGGGGAGGATCGTCGGAGCGCTCAAATCAACTGCAACATCGAGACCGGGATCGCCGCCGCGCGGGATGAAACCGCCCTACCGGCTTCGCCGCAGTTTGACCGGGTCCCTTCGCCTCCCTATGAGTAGGTGGCATCAAATCCGGAGCGCAATTGAAAAACTCAACCCTGTTGCTGGCAATGCTTCTTTTTCCGGCGGTTTTCGGCACGGCCCAAACAGCGTCGGCCGCCGATTTCAACAAGATTTTCGGCACATGGGCGTTTGCCGGATCCACGCCGAATCCGAATATGCCCGGGACCCCGTGCGGGGTCTCCCAATATGTGTTCACGTCCACTGTCGAAACCGTGCGTCTCGTCGGCGGCGCGATGAACGGCGCCCTCGTGCATACGGACGTCAAATATGTCAGCGGCGGCGGAAATCTCATCGCGGTCTACGGCAATTCGGGACGGCCAACCACGTTCAGGCTGCTCGACAACAATCACATCCAAAGGGACGACGACCTGTTGCAGTGTGTGTTCGTGCGGAAATAGGCCCCTCGAGCCCGAGCGCCGATACCGCGCCTTTCTGATTGCGCCGGTTAGTTCTTCAGCAAACGCGCCGCCGTCGCAGGAATCTGCGCGAAGTCGTCGACGACCGCGTCGGCGCCGAGCGTGCGGGCGGGCTCGGGCGTGTAGCCGAACGAGACGAGGATCACCGGCACGCCGGCCGCGCGCGCGGTGGCGACGTCGGTCGCGCTGTCGCCGATCATCACAGCCTTCCCGCCGCCGAGCTCTTCGACGACGTGATGGAAGACGCGCGCGTCGGGCTTGTTGTAGCCGTAGCGTCCCGCGCCGTGGATCGCGGTGAAGTATTTGTCGAGCCGCAGCGTGGGCAGCAGCAGGTCGGTCAGCTCCTGCGGCTTGTTGGTCAGCACGCCGAGCCGCGCGCCCTGTGCCTGGAGCAGCGCGAGCGTCTCCTCGACATGCGCGAAGGGGCGGCTCGCGACCGCGATGTGCTTTCGATAGTGGGCGATATAGGCGTCGATCAGCGCAGGGAGCCTCGCGGGATCCATCTCGGCGCCGGTCATCTTGAAGGCTTCGGCCATCATCGTGCGCGCGCCGAAGCCCACCAGGTGGCGCAGATCGGCGTGGTCGACCGGCGGCCGGCCCTCGGCGATGAGGATGGCATTGAGCGCGCCCAGAAGGTCGGGCGCGGTATCGACGAGCGTCCCGTCGAGGTCGAAGATCAGGGCTGGACTCATGGGTGGGGAGTAACAGATTCTGGGGCGCGCAACATAGCGTCGCAAATCGTCATTTCATCCTTTTTCTACGGTAGGTTACGGCAAATCATGGCACGGGCAGCGGTGATCCTGGCGGCGGGCATGGGCACGCGGATGAAATCCGCGCGGCCGAAAGTGATGCACATGGTGGCGGGGCTCCCGATCCTGGGCCATGTGATCGCGGCTGCGCGGGGCGCGGGATGCTCCGTCATCGTCGTGGTGACGGCGCCGGACGGCGACGAGGTGCGCGCCTATGCCCAGGCGCAGGGCGCCGAGACCGCGATCCAGGACAGGCAGCTCGGCACCGGCCATGCCGCGCGCTGCGCCCATACGGTGCTCGGCACGTTCGACGGCCAGGTCGTGGTGATGTACGGCGACATGCCGCTGGTCCTGCCCGGCACGTTGGAAGCCTCGTTCGCGGCGCAGGAGACGTCCGGAATGGCGATCGTCGCGTTCCGTTCCGCGAGCACGGCCTATGGACGGGTGATCGTCGCGCACGAGCCGTTCCTCGACCGCATCGTGGAGTATCGCGATGCGAACGAGGCCGAGCGCAGGGTCGATCTCTGCAATGCGGGGATCATGGCGGCGGACGCGAAGAGTTTCTTCCGCTGGGCCGCCGGGCTGAAGGACGGCAATGCGCAGAAGGAATTCTATCTGACCGACATCCCGGCGCTCGCGAAGGAGGAAGGCGTGCGCTGCTGCGTGGTGCTCGCGCAGGAGAGCGACATGATGGGCGTGAACTCGCGCGCCGAGCTCGCCGAGGCGGAGCGCGAGATGCAGAAGCGCCTTCGCGCCGCGGCGCTTGCCGGCGGCGTGGGCATGACGGCGCCGGAGACGGTGTATCTGAGCCACGACACCGTGCTCGAGGCGGACGCGCAGATCGGGCCCTATGTCGTGTTCGGTTCCGCAGTCCACGTGCGCAGCGGGGCGGAGATCAAGGCGTTCTCGCATCTGGAAGGCGCGGAAGTGATGCGCGATGCCGTCGTGGGGCCGCACGCGCGGCTGCGTCCCGGCACGGTGATCGGCGAGGGCGCGCATATCGGCAATTTCGTCGAGGTGAAGAACTCCAGGATCGGCAACGGCACGAAGGCCAATCACCTGGCCTATCTGGGCGATGCCGAGGTCGGTGACGGCGCCAATATCGGCGCGGGCACCATCACCTGCAACTATGACGGCTTCGACAAGCACAGGACGACGATCGGCGCCGGCGCGTTCATCGGCTCGGACACCGCGCTGGTGGCGCCGGTGACGGTGGGCGACGGCGCCTATGTCGGCGCGGGCTCGGTCATCACCAAGCCCGTCCCTGCGGACGCGCTCGCGGTGACCCGCGCCGAGCAGAAGGAAGTCGCGGGCTGGGCTGAGAAGTTCCGTACACGGAAGAAAGCCGGGAAGGCGAAGAAGTAGTTCTCCCTCGTCATGGCCGGGCTTGACCCGGCCACCCAGAGTGGAGCGCGCTGATGAACTGGATGGCCGCCTCAGGGGCGACCATGACGAAAGGGATGGAAAGGCATGTGCGGCATCGTCGGCATCGCGGGCACGCAGGAGGTGGCGCCGGTCATCCTGGAGGCGCTCAAGCGGCTGGAATATCGCGGCTACGATTCCGCCGGCATCGCGACCCTGGTCGACGGCCGCATCGAGCGCCGCCGCTCGCCGGGCAAGCTCAGCCGCCTCGACGCGGTGCTGCGCGATGAGCCGCTTCCCGGCCGCACCGGCATCGGCCACACGCGCTGGGCGACGCATGGCGCGCCGACGGTGATCAACGCGCATCCGCACGCCAATGCGCGCGTCGCCATCGTCCACAACGGCATCATCGAGAACTTCCGCGACTTGCGCTCGGAGCTCCTGGCCAAAGGACACAAATTCGAATCCGAGACCGACAGCGAGGTCGCCGTCCATCTGATCTCGGACTACCTCGATCAGGGTCTTGCGCCCGAGGACGCCGCGCAGGAGGCGGTGCGCCGACTGACCGGCGCCTATTCGCTGGCGATGATCTTCCGCGGCGAGGAGTCGCTTCTGATCGGCGCGCGCAAGGGAAGCCCGCTCGCGGTCGGCTATGGCGAGCACGAGGCGTATCTGGGCTCGGATGCTTTTGCCTTGGCGCCCTTCACCAACCGCGTGGCGTATCTGGAGGATGGCGACGTCGCGATCGTGCGCGGCAACCAGGTTTCGATCTTCGATGCCAAGGGACGGCCCGCGAACCGCGAGGTCGTGATCACCAACGCGTCGTCGGCGCTGGTCGACAAGGCGGGCCACCGCCATTTCATGGCGAAAGAGATCCACGAGCAACCCGAGGTCATCGGCCACACGCTCGCGCATTATCTCGACGCCGCGGGTCCGAACGTCGCCCTCGATAACGACAAGCTTTCGAAGGTTCTCGCGAGCGCGACCCGCCTGACGATCTCGGCCTGCGGCACGGCGTATTATGCGGGCCTCGTCGGCAAGTACTGGTTCGAGAAGCTGGCGCGCCTGCCGGTGGAGATCGATTTCGCGTCGGAACTGCGCTACCGCGATCCGGTGTATCCCGAAGGCGGCGCCGCGCTCTTCATCTCGCAATCGGGCGAGACGGCGGACACGCTCGCGGCCTTGCGCGACGCCAAGGCCAACGGTCAGACGACGCTGGCGCTCGTCAACGTCGTGGAAAGCTCGATCGCGCGCGAGGCCGACATCGTGCTGCCGATCTTCGCCGGGCCCGAGATCGGCGTTGCCTCGACCAAGGCGTTCACCTGTCAGCTCGCGGCCCTTGCCGCGCTCGCGATCGCCGCGGGACGCGGACGCGGCAAGCTGAGCGCGGAAGACGAGAAGCGGCTGTGCACCGCGCTGCTCGAGATCCCGCGGCACATCGTCGAGTTCCTCAAATCGGAAGCGAAGATCGAGGCGCTGGGGCAGGAGGTCGCCAAGGCGCGCGACGTGCTCTATCTCGGCCGCGGCCCGAGCTTCCCGCTGGCGCTCGAAGGCGCGCTGAAGCTCAAGGAGATTTCCTACGTCCACGCCGAAGGCTACGCGGCGGGCGAGATGAAGCACGGCCCGATCGCGCTGATCGACGAGAACGTGCCGGTGATCGTTATGGCGCCGCATGACGGCTTCTTCGAGAAGACCGTCTCCAACATGCAGGAGGTCATGGCGCGCGGCGGCAAGGTGCTGTTGATCTCGGAGCGCGCGGGGCTTGATCGTGCCGGCACCGATGCGTGGGCGAAGATCGAGGTGCCCGACGCCGACGCCTTCATCGCGCCGATCCTCTATGCGATCCCGGCGCAGCTCCTGGCCTACTACGCGGCGATCGCCAAAGGCTCCGACGTCGACCAGCCGCGCAACCTGGCGAAGAGCGTCACGGTGGAGTAGGGCGCGCTTGCCACGCCTTGCGTGCCGCATCGAGGCTCAGTTCGTTCGCGCCGCCGGCGAAGCCGGGATCGGCGGACTGCGCCGGATCGTCTTCCCAACCGCAGACCGGACAGATCTCGAACGCGCCGCATTCGCGCAAGACCTTCGATCCGCAACAGGGACAGGGCAGGGGATGCTCTACCGTCATTGACGATCCCAATAGGCGCGGCCGCTGTTCGGCCGGAAGAAGGTGCGCGGCTCGCCGGCGCGATCAACGACGGCGAAGGTATTGGTCGCGGGATCGTAGAACAACGTGTCGCCGTTGGTGCGGTGCTTGATCAACGTGCCGGATGGTGGCGCGGTAACGAACCTTTGCGCGGCACGTTCGTAGTCCTGCGCGCTATGGATTTCGGGAAAGTCTGCGCCGTGCTTCTCCCAATGCTCCTGCGCGTTCGCGCTCGCGCCATCGTGACCGCGCGACCAGATAATTTGTGCTGCAGGCTCCGCCGCCGCGCCCTGCTTCGCCGGATTCACGCCGTTGCCGGCGAGGATCCAGCCCAGGATCGCGGCGGCGACGACGGCAAACGGTAAAATCCACTTGGTCGGCTTCGGCATCGCTTCCTCCCCGCTTCGCGAGAGAGCATAGAGCGGTTCTCGATCGGGCCGCAGAACTGGATCGTCGACGAGGGTGCGGTGCAGGCGCACAACGTGCCTTGGGCGGCGCTGCCCTCGATGGGCGAGAGCTGGCACAACAATCATCACGCCTTCCCGGCATCCGCGCGGCATGGGCTCTATCCCGGACAGATCGACATCGGCTTCGGCTTCATCAGGCTGCTGGAGCGGCTGGGGCTGGCATGGGACATCCAGACGCCGGACGTGCTGCCGCCGCGTGCGGGAATTTCGCCGGCGAGCCGCTGAACGTAAAAACTGCAAGATTAAATTTCACAACTAGCACTTGAAATGCCGCCGGCGCGCCCCATCTTCCGCGGGAAGTGTCATTCGAACGCGTGCGCGGCACGCGTCGATTTCGGCATCTCTTCTGTACAGAAGAGCGGCGATCGAGAACGGAGGTTCAAGCAATGAGAGGAGTGTCTCCTCGAAAGTCGAGGTTCGATTGGGCAGGCGGACGGTTTGGAGGCGAAACGCGCTGCGAACGCGAATTCAACGATCAAGCGGTTGGGGTTCGGCGCGGTTGTTCCTCCAGCGCTTGAACCGTCTCGCCAAGCGCGGCGGGGAGCGTTAGATTCGAGTCGGGAACAACGCGGTTTCGCCGTGGCCGAGACGTGCAACGCTGGGGAGCGTCGCGCGTTGGGTTCGGGCCGGTGTGCAGCGCCAAGGCCGAGGACGGATGAATATAGACCAGGACACGATCCGGGCGTTGGCCGGATTCCGCAGCGCGCTACGCAAATTCCTCACCTACAGCGAGGAAGCGACCAGCGGCACGGGCGTCACCTCGCAGCAATATCAGACGCTGCTCGCGATCGGGGCCGCGGAAGAGGGCGGCGTCGCGCTCGGCGACCTGGCGCAGGAGATGCTGCTCAAGCCCAATGCGACGGTGCAGCTCGTCGACAGGCTGAGCGCGATGGGGCTCGTGGAGCGCGAGCGGTCGGATGCGAACCGGCGCAACGTGCACGTCTCGCTGTCGGCAGAGGGCCGCGCGCTTCTGGGCAGGCTCGTCGCCGCCCATCTCGATCAGCTCGCCAAGCGCAGGAAGCAGTTCGCCGACATCGTGCGCCGGCTCAAGCAGATGCGCCTGGAGTGAGAGGACCGGGCGGCGGAGGTCGCCCGGTCCTGTCTCAACTTACGTCTTACTTCACCGACGTCGAGACGTTGGTGAACGTCGACGACAGGTTGGTGCCCACTGCGGTTACCGCGCCGATGACGACGACGGCAATGAGGGCGGCGATCAGGCCGTATTCAATGGCGGTGGCGCCGTCTTCGTTGGCGAGGAAGCGAGCAATCGTTTTCATAGGAAGTCTCCCAGCAGAAAGAAAAAAGGTCCCTGACCAGGAAATCTTCGCATCCAGAAATGAAATGCTCGTAGCCAAGTTCGAGAGAATTTTAGCGATATGCGGATTTTTCGAGCGATTTTTCGCAATGAATTCAACGCGTGAGAATACGAGATATGATACTTCCGCTTCATTAACCGGAGCCTGTCGCAAACTTTGTCGGCGTGGTTCTTCGTACCCGCGCGCGACAAGCGTGCCGTACGCGGAACGTAATGGGAACGATAGGCTAAGCGGCGGCGGGCGCGCTTGCGCGATCGTTGATCGTCAGGCGCAGCGCTTTCCATTCTCCGCGGCGAAGCGCGACGCTAAGGATCACCAGCGCCGCGGTTCCGCAGATCGCGACCGCGACAACGGATGCCTCCGGCCCGAACGCGCCGCCGGTGAGCAGCTCCGGCCCCGTCATCGTCGTCGCGAACATGCCCTTGAACGCGTTGCCCGAGACGATGCTGCCGAAGATGCCGCTCTCGGCGAAGTTCCAGCCGAAATGCAGCCCGATCGGAAGCCAGAGATTGCGCACCGCCATGTAGCACACGCCGAGGAGGACGCCCGCCTCGAGCGCGATCGCCGCGGCGCTGGTGAGCGTGGCGCCGTGATTGTCCAGATGCGTGAGCCCGAAGAACGCGGCCGACACGAAGAGGGCCGTGAGGCTTCCGAACATCTCCTCGAAGATGCGATAGACGACGCCGCGGAAGATCAGCTCCTCGCCGATGCCGGACAGCACCGCCATGTTCGCGGCGTAGAGCAGGTTTTGATGAGCGTTGAACGCGCCGACATGCGCCACGCCCATCAGCGACAGCGCCGCGATCACGCTGCTGAAAAGCCCGATGCCGATCGCGGCGCCCGCGATCAGGTTCGCGGGCGCGCGGGAGGCTTTAAGCTCGCCCGGCCGGCGATGCTCCATCACCCGCACGAAGAGCCCGTAGATGAGAAGAAGGGCCGCGGCCGAGACGACCGTCGTGCCGATGGCGAAGGCCTCGCGTTGCTCGACGGCGATCCTGGGCAGGACGAGCGCGGGATAGATCTCCGCGCCCGCATACGCCACGAGCGTCAGCACGAACAGCACCAGGAACCGCACGACACGGTTGTCGAAGAAATTGTGCATGGGCGCCCCTCCGCGGCCCTTCTCTTATATCAGATCCCTGAGCGTCACCTTCACGTCGCCCTTGCCCTTGACGGCGAAGGTCACGACCGTGCCGGGCGCCTCGTTGCGCAGCCTCTTGCGCAGCTCGTAGAGCTTGATCCCCGACGTGGGCTTGCCGTCGACGGCGGTGATCAGATCGCCGGCGCGCAGTCCCGCTTCGAAGGACGGGGCGCCGCTCATCGCATCGATGACGGTGAAGCCGGCCGGATCCTGGTTCAGCCAGAGCCCGGCGCGGTCGAAGGTGTCGAGATCGGCGATCTTGCCGCCGATCGGCTTCAGGTAGATGAGCTGATGGCCGTAGTCGAGCGTGACGACATAGCGCTTGAGGATGCCCGCGCCGATATTGCCTGCCAGCGCCGCGTCGCTGTTCGAGCCGGCGGTGTCGGTCGAGAGCTCGGCGACCGGATGATCGACGGTGAACGACCCAAGCGCGAGCGGCGCGCCCCGCATGACCTGCGAGCGGGTCGGCCCTCCGATGCCCCAGCCGGTCACGCCCGCGACCGACTTGGCCGATCCGACGCTGAGCCCGCTGGCCTTGACGAAGGGCGTATTCAAGGTGAGCGACATGCGCGCGCCGGTGTCCACGATGAACTGGCCGCGATGGCCGGCATAGCTCGCCTCCACGACGAGCGTGTTGCCGTAGAACTGGAACGGGACCGGCGTGCCCGAATCCCTCGCATCGAACTTCTTGGGATCGATGAAGGTGAGCTTGTTCGCGCCGTAGTCGACGACGGTGACGAAACGCCGGAAGGTCTCGAAGCCGATCATGCCGTCGTCCACCAAGCCTTCGGCCGGGGCCAGCTCGTTCAGCGGCGCCACCGGAAGCACCTGGTCGGAGATCGTGGCATTGCCGATGCGCAGCGTCTGGACCCTGGTCAGGCCGAAATCCATGTGGCCCGAACCGCTGCCATTGCCTTGGATGTGGCCGGTGGTTTCGAGACCCAGCTCCTTGGCGGTCGGCGGCGTCACCACGTTCACGCCGCCGCTGTCGAAGATGAAGGTGTATGGCTTTCCGTTCACCGCGACCGGCGCATAGATGTGGTTGTTGACGAGCTGGAAGGGCAGCGTGGTCTCGGCCGCGCCGCCGGCGATGGAGAAGTCCGCGACGTCGCTCGCCGGCATCGCGAACACCGCGTCCGCGGGCATCGGCTCGAAGGCGGCCGAGGCGATCGTCTCGGCCTGGTCGTATTTCGCGTCGCCCATGCTGACGACGGTCTTGGCGGGCAGCTCGACGCCGTCATAGACGCGGTAGTCGGAAAGCGTCGTGGTGGCGACCTGCGGGCCCTGCTGCTCGACGGTGCGCGCGAGCAGATGCGTCTTGGCGTCGAACCAGGCGTCGAACGGCTTGCCGTCCTTGGGCGTCACGGTCAGCACGTCGTAGCTCGCGCCGCCGTCGGACTTCGTGCCGTCGGAGACGACATTGGCGCCGCCGCGGTCGGCCCGCCACCACAGATTGGCGCGGCGATAGCCTTCGTTGAATGCGAGCTGCCGCGCGTCGCCGCCGTCCTGTTGCGTGACCGTGCCGGACTGGTCGCGCACCCAGGTATGGGCGCCGTCGAAACCTTGCGTCTGCGTGGCCGGGCCGATCTTGGCGTCGTCGATCCAGCGCCCGGCCTGCACGTCGTCGACCGAGACGACGGTGCCGGTCATGCCCTGGCCAACATAGGCGAATTCGATTCTGAGGGCTCCCTTGCCGTCCCAGGCGGCTGCGCCCGAAGCGGCCTTGTTGGCCGCGAGAACGTCGGCGGCGGTTGTGGCATAAGCGGGCGCGGTCGCGACGCTTGCGGCGAGCGCGAATGTGACGAAATTGGTGCGCATGGATTCTCCCGGTTTGGCAGGCGACAGGTGGTAGGCAGATTCTATCCCCGCAATATGCGTGTGGCGCATGGCTGGCTTGCCGCCGCGGTCTTGGGCTTGATCTTCCTTGGGAATCAAGCAGCTGCGGCCCCCCGCCGGGTGGTCTCGACCTTCCTCTGCACCGACGAATATGTCTTCCGCCTGTTGCCGCGCGAGCACATCGCGGCGCTTTCCTTCGAGGCGACGGACCGCCGCCCGGTCGTCTCGACCATCGCCGATGCCGCGCTCGGCATCCCCGCGATCCGGCCTTCGGCGGAGACGGTGCTGCGCTTCGATCCCGATCTGGTGGTGATGTATTCCGGCACGATGCCGTCGCTGCATGCCCAGCTCGCGCGGGCAGGCGTGCCGGTGCTCGACGTGCCATGGGCGATGTCGCTCGCCGATGTGCGGCGCATCACCACGATGCTCGGCGACAAGCTCGGCGCGCGAGAGCGGGCGGCGGCGATGCTTCTGGAGATGGATCGCGCCATCGCACAGGCGCGCGCGGCGGCGCCGAAGCCTTCGGTGCGCACCTTGATCTACGAGCCGAACGGCTATGCGACCGCGGGCGGCGTGACCGACGAGATCATGACGCTTTCGGGGTTGGAAGACGTCGCCCCCGAGCTCAAGCCGACGCGCACCGACACACTCCCGGTGGAAAGCGTGATCGCGCACGCCCCGGAGCTGCTGATCCTGAGCGGCGAGCGCGCCACGCCCAATTCGCGCGCCGATCTGGTGCAGCACCATCCCGCTCTTGCCGCGGTGAAGAGCCATGTCGCATGGACGAAGCTCACGCCGCTTCTCTGCCCGGGCCCGTGGTCGCTGGACGCCGCCGCGACCTTCACCGCCCTTGGCGAGCAAGCGAGAAGCCGCACGCGATGAGTACGCTACTTCCCGGCAAGTCTGCGTCGTATCTGCTCGCATCGGCCGCGATCCTCGCGGCGGCGATGTCGTTCTTCCTCGGCCCCACGCACATCGCGCCGAAGGAACTCCTCGATGGGCTCTTCGGCGGCCACGGTATCGCGGCGATCGTGGCGCGCGAGATACGCCTGCCGCGCGCGGGACTGGCGCTGTTCGTCGGCGCTGCGTTGGGCGCGAGCGGCGCCGCGCTGCAGGGCCTGTTCCGCAATCCGCTCGCCTCGCCCGACGTCACGGGCGTGACGTCCTGCGCGGGATTGGGCGCGGTGGTCGCGCTCTATTTCGGCTTCGCGGCGCTGAGCCCGGCGCTGCTTCCCGCGTTCGCGATCCTGGGCGCGCTCGCGTCCGCAAGCATCCTCTTTGTTCTAGCGCGCAAGGGCGCGGGCGTGATGGCGCTGGTGCTCGCGGGCGTGGCGATCTCGAGCCTCGCGGTGGCGCTGACCGCGCTCGCGCTCACCTTCGCCGCCAACCCTTACGCGATGGCCGAGATGGTGCTGTGGATGATGGGCTCGCTCAAGGACCGCACCCTGACCGACCTCGCCTTCGCGGCGCCGCTCATCGTCATCGGCATCGCGCTCCTGCTCAGCGCCGCGCGCGGGCTGGACGCGCTGACCCTGGGCGAGGAGGCGGCGCGGAGCCTCGGCATCGACGTCACAAGCGTGCGCATGCGCGTCGTGCTCGGCGTGGCGCTGGCGACGGGAGCTGCGACGGCGGCGGCCGGCGCGGTCAGCTTCGTCGGCCTCGTCGTGCCGCATCTGTTGCGGCCGCTCTTCGGCTACCGCCCGGCGCAGCTCATCCTGCCGTCGGCGTTCGGCGGCGCATTGCTGGTTGCGGCGTCCGACGTGCTGGTGCGCAGCATCGATCCGAGCGAGCAGCTTCGGCTGGGCGTCGTCACCGCGATGCTGGGTGCGCCGTTCTTCTTCACTCTGATCCTGAAGCTGAGGCGCGAGGCATGATCGTCTTCGACCGCGTAGGCGCCGGATATGCGGGCCGTGCCGCGTTGCGCGAGGTGAGCGCGCGGCTGGTGCCCGGCAAGGTCACCGGCATCGTCGGCCCCAACGGCGCGGGCAAGACGAGCCTGTTGCGCGCGGCGCTCGGCCTTCTGCCGCATACGGGCAAGGTGACGGTGCAGGACCGCGCCGTGGAGGAATGGTCGCGCGAGGCCTTAGCGCGAACGATCGCCTATCTGCCGCAGGGCGGCGATGCGCATTGGCCGGTGCCGGCGCGCGATCTGGTGACGCTCGGCCGCCTGCCGCATCGCGACCGCGACGCGCGCGCGGTGGCCGATGCGCTGGCGCGTGCCGACGCGGGAGCCTTCGCCGAACGCCGCATCGACGAGCTTTCCGCGGGCGAGCGCGCACGCGTGCTGCTGGCCCGGGCGCTTGCGACGCAGGCGCCGGTGCTGCTCGCCGACGAGCCGGCCGCGTTCCTCGACCCCGCGCATCAGCTTCGCCTGATGGACCTGTTGCGCGGCGAGGCTGCGCGCGGCACCACGGTCGCGGTCACATTGCACGACCTCGCGCTCGCCTCGCGGCATTGCGACGAGGTTCTGGTGCTACATGAGGGCCGGCTCGCTGCAACCGATCTGTCCGATGAGACGTTGGCAAGAGTGTTCGGCATCGCCGTCCTGCGCGCGGACGGCGCGCTGGTGCCCTGGAGGTTGGTCTGATGTCCAAGAAACACGATGACGACGACAACGAGGACGATCATCACTACAGGCGCAAGCTGCGCGATCTGCAGATCGAGCTCGTCAAGCTGCAGCGCAAGCTGATCGCGGACGGCGCGCGGGTGCTGATCATCCTGGAAGGCCGCGACGGCGCGGGCAAGGACGGCGCGATCAAGCGGCTGACCGAGCATATGAGCCCGCGCGAGACGCGCGTGCATGCACCGGGAAAGCCTTCCAGCCGCGAGGACACGCAATGGTACTTCCAGCGCTTCGTCCCGTTCCTGCCGGCGGGCGAGGAGTTCGTCGTCTTCAACCGCTCCTGGTACAACCGCGTCGGCGTCGAGCGCGTGATGGGCTTCTGCACCGAGGAGGAGGTGGAGGTGTTCTTCGATTCGGTCGGCCCGTTCGAATACCTCCTGATGCGCAACGGCATCGGCTTGCGCAAATACTATCTCGATATCTCCAAGGACGAGCAGGCCAGGCGCCTGGAAGCGCGGCGCGACGATCCGCTCAAGCAATGGAAGATCTCGCCCGTCGACGAGGCGGCGCAGAAGAAGTGGCACGACTATTCCAAGGCGCGCGACGACATGTTCGCGCGCACCGGCCACGAACGTGCGCCCTGGCGCATCGTGAAAACCGACGAGAAGAAGGTCGCGCGTCTGGAGCTGTTGCGCGACCTGCTCGACAGCTTCGACTACAAGGACAAGGACAAGAAGCTCACGCGCCCCGACCGCAAGGTCGTCTTCGAATGGTCGAAGAAGGCGAGAAAGAAGCTGGCGAAGTAGATTCTCAGTGCGGCGCGCCGGGCGTGGTCGCAGGCGGATGGTGACGACGATGATGCACCCCCGCCTTCGCCGGCGCATGCGCGGCGTCCGTCGTGCCGGGGACGGGCACGCCCAACCCGGCTGCGTCGGTGGTCTTCCTCTCCGTCGCGCTGGTCGTGGTCTTGGGAGCGTCGGCGGCGCCGGTCGTGGGGCGGTTGTCGGTCTGCGCGAGAGCGGCGGTCGAGAACAGCAGGGCTGCTGCGAGGATCGTCTTCATGGAGCGGTAACGCGTCATGCGCGGGAACGTTTCGCGCCGGCGATCGCTTGCGCCAGGGTGCGCGATTCCAGCACCTGCGCGGTCGCGTCGCGCGCGGCGAGCAGCACCCTGCGGATCGCGCAGGTCGCCTCGTCCACGCAGTCGGGGCAGCGGTGATAGGCGGTCACGCTGACGCAGGGGCTGAGCGCGAGCGGGCCGTCGGTCTCGCGGATGATGTCGGCGAAGGAGATCTCCTTCGCCGGGCGCCCCAGCCGATAGCCGCCGGCGCGGCCGCGCATGCTCTGCACGATGCCGCGCTTCTTCAAGCCCAGCAGGATCTGCTCGAGGAATTTGCGCGGCACGCCGGCCTCTTCCGCGATGTCGGCGATCATCATCGGCTCGCGCCCGCCATGTTCGGCGAGGACGATCAGCGCGTGCAAGGCGTAGCGCGCCTTCTGAGACAGCATGCGAAAATCCCTAAAGCCGAGCGATCATATGGTGTTTTGGGGGAATCCGGTCAAGCCGCCCCGGTTTAATGAAACGGAGCAGGGGCCTTGTCGGTCGGCATGCCGGCTATGTAGCGGAAGAGTGCGGCGTCGCGATTGACAATCGACTCGCTCGGGATCCCGATCAGCGACCTTTCGCCGTCGGTCACCCGCTCCAGGATGTAGACGCCCCAGAGGTCTGGCCCGCGGCGGACGAGGAATATCGCCGCTTGCGACGATCCCGGATCGAAGGTGAGGATCGGAAATTGCCCCATCGGCGTGACGTTCTCCCGCGTGACGACCGCGCGGTCGGCTGCGCGCTCCCGCACGGCGATCTTGTACACGATCTCGCCCGCGCGGCTGTCGTTCTCCCAAAAATAGTGTTCGCTGCGGGGCTGAAGCTCGGCCTGAGCGAAATCCGCGCGGTGGCTGCTCGGGCTCGGGTTCGAAAGAGCCGAGGCGGCCGTCGCGACCGCGCGCCAGCTGCCGGCGCTCTTCGACCAGTAGCGGATTTTCGGCAGCTGCGAGATCGCGCCAAGACGCGTCAACAGGTCCTCGCTGGTTCCCGCGAAACGAAAGCTGCCCGCGACGCCCAGAACCAGCTTTGAATGCGACGCGGGCGGCCAACCGGTGCAGGCGGGCGGTGTCCAGCGGCTGCTTTCGGCAGCGTCAAGGATGGTTGTTTCCACCATCGGTCCGGGTTCGGGGAAGGCCGGCTTTTCCGCCGCGCCGCAGGGCGGGACGACGGCGTTCGCACGCGCGCAAACGGGCGACGCGACGATCGCCATCGCCAGAAATGCGCGCAAAAGGATCACAAGGCATCTCCCGTGGGGCCGGGGCGATCCTAGACCATCAGGGCACGCGCGCCGGAGCGCTTTCCACGAGTTTGAGCTTCCAGCCCTGGATCTGCGGCTTGGTGAGCTTCAGGTTCCCCGCCACATAGAACAGCCGCTTGGTGTCGACGCTCTTGGACGTGCAGAAGCGGTCCTGGAGGAAGAAGGGCGGAGTCGCCTGATAGTAGAGCGTCGCCTGGACCGAGGCCGGCTTGCCGTGGATCTCGGCGAGCGGCACGCGATAGGTGAGCCTGTCGCCGCCGCCATGGACATAGTCGGGATCGTTGCCGACGCCGTCGGGACCCGCTTCCTCGGCCATGTCCTTGTCGGCGCCCAGCGCCGCGGAGATGTCCTCGCGCGCTTTCAGGTCCAGGAAGCCGTGCGGCAGAAGGCGGTTGTCCTTCACTTTCGCGCAGATCGACAGGAAGCTCGTGGTGAGCTGTCCCGCGGGCGCCGCGTTCGCGCCGCATTTCGCGCCCGGACCGTCGGGCGGCGTCGAGACGAGCTCCTGATAGATCTGCGCCTGATCCTGGCTCGCGATCTCCTGATAGTGCGGCTGATGGATGCGCTTGTCGGGATCGATGCGCGCAGAGCAATCGTCCTTCCACCACAGTTCGCCTGCGATCGGCTTTCCACCGCCGCCCACGATCAGGCCTGCGCTGTTGGTGCGTCCCGACGACCACAGGACAGTGCCCGATCCGTCGAGCACGTCGAACTCCACGAAGGCGCGGCGGAAGCCGACGCCCGACGGGAATTTGTGCCCCGACAGGTTCTCGACCGTCACGCGCGCGCTCAGGCTGCCGCCCGCGCTGTGCACGTCCGCGACCGAGATCTTGGCGGTACGGTTGAGCGCCTGGTCGAGCATCGCGTCCTCCGTCGTGGGCAGCGGGTTGACGCCTTTCTGCGTCAGCATCGGATCGGCCTCGCGGATGCCCAGCGTCTCGAAGAATTGCTGCGCCATCTCCAGCAGGAAGACGTTGAGTCCCACCAGCGTGTGCTTGGCGAAGCCGTCGCGCGCAGGCAGGTCCAGATCCTTCGGAGCCGCGGTGTGCTCGGCCTGCGGGAAGTTCGTGTATTCCTGGATCGAGGCGATCTTGCTGCGATAGGGCTTCTTCGCCGCGTCGGTGTTGGGCATGTGGCAGCCCTGGCACGACTGCGCGCGCGGCCCCTTGCCGTGCGGCAGGTTGCCGTCGGGCGAGGTGCCCGTGCGGTAGTCGCTGAACGCCCATTCGGGATAGGTCGTCTGCTCGTAGACGTGTCCGATCGTCTGGTCGGGATGCATGATCGGCAGGTGCACGGTGTGGCAGCTTCCGCAGGTCTCCGATTGCAGGATGGTGGCGTTGTGCTCGGGGATGTTGCCGAGCGCATGGTCCATCGGCACCGTCTTGGGATCGGTGAACGGCCCATAGAGCTTGTCCGGCGCGCCGACCAGGAAGCTTCCGGTGAAGGTCTTGCCGAAATCCTTGAGGCCCGGATTGAGCGCTTGCTGGCGCTGGAGCACGCATTTGTTCTGCGGCGCGTGCTCGAACTTGGCAGTGTCGGCCTTGCCCATCACCATGCGGTGACAGGCCGCGCACGAGATGCCGTCGCGCGCCAGCGCGCCGTAGCGCGCCAGATGCTCGAGCGGATTGCCAGGCTTGTAGGGCTCCGCGTCCACGGCCTCGCGCGAGAACTGGCTGCACTTGCCGTCGCTCGTAGGCCGGGTATCGATGCCGTATTGACGCTGGCCGAGGATGCCGTGACAGCCCAGGCAAGTGTCCTGCACCATCGGCTTGGAGCCGGGATGGAACGTGTCGGTCTCGCTGGCGAGCTGCGCATAGAACACCGGATCGCGCCCCGCCAATCCCATCGGCGAGCCGCGCCACAGGCCGTAGGGCGAGACGTTGATGAGAAGGCCGTTGGGGCCCGGTTCCGTCATGTCGAATTGCAGCCCGGTGCCGCCGGCGCTGTGGCAGCCGACGCATTGGTCCGAGGTAACGTACTCGCTCGACGCATCGGGTTTACCGGACTTGACCCAGACATTGTCGTAGGTCGATGGCGGCAGCGTGATCGCCTTCGGATCGGGCATGCCGCCCGGCATGCGGAAGGTGGCGAGGAAGAGCTTGTCGTAAGCCGGAACGTTCATGTTCGGCTCCGCCGCTTGGGCGATCTGCTTGCTCTGCACCTCCCACGACGGATCGAGGAAGAAGTTCTGGCTCAGGAAGACGAGCGGAATGCCCGGCTCGCCCTTGATGTTCTTGAGGTCGGCGAAGGTCTGATGGTCGCTCGCCGAGGCGTGGCAGTTGGTGCAGTACTGGCCGAAGCCCATATTGGGATAGGGGCTCGTCGTCGCCGCGGGCCAGTCCGGCGCCCAGCCCGAGTCCTTGCCGAAGCCGTACCAGCCCCAGAACCAGCCGTCATTCGACGCCTGATGATCGCGTATCATCACCGCCGCGCCGTTCTTGACCGGCTTCAGGCGCAGCGGATCGATCGCGGCGCATGCGGCGCCCGGCGGCTGGTACATCTCCTTGACCATCATCGCGCCGTCGGGGACCGGCGCGGGGTTCTTCGGCGCGGGCTTTCCTTCGGGCCGGTTCGCGTGCAGCCACGCGAGCATGTCCGGCGAATACCAGATGACCACGGGCGCATGCGTGCCGAAATAGCGCCCGCTCCATTGACCGCCGGCATAGGTGCCGACCCACGGCCCGGTGTCGCGCACGCCCTTGTCGTGCACCCAGCCCGCCTTCTCGTTACGGTGACACATGTGGCCGAGAAACTCGTTGAGCTTCTCCTCATAGACGTTGAGCGCAAACGCGCCCGGCCGGCGCACGTCCTTCTCGAGCATCGCGCAACGCGCAAGATCGGTGGGAAGCTGCTGCGTCGCCTGCTCTTCCGGACACGTCGCCGAGGCATAGGCCTTGGCCGCTCCGACCGCCAAAACCAGCACCGCCGTACAGATACGCGATCCCGTCCCCATACCGCCCTCCATGGCGCCCGCGATTCGCGAGTATGGAGCGTGGCGCCGCGCGGTCAATCGTTGGGCGAAGCCGACTTCGTGCAAGTTTGGATTGAGGTCGAAGCAGTGGCGGGTGCTCCGCGGCCCGCCTAAGCTTTCCCGATGACCACACCCTCTGCCGGATCCGACGCACGAATGCGGGCCATCACCGCCCGCCTGCAGGCGTCCGACTGGATGGGGGCCGCGGCTCTTGCCGAGGCGGCATTGGCGGCCGGAGATCGGGGGCCTCTGCTCAACAAGCTGCGCGCTCTCGCCCGCCATCGCGCGGGCCGATGGGTCGAGGCCGCCGACGATCTGCGCGTGGCGCTCGCCGCTTGGCCGCAGGATTTCTCGGCCTGGAACATGCTGGGCATGTGCGAGGCGCGGGCCGGCCGACCCGGCCCGGCGATCCAGGCGTCCGACCGCGCCCTGGCGCTGAAGCCGGACTACGCGCCGGCGCTGATAAACAAGGCCTGGGCGCTGGAGCTGATGGGCGAGGTCGGTGCCGCGCGTGCGGCTTATCTCGCGGCCGAAGCCCTGGATCCGGCCGATCCCCGCGCGGGTGCGGGCTTGGCCCTGCTCGATGCGCGGGCAGGTGATTGGGGAATGGCGCGGGCGCGGGCTGCCTCGGTTCTCGCCAGACAGCCGGGACATGCCGCGGCGGAGGTGGCCATGGCCATGGCGGTGCTCGGCGAAGGCGACGCGCTGGATGGCCTGGACCGGTTCGAGCGGCTGCTGTCCCGCCCGGACCTCGACCCACACCAGGCCGCGGTTGCTGAAGGCCAGCGGGGCGATGCCCTGGACAAGCTTGGACGGCCGGCGGAAGCGTTCGCGGCTTTTGCCGAGGCCAACCGGCGCTTGGCCGCGCTCTATCCGCAAGGCGAGCGCGAGAGCGGATCGGCCAAGGCCCGGCGACTGGCTGACGCCTTCGCAGCGCTCCGAGAGCCGCCGGCGCCGGAGCGGTCGCCGGACCCGCACCGCCCGCCCGTGACCGGCCACGTGTTCCTGCTGGGCTTCCCGAGAAGCGGCACCACCCTCCTGGGCCAGGCGCTGGACGCTCATCCCGTCGTCACGACCCTGGACGAGCGCGAGAATCTCGCCGAGGCCGCCCAAGCCTTCTTGGAACCGCCCGATGGTTTGGCCCGCCTGGTCGAGGCGCCCTCAGCGCAGATCAACCACCTGCGCGCCACATACTGGCGCCGGGTGGCGCAGGGCGCGCCCGACCTTGCCGGCAAGGTGTTCGTCGACAAGCTGCCGCTCAACACGCTGGGTCTGCCGCTGATCGGGCGCCTGTTTCCGCAGGCCAAGGTGATCTTCATGCGGCGCGATCCGCGCGACGTGGTCTTGTCGAGCTTCCGCCAGCGTTTCGTGGCCGATCCGTCCACCGCGGACTTCGCCACTCTCGCCGGGGCGGCCCGGTTCTATGACGCGGTCATGACCCTGGCGGACGTTTATCGCGCCCGGCTGCCCCTCGATATCCACGACCAGTCCTACGAGGCGCTGACCGCCGATTTCGAGGGCCAGACCCGCGCGCTTTGCGCCTTCCTGGGCGTGGACTGGGACCCGGCCATGGAAGCGTTTTCCGGCCGCGCGAAGGCCGTGGCCACCCCCAGCGCCGCTCAGTTGGCGCGCGGGCTCTATCGGGAGGGAGCGGGCAAGTGGCGCCGCTATGCCGCGCAGATGCGCGACGTCCTGCCGATCCTGGAGCCTTGGGCCGCGCGCCTGGGCTACGAAGCTGCGTGAGTGACGCCGATGCGCTGTGCATGCACGAGGCGGAGCGGCTGAACGCAGTGCCAAGGAAATCCTCGTAACCGCCGCCCGCAACCCCTATAGACATCGCGCGGACGCCGCCGCGATTTCGATCATCGGCCGCGACAGATGGAAGGTCGAATGCAACACACGGCGACGAGCCTTCTCCTGGAGATTCCGCTTCTTGTCGTCACCGCGATCGGCACGCACTTGGCCGTGTCGTTTTCACAGACGTTTTTGCACTACCGACTTGCCCATCGTCCTTTGGGCAGGAAATTCTTTCGCGATCACATGAACTTTCACCACACCTACTATGCCAAGGACCACCTCGTATCGAAGACCTATCTGTATGAGAAAGGGAACCTCACCCCCTTCTTTCTGATCCCCGTCCTTGTCGCCGGAGCATGCTCCTACTTCATCCTGCCGTTCGACTTCTTCGTCGTGCAGGCCGCTTCCTGCGGCGTGTCGTTCTACGCGCATGTCTTCTTCGACAAGGAATATCACATGGAAAGATCGAGGCTTCGCCGGTTCGCCTGGTTCAGGCGCAAGCAGGAACTTCACTTCGTGCATCACCGTCATGCCGACAGCAATTTCGCGGTTCTCGATTTCTTCTGGGATAGAGTGCTGGGGACGTTCAGACCGCACTGAAGCCCGCGCCGTGGGGCGGCTTTTTTCGATATGAAAATTCAAGGAGATCGAATTCCATGCGGATTGCATCTTGGGCCGCCGCCGCCGCGGTCGCCATGTCACCGTATCTCGCGGACGAAAGTCTTGCGGGAACGCGCGAAAATTCGATGGTCCTCGGCGCCGGGACGCTGGCCTGCAGCCAATGGACGGCGCGCAGCCGGATTTCACCCGACTCGTACATCATGATGAGCTGGGTTCATGGCTACGTGTCGGCTTACAATTTCCTGTACTGGCCGTCGGGCGATATAACATCGCATACCGATAGCGCCGGCATCGCTGTTTCTCTGGACAATTATTGCGCCACCCATCCTTCGGACACTTTGGGTATGGCAACGACTTCGCTGCTGGTGGACCTCGCAGCACGCAACCCGCCGGCGGAAAATCCCCGCTGAGCGGAATCGTCATGCCGCCAGCGCGTGCCGGCCGTTTTCCCAGGTGAAGATGAATGCCGTTCCGCGATGCGCCGGGGGATCTTCGACCCTGACGGTCCCGCCGTGGCCCTCGACCGATTTCTTGACGATGGCGAGGCCCATGCCGCTGCCCTCGATCTCGTCGCGGGATTTGAGGGTCTGGAACATCTGGAAGATGCGTTCGTGGAATTCGGGGGCGATCCCGGGTCCGTCATCCTCCACATGGATTTCCACCATGTTGTCGACCTCGCGGGCGCTGACGACGACGGTGCCGATTCTCTTGTCGTGGTGTTTCAGCGCGTTGCCGATGAGGTTGCGCAGAACCTGTTCGAGCGGGGCCTTGTTGGTGTGGATGAGGGGATTTTTCCCGCGCCAGATCACCTTGAAGCCGGAACCGGGGGCGATGTAGTCGGCGATTTCCTGGACAAGCTGCGCGATGTCGACATCTTCCGGCGTGCCACCGGCGCGGCCGACGCGAGAATATTGCAGCAGGCTGTCGAGCAGCATGTCGAGCCTCTCGGCGCGATTTCGCAGCAGCGCGAGATTGTTGACGGTTTCCGCGCTCGCCGTATCCTTGACGTCCTCGGCGATCCATTGCGTGAGGTTGCGGATTCCGCGTAGCGGCGCCTTGAGATCGTGCGAGGCGCCATAGGCGAAATTGTCCAGCTCCTGGTTGCTCCGCCGCAACTCCGTCACGGACCGGAACAGCCGGCCTTGCGCGGCCGTGCGCTCTTTCACCTCCGAAAGCAGGCTCTGATTGGACAGGGCGAGGTCGTCCTCGGCGCGTTCGCGGGCGTCTTTGGCCGCCAACAGGCGCTCGGCCATGTCGTTGAACGCGGACGCGATTTTTCCGACCCCGTCCGGCGACTCGGTATCCACGCGGCGATCCAGATGCCCGTCGGCGATCGCGTTTATCCCCCGCATGAGGAGACGCGCCCGCTCCTCGATCCGCGAAACGGTCCGCTTGGCCGCCAAGACGATCAGCAGGATGGCCAATGCGCCGCCCGTCGCGATGACGATCTGGATGATTTTGTTCTCGAAGGCGACGTTTGCCTGCCGCTTCACCAGAAGGATGTATTCGCCGGCGGCGATTTCCGCGCCCAGGCGCCGGAACTCGACCATGTCGCGGTGGCCGCGACCTTCACGGACCACGCTCAGCGCGCCCGTCATGTTCCCGCTCCTGGCGAGCGTGATGGTGAGCCCAAGCTCGTCCATCTTGTCATGGAAAAGGTTCGAGAGCCGCCGAAGCTTGCGCGGCTCGTCGTCGTTCGTGATTACCGGCGTCAGCTCTTGAAGCCGCGCCCGGTTGCCGGCAAGCGCTTTGTCGTACGGGATCAGGTAGGACTCGTCGCGGGTGAGCAGGTAGCCGCGCTGCGCGGTTTCGGCATTCACCAGTTCGCCCGTATAGGCGGCCACCATGCCCAGCACCGTGTGGGTATGGTCCACCCAGCCATTGGCCTCGCGGCTGCGTTCCGCGCTCCAAGCCAGCAGCACGCCGAGCACCCCCAGCGTTGCGCAGGCGAAAATCGCCAGTTGCCAGATGCGCTTGCGCATGGAGGCGTCGGCGACGCGTTCCGTCGCTTGAGGGCGGGTCGCCGTCATCCGGCCACCGCGATTTTCGCCTGCGCTCGTCCCGAATCCGATCGCTTCGCGTCGTACATGGCCGCATCCGCCGCTCGGATCAGGTCCTGAGCATTTCCCGCGTCGGCAGGAAACGTCGCCAGCCCGATGCTCACTTCGACCGCAAGGACATGAGGACCAAAAGCGACCGGTTGGGCGACCGCCGCCATGACGCGCTGCGCCGCCGCGCCGCCGTGCGAGCCGGCATCGAGGATCGCGGTGAATTCGTCGCCGCCGACCCGGAAATAGGCGTCCGCAGCGCGGGCCATGTCGCGCATGCGCCGTCCGACCGCGGCAAGGACGACATCGCCCGCCTCGTGGCCGAACGTGTCGTTGGCCGTCTTGAACTTGTCGAGGTCCATCATCAGCAGGACGAACGACGTGCCTTTGCGCCTGGAAATCGCGACCGCGCGCTCGAGTTCGATTTGGAACAGGTTGCGGTTGCCCAAGCCCGTCAGCGCGTCATAGAGAGCCAGACGTTCCAGCTCCACCCGCGACTCCGCGGAATTCCTTTGCAGCCTGAATTTCTCGATGGCGCCGGCGATGACGCCGGAGAGCCTTTCCGTCTCGAATTGCGCCTTGGGCAGGTAGTCCTGGGCGCCGCGCTTCATTGCCTCGACGGCGATCGATTCATTGCCGCTTCCGGTGAGCATGACGATCGGCGCGGCGACGCCAAGATGCTCCCGCAATGCGATCAGAAGATCGAGCCCGGTCATGTCGGGGAGATTGTAGTCCACCAGGATGCAATCGAACTTCTGGGCGGCGGCGAGTTCCATGCCGCGCCGGCCGTCGCGGGCTTCCAGCAATTCGTGGCCCGTGCCCAGCGCTTTCAGCGCGCGGGAAACCGCCATCCTGTCGAGCGCATCGTCGTCGATGACGAGCAGCTTCAGTGCCGTCATGTTCACCGCTCCGGGAATTCGATGACGCGCCAATAGTGCTCCAGCATCGTCACCGCATCGAGAAACGAGTGGGCGGCACTGTGCTTCAGCACATAGCCGGAGATGCATTTGTCATAGGCACGGACGCGATCCTCCTCCGCCGCCGAGGTCGTCATCACGAACACGATCGAGCGCTGCAGCGCGCGATCCTTGCGCAGTTCGTCGAGAAACTCCAAGCCGCTCATGCGCGGCATGTTGAGGTCGAGAAGAACGATATAGGGGCGGGGGAGCTTTTTCTTCCCGTTCTCGCCGCGCAGCATCTCCAGCGCGTCGATGCCGTCGGCCGCGCGATGAATGGGGTTGGCGATCTTCAGTTCCTTGAGCGCGCGTTTGACCGCCATGACGTCGACCTCGTCGTCCTCGACGAGAAGAATATTCACCTCGGCCATCTTTGCTCTCCACGCTCTGGCTGTGTGATCCGGGGACGCAAGGAATGGATGAGGTCGCCGCGCACGATCCGCAAAGCTGACGGATGTCGTTCGACTCACGATAACTCCGGAAAAAGGCATTCGACAGGTTCGGAATTCACCTACGATGTTGGCTAATTTGTATTCACAAATGGAAAGCGCAATTGGGCCGCGAAATGCGGGACGTATCGATCTGCCTGGACCGTTTTCCCTTCATGAGCAATTTTGCTCAGCATGCGGAACGCCCCAATGCCAGATTGGCCTCTCTGAGGCGGAGTTCTATCAACTCCGCCGGTTGCCTCCCGGTTTTTGCGCGCCCCGCTTAGATCGGTTGTATTGGGGGCGGTCCTCGCGGCCGCCCCCATTTTTGTCTTGCGGCGGCTGGCCAGGGCGCAACGCTTCTGCCGTGGGCCGGAAATCACGAACGTGTCGCCCGGCTACAAGAGCGAGAAATGACCAAGGAACCGCAAGAACACAGTATCGCGGCCGGCCGGCACGCGGCGGCGGACGGGGTGCCACTCCCCACGCATGTGGAAGAAGCGATCCAGGCCATAGCTGCGATGCACGCGGCACATCGGGAGGAAGCATCGTGGCTCGATCGATTGATTGACAGGATCACTGCCGCGGTCGCAAAAGCGAGTTTCCTGTTCTGCGTCGCTGCAGTGCTCGTACTATGGGTGCTCGCCAACACACTGTCGCAGCGGGCCGGTCTGGGGGCTTTCGACGCATTGCCGTTTCCGCTGCTGGCGCTCTGCGTCTCCTGCGCCGCGCTCTTCATCGCAATTCTAATTCTGGCGAGCCAGCGAAGGGCGGATCGTCTGGCAAATCTTCGCGAACAGATGACACTGGAAACGGTGCTGCTGAACACGCAGAAAGCCTCCAAACTCATCGACCTGATGGAAGAATTCAGGCGCGACAGCCCCAACGTCAAAGACAGGATAGACTTGGAAGCCATGGAGATGTCGGGCATGCCCGACCATGAAACGGTGCTCAATGCCATCCAGGAAATAAACGACAATCTGCCCCCGGAAGGGTAATCCGCGAAGGCACATCTGCGAGCGTGCTTCGATCAGGAAGGGGAGCGGCGCAGCGGTGGAAGACGGCTTTGGCGATCTCGACGGCCTAAGTGGCGCTCAATGTCCCGAACTTCGTCCCAAATCCACTTGAGGACATGGGAAACTCGCGCTTTTTTCGCGACTTGCGGTATTATGGCGCAAACGCCGGAACAATTCACTTGGTCCGCGCGCCAGTCTCCCTACGTTTAGGGCATGGGCGACACATTCCTAATCTCTGGTCTGCGGGAGAAGCGGTCCGCCATGGCGGGGCGTATCGTCGATCTGCGCCGGGAGATCGACAAGCTCCAGGCTGACCTAGTCCACATAGACGGCGTTCTAAAGCTCTACGGGCTGGAACCGGCGGAGATACCGAACAAGGGCCGTATGCCCGTCCGGTCGGCCTACTTTGGCCGTAACGAGCTGAGCCGCCGTTGCCGGGATGCGTTGCGGGAGAAGGGCTCAATTCGGGCTGACGACGTTGCCGTGCAGGCCATGCGGGACAAAGGCATGGACCCGGAAGCTGACCGCAAGACCCGCGCGGACTTCATACGGCGAATTCTCGTGAGCCTGCACGATTTGCGGAAGGCTGGCATGGTCGACAAGATCGGCCATGGGCGCGGCGTGCGCTGGACCGCAAAAGAGCAAATGGCAGCGGATCAGGATTGACGGCAAGGTCATTTACCGTTTGCGCAATATTCTTGCGTTTAGATATCTGTGCTCCCGTATAAGAAGCATGAGGGGTTAGCGTTCATAGGAGACGAACGATGACCACGTTTTCGCTCAAACATAAGTGCCCGCGCTGTGGCGGAGACGGGCTTTTGCCTGATGGAAAATGCCAGTCGATTTCCGGCGCAAAAAAGCCACAGCCAACCGCCTGCCCCGATTGTGCGGGGACTGGATTGCGAGACGGGAAGGCGGCGCTAGATGCAGGCGCGACGATCCCACAAGGCTATGGTAGCCGCATTGAAGCGGCCCCTTAAGGGGAATTTTTGAATCTTTTCAACGGGATTTCGACTAGGCTCGGAACTGATTCGGTCGGGGGTGAGAGCCCGTCCGTGTCAACCCGTTGCCGCCTGCCGCCGCAACGAATCGGTTCGCCTCGTCCCAAGCGAGGAGAATCGAAATGCGGCGGCTTGTCCACCTTGAACCGCTCACTCTCATCAAGATTTTGCGCCCAATGCTGCCCGGCGCGCGGCTGCAACAGCACCTCACGCGATGCGCGGTATATGAGGTCGCAGACAGGAAGCTAGAACCGTGGCTTCCGCCTCTCAGGAAGCGTCACGTTTTGGGCTTGGCGAAGCTTGGGAATGGGCTTGATGCCTCCGCCGCCCCGTTCGTGCATCCAGTGCCAGAACGGGTCCATTGACCCATTCTTGCAGGCGAGCTGTCCATCCAATCCGATTAGCCACCAATCTGAAAAGGCACTCATTACTGGCCCCAAACGAACCGATACAATTTCCGCAATCGATTCGTGCGGTAAAAGGAACGCGATCTCACGGTCAGTGTAGATAACGCGCCTGCTGCCGCTAGGCAGTTTGGCAACAAGCGCCCCAATCTCGTTCTCCAAATTCTCAGCAGCGTACGGTAGCTTTACGAGCAGAAGATATGCGCGCACAAGAATCACTCCAGTTGAACCCAACGCTACGCGCCGCGCGCGCAGCGGTTCTTTTGTTTTTTGGTTCTAGAGTATTCGTTCAGCGGATATTTCTTGCCGAAATCCGCGACCGGCGGCGCGATAAAGCCATATGATTCGCGTTTTCGTCAAGATGGATTGCATCACGCCGCGTCCGCTTTGACATGCCGCTGATAGTACCCGCTGAAATCCACTGACGGCTTGGAATTGAGCGCGAGTTGCGCCACGCGGCGCACTTGGGCGCCGTTATCGACGCGGCGGGCATCCTCGCGCCACGCGCTTTCCTGAGCGTAGCGAAGCAGATAGGGACCGCTGACGTGATGGTGATGGCCCATTTCCGCGCGGCGCAGACGGCTGAAATACGACTCCGCTTGATTGGTGCAAGCGCCGTCCAGCGAATAGGCTTCCTGGTGATTGATGCGCTTCATTTCGTACTTGCTCGCCAGATCGTTCCAGCCGCTCGCATCGTCAGCCTGCACGACCGTGCCAATCTCAACGCGGCTCTTGATCCATGCGAGCGCAGCGCCTTCGGAAGCGAACACGGCGGGGACAGAGTTACCGTTGCGTTCGCGAACGACCACGACCGACTTGCGCTTGCCGGATTGATTTGCCGCCTTGCGACGGTCAACGCGCTTCTCCGCCAGATTGGCGGGGCGAACGTATCCGCCAAAATATGCGCCATCAACTTCCGCGACTTTGTCCTTGCCGCCAACCTTGCGACCGCGAAATTCTTCCGCCATCGCCTCGCGCAGCTTGTGGCAGAGAACAAACGCGGCCTTATAGGAGAGCCCTAGATCGCGCGACATGGCGAGCATGGACTTGCCCTTTACCTCATTGCAGAACACGGCAATCGCTGCGAGATACGTGCGCAGCGGCAGCTTATGAGACGCGAACAGCGTTCCGCTGGTGATGCTGAATTCCTTCCGGCAAGCCTTGCACTCGAAGCGCAGCGCGCCGGTATGGCGGCGCATCTCGTAAGGCTCCAAGCTGCCGCACTTCGGGCAGACCGCCGCGCCTTCCGCCGAGGACCAGCGGACCTTGCGGAACGCCGTTTCGGCCTCGGCCTCAGTCATCCGCATGACGTTCATGAGGGTGAGGGTCTTCGCGGCAGAGGAGAGGAGGAAGTGCTGGGCCATTTGTCATCGCATCCAGTGATGTAACGCACTGGATATAGCGATAGACACCGCTGGATGCAAGGAATAATATCATCGCATCCGGTGATCTTAATGGAGCGGACAGGTGCCGAAAAATTCCTATAAAGCCAACCCCTTAACGGCCCAATACGAGGAAAAGGCGAAGAATCTGCTCAAGGGGGAACTTAAGCGCCGGGGTGTCACCTATGCCGGGCTGGTGGAGAAGCTAGGGGCGTTAGGCGTGCAAGAGACGGAGCGCAACCTTGCCAACAAGATCAGCCGGGGCGGGTTTACGGCGGCCTTTTTGATCCAGTGCCTAGACGCGATCAACGCACCTGAGCTTCACCTGAGATGACGGTTACGGCCAATCGATTTACAGAGAATTCAATGGATTTTGGACCGCCCTTGAGACTCGGCTCCGATGTCACGATCACTTTTACTCGGTTTGCACCGTCCGCGTTCGGTATAGCCACGCCATTATATTCCGGCTCAGCATAGAAAAAATATCCCGGACCTTGCCCGTACTCATAGATCAAAACAAAATCTGAGAGGCCCTCCGGGATTTTCCTGGCCCCAGAACTTCTATCGTTGAACCATTTTGCCGGATGCGGACCATGATAGCGGGCGGCGACTGGAAGCAAAGACAAATCCACTCTAACGTCGAATTCCGCCGATGGTCCTTTGTTGTGAATCTCTAGGCACAACATGTTTTGCCGCCACACAAGGAAAAACTCGGCATTGACGGCATTAATTGCTCGCCGTTGTGCATCGTACCATGATTGAATTATAGGGTCATTGAGTCTGCGCTGCGCATCCGTCTGTGACTGTATTGCCGCCGTGTGCATCTCTTGTGCTACAACTGCCCGCTTCCTCAAGATTAGATCTTCGTCCGCAGCTATACGCGCTGCATCGGATGCCGCAGAAGCCGCGCCTTCAACCCGCGCTTCCTTCCACAATATATACGGTGTGATGAACAGTGTTTCGATGACGAAAAGCGCGCCAAAGAGTGCGACGACGGAGATTGCAAAAATCACCGCCCAGACAATGATGTCCGGCACACTCGTATCGTTTTGCGGAAGGTAGTGAAGTCTTTCGAGCGCGCCAGTTAAGAGGTGGAGCGCGTAAACTGCCGCTCCGGTTAGGAGGGCGTCCCGCAATAACGCTTTCCAGGACGATTGAATTGTAACCGCCCAGGCGCGCGACCACGCGCGGGTCACGACAAGCCACCAATAGCTGGGGAAGTTGCGCACCTTGGATTCCTACCGTGAGTCCCGGCAGGGTTGCGAATCCACTGGTTTTGTAGGGGCTTACCCATGGCGATCACTTAGGATCGCCGCCCCGGAATTGCTTCCGGGGTTTGCGCCATAATATCGGCGACTTGGCGACCCCGGGAGGACTCGAACCACCGGCCTGCGGTTTAGGAAACCGCTGCTCTATCCTGCTGAGCTACGGGGCCGCGCCGGGGCAGAGATAGCTCATCGCCTGCCCTCGATCCAGAGCCAGCGCGAGCGGTTGTAGTCGCGCACGTTCTGCACCCAGCCTTTGACCCAGGGCTGGACCAAATCCTGGCTTACGCGGAAGCGCCAGGGGAGCCACGGATAATCCTTGAGCGCGAGCGTCTCGGCGCCGAGCAGCAACCGGCCGCGGCGCGCGGCGTCGCTTTCCTGCTGGGCCTGCGCCAGCGCCGCGTCATAGGCGGGATTGCGGTAGCGCGCGTAGTTGTTGCCGCTGCCGGATTGCAGCAGGTCGAGGAAATTGCTGGCGTCGTTGAAATCGGCGACCCACACCGCGGTCGCGATCTCGAACTCGCCGATCTGCATGTTGCGGTAGTGGACCTGCTGCTCGACGCTGCGGATCTCGAGGTCGATGCCGAGCGGCTTCACCATCGCCTGAAGCACCGTGGCGACGCGCTTGTTGTCGGGGTCGTGCGTCGTCTCCAGCGTCAGATGCAGCGGACGGTCGGGGCCGTAACCCGCCTGGTGCATCAATTGCTGCGCGAGTGCCAGGCGCGCGGGCGCCGGCATGCGCGCGAAATCCATCGCCGCGCCGCCGGGATAGTTCGCGATCCCCGGTGGCACGATGCCGTAGGCGGGCGGGTCGCCGAGCTTGAGCACTTTCGTGGTCACGATCTCGCGGTCGAAGGCGAGGTTCAGCGCCTTGCGGATGCGTGCGTCATTGAGCGGCGGGCGCGCGATGTTCATCGGCATGTAGGAGATCGCCAGGAATGGGCGCATGCGCAGCGAGGCCGGCATGTTGGCGCGCAGCCAGTCGATCTGGGTGGCGGGGATCGGGCTTTGCGTGTCGAGCTCGCCCGCGCGGAAGCGCTTGAGGGCGGTCTGCGAATCCTCGGTCGGCCAATAATCGACCTCGTCGATGCGCACATGCGCGGCGTCGTAGAAGCGCGGGTTCTTGACCAGCGTCACATGGTCGTTGACGACCCAGGCCTTGGGCACATAGGCGCCGTTGCCGACGAAATTCTCGACCCATGCCCAGGCGCCGCCCTTGGCGAGCACGACGTGGCGCGGCACCGGATAAGCAGTGTCGTGCGTGAGAAGCTCCGGCAGATAGGGCGCGGGATGCTCGAGCGTCACGACCAGCGTGCGGTCATCGGCGGCGCGCACGCCGAGCGCCGTGGGTGGCATCGCGCCCTTGCTGATCGCGCGCGCGTTCTTGAGCACCCAGAGGTTATAGGCGTAAGGCGCGCCGGTCCTGGGATCGAGCATGCGCTGCCAGGCGAAGACGAAATCGTCCGCCCTCACCGGACGCCCATCCGACCACGACGCCTGGCGCAGATGAAACGTCCAGGTCCTGCCGTCCGGCGAGATGTCCCAGCGTTCCGCCATGCCCGGGACCGGCCGCGCGGCGGCGTCCAGCGTGGTCAGTCCGGTCAGGAGATCGCCCAGGATGTTGGACTCGGCGACGGTGCCGGCGAAGGCGGGATCGAGGCTTCGCGGCTCGCCGCCATTGCCGCGGTTGAGAACGCTCAGCGCCTGAGCCGACGCCGCAAGCAGACACGCAGCAATGCACGCAAGAACCGGCCGCAGAATCATGCGGCTTTATAGCACTCAGACGCTGGTGACGCTGCGGTCGAGGGAGAGATAGCGCGTGCGGTTGGTGTTGATGTTGTTGCTGATCCAGCCCTTGACCTGCGGCGACACCAGATCGCGGGTGACGCCGAAATAGACGGGCGCGATCACGACATCGTCGAGCAGGGTCTGCTCGGCCTGCTGCAGCACCTGCGCGCGCCGGCCGGCGTCGCGCAGGTCGTCGGACTGGGCGACGAGGCTGTCGAACTTCGGATTGGCATAGCCGCCGTAGTTCATGTCCGTGGTCGAGGATTCGAACAGGAACAGGTAGTTCTTGGGATCGCGATAGTCCGCCGCCCACCCCGCCCAGGCGACGTCGAAATCGTGCTTGCGCAGCACCGCGTAGTGCACCTGGGTCTCCGAAGGCGTCAGCCGCGCGGTGACGCCGACCTGGCGCCACATGTCCTGCAGCGCCACCGAGATCAGCTTGATCTCGGTCGTCATCGCCATGGCATAGTCGAAGCTGAGCGGGTTGCTCGGTCCGAAGCCCGCCTCCGCGAGCAGGGCCTTGGCCTTTGCCAGGCGCGCCTGCATCGGCATCGCGCGGAAGCCCGCGCGCGCATTGCCGGGATAGCCGGGCATGCCGGGCGGCACGAGGCAGTAGGCGGGCTGCTCGCCGGCGCGCTCGACGCGGCCGCAGATCACGTCGCGGTCGATGGCGAGCGAGAGCGCGGTGCGCACGCGGATGTCGTCGAACGGCTTGCGCTTGAAGTTGAACTGGACGTACTGGCTCAGGATGAACGGCCACAGCCTCAGCTCGTTGGCCATGTTCTGGCGCAGCCAGTCGATCTTCTGCGGCGGCAGGCTGTCGGTGAGGATGTCGAAATCGCCGCCCCGAACCCGTTTCAGCGCGGCTTCGGAATCCTGCGTCGGATAGAACGTCACCGTCTCGATCTTGACCTTGTGCGCGTCGTAGAAGC
The DNA here is from genome assembly GCA_021325375.1 of Alphaproteobacteria bacterium. Taxonomy (GTDB): domain Bacteria; phylum Pseudomonadota; class Alphaproteobacteria; order Micropepsales; family Micropepsaceae; genus Rhizomicrobium. The sequence continues at coordinate 21,278 of JAJPHG010000031.1, read as the reverse complement.
GCGGGTTCTTCTGAAGCCGGACGTGGTCGTTGGGGATCCACCGCTCGAGCGTGTAGGGGCCGTTGACCACGACGTTCTCGGGCTGGAGCCACTGGCTGCCGTGCTTCTCGACGACGTGCTTGGGCACCGCGAAGGTCGTGAAATGGGTGAGGAGCTGCTCGATATAGGGGACCTGGAAGTGGAACTGGAGCTCGAGCGTCCTGTCGTTCAGCGCGCGGACGCCGAGCGCGTCGAGCGGCATCTCGCCGGTGCTCACCGCCTGCATGTTCCTGATCGGGTAGAGGAGCGAGACGTATTGGGCGGCGAATTTCGGATCGGCCATGCGCCGGAATGAATAGACATAGTCGTGCGCCGTCACCTTCACGCCGTCGGACCACGCGTGGTCGCGAATCGTGAAGCGATAGGTGAGGCCGTCCTCGCTGACCGAGTAGCTCTCGCAGGCGCCGTGGACGGCGTTGCCGGCCGCGTCCTCGGTCATCAGACCGATGAACATGTCGCCGATGATGTTGTTCTCCCACTGGCCCTGGGCCTTGTGGGGGTCGAGCGAGTCGGGCTCCGCGCCGTTGCCGCGATTCAACGTCTTGTCGTCGGCGGTCGACAGCGTGAAACCCCGCGCCGAACGGCCATGGAAGGCATAGGTGCCGATACCGGCAAGCACCACTGCGCCGCTCGCGAGTGCGGCGCGGCGGGTGAATTTGTTTCGATTGGATTCGCTCATGCGCTATGCTCCAATCTGGACGCCGCAGCCGAGCGGCAAAACATTACGCAATCCTTAATGTGGCGGATACGTTCCTGCGTACGCATTAAACATCGAAGGGGTGAACAGGTCGTGAAACACCAGATTGCCGCGGTAACCTGTGCTCTCCTCTTCCTGGCGACGCCCGCGATGGCGCAGACGACCGCCGATACGCTGCGTGCGCTCGACCAATGCGCTTCGATCGTCGACGAGCATCAGCGCCTTTCCTGTTTCGATGGCCAGGGGCCGCAGGTAAAGGCGGCCCTGATGCGCATGGGCGCCCATGCCGGGCCGCCGACAGCGCAGGAACAGAAGAACTGGTTCGGCTTCGACCTCGGCAGCCTGTTCGGCAGCTCGCCCGCGCAGCAGACGACGCCGGACAAGTTCGGTTCCGAGGCTCTGCAGGGCTCGGCGCCGCCGCCCGCCGCAGGCGAGCCGCCGCCGCCCGAAGCGCTGGACAGCATCACCGCCAAGGTGACCGAGTACTCCTACACGCCGTTCGGCAAGTTCATCATCTTCCTGGACAACGGCCAGATCTGGCGCCAAGTGGAGGGCGACTCCGACAAGGCCGATTTCCACGGCAGCGGCATCGCTGTGACCATCTCCCGCGCGGCGCTGGGGAGCTATTCGCTCGCAATCGGCGACTCGTCGAAGACCTACAAGGTCAAGCGCGTGAAGTGACGGCGCTCACGCCGCGTCGTGCTCGGCCACGAGGTGGCCGGGCGCGACCTCGATCAGCTTCGGGCGGTATTGCTCGGCGTCGGGATCGTCGACCGCTTTCGATTTGAGGAAGATCAGCGAGGCGCGCGTGTCGAGCGGCGAGGGCAGCTCGCCCGTCGGCCGCACGCGCCTCTTGGCGCGCTCAAGCCTGGGATCGGGGATCGGCACGGCCGAGATCAGCGCCTTGGTATAGGGATGGCGCGGGTCGGCGTAGATCGTGTCGCGGTCGGCGAGCTCAACGACGCGGCCGAGATAGAGCACCATCACGCGATGGGCGATGCGGCGGACGACCGAGAGGTCGTGGCTGATGAAGATCAGCGACATGTTGAACTCGCTCTGCAGCTCGCGGATCAGGTCCACGATCTGCGCCTGGATCGAGGCGTCGAGCGCGCTCACCGCCTCGTCGCAGATCACGAGCTTGGGCTCGACGATCATGGCGCGCGCGATGCCGACGCGCTGGTTCTGCCCGCCGGAGAATTCGTGCGGATAGCGGTTGATCCAGACGGGTTCCAGTCCCACGAGGTCCATCATCTTGCGCACCTGCGCCGTCACCTCGGCGCGGGTCAGATGGGGCTTGAGCGAGCGCAGGGGCTCGGCGATGGATTCGCCCACCGTCATGCGCGGGTCGAGGCTCGCCAGCGGATCCTGGAAGACGATCTGGAAATCCTTGCGCAGCTTGCGCAGCTCGGCGCTCGCGACCTGGCCGAGGTCGCGGCCGAGCCAGACGACCGCGCCCTCGGTGTTGGGGATCAGCTTGAGCACGGCGCGCGCCAGCGAGGACTTGCCGCAGCCGGACTCGCCCACGATGCCCAGCGTCTCGCCTTCGCGCAAAGTGAAGCTCACGCCGTCGACGGCCCGAAGCGTCTTCGTGCTCCAGCCCTCCGTCACGGGGAAGCCGACATGCAGGTCCTCGACGTCGAGGATCGTGGCCGCGGCGGGATCGAGCGGCGCCACCGCATCGCCATCCGCGTCGGGGCGGTCGAGCCGCGGCATCGCGTCGAGCAGCATGCGCGTGTAGTCGTGCCTGGGGCTGTAATAGATGTCCTCGACCGGACCGTGCTCCACGATCTCGCCGCCGCGCATGACGGCCACGCGGTCGGCCATGCCCGCGATGACGCCCATGTCGTGGCTCACCAGGACGATCGAGGTCTTCAGCTCTGCCTTGAGGTCGCGCATGATGTCGAGGATCTCGGCCTGGACCGTCACGTCCAGCGCGGTCGTCGGCTCGTCGGCGATCAAGAGGTCCGGCCCGCACACCATACCCATCGCGATCATCACGCGCTGGCGCATGCCTCCCGAAAGCTCGTGTGGATATTGATGCATGCGCCGGCGCCCTTCGGGAATGCGCACCAGGTCGAGCACCTCGAGCACGCGCTTCTCGGCCTCGTCGCGCGGCAGGCGCTGGTGGACGCGCAGGCTCTCCATGATCTGCGCGCCGACGGTCATGTGCGGCGTGAGTGAGGTGAGCGGGTCCTGGAAGATCATCGTGATCTTGGAACCGCGGAGCCGATTGAGCGCACGCTGCGGCTGGCCGAGCATCTCCTCGCCGCGGTATCTCACGCTGCCCGTGGCGCGGCCGTTCGTGGCGAGCAGCCCCATGGTCGCGAGGAAGAGCTGGCTCTTGCCCGAGCCGGATTCGCCGACCACGCCCAGGCACTCCGCCTCGCCCACGGTCAGGTTCAGCGATTTGACCGCGTGCACGTCGCCGTCCGGCGTGGCGAAGTGGACGTCGAGGTCCTTGATCTCGAAGATTGGCGCCGCCATCTCAGCGATCCTTGGGATCGAGGGCATCGCGCAGCCCATCGCCGATGAAGTTGAAGCAGAACAAGGTCACCGCCATGAACGCGCAGGGGAAGATCAGCATCCAGGGATAACTCTCCATCTGCTCTTTGCCGTCGGCGATGAGCACGCCCCAGGAGGTCAGCGGCTCCTGGATGCCGAGCCCCAGGAACGACAGGAAGCTTTCGGCCAGGATCACGGCGGGGATGGTGAGCGTGACGTAGACGATCACGGGCCCGAGCAGGTTGGGGATGACGTGACGGCGGATGATGCCCCAGGTGCCGACGCCCGCCGCGCGCGCGGCCTCGATGTATTCGCGCTCCTTGATCGACAGCGCCTGGCCGCGGACGATGCGCGCCATGGTCAGCCACTCCACCGCGCCGATGGCGACGAAGAGCAGGTAGAAGTTGCGGTGGAACGCCACCATCAGGATGATGACGAAGAAGATGAAGGGCAGCGAATAGAGCACGTCGACGAAACGCATCATCACCGCGTCGATGCGGCCGCCGACATAGCCCGCCGTCGCGCCGTAGGCGACGCCGATCATCAGGCTCACCAGCGTCGCGGCCAGCCCCACGCTCAGCGACACGCGCGCGCCGTAGAGGATGCGCACGAAGAGATCGCGCCCGACATTGTCGGTGCCGAACCAGTGCGTGCCGCCGGCGTTGCATACGCCCGGATCGTTCCACCAGCTGGGGGCGCAGGAGATCGCGCCATAGTCGGTGTCGCTGTAGCCGTATTGCGACAGGAATGGCGCGAAGACGGCCATCAGCGCGATCACGCCCAGGATGACGATGCTCACCACCGCGGCGCGGTTGCGCAGCAGCCGGTGCCAGGCATCGACCCAGAGGCTGCGCCCCCGGACGTCCTTGGCCTTGACCATCAAGGCCGCGCCTTCACCGCTGATGCCGGTCGCGATCATGTGTTGTAGCTCACGCGCGGGTCGAGCACGCCGTAGAGGATGTCGGCCATCAGGTTGAACAGGATGATGAGCGCCGCATAGAAGATCATCGCGCCCATCACCAGCGTATAGTCGCGGTCGATGGCGGCGATGACGAAATAGCGCCCGATGCCGGGAAGCTGGAATATCTGCTCGATGATGAGCGAGCCGGTGACGAGCTGCGCCACGGCCGGCCCGAGATAGCTCACCAGCGGCAGCAGCGCCACGCGCAGCGCGTGACGCGTGACGATGACGTGGCTCGGCATGCCCTTGGCGCGCGCGGTGCGCACGTAGTTCGAATGCAGGACCTCGACCATGCTGCCGCGCACGAGCCGCGCGATGATCGCGATCTGCGGCAAGGCGAGCACCGTCACCGGCAGGATCATGTTGCGCAACGCGCCGCCGTTCCAACCGGCGACGGGCAGCGAGAGGTCCAGGCCGAAGAAATGCAGCCCATAGACGCCGAACAGCAGCGTCAAGAGCGGCGCGGTGACGAAATTGGGGATCGTGATGCCGAACATCGCCACGCTCATGATCGCGTGGTCGGACATGCGGTTCTGGTAGAGCGCCGCGGTGACGCCGAGCCCGATGCCGAAGACGAGGGCGAGGAAGATCGCCGACAGGCCGAGCTTGGCGCTGACCGGAAAGCCCGCGGCGATGAGCTGGCCGACGGTGAAATCCTTGATCTTGTAGGACGGGCCGAGATCGCCATGCGCGAGATGGTCGAGATAGAGGAAGTACTGCTCGTAGAGCGGCTTATCGAGGTCGTAGGCGGCCGCGACGTTGCGCTCGATCTCGGGCGGCAGGTGGCGCTGGCTGTCGAACGGTCCGCCGGGCGCGAGCCGCATCATGAAGAAGGCGAGCGTGATGATGATGAACAGCGTCGGGATGGCGCCCAGAACCCGGCGCAACGCATAGGAGGCCATCGGTCTCTCTTCCCTGACCAACGCTGATTCGAGACGCGGATGATAGCGGCAGAACTTCGTAAAATCGGGTAAAGAGCCGAAAGCCGGAATTAACGATTTCGTAGCGACTGCCACCCCTGCCAGCGCAGCTGCGCCTCGGCGCCGTGCACCTGCCACCAGCCATCGTCGACGGCGAAGGGCGTGCGGAAATTCTCAGGCGCCGTGGGAAGGAACGGCCGCATCGGCGTGCCGAGCTCAGGATTGCGGGTGACCAGCGCCACCGCCGAGCGCCGCGCCGGGCCGTAAGGTACCCAGTCGGCGACGCGTGCCAGGCTTTCCGGCGCCGTGGCGAAGCGGATGAAATCCATCCCCATGTCGCGCCTGGGATCGCCCCTGGGAATGCCGAAGACGTCGAGCTCGTAGAGCTGGCGGTCCCAGATCACGCCGAGCGGGTTCTTGTGCGCCGCCGCGTCGTAGATGTCGCCGTTGAGGATGGTGGCGAAGGTCGCGCGCCCGTCCTTGAGCATCTGGGCGGGTTCGCTCGATTGCGTCCACCACACGATGGGCCCGAGTGTCTCGAGCTTGGCGAGCGCCCGGGCGATGCCCTTCGGCGTCGACAACACCTTATATATGTCGCCGGGAGCGACGCCGTCGGCGAGCAGGGCGAGCTCGAGGTTGAATTTGGGGCTGGCGCCGCGCAGCGCGCGCGGCCCTGGGAATTTCGCCGTGTCGAAGAAATCGGCAAGCGTCGCGGGCCGCGCGGCGCCGAAGCGCTGCGGCGCGTAGGCGATCGCCTGGCTGTAGACCACGCTCCCCACCCAGCAACGGCCGAGCGCGTGGGGCACGAAATCGCGCGGATCCGTCAGGCTCGCCGCATCGATCGGCTCCAGCAGCCCCTCGCGGCAGGCGGCTACGGCGTCGGGCAGCTCGAAATCGATCACGTCCCAGCCGTAGGATTTGCTTTTCACCCGGCGCCGCAATTCGTCGAGGCCGCCGTCGTATTGTCCGATATGCACGTCGACGCCGGAGCGCTGCTGATAGGGAATGAACAGCGCGCTCGCCTGCGCGCGTCCGTAAGGCCCCGACCATGTCACGACGCTCAGCTGCGGCGCCTTGCGCAACAGGAAATAGGCGCCCGCCGCGAGGACGACGGCGACCACGAGCGCGCTGATCCAGACTTTGCGGCTGATCTTCATGTCGTCCTCAATGGATGCCCAGCATGTTCTTGAGCGCGTCGCCGACGCTCTTGTGCTTCTTCTTTGGCGCATTGCCCGGCGGTTTGGAAGAGGAGCCGAACAGCCCTTTGAAAGGCGCCTTGCCGGACGCCAGATTGTTCAATACGCCGCCGACAAGCCCCGTCAGATCCGGCGTGTAGCGGACATGGGTCCACGGCCCCTTGATGTGGAACGGCACGCCGAGCTTTGCGATCTTGGGCACGACCTTGAAATCGATCGCACGGTTGCCCAGGTCCACGACGCCCCCGCCGTTCATCTGGATGAGCGGGCCGGTGAGCCGGAAATCGTTGCTTGCGAGCACGCCGTCCGTCACGGTGAAGCTTGCCGTCATGCTCGAATAGTCGGTGAAGGAACCGGGCCCCTCCGCGCCGTTGAGGACGGCCTGGATCGTGCGTGCCACCGTGCCCAGATCGACGCCGCGCAGACGCCCGTCGTGCAGATCGATCGAGCCCTTGCCCGAAAGCGCGCGCATGATCGCGTCCGCGTCGGTTCCGTGCGACGACGTGTCGAGGGTGATCGTGCCGGTCCCCTCGATCTGCTTGACGCCGATCGTGTCGGCGAGGAACGGCGCCAGTTCCACGTTGCGGAACTCGGCCGTGTCGCGGAACCGCGGCTCCTTCCCGCGTGCATCGACCTCCAGCTCGGCCTTTCCGCTGCCGCCGTACAGCGCCATCGGCCCCAATCGCGCATGCAGGTTCGCGTCGCGGAGCGAAAGCGCGATACGCGTGCGGCCAAGCGTCAGGTTTTTGATCTTGAGCGCGCCTGCGTCGATGACGAGGTCGGCATCGAACTCGCGCAGGGCGTCGAGCTTGATCTCGTCGCGGCTCCATTCCTCCTTGTTGTGGGGGCGGGGCGGGCCGTTCCTGTGCGGCGCGGCGATGTAGGGATCGACGTCGAGCTTGTCGATGGTGACCGCGCCGCTGAACGTGGGCACGGCCCCACGCTTGTCCAGTCGGAGGCCGCCGGTGATCGTGGCGCCGTCCAGCTTGAGCTTCATGTTCGACAGCTGCACGACGCGGTTGTCGCCCTGGACCGCGCCGGAAAACGAAAACGCGCCGAAGCCGCCGGTAGAGGGCAGTTTCACGCCCAGCCAAGCGCCGGCCGCGCGCAGGTTCGCCGCGTCCATCTTGAGCGCGCCCGCCAGCGTCCCGTCCGGCGAGGCCGCGCCGTCGAAGGCTGTGGCGATCAGCGCAGAGGTCAAAGCGAGCGTGATCTTCGCGGGCTGGTCCGCCAGCGGCGCGCGCGGCGCCGGCGTGGTCGCCTCGAATTTCACTTTCTGTCCGCGGAAGACAAGGGAGCCGTGCAGCGCGACGGGCTTGTCGAGTTCGCGGATATCGACCGTCGCATCGAGCGTGCCCACGGCGAACGCAGTTTTCGAGCGCGCGTTGGAATAGATCAGGCGTCCGCCTTCGATGCGCACTCCCGAAAAGCTCGGCGTGAAAGCCGGGCCGTTCGCCTGCTTCGTCGCGGGCTTTGCGCCGCCGTGAAAGAACGTCCAGTTGGCGTGACCGTTCTCGTCAACCTCGAGGCTGATCCGGGGCTCTTCGAGCACAACCTCGGTGATGTCGAGGCGGCGCGAAAACAGCGGCAGCAGCCGCACGCCGATGTGCAGGGTCCTGGTGGAGGCGAGCGGCAGCCCCTGCCAGCCGGGCGGGTTCGACAAGGTGACGTCCGAGGCGTCGATGCCGAGCACGGGAAAGAGCGTGAAGCGCACCGGCCCCGCGATTGCGAAAGTCCGCCCGGTCGCGCGGGCGACACCTTGCTCGATCTGGGCCTTGTAGAGGCCTGTCGGGAGCAGAAACGGCGCGGCGAGCAAAGCCGCCGCGACCGCGGCCGCCCCTGCCAAACCATAGCGGAGCCTGGGGTTCATGTCCGCGATGATACAGCGCCCCACGCTCCCGCGCGCAATGCCGCGAAAGCCTTGATTTTGCTGGAAGCCGCCACTAGGTTCCGCCGCTCCACTGGCGTGCAGTTGTAGCTCAGTTGGTTAGAGCGCCGGATTGTGGATCCGGAGGTCGGTGGTTCGAACCCACCCAACTGTACCAGTCGAAATCCCTCGAACGGCGACCTCCAGAGCACCTCGCGGAATTCCGCGCGGTATGCGGACATTCTGCGCGCTCTGCGTCTCCTACGGCGGCGCAGAGACTCCCGTTTCAGGGAATTTTCGCGCCCTCGGGCCGCCAGTCTCTACCTCCAGATCGGAAACCTCCAGTTCGGGCTCGAAGTGGAGGTCGAAGTTTCGCGTCCAGCCCGCCCCGCTCGCGGGTCGAACTTCCGCTTCCCTGCTTATCAGGGAATTAACAGGGAATTTTCGCGCTCAAAAGGGTCAATTTCCACGGGCAGAAATGAGATTTAAGCCCTACAACATTGAATTTGAGCGTCATCTACCGATTTCGAAAAGTCGAAAATAACAGGGAATTTCAAATGCGGTATCAGGGAATTTCTGCCCGATAACAGGGAATATTTTGGGCGTATCAGGGACGTTGAGACGAACCTGCGACTAGCTCCTGAAGCATCGCTTTTTGCGCGTTCCAAGACAGCGGAATATCCGCGTTCAACAGGTCAGTAAGCCGCAGGCCCGGCGGCTGCTCGCCCCGGACGATCGCACGCTTGATAGTCGGACTCAGCTTTCAACAGCGCCATGTCAGGCCGCGCGGAGGTTGAGTCGGAAGGGGCGGAAAATTCGGTGCGCCCACCTCGGAAGCGGGCGCGGACAGGCAGCGACAGGATCAGCAGTTCGCCGTCCTCGGTCAGTGTCTCGCCATCCGCAAGCGATCCGCGGCCCGTTGGAGGAGAAATTTATGTCGGTTTTCCACTTGGCCGCGTACGGAGCTGCTAAGGACCAGGCGTCGCGTCCGAAACCACTCGTAGACCGCCACGACGATTTGGAGGACTTAATTCGTCGCCAAGACCCCAATTCACTGCGCTTTGTCGGGATCGAAGTCGCCTTTCAGATATATGGTCGGATTTCTCGAACTGGCTTAGTCGGCTTTCAGGCGGCCCACAGGCGCAGGCGCAGCGGCCTCCATTCGCCGCGGCGGACGGCGACAATGAGCAGCGCGACGGTGGCCAGGCCGTTGATGGTCACAGTTACGACCGAGGCCTCGGGCCCGAAGGCGCCGCCGCTCAGGAGCTGAGGGCCGTGGATCGAAACCGGCCAGATGCCGCCGTGCGACTGGACGCCCGAGAGCGTGGCGCCAAAGATGCCGCTTTCGGCGAAATTGAAGCCGAAATGAATGCCGATCGGGAGCCACAGGCTCCGTGTCGCCATATAGGCGGCGGCTAGGAGCAATCCCCCCAAGACGGCGATGGAGGCGGCGGAAACTAGGGTCGCGCCAGGATTTGCGAGGTGCATACAGCCGAACAGCAAGGCGGAAAGGGCGAGCGCTGCAAGCGAGCCCAGGCCCTCTTCGAGGATTCGGAACACGCCGCCGCGTATGGCGAGCTCCTCGGCAAAGGCGGCCAAGACGGCCATCAGGGCCATGACCACGATCTCAGAGCTGTCGCCGCCGCCGGCCAGGCGGGCCACCCCCAGCGCGAAGAACGCCGCCATCACCAAGCTAAACAGCAGAACGCCGCCGGCCGTGCCCGCAACCGCCAGCCCCGCACCGGGGTCGAGCGCCAGCTCGGAGGGCTTACGGCGCTCGAGGACTCGCACCAAGCCAGCATAAAGCAGAAGCAGCAGGACGCAGGCGGGCAAAATGACCGACGCGGTCACTAGACCGGGGTCGAGGCGAGGCAGCCGGCGGCTCGCGAGGGCCAAGGCGAACTGTGCGCCGATGTCGAGGGCGATGAGCGACACCGAGAAGATGAAGAACCGCACAGGCGTGGAGTTGAAGAAGCCTCTCGCTGGCGGATGATCGACCGTGCTGGCAGTCATGGACGCTACTCCCCTCGGTCCCGATATCGGACCTTTGCTTTTGTTTGGATTTCTTAGATCTGGTCGCGCAGCATGAGCGCGCCTTTGCGCGTCTCGATTCCGCTCCGGACCGTCAGCTCGACCGTCGAGCCCGCCGGCCGGTCGCGCAGCAAGGCCCGCAGGTCCGCGTTCGCAGGCTTGCCGTCGACCGCGATGATCACATCGCCTTTCTTCAGGCCGGCCGCTTCGGCGATGAGCGCCGCCAACGCGAACACGCATCCCTCCGTGATTGAAGTCCGTCTCGACACCGCCTATTCCTCTGCTCTCTCGACCTTGCCTGTCTAGCCAGAGGGACTGAGGAGCGTCTTGAACTGAATTCACCCGTGAAATTCGCCTCTCCTCGCTGTCCTGCGTGTCCACGGGTCTCGCCTTCGTGGCGGACACGGCATTCGCCGTGGGACTATCTGCCCCGGCATCGCCACGAGCACGGCTTTGTCGCGCTCCTGCTGCACGGCGCCTACGTCGAGGCCGGCGACACCGGCCGGCACCGGGTGAAGATCGGCGACGTCGTCGTCCACCGCGCCTTTGAAAGTCACCTCGACCTTTGCGACGTGCGGGGCGCCGAGGTGCTCGTGTTGCCGCTGTCGTCCCGATGGGAAGGACCTATTCGAGGCCGTGCCGCTGATCCCGACGCCGTCGCTCGCGCCGCCGAACGCGATCCGCTCGAAGCGGCGTCTCTGTTGCTCGACCGTCTGACGCCATCACCGTCCGACTTTGGCGACTGGCCCGACGCCTTGGCCTCCGCGCTACGGGCCGACCCCTCGTTGACGCTGGCCGACTGGGCGGACGCGGCCGGCCTGCATCTCGGCAGCCTGAGCCGCGGGTTCCGCCAGGTGTTCGCCGTCACCCCGGCCGCCTTCCGCCTGGCTCAGCGTGCGCATCGCGCGGTGGAGGCGATCACCGAGGGCCCAACTACACTGGCGGCCATCGCCCACGACTGCGGTTTCGCCGACCAGGCGCACATGACCCGCGCGATTGTGCGGCTGACGGGCCTGACGCCGTCCAGCCTGCGCCGGGCCTCTGGGATCGCGGGCTTCTAGCCCGCGATCTCCCCCTCTTGGGGGCCTCTCGGGGGAGGGCGAAGCAAATTAGGTTTAGTGAACGCGTAGCTCCATGCGCGATTGACCCCATTGAGCAAGGATCGTCGGAACCTGATTTCCACATGAGCGGTCAACCGGGTTGTCTGAGTTGGCCAAACGAACGCCAACCTCTCCCTCGCGACGAGATATTTACGGTTCCCGCATTGATCGAAAAGAGCCGGTGTCATGGGGGCGATCCTTCCGTTGAACGTCGGAAAAATCGATGCAATCCGATTGACCCGGCAAAAGAGGAGTGAACAGAATACAGCATTCTGTTCACCTGTGATCGCTACCAGCGGCGGCAACCTTGCTGCCTATGGTGAAGATTGGCTCCGCCTCGCTAAAGCGCACATTGGCGTGGCCAGCGCACGGAGCGATGTCCCACTAGCGATAACTCGGAGTTATCAAAGCACTTTTCGAACCTTCGTTACGGCGCATCGGCGGGCGATCATTCAGCGACGTGAGATTGGCACGAAGCGACGAACACCAAGGAAATAAGTTTCCGAGTGGCGAGTCGCCGTTCATCAGGCTCGCCCTGAATTTTCGGGACAGTCGTGGCGCCATCCTGAGCCGTCAGTTCCCCGCATAAAGTCTCTTCGGGTAGGGTTGCAGACAAGCTGCGAACAACTATCTTAGCATAGGCGGCCGTGACGAGGCGCTATCCAGATCGTCAGAGCCTCGATTCCCGCCGGTGGGACCGCACGTATCAACACGCGGTCGAATTGTGCTCGCGCCACCCATTCGGGATTGGTCGCGGATTTAGCCTGCTTGAGGATACTTCCGGCGAGTGTCGAAAAAATGTGAACCATCGGGTCATTGTCCGGTCTGGAAAACTTGAACGATTGAGTTTTGCCACGCCCGAATAGCCGGACAAAAAAGTCGTCTGCATGCTCAGCCGAGTCTTTTTCGCTGGACATCCTCGCATCACCGCCGTCTATGCGCTCCCCAAGTTTGATGTGTCATACCACATGGCCTCGTGATTTGACGACAACCCGCAAGAGTACCACGCAGGCCGCCAAAGCAGCCGGCGCGGATGACCAATGCGCAAGTCGTGCTGCTAGACCGTCTCCGCGTTTAGCCTGAGCAGGCTCGTCTTCTGCGATCCGCCCCGGCTTCATTTGGTGAACCGAATATGCCGAACGGGCAAATATGGCGTCGGACCTCGTGTCGTGGGAGGATATTCTGCTGGTCATGTCTGTTAGCCGTCTGAGCGCGTGGGCAAATTCTTGCCTCTGTACAGTCGAGATCTCCCGTGCGCGACCTCCGGAGCTGGCGCCGGATATCGGCGCCCCACCGGTAGGCAGCAAAAAAAGGCGCGCACGCGCAGACTTTGGGCGTTCTCGAGGAGGATTGAGGTACGCTGCCTCACCGACCGCTGGTCCGTGCAACTCGGCGCCTATGTCGCGCCCGCCGGGCAGAACACCGTGGCCGAGCAGGGGGGGGTAGCCTCTCGCTCTGGTCGCATCGGTGAGAGCGGCGCTACCCTCATGCTTCGACAAGCTCAGCATGAGGGACTGCATCAGCACCAAGATCCATCTGACCTACGACGATCGCGGCCGCCCGGTGCGTATTATCATGCCTGGCAGCGCTAGCGACATGCCATAGGCTGAGCCCGTCATCTCGCCGCATCCGCGCAGACTCTATGCGAGCGGAGAAAGGCCGCAGACAACGAGCGAAGCCTGCAGGTTAACAATGACCAGCAGCCTTGTCAGACGATGCTAATGGGGAATGCCCCTTAACAAAACGAAGTCCGTCCGGGAAGTATGTCCAGCGGTCGTCACCCGATCCTGACGACCTCAATTTAGAGAGCGTGCTTGCAGAATAAACATGCTCCACGCCTGATCCATCAACTACCGTCGCTTCATCCAAATTTGGAGCAACCACTCCAACGCTTCCGGCCGATTCCCCCGGAGGAAGTGTGACGGTGGAATTTCGTATATTAGCCGCCGAGTAGGTGACCACTATCGGGCACGCCGTCATATTATATATCAAGGCATGCGGGCCCTCGCATCCCGCTAAGGCGAGGCCAGACAATAGGATTATCAATCTTCTTGCCATGGGACCGCACTCTTACCGTTAGCTGCGTGATTGTCGGCATTAATCTCAAACGGATTTAACATTCAACCGTGCGTGAGGGCATCTAATCCATAAAGCGGAAAGAAGAGCGGACCCAGCACGTCAGATTAAAATTGTATTCCCGCCCTCGTGCTCTCCGCACGAGAACTCGTATTGCCCGGTATGATATGAGGAACTCTCCGCTCCTATTTTTGGCTTTCATGAGAGAGCTGCACGACGTCTGAGCCGTCAAATAGGTCACGGTCTCCTGCTTCGCTAATTTCTCGGGAGACATAGCCTTTTGCTTCAAATCGAACCATCGCGGGACCAATGATCGGGTCCATGACAAAGGGAAATGTCGCCGTTGCACGGCCCCTTAGTGGCGGCAAGTCTACAAGCCCATTCTGGTCCGACACGCCGGTTTCGTATGATCCCGCGATGTCCGACGACCACATACGAACGGACGCGCCTTGAATCGGATTGCCCGTCTCCGCATCGACTATTCGAACATGCAGCGGCGATGACAATTGAATGTCCCGGGTCTGGCACGCAGACAAGAAGATTGCCGGGACCAAGAGGAAATACCGACTGGCCTTGCGGACGACTGGTGCGATCACCATGGCCATGCACTTCCCCCGGCTGCATGCAAGTCAGCTTGAGTTTCCAGCGGACTTGGCCCCCAGACACCCCCGGTGACAATCCAAACGGGGACAAAAAATGGGCCAAGAATATAGGTCTGTAGCGTGTGAGCCTCCTCGTGAGTACCAGCCAGAAATTCAGAAAGATGGGTATAAGTAGAATAGTCTATTATAGTACCAGGCCCTACCGGCACTCCATTTTGGTAACCCGAGTAGAGTTGAACGTTACCAAATGTCAGCCCCCCTTTCCCGATCTGAAGATTCGAAATTTGAATCGCGTCATTGCCGAAGGTGATTTGTGGTAGCTCTCCACTGATGCCCAAGGATACCAAGCTGTCGACCAAACCGAGTGTCAACCCAATCGTCGTCGTTGGGAGCGCCCATACGGCACCAAGAGCATCGAGCGCACCACTCATATCGGGGCTCGAACCGCTTCCACTGCTTCCACCCGCATGCATGGCGGAATTGTAGAGATAACCGAAACTTGCCGTCACAGCCCCATTCTGGAATTTGCCGCCCCCGAGGACCGAGCCGGCGCCACCGAGGATAGCGTGCTCGGCGGTGTTGAAGTAGCGATCTCCCGTATCCAGCGCCGGGCTGTCGGCGAGGCTGCTGACGCCAGCGGAGAGGAAGCCGCTCAGGAAGCCCCCCTTGGAGTTGACGCTGAACAGCCCGCCGACCATCCCGTGCGCGATGAAGGTGGTCGCCGTCGCCGACCCGAAGAAATACGTCGGATTGGATTGCAGGAAATCTCCGGTCCCAAGAAACGCGTCCGCCTGGATGGCGCCGAAGAACGCCCCGGTGGCGCTCCCCGTGGTTATGTATCCCGCAACTCCGCCGGCTATGCCGACGTTGAGCGTCGTGACGCTGGCATCGTCGAGAACTCCCTCGAAGGCCGCGCCATCGAGCGCTTCCAAGGCCTCGGGCAAGACGATCGCGATGAAGATGGCAACGATGTCCTTGAAGATAGTGGAATTCCAGAAGCAGCCGAGGAAGCACAGACCCGTCGGGTCGGTCAGCGACAGGGGATTGTTGCCGACATAGGAATAGTGATTGAGCAACTGAAGATTATAGACACTTTGCGTAACCGGATCGGCGGACATAAATCGGCCGAGCGTGGGGTCGTAGACACGCGCGTTGAAATTGATCAGACAGAGGCTCGGCATCATTTCCTGACCGGTAAATCCGCGTGTCGTCGTCGATGTAATCGAGCACGAGGTGTCGGATGTGCCGTCGCTGTTCCGGCGCCGGCCCCATGCATCATAGGAAAGCCGCTGCAGGACATTGCCGGTCGCGTCGGTGACGACCGAGATCGAGCCCAGGTGATCGAGCGTGAAATACTCCACTACCGTATTGATGGTAGCGATTCGCTCCGCCACCATGTGACCGTCTGCCATGATGTAATCATTACGCGTGCTCGGCCCGACCTTTTCTTCCAAGGCGCCCGACATCGGATCATTGAGGTAGAGAGTGGCGACCGTCACGCCCGAACCGGTCGCCGATTGCTTGATGCGTTTGTGCTCGCTGTCGTAGGTCAATGCGACGGAGTTCGCGCCGTCGGTAATCAAAGCCGCCATGTTGAAGGAGGTGCTGGTCACTGTGCGGCCCCCTCCGGCGACCATGTTTCCGTTGGCATCGTAGCTGAAGGTCGGATTGCTCACGCCATTGTAGGTGCCGGAGATCGACGTTAGCGCGTGAGGTCCAGCGCCGGAGCCATAGGCCATGCAATTGGCGGCGGCACAGACATCCGTCTTTTCCGTGATATCGCCCAGCGCGTCGTATGCGATCGTGATCGTTGTGCCTCCGCCGGTGCACAAGTTGGTGTTCGTAAGCCTTGTGCTGGTCAGCCGGTTGAGGTCATCGTAGCAAGCATTCTCCCGCTGGCTCGTGCCGGTGTTGTCCAGCCAAGTGCGCCGGGTCAGGTTGCCCAACGTATCGAAATTGAAAGTCTGGTTCGATACTGTGTTTCCTGCGCCCGCCAGGATCGATTGCACTCGGCCGTTGTTGGGATCGAAGGTCTGGGTCGTGACGATTCCGTTGCCCGCGGTCTGGGTCAGTAGATGCAATTCCGCATCTCGCGTGTTGGCCGTCCAGAATACCGTGCCGGGGCTTCCCGTTTGACTGACATTGGCGGAATAGCCAAGAGCCGTGTAGTTGTAGGTAGCCGAGAATCCGGACGGATAGCCTACCGTTATAAGGTGGCCGTTCAAGTCATAGCTCTCGCTATAGTTGTACGCTCCGCCGTCGACCGTAAGCGCGATGCCGGCCGGCCGGCCAAGTGCGTCGTAGGAGAACGTTCGGACATAGCCGCCATTGGTCGTGGCGGATGCAAGTTGCCCTATGCCGGCGCCCGAAGCTGTATCGAAGGTCCAATTGCTCACGAGATCGGGCTCGTCTCGCTCCACAATCCGGCCAAGGATGTCGTATTTCAGCGTTGTTAGGTTCGTCTTGGCGTCAACTTGGCTGTAGAGCTCGCCGAAGCCGTCATAGATATACGTCCACGACCCCATATCGGGATCGGATGCCGTCAACTTGCGCCCGCGGATATCGTAGCCGTATGTCGTGGTGTTGGTCATCGGATCGGTGACGGTCAGGAGATCGCCGAACGCGTCGTAGACGTAGCTCGTCGTGTTGCCTTCATTATCCCGAACACTTGCAACGAGGCCCTGCGCGTTCTTGTTGGTCGTGGTCGTTTGGCCCTTGTCGTTAACGATCGTTGTCGTCAGGCCGTCAAAGCCGTAGGAAGTCATGACGCTTCCCGGCTGCAGCACGGAATAGACCCGGCCGATCGCGTCATAGCTGTTTGTCGTCCATTTCAGCGTACCGCCGGACACGAAATAGGGCCGGCTCGTGCGATAGGGCCGACCATTGGAATCGTATTGCGTTTGCACCCGTATCCAGCAGGGAGACGCGGCCGTGCAGCCGCTGCCGGTGCCGTCGAACCCCTCAACGTCGGTTCCTATCTGGCGTGATAGCGAGTCGTAATACGCTATCGAGATCGGCCCATTTTGTAGGCTGCCAGTGGCGACGCTGCTTTCGGGTGTCATGACGACGATAAATTGCGTGAAAGCCGGAATGGACGAGATTGTCGACGGCAAACCGGCGCAGGGAATGGCGCTGCAATAGTAGTAGGCCACTGCCTCCTGATTGCCGCCGGGAGACGACGTTGACGTCGGCTGGACCTGAAGGGTCTTGCGGCCGAACGCGTCATATTGAAAGGACGTCGTTAAGCCATTTGGCCCGGTATGACCCGACGGCAGACCGAAGCCGGTATTGATGTCAGCAGCGTATGCCCAGGTTTCATTCTGACCCAAGGCATTGGTGGTCTTGGTGAGGAATTGGCCATGCAGTACCGTGTCGTCGTACTGCATATCGGTTTCGCGTGTTGCCGTCGCGGTCGCGTTCGAGCAGTTCGTTGCCGAAAGCCAAACACAGCCCTTGCTCGCCGAGGAGGACTTATTGCCATAGGGATCATAGCCGTAGCCAGTTGTAAGCTGTAGCGTCTTGTCGCTCGACGTTTCAGGCTCGATGGTTTCTCTTGTCAGCAAACCGGTAGCAATTGGGTAAAAGTACGACGTCTGCCGAATAAGGTCGGATGTGCCAACCTTGCTTTCAACATTGGCCGTCAGCAGGCGCCCTAAAAACCAGTTGGCGACGAAATTGTTGTAGGTATTGGTGGTCGTCTTGAACGAGCCATCCGAAAGCGCCGTCGAAACGGTCAGCGCGTTGCCAAAGCCTGTGGCAGATGTTCCGGCGCAAATGCTCGTGCCGCCACTCAGCGTGTCACAGTCATATGTGTACGTCGTGGTCGAGGTCGGCATCGCGGTTTGATCGAGATCGTTGGAAGACACGACTGCCTTTTGCAGAGCAACAAAAGAGCGCTTCACGCCATCGGTCCCGGTTCCCAAGCTCACGATGTCATAAGTTTCTTGCAGCGACGTCAGGATAACTCCGCCCACCGGACAGCCCGTTTTCGTGTCGGGGCATGTCTTGGTTTGTGAGTGGATCAGACCAGCTTCGGGGAAGTCTGTGAAATAGGTCGTGCTTTGCACGATGTTGGTCTGAAGATCCGAGATCGTCATCGTCTGGAAGCCCAGGAACCCACGGCCGCTAAGATCGGCTTTGCCTCCGCCGTAAGTGTAGGTGGAGCTGTAGCAGTTCGTCATGGACGGAGGCGTGCATACGCCGCGTCCATTGCTCGCGTCGATGCGGGAGACGACGTAGATCGGCCCGACGACGTTTTGGGTGGGGTATGCTCCGTCCGTTGCCTTGGTATATAGGGCGGGATTGTTGATACGGTCGTAGGTGACGGTGGTCACGGAGCCTATGCCGTTGTCGATGGTGGCAATCGCTTCCGGCGCGTAGTTCACGCCCGCCTGAGCGGACATGAGCTCCTCGAAATCTCCGGGCGCCTGCTGCAGCCAAATGTCTTGCGTACCGTCGCTGTTCCAATCGCCGACGGACACGGAAACTGGAGAGGTTGCCGCGTTGGCGATTTGGGCGCCAAGGACGAAGCTGGTGCCGGTCGACAGCATGACGAGATGCGGCTTAGGAGCAGCATATCCGCCCGCGCCTGCGGCTATGAGCGCGATATCCGTCTTGCCGTCGCCGTTCCAGTCGCCCGCGACGATGACGTACTTGCCCCAGTCATTCGTCGTCGAATCAAGCGTAATTGCCGTGAGGGATGTGCCGGTGGAGAGGTAGAGCACTGCCGGGGCATTCGTCGAAGTGACGAGAATATCGGTTTTACCGTCGCCATTGAAATCGCCAAGCGTGACCTGCTTCGAGTCGTATAGCCAATCCGGCACAGACCAAGCGGCCGTCGTTGAGCAAACCGGATTGTAGAAGATTTCCTTTGGCCCAAGGTGGATTTGATAGAGAAAATCCCCGCAACCATCGCCGTCGAAATCACCGACCAGCGTGGCGTCGGTCAGAGTGAAATCCGTCCACGAGGGGAACGTTTCCGGCTGCGCTGCGAACGAGCCCGGCAACGCCGTTTGATTCAATTCGTAGCCGGTGTTGGAAACGGCATCGACCAGCCCGTCGCCATTGTAGTCGGCAAGCTGAACGAATGCTCCCGGCGGATTGTAGTACCTGTTGAAGTTTCCCACGCGGTCGTTGTTCAACAACATCCAATGCGGGGTGATGGCGGATTCGTTGTAAGCGGTGACATCGGTGAAGCCGTCGCCGTCCAGGTCCGCCGGGTAAGTGAATTGTATCCCGCTCGTTGTGTCATAGAAGCATGAATCCCCGTCCGGATAATAAAAAGGGTTGCTTGGTCCACTACCGTTATCGCCGGAGAAATGCGACTGCATGTTGGCAGGCACGAAGGACCCGTCCAACTGACCGAGAAAGATCGTGTTCTTGAACGGGCTGCCGCAGATGAATCCATTTCCGGGTTGAAGGACGATCACGTCGGTCAGGCCGTCGCCGTTGAAATCCGAACTTGAATTGCCGTTCGGCGTGAAGAACTTTCCGTTGCCATAGTGGATGTAGCCGCCCTGGCCGACCGTGCTCGAAACTTGATTGATGGAAAGCGTTTGCAATCCGCCTTGCCAGCCGAAGGCCGTTGACGCGAGGCAGTTCGCGGTCTTGTCACATGGGGCGGTGCATGTGCCGCTTCCGCCGCAAAGCGTAACGCTTGTCAGGCGGCTATGGGTGGTCGTCGTGCCGTTCCCGTAGACAAGCACATAGTGGGATATGGCAGTCGTCGGTCCCGAATAGGTCGTGATGTCGGTCAGAAGATCGGTGACTTGCTGAACCATTCCCGCTTGATATTGCGGCGCGCTGTCCGGCCGCGGACCATACGTAAATCTCACGGAGTTGAATGGTGATGTGATAGGACTGGCCGTATGCCCCGTGTAGTCGATGCGATCGGGTCTGGTTTCGCCCACGGAATTTGTGCTGTACGTGACTGTGAGATAGTTGCCGACGGAATCGCTGATTTTGTCGACAGCCCAGCTGCGCACGACCGTGGTGAGTGGGCTCCCTCCTGCTTGGACAGGCGATATGCGCGAGTCGGTGGTGTTTCCGAACTCCATGATCTGGCCGGCCTTGGTGTGGATTTCGATCCAACCAGGCCCATTGATGCCGGATATCCCGTGAACAAGTATCTTACTGAAGCCTTCGATTTCCGTTCGATATTCCGAACCGTCCCTACCATACACGCCCTTGATGGCAACGAGACGTTGCCCGTTCATGCACAGCCGGTCGCTTATAGGAACGGACGTGTTCGAGCTGTCGTTGTAGGTCACGCCGACGCGCTTGCCATCCTGTGCGAAGGTTTGGCCGCAACGGCCGACTGACGGCAGTCCGCTCAGCGTCCATCCAAAACCCTCAAGCCCGTCGCCGCTCTGGCTGGAATAGTCGAGCGACAGAGCAGGCGCCATGCCTCCCGTGCCGGGCGGCACGGCTATCGGGACCGTATAAACCAAAGCGCCGCTCGGGCTAACGCTATACTGGCCGGGCATGATCATCGCCGGCGGCGAGGCTGCGAGGGCGACGCCAGATGGAAGCGCAATTGCGAAGAGAGATGCACAAAGCGCCGTAACACGTTTAATTAGCGTGATGCCCACCCGCGCGGGCTGGCTGTGAGCAAGGCCAGATCGTTGCATGACGATACTCCCGGCGCTCTACAGCTGAAGGTTGATCCTCTTTTTCAGGATTTACAAGGGTTCGGGGCGAAAGCCGGAGAAGAGGTTGCGGCCGCAATGCGGCTTCGCTCGACGGAACGAGCGATAGTGTCATTCCCGGCAACGATTCAAAGCATTCCCAATAACGCCTAACAGATGGCTCCACTCCGTCCGACCTATATGGTGGGTGTTGTCGATTGAGTTGAGGCTTTCAAGGGCGCCTGTGTCGATCCGCGCGTTGGGGGGCCATCGGCTATTGGCCGTTTCGCTCTGGTGGATTCGTGGCCATAGGGCTCATGGCAAGCGGTCGGTATCCGGCAGTGATGGTGCCGTCCGTCTAGGATATCACGCGCGACTCGCATGTGGCGTTCAACGGAGTGAGGTCGAACAAATCCTTTTGCAGGCCAAGGTGCGTGCGCGTTGCATTACAAAAAGGAAGTGCAGCGCTGCAGGACATGCCGCCGACGCGCCTGGTTGCGCACGGTAAGGTGGTCAAGGCACTTGCGCCGCATCGAGCCAATCGCGCGCTCAAGCATATCCGTTCTGCCAACGCGATCGAAGGGAGCAAAGAGGCGGCTCAGTGTAGCCGGCGACACTCACCGGCACTCGATTCCATCAATAAGCGATAACTTGGAATTAT
>JAJPHG010000020.1 GCA_021325375.1 Alphaproteobacteria bacterium | reverse complement strand
GCGCCCGCCGCGACGCGCGAGGCGGTCTCGCGCGCGCTCGAGCGTCCGCCGCCGCGATAGTCGCGCACGCCGTACTTGGCCCAATAGGTGTAGTCGGCGTGACCGGGGCGGAACTTGTCGCGGATGTCGGTGTAATCCTTGGAGCGCGCGTCGACGTTCTCGATCAGCAGCGCGATCGGCGTGCCGGTGGTGACTTGGCGTTTCATCCGCTCGTCCTGGAAGACGCCGGAGAGGATACGCACCGTGTCCGGCTCCTTGCGCTGGGTGACGAATTTTGATTGTCCCGGGCGCCTGCGGTCGAGCTCGGCCTGGATGTCGGCCTCGACCAGCGCAATCCCCGGCGGACAGCCGTCGATGACGCAGCCGAGCGCGGGCCCATGGCTCTCGCCGAAGGTCGTCACGCGGAACATGTGGCCAAAGGAATTGAAGGACATGACACCTGCGCTGCCCTCATGCTTCGACAGGCTCGAGCCATGAGGGTTTGATTTGCGGCCCTTATCCTGGGCCCGTCGAACGGCGAGAGCAACCTTGCTCGAATTCACTCGCCGAAATACGTCTCCGCGCCCGCGGACAGTCGCATGATTCCGGCATGCGGCGGATGCCACAGTGCCGCACCGCCAGGCGCAATGCCAAGACAATGCGTATGGATCATCCATGCGGGGCCATAATGGGTGACGATCACCGAATCCCGCGTCAGCGTTTCCAGAAAGCGGCCCACGCGATCGAAGACGTGGCGTAGACTTTCGCCGCCGGGGCGGACGAAATCCCAATCGTTGTTTTCCGGATTCGGCACGGGATGGCGCATGATTTCGTCGCGCGTCATCCAGGTGTGATCGCCGAAATCGATCTCCATCAGGCGGCGATCCGCGATGTAGCCGATGGGCGGAAGGCCGGCGGCCTCGCGCACCAACTCCATCGTAGTGCAGGTTCGATGCAGCGGGCTCGCGAAGAAATCGAAGGCCGAAAGATCGCCGGCGACGCTCTTCAACAGCGCGCCATTGGCGCGCGCCTGCGCGCGGCCGTTTGCCGTCAGCGGCGAATCGTTCTGTGCCGCCGCCCGCCCGGCGACATTGTGCTCGCACTCGCCGTGGCGGATGACGTAGAGGGTGAGGGAACGGAATCTATCCATAAAACCATCCTGTCATGGCCCGCGAATGCGAGCCACCCAGTTCGGTTCTGCACACAATAGAAGATTCGCACGCGGAGACGCGGAGTTCGCGGAGTCGAGCTTATCCTCCGCGCACTCCGCGTCTCCGCGTGATCCATTTTTTGCGGGAGCTCTGCAGACGTCACCTGGGTGGCCCGCATTCGCGGGCCATGACACTGAGGCCCTGTCTACGGCTTGTCGTACTCTTTCACCTTGCTCCCGCGCACGCGGAAGACGACGCCCTGCGGCTCGTCCAGCGCGGACATCTCTTGCGCGCTCAGCCCCAGGAACAGCCCGCGCAGGATGCGCGTGAAGGCGCCGTGGCTCACCGCGAAGGTGTCGCGCTTGAGGCTTCTCGCCCAGCGCTCGGCGCGGTCCGCGACGTCGGCATAGGATTCGCCGCCGGGTACGCGCACGTTCCACTTGTCGTTCTCGCGCTTGTCGAAGAGCTCGGGATCGAGGGCGCGTGCCTCCTTGTGCGTGAGGCCGTCCCATTTGCCCAGGTCGATCTCCTCGATGCGCTTGTCGGTCTTGAAGCCCTTGGGCGGCAGGCCCAGATGCTCGCGGATGATCTCCATCGTCAGGCACGTGCGGTGCAGCGGGCTCGCGACGTAGGCGAGCGCGGCCGGATCGTCGACGCGCGCTTTCAGTATCTTGGCGATGCGCCCGGCCTGCTTGTGGCCGAGCTTGGTCAGCGGCGTGTTGACGGTGTGGCCCTGGAAGCGCTTGGCGACATTGGCCTGCGTCTCGCCGTGGCGCGAGAAATAGAGCGTGACGCCGTCCGCGAGCTCCAACCTTTTCTTCGCGGCCGGCTGCTTGCTCATGGGACGGGATAGGACTTCTTGTAGAGCTGCAGCGACCACTTGCCGTCGTCGCCATAGCTCATCGGCGCGCTCGCCTGCGTGCCCGAGGTCTTGTAGCTCACGGTCAGCGTCTTGCAGTCGGCGGCGGGCGTCATCGACACGACGGCGATGCGCGCGCCGGTCTCGTCGGCGCCGTAGATCTGGTTCATCGCCGATTTGAGCGCGGCTTCGACCTGGGCCTTGAGCGGCGGCTGCGGACAGGACGCGGAGAACAGCCCGCCGCCGCTCGACGGTTGCGGCGCGGGAGCCGGCGCAGCGCTCTGGCCGGGCGCGCTTTGCTGCGGCTGCTGAACTTGCGGCTTGCGGCCGCAATCCGACAGCGCGGCCAGCGACAGGAAGGCGAGGGCGATGGCTGTGGCGCGGCGCATGGTCACTCCGACTTCGAGACGGCGATGTCGGGGGCGTCCTCGGCCTTCATGCCGACGACGTGATAGCCCGCATCGACATGCATGCATTCGCCGGTGACGGCGCTGCCGAGATCGGAGAGTAGGAACAGGGCCGCGTTGCCCACCTCCTGCGTCGTGACGTTGCGGCGCAGCGGCGAATTGTGCTCGTTCCATTTCAGGATATAGCGGAAGTCGCCGACGCCCGACGCCGCCAGCGTCTTGATCGGCCCGGCCGAGATCGCGTTGACGCGGATCGCGCGCTTGCCGAGATCCTCGGCCATGTAGCGCACGCTGGCCTCGAGCGCGGCCTTGGCGACGCCCATGACGTTGTAGTGCGGCGTGACCTTCTCCGCGCCGTAATAGGACAGCGTCACCATCGAGCCGCCCTTGGGCATCATCTTCTCGGCGCGCTGCGCCACCGCCGTGAACGAGTAGCAGGAGATGTCCATCGTCATGCGGAAGTTCTCGGGCGTCGTGTCGACGTAGCGGCCCTTGAGCTGGTCCTTGTCGGAATAGGCGATGGCGTGGACGACGAAATCCAGCGTGTCCCATTTCTTCTTGAGCTCGGCGAACAGGGCGTCGAGCGAGCCCTGGTTGGAGACGTCGCAATCGATCACCGCCGCCGGGTTGAGCGGCGTCACCAGCGGCAGCACGCGCTTCCTGAACGCGTCGCCCTGATAGGTGAAGGCCAGCTCCGCGCCCGCGCCGTGCAACGCCTCGGTGATGCCCCAGGCGATGGAGCGGTCGTTGGCAACGCCCATGACGAGGCCGCGCTTGCCTTTCATAAGGCCGCTGGTGGACATCTGAAAACTCCTGAGGCGCCGGCTGGTTGGTCGGTGCTCCGGCTACGGTGGATTGGCACAGAAATCAAGCGTTTCGGCGATGAGAGATCAATCCTGACGGAAGCGTCACATTTGGATTGACGGCATGGCGCGGACCTTCGCACACTCTGCCTCGGGAAACGCAGGAAAACGTCATGGACCGAACAGTTACTTCCGTCGGCTTCGACGAGGCCAAGCTTGCCGCAGTGGGGCCGATGCTCCAGGGCGTGGTGGACGCGGGCGATCTGTCCGGCGCCGTCACGCTCGTCTGGCGCAAGGGCGAGATCGTGCGCCTCGACATAGTGGGCAAGCGCGACCGCGAGCACAACCTTGCGATGCAGCGCGACACGTTGTTCCGCATCGCCTCAATGACCAAGCCGATCACCTCGGTCGCGGCGATGATGCTGGTGGAGGAGGGCAAGCTCGCGCTCGACACGCCGATCGCGAAATGGCTGCCTGAATTCTCCGACATGCGCGTGCTCAAGGACCCGCACGGCCCGCTCGACGAAACCACGCCCGCGCCGCGCGCGATCACGGTGGAGGACCTGCTCACCCATCGAAGCGGGCTCGCCTACAACTTCACTTCGGTCGGCCCCATCGGCAAGGCGTATGAGGACGCGCTGGGCAACGTGCTCGACGTGCCGCATGGTCCCGACGAATGGCTGAAGCGGTTGGGCCGGTTGCCGCTCAGCTATGCTCCCGGAGAGCGCTTCCACTACAGCCACGCGACCGAGGTGCTCGGCTATCTGATTGGACGCGTCACGGGCAAGAGCTACCGCGATTTCCTCATGGAGCGCATTCTGGGGCCGCTCGGCATGACGGATACGGATTTCTACGTCCCGAAGGAAAAGCGTTCGCGCGCTGCGGTCATGTACCAGCAGGACGAGGGCAGGCTCAAAGTCGTGCCGTTGCGCCAATACGACGAGCCGCCGGCGTTCACCGGCGGCGGCGGCGGACTGACCTCGACGCTCGACGACTATCTTTCCTTCGCGCGCATGCTGCTGAACGGCGGCGAGCTGGGCGGAAGGCGCTATCTCAAGCGCGAGACGGTGGAGCTGATGCGCACCAACCGGCTCAGCGAGGAACAGCGCGCGATCCCGTTCCTCGGCCTGCCGTATTGGGCGGGCGCGGGCTTCGGCCTCGGCCTCTCCGTCGTGCTCGATCCCGAGAAGCACGCCTGGATGGGCGCGGCCTCGAAAGGCTCCTTCGGCTGGCCGGGCGCGTTCGGAACGTGGTGGCAAGCCGATCCGGAGAAGGACATGATCCTGATGTTCCTGATCCAGAACTACACGCCCTTGACCTCGGACATCGCCCTCGCCGGCCGTGCCGTCACGGGCGCGCGTCTGGCCTGTCCGATGTTCCAGAAGGTCGTCTATGGCGCGTTGACGGATTGAGGTGTCACTGCAGCGCGCCTAAAGGCCAACCGCGTAGGTGGCGAGGAACAACGCTTCCAAACCGAATACGAACAGGCCGGCGATCCACTGCAGCCAGAGGGGCTTGGCCCAGCCCGCGGCCAAGGTGGCGACGAGCATCAGGAATATCGGGACCTCCACGCCGATCCAATCGGATGGACCGAGCCCCGCCAAATTGTTCCGCTCGACGTAGTTCTCGATCATCGATACGATCATCATGAGGGAAAAAGCGGTGAAAATGGCCGGCCTCTGCCGTTCGTAGAACGCTTTCATGTCCATGATTTCGCCGCCCTCGCGCCTCAACGACAGCAGGGAGCAGGCGAAATACTGAATTATCGCGGGAAAGAACTGGAGAGCGACTTCAAGTCCCGTCCAGCGCTTGACGGTGGTCAGGTCCCAGATCGTGAGCCAGTAGGCCAGAAGACCGAGCAGCGCATTGATCATCCAAACGGCGTGCAGCGCGTAGAAGCGGACATTGTGGCGCCCCCAGACGAGTTCCGTCGCGCTTGCCAGAAGGTGCGTCATGGCCAGCGCGAATATGATCGAAAGAAGAATGGTGATGTGATCGAACACGCTGGGGCCCGGCGCCGGATTGAAGCGCGCGACCATAGGCCCTATCGGAGCTCGCACCTAATCGGTCGATGAACGCCATCCCCTTGCGAGACACAACGCAAGGGGAGAAGCCGCTCTTTCCTCAACACCCTCAATTCGTCGCGGTCCCACCCGGGTCCATGCAGCGCGCGCCCTTCGCGTCGATCTTGCAGAGATCGACGATTTCCAGGTTGCCCGGCTCGAAGCTCGTCGGCGCGCCGCCGGCGAGCGTGTTCTCATGCGAGCGCCTTGGCAACGCCGCTCAGAAATGTCGCATACACGTCTTCGATGTTTTTGGTTGTTAGATTCTCAAATACTGCGGTTTTGATTGTATTGAGAGCCTCCTTTGTCGCGTCGTCCGATAGGCCGTGTTGTTTGCCCCATCTGGCCAGCGACGCCAACCTTCCGACATCTGGCATCTCCTCCAGTCTTGGGACATCGATTTTGCGAAACACATCGTTTGCGCAGCTCAACAGGTAGTCCTTTCGAACGAAGTCCTCCCCCGTGATTGCCTTGAGCGTTTTGTCGATGTCTTGATAGGTCATCCAAGCGCCATAACACTTGTCGGCCACAAAGTTTTTCTGATGCTCCTTCGCGGCGGTGTCCGAATCGCTCAGTATTAAGCAACCACGCCGCCCCAGTTCCAGCAATGGAGAAAACATTCGCAAGTGTCGGGCGCCGTTGGCATGGCACACACCGACATCGCGAAATACTTTTTTCTGGTCGCCCGTGAGCTTTGCAGACGCTACCAGGAAGAGCCGTTTGTCGCGCCAACCTTCGAATACGAGGTTCTTTTCTTTAAGCACTTCGAGGACCGAATATCCCAGCGCATTGAACAGGACCTCCTCATCGGCGATGTTGCTCTCTTTTGCTTGTTCCAGGTGTGTCACCTCTTCCTTCTTCTTAACAACGTAATGTCTGCCTATATTTTCAGTATCGATCATGAATATCGAGTGAGTACTATAGACGACGTAGTTCTTGGACGAAATCCGAAGCAGCTCATCACGCAAATAGCGTGATCCGCTTGGGTGCAGTCCGAAGTCCGGTTCATCGATGAGCAACAGGGTATTAGTCAGGTTGTTGGTTTTCACATTCATGGAAACCATGAGCAGAAATGTGACGAAGCGTTTGAACCCGTCGCTTCGCTTCGCAAAATCAAAGCTATTTTTTTCTTTTACGCCTGGGATGATCTTGTCGGAATCCAATTGAAGTTGAAATTCGATATTTTCATATTCACTCCATACGGATTTGAAATGGGCGGTCGTCTGCGCGGCTATGCGTGTCAGTGCGTTCTGCGCGCGATTCCTGGATGTCTGCTGCATATCGCTCAGCGTTTTAGGAATGTCGGTGATGCCGGCGAGCACGAACATGTTTCGAAGAGGTGCGCACGACGACGGGTCTTTCGCAAAGCTGTCGATCGCAACCTGTGCCGGAAGCAGGTTCTTTTCGTCGTACTCCCAGAATATGCACTTGAGATGCTCTTCCCGGCCCACCTGATTTACTGATTTGCCTATCGCCTCTTCGACATCGAGCGGCGTTGCTGGCGTCAGGAGGTGTTGAGGCAACACGCTGGCAAAATTAGAATTGAATAAGAAGCCATTGTTTGGCTCTATGGTGCGCCCGTTGATCTCCTCTTCAAAATCTGGCGGACAGTTTTCTGCGAACTTGAACCAGGTCCCCCTCGGTTGAGGAATCTCGTTTGGGATTCTGTATTGGTAAAGCCTCGCCTCTTCGGCCACGTTCACATGGTAGTAGACGTCACTAAAATGCTCCAGGACTTGATGCATTGATGCCGTCTTTCCCGAAATCGAGAATGTCGGGTCATCCGAAAGCATAAAAAATTTTTGTGCGCTAATTTGCGCAGCCCGGATTCTCTCTTCGTCGGTCAGCCGAAATCGAAACTCGACCACTCCTTCGGTGACAGGCGGCTCGTCCGGGAGCGCTTCGCGGAGATCGTCCTTGCGCGACGTCTTGCGTTGAGGGTCCAGCAACGCCAAAGCCCTAAGCAGGTTTGATTTTCCCGCTTCGTTTATTCCGACTAGAATTCGGCAGCTCGGCTCAAATGAAATTGTGGATTCTTTTATCGAACGAAAATTTACAATTTTGACCTCGACAAGTTTCATTTGTAGCGCCCCACTTTGTCCGGCAATCTATCCTTGGATAATGGTCATTCGGACCTAGTGGACGCAACAACCCAAAGCAGCCGTTTTGGCCAGAGCACGGGCTTCTCGCGAGCCGTCAGCGCAGCTTGGCCCTTGGGTCGTACTGGGTCTTCCAACCCTCCGCGAAGCTCTTGAGCGCGTCGTCGGGCTTGTCGGGCAGGGCGATGACCAGCGTCACATAGAGATCGCCGGGCTGCGCGGCCGGGATGCCTTTGCCCTTCAGACGCAGCGTGGCGCCGGTGTTGGAGCCGGGCGGCACCGAAAGCGAAACCGTGCCCGTCAGCGTCGGCACCGGGACCTTGCCGCCCAGCACCGCCTCTTGAAGCGTGATGGGAAGGTCCATCCGCAAGTCGTTGCCCTTGCGCGTGAAAAACGGATGCGGCGCGACCTGGACCTGGATCATCACGTCGCCGGCCGGCCCACCTTTGCGCCCGGCGCCGCCGCGGCCCTTGAGGCGGATCTGCTGGCCGTCCTTGAGGCCCGGCGGGATCTTCACGTCGATCTGCTCGCCGTTGGGCAGCATCACCCGGCGCGAGCCGCCGCGCGCCGCCTCCTCGAAGCTGACGGTGACGGCAACGCTGAAATCCTG
Source organism: Alphaproteobacteria bacterium (assembly GCA_021325375.1). Classification (GTDB taxonomy): domain Bacteria; phylum Pseudomonadota; class Alphaproteobacteria; order Micropepsales; family Micropepsaceae; genus Rhizomicrobium. The sequence continues at coordinate 213,608 of JAJPHG010000020.1, read as the reverse complement.
GCCTTGCCGGGCCTGCTGACGCCCGCCCCGGCCGCCGAGCCCGCCCAAGAGGTCGCTGAAGAGGTCCTCGGCGCTGAAGCCCTGCGCGTTACCGGGCTCCTGGTCCGTCCAGGTGAAATGGAAGTCGCGCGGACTGCCGCCGCCGCCGCCTCCACGGCCGAACGGTCCGCCCGCGCCGGGATCGAAGCCGCGCGGGTTGCCGCCGGCGTCGATCTCGCCTGCGTCGAACTTGGCGCGCTTCTCCTTGTCGCCGACGATGTCGTAGGCGGCGCTGATCTCCTGGAACTTCTTCTGCGCGGCGGCGTCGCCGCCCTTGGTGTCGGGATGATGCTTCTTGGCGAGGTTGCGGAAGGCCTTCTTGATCTCGGCCTCGCTCGCCTTCTTGGAAACGCCCAGGATGTCGTACGGATCGCGCATGGTCTCTCTTGAGGGCGCTGAATCGCCCGTCGCCAATATAGGGACTACGCGGCCGGCTTGCTAAGGCTTGGGCGTCGCGGCCGGGGGCAGGGCGTCGAGGCGCTTCTTCGCCTCGTCCATGCCGCTATCGGCCGCCAGCTGGTAGAGCTTGCGCGCCTCGGCCAGGTCCTTCGGCACGCCGTTGCCGGCCTCGAGCATCTGGGCGAGCTCGAAGGCTGCGATGGGATGGCCCGCGCCCGCCGCGCCCGCAAGCCAGGGGGCTGCCGCTTTCGGGTCCGGCGGACCGGCTTCGCCGTCGAGCAGCATCTCGCCCAGATCGGCCGCGGCGGTGGCGAGCCCGCCCTGCGCCGCGCGCGCGTACATCAGCTCCGCCGCCTTCGGGTCCTTGGCCGTGCCCTGTCCCTTGCGTAGCATCAGCGCGACGTTGCGCATCGCCGCCAGATCGCGGTCGTCGATCGAGGAGAAGATCTGGAACGCCTTCGCGTAGTCCTTGGCGTCATACGCCGCCACGCCCGTGTCGAACACGGCCTTGGTCTGCACGGGCTCATCGGAAGATGCGCAACCCGCAAGGACGGCGACACCGAAAGCGAAGGCCGATATGTGCTTCATGGAATACCCGATATCATGGAAAGCGAGGTTGCGCAGCGGTTTGTGCGGGATATCTCCACGTGGTATTATCGGTCATGGTTGATCTGCTCGTCCGAGACGTGCCCGACACGGTCGCTATCGCATTGGAAAAGCGCGCGGCTGGCAACAGCCGAAGTGCCGAAGCCGAAGCACGCGCAATTCTCGAAGAGAATCTGAAGCCGAACGTAAAGGAATTTCTCGAAGAAGCCGCCAAGCTTCGTGAGAAATTGCGGGGACGCAAGTTCACTCCATCTGAGGATCTGATCAGAGAGGCCCGTGACGAGCGATGACGGTGGTTGTCGACGCGTCGATCGCGCTCAAATGGGTCGTTCCCGAGGCCGGTAGTCCCGCTGCGATAGCCCTCCTCGCATCCACAGAACTGGCGGCGCCCGGCATTTGGATCACGGAAGCCGCCAACGGATTGTGGAAATACGTCATGCGTCGCGAACTGGGTCTGCCCGATGCGCAGGATCTGTTGAAACGGTTGTGCTCGGTTCCTATCGCCGTAAGCGCTGCCGATGACGATCTGGAGAACGCGTTTCGGCTAGCGGCGGAGTTGTCCCATCCCGTCTACGATTGTCTTTATCTCGCCCTGGCGCTGCGACAGGACACTTACGCCGTCACGGCGGACAAGCGCTTCTTGGGGCTCGCGGAGCGCAGATCCGACCTCTCGGGTCATATTCGGGCCCTTACCTAGTCAAGCCGCTTCCGTGCGCAAAACGAAGGTGCTATCCGAACCCCCATGAGCGACATCGGCGGGCATGTGGACGACGGCGGGATCAGCGTCAGGGACGACCCCTTCGCGCTGTTCGACGCCTGGATGGAAGAGGCCAGGAAGACCGAGCCCAACGAGGCGAACGCGATGTCGGTCGCGACCGTCGACGCGCAAGGCCGCCCGAACGTGCGCATGGTGCTCTTGAAGGATGCCGGGCCGGGCGGCTTTGTCTTCTATACCAACACCGAAAGCGCCAAGGGCAGCGAGATCGCGAGCAACGCCTTTGCCGCGCTCTGCCTGCACTGGAAGACTCAGCGCAGGCAGGTGCGCGCACGGGGCAGCGTCGTGCGCGTCAGCGACGAAGAGGCCGACGCCTATTTCGCGACGCGCCCGAAGGACAGCCAGATCGGCGCCTGGGCGTCGGCGCAGTCGCGCCCGATGGAAGGCCGCTTCGCCTTCGAGAAGGAGATCGCGAAATACGCGGCCAAATACGCGCTCAAGACCGTGCCGCGTCCGCCCTACTGGTCGGGCTACCGCATCGCGCCGTTCGAGATCGAGTTCTGGCGCGACCGTCCGTTCCGCCTGCACGACCGGCTGGTCTACCGCCGCGACGCGCCCGGCAAGCCCTGGCGCACGGAAAGACTGTTCCCGTGACCTCAGGCCAGGACGCCCGCTTCGAGGACAATGCGCGGATCATGCGCCGCGCGGCCCTGGCCTCGCTCGGCGTGTCGGCGCTGCTGGTGATCCTGAAGACCTTCGCGGTGTTCGCGAGCGGCTCGGTCGCGGTGCTCGCCTCGTTCGCGGATTCCGCGCTCGATCTCTTCACCTCGACGCTCAACCTCTTCGCCATCCGCTCGGCGCTGACGCCGGCGGACGCGGAGCACCGCTTCGGCCACGGCAAGGCGGAGCCGCTCGCGGGCCTCGCCCAGGGCGCGTTCATCGCGGGCTCGGCGACGTTCCTGCTGTTCCAGGCCGCGGACAGGCTCATCGCGCCGCAGCCGGTCGAGCGCGGACCGATGGCGCTGGCGGTGATGGTGTTCTCGACGGTGTGCGCCATTGGGCTTGTGATGTACCAGAGATACGTCGTCGCGCGGACGGGCTCGCTCGCCATCGGCGCCGACAAGATCCACTATCTGGGCGACATCGCCACCAATGTGGGCGTGATCGTGGCGATCGGCCTCGCCTGGGGACTGGGCTGGCAGGTGGCCGATCCGATCATCGCGATCCTTGTCGCGGCCGTGCTCATCGCCAGCGCCTGGGGCGTGTTCCGCCAGAGCTACGACCAGCTCATGGACCGCGAGCTTCCCGATTCCGACCGCGAGAAGATCGTCGCCATCATCCGTGCGCATGACGAGGTGCGCAACGTGCACGACCTGCGCACCCGCGCGGCCGGCGTGCACGCCTTCATCCAGTTCCATATCGAGCTGGATCCGAAGATGAGCCTGATGCGCGCGCACGAAGTCAGCGATGAGGTCGAGCACCGCCTCTGCGCCGCGTTCCCGCACGCCGAAGTCATCATCCACCAGGACCCCTTGGGCGTCGAGGCGCCGCAGCCGTCGATGGTGGCGTGACCATGCCGCTCAAGATCCTCAGCGGCACCGAAGCGATCGCGAACCTGCGCTCCAATCCCTTCGCGGAATGGCCGTCGCGCCGCACGGAAGACACCAACCGCATCGAGCCCCTGTGCCGCCCGGCCTTCGCGCCCTCATTCCGCTTCGAGCCGCGCGAGAAGGTGTTCACCATGGGCTCGTGCTTCGCGCGCAACGTCGAGCGCGAGCTCGCGGCGCGCGGCTTCGACGTCGCGACGTCGCAGCTCGCCTGGCCCGACCAGTCCGTCGACCCGCTGGGCAACGGCGTGCTCAACAATTACGGCGTGGTCTCGATCGAGAACGAGCTCACCTGGGCGCTCGATCCCGCCCATCCCTTCGATCCGGAGAAGCACATCTTCGAGGTCGCGGCGGGGCGCTTCGTCGAGCCGCATATCCTCGTGCGTCCGGCGCCGCGCGAGCGCATCCTGGCGTACCGCAAGGCCATCACCGACGTGACGCGCCGCGTCGTCGACTGCCGCGTCGTGATCATGACTCTGGGCTTGAGCGAGCTGTGGTTCGACCGCGAGACGGGGACGTATCTGAACCGCACACCGCCGAGGATGCTGGTGGCGCGCTATGCCGACCGCTTCGAGCTTCACGTGCTGGACTTCCACGATACGCTGCGCTCGCTGGAAGCCTCATTCGCGCTGCTCAAGCGCCACGGCCGCGCGGATCAGCGCGTGCTGCTCACGGTCTCGCCGGTTCCCTTGGGCACGACGCACACCGCCGGCGACGTGCTGGTGATCAATTCCTATTCCAAGGCGGTGCTGCGCACGGCGGCCGAGCACATCGCCGCGGCGCACGATCATATCGATTATTTCCCGTCCTATGAGAGCGTGGTGATGAGCGACCGCGCCCAGGCCTGGGAGGAAGACCAGGTTCATGTCCGCCCGTCGCTGATCCGCCTCAACGTCGAGCGCATGCTCGACGCCTACATGCCGGGCGCGAGCACGATGTCGCCGGCCGACGTCAAGCAGCGGCTGGAGGAGGCGGAAGAGGAGCTGGCGGCGCAGAACCGCATCGGCGCGGCCGAGCTTCTGGAGCCGATCCGCCACGTCGACGAGCTCGATCCGGAAGCGGCGGTGCTCTATGCCGAGCTGTGCCTGAAGCTTCGGCGTTTCGACGAGGCGCGCGCGGCGATCGGCAAGCTTCCGGCCTCCGCCGCGAGCTGGCGCAGCGAGCTGATCGAGGCGCGCATCGCCATCGCGCGCGGCGAGGGCGCCCAGGCGCTGCCGCGCCTCGAGGCGCTGGTCGAGAAGTTCCCCAAATCGCCCGCGATCCTGCGCGTGCATGTCGACGCGCTCGAGGCGCTGGAGCGCTGGGACGACGCGATGCTCGCGCTGCGGCGCTGGTCGGACGCGACGCGCAATTCGCGCGAGCCCTACCGCCGCGCGGCGCTGCTCCACGTCGCGCGCGGCGACCACGAGGCGGCCGAGCGCGCCTTCCGTGCCGCGCTGACGTCGGGAAAGACCAAGGAGGCCGACGTGCTGGACTATGTCGACTTCCTCGTCGCGCGGAAGCGCTTTGCCGAGGCCGCGATCGAGCTCTCCAGGATCGAGATCGTCAACAAGGCGACGCTGCGCCGCGTCGAGCGGATCAAGACCTTCCTGCCGTCGACGCCCGCGACAGGATGACGGCCGCCTGCTGAAGCCGTTGCGTTCAAGTTGATTCAATCAAACCCAATGTCATGGCCCGCGACTGCGGGCCACCCAGGTGGGTTCTGTACATTGAGGCCAGCTCGCTCCGAGTTCCTTTTTCCGTAGGAAGAGCAAGCGTCAGCTGGGTGGCCCGCAGTCGCGGGCCATGACAGGTTTGTTTGTAATTCCAACCGATCACAATTTGCCCTAGGCTCACGCCATGACCACCGCGCACCCCGCGAACGAAGAACGCCGCACGCTGATCCTGACCGGCGCCAGCCGGGGCATCGGGCACGCGACCGTCAAGCGCTTCTCGAGCGCGGGCTGGCGCGTCATCACCTGCTCGCGGCATGCGTTCCCGGAGAACTGTCCCTGGGCCGCGGGGCCCGAGGACCACATCCAGGTCGACCTCGCCGATCCGCGCGACACGCTGCGCGCGGTGGGCGAGATGCGCGAGCGCCTCATCGGCGGCAAGCTCGACGCGCTGGTGAACAACGCCGCGATCTCGCCCAAGGACGAGGGCGCGCGTCTCGACACGCTGAACACCTCGATGGAGGCGTGGCGCGCGGTCTTCGAGGTGAACTTCTTCTCGACGATATGGCTGGCGCAGGGCCTGCGCGCCGAGCTCGCCGCCGCGCAGGGCGCCATCGTCAACGTGACCTCGATCGCCGGCAGCCGCGTGCACCCCTTCGCCGGCAGCGCCTATGCCACCAGCAAGGCAGCGCTCGCCGCCCTGACGCGCGAGATGGCCGCCGATTTCGGACCCCTGGGCGTGCGCGTCAACGCCATCGCCCCGGGCGAGATCGACACCGCGATCTTGTCGCCCGGCACCGAGAAGATCGTCGAGACGATCCCGCTGCGCCGTCTCGGCCTGCCCGAGGAGGTGGCGAAGGCGATCTATTATCTGTGCACGGACCAATCCACCTACGTCACCGGCGCCGAGCTGCACATCAATGGCGGGCAACACGTGTGAACGAACTCGAACCAATATTTCCTATCGAGTTCGTGGTTAAGGGCACACCGGTTTCTGCTCAAAGTGATCGTGCCGATTCGCGTGAGCAGTGGAAGACGCGCGTTCGCGAGGCTAGCAAAAGTGCGTTGCCGGAATACCACTTTGCGACCGAGCGGCGGGTGAGCGTGACATTATATTACTTTCCAGCAGATGAAATGGAAGGGGACGTTGATAATATTATCAAATTGGTGCTCGATGCCTGCAGTAAACATATCTATTTGGACGATCATCAGGTGGAACGGGTTGTCGTGCAGAAATTTGAACCTGGAAGAATATTTTCTTTTAGTTCGCCTAGCCCGGTTCTGGAACATGCGCTTAGCGAAGAAAAGCCATTGTTGTTCGTTCGTATAAGCGACGAAATACACGAGGGTCTGAAATGAGTACCGCAACACAAGAGCGTACGGTCCTTGAAGGCGTGTCGGCGGACCTTCGTTCTCAAGGCTATGACGTGTTTGTTGAGCCTGCTCAGCAAATACTGCCGATGTTCCTAAAAGGTATGTCTCCTGATGCAATTGCAGTTCGGGAGGACAAAAAGCTGGTTTTGGAAATAACGCATGAAGGTGTGAGTTCTCGCCAGAGATTGGAAGCATTGCGAAAAAAAGTTTCGTCCCAGAACGAATGGGAGTTGGTCGTCATCCCTATCACTGGGCCCGATCCGGCGAAAAATATCGACGTTGTTTCAAAGCAAAGCATTGAAAAGAATGTAGCAGACGTGGAGACGCTTCTTAATTCGGGGCAACTGACCGCGGGTTTGCTTCTGGCTTGGGCTACTCTTGAGGCACTGGGAAGGTTGTTGCTTCCTAGCAATTTGGCTCGACCACAGACGCCTGGACGGCTGGTCGAAGTGCTCGCCACCCATGGTTATGTCACGCCCGATGACGCAGACAATCTCAGACAGATTGCGAAAATGCGAAATGGCGTAGTTCACGGTGGGTTGGATTTGTCCCTTGAACCTGCGCAACTAGGCAAGCTTGTTCTTGTGCTTAAGCTATTGGTTCATCAGGTGTAGATTGGACTTGGGCGTCCGTTTGTATCCATCGCTGTCGGCGAGCGCGTGATCATCCTTTCAGGGCGTAGAGACTGCCGTCATTGCTTCCGAAGATCACCTCACCGTCGCCCACCACCGGCGACGACAGGATGGCTCTGCGCATGAGGTGGTCGGTGCCCGCTACGATGTCGTCATAGAAGTTCTCCGAGAACACTGCGTCGTAGTTCGGCGTGCCGTCGGGGGCTGTGTCGGCGGCGGGCGCGTTGCGCGCGCCGTCGGTCTGGAATTGCCAGGCGACGGCGCGGCCGGCCAGGTCGATGGCGACAAGCTTGCCGCTATGCGAGCCGATATAAGCATAGCCGCCCGCGAGCGCCGGCGAGGAGAACATCGGCCAATGCTTGAAGTCGAGCGCGAAGAGCTCCGCGCCCGTCTTCACGTCGAGCGCGAAGAACCGGCCCGTGTCGGCGGTCGAGGCGTAGACCTTGCCGCCCTTCACGGCGGGCGAGGCGATCACCCATGAGCCCTTGTTGTTGTACGCCCACAGCTTGCGTCCCGTCGCTGTGTCGAGCGCATAGAGATTGGAATCGCGGCAGCCGAAATAGACCACGCCGTCCACGACCGCGGCCGAGCTCTGGATGCCGGTCTGGTTGTGGTTCTGCGCGTCGTCGCCGGTCTTGAAGCGCCATTTCTCTTTGCCGGTCGCGGCGTCGATGGCGTAGAAATACGTGTCCCAGCTTCCGATATAGAGCGTGCCGTCCGCGAGCGCGGGCGAGGCATGCACCACGTCGCCGGTCGCGAATTTCCATTTGAGCGCGCCGCTCGCCGCATCGAGCGCATAGACGTTGCCGTCGCCGCTGCCGAAGAACACCGTGCCCTCCCACACCGCGGGCGAGGAGAGATAGAAGTCGAACGGATCGGGCATCGTCTCGCTTTCCGGCAGCATGCCGTGCAGATGCGTGGCCGCGAAGCGCCGCTCGCCGCCCGTCGCGAACTTCCATTTGAGCATCCCGCTCGTCGCGTCGACGGCGTAGAAATTCCCGTCATAGCTTTCGGTGTAGACGAGGCCGTTCGCAACCGCCGGTGAGGCTACGATGCGCGCGCCGGTGCGGAACTTCCATTTGAGCGCGCCGCTCGCGGCGTCGACCGCGTAGAGGAAACCGTCCGTGGCGCCGTCATAGACGACGCCGCCGCTCAACGCCGGCGAGGCGATGAAGCGGCCTTTGCCGCGGAATTGCCAGGCGAGCTTCGGCGCCGCTGCGACGGCGCTGTCCGGATAGACGCCGCTATGGGCGAGATCGCCGCGGAACGTCGCGTCGGCCCGTGCCGACGCGGCCGCCAACATGAACGCAATCGTAATGAAGATCGTGCGCGGCATGGAACGCCCCTTGCGGTTGTGCGCATTCACCGTAAGGACGACGGCAAGCGGCGCGTTTTCACTTTGTCGTCATCGCGCGCTATCGCCGGACGCGGCGAGGATGTTAGCCTTGGAAACAGGGGAGCTTCAAACCTAAGCGAATAGGGGCATTTCATGAAACGCATGGCACTCGTGATAGCCGCCGCGCTGTTCTGCGCGCCGGCATCGGCACAGACGATCTCAGGCAAGTACGTCGTCACCGTGACGAAGCTCTGCCAGCTCACCGGCACCTACAATTTCTCCACCGCGGGGCTTGGCAACAACTACCTGAACGAAATCGATTCGAGCGGCAGCAGCTTCAAGCAGTCGCTGTACCAGGCGACGTTCAGCCCGACGAAAGGCAACGTCACGATCACCGGCTTCGACAATAGCGGCGATCTGGAGATCTTCCAAATCACCGGCTCGGTGAACGCGACGCTCGGCAACCCGGTCACCCAGACGCCCAGCTCGAACAAGAGCCCCTATTCGAATACCGCGACCACTTTCACCATCGGCGGGCAACCCTTCAACGCGATGTACGGCCAGATCGACAAGAAAGGCGTCGCCCATTACCTCGCATTCCAGGGTGTGTTCGCGAACGACAGCGGGCAGCAATGCACCGAACAGGGCACGGCGTCGATGCAGTAGCGGCTCAGCGCCTCTTCAGATCGGGAAGGAACGCGGCGAAGAGGCCGAGCGCCGGCAGGAACGCGCAGACGGCGTAGACGAACTCGATGCCTTTCAAGTCGGCCAGCTTGCCGAGCGCGGCCGCGCCCAGTCCGCCCATGCCGAAGGACAGGCCGAAGAACAGCCCCGAGATCGTGCCGACCTTCGTCGGCACCAGCTCCTGTCCGTAGACGACGATGGCGGGGAAGGCGCTGGCCAGCGTGACGCCGGCGCCGACGCTGACCACGCTCGTCCAGAACAAATTCGCGTGCGGCAGCGCCAAGGTGAAGGGCAGCGCGCCCAGGATCGAGAACCAGATGAGGTGCTTGCGCCCGAACCTGTCGCCGAGCGGGCCGCCGCAGATCGTGCCCACCGCGACGGAGGCGAGGAACAGGAAGAGATGCAGCTGCGCGTCGCGGACGCTCAGGTGGAACTTCTCGATCAGATAGAACGTGTAGTAGCTCGACAGGCTGGCGAGGTAGACGAATTTCGAGAAGATCAGGATCACCAGGATCGCGAGCGAACGCGTAACGACGGCGCGGGGCAGGGGGGCGCCCGACTGCGCCTGAATCGCCCGCTTCGCCCGCGTCATGCCGTGTGCGCGGTACCACAGCCCGACGCGCCACAGCACCAGGATGGCGATCGCCGCCATCGCGCAGAACCACGCGATGCTCGCCTGGCCTTCGGCGGCGACGATGGAGGCCGCGCCCAGCGCGCCGAGCGCGCTGCCCATGTTGCCGCCCCACTGGAACATCGACTGCGCGAAGCCCCGCCGCGCGCCCGCCGCCATATGCGCCACGCGCGAGGATTCGGGATGGAAGACGCTCGATCCCATCCCCACCAGCGCGGCCGCCAGCAGCAGCACGCCATAGGAGTGCGCGAAGGCGAGCATGAGAAGGCCCAGGAAGGTCGACACCATCGCGACGGGGAGGGCGAAGGGCACCGCGCGGCGGTCGGTGTAGAGGCCGACGACGGGCTGCAGGAGCGACGACGTCACCTGGAAGGTCAGCGTCACCAGCCCGATATGGGCGAAGTCGAGGTCGAGAGCCTGCTTGAGGTTGGGATAGATCGCCGGCAGCAGCGACTGCATCATGTCGTTGAGCATGTGGCAGAACGCGATCGCGAAGATCACGATATAGACGGTCTGCTGCGGGGCGGGGGCGGCGGCAACCGGCTGCGGCGTGCCGTCGGCGACTTCGGACTCACTCATGACGCGGGCGGTTGTGCGCCAGTTCTGTATGAGGAGCAACCATGGAAGCGAGCGACAGCGTGTCGCGCAGGGAGCATAGCTCGTTGCAATCGGCAACAATTTGTCATGGCCCGCGAATGCGGGCCACCCAGGTGACATCGGCTCAATTTCAAAAAAGATCGCACGCGGAGGCGCGGAGTCGCGGAGTCGCGGAGAAGAAAAAACCTCCGCGACTCCGCGCCTCCGCGTGAGTCATTTTTTGGATTGGGCAGAACCCAACTGGGTGGCCCGCATTCGCGGGCCATGACAAGTGATTGTGGGTGTTACTCGTCTCCCGCGTCCTTCGCCTCGGCCTTGGTGATCGGGCGATAGTCCTTGCGCGCGAACGCCTTGCCCCGTTTCAGCGTCAGCACCACCGACTTCACGTTCGCGATGTCGGCGAGCGGATCCTTGGAGAGAAAGACGATGTTGGCGAGCTTGCCTTTCTCGATCGTTCCCATGTCGCGCTCCTGGCCGATCGTGCGCGCCGCGACCGATGTGGCGGCGCGGATCGCATCCATGGCCGAGAACCCCGCGCCGTGCACGAGCAGTGCGAGCTCATCGGCCAGCGCGGGCGCGCGGTCCTTCCAATCCGTCTCGGCGTCGGTTCCGGCGCTGACGGGGATGCCCGCGCGATAGGCGGCTGCGGCGAGCTTCTCGGCGAGCGCGAGCGTGCAATAGGGCGGCGGGTTCGCGTCCTTCATCTTGTCGAGCAGCATGTAGACGTACAACGTCGCGTCGAGGATGGTGCCGCGCGCCTTCATGTCGGCCAGCAGATCGTCGAGCGCCGCGTTGGGGTCGTCGAACTTGTCCGCCTCGACGGCGGCGCGGTGATGATAGGCCTGCGGCATCTTCTCAGACGCCTGATAGCCCAGCATGCAGGCGTGGCTTACGACGTCGACCTTGGCGTCGACGACGTCGTGGGGGCTCGCGGGGAACACCGCGGCATGCGCCCACACCATCAGCTGCTGGCGATGCGCTTCCGCCGTGATCGCATCCACCAGTGGCGCGGGCAGGTCGGCGTAGATCTTGATCGCCGTGGCGCCGGTGCCCCTGGCTTCGGCGACCGCGAGCGGGAGATCGGTCGCCGGCGTCACCGCGCGCATCCACGGCGTCGCGCCCGGCGTCAGGCCGCCCGCCGTGGACGCTACCGTGCGCGGGTCCTTGAAGAAATCGGGCCCCGCCATCAGCGCCGCGTAATAGATGTCGGGACCGGGCGTCTCGCCGATCCGAGTCGCGCGCGAGAGATAGCCGAGCTCGCGGGTATCGCCCGCCATGTCGCGCACCGCCGTGATGCCGGCATAGAGGTCGCGGCGCAGGATCGCTTCCGCGTAGGCGAGGCCCGGCGCCGTCGCCAGATGCACATGCGTATTGGTCAGCCCCGGCAACGCATAAGCGCCGTGCATATCGATCGCCTTCCCGCCCGCCGCTGTCGCGGGACCGACGGAATCGATGCGCTCGCCCGTGATAATGATTGACATGTGCGGACGCGGCGGCGCGCCGGTACCGTCTATCAGTGTTACATTTGTGTAAGTTTCCGCGTGGGCCGCCCCGGCAATGGTGCAAAGCAAGATGATCCACCGCATACTGGGCTCCATGCCTAACGCGTTTCTCGTTCCAAGACGAAACTAGGTCATGGGCGCGCGCAAGCAACAGCGAAAAGAGGAACGGCAGCGGCGCGTGGCCGAGGGCGACGACACGGCGTTGCGCGAAAAACGCTCGTTCCACCGCGGCGAGGTCGTGAACTATCACCCCCGCGCCGAGGATTTCGCCAAGGACGAATTCCTGGAGGAATATCTCCTGAAAGGCTGGGTGCCGCCCAAGCCCGTGCTTTCGCGCGGCATGCGAATCACCGCTTTCGGGAGCTGCTTCGCCGCCAACATCACGCGCCATCTCTCGGCGATCGGCTTCGACCTGTCCCGCGAGCGCGATCCGGAGGTCTACATCTCCAGGCTCGGCGACGCGATGGTCAACACGGCCTCGATCCTGGGCCAGTTCCAATGGGCGCTCGAGAACGCGAAGCAGAGCGAGGAGCTCTGGCACGGCTACAAGGCCGAGGGCTACGGCTACGACGAGGCCATCCGCCTGCGCACGCGCGACGTGTTCCTCGCCACCGATTTCTTCATCGTCACGCTGGGCTTGTCGGAAGTGTGGTACGACGAGAAGACCGGCGGCACGTTCTGGCGCGCGGTGCCGGAGGATGCCTTCGATCCCGCGCGCCACAAGTTCCGCGTCCAGTCCTTCGCCAAGACCAAGGCCGACCTGGAAGAGATCCACCGCCTCATCCGCACCCATGTGCCGCATGCCAAGGTGCTGTTCACGCTGTCGCCGATCCCGCTCGCCGCGACGTTTCGGCCGGTGAGCTGCCTCACCGCCAACACCGCGTCGAAGGCGATCATCCGCGCAGCGCTCGACGAGTTCCTGCGCGAGCATGAGGGCGAGCTGAACCGCAGTCTGTTCTATTTCCCGTCGATGGAGCTGGTGATGCGCTGCTTCATCGATCCCTGGAGCGAGGACGAGCGTCACCCCGAATCCTACGTCATCGACACGGTGATGAAGGTCTTCGAGGCGGCGTTCTGCGAGGGCTCGGTCACGCTGGCCGAGGCCGTGGAGGTGTTCCGGATGTTCCGCGCCCGGAACCTGCGCGCGATCGTCAAGCGCCGCGACGACAGCAAGGAAGAGCGCAAGCTCGTCAAGCGGGCAAAGAAAGCCGGCCGCGAGGGCCGCGAAGCGCGGCGCGAGGCGAAGGGAAAGCAAGTGCGGGTGAATTGACGACGTTTTCCTCTCCCTCAAGGGGGCGAGGAAAGGCTCACTTCTCCTCCAGCGCCTGGGCCACCGCTTCCTTGCCTTCGTCGCTGTGCAGCCAGCCTTCGGCCGCGTGCTTGGAGGGGAACTGGCTGGCGACGCGGTGGGGCTTTATCCGGTCCGGGACAGGGACGAGCACCTCGAAGGTCCCCGCGAATCGCGTGTCCTTGGTTTCGGCGACGTAGGCGGGCGGCAGCTTCTTGTTCTTCTTCACGGGCGATGCTCCGGTGTACGGCGGGCTGGTTATCGGAAAACGGCCGCTCATGTAAACTGTAAAACGGTCAATATCGCGAAAACCCGCCGGATTGTGACATGAGTGATGACGTTCTCGACGAGCCCCTGGACCCGCCCGCGGACGGCCGGCCCTCGGCGTCGTGGCACCGCGGCGACGTCGTGAACACCTACCCCACCCAGTCGGACTATTTCGACCGGACGTTCCTGCGCGACCACATCCTCAAGGGCTGGATGCCGGACGAGCCGTTCCTCACCCGCGGCACGAAGATCACCGCGTTCGGAAGCTGCTTCGCCGCCAACATCACCCGCCATCTGGACAATCTCGGCTACGACCTGTCGGCCAGGCGCGATCCCGGCATCCACATCTCGCGCATCGCCGACGGGCTGGTGAACACCGCCTCGATCCTGGGCCAGTTCGAATGGGCGCTGGAGAACAAGAAGCAGCCCGGGAACCTGTGGCACGGCTTCAAGGCCGAAGGCTTCGGCTTCGACGAGGACATCCGCCTGCGCACGCGCGCGCTGTTCCAGGCGAGCGAGTTCTTCATCATCACGCTGGGGCTTTCGGAAGTCTGGTACGACGAGATCACCGGCGGCACATTCTGGCGCGCCGTGCCGAAGGAGGTGTTCGATCCCGCCCGGCACAAGTTCCGCGTCATGTCGATGGAGGAGACCAGGCGCGACATCGCCCGCATCCACGCGCTCATCCGCGAACACGTGCCGGCCGCGAGGATCCTGTTCACCGTCTCGCCGATCCCGCTGGCCGCGACGTTTCGGCCGGTGAGCTGCGTCAGCGCGAACGCGGTCTCCAAGGCGATCCTGCGCGCAGCCCTCGACGAGTTCCTGCGCAGCAAGCCGGAGGAGCTCAACAGGACGCTGTTCTATTTCCCGTCGCTGGAGATCGTGCAGCAGGGTTTCATCGACGCCATGCGCCCCGACAACCGCCATCCGCAGAACTACGTCCTCGACGTGGTGATGAAGACCTTCGAGGCGGTCTATTGCGTGGGCGAGGGCACGCTCGACGACGCCGCCGAGCTCTGGATGATGTTCCGCGCGCTCAACATCGAGCACATCGCCGCCCGCAAGCCTTCCATCAGCCAACACGAGCATCTGACCGCCGCGTCTCGCATCGAGAACGCGGGGTTCGAGGCCCGCGAAAAGGCCAAGGCGCGCGAGACCGCGTTCAACAGGCCCGCGGCGGCCGTGAAACCCGCCGTCCCGGACAAGCAAGCGCTGCGCGACCAACGCAAGGAAGAACGCAAAGCCCTGCGCCGCGCCCGGCGGGAAGAGGGGTAGAGACAAAGTTTCCTCTCCCCTTGAGGGAGAGGAAAGGCAGCGTAGAACGTAAAAGCTGCAAGATTAAATTTTACAATCTATACTTGAACTACCATTTCACGCACCCCATCTCCCTCTGGAAGTCTCTTCATGGAGGTGCCATCGCAGGCACGCACATCGACGACGCGCGCGCCCGCGAAGCGGCAAAGCCCGTGCGTGTCCCAATTGAACCTCATCAATCGATTCAATTGGGCGGCTCTATGCGACAAGCGGGCCCCTCGAATTGTGAGGTTCGAATGCGAACGCGAATTCAACGATCAAGCGGTTGGGCTTCGCGGCGGGGCGGGCACGAGATGATCGGTGAACGGACGTTCAATCCTTGCCCGGCTTGCGGTGCTTGCGGCCAATGCCCAGATGCTCGCGCCACAGCCGGGCCGGGATCTCTTCGGCCTGGCCGGGCTCGAGATGGCCCAGATGGAAGGGGCCGAACTGCACGCGGATGAGGCGCGCCACTTTCAGGCCGATATGTTCCATCACGCGCTTGACCTCGCGGTTCTTGCCCTCTTTCAGGCTGACCAGCGCCCAGGAATAGACGCCCTTGGAGCGCTCGAGATCGGCGATCACCGATCCGTAGCGCACGCCGCCGATGGTGACGCCGGTGGCGAGCTTGTCGAGATCGGTCTGCGCGACCTTGCCGAACAGCCGCGCCCGGTAGCGCCGGACCCAGCCGCCCGCGGGCAGCTCCAGCCGCCGGGCGAGGTCGCCGTCATTGGTGAGCAGCAACAGGCCCTCGGAGTTGAAGTCGAGGCGTCCGACCGACACGACGCGCGGCAGGGTCTTGGGCAGGTTGGCGAAGACCGTGGCGCGGCCCTGCGGGTCCTTGTGCGTGGTCACCATGCCGGCGGGCTTGTGATAGCGCCACAGCCGCGCGGCATCGGGCTCGGTCAAGGGCTTGCCGTCGACGGCCACGACGTCGTGCTCGCCGACCTTGGTGGCGGGCGTGGTCACGGTCTCGCCGTTCAGGGCGACGCGGCCCTCCGCGATCAGCTTCTCGGCGTCGCGGCGCGAGCAGATGCCGGCGCGGGCGATGATCTTTGCTATGCGCTCGCCGGACGCCGTATCTTCGGACAAAAGGGAACTCCCATGACGGACGAGGAAGCCATAGCACTCGCCATCGCGGAAGCGAAAGCGGCAGGCGCGCGCGGCGAGGTGCCGGTGGGCGCGGTGGTGGTCTCGGCCGAAGGCGAGGTGCTGGCGCGCGACGGCAACCGCATCCTGGAGCGGCGCGATCCCACGGCCCATGCGGAGATGTTGGCACTGCGTGCGGCGGCCGAAAAGCTGAGCAATGAGAGGCTGTTGGGCACGACCCTTTATGTATCGCTCGAGCCTTGCGCGATGTGCGCGGGCGCGATCAGCCTTAGCCGCGTGAGCCGCCTGGTCTTCGCCGCCGAGGATCCCAAGGGCGGCGCGGTCCTCCGCGGCCCGCGCTTCTTCGAGCAGCCGACTTGCCACCACCGGCCGCAGGTCGGGCGGGCGGGCGATCCGGCGGAAGCGGGCGAAGTGCTGAAGGCCTTCTTCCGCGCGCGGCGGGGTTAGTTCAGGTCGGTCTTGCCGTCGATGTCGTCGCTGCCCGGGTGCAGCGTCAGGACCAGCCCGTCATGGGCGAGGATCGTGCAGCAGCCCGGCCGCACCTCGCCGACGCCGCGCAGGAACAGGTCCTCGGCGAAACTGTTGGGCAGGATGGGAATCAGATGGGTGAAGACCAGGGCACGGACTTTGTACTTGGATGCGAGCCGCGCCGCGTCGACGGGGCTGGTGTGATAGTCGGGAATGTCGTGGAATATTTTCGCCTGGCGCGGATGGCCGCCCGCGACCAGCGCGTCGTGCATGATGCCGACCATCTCGGGCGACAGCGCCTCGTGCACCAGGATGTCCGCGTCGTGCGCGGCTTTGAACAGGTCCTCGTCCGGCGCCGTGTCGCCGCTGACGACGATGCTGCGGCCGCGATAGTCGAAGCGGTAGCCGTAGGCCGGCGTCGCCGGATCGTGGCGGACCTTGATCGCGGTGACCTTGAGGCCGTCGAGATCGAACACCGCGCCGGGCGCCATCACATGCGGCACCATCGCGACCGCATCCGGCGGCAGCATCGCGGCGCCGTGATGCTCCGTGCGATAGCCCGCATCGAGCGCATAGGCCTGGTTGAACCCGCCGACGACCTGTTCGATGCCTTCGGGGCCGTAGACGGGCAGCTTCGTATTGCGGCCCGCGACCCAGGTCTGCAGGCGGATCTCGCCGAGCTCGCCGATATGGTCGGAATGGAAATGCGTGACGAACACGCCCGCGACGTCCTGCAGCGGCACGCGCCACAGCATCAGGTTGCGCGCGCTGTCGATGCCGGCGTCGACGAGATAGAGCTTGCCACCCGCCGCGATCATCGTGCACGGCCCGCCGCGCGTCTTGTCGGGCAGGGGCGAGCCGGTGCCGCAGAACAGCACCGACAGCTCGTCGTCCCGCGCAAGCCGGACCGGCTGCTTCGAAAGCTCGTGGAACGCGGTGCTGCGGAACAGCCATGTCTCGACCGGGTTGGTGTAGAGGGCGAACCAGGCGATCGCAGCCAGCGCGATGAGCGGCAGCATATATTTGGCGATGCGCATCATCTTTGTTTCAGCCCCCGTTGCTTCATCCGCCACAGCAGCGCGTCCAGCCGGTCCTGGCCGAAGAACGGCTCGCCCTCGAAGGCGCAGGTGGGGACGCCCCAATGACCGGCCTCCTGATGTGCTTTCTGATTGGCTTGGATAATGGCTTCGTATCGCTCGGGCTCGGCCGCAATCTTCGCATCGAGCGCCGCGAGATCGACGCCGGCGCGCGACGCGGCTTGCGCCAGATGATCGCCCTGATGCCAGCCGTCGACGGCGCCGGACCAGATAAGCCGGCTGACCTCGAAGAGGAACGGCAAGCCGCATCCTGCCTCCGCCGCCGCGCAGCCGAGCCGGGTGAGGCGGTGGATATAGGGCTGGTGGGGAGCCGCGGCGCGCGTCATCGGATCGATGACGACGGGATCTGGGCGCGGCCAGCGATAGGGCAGGCCGAGCATCTGCGATACGCGGTACGTGTCGCGCATGAGATAGGGGATCCAGAGCGGGTTCTGCTTCTCGAAGAAATCGCCGGAGCGCACCGCGAGCGGATAGACCGGGCGCACGGCGATGGCGAGATCGTAGTCGCGCTCCATCTCCACCAGCCGCGGGGTCGCCAGATATGAATACGGACTGCGGAACGACCAGAACAGATCGAAGCTCAGCGTCATGCCGGCACCACGGTCGAGAGGTACGCGGCAACGGCGTCGGCGAGGCCCGCGACCGCCGCGCGCGCGTTCTGCTGTGTCGGCGCGCGCGGATTGAGGATGCCGAGCAGCAGGAAGCCGTAGATCATCTGCGTCGCGACGCGCACGGCGTCGCCGAGCTCGCTTTTTTTCCCGCCGCGCTCGGCCAGAACGGCTTCCAGCGCGCGCGCGATCTCGTCGCGGAAGGTGAACATGATCGTCATCACGCCTTCATGGTCGAAGCCGCGCTCGATGATGGCGCGGAACAACCCGCGATGCGTGCGCATGTTGGATGCGGTGCGCAGCACGAAGTTGCGGACGATGTCCGCCGTCGCGTGCGCCTTGCCTTCGAGCACCAAGTCGCTCAGCCGCGCGCGCGCCTCCCCGGTGAAGGTCTCGGCGATGGCGAGGAAGAGGGCGTCCTTGTCCTTGAAGCGGAAATAGACCGCGCCGACGGAGACACCGGCTTCCTCGGCGATGTCGGCGAGCTTGGCGCCGTCATAGCCTTTCTCGGCGAAGACTTTCTCGGCCGCCGCGAGCAGCCGCTCGCGCGTCGCCTTGGAGCGCGCCTGTCGCGCGGGCAGCGAATGTTTCTCGGCCGGTGTTGCTATTGATCGCGGCATGGCATAAATCTGAATTCAGATTCAGATTATGGGACGTAAGGTCCGATGTCAAATCCCGCGCTCTCGCCGACCCCGGCGCAGCTTCAAGCCTTGATGGAAAACGGCCCCGACGGCGCCGTCGTCATGGTCAACCTGCTCAAATACCGCGACCGCAAGGCCTATATGCGCTACGGCGCGGTGGCGATGAAATGCGTGGCCGCGCGCGGCGGATCGATCGTGTGGATGGGCGCGCAGGCGCTCGTCTTCATCGGCGGCGCGGAGCAGGAGTGGGACGAGGTCGTCTGCGTGCGCTATCCCTCGCGGGCGAAATTCCTCGAGATGATCGCCGATCCGGAATATCTCGCCGCCATCGCGCATCGCGACGCGGGCCTCGAGCGCACCGCATTATTGTGCTGCGCCGCCGGGAGCGCGGCATGAGCGTCTACACGATCTATGGCGGGCTGGGCTCGCCCTATTCGATGAAGATGCGCGCGGTGATGCGCTATCGCCGCTTGCCGCACGTCTGGCGCCAGATGCGCGGTGGCGACGACGCCGTGTTCAAGCACGTCAAGGCGCCCGTCATCCCGGTGATCCAATATCCCGACGGCTCGTGGCACAACGATTCCACGCCGATGATCTTCGCGCTCGAGCGCCTGCACACCGAGCGTTCCATCGTGCCCGAGAACCCCGCGCACGCGTTCCTCGCTTACCTGCTCGAGGATTTCGCGGACGAGTGGGGTACCAAGGCGATGTTCCATTACCGCTGGTATCGCGAGCGCGACCAGAAGCAGATGTCGCAATGGCTCGCCTTCGACCGGCTCGGCGGCGATGGGCGCGAGACGGTGCTGAGCGCGGCGAAGATGTTCCGCGATCGACAGGTGGGTCGCATGGCGCTGGTCGGCTGCACGCCCGAAAACGCGCCCGCGATCGAGGAAAGCACGCGGCTCATCCTCGCGGCCTTCGAGGGGATGGTGACGGAGCAGCCTTATCTCTTCGGCACGCGCCCCTCGCTCGCCGATTTCGGCTGGTTCGGGCAGATCTCGCAGCTTGCGGTCGACCCCACGCCGCAGGACATGATGCGCGCCGAGTTCCCCTTCACCTTCCGCTGGATCGCCGAGCTCGACGATGCCTCCGGCGTCGACGGCGTATGGGGCGAGCCTGCTCCTGCGGTGCGCGAATTGTTGACGCTTGCCGGTCAAATCTATTTCCCGTTCCTCATCGCCAACGCGCGCGCCGTCGCTAAGGCTGAGGAGACCTTCACGGTCGAGCTGCTGGGTCGTCCCTACACGCAAGGCGCGTTCAAGTATCAGGTGAAATGCCTCGCCGAGCTGCGCGCGGCCTATGCGAAGCTCGGCGGCGCCGCGGATGCGCTGCTCGCCGGGACCGGATGCCTGGAGGCGCTCAGTGGGGCGTAAGATCCTCTTCATCACCACCGACCAGCAGCGGTTCGACTCGCTGGGCTGCAACGGCAACAAATTCTGCCGCACGCCGAACATCGACGCGCTGGCGGCGAACGGCATCAACTACAAGCGCGCCTATAACCAGAACACGGTGTGCATGCCGGCGCGCTCGACGATGCTGACGGGGCAATACGTGCGCACGCACGGCGTCTTCGCCAACGGCGTGCCGTTGCCGCAGGACGCGCCGAGCGTCGCGCAATATCTGCACGACCGATGCGGCTACAAGACCGCGCTGATCGGCAAGGCGCATTTCGAGCCGGCCTTCGATCCCAAGCTCAAATGGCAGGAGAACCGGCGCGAGCGCGAGAACGCGACCGGCCCGTGGCGCGGCTTCGACTATGCGATCCAGGCGATGCATATCGCGAGCTTCCGCGGCGTTCCCGTCGCGCATTACGGCCAATGGATGAAGGCCCAGCATCCGGAATTCTTCGCCGCCTCGCCGCCGCTCCTGAACGCGGCGCCCGGCGGCGACACCGGCGCGCCGGAGACGGCGAACAATCCCGTGCCGCGCGAGTTCTATCACACCGACTGGCTCGCGGGCCTCGCGGAAGACTGGCTCAAGGCACGCGACGCCGATGACGACTGGTTCCTGTGGCTGAGCTTTCCCGATCCGCATCATCCCTGGGACCCGCCCGCGTCGCAGAACGCGCGCTGCGACTGGCGCGACCTGCCGCTGCCGGACGGCTATCCCGGCACGCCGGAGATGATCCGCAAGATCCTCGCGCGCAAGCCGGCGCATTGGCTCGCCTATTACGACGGCGCGTTCGCGAACATCGAGGGCGGGCCGATGAACTTCACGCCGCAGCAACTCACGCCCGACAACATCCGCGAGATCAACGCCAAGGTCCATGTGATGAACGAGCTGGTCGACGACGCGATCGGACGCGTGATGCGCACCATCGCCGCGCGCGGCTGGGACGCCGACACGGACGTGATCTTCACCACCGATCACGGCGAGCTGCAGGGCGATTTCGGCTTCGTCTACAAGGGCCCGTTCCATGTCGACGCGCTGATGCGGCTGCCCTTCATCTGGCGCCCGGCGCCGAGCGCGAACGTCGCGCCCGCGATCGTCGAGCAGCCCGTGGAGCAGGTCGATCTCGCGAGCACCTTCTGTGCCATCGCCGGCGTCGAACAAGCGCCGTGGATGCAGGGCAGGGTGCTGCCCATCACGGAGGACGGCTCGCGCCAGCGCGCGATCTGCGAATGGGACAGCCAGTTCCCGGGTTATGGTTTTCATCTGCGCTCCATCGTGCGCGACGGCTTTGTCTTGACGCGCTACGAGCCGTCGACGCCCGGCGTGCCGAACGGGTTGGAGGAGACCTGGCCGCAATTCGCCGCGGTGACGACGCGGATCAAATATGACGGCACGGAAGGCGAGATCTACGACCTGAAGAACGACCCGCTGCAATGGGAGAATTTGTGGGACGATCCCGCGCGGCAATCGCTCAAAAAGGATTTGATTGCCGATCTTTATGATAACCTGCCGCCCGAGCGCGATCCGAAATTGAAGGTCGAGGCGCCGGCTTGAGGAGGGACCCATGGCATTGACGATCTATGGCAGCACGGTGTCGCCTTTCGTGCGCAAGGTGCGCGTGGTGATGGCGGAGAAGGGCCTCGACTATTCGATCGATCCGGTGAGCCCGTTCCGCGCGCCGCCGGACTTCCGCGACATCAGCCCGCTCGGGCGCATCCCAGCCTTCCGCGACAGCGACCTGCCGGAGCCGAACCATCTCTGCGACTCCTCGGTGATCTGCGACTATCTCGAGCACAAATATCCGACGCCCGCGCTCTATCCGGCCGACGCCTATGCCCGCGCCCGCGCCTTGTGGTTCGAGGAGTACGCGGATTCGATCCTGGCCGAGACCACCGGCCGCGGCTTCTTCTTCGAGCGCGTCGTCAAGAAGATCCTGAAGAGCGAAACCGACGAGGCGCTGTGCCAGAAAACGCTGACCGAAAAGCTGCCGCCCTTGTTCGACTACCTCGAAGGCCAGGTCGGCGACAACGAATATCTGGCGGGCGGTGCATTCTCCATCGCCGACATCGCGGTCGCCACGATGCTGGTCAATTTCGAGCACGCCGGCGGCGAGATCGATCCCGCGCGCTGGCCGAGGCTCGCGGCTTACGTGAAGCGCATCCACGCGCGGCCCTCCTTCAAGGCCTGCATCGAGGAAGAACGCCCCTTCATCCAGCGCGTGCGCGCGGCTTGAAGGCAAGCTGCCGTCCGCCTGGTCTCAATCGTCCGCGGCGATGGCGCGGATGAAGCGTTCGATCGCCGCTCTGTTTTCCTCGTCGCGGATTGCCAGGAACGCGCGCATGAGGCTCCTGCCGCGGGCCGACGCGGCGAAAGCCGCCAACTCCGCTTCGAGATCCGCCTCGCTGGAAACGTCGTGCGCGCGAAGCTCGAGCAGGAAGTGGTCGATCCCGACATCGAAGAAGCGCGCTGCCGCGAGCAACTGCGATACGCTGAGCCGATTGTTGCCGCGCTCGATCTTCTGAATCTGCTGGAAGCTCACGCCCAGGACCGGCACCAGATCGGATTGCGTGAGCTTGCGCTGCTTGCGCAGGTCGCGAAGCGCTTTGCCGATCCTTGCGTCGATTGCCAGCACGCGTTGACGGGGCACGCTTCTCAACCGTCCGGTAAATGCAACGCAGACACGATAGGCGGTTGCAGAAGAATTTGAAACCGGCGCCGGGCTTGGTGATCTGTGGGCGGATTTTCGAACTGAGGTTGAATCATACAACAGGCTTGCAGTTGAATCCGCTCTGCCCAATCCTGACCGCTTCGCTCCACACGCGAAACCGGGGTAGCGCGATGGGCCAATTTCAAGATGTGCAGGAATTCATCCGGCTCGCGAGGTCGGCGAAGACGCTTGCGGATCTGCGATCGCTGCTGGAGGGCACGGCGAAGTCGTTCGGCTTCACCTATTTCATGCTCGGGCATCACGTGAACGTCATCCGCGGAAATCTGGCGCATCTGTCGAACTATCCCGTGGGTTTCGCGGAAGCGATGAGCAAGCGGCGGCGCTTTTCCGACGATCCCGTGATGCGCGCGTGCCAAACCAAGACGGCCAGCTTCCGCTGGTCGGAGCTCAGCAGCCTGATCCCGCTTTCGCCTTACCAGGCGGAGGTCCTGACGAACGCCGAGCGTGCGGGCATCGGCGAGGGGTTCACCGTGCCGGCCAGCATCCCCGGAGAGTGCTTGGGCTCGTGCTCCTTCGCCGTGCGGACGGGGCAAGCCTTCGACGAGCGTATCTTGCCGGCCGTCCAATATGTGGGGAGCTTCGCGTTCGAGGCGGCCCGCCGCCTGGCGCAAACCGACGCTCTCACGCGCGACATGACGGACGGCACACCGGTGCTCAGTCCGCGCCAGCTCGACTGCCTCGTTCTCATCGCGCAGGGCAAGAGCGACGTGGACACCGCGCAACTGCTGGGCTTGAGCAAAAGCACGGTGCATGAATACATCGAAAACGCGAAGCGCAAATACGGCGTCGCTTCCCGCGTCCAGCTGATCATCAGAACGCTCTTCGACAATCAGCTCGGATTCGACGACATCATTCGTCACTGAAGTCAATCCCCCCTTCTAGCGGGATCGCGAACGCGCCTCGCCTGACCTACTTCCGAGATGCAGGTCGGAGAGGGAGGGGCGAGTGCTCCACGTCGTCACAGCCAAGAACCGGTCGAGATACGATCGCCTGCGCGATTCCATGCATCGCGACCGCAAGAGCGTTTTCGTCGATCGCCTGGGCTGGGCCCTGGAGATCGCCGACGGCGAGCGCGAGATCGATCAATTCGACACGCCGGATGCCGTGTACGTGATCGAGGCGGACGCGGAGCAGCGCCACTTGGCCTCGCTGAGGCTGCTGCCGACCACGAAACCTCATTTGATGAGCGAGGTCTTCCCTTTCCTGTGCGAAGGCGAAGTCCCGCGCGGACCGGATATTTGGGAGCTCACGCGACTGTGCGTCCGGCCCGACCTTCCCAGATCCGAGCAGCAGCGCCTGCGCGGGATCGTGTGGCATGGCGCGCTCCAATTCGCGTTTGCGACGGGAATCCGCAAATTCACCGGCGTCACCCATGCCCAGTTCCTTTCCGCCGTCCTCGCCAGCGGCCTCGAGGTCGAGCCGTTGGGGCTTCCCCAGAACTATGCGGGATCGATGATCGGCGCGCATGTCGTGCATTTCGGCGTCGACGACATGCGCCGGGAAGAACGCAAGCTCGGCCTGGCGTCGTCGTTCGCCTCCGCTCCCGCGCTTGCGGCGACGAATTGAGCGGCCGGCGATGGACCCGAGAATTCTCGAAGCCATGATGCCGGACGTCGTCGCCGCGTCCTATTTCGCGCGGTTGATGGCGGACGGCTATTGCATCATTCCGGGCGCGATGGACCCGCGCGTCGGCGAGCGGGTGAATTGCGAGCTCGAAAGCCGTTTCGTGCAGACGCCGTTCTGCAAAGGCGCGTTCTACGGCGAGACCACGAAGCGTTTCGGCTCGCTGCTCAACCGCTCGGAGACCATTCAGTCCTTCGTCCTCAATCCGCTCGTGCTGAAGCTGGTTCAGGGCGCGCTGGGCCCGCACTGCGACCGGTTCAACCTGAACCTCACGCAGGCGATCGAAATCCATCCGGGCGCCCCGGCGCAGTTCGCGCATCGCGATCAGGCGATGTGGGGCGGGCCCAAGGGCGAGCTGGAGTATCTGGTCAATGTAATGTGGCCGCTGACGCCGTTCACGGCGGAAAACGGCGCGACCGTGTTGTGGCCGGGAAGCCATCGCGAGCAGGACAAAGGGTTCCTGCCAGTTGAGGATTCGGTCGTGGCCGCGATGGAGCCGGGCTCGGTCCTGCTGTTCCTGGGCTCCACTTTGCACGCCGGAGGCGCCAACCGTTCGAACGCGCCCAGGCGCGGGATCCTCATCAGCTATTGCCTCGGCTGGCTCAGGCAATTCGAGACCCAGATGCTCGTCTATCCGCCCGCGGTCGCCCGCGGCTTCCCGCGCGAGCTGGCCGAGCTGATCGGATATTCGATCCACCGCCCGAACCTCGGCAACTACGAAGGGCAGTCCCCGGCCGTCCTCCTGGAACGCGATGTCCCGGACTTCATCCAGGCCCAGGACGCTCTGACGTCCGAGCAGCAGGCGATGATCGAACAATTGGAGAATGGCGGCATCCCGATGGAAGCCGTCCGGAACATCAGGGGGCACAATGCGCAAGCAGCAGCGTAGCAGAACCAAGCCAAACCGTGCCGCGGCGAAATCCACCGTTCAAGACGAGCGCACGCGCCTGTTTCGCGACCTGCTCGCGGCGGAGGAGCTCCTGCAATCGACGATCCAGGCCCTGGTGTCGTTGGGGGCCGGCGAATTCACCTCCGGGCTGTCCATAGAGCGCCATCGGCTGCTGGCGAAACTCGATTCGCTGCAAGACGATGTCTACCTGGCGTTCGACAATCCGGCCAACATGATCGTGCGGCACTAAGGCTTCTTCTTCTGCGCCGCCGCGCGCTGGTTGAGGAACTCGACCATGCCGGAGAACGCGACCGCGAAGTAGACGTATTCGCGCGGGATGTGGAAGTGGGCGGCGTCGGCGACCAGCGAGGTGCCGATCAGGAGCAGGAAGCTCAGCGCCAGCATCTTGACCGTCGGGTTGCGCTCGACGAAATCGGCGACGGTACCGGACGCCGCCATCATCAGCACCATGGCCAGCACCACGGCGGCGATCATCACCGCCAGGTGCTCGGTCATGCCGACCGCGGTGACCACCGAGTCGATCGAGAACACGATGTCGAACATCGCGATCTGCACGATCACCGAAAGCATCGTCGCGCCCGTGCCGGTCGCCGTGTGCTCCTCGCCCTCGACCATGCTGCGGATCTCGCGGGTGCTCTTGGTGAGCAGGAACAGGCCGCCGGCGAAGAACACGATGTCGCGCCAGGAGAAATCGTGCCCCCAAAGCGAGAGCACGGGGCGCGACAGCGAGATGATCCACGCGATGCTCGAAAGGAAGATGATGCGCAGCACCAGCGCCAGGCTGAGCCCAATGCGGCGCGCGGCCGGGCGGCGCGGCGCGGGCAGCTTGTTGGCGGCGAGGGAGAGGAAGATGATGTTGTCGATGCCGAGCACGATCTCGAGCACGGTCAGCGTGAGCAGCGCGATCCATGCGTCGACGGAGGTGAGGAGCGCGAGCATCGTCTCTAGAACCACGGCGGCGTGTGCGGGAGGATATGAATGGCCGCCTCGCGCGCCGAAATCAACCCGATGCCGGCTCCCACGAGCACGTCGCTCAGGTAATGCGCGGTCAGGAGCGCGCGCGTCAGCCCCAGCCACAGCGCGATCGCGAACCAGACCGGCCACAGCATCGGCCACACCACCGAGGCGATCACTGCCACGCACATGATCGTCAGCGCATGGCCGGAGGGGAACGAATTGTAGTCGGTGTCGAAGGCGAGCGGCATGAAGCCGTAGAGGCCCATCTCGATGTCGTCGCGCGGCCTGCGGCGTCCGAGCACCAGCTTGATCGCGTGCAGCACGACGCTGCCGATCGCGACGCTCGCAGCGAATGCCAGTGCGCACAGACGCACGGCCTCCCAGTGCTTGGTGAGTGCCACGAGATAGGCGAGCGCCGCCGCGATCAGCCAATGCGACGCCTTGGCCAGGTGCGTGGTGGAATCGAGAAAGCGCCAGAACCCCGCGCTCACATGGTCGTAGAGGTAATGCGAGCTTTGCCGGTCGAACGCGATGCACGCGAGCCCGGCCGCGATGAAGAGGATTCCGGCATAAAGAAGCATGGCGATGTGATGCCGGGGCCGGGCGGCGCTGTCAAATGAGGCCCGGCAAATAAGACTCGCCAAATGCGGGCTGGCTGCGGGCGGCGGGGGCCGCTAGACTTGGGGCACACGCTATCTTTGCCACCCAAGGAGACCAACATGGATTTCGATTATTCGCCGCGCCAGAAGGAATGGATGGCGCGTGTCCAGGCTTTCATGGACGCGCATGTCTACGCGGCCGAGCAGACCTACCACGACCAGATGAACGACGCGCGCGCCAAGGGCAATCCGTGGATCGTCGTGCCCGTCGTCGAGGAGCTGAAGGCCAAGGCCAAGAAGCAGGGGCTGTGGAACCTGTTCCTGAATGAGAGCGAGAACGGCGCCGGCCTCACCAATCTCGAATACGCGCCGCTGGCCGAGATCATGGGCCATGTCGGCTTCGCCTCGGAAGTGTTCAACTGCTCGGCGCCCGACACCGGCAACATGGAGGTGCTGGAGCGCTACGGCAGCCCCTATCAGCAGGACAAGTGGCTGAAGCCGCTGCTCGCGGGCGAGATCCGCTCCGCGTTCCTCATGACCGAGCCCGCGGTCGCGTCCTCCGACGCGACGAACATCGCCACGCGCATCGAGCGCCGCGGCGATCACTACGTCGTCAACGGCACCAAATGGTGGTCGTCGGGCGTCGGCGATCCGCGCTGCAAGGTGATGATCGTCATGGGCAAGAACACGACCGACGGCGACAGGCACAGCCAGCAGTCGCAGATCCTGGTCGAGCGCGACATGCCGGGCGTCCACGTCAAACGCATGCTTCCCGTCTTCGGCTATGACGACGCGCCGCACGGCCATGCCGAGGTCGAGCTCAAGGACGTCAAGGTCCCGGCCGAGAACATCATCCTGGGCGAGGGCCGCGGCTTCGAGATCGCGCAGGGCCGCCTCGGACCGGGCCGCATCCACCACTGCATGCGGACCGTCGGCGTCGCGGAACGCGCTCTCGGGATCATGGTCAAGCGCCTGCTGTCGCGCGAAGCGTTCGGCAAGAAGATCGCCGATCACTCGGTGTGGGAGCAGCGCGTCGCCGAGGCGCGCACCAATATCGACATGTGCCGCCTGCTGACGCTCAAGGCGGCCGACATGATGGACAAGGTCGGCAACAAGGTCGCGCGCACCGAGATCGCGATGATAAAGGTCGCGGGACCGCGCATGGCGCTCAAGGTCATCGATGACGCGATCCAGGCCTGGGGCGGAGGCGGCGTGACGACCGATTCCGGCCTCGCACGCATGTATGCGGGCCAGCGCACGCTGCGCATCGCCGACGGCCCGGACGAGGTGCACAACCGCACCATCGCGCGGCTCGAATACGGCAAGCATGTGCCGCGTCCGACGCGGGCTGCGGCGGAATAAGCAGCACGATGCGGCGCCCTTAAGGGGCGCCGCATTTTTTTGTGGCGGCGTGGCTGCGAAATTTTGAGGACACGAATGCTTTTGAGAACCGCATGGCGCGCAGGCTTGAGCCTTGCCGCGATCCCGCTCGCCGTATGCCTTCAGCCATGCGCCGCTTCGGCGTCGATGCTGACGACGCTCCATGTGTTCTGCACGGAGCAGAATTGCACTGATGGACGTGCTCCGACGTCGCCTCTCGCCGTCGATGCCGCGGGCGACATCTTCGGCGCGACGCACGGAGGAGGAATCACAGATTCAGGTGTTATTTTCGTGCTGAAGCGAAAGACGTCGGGCCGCTATGTCTACCGCGTGATCGACAATCTCTGCACCGATACCATCAATTGCTCGGACGGCGGGAGCGTCACCGAGAAGCTTGTCGTGGACGTGAGCGGCAATGTCTATGTCGCGGCGTCGAGCGGCGGAGCGTTCGGTCATGGCGTCGTGTTCAAGCTCAGTCCGACAAAACATGGCCTGTACAAGCAGACCGCGCTCTTTGGTTTCTGCAGCAACGGGGATTGCTCCACGAGCGGCAGCATGCCGGTGGGCGGATTGACCTACCAAGGTGCTCAGACAGGTGCTTTGTATGACGGTGTGCCGATGGCGAAATCCCCGACGGCGGCGTCATCCTGGGCGGTGACGGCAACCTGCTGGGGACGACTCTGGAAGGCGGCACGAACGGCGAGGGCACGATCTTCGAGCTGACACCCTAGCGCGGCTAGGCCGCCACGCGCTGGGCGGGGTTGAGGGGGAAGCCGACGGTCACCTCGGTGCCGACGCCTTCTTCGCTCTCGATGCGCATCGCCCCGCCGTGCTTCTCGACGAGCGCGCGCACCAGCGCCAGGCCCAGCCCGGTGCCGGACTTGGCGAGCATGGGATCGCCGCAGACCTGTTCGAACGGACGGCCGAGCCGGGGCAATTCGTGCGCGGGGATGCCGATGCCGGTGTCGCGCACGCTCAGGACCGCGCTGCCGTCCTCGATCCGCACCGCGACCGCGATCTGGCCGCCGGGCGGAGTGAATTTGATCGCGTTGGTCAAAAGGTTGAGCAGGACCTGCTTGACCGCGCGGCGGTCGGCGACGAGCGATATGGGCTCTTTCGGTATCGAGACGCAGATGTCGAGGCCGTTGTTGTCGGCGCGGTCGGTCAGAAGCCGCACGCTGTCCTCGATCGTGCCGGTCAAGTCGACGCGCTCGAGGTTGAGCTCGAGCTTGCCAGCCTCGATCTTCGCCATGTCGAGCATGTCGGTGATCAGATCGAGCAGGAGCTGGCCGGAATCGTAAATCAGCGTCGCGTATTCCTCGTAGCGCTCGCTGCCCAGCTTGCCGAACATCTGCTGGCGCATGAGGTCGGTGAAGCCGATCACCGCGTTCAGCGGCGTGCGCAGCTCGTGGCTCATATTGGCGAGGAAGCGCGATTTCGCCTTGTTGGCGGCCTCGGCGCGCTCGCGCGCGGCCTTGGTCTCCAGCTCCTGCTCCATGCGCTCCGTGACGTCGCGGGCGATGCAGACGGTGTGGCGATACTCGTGGCTTCCGGCGCCGCGCACGGCGCGCAGCGTGATCTCCATCCAGACATAGTGCCCTTGGGCGTGCCGCATGCGGTAGGTCGCCGTGAGCGTCTGTCCTGCTTCTGGGCGCTGCCGGATCTTGGCGATCTGTTCCAGATCGTCGGGATGGACGAGCTCCAGGGCGCGCTCGCGCTCGATATCGGCGACCGAATAGCCCAGCACGCGTTCGAGCGCCTGGGAGGCGAACAGCACGCCGCCGTCCTCGCCGTAGAGGATGATGATGTCGGACGCCTCCTCGGTCATCAGGCGGTACATCGCCTGCGCTTTCTCGCGCGCTTCCTCGGCCTTGACCTGCAGCGTGACGTCGTAGCAGACGCCGATCACCGACACGACGCGGCCGTCCGGGCCGATGGCGAGCTCGCCCTGCGTGTCGACGATCTGCGCCGCGACGTTGGGATCGCGCGCGCGCGTGCGGTAGGTGAAGGGTGTTCGTGTCTTGATCGCGTTGGCGATCGCGGCGTCGACGACGAGCTTGTCCTCCGGCAGCATCTGCGCGAGCAGCCAATCGCTGTCGGGCGGGCTTGTGGGATCGACGCCGAGCAGGCGGTACATGCCGGGCGACCAATAGGTCGATCCGTCCTTGAGATCGACGCGCCAATAGCCGAAGCGCGCGGCGCGCTCCGCCAGGTCGAAATGCGCATCGTCATGCGCGGATCGCGCCTGAGCGTGGTCGTTCCCGGCTTGTGTCACGGGCATCCTGCCGTCCGAAAAGCAGCTTTCGGTAGAACGTCAGGCTACGCCGATGTTGTTAAGCAAGGATTTCCGCGACCGGATACCTAACGCGCGTTAACCGGGCGCGCCGGCGCGCTTGGCGAAATGCCAGGCGCGTTCGGCGAGCGGCCGGACAGCGGCGGCGTTCTGCGCCGCGTTGGCGTTCGACGCCGTGCCGTCGCGCACCCGCCCCACGATGCCCTGCAGGATGCCGGCGAGGCGGAAGAAGTTGTAAGAGGCGTAGTAGTCCATGTTCGGGACGGTCGGCCGGTTTGTCCGCCGGCAATAGGCCTGCGTATAGGCCTCGATCGTGGGGATCCCCATCGCGGCCAGGTCGACGCCGAGCAGGCTTCCCGTGCCGCCGCCCGTGCCGCCTTCGGGCATCATCCACTGCATCAGGTGATAGGTGAAATCGGCCATCGGATCGCCGATGGTGCAAAGCTCCCAGTCCAGCACCGCCAGCACCTTGGGCTCGGTCGGATGCAGGATCATGTTGTCGAGGCGGTAGTCGCCGTGCA
The DNA here is from genome assembly GCA_021325375.1 of Alphaproteobacteria bacterium. Lineage (GTDB taxonomy): Bacteria > Pseudomonadota > Alphaproteobacteria > Micropepsales > Micropepsaceae > Rhizomicrobium. The sequence continues at coordinate 182,659 of JAJPHG010000020.1, read as the reverse complement.
CGATCGACGTGCGCTCGTCCGTCGGCAGATGCGCGGGCAGCCATTCGATGAGCTTGTTCATCTCGTCGATGGTTTCGGTTTCCGACGCCTGGTACTGCTTGGTCCAGCGCGAGATCTGGCGGCCGACATAGTTGCCGGGCTTGCCGAAATCGGCGAGGCCCAGCTTCTCGTGGTCGAGGCCGTGCAGCCGCGCGAGCGTCTCGTTCATGGCGTCATAGATCTCGCCGCGCTGTTTGGATGACTGGTCGGGCAGCATCGGCCCCCAATAGATGCGTCCCTCGACGCATTCCATCACGTAGAAGATCGTGCCGATCACGCTCTCGTCCTCGCACAGCAGATAGGGCTTGGCCACGGGGAAGCCCGTGGGATGCAGCGCGGAGATGATGCGGAACTCGCGGTCGACGGCATGCGCCGACGGCAGCAGCTTTCCCGGCGGCTTGCGGCGCAGCACGTATTTCCGGTTGGGCGTGACGAGCTGATAGGTGGGATTGGACTGGCCGCCCTTGAACTGGCGCACCTCGAGCGGTTTCTTGAAGCCCTCGATGCGCTCGGCCAGATAGGCTTCGAGCTTGTCCGCGTCGAAGCGGTGCGCCTCGCGCACGTCCTGGGTGCCCGAGAACTTCTCCTGGCGATCGTCCGGCGGCGCCACGCTCATTTCGCTTTTCCTTGTAAATCTGCCGCCATTCTGTCCGCTCGCGCGGCGCACACAAGCGATAAAATGCCCGCGAGCGGCTTGCAACCTGCCGCGACGCCAACCTAGCCTCGCAGCGATGCACAAGCGAGGGATGACTGTGAAACTCAGGGTTTCTATCTTGGCCGCCGCTGCGGCGCTCTGCACGTCGCCGGCATGGGCCGCCCTCACGGTCTCGGGAGGGGCAACCAAGAACGTCGTTTGCAGCGCGGGCGTCTGCACGGCGACCGCCAAGCGCGCGGTGTTGAACAGCAACGACCTGCACAACCTGATCGAGGCCGGCGACGTCACGCTTCAGTCGGGCCCGAAGGCTCAGGACATTGAAATCCTCGCCGTGATCAGTTGGGCGAATACCCACCATCTCACCCTAGATTCTTATCGCGGCATCAAAGTAACCAAGCACATCGACGTCGGAAACTTCGGCAACGCCGGCCTGACCGTGACGACGAACGATGGCGGGTCGGGGGGGATCTTCTACATCGCGCCCCGCGCCAAGGTCGATATTGAAAGCATGGCGGCCAGTCTCGTGATCAACGGGGCGACCTATCAGGTCGCTTTGGATATTCCGACATTGATCGTGGACATCGCCGCCAATCCGACGGGCCATTTCGCCCTCGGCGTGGATTACGACGCGGGACCCGACGGCACCTATCAGGGCGATGCGATCACAGAATTCTTCACCGGCACCTTCGAAGGCCTGGGCCACAGGATCTCGCGGCTCAGTGTCGATGGGAGGAGCGGCGGAGCGGGCCAGCACAACGGCATGTTCTACGGCGTGGGCGGCGGGCCGATCTCCAATCTTCATCTCATCAACGCCGACATCCGCGCTGGCCAGAACGCCGGGGCCGGCGGGTTGGCGGGGTTATGCTTCACCGAGGTCTTCAACGTCGAAGTGACGGGACGCGTAAGCGGCGAGACCGGCTCGCAAGTGGGCGGACTATGCGGCGTGGCCGATAACGGTTCGATCACGAGCTCGCACACATCCGGCGCGGTCGCCGGCACCGGCAACAGCGGCGACGAACGCGATGTCGGAGGGCTTGTGGGCCTCAACGACGCGACGATCCAGAACTCCTCTTCGAGCGCGAAGGTCACGGGCGCCAAAGGCTGGACGGCCGGCGGTCTCGTCGGCAGCAACGCGGGCGCCATCCAGACGTCTTTCGCCACCGGCGCGATCGTGGCCGGCAATAACGGCGTGGCGGGAGGCCTCGTCGGCAGCAGCGCAGGCCAAGACGCCTCGGTTCAGAATTCATATGCGACGGGTGCCGCGTTCGGCGGCACGGGCTCGACGGTCGGAGGCTTGATCGGTCTCAACAACGGCCCGGTGAGCGACTCCTATGCGTCGGGCGCGGTCGCGAGCGGGTCGGGCAACGCCGTCGGCGGCCTGGTCGGCGACGACCTGGGCGGCAGCGATCTCACCGACACCTATTGGGACATCACCACCAGCGGTCAAAGCCACGGCGTCGGTAACAACGGTTACCCCGGCGTCATGGGTCTCACTACGGAGCAGTTCCAGACGGGACTGCCCGTGGGCTTCGATCCGTCGATCTGGGCCGAGAATCCGGCCATCAACAACGGGCTTCCCTATCTGACGGCCAATCCGCAATAAGAAAAATGCCGGGCCGCTCGCGCGGACCCGGCATTTCCTCACCCCCCTTGAACGCTATCAGCGCCGGTCGCGCAATTCCTTGAGCAGCGACGGATCGCGCGCGATCGCTTCGCGGATTTGTGCCGCGCTCGCCGGACGCACGTTTGCGGAATCTTTTTCGCAGCCGTTCCTGCACAGCACCCACTGCTTGGCGCCCGGATGCTTCGCCGCGACGATCTTCTCCTTGATCTCGATCGCACCCGCCGTGATCGGGCAGAGCTTCTTGTGCGTGCAATAGAGATAGGAGCTCGTCGCGCCGGTGATCGTGATTATGCCGGAATCGTTCACCTGGCGCGCAAGGGGGACGGTTTCTCCAGGCACGTCGATCACGCGGAAGGTGTCGTCGGACGATTCGTAGATGAACGCCTGGCCTTCACTGCCGTCGTCGTTCGTCCAGCCGCCCACGATCTTGCCGGTTCCGTTCACGCCTTCGAAGAGCGTCTCGAACGTGTCCGGATCGTCGAAGGCGATGCTCGATGTCTGGCCGTCTTTGATGAGGAAGGCCGGGATGGTGCCGTTGCCGGTGTCGCTGTAGTAGCCGACGAGCTCGCCCTTCTTGTTCAAGCCGCGGCCACGGACGTGTCCCACGTTCTCGAACGGCAGGGAGATGTCGCTCTTCCAATGCGCATGGCTACCCAGGAAGCCGTTCTCGTGCGTCACTCCCTGGTCGTCGGTGAAGAAGTAGTCGCCGGTGAACTTGCCCTTCACGATCTGCTCGGCTTGGCCGTCGAGCGGGTTGCCGCCCTTGGTGATCGCGACCTCCGTGCGGTCGGCCTTGAGGATGTATTCGCAGCCCAAGACCGGGCAGTCGTCGTTCGGGACTTCGGCGAAGCCGGTGATGTCGCCCGCGTCGTTGATCGAGTCGGCGAAGGTGTTTCCGCCCGGGAAGTCGAAAGAGGTGTAGTTGCCGTCGGCCGTGCCGTAAAAGCCGTGCGAGACGGCGTTCGCATCGATATACGAGCCGGCGATGACGTTGCTGTTGTTGATGCCCGTGGCGTAGGTCGCCGTCGCGCCCGGGAAAGCCGGCACGGGCACGAGGATGCCGGCGCTGGCGGCGGAGGCTGAAAGCGCGAGGCCGCAGGCAAGCGCGGCCGCGGCGATGGATCTGGACATGGGTGCTCCCCTTTTTTGCGGGCAGCATGTGCCGCCCTTGAATCCGACGATACAAGTTTTTCGGGAATATCGGCGGAAATAGACCGGCTCTGTGACATTTTGATGCGTGAAATTCGCCGTCCGCGCGCCAGCCTTAGGTAGCGCACGATCGTCCGTACACGCTCATGCCGCTTTCAGTTCCGGCGCCACCGCGACGTCCGTGCCGCCGACGCGCACGCGCCGGCACGTCTTGGCGTGGCCGAGCGCGCGCTTGAGGACGGGGAAGTTGCGCGAATACATCGCCATCATCGAGAGCGCGACGAGGCCCTGGCGGCCGAAACGGCGCTCGACGGCTTCGCGCAGGTCCTCGAAATCCCGCGAGCCCGCGAGCAGGGCGCGCGCATAGTCGAAGCCGAGCTTGGCGTCGGGATCGGCGTCGCGGCCTGCGAGCAGCGCCTGGATCGTCGCGGGCGGCATCCCCGCCTCGACGGCGATGTCGGACGCGATCTGCACGCAAGGTCCGCAATCCTCGACGAGCGCTCCGCCGATGGCCGCGGCGTGCCACGCGTCGCGCGGGGCCGGGCCCTGCCAGCGGCCGGCCGTCTGCGCCTTCACATAGCGCCGCGCGGCCGTGGGCGAGATGTCGACGAGCTCGTGCAGGTAAGTCGCATCGTATTCGTACCGGCGCTCCATGCTTGAGACGATCCGATGCAGCAGGAATTTGATCATCGGGCTTCTCCGCGCATCCTGAGCCAGGCCAGCGCCGCTCCCAGCAAAGCGATCAGCACGACGCCCGTGACTTCCGACATCGCGACATGGGAGTCGGCCGGGAACCCGTTCGACATCCAGCCTTTGACATGGATGAGCGCGTGCAGCACCGGCCATGTCGCGCCCGCGCAGGCATAGACGGCCGCGTCTCTTCCCGAGCGTGCGCCCATCGCGAGCATCGCGCCGCTGGCGATGAACGCCATGCCGATGTCGTAGATGAAGTGGGCGTTGAACGCTCCCGTCATCACCACGCCCGGCACCATCACGTACCACACGCCGGGCGCCACCAGCATGAAGAGCCCGTTGACGATGTGCAGCGCGCCTACGACCAAAAGAAGCAATCTGACGACCATAACCGTGCCCCATGCTTTGCCCAGGCGGATTTTATCCGACGCGGCGCGGCATTGCATCGGCTTTCGCAGCGTTTTGCCTGAGCGGTTCCGCGAGGTAAGCTCTGCCCGTGCGGATGGTCGAAAGGATTCCCGCCGCGCTCATCGTCTTCCGGGCGCTGGCGGTCGTGGGCGTGCTGGCGCTGGGATGGACCGGGCGCGGAACCGCGCTCGCCGTCCTGATCCTGCTTGCCACGCTCAGCGACGTCTTCGATGGGATCGTCGCCAGGCGGCTCGGCGTCTCGACCACCGCGCTGCGCCGGGCCGACAGCATCGTGGATCTCGCCTTCTGGCTGGCCACGATCACGGCGCTCTTCTTCCTGCGGCCCGACGCGATGTGGGCGAACTGGCCCGTGATCGCCGGCGCCATCGCCGCGGAGATCGTCCAGCAGGGGATCAGCGTCTTGCGCTTCGGCCGCATGACCGCGACGCATGCGCGCTCGGCCAAGCTGATGGGGCTGTGCCTGCTCGCAGGCACGATGACGGTCGCCCTTGGGGGCAGCGCCGCAATCGCGTTCTGGGCCATCGGGCTCGGGACGGCCGTGGCGGCGCTGGACGGCTGGGCCATCGTCATCCTCATGCCCCGTTGGGAGGCCGATATCCCCAGCGCCCTGGCGGCGCTGGACATGCGCCGCGGCCGGCCCATACGGCGGCACTGGATCGGCTAGCGCTATTAATGGCTTAATCGCGGGCCTGTAACTTTTCCGGGCCGTCTTTGTTGACAGCTTGGACCCGGTTCGCCACTTTCCCGGCCCTTTCGGGTTCTACCCCTGGACGCCATGCACGCTTATCTGGACTTCGAACGCCCCATCGCCGAGCTGGAAGGCAAGATCGTCGAGCTGCGCCAGCTCGCGGCCGACGACCCGACGATGGAGATCGACGCCGACGTCGCCCGTCTCCAGGCCAAGGCCGACCAGCTCGTCAAGGACACCTATGCCAAGCTCACGCCCTGGCAGAAGGCGCTCGTGGCGCGCCACCAGGGCCGGCCGCATTTCTCCGACTATGTGAGCAACCTCTTCGACGAGTTCACGCCGCTCGCGGGCGACAGGCTGTACGGCGAGGACCAGGCGGTGATCGCAGGTCTCGGGCGCTTCCGCGGCCGCGCCGTCGCCGTCATCGGCCACGAGAAGGGCAACGACACCAAATCGCGCCTCAAGCACAATTTCGGCATGGCGATGCCCGAAGGCTACCGCAAGGCGCAACGCCTGTTCGACATGGCCGGCCGCTTCGGCCTGCCGGTGATCTCGCTGGTCGACACCTCCGGCGCCTATCCGGGCGTCGCGGCCGAGGAGCGCGGCCAGTCCGAGGCGATAGCGCGCTCGACGCAGGCCGGCCTCGAGCTTCGCGTGCCGTTCGTCTGCACCATCGTGGGCGACGGCATGTCGGGCGGGGCGCTCGCGATCGCGACCGCCAACCGCGTCTACATGCTCGAGCATTCGATCTATTCGGTGATCTCGCCCGAGGGCTGCGCGTCGATCCTGTGGCGCAACGCCGACAAGGCGCAGGACGCGGCGACCGCGCTGCGCATCACCGCGCAGGACCTGCTCGATCTCAAGATCATCGACGGCATCATCCCCGAGCCCGTCGGCGGTGCCCATCGCGCCCCGCAAGAGGCGATCTTCAACGTCGGCGAGCAGATCGCCAAGGCGCTCGCCGAGCTCTCGCCGATCCCCGGCGAAGACCTGCGCCGCCTGCGCCGGGAGAAGTACCTGGCGATGGGGCGCAATCTGGTTTAGCCCATCCTCGGCGTCATGGCCCACTATCCGCCGAGCACGACCGGCGCCATGGGGAGCCGGCCGTCGGCGCTCAGTCGCCGAGCGAGCTGTTCTGTCCGTCGAGATCGCTCATGTCCGACGGCATCTCGGTCGCCGCGGCGTGCCATTCGTCAAAGCCGCGCCGCAAGACGTCGCAAAGATCGGCCGCGCTGGTGACCGCGACCGTCTTCGCATGCGTGCGCGGCGGCCGGCCGTCGATGCCGGGCGGGTTGAGGATCATCAGATCGGTCTGGCTTGTTTGGAGATGGAGCTTGAGGGTCGCGGCGGCGCTGAAGATCGCAGCGCAAGTCGCTTGCGTCATGCGGCGCATCTCGATCATCGCTTTGCGCTTGCCGCCGAGCATGACGAAGCCGGTGCCGTCGGCCGCTCGGTCGGCGCGTGCCGTTCCCGGCGAGAATATCCGCGTGCCGGCGACCCTGGGCGTGACGCCGGCAGCGGCGAGCGCGGAGGTCAGCACGTCGTCGAATTGTTCGGCCTGCGGCGTCTGCGGCGACGGATCCAGCCAGAGCGAGAATTCGGCGCTCACCGCGTCGATGCCGAATTCGACGCCGTAGCGTTCTTTCGCGACGTCGCGGCAGTCGCGGCCCGCGATCTCTTCCTGTGTGGCGCCGGCGGGCAAGGGCAGGGAGACGAGCTTGAAATAAGCCGCCGGATCCGACGCGGCGCCGTCCAACATCGCGAAGCATTCATAGACCTGGTCGTCGACGGTGGCGATGGCCATGTCGGTGAACGGCAGGCCGTCGCGCGCGGCAACCCGGGTGTACCGGCCGGCATTTATCACGCCCAGGAGTGCGCCGCCGGGATCCCTGTAGCGCACGAGATAGGACCTCGTCGTCGCGCCGGGCTTCGGATGCTTGACGCGCGCGAGCGAGCAATCCATCGCGCGGCGCGCCTCGGCGCCGTCGATCTCGCTCACGGCGCCGATTTTCGCGCTCGGAAGATCGGACGCGGCACAAGCGGCGTCGCCGCGGACGCGATAGACCTGCGCCGTCTGCGCCACGCCTGCGGCGAAGGGACAGACGGTGCCGTCTTCGTCCACGTCGCGCGCGAAGGCGGCGTATGGATTGGCCTGGCCGCGCACATCGACGTCGTAGCGGCAATAGGTCGGCAGACGCGCCAGGACCGATGGTGGAACATCGGGGGACGCGCCGCCCAAGGCTGTCAAACCCAAGATCGACGCGGCGATGGCTTTACGCATTCGGGGGAAGACTCCGCGCGAACGCCTTGATATCCGCGACCAGATCGTCGCCGCGCTCCAGCGCCGCGAAATGGCCGCCTTCCTTGAAGTCGGTCCAATGCGTCACGTTCATGTGGCGCTCGACCAGGCTCTTCGGCGGGAAGGGGATGAGGTCGACGGGGAACGCGGCGATGCCGACCGGCTTCTCGATGCGCGCCTTCGCGGGCACCGGCGCGCCGGTGAAGTCCTCGACCAGGCCGCGATAGAGCCATGTCGCGGTGTTGAAGCTCTTCGTCACCAGATAGATCATCACATTGGTGAGGAGCTGGTCCTTCGTATAGACGTTCTCGAAGCCCTTGCGGATGTCCGACCAGCCGTGGAATTTCTCCACGATCCACGCCGCCGCGCCCACCGGCGAATCCATCATCGCGTAGGACAGCGTCTGCGGCTTGGTGGTGTGCTCGCGGAAATAGGCGCCTTCGAGCTCAAAGAGCTGCGCCGCGCGCGCGACATATTCCTGCTCTTCCTTGGTCTGCGGCCCCACGCCCGGCGAGCGCCAGCCGAACATGTTGAGATGCGCGGCGCGGCAGCCTTTGCCCTCATAGGCCATCCAGCCCGAGATCGCGCTGCCCCAATCGCCGCCTTGCGCGATGTAGTTCGGAAGCTGCAATACGTCCGTCATCAGCGTGTCGAACAGCCGCGCGACGGTGCGCGGACCGATGGGACGCGCGGGTTTGCCCGAGAAGCCGTAGCCGGGCAGGGACGGCACCACGACGGTGAAATCCTTCGCAAGCTTGTCGATGATGTGCAGGAACTCGAACACCGATCCCGGCCAGCCATGGGAGAGGATCAGCGGCGGGCCGCTGCCGTCGACACGGTAGAAATGGATGTCGATGTCCTCGACGCGCGCGGTGAATTGCGGGAAGCGGTTGAGCGCGGCCTCCCATTTGCGCCAGTCGTAGCCGTCCGCCCAATAGGCGCAGAGCTTTTTCATGAATTCGAGGTTGGCGCCGTAGGCCCAGCTGTCCTCGAGCCCGGCCCCACGCGGCATCTCGTGCCATTCATAGGCGCGCACCCTGGCGCGGATGGCGTCGAGCGTGGCTTGCGGAATGTCGATCTTGAACGGGGTCATGGGCGGTCTCCGATAGCGGACGAGCGATCCTGACCGCGCATGCGAAAAAGAAAAAGGGGGCCGAGCGGCTCCCGCTCGGCCGGGGTGATGTGTCGGGACGATCAACTAAGGCAGATCGACTCTCTTATAGTGGCGTCCGTTGTCGTCCTCGACGACGTCGGCCGGGCTGCCGGGAACGATCCTCGAGGCATCGCCGTCGCCGTCCTTCTCGGCCGTCGCGCCATTGGCGTCGGCGGAGACGACGCTGTAGCGGACCGAGGCCGCCCCATCGGGACTGGTCGCGTGCACGCTCATGCCGAGCGTCAACAGGGGAGCGCCGTAGTTCAGCCGGATCTGCCCGCCATCGTTGCCGACCACCTGGAGCGGAACGATGTGGAAGGCCGCGAGGCGCGCGACGGCGAGAGCGACCTGGTTCTGCAGCTGGGTGTAGGTGGCTTCGCCGTTCGGCTGGTAGCTGCCGGTTTCCATGCCCGGGGTCTGGATGTTCGATCCCGTTTCCAGGTGCTTGGTCAGCAGCCCGCCATAGACGATGCGGCCGCTCGCGTCTTTCAGCGTCACTTCCATGTTCACGAAGATGCCCTGCGACGCCACGGAATAGCTTCCGGTCGAGATGGTTTGCACGGCGGGATCGTCCATGCCGCCGATCTGGGAGATCGCGCCGGACAGGACGTACTTTCCGCCCGATCCCTTGACGGCGAGCTTTCCGCTCGCGGCCAGCGCCGCCTGCAGGCTGGTCTTCAGCGAGGGGAAATCGCTGACGCAGTCCTTCACCAGCCATGTCCGCCAGCTCGAGAAGGCCGCCACCTTCTCGCGCTGGGCGGCGACGACGGTGCCTTCCCTGGCGGCCACCACGGTGTCGCGATTGGCGGCGACGCCGGCGCTTTCCTTCGCGGCCACCACGGTGTCGCGCTGGGCGAAGACCGCCGTGCTTCCCGCCGACTCCTGATAGACCTTGCAGTCCTGATGGGCCGTGATGTGGCCGACGCTGATCGTGGCCAGCTGTGCCGAGGCGTGGCCGGTGACGGCGAGCGCCGCGATACCGGCAAGGCCGAACGCCCTTGCCAAGCGCGATTGGAGGATCATCGGATTTACCTGCTGTGCTTGGCGGCGGAGATCTGCTCGGGCGTCGCCGCGCGCGCGACGGACCCGACGGAAGGCGCGACCGGGAACGCGGTCATCATCGTCGCCTTCGACATTTTCGGCATCACCTCGGTGATCTTCACCAAGCCCAGCAATTTCTCGCTGTTGCCCAGGACCGCGCCGGTGTCGGGATCGCGGATCTCTCTTCCTTCCTGGAACACCGCGAACACGTCGCCCGCCGCGAGCAGGCCTTCGCCATAGTTGAGCACCACCTGGCCGTCGGCGTCGACGTCGACGACCTTGACCGGATACATGATGGTCACCAGGCCCATCGAGACGCTCTGCGCCGCGACGCGGAGCAGGCCGGAGACGTCGACCGAGCTGCGGCCGCCGCAGACGGTCTGTCCCTGTTCCGTCTTCGTGACGTGCTTGGCGTAGCGCTCCTCGCCCGTCTTGCCGTCGGTGATGCGGATGTCGACTTGCAGGCTGGCCGAGCTGCTGTTGCAGTTCGAGTTGGCGCGCATCGCCCCGCCCAGGCCGGGCACGCCCAACCTGTCGGCGAAGCCGCCGCCGACCGCCATGCCCATCGACGCGCCGGTGTCGTGCTGCGTCGTCGCCTGGCCGGTGGTGATGGTACCGTAGACCATGAAGTCCACGCCCTCGAAGCCGCCGATCTTGCCCGGCGTGTTCGACGTATACAGACCGGCCTTGGCGCCTTGCTGCTCCTTGAGCAGGACGGCGGTGCCCTGGTCGCCGCGCTCCATGATGCGGAACTTGCCGGTGTTGACGATCGTGGTCTCGATCATCTGCCTGAGCACGTCGCTCTGGCCGGTGTTCGCCATGTCCTGGATGTCGTTGATCGAAACGACCGGCTTTCGCACGTCCTGTGCCGATGCCGTAAACGAAAAAGCCAGGGACGCAGCCAGCATCCCCGTCACAAACCTCATGCGCATTAGGTTGCCCCCCGATAGGCGATAGAACCTGAAGAGTTTGCAATACGAGGCGGGCCGACGCAACCCGGCATTGCCGTGCTTAACCGTGCTTTTGCCTATCGCGCGGCAAGCATACGACTACAACGAGTACGGACGCGCGCGCTGCAGGTCGTCACACCGTGGGTATCCCGAAGCACTCCAGATAGCCGCCGGAAGCCGCATGCGCCTCGACGATCGTGGAAAACTGGCCGTGCAGCAGCGCGCTGGCGATGGCGGCGATGCCGTCGATCTCGCCTTTCCAGCCGGTGACGATGCTGTACTTGCCGGTGCTCTCGTCGAAATCGATGTAGTCCAGCGATCCCAGCGGCTCGTATTCCAGGAGGCTGATCTTGGCGAGCGTCGTCCCTTTCGCGCGGGCCAATACGCCGGCGATGATCTGGGCGTTCTGAATCGCGCTCTTCGCCGTGAACACGACCGGCATATACGGGACGATGTCGCATTCGTTCTGATAGCGCAGCGTGGCGTCGTCGAGCCCCTGGTTCTCGTAGAGGGTCTGGAAGTCTTCATCGCACGCCATGGCGGGCGCGAAGGCCACGATCTGCGGCGCGATGCCGGGGTAAGCCGCTGCCACCAGCGTCGCGGCGAGCGCGGTGAGCGAGCCGCCCTTGCTGTGACCGGTGATCCAGAACCCCGCCTTGCTCTTGAGATCGATCTTGTCGAGCGCGAGCTTCACCCTGGGCCACAGCGCCAGCATGGCCGCGGCGAATCCGCCTTCGACCTGACCGTAGGACTTGCCGTTCACGAGCCACGGCGTCGGACCGAGCTCGAAATCCTGCAGCCAGTCGAGGATCCAGTCGAGCGGATTGCCGCCCTGCGTCGGCGGCCGCGTGCCGCGGAACGCGAGGATGACGTAGTTGTCCGTGGTCTCGCCGACGAAGCAGGCGTCGATATCGAGCTCGCCCGCGACGAAGCCTTGCGGCGGCCCCTTTAGGCCGATCTGGCCGTAGCCGGGCGCATGCGGGTCGAGGTTGCCGTTGTCGTCGATGTGATAGGCGGCGATGCAGGCGTTTATCAGACGATAGTCGCGCGGAACGGCCATGGCGAACCCCCAAGCATAAGAAGCGGACAGCACTCGCCTTATACTTGTATTCCCAGCCTTTCGCCAGCGCGTCCTGGCGTGCCGGCGGCAGCAGCCTTCACTGCACGACTTGTCAAATTTTTAATCGAGCACGGACCCTAAACCAGCGCGCCGTGGCAGTGCTTGAACTTGCGCCCTGAGCCGCAGGGGCAGGCGGCGTTGCGCTGGACCTTGCCCCAAGTCTGCGGGTTGTTGGGATCGACGGCCATGTCCTTCGGCCGCGGCGCGCGCGGGTCGTAAGCCGCCTGCTGGACCTCGTCCTCGCCGGTGGTGGGATTGATGTGCGAGGCGTGCAGCAGCCGTTGCTCGGGCTCCTTGAGCTCCGGCGGCGGCTCGACGTTGATGCGGATGTGCATGAGCTGGGTGATCACGTCGAAGCGCAGCTTTGAAAGCAGCGCCTCGAACAGCGTGAAGGCCTCGCTCTTGTACTCGATCAGCGGATCGCGCTGTCCCATGCCGCGCAGGCCAACATACTGGCGCAGGTGATCGAGATTGACGATGTGCTCGCGCCAATTGTGGTCGAGGAGCTGCAGCAGGACCGCCTTCTCGGCATAGCGCATCACGTCGGGGCCGAAATTCGCCGTGCGCTCGGCGGCGCGCGTCTGCGCCGCTTTGAGGATGCGGTCGCGCACCTCCTCGTCGGCGATGCCTTCTTCCTTCGTCCAGTCGACGACGGGAAGCTCGAGCCCGAAGACCTTCGTGATCTCGTCCGACAGGCCCTTGGCGTCCCATTGCTCGGCATAGGCCTTGGGTGGGATGTGGCGCTCGACGAGCTCGTCGATCACCTCGATGCGCATCTCGTCCACCTGGTCGCTGACGTCGTCGGCCGACATGATCTCTTTGCGCTGCTCGAACACGACCTTGCGCTGGTCGTTGAGCACGTTGTCGTATTTGAGGATCTGCTTGCGCTGCTCGAAATTGCGCGCTTCGACCTTCTGCTGCGCCTTCTCGAGCGCCTTGTTCACCCAGGGATGGGTGATCGCTTCGCCTTCCTCCAACCCCAAGCGCACCAGGATCGAATCCATGCGCTCCGAGCCGAAGATGCGCATCAGGTCGTCCTGGAGGCTCAGGAAGAATTTCGACGCGCCCGGATCGCCCTGACGGCCGGAGCGGCCGCGCAGCTGGTTGTCGATGCGCCGGCTCTCGTGGCGCTCGGTGCCGATGACGTAGAGGCCGCCGCCTTTCAGCGCGAGCTCCTTGTCGGCCGCGATCTCGGCGCGGATCTCCTCGATGCGCCTGGCGCGCTCGGCGTCGTCGAGCTCGCCGCCGAGCTCGTTCTTGATGCGCATGTCGAGGTTGCCGCCGAGCTGGATGTCGGTGCCGCGGCCGGCCATGTTGGTGGCGATGGTGACGGCGCCGGAGTGGCCCGCCTGCGCCACGATCATCGCCTCCTGCTCGTGGTAGCGCGCGTTCAGCACGTTGTGCGCGATCTTGCGCTTCTTGAGCAGGCCGGAGAGATGCTCCGACTTCTCGATCGAGGTCGTGCCCACGAGCACCGGCTGGCCGCGTCCGCGGCATTCCTCGATCAGCTTGATGATCGCCTCGTTCTTCTCGTCGTAGCTGCGATAGACCTCGTCGTCGGCGTCGATGCGCTTGACCGGCAGGTTGGTCGGCACCTCGAGCACGTCGAGCTTGTAGATGTCCATGAACTCCGCCGCCTCGGTGAGCGCGGTGCCCGTCATGCCGGCGAGCTTGTCGTAGAGGCGGAAATAGTTCTGGAAGGTGATCGAGGCGAGGGTGACATTCTCGGGTTCGACGGTGACGCCTTCCTTGGCCTCGAGCGCCTGGTGCAGGCCTTCCGAGAAGCGCCGTCCTTCCATCATGCGGCCGGTGAACTCGTCGATGATGATCACCTTCTCGTTCTTGACGATGTAGTCCTTGTCCTTCTGGAACAGCTTGTGCGCCTTGAGCGCCTGGTTCACGTGATGGACGGTGGCGATGTTCTCGATGTCGTAGAGATCGCCGTTGTCGAGCAGGCCCGCGTCCTTCAGGAGCTGGACCATGTGCTCGTTGCCGGCGTCGGTGAGCATGACCTGGCGCTGCTTCTCGTCGAGGTCGTAGTCGCCCTTGTCCTTCGGCACTTCCTTGCCGTTCTTGTCGACGATCTTCTCCTTGCTCGGCGCGCGCAGATGCGGGATCAGCGTGTCGACGGCGCGGTAGAGCTCGGTGCGATCCTCGGTGGGGCCGGAGATGATGAGCGGCGTGCGCGCCTCGTCGACCAGGATCGAGTCGACTTCGTCGACGATCGCGTAGGAATGGCCGCGCTGGACCATCGTCGCGATCGAATATTTCATGTTGTCGCGCAGGTAGTCGAAGCCGAACTCGTTGTTCGTGCCGTAGGTCACGTCGCAGGCATAGTTCTCGCGGCGCTGGTCGTCGGAAAGACCGTGCACGATGCAGCCGACGGTGAGGCCGAGGAAGCGGTAGACCTGGCCCATCCATTCGGAGTCGCGCCGCGCCAGATAGTCGTTGACGGTGACGACGTGCACGCCTTCGCCCGCGAGCGCGTTCAGATAGACGGGCAGGGTGGCGACGAGCGTCTTGCCTTCGCCGGTCTTCATCTCGGCGATGTTGCCCTCGTGGAGCACCATGCCGCCGACGAGCTGGACGTCGAAATGGCGCTGCCCGAGCGTGCGCTTGGCCGCCTCACGCACGACCGCGAAAGCCTCGGGCAGGAGGTCCTCGAGCGTCTCGCCCTTGGCGAGGCGTTCCTTGAATGCCGTGGTCATGCCCTTGAGCTGGTCGTCCGTCATCGCCTGGAACTTGGGCTCCAGCTCGTTGATCTCGGCGATGCGCCCCATCATGGGGCGGATCTTGCGGTCGTTGGACGAGCCGAAGAATCGTTGTGCGATGGCGCTGAGACCCAGCATGAAATCCTCGGGTTTGGGCGAAAACGGCCTGAAAGCCGCGCGGGAGACATAAGAACCCCCCACCCCCTTGTCAATTCAGCCGATTCCGGCCACATCCGCCCCCTGTTTGAGCTGGGGAGCCGGATGGCCGCCAAAGCGTCCAAGGCTGCGAAAGTGCCGGGGAAAGTGCCAGGGAAAGTGGCGGAGAAGGCGGGGCACGCCGTCTCGCCCCTGGCGCCCAGATCGTTCGCGAGCCTGCCGCCCCTGGCCGGCATCCGGCTGGCCACGGGCCAGGCCGGGATCCGCTACAAGGACCGCACCGACGTCCTGGTGGCCGTGCTGGCGCCCGGAACCCAGGTCGCCGGCGTGTTCACCAAGTCCAAGACCGCCTCGGCGCCGGTGGAGTGGTGCCGGGCGAACGCCAAGGCCGGCTCGGCGCGCGCCCTGGTCGTCAACAGCGGCAACGCCAACGCCTTCACGGGCAAGGGCGGGATGGACGCCGCGCGGCAGGTGGCGGACTCTGCCGCCGCCGTCGTGGGCTGCAGGCCGCAGGAAGTCTTCCTCGCCTCCACCGGCGTGATCGGCGAGCCGCTTCCCGCAGCCAAGATCACCCGCATCCTTGCCGGCCTGGTCGAGGCGGGCGCCGCGGGCGGCTGGCGCCAGGCGGCGGAAGCGATCATGACGACGGACACCTATCCCAAGCTCGCCACCGCTTCGGCCGAGATCGACGGCCACCGCGTGACCATCAACGGCATCGCCAAAGGCTCGGGCATGATCGCGCCGGACATGGCGACGATGTTGTCCTTCGTCTTCACAAACGCGAATCTGCCGGCGCCCGTGCTCCAAGATTTGCTGTCGAGCGGCGTGCAGAATTCGTTCAACGCGATCACCGTCGACAGCGACACGTCCACGAGCGACACGCTGCTGCTGTTCGCGACCGGCAAGGGCGCGAACCATCCCGCGATCGCCAAGGCGTCCGACAAGCGGCTCAACGATTTCCGCGCCAAGCTCAACGCGCTCCTGCTCGATCTCGCGCTTCAGGTCGTGCGCGACGGCGAAGGGGCGCAGAAGCTGATCCGCGTCGACGTCGCGGGCGCTGAGAGCGATGCGGCCGCGAAACGCATCGCGCTCTCGATCGCGAACTCGCCGCTGGTGAAGACGGCCATCGCCGGCGCCGACGCGAATTGGGGCCGCGTCGTGATGGCGGTCGGCAAGGCGGGCGAGGCGGCCGATCGCGACAAGCTCAAGATCACCTTCGGCAACCAGCTCGTCGCCGAGAAGGGTGAACGCGCCGTCAAGTATAACGAGGACGCCGCGACCAAGGCCGTCTCCGGCCGCACCGTCGAGATCGGTGTCGATCTGGGACTGGGCAAGGGCGCGGCGCGCGTTTGGACCTGCGACCTCACGCATGGCTATATCGACATCAACGGGTCGTATCGCTCGTAAATCCTGCTATTTCTTAACGCCGCTTTAGCCCTGGTGCGGCAAAGTAGGAGACGCTTCGATGGCTTTGCGCATAGTCTTCGTGGTGGCGTGCGCGCTTATCGATCCGGACGGACGCGTGCTTCTGGCACAGCGGCCCGCGGACAAGGCGATGGGTGGATTATGGGAATTTCCCGGCGGCAAGATGGAGCCCGGAGAAACTCCGGAGGCGACTCTGATACGCGAGCTTCGCGAGGAGCTCGGCATCGCGGTCAAAGAGGCGTGCCTCGCGCCATTCACCTTCGCGTCGCACGCATACACAGATTTCCACCTTCTGATGCCGCTCTATCTGTGCCGGCGCTGGGAGGGCGTGCCCCAGCCGCTCGAGCATGCGGCGCTCAAATGGGTGCGGCCCAAGGACATGGCGGACTATCCCATGCCGCCCGCGGATTTGCCGCTCTTGCCGATGCTGCGCGATCTGCTCTGACCAACGTCGCCCGGGACAGGAAGGGAACGACCGCGATCGAATACGCGGTCATCGCCAGCCTGATCTCCATCCTGATCGTGACCGGCGCCACGACCATCGGCCAGACGGTCAAGACCTTCTTCGAGCAAATGATCATCCCGTTCCTTTAGGGCGGCGCGCCGTTTCTACCCCGTCTTCTCTCCCGCCGAGCGTTCCGTCGTGCCTAGCGCGTCCGCGAGGCGCATCGTCGCGCTGCCCGGTTTGAGCGGCTTCTGCTGGCTCTCATGCGGGGCCCAGCCGGTGAGATAGACGATGTCGAAGGTCGCTCGCACCGGCCGATACGAGGCGAGAAGCGCGGCCAGCATCCTGCGCGGCAGGAACTTTCGGCTGCGCTGCGCGAGCGCGTTGGTCTCGCCATGGGCGCGCAGATCGCGCAGCAGCGAGAAGAAGTCGCGATAGTTGACCGTCGTGCGCTCCAGATCGGCGACGGGAAGCGCGAAGCCTGCGCGCTGCAGGAGGTTCCCCAGATCGCGTACATCGGCGAACGGCGCGACGCGGGGACTGACGCCGCCCACCGTCTCGATCTCGGCCGTGGCGAAGGCATCGCGCAACTCGTTCAGCGTCTCGCCGCCGAACAGCGCGCCCAGGAACAGCCCGTCGGGCTTCAGCTTGCGGCGGATCTGGACGAGCGCGCCGGGCAGGTCGTCGACCGCGTGCAGCGAGAGCGTGCTCGTCACCAGGTCGAAGCTCGCATCCTCGCCCGGCACGGTCTCGTCCGCGTCGAGCGCGTCGACCCGCAGCACGCTCTCGAAGCGCCGGTTGGCCGCCGCGATGCGCAGGCTCAGGTTTTCCTCCGCCTCGCGCGCGAGAAAGCGGTCGCCAGCGATGCGGCCCGCGCGCGCGCGGCGCCTGGCGAGGGCGGCGGAATCGAAAATGCGCGGCGCGGTCATGCTGCTATACTAGCAAGATGACGGCGGGGATGCAGAACGCATGGAAGCGCGCGGGGCGCACGGCGCTCGACTTCCTCTATCCGCCGCTCTGCATCGGCTGCCGCGCGATGGTGGCCGAGCCGGGAAGCCTCTGTGCCGCGTGCTGGCAGGAGATCGAGTTCCTCGACGGGCCCGCCTGTATGTGCTGCGGCCTTCCGTTCGAGCTCGACCCTGGACCCGATACACGATGCGCGGCCTGCATCGCCGAGCCGCCCGCCTTCGACCGCGCCCGCGCGGTGATGCGCTATGACGAAGGCAGCCGCGGGCCGATTCTGGCGCTCAAGCACGCCGACCGGCTCGACCTGATCCCCGGCTTCGCGCGCTGGTTGGACCGCGCCGGCCGCGTGCTGCTTGATGACATCGAGATCATCGTTCCGGTGCCGCTGCACGCCTCAAGATTGTGGGCGCGGCGCTACAACCAATCGGCGGAGCTGGCCCGTGGGCTCAGCCGGCTGTCCGGCAAGACGGTCGAGCCGCTGGTGCTGGTCCGCGTCCGCGCCACGCCCAGCCAGGGCGAAATGCCCTCCGCAAAGGCTCGGCGGCGCAACATGCGCGGCGCTTTCCGGGTGCCGCCGGGGCGGCGGGGGCGGGTCGAGGGCAGGGCGGTCCTGCTGATCGACGACGTGCTGACGACCGGCGCCACGGTGGAGGCCTGCGCCCGTGCCCTAAAGCGCGCAGGGGCCGCAAAAGTGCACGTCCTGGCCCTGGCCCGCGTTGTTAGGCCGCTAACGACCTCTATATAGTTGTTGTAATAGAAGTGTCGTAGTGATTCCGCCGTCCGCGAGTGCGCGTATGTCGAAGGTCCGCATCTACACCACACCCATCTGCCCGTATTGCGTGCGGGCGAAGTCGCTCCTGAAGAAGAAGGGCGCCGAGATCGAGGAGATCGACGTGTTCATGGATCACGACGCGCGCGTGGAGATGGAGGCGCAGACCAACGGCCGCCGCACCGTGCCGCAGATATTCATCGGCGAGACCCATGTCGGCGGCTGCGATGACCTCTACGCACTAGACCGCGCGGGCGGGCTGGACCCGCTGCTGCACAAGCAATGAGCGCCTTCCGCGCCGCCTGCGTGCAGCTGCGCTCGTCGGACGACGTGGCGCAGAACATCGAGATCACGTCGGAGTTGGTCCGCGAGGCGCGCGCTTTGGGTGCCGAGTTCATCGCCACGCCCGAGAACACGACGCTGATGGCGCCCGACGGCGGCGCCAAGCTCGAGCGCAGCTTCAGCGAAGACGCCGATCCCGCGCTGCCCGCGTTTCGCGCGCTCGCAGAGGAATTGGGCGTGTGGCTCTTGATCGGCTCGCTCGCGATCAAGGTGAGCGCCACCAAGACCGCCAACCGCTCTTTCCTGATCGATGCGAAGGGACGCATCGCGGCGCGCTACGACAAGATCCATCTTTTCGACACCGATCCGGGCTCGGGCGAGCGCTATCGCGAGTCCAACACCGTCGAAGGCGGCCGCCGCGCCGTCACGGCCGATCTGCCCTGGGGCAGGCTCGGCATGACGATATGCTACGACCTGCGCTTCGCGCGGCTCTATCGCAAGCTCGCGCAGGCGGGCGCGATGGTGCTCAGCGTGCCGTCGGCGTTTACCGAGACGACGGGAAAGGCGCACTGGCACGTGCTCCTGCGCGCCCGCGCGATCGAGAACGGCGCCTTCGTCATCGCGCCCGCGCAGGGCGGCACACACGCGAACGGCCGTCAGACCTACGGGCATTCGCTCATCATAGCGCCCTGGGGCGAAATCCTTGCCGAGGCCGGGACGGAGCCGGGCGTGATCGTGGCCGATGTCGATCCTGCTGCTGCCACCTCCGCGCGCTCGCGCGTGCCAAGCTTGTCGCATGACCGGGAGTTCGAAGGCCCCTAAGCGCGCATTGGGCGTCCGCTCGCATTCAGGCTGGGCGGCCTATTGCGTGCTTGCGGGTGACGCCGGCGCGCCCGCCATCGTCGCGCGCGGCCGCATGACGCTCTGTGACGGCCACAAGCAACCGTTCCACGAAGCCGAGCCGATGCCGTTCGCACGCGCCGAAGAATTCATCGCGCGCTGCCGGGCTGTGGCGGACCGTCTGGCGGACGAAGCGCTGAAGGCGCTGCAGCCGATATCGCGTTGCTGCGTGTTGACGGCATCCGGCAAGCCGCTTCCCGATCTGCGCACGATCCTCGCATCGCATGCGCTGATCCATGCGGCGGAAGGCGAATTCTATCGCGACGTCGTTGCCGATGCCTGTACGCGCGCCGGGATCGCCGTGTCGCGTCTGCGCGAACGCGACATCGCGGCGGAGGCGGATCATCTCACCGATTGGCGCGCGCGTCTGGCCGCGTTCGGCAAGGAAATGGGCGCGCCCTGGACGCAGGACGAGAAGCTCGCTGCCCTCGGCGCATGGCTCGTGCTTGCCGCGAGCGCCGGTCGGCGGCGGCTGGGAAGGACTTGATTTTCTACGCCACACGATACAATCTCTGATTGTCTGTGGGGGCGGAAATGGTCGTGGACGTGTTGCCGGCGGATCGCCCGATCGAGGAGCACAAAAACTTCGCCGCCAACATGGCGACGGCCGCTATCCTGATCGTGTCGTTCCTGTCCTGCATGTGCTTCATCGTCATTACGATGGCGGCGCAGCAATTTCAGACACAGATCGTGAGCAACACGGATTCGAAACAGCGAACCGTGGGCCAAGTCGTCTTTCTCGTTGATCAATACAACCACATTCTTCGCGGCTCGCAGGCCTCCGCGGCCAACCTCAAAGCGAACTTGGGCAAGCTCGGCAAGGCCGACAACGACGTCCGCGCCGCGCAACTGACCGCTGCGATGACGCGTAGCGCCTTGAAGGCGGACGTTTCCGAACTGTATTCGCGGCTGATGGTGGCGCCCAAGAACATATCCGGCGGCTTTGAGTCGGCCGATTTCGAGCGCTCCTTGGAGTCTGCGAGCGACGATATTTTCGGCGCGACCAAATACATCAATGAGCGCAGGAGAGCCATGCCGGCCGACGAGAGCAAGGCCGTTGGCAAGCTGCTGGATGCGTCGCGCAGTGACCTGCGCGCCCTTCAGACGAAAGTCGACACCCTGGACAACAAGATCGCGGACAAGAACTACGCGGAGAAGATGGCCGGGGTCAGCGCCGCCGACAGCAAGCGGTGGTACGACCGCCTCAAGAAGAACGACAGCGAGGCGCAGGTGACCGACGATCTGGAATCCTATCAAGGGATATTCTTCGGGTTCCCGTTCTATTTCGTCTCTCTCCCAAGCATCGTGCTGACGTTGTTTCTCACCGTGCTGATGGGAGTGCTGGGAGCATTGATCGCGCTCACGCGGGAGATTCTCTTCGAAGACACCAAATACAAGTTCGGGGTATACCTGTTTCGCACCGCCCTTGGCGCATCCGTCGCGCTCGCCGTGTTTTTCTTTGCGGGCGCCGGCGCGCTGACCTTGGCACAGTCGGGCAACGGCACCGGCGGCAGCGTACAACTCAGTCCGTATCTCGTCTCGTTCTTCGCCATCGTGTCCGGCTACCTTTCGCGTCGCGTGACGCAATGGATGCGCGAGACCGGCGCCAGGATATTTCAGGTCCAGGAGGAAGCGGACCGCTGGGCGATCGACCTCAAAATCGCACTGAAGCAGCAGGGCGCGGACTTGGACGCGATGGCCCATTCCACCGGGCTGTCGACGGAGGAATTGGCGCTCTGGGATGCGCGCAGGGCCGCTGTTCCCTATCAAGCGCAGTTGCAGATCGCCGCTTATCTGCGCACGCCCCCCTACAAGCTGTTTTCCGATATCGCGCCACCGCCCTGACGGCGGCTTGCCCGGGATGGCTTTTGTGTCCATGGTCCTGGTGCAATGCGGATACCGCACAAGTGATCGTCTACAATCTTCGCTGCAAGGCGGGGCACGAGTTCGAAGGCTGGTTCAAGGACGGCGCCGCGTTCGACGCGCAGGCCGCTTCGGCCAAGCTCGTCTGTCCCATCTGCAACTCGCGCAAGGTCGAGAAGGCGATCATGGCCCCCGCCGTCGCGGGGACCAAGACGTCCGTCACCGCGCCCGAAGAGATGCGCAAAATGCGCCAGTTCATGACGGGCCTGCGCAAATACGTTCAGGACAACGCGGAGTATGTCGGCCCCCGTTTCGCCGAAGAAGCGCGCAAGATCCATTACGGCGAGACGGAAGAACGCCAGATCTACGGCGAATCCACGGTCAAGGAAGCGGTGGAACTGGTGGAGGAGGGCATCGACGTGGCTCCCCTGCCGCCCGATCCGGACGAAGCCGCGAACTAGGCGCCTCGCGTTCTCATGTTCCAGCGCTTATAGTAGATGCAGGGGGCACAACGACATGAGGCTAATCATGAAACGGATTTCATTTATCGTGGGCATCGCCGGCGCGGCGTGCCTGATCGCAGGCGGTGCCTATGCGCAGGCGGCCGGAAGCTTTGCCGGAAGTTCGACCGACGGAGCAACCATCTCTCTCGTCGTGTCGCATTCCGGCAGCGCCTACACCGTCACCAGCATGAGCGTGGGCATGATTGCGCCGTGCAAGAAAACCGGAAACACGGCGAACGAAGGTTGGGGCTTCGGACTCAACCAGGACATCAGCAGCGGGTCGGCGGATTTCACCAGCCAAAACGACTACTACTACACCACGGGCTCAATGCATTTCGTCGGCCACACGCAGATCAAGGGAACGATCACGAGCTACACGGCCACGTTCGTCCCGGGCATGACGCCGCCGAAGC
This sequence comes from Alphaproteobacteria bacterium, assembly GCA_021325375.1. GTDB lineage: Bacteria > Pseudomonadota > Alphaproteobacteria > Micropepsales > Micropepsaceae > Rhizomicrobium. The sequence continues at coordinate 160,386 of JAJPHG010000020.1, read as the reverse complement.
AGGCACAGTTCTGCACCTCGGCGAAGCAAGCCTTCACGCTGAACGCGACGGCCCCGGGCAAGGTGCTGCCGCTTCCGGCAACCGTCGATACGGGCCGCCTGAAGCCGGGCAGATAGGCGCTCAGTCGTAGTGCCGAAGCTTGGGCCACAGCGCCGCAAGCGGCACGCGCGGCTCGCGCAGGACGGTGACCGGCATGCCGGTCTCGTAGGGCATGGCGTAAGGCGCATCGATGCGGCCGGCGACGCTGACGGATTTATAATTCGCCGTCAGCGTCGTCACGTCGTTCCCAAGCGTGATGACGACGTTGCCGTCCTTCGGGCCCCAGAGGAAAAAATTGTTGTGCCCGCTCACGGCGGGCACGTGGCCGTAGACCGCGACCGCCGCCGCCTCGCCGTAGTCGCGCCCGTAGAACACGGCATGCGCGCGCTCCTTGGCGGGCAACGCGCGCCAGACGGCGTCGACCTTCGCCGCCATCTCGCGCCAGCCGAACATGCCCGCCAGGTGGAGTGGCAGCGCGCTCGGCTTTCCCTTTTCCGTCGCCGCGGCGCCTGAAGGGATTCCGAGCGCGCGCGCATAGTCCCCATAACGCTCGGGCGGCAGCACGGGCAGCGCGAGCGGCGCGAGGAGAACTCCGATGCCGGTCACGAAAGCCAGGACACAAGAGCGCAACCACGCACGGCCGAACCAGTTCTCCAGCGCGACCGCGCCGCCGGCGAGCAGCGTCGGATAGATCGGCGCCAGGTAATAGGCTTTGCCGTGGAGCGTCAGGAACAACGCCGCCATCGCGACATAGGCGAGCGCGAACACGCGAAGCTCCGGCTGGGGCGGCCGCACGCCGAAGCGCCACAGGCCCGCGATCCAGACCGGCGCCGCCGCCGGGCCCGCGAACAGGATCTGCTGCGCGAAGAAACCTAGCGGCGACAGCGCGAGGTTCTTGCCGCTCACGCCCGCCTGGCCGAGTTGCAGGAAGGGCCAGCCGTGCTGCGCCTGCCACACGGCGCTGGGTGCTGCGAAGAGCAGGGCGATGACGGCGGCGAGATAGGGATACGGACTCGCGAACCAGCGCCGCAGCGGCGTGAGCGCGACGCCGACCGCGAGCCCAAGCAGATAGAACGCGATCAGGTATTTGCTCAGCAAGCCAATGCCCACGATCAGGCCGAAGGCGAGCCACCAGCGCCCGTCGCGCGTCTGGGCGAGCTTGACCAGCACCCAGGTCAGGCCGGTCCAGGCGAGCGGCTGCATCATGTCGGTCGTGAGCAGCAGGCCGTCGACCAGGAACACGCCGCCGAGCAGGACCGCCAGCCCTGAGAGCCACTGCGCGAAGCGGCTGCCGCCCAGCAATCGCGCCAGCTCGGCGGTCAGCGCGACCGTCGCGGCCATCGACAGCGCGGGCACCAGGCGCAGGGGCAGGAGCCAAGTTCCGAACAGCGTGTAGGACGCCCCCGCGATCCACGGCACCAGGGGCGGCTGGTCCACATAGCCGGCTGCCGGATGCAGGCCGCAGACGACGAAGTACAACTCGTCGCTGAACGCGCCGTAGCCGTTGTTGACCAGGAGATGGATCAGAAGGCATGCCGCCGACAGAACGACCCAAGGCCGTCGCGCACTGTCCATCATCATCCCCTCCCGCCTAGGCTGGATGCGGGGATCTCAAGGTTTGGATGCGACCATCATGTAATTCACGTCCGTATCCGCGGACAGCCGCCAGTCCCAGCCCAAGGGATTAAATGCAACGCCCTGCGTTTTCAGGACGTTGAGGCCGTTCTCCTCAAGCATCGCTTGAAGCTTTGCGGGCTCGATGAAGCGGCTCCAGTCGTGCGTCCCGCGCGGCAGCCAGCCCAGCACGTACTCCGCCCCGATCTTCGCCAGCGCCAGCGATTTGAGGGTCTTGTTGAGGGTGGCGACGAACATCACGCCGCCCGGCCGGACCAGGTGGGCGCAGGCCGAAAGATAGGCGGCGAGGTCGGCCACATGCTCGACCACCTCCATGTTGAGGACCACGTCGAAGGTCAGGCCTTCGGAGGCCAGGTCCTCGGCGGTCGTCGCGCGGTAGTCGACGTCCAGGCCGGCGGCCGAGGCGTGGGCGGCGGCGGTCTTGATGTTGCGCTCGGATGCGTCGGCGCCAAGGACTTTGAAGCCCAGCCGGGCCATCGGCTCCGAAAGCAGCCCGCCGCCGCAGCCGATGTCGAGCAGGCTCAAGCCTTCGAACGGACGCAAGCCGCGCGGGTCGCGCGCGAAATGCGCTTCCGCCGTGTCGCGGATGAAGCCGAGGCGGACCGGGTTGAATTTGTGCAGCGGGGCGAACTTGCCCGCGGGGTCCCACCACTCCTGCGCCAGGGCGGAGAATTTGGCGACTTCGGCCGCGTCGACGGAGGACGATTGCATGCCGATCGTGTAGCCTAAAACCCATGTTCTGGCCACTTTCCCGCAGGACGCTTTTGCTGAGCTCGGCCGCGGTCACGCTGGCGCCGCAGGCCACGGCTTCTGGCGTCCCGGTGCGCCCGCTCCCGATGGAGGCCGCGCGCCTCAAGCCGTCGCCCTATCTGGAGGCGGTCCAGTCCAATCTCGCCTATCTCCACCGGCTCGAGCCCGACCGGCTGCTGCACAATTTCCGCCTGCATGCGGGACTGGCGCCGAAGGGCGAGGTCTATGGCGGCTGGGAGAGCGATACGATCGCCGGCCATACGCTCGGCCATTATTTGAGCGCCTGCGCACTGATGCACGCGCAGACCGGTGACGAAGAATGCAAGCGCCGCGTCGGCTATATCGTGGACGAGCTGGCGGCGTGCCAGGCGCCGGACGGCTATGTCGCCGGCTTCACACGCAAGCGCGGCGACGCGATCGAGGACGGCAAGCTGATCTTCGCCGAGCTTGTGCAGGGCGACATCCGTGTGCTGCCGTTCGATCTCAACGGCTGCTGGGTGCCGCTGTACAATTTCCACAAGACCTTCGCCGGGCTGTTCGACGCCGAGCGCTATTGCGGCAACGCCAGGGCGCGCACGGTGGCGCTGGGCCTGGCCGGGTTCATCGATCACGTGTTCTCGAAGCTCGACGACGCGCAGGTGCAGAAGATCCTCGATTGCGAGCATGGCGGGCTCAACGAGTCTTTCGCCGAGCTGTACGCGCGCACCGGTGATGCGCGCTGGCGTGCGCTGTCGGAGCGTCTGTATCATCGCAAGGTGCTGGTGCCGCTGGCGGAGCAGCGCGACGAGCTGCAGGACCTGCACGCCAATACGCAGATCCCCAAGCTGATCGGGCTCGCGCGGCTCTACGAAGTGTCGGGCGAGGCGCGGCACGAAGCGGCGGCGCGGTTCTTCTGGGAGGCGGTGACGCGCGACCATTCCTACGTCATCGGGGGCCATGGCGACCGCGAATATTTCCAGCCGCCGCGGACGATCTCCAAATACGTGACCGAGCAGACCTGCGAGTCCTGCAACAGCCAAACATGCTCAAGCTGACGCGGCATCTGTATCAATGGCGGCCCGACGCCGCCTATTTCGACTATTACGAGCGCGCGCAAATCAACCACATCCTGGCGCAGCACGATCCCACGACGTCGATGTTCACCTACATGATGCCGCTGATGACCGGCAGCCGGCGCGAGTTCTCGACGCCCGAAAACGATTTCTGGTGCTGCATGGGCACCGGCATGGAGAGCCATTCCAAGCACGGCGACTCGATCTGGTGGGAGAGCGGCGACACGCTGTTCGTGAACCTGTTCGTGCCCTCGACCGTGCGCTGGCGCGGCAGCACGCTCGATCTCGACACATCCTACCCGCTGTCGGAAAACATCACGATCTCGGTGGGCGGACGGGCGCGCAGGTTCGCACTGGCGATCAGGCTGCCGGGCTGGTGCGCCGATCCACGGCTCAGCGTGAACGGCAAACCGGCGGCGATCTCGCGCTCGCGCGGCTACGCGATCGTCGAACGCAAATGGAGGCGTGGCGACTCGGTAGCACTCACCTTGCCGATGGCGCTTCGCACCGAGCCGACGCCCGACGATCCGCGCATGGTCGCACGGCTCAAAGGGCCGGTGGTGATGGCGAAGGTCGCCGAGGAGGCGTCGCTGGTGCCGTTCTTCCTCCAATACGACCGCGCGGCCGAGGTCTATTTCAAGACCTATACGCCGGAGGAGCTGGCGGCGATCGAGCGCGAGAAGGCGGATGCCCGCGCGCTCGACGCCCGCGCGCTCGATATCGCCAGGCTCGGCGACGAGGCGGACGAGGCGGCACATGGTCTGGCTTCCAAGATCTCCTATGCCGTTGTCTATCACGGGCGCAAAGGGCGCGACGCCCGCACCGGAGGTTTCTTCGAATTCACGATGAAATCGGAGACGGGCCCGCTTGTCCTCAACGCCTCTTATTCCGGCGACGACAAGCGGCGGCTGTTCCATGTCCTCGTCGACGGTGAGCCTGTCGCCACCCAGGCGCTGGAGGCGGAGAGCCGCGGCGGCTTCATCGAGCGGGACTATCCGATTCCCGAGGCGCTCACCCGCAGCAAGACCCTGCGCATCCGCTTCGTGCCCGAAGCGGGCCATTCGGCAGGCCCGGTGTTCGGGTGCCGGTTGCTGCGGGCAACCTAACACCCCATCGTCATGGCTGGGCTTGACCCGGCCATCCAGCAAGCGAGCGTCGGCGAGCGAGACGACTCTGGATGGCCGCCTCAAGGGCGGCCATGACGAATAGATTCATTGAGCCTTCAGCCGTCGCCGTCTATGTAGGGGCGATGGCAAAAATCGTCATGAAATTCGGCGGGACCTCCGTCGCCGACCTTGACCGCATCCGCCACGTGGCGACGCTGGTCAAGCGCGAGGTCGACGCCGGCAACCAGGTCGCGGTGACCGTCTCGGCGATGGCGGGCGAGACCAACAAGCTCGTCGCCTGGACGCGCGAGCTCTCCCCGCTCTACGACGCGCGCGAATACGACGTCGTCGTGGCCTCGGGCGAGCAGGTCTCGGCCGGGCTGACCGCGATCGCGCTGCAGACCCTCGGCGTGAACGCGCGCTCCTGGATGGGCTGGCAGATCCCCGTGCGGACCTCGGCGATGCATTCCTCGGCGCGGATCGAGACCATCGAGGCCGGCGAGCTGAACAAGCGGCTGGCCGAGGGCGAGACGGCAGTGGTCGCCGGCTTCCAGGGCATCGCGCCCGACAACCGCGTCACCACCATCGGCCGCGGCGGCGGCGACACCAGCGCGGTCGCGGTCGCCGCCGCGCTCAAGGCCGACCGCTGCGACATCTATACCGACGTCGACGGCGTCTACACCACCGACCCGCGCATCGTCTCCAAGGCGCGGCGTCTCGAGAAGATCGCCTACGAAGAGATGCTCGAGATGGCGTCGCTCGGCGCCAAGGTGCTGCAGACGCGCTCGGTCGAGATCGCCATGCTCCATCGCGTGCCGGTGCGGGTGCTGTCCACCTTCGCGCCCGAGAAGGGCGGCACGCTTGTCTGCGACGAGGAAGATATCGTGGAAAAGAAACCCGTGACCGGCATCGCCTATTCGCGCGATGAAGCAAAGATCACGCTGCACAAGATCCCCGACCGTCCCGGCATCGCCGCGGCGATCTTCGGGCCGCTCGCCGACAGCGGCATCAACATCGACATGATCGTGCAGAACGTGTCGGAGGACGGCCGCAAGACCGATATGACCTTCACGGTCTCACGCGGCGACATGGCCGCGACGCTCGCAGTGGTCGAGAAGGCCGGCCCGGTGATCGGCTACCGCGACATCACCTCGGATGCGAACGTCGCCAAGGTCTCGATCATCGGCATCGGCATGCGCGCCCATCCCGGCGTCGCCCAGACCATGTTCCGCACCCTGTTCGAGAAGGGCATCAACATCCAGGTGATCTCGACGTCCGAGATCAAGGTCAGCGTGCTCATCGCCGAGGAATATGTGGAGCTCGCCGTGCGCGCGCTCCACTCGGCCTACGAACTGGACGTGGGGTGACATGCCCGCGCTGACGGCTTCCGGACCGCGCACGCTGCTTCGGCGGCTGCGCGAGATCATGGCCGAGAAGATCAGCGCGCAGCATCGCCTCGACAAGCTCGTCTCGCTGATCGCGACCAACATGGTCGCCGAGGTCTGCTCGATCTATCTGCGCCGCGCCGGGAAATATCTCGAGCTGTTCGCGACCGAGGGCCTGAACCCGGCGGCCGTGCACAACACGCGCATGAAGGAGAGCGAGGGCCTCGTGGGCCTCGTCGCCACGATGGCGGAGCCGGTGAACCTGAGCGACGCGCCGTCCGACCCGCATTTTTCCTATCGTCCCGAGACCGGCGAGGACCCGTACAAATCCTTCCTCGGCGTGCCGGTGGTGCGCGGCGGGCAGGTGTTCGGCGTGCTGACCGTGCAGAACCGCGCGGCCGTGCTCTATTCCGAGGAGGAGGTCGAGGCGCTGCAGACGGTGGCCATGGTGCTGGCCGAGGTCGTGGCGCAGGGAGGGCTGTTCAACATCGCCGAGCTCGACGAGCCGGAGCTTCGCCCCGACCGGCCGCGCACCTTCAAGGGCGAAGGGCTGTCGGAGGGCGTCGCCGTGGGCCGCGTCGTCCTTCACGAGCCGCGCGTGAAGGTCGAGCGCATGATCGCCGACAATCCGCAGGAAGAGCTCAAGCGCCTGGACGACGCCATCGCCAAGCTGCGCGAGAACGTCGACGGCATGCTGGATTCCAGCGAGCTGGACCTGACCGGCGAGAGCCGCGAGGTGATCGAGGCCTATCGCCTCTTCGCCTACGACCAGGGCTGGCGCCAGCGCATGCGCGAAGCGGTACGCACGGGCCTGACGGCAGAGGCCGGCGTCGAGCGCGTGCAGGACGAGATGCGGTTGCGCGTACAGCGCCTGGGCGATCCGGTCCTGCGCGAGCGCGCCCACGATCTCGACGATCTCGCGCGCCGCCTGCTGCGCCATCTCGCGGGCGACGGCGACAAGCATCCGGCCGAAGACATGCCGGACCACGCCGTGCTCGTCGCGCGCGCGATGGGGCCGGCCGAGCTGCTCGATTACGGCCGCGACAAGCTCGTGGGATTGGTGCTGGAAGACGCCGCGGCGACCTCGCACGTCGCCATCGTCGCACGCTCGATGGGGCTCGCGCTGGTGAGCACCGTCGACGGCGTGAGCGACAGCGCGCGCGCCGGCGACACGGTCGTCGTCGATGGCGAGGCGGGCGAGGTGCACCTGCGTCCGCCGCGCAGCGTGGTGAAGACCTATGTCGCCAAGCGCGAGTTGCGCGCGCATCGCGTCGCCGCCTTCGCCCAGTTGCGCGAGATGCCCGCCGTCACCAGGGACGGTGTCCACATCAAGCTGATGATGAACGCAGGGCTTCTGCTCGACATGGCGCATCTGAAGGAGTCGGGCGCGGATGGCGTCGGCCTGTTCCGCACCGAGCTGCAGTTCATGATCGGCGAGACCATGCCGCGCCTCGCCGATCAGGTGGAGTTCTACCGCGCGGTGATCGAGGCGGCGGGCGACAAGCCCGTCGTGTTCCGCTCGCTCGATCTGGGCGGCGACAAGGTGCTGCCTTACGCGCGCTGGGAGCGCGAGGCCAATCCGGCGCTCGGCTGGCGCGCGATCCGCATCGCGCTCGACCGCCCCGCGCTGCTGCGCTACCAGGTGCGCGCGCTGCTGCAGGCGGCGCAGGGGCGCGTGCTCAACATCCTGCTGCCGATGGTCACCCACGTCGCCGAGTTCAACGAGGCGCGCGCGCTGATCGACCGCGAGACCGAGCGCGCGCGGCTGCTCCAGCTCCCCCAGCCCAAGCAGATCCGCGTCGGCGCGATGCTCGAGGTCCCCGCGCTCGCCTTCATGCTGCCGCAGATCATGCGCAGCGCCGATTTCGTCTCCATCGGCTCCAACGACCTGTTCCAGTTCGTCTTCGCGGTCGACCGCACCAACCCCAGGGTCTCGCGCCGCTACGACGCCCTGAACCCCCCGGCGCTGACCCTGATCCGGCTGATCGTGAAGAGCGCCAGCGAATCGCCCGGCGACCTGTCGCTCTGCGGCGAGATGGCGGGTAAGCCCCTGGACGCCATGGCCTTGATCGGATTGGGGCTTCGCACCCTGTCGATGCAGCCCGCCAATATCGGCCCTGTGAAGGCCATGATCCAAAGCCTGGACTTGCGGGAAGTGTCGCAGTTCGTCGATAAGCTTTGCGACCGGACCGACGGTAGCCTAAGAACCCGCCTTGCCGCCTTCGCCGCGGAGCGCGGGATCGTCATCAAATAGGCAAAGTCTGAGGATTTCCAATTGTCTAACGTGGGTTCTTCCAGTTACATAGATGCACGCGTGGGGGCGCGGGACGCGGCCGGAGCATGACGAAGGTTACCCATCTCACCGTTGAGGACGGCGGCGGCCAGAACAAGCGCCGCATCCACCTGCGCGAGATCTCCGGCGACAGCGACGCGCCGCTGGAGACGGTCGGCCAGGATCTGCGTGCGGCGCGGCAGCGGCGCGGCGACGACCTGTCGACGGTGTCCAAGGCGCTGAAGATCCGCAAGGATCATCTCGAGGCGCTCGAGGAAGACCGCATCGAGGCGCTTCCCGGACGCACTTACGCCGTCGGTTTCGTGCGTACCTATGCCGAGTATCTGGGACTCGATGCTCCGCAATGCGTCGAGCGCTTCAAGTCGCAGATCGCCGGCCGCACCGACGACGTCACGCCCACCATCACCGTCATCGACGAGGACGAGCACAGGCGACTGCCGCAAGGCTGGAAGATCATCGCGGCGTTCGTGCTGCTCGCCTTCGCCTACGGTGCCTATCATCTGCTCGTGCCCGCGGCCGACAAGATGCTCGCGCCCCCGGTTGCGCCCGTGCCGCAAGCCGCCGTCGCGCCCAAGCCCGCGCCGAAACAGGTCGTGAAGATCCAGCCGCTGCCGCAGCCGGTGGTGCCTGCGCCCACGACGACTGCCCCGAATTCAACGTCGCCCGCGCCGAACGCGACACAAGCGCCGGCGTCACTCGATGCGACGCAGCAGCAGGCCGCGATCCCGCCGGGCAAGGTCTACGGCCTGCAGAACAAGGGCGCGCGCGTGATCCTGCGCATCAAGCAGCCGACGCAGGTGCTGGTGCAGGGCTCCGACGGCAGGATCCTCATCAACCGCGCGCTGAACGCGGGCGACACCTATATGGTGCCCGATGTGGTCGGCGCGACGCTGACCACCGGCAATGCCGGCGCGGTCGAGATCGATCTCGACGGCGTGGCGATGGGAACCGTGGGCAAGAACGGCCAGGTGGGTGACAGTTTTTCGCTGGATCCGCAGTCCATCGCCGACCGTTATAATGGAAGGCAAGGGTAGCAAAATGAGCCTTCGCGCGTATCGCGACATTCACCGCCGCAAGTCGCGGCAGATCATGGTGGGCAAGGTGCCCGTCGGCGGAGACGCGCCGATCAGCGTGCAGACGATGACGAACACCGTCACCGGCGACGCGCGCGCGACCATCGACCAGATCCGCGCCATCGAGGAGGCGGGCTGCGACATCGTGCGCGTCTCCTGCCCCGACGTGGACGCCACCAAGGCGATGAAGGCGATCACGAAGGCCTCGAACATCCCCGTCGTCGCCGACATCCATTTCCACTACAAGCGCGCCATCGAGGCGGCGCAGAACGGCGCGGCCTGCCTGCGCATCAATCCGGGCAATATCGGCAACGCCCAGCGCGTCAAGGACGTCGTCCAGGCGGCCAAGGACCATGGCTGCTCGATGCGCATCGGCGTCAATGCCGGATCGCTCGAGCCCGACCTGCTGGAGAAGTACGGCGAGCCGTGCCCAGAGGCGATGGTCGAGAGCGCGCTGAACCACGCGCGCATTCTCGAAGACAACGATTTCCGCGAATACAAGATCTCGGTGAAGGCGTCGGACGCCTTCCTCGCCGTCGCCGCCTATCAGCAGCTCTCCGAGGCCGTCGACTGCCCGATCCATCTGGGTATCACCGAGGCCGGCGGCATGATCTCCGGCACCGTCAAATCCTCCATCGGCATGGGCATGCTCCTGTGGAGCGGCATCGGCGACACGATCCGCGTCTCGCTGAGCGCCGATCCGGTGGAAGAGGTGCGCGTCGGGTTCGATATCCTCAAGAGCCTCAACCTGCGCCATCGCGGCGTGAACATCGTCTCGTGCCCGTCCTGCGCGCGCCAGGGCTTCAACGTCATCGAGACGGTCGGCATCCTGGAGCAGCGCCTCAAGCACATCGCCACGCCGATGACGCTCTCGATCATCGGCTGCGTCGTGAACGGGCCGGGCGAGGCGCGCGAGACCGACCTCGGCTTCACGGGAGGCGGCGCGGGCAAGGGCCATGGCCAGATCTACCTGAACGGCGAGCCCGCCTACCGCCTCGACAACGAGAAGCTCGTCGATCACGTCGTCGAGCTCTGCGAGAAGAAGGCCGCGAGCATCGAAGCCGAACGCGGCAAGGTGCTCGAGCCGGCGCAGTAGCGATGCCCCTTAGATTGTCATGGCCCGCGAATGCGGGCCACCCAGGTGGGCGCACGCGCATTGGTGCATTTTTAGATTTGCTTCTCTTTAAACTCCCGGCGCCGGTGAAGGCGTCAGCTGGGTGGCCCGCATTCGCGGGCCATGACAAGTTGGGTTTATGATTCCCTCTTCCACCCTCGAACGCGTCATCGACCGATTCCGTCAGGTGGAGGCGGAGCTTTCGTCCGGCACCGCGGGCAATTCCTTCGTCAAGCTGTCGAAGGAGCACGCAGAGCTCGCGCCGATCGTCGGCGCCGCCGAGTCCTATCGCGCGACGCAGAAGCAGCTCGACGAGACCGAGGCGATGCTTGACGATCCCGAGATGCGCGCGATGGCGGAAGAGGAGCGCGCGACGCTTAAGGCACGCCTCACCGAACAGGAGCAGGATCTCAAGCTCAAGCTCCTGCCCAAGGACGCCGCCGACAATTCCTCCGCCATCGTCGAGATCCGCGCCGGAACCGGCGGCGACGAGGCGGCGCTGTTCGCGGCCGACCTGCTGGGCATGTACCAGCGCTATTGCCAGCTCCAGGGCTGGAAGACCGAGATCATGGACAAGAGCGAGAGCGATCTCGGCGGCATCAAGGACGCGACGCTGGAGGTGAACGGCACCGGCGTCTACGCCAAGCTAAAATTCGAGAGCGGCGTGCATCGCGTGCAGCGCGTGCCGGTGACGGAAGCCGGCGGGCGCATCCACACCTCGGCGGCGACGGTCGCCGTGCTGCCCGAAGCCGAGGACGTCGACGTCGTCATCAACGACAAGGACCTGCGCATCGACGTCTACCGCGCGCAGGGCGCGGGCGGCCAGCACGTCAACAAGACCGAGAGCGCGGTGCGCATCACCCATCTGCCTACCGGCATCGCGGTGGCGCAGCAGACGGAGAAATCGCAGCACAAGAACAAGGCGCATGCGATGAAGCTGCTGAAGGCCAAGCTTTACGAGATGGAGCGCGCGCGCGTCGACAGCGCCCGCGCCGGCGCGCGCAAGAGCATGGTGGGCTCGGGCGACCGCAGCGAGCGCATCCGCACCTACAATTTCCCGCAAGGCCGCGTCACGGACCACCGCATCAACCTGACGCTCTACAAGCTCGACCGCATCATCTCGGGCGACGACCTCGGCGAGATCGTCGACGCGCTGGTCACCGCCGACCAGGCCGAGCGCCTCGCCGAGCTGGAAGCGGGCAATTGAAGGACGCGGTCGAGAAGCTGCGCGCCGCGGGCGTGGACAATCCCAGGCTCGACGCGCGGGTGCTGCGCGAGGCCGCGGCCGATGACGCCGAATTCGAATCCTTCATCGCTCGCCGCGTTGCACGCGAGCCCGTCGCCTACATCACCGGCCGCAAGGAATTCTGGAGCCTCGATTTCGCGGTCGGTCCCGGCGCGCTTGTCCCCCGGCCGGAAACCGAGACGCTGATCGAGCAGATGCTCGCGCGTTTTCCGGACCGTGCGGCGCCGCTGGACGTCCTCGATCTGGGGACGGGTTCGGGCTGTCTTCTCGTTGCGGCCTTGCATGAATACCCGAACGCGCGGGGCGTCGGCGTGGACAGCGCAAACGAGGCACTGGCCTGGACGCATCGCAATATCCAAAAACATGGGCTCGGAGACCGCGCCTTCCGGCTCAGACAGGATTTCGCGCAAGTATCCGGCGAGCACGATGTAGTTCTCTGCAATCCTCCCTATGTAAGATCGGCGGATATCGCTGCCCTTGAGCCTGAGGTCCGGCGCTATGAGCCTCGGGCGGCTCTGGACGGCGGGCAGGACGGCTTGGCCGCCTATCGTGCGCTTGGGCAAGTGCTGCGGCGGCAGCTGAAACCCGGCGGGCTGGCATTCCTGGAGATTGGTGCCGGGCAGGATGACGCGGTCCATGGGCTTCTAAACTTGGAAATCCTAGGAATTGCGCCCGATCTGGCGGGGATTCCCCGGGCCGTGATAGGCAGGAAATCCTAGAGCCCAACGAGAAAACAGTTGGAACTACAGCCCGGAATCGTTAGTTTCCGCCCCTAGTGGGGAGTCAGGGACCCGCCGCGGCCCAGATAGTTGGGCCGGGAAGGCGAAGGGCGCGTTGGACGCGCCGGTCCTTGCGAAAAGCGAACGACACGCTTTTGGGTTTCGCCGGGTTCCGCCGCGTGCGGTCCGGATCGTTCGCGCAAAGAGGCAGAGCTTTTGGATAATGCAAAAGGGGTTTACGTGAAACGCTCGCGCAGAGGCGGCCGCAGGCCGCAAGGCAGTCACAACGGACATAGCGGCGGTGGCGGTGGCGGTGGCGGTGGTGGCGGCGGCAGCAACGGCGGCGCCTTCAACCCCAACCGCACCTTCGATTCCAGCGGCCCGGACATCAAGATCCGCGGCTCGGCGGCGCATGTCTACGAGAAATACCTGCAGCTCGCCCGCGATGCGAACACGCAGGGTGACCGCGTGATGGCCGAGAGCTATCTCCAGCATGCCGAGCACTATTTCCGGATCCTGAGCGCGGCGCAGGCGCAGCAGCAGCTCCACGCTGCCCAGCAGGCGCAGCAGCAGCCGGCCAACCCGAACGGCAACGTCATAGCCAACGGCAATGGCGGCTACCGCCCGCCGCAGGGCGTGGGCGAGCAGCCCTATCTTCCGGGTGCGCCGCAGCCGAGTCCCGGGCCGTCCTTCTCGCTGGTCGACGCCTCCGCCGGCCTGATCGGCGACGAGGACGAGGGCGAGGAATAGGCTAGAGTATCTTTCGAACGCCGGTATTTCCTCCGGCAGAACAGGTTGCCGCCATGAGGGGTCTCACTCTCAACTAAGTCCTCGGGTTCGAGGAGCTTTGGCCGCGTCCGCCTCGCGGGCGCTCGCGCACACCTGTTCTTTGGAAAGACTTCCACGTGAAATTCCGTCCGTCCGGCGCGCTGTGGGCGCATGCCGGTTTTCTGCGGCTTTGGGCAGCCCAAGCCGTTTCGTCCTTCGGCGCGCGCATCGCGCGCGAAGGCTTTGCCATGTCGGCGATCCTGTCCATCCATGCCACGCCGGCGCAGCTCGGCGTGCTGGCGGCGCTCTCGCGCGGTCCCGGCGCCGTGGTCGGCCTGTTCGCGGGCGGCATCGTCGACCGCAGCAGCCGAAGGCGCGTGATGATCGCCTGCGACCTCGCGCGCACGGCGCTGATCCTGACCGTGCCCGTTGCGGCCTGGATGCGGGCGCTGGCGATGCCGCAGCTCTATGTCGTGGCGGCGTTGGTGGGCGCGGCGAGCGCGTTGTTCGAGATCGCTGACCACGCCTTCCTGCCGTCGTTGATCGCGCGCGAGCATCTCCTCGACGGCAATGCGAAGCTCGGCACGACCGAAGCCATCGCCGAGATCGGCGGTCCCGCAGCAGCGGGCACGCTGTTCCAGCTCTTCACCGCACCGTTCGCAATGCTGGGGACCTCGCTGAGCTATCTCGTCTCGGCCGCGTTCCTGTTCGCGGTGCCTGCGCGCGAGCTCGCGCCCGCGCCCAAGCCCGCGCGCTGGCATGAAGATCTGTCGAGCGGATTCAAGGCCGTGCTCCATGAGCCGCTGGTGCGGCCACTGCTCGGCATGACCGTCGTTTTCACCGGGTTCGGCGCGTTCTTCTGGCCGCTCTACCTGTTGTTCGGGATCAAGGTCCTCGGACTGTCGCCGGCGCTGATGGGTGTGACCATCGCCTGTGGCGGCGTGGGTGCCTTGTTCGGCGCGGGCTTGTCGAACGCGCTGATGCGGCGCATCGGTGTGGGCCCGACGATCTGGGGATGCTGCTTCGTCTACACCGCCATGCTGCTGCTGGTGCCGCTGGCGCATGGGCCGCTGTGGCTGGCGGCCGCGATGCTCATGACAGCCCAGCTCGGCGGCGACGGTTTCGCGATGGCGTTCATGATCCCGCTGACCAGCCTGCGCCAGGCGATGCTGCCGCCGCAGCTTCTGGGCCGCACGGCCGCGCTGTTCAGTGCCGTCACCGGAGGCATGACGGTCCTGGGCGCCGCGGTGGGCGGCGTGCTGGGCGGCTGGCTCGGCATCCGCGAGACGCTCTTGATCGCGGTCGCCGGGATGACGCTGTCGCCGCTGTTCGTCCTGTTCTCGCCGCTCAGGCATTTAAGGGAAATCCCCTTGAAGAGCACGGAAAGAGAACCCATTTAATCCGGTAACCGTGCCCTGTTGGGGCGGTATTCTGCGTTTTGGATTCGGCGCATCGGCCCTGAAGGGCGGGGTGACGAAGGCTTGAGAGGAACAGATGGACGTCGAGAAATTCACCGAGCGTGCGCGCGGATTCATGCAATCGGCCCAAGGGCTGGCGCTGCGTTCCAATCACCAGCAATTCACGCCCGAGCATCTGCTCAAGGTCCTCATCGACGATGAGGAAGGCCTGGCCGCGCGGCTGATCGCGGCGGCGGGCGGCAAGCCGGAGCAGGTGCGCGACGGCGTCGAGCGCGCGCTCGCCAAGCTCGCCAAGGTCGAAGGCAAGGGCGCGGGGCAGGTCTACCTGTCGCCGGAAGCCGCGCGGCTGTTCGATGCAGCCGAGCAGGCGGCGAAGAAGGCGGGCGACAGCTTCGTCACGGCCGAATATCTGCTGCTCGCGCTGTCGATGGCGGCGGGCACCGAAAGCGCGCGCATCCTGAAGGATGCGGGCGTCACGCCGCAGAACCTGGCGAAGGCCATTGCCGATCTGCGCCAGGGCCGCACCGCCGACAGCGCGACCGCCGAGAACCAGTACGACGCACTGAAAAAGTATGCCCGCGACCTGACCGAGGCGGCGCGCACCGGCAAGCTCGATCCCGTCATCGGCCGCGACGAGGAGATCCGGCGCACCATCCAGGTGCTCTCGCGCCGCACCAAGAACAATCCCGTGCTCATCGGCGAGCCCGGCGTCGGCAAGACCGCGATCGCCGAAGGCCTGGCGCTGCGCATCGTCAACGGCGACGTGCCGGAGAGCCTGCGCGACAAGCGGTTGATGGCGCTCGACATGGGATCCTTGATCGCGGGCGCGAAGTTCCGCGGCGAGTTCGAGGAGCGGCTGAAGGCCGTCCTGAACGAGATCACCTCGGCCGCCGGCAAGATCGTGCTCTTCATCGATGAGCTGCATGTGCTCGTCGGCGCCGGCAAGGCGGAGGGCGCGATGGACGCGTCCAACCTGCTCAAGCCCGCGCTTGCGCGCGGCGAGCTGCATTGCGTCGGCGCCACCACGCTCGACGAGTACCGCAAATACATCGAGAAGGACGCCGCTCTAGCGCGGCGCTTCCAGCCCGTCTTCGTCAGCGAGCCGACGGTGGAGGACACGATCTCCATCCTGCGCGGCCTGAAAGAGAAGTACGAGGTCCATCACGGCGTGCGCATCACCGATGCGGCGATCGTGGCGGCGGCGACCTTGTCCAACCGCTACATCACCGACCGTTTCCTGCCCGACAAGGCCATCGACCTGATGGACGAGGCGGGCTCGCGCCTGCGCATGCAGATCGATTCCAAGCCCGAGGCGCTGGACGAGTTCGACCGCCGCATCGTGCAATTGAAGATCGAGCGCGAGGCGCTGAAGAAGGAAAGCGACAAGGCGTCGAAGGATCGCCTCGCCACGCTGGAGCACGATCTCGCGGAGCTCGAGGAGAAATCCTCCTCGCTCACCGCGAAATGGCGCGAGGAGAAGAAATCCGTCGCCGACGTGCAGAGCCTGAAGGAGCAGCTCGACCGCGCCCGCGCCGAGGTCGAGATCGCGCAGCGCCGCGGCGACTTCGCCAAGGCCGGCGAGCTCACCTATGGCGTGATCCCGGGCCTCGAGAAGCAGATCGCGACGATCGACGAGAAGGACAAGACCGCGCTCGTCAACGAGGCGGTGACGCCGGAGAACATCGCGCAGGTCGTCTCGCGCTGGACCGGCATCCCCGTCGACAAGATGCTCGAGGGCGAGCGCGAGAAGCTGCTCCACATGGAGACGTCGCTCGAGAACCGCGTCGTCGGCCAGAACGAGGCCGTGCGCGCCATCGCCAACGCCGTACGCCGCTCGCGCGCGGGATTGCAGGACCCGAACCGGCCCATCGGCTCGTTCCTGTTCCTGGGCCCCACGGGCGTCGGCAAGACGGAGCTCACGAAAGCGTTGGCCGCGTTCCTGTTCGACGACGACAGCGCCATGGTGCGCATCGACATGAGCGAGTTCATGGAGAAGCATTCCGTGTCGCGCCTGATCGGCGCGCCTCCCGGCTATGTCGGCTATGAGGAGGGGGGAGTGCTCACCGAAGCGGTACGGCGCCGGCCCTATCAGGTGATCCTGTTCGACGAGGTCGAGAAGGCGCATCACGACGTGTTCAACGTGCTGCTGCAGGTGCTCGACGACGGGCGGCTGACCGACGGCCAGGGCCGCACGGTCGACTTCAAGAACACGGTCATCATCCTGACCTCGAACCTCGGCACCGAATTCCTCGCCGGCGAGGAGAACGCGGAAAGCCGCGCCCAGGTCATGCAGGCCGTGCGCAGTCATTTCCGCCCCGAGTTCCTGAACCGCCTGGACGAGATCATCCTGTTCCACCGCCTGTCGCGGGCGAACATGACCAAGATCGTCGACATCCAGATCGCCCGCCTCACCAGGCTGCTCGCCGACCGCAAGATCGAGATCGCGCTCGACGCCAAGGCGCATGAGTGGCTCGCCAACGCCGGCTACGACCCGGTCTACGGCGCGCGCCCGTTGAAGCGCGTGATCCAGCGCCGCCTCCAGGACCCGCTCGCGCAATTGCTGCTCGAAGGCAAGATCAGCGACGGCTCGAAGATCAAGGTGAGCGCCGGCAAGAGCGGGTTGACGATCAACGGCGTCGAGTTCGCCGCCAGCCCCGACGAACTCGACATCGAGCACACGGCGCCGAGCATGGCGGTGCATTGAGCATTCGACCCTCCCCTTGAGGGAGGGTCGAAAAATGCGAAGCATTTTTCGGGGAGGGGTCTGGCGCTTGCGGCTTTGCCCCTCCCCGAAATTTGCTCGCGCGTACGCTGTCGCTACGCGCCGCTCAGCAAATTGTCGACCCTCCCTCAAGGGGAAGGTGGATTCGCATCAAAAGCTCGCGCCAAATTTGACAAACGCCACGGCGGCGATGACCAGGACGATGCCGACGCTGAAGCCTGCCACTTGAAGATAAAATAGAGGCCAAGTCCGCGAGTCATATTTTTCGTATTGCGCTTTGTGCCCACGTGATCCTGGCTACCCTCATGCCCCCATCGCGGTAGCGATGTCCGTCCGTGCCTTGACCGAGCGGCGGTAGTACTGGTGCGAGCCTTGGAAGTCGTCGTTGTCGTAGTCGTTGAAGGACGAGCAGTCGACCATGCGGTACGCCGCCGGCGGGAACTGGGTCGTGTCCTGCAGGTTCTTCGGGCCCTCATAACCCAGCCGCTGCAGCCCGTTGAGGAAGTTGCTGAGGCAGATCACGTGGTCGGCGGTGCTGTGATAGACCGAGATGCGCTTCGTCAGCAGCTTGAGGTCGCTCAGGCGCCCCGGCGGCGGAAAGCCGAGACTGTCATAGCGCTCGTCGCCCGCACACAGGAACGCATGGTCGAACAGGCTCGCGGCGCCCTGGCCGTGCAGGAACCAGCTCTCCACCGCCGCCTGCAGCGCGATGTGTCCCATCGAATGGGCGAGCAGGAACACGCGGCGGCCCGAGGCGCGCGCGGCCTTGATGATCGGCTCGAGGTTCGCAAAGAACCGCATGATGTGCGCGCCCGACTGACCGGCGCTCATCTGGTCGCGCAAATAGTCGTCGGCCGGCATGGGAAGGCTCAACAGCTTGCCCAGCGACGGCCACGAAAAGGCGACGACGGTCATATTCGCGGCATCGACATTCGAGGCCTTGAACCATTGCTGATTGAACGCAGCGCGGGTGAGCGCGTTCTCGAAGCTGTTGTCGAAGCCGTGGAGGAAGATGAGCAGGTTGCGGCCAGGGTTCGACAGGTCGGCCGTCGCATTGGCGCTGAAATGGCCCTTGGAGATGTCCTGGATCGAGGTGATCGCACCCACCGTGTCGGCCGTCAGATTGGCGTCGTTCACGAAGGCCGTGCCATAGGTCACCGCCGTCGGATCGGTCGGCGCGACGATGCCGTTGCCGTAGTTGCGATAGTCCTCGGCCGGTCCGGCGATGACGCGGTTGGTCGCGAAATAGACAGTGGTGGTCATAGGGTCCCCTTTTCAAGCTCCGGCTGTTCCCAGCTTAGCTCTATCTTTCGTCGAAACGAATATACCGTTGCGCGGGGCGTGGGGCGTGACGGCGATCACGCCTGCAAGCGCGGCGTCAACGATGGAACTCGAGGTCCACCGGCGTGATCTCGTGGCCGTCGCGGGCCTGCGGCGGCGAGGTCGTCGCGCGCACGAATTTCAGAGCGCCCAGCGAGTCCTTGTAGAATTCCAACGGCCATGCCCAGCCGTCGAAGGCGTAGCGCACGGGGCGCTGCGACAGCGTGGCGTTGAAAATCAGGCGGGCGCCCGGCTTGCGGGTCAAGCGGGCGAGATTGTAGGCCTCGATCTCGTCCGGATGGACGTGGACGCAGACGACGTTGCTGTAGATGAAGTCGGCTTCGAAGGCTTCGGCTGCGTCGAGCGACGCTGCGTCGATGACGGCGAGATGCAGCGTCTTCTGCGCGATCAAGTCCTCGCCGATCGCGGCGCAACCCGCTTCATAGAACCCGCTTACGACGTCCAGGCCGAAGAAGTTCCCCCCGCGAGACGGCGGATGAAATGCGCGGCGATCCGCAAGGAGCCGCAGCCGTATTCGATGACCCTGTGATGCGGCTCGACGGCGGCCATCAGCTTCTTCGCCCTGGCTTCGCCCGAGGACCAGAAGTCTTCGCGGCCCGCGAGCGCGATCTTCAGCACGCCCGGGCCGGCGCGCAGGTTCTTGACCTGCCGTTCCATCAGATAGCGCGAGAAGGTGGCGTCCGGGTTCTTTCCCTGAACGTGCGGTAGCGTGCCTCGCGCTTGGCGAACGCGTCGTCCACGCCTGCCTATTTCACTTTCGCCTGGCGCAGGTCGGTCGAGATGTCGGCGACCTTGGTCTCGAGCGGCATCGCGGCCATCAGCGCGTCGGTGTGCAGGCGCGCCATCTGGAACTCGCGCAGCTCGCGGCCCTGCATGACGCGGCCGTGGGCGACCTTCACGCCGAGCGGATTGACCTGGGAACCGTTGACGAGGATCTCGTAGTGCAGGTGCGGCCCGGTCGACAGGCCCGTGTTGCCGCTATAGGCGACGATCTGGCCCTGATGCACATGGCTGCCTGCGCGGATGCCGGGCGCCAGCCGCGACAGGTGTCCGTAAGCGGTGCCGTAGCCGTTCTGGTGGTTGATGCGCAGGTAGTTGCCGTAGCCGCCCATGTGGCCGGCGATCTGCACGACGCCCGCGCCCGCCGCCATCACCGGCGTTCCCACCGGCACCGCAAAGTCGATGCCCTTGTGCATGCGGCTGTAGCCGAGCACCGGATGGAAGCGCATGCCGAAGCCCGACGAGATGCGCGCGCCGTCGACCGGCGTCTTCATCAGCATCGACTTGGCGCTCTGGCCATGCGCGTCGAAATAATCCGCCGGCTGGTTGGGATCGGGCTGGTAGCGGTAGAGCGTCACCGAGCGGCCCTTCAGATGCATCGTCGCATAGGCGATGTTGCCGTTGCGCGCGGGCTGGCCCTCGGGCGTGTAGTAGTAGCTGTAGAAGACCTCGAACGTGTCGCCCGGACGGATGTCGCGCTGGAAGTCGACCTCGTAGGAGAACATGTGGATCATCTCGACCACGACGTCGGCGGGGACGCCCGCGCGCATGGCGCTGAGATAGAGGCTGCCTTCGATCGTCGCGCCGGCGCGGTGCTCGTGCACCTGGAGCTTCTTCACGATGTCGCTGGCGGCGAAGGCGTTGCTCTCGTCGCGCGCGATGGTGATCTCGTGCTCGATCGAGGGCGAGAACGCGATCGAGATGAGATGCGCCGCCGGTGCGATGGTGGCGGGGCCGACGGGACCGTTGGCGTTCGCGTCGTCCTCGTCGCCGGTGGCGGGCACGAGCGCTTGGGCGTTCTCGTTCGCGTCGGCGGTTTGCGGCGCGGTGGAATAGGTGACCTCGAAGTCCTGGCCCGCGCGCAGGCTGCGCACGTTGTAGACCTTGCCCAGGGCCGCGACCGCGGCGCTCGCGTCCTCGGAAGATATGCCCGCGTCCTCAAGCGCGCCCGCGAGCGTGTCGCCGCGGTCCATGGTGACGGTGCGGGTGTCTATCCCGGAGGTGGCGTCGCCGCTGTCGAGCGTCTGGTCGTCTGCGGCCTGGTCGAGGGGCGAGGTGGGCTTGGGCGGCGTGAACGGCGCGATCGAAGCGTAGTTGCCGTCCGAATGAGTGAGCTTCTGGAACAATTGATAAGGCAGGAACGTTGTCTGGCTGTGCGCCGCCAAGCCGTGCGGCTTCATCGGCGGCATGGTGCCGATCGCGAGCCAGGCGATGGAGCCGGCGATCATCGCGGTGAGCGAGGTGCTCACCAGGGCCCAGCGCCCGTCGGTCGTGCCGAGCGCGGTCGCGGCGCCATGCGCGGATTTGCGCCATTCGCCCATCACGGACGTCGTAGCTAGGGGGCTGCGTCGCTCCACATCGGCTCCTGAGTATAGTCGAGCCGAAGTCTCCCCCAGCCCAGGCTCCCCCACGCGTCATGCGCCCGGCGAACCGGCAGCAAGGCCTTATAGCGCAAAGGCTATTAGGCGCGTCAACCCTTACCGGGGCGTTAATCGTAATGGGGTTAAGGGTCTCTGGCCGCGGGGCGGAAAAATAGCGCCGCGAATCTGGTGATCCGCGGCGCCAGGGTGTCCGGCATTTATTGGAGGCTAGAGCCGGACGAGAAGCAACTCGGCGATCTTGCCGTGCAGCCAGCCGATCCCGCGCGCCATGTGCAGCACGAGGAAGAACAGGAGCAGGCCGGCGAGCGCGAATAGGATCAGGCCCGGCGCGGTGTGGACCAGATGCTGCATCCAGGGAACGCCGTCAAAGCGCATGTGGCTGGCGTCGTTGGTCACGAGGCCGTAGATGCTGACGGCCGTGACGCCGAGCGACAGCGACAGTCCGGTCACCGCGAAGGTGAAGTATACGATGCCCAGCGGCAGCATCAGCAGCATGTAGAGCATCGACGACCAGGTGCGGATGTCGCTTACGACGTCCTTGATGCGCGACCAGATCGTCTCGTCGGCCTGGGTCGCGGGCGGCAGGCGGCGCGGCATGCGCACGCCGAGCAGTCCCTCGACGATGCGGCCCTCGACATGCGCGAACAGCCGCGACATGCCGAGCACGACGAGCGCCAGCGGTATGCCGATGATCGTGATCATCAGGCCCAGGCTCAGCGACATGCCGGTGACGACGAAGGTGAAATAGACGATACCCGTCACCAGCGACAAAAGCATGTAGAGCAGCGCGCCGTAGGTGCGCGTGTCGGAGATGACGTTGAAGAATCCGTAGCGGCGCTCTTGGCTGGGCTCGGTCTTGGGGAAGGGCCCGCCGATTGTGGCTTCCATGTCTCGGTACTCCTCTGCGATTTCTTGCGGCGTGCCGTAGATGTCGATGACGGACGCCAGGATCAGGGATTCCGGAAGATCCGGGTTGTGGGAAATCTCGTTGTTCAGATGGTCTTCGGTGTCGGCGAGCGCGTCGGCGATCAGCCCGGCGGGCGCGCCTTTGAGCGCGCGCCTCAGCGCGTCCAGATAGGCTCGGACCGTTTCAGGCCGACGGTCTGGCGTCATCGCCGGCTCCTGCGCCCATGCCGCCGCCCTTGAGGGCGTCGTCGACGAATTCGCGCATGTCGCGCCAGGCGAACTGCCACTCGGCCAGTGCGCGGCGCCCGCCGTCGGTGATGTTGTAGTAGCGGCGGGGCGGACCGAAGGCCGAAGCCTCGACCCGGCTCTCCAAAAGGCCCGTCGCGTGAAGGGACCGCAGGACCGGATAGATCGCGCCCTGCTTGAAGATCAGCCCGCCTTCGCCCTCGGCTTTGACCGCTTTCGCGATTTCGTAGCCATACATCTCCCGGCCCGCACGGGCGAGCACGGCCAGGAGGACGAGCGATGATAGCCCGGCCATCAGTTCCTTACGGAATTTGCGCGTGTAATCTGTCTCAGGTGGCACGACGCGCTGCTTTCCGCCTCCCAACTATTGCGGAGTTACATCTAGCATGAAGTTCGCTATATGCAAGTCCCCTATATGAGGGACAGGCGAATAATTTATGGAGATAATATTCCTAGTTGCGTAGTTAGCACCACAACCCGCTAGCCTAGATTGTAAGGATAGACGACAAACGTACCAAAACTGGCTAAGAATATTTCGCAAGTAGCACTTCCACGACGAGACAACCGCCCGCGAGTGGTTCGAGGCGGCCCGTTGGCTTCGCCATGATACCTACGCCGCTATGCCACGGAACGACTCCACAGAATCCGGTGTTTTCAGGTCACGACTGAATATCATGACCTCTTTGCCGTCATAACGATCCTGTGCGGAGTAGCGCAAGCCAAACGGCTCTTGTTCGAACTGCTGGTACAGCTTTCGAATCGGGCGCACATTGTCATACGAAACAATCCACTTCTGCTTGATCTTCGCTACCAGTACAGCGATGGCGGCATGATCTCCGGGCTTATAATGGTTCTCGTAAAGCTCGCTACCCTTCGCATAATAAGGAGGATCGAGATAAACGAGCGATTTTCTCGAAATCTCGGGAAGCTTTTCAGTGATGAATGCCGCCGCATCCATGTTGTACAGACTGATCCTTGGCGCATAGCTCGCAATCTTCTCAATGCGCTTGATAAGATCCTTGCGATTGAAGCGTGCATCTATTTTCCAGCCACCGGTTTGATCGAGGCCGCCGATTACGCCCGCGTTCAAAATTCCAGATCGGTTGGTCCGATTAAGATAGAGTGTGGAGAAGCCAAGCTCCAATCTACTCACGTCGGTAGCGGTCTGAATTTTACGTTGCTTTTTCCATTGGCCAATTGTCAGCGGTTTATCGCGGACGAGCCGACATAATTCCTCAGGTTCTTCGAGAACCGATTTCCAGAAAGCAAAAACAGATTTGTTCAGATCGTTGAGATGAATGTGCATAGCATATTCCAAATACAGCAACGGGAAAGCCACGCCGGCACCTCCTGCGTAAGCCTCAACGTAGTGCCCTCCGGCCAGATTGTTGAGCTTGAACACGTCAAGGACGTATTGCGTGAGACGAGCTTTGCCGCCGGGGTATCTGAGAGGTGTGTCGAACATGGCTATTTATACATTCGTCACCGCGCTGGCCAGCGATATTTATGGGCCTGGGTTCAAAGATGTATGAAGCTCAAACAGGTAGCTCTCCCAAGCATCCCAAGCTCTCTTCAGGTCCTTGGCATCCGGCAGCAGATCGACATTGTGGAAATAACCGTGGAGGGTCTCGACCGAATAATAGCCCTTGGTTCCCGGATCGATGGCCAAGCGGGCCTGCTGGAATTTCTTTTCGCGGCGCGTTGGATCGAGGTTATTGCAGACACACTCGACCTTCGTTGCCAGAGCGATTCCGAATTCATCCCACCTTTTTCGACCTTTTTCTTTCAGTGCTTGCGGGATCGGCACCCGTCGAGTTTTTAAATATGCCTCGCTGCTCAACTCAATGAACACACGCAATAGCAGCGCCGCTGCATTCTCGTTGCCATGGATTTTTATCTTGCGGCATTCGCCATATAGCGGATTGAGGCGCGTTCCAACGACCGGCAAAATTTTAGGGCCTCTCTTCGGCGCCAACGTGTCGCGAGCAAGTGAATCTGCCTTCGGCTTTTTTGAGCCTCCCTTAGAATCCTTTTCTTTTCCCCCGGATTTGCCTTTATCACCGGATTTACCGCCGTCGCGTCCGTCGCGCGGGACAGCAGGCTTAAGCTTCACGGCGTATTGGGCAAAATCGCCAATGAAATTTTCACGGTCGTTCCTGTCTTCGATCTTTTTGAATTTGAATTCAGGATCCGCCATTGCAGCGAGAATTCGTCTCAGGAGCGATCTTGCTGCCTGCGCGTCACCGTTTTCTGCTGTGATCGTCCCTTTGTTCGGATCGATAGTAATGCCAAGGGTCTTGGGAAGACTTGATGAATTCATCACGCGGTCAACGGTGGACCATTTTTCGTCAAGAGCACTTTCGATTTGAGCCCATTCTGGCGAGCGATCTTGAAGGGCTTCCATCACAATGAGCGTGCGCGGCGCGTTTTCTCCTTCGTCGCGCATTGCCCGGCCCTTTGCCATAAAGCCCCAGCCTTCAAGGCCGACGCCGGACCCTGCATTCATATGCCTGCGCCGAATCCAAGGACGCGCTTCTTCGCGGCCTGAGAATACGCACCCATAAACTTCGCGGATTGGGCTTCTTTGCGCGTATTCTTTGGACAGGTTTGTGAACTTCTTTTCCACGGCGGACCCGACCGCGATGGATGGGGTGTCGAGCACTTTCAACGCTGTGATGCGCCGATTGCCTTCCAAGACTGTGTACATGTCAGCATCGCTTTCATCCGGGATCACCCACACCATTTCTCCGGGGCTGAGACCGTGGTCGATGATGTCACGAGCTAGATTCGCGAGCAGGTCGGCTTGATCTTCCAGCATGGCTTGGAAAGTCGCAGGCTGGTTCTTCGTCTTGCCCAGCCGGTAATTTCTGAGGTCAAGCTTGAGCTGCGATACCTTCAGCGGTTTGTATTGAACCACATAAGCCCCCTGCCACCCGCGCTCGTTGTCGCGGTGGCAGACTGCAACGATTCAGCGACCGGCGGCTAGACTTCGCCCAGTTACTCACTGATTTCGGAGGACTACGCCTAGTGCTTCTGTGTAAGCTACACGACTGAGATAATATTCCTATCCGATGAACCGAGCAGTGCCAGGACGATCTCACCCTTCGACAAGCTCAGGGTGAGGGTTTGGGGCACGCCCTCATGCTGAGCCTGTCGAAGCATGAGGGCAGCATAGGTGCCGGTTTGCCTTGACAGCTTGCCCGCTCCGCAGCTGATGATTTTCGCCCGAAAGGAGCCCCGCGATGACCATCACCATCACCGCCTTTGAGCGGTCGCCCGATGGCGGCAAGGGGCTGGCGCGCGATACGCGCGTTCGCTGGGCGCTTGAAGAGGCGGGCCGGCCTTACGAGGTCCGCCTTGTTTCGTTCAAGGCGATGAAGGAACCCGCGCATCTCGCGCTCCATCCTTTCGGCCAGATACCGACCTATGAGGAAGGCGGTCTCGCGCTGTTCGAGACGGGAGCGATCGTGTTCCATATCGCCGAGCGCCACGGGGGCCTGCTGCCGGACGATGCCGATGCGCGGGCGCGCGCGATCATGTGGATGTTCGCCGCGCTCAATTCGGTGGAGCCGGCGATCCTCGACCTCGTGATCGCCAAGTTTGTGGAGGGCGACAAGCCCTGGAGCAAGGAGCGCCTGCCTCTGGTCGTGGATCGCATCCGCGACCGGTTGAGACAGCTGTCCGCCCGCCTCGGCGATGCCGACTGGCTCGACGGCGGGTTCAGCGCGGGCGACCTGATGATGGTGTCGGTGCTGCTGAGGCTGAAGCCGTCGGGCATCCTGGGCGAATTTCCGAGCCTGGCCGCCTACGTCGCCCGCGGCGAAGCGCGGCCCGCCTACAAGCGGGCTTTCGCTGCTCAACTGGCGGTCAACACGGCCGGCTGATCGGCGCGGCGATTTTAAAAACCGAAAAACGAATGCACAGTGTAGATCATTCGTTCTGAGATCTGGGGACCCATGAACATCGACGCCTATCTCCGCCGGATCGGCTTGACCGAGCGGCCGCCCGCGACGCTTGAGGGGCTCACGACCCTTCACCACGCCCATTTGCGCTCGATTCCCTACGAGGACCTGGACGTGCAGCTCGGGCGGCCGGTAACGACCGAGATCGGGCCGATCTACGAGAAGATCGTGACGCGCGGGCGCGGCGGGTGGTGCTACGAGATGAACGGCATCTTCGGCTGGGCGCTCGCAGAGCTGGGCTTCAAGGTGACCCGCTCGCTCGGCGCGGTGATGCGCGAGGCGTGGGGCGAGATGGCCGTGCGCAATCATCTGGTACTGCGGGTCGAACTGCCCGAGGGGCTCTATCTCGCCGATGTCGGCTTCGGCGACGGGCCGGTCGATCCGATCCCGGTGCGCGAGGGCGATTTCGTCTCGGGCGGGTTCACGTTCAACGTCTCGCGCGTCGACGACGGCTGGTGGCGGCTGCGCCATCACGAATTCGGCTGCGCGCCCTCCTTCGACTTCAAGCTCGAAGCGGTGGACGAGGCGGAGCTGGCCGAGAAATGCGTGTGGATGCAGACCTCGCCCATGTCGCCGTTCACGCAGAATCTGTTCTGCTTCCGCTTCCGCGACGGCCATGTCCAGGTGCTGCGCGGGCGCGTCGTGCGCATCGTCACGCCGCAGGGCTTCACCGACAGGACGCTCGACTCGGCGTCCGAGCTCGTGCGCTTCCTCGACGAGGAATGCGACCTGAAGATGCCCGAGGCCGCATCGCTGTGGCCGCGCATCTGCGCGCGCCATGACGAGATCATGGCGACGTCAACCGAGAAAGCGGTCTAGCGCCGCGTCCAGGCAGTCCTTCGTCAACTCGTGTCCGCCGTCGAAGGGGCGGAACATCACGTCGTAGCCGGCCGCGCTCAGCGTGCCGGCGATGCGCTGTCCGGTCGCGAAAGGAATGGTGTGGTCGCGGCGGCCGTGGCTGACGAAGATGCGCGGCTTTCCGATGGTGAGCGGCACGTGAAAGGTGCTCGCGGAGAGCGACTGCACGTCCGAGAAGAAATCGCCATTGGCGAGGCCGAGCGACAGCGCGAAGGCGGCGCCGTCCGACAGGCCCATGAGCGCGATACGTTTGGCGTCGATGGTCGTGCGGCCGAACGTCCATGCCAGCGCGCGGTCGATGAAGAGCGTGTCGTCGCAGGCGGGCGCGTGATGCACGTCCCAGGTGCTGCGGCGGGAAGAGGGTGCGAGCACGAGCAGGTTCCGCTTATCGGCTTCGCTTGCGAGCGCCGCCGCCGTCTCGTGTCCGTTGCCGCCCGAGCCGTGCAGGATCACCAGCAGCGGCAGCGCGGTCTGCGGCACAAAGCTTTTCGGTGCGTAGAGGGTTGCGTCCCTCTCGTCCAAGCCCAGCGGCGTGAAATCTCCCGCGCGCGGCGCGGGCGGCTGCGGCGGCGAAAGACTCGGGCGCGCCTTCAGCCGGCCATCCGTCCCATCCGCGCGCGCCGGAACGGTGAGGACCGCGAGCGCCGCGAGACAGCTTCGCCGCGTCAGCATGGTCTCAACAACTCGTCATGGCCCGCGAATGCGGGCCACCCAGTGGGTTCTGCATTCTGAATCCTGTTGCGCGACGTTAAGACGATGCTGGGCGATTCTCGCAGGTTTTCACCTGGGTGGCCCGCATTCGCGGGCCATGACACTGAAATGTGAACAATCCTAGTTCACTTGCCCTTCCGCGGGCAGCATCTTCTGCACTTTCACATAGTCGGTCTTGCCGGTGCCGAGCACCGGTATCTCGTCGACGCAGACGATGCGGCGCGGGATCGCGAGCTCGGAGACGCCGTGATTGTGCGCCCAGCCTACGATGTCGTGGCGGTTGGCGTCTGGGTTGGTGGTGATGAGCACGATCTGCTCGCCCTTGCGGCCGTCGGGCACGGTGATCGCGGCGTGGCCGTGGTCGGGCCACAAGGCCGAGGCGCAGCTCTCGACGACCGCGAGCGAAACCGACTCGCCGCCGATCTTGGCGAAACGCTTCAGCCGCCCCTTGATCGCGATGTAGCCGTCCTCGTCCACCGAGACGACGTCGCCGGTGTCGTGCCAGCCGCCATCGGGCGGCACGATCTTGCCCGGCGCGTCGGCCTTGAGATAGCCGAGCATCACGTTCGGGCCCTTCACCACCAGGCGCCCCGCATTGGGGATGCCTTCCACCGGATCGAGGCGCAGCTGCATGTCGGCCATCAATTGCCCGACGGTGCCGGGACGGTTCGCGCCGGGCCGGTTCGCGGCGATCACCGGCGAGGCCTCGGTGACGCCGTAGCCTTCGAGCAGCTCGATGCCGTGCTTCTTGCGCAGCAGCGCGCGCGTCTCGTCGCGCAGCCGCTCGGCGCCGCAGACGGTCAGCCGCAGCGATTTGAGATCGCCCGGCTCGCCGACGCGCGCATATTGCGTGATGAAGGTGTCGGTGGAGACCAGGATCGTCGCCTGGTGCTTGCGGATGCGGTTGACGATCTCCTTCGGCTGCAAGGGCGTGGGATGGCACACGACCTTCAGCCCCAGCAGCGGCGGCATCAGCGAGCCGACCGTCAGCCCGAAGCAATGGAACGCGGGCAGGGGATTGAGCAGGATGTCCGACGAATAGAGCGCCAGGTGCACCCGCACTTGCTCGACATTGGCGAGCAGGTTGCGGTGCGAGAGCGCCACGCCTTTCGGCTCGCCTTCGGTGCCGGAGGTGAAGAGGATCACCGCCGGCGCGTCCGGCGACGGATGCGAGGTCATGAGCCCCGGGAAGAACTGGCCGACGGCCGCGGCCACCTTGTCCATGAGCGAAAGGTTCGCGCGGACGTCCTCGAGATAGACGATCTCGGCCGTCTGCGAGAGTTCGTCGACCAGGGACTGGAGCCCCGCCATCTCGACCAGGCGCCTGGCGGTCGCGATCTTCTTCACTTGCGCCGTCTTGAGTGCGGATTTGACCGCCGCCGCGCCCGAGGTGAAATTCAGCATCGCCGGAACGCGGCCATAGGCCGACACCGCCAGGAACGTCGCGATCGCGCCCGCGCCGGTCGGCAGCATGACGCCGACGCATTCCCCCTTTTTCGTGCCCGCCTTCAGCGCGTGGCCGAGCGCCAGCGCGCCGCGCAGGATGTCGTCATAGGTCCGCTCGCTGTCGTCGACGTCGAAGATGCAGACGCGCTTGCCGCCGAACCTGGCGCGGGCGTCCACGAAGCCGCGGAATACGGACTTGCCCGTGCTGGAGATGTCGAACGGACAAACGTCTTCGCCGGACGCGGCGGCAACGGTGGCTAAGGTCAATCGTCTCTCCCCGGCGGTCCAGGTTCATCCCGGTCCCGAATTATGGTGAAATTTTAGCGCAAACGGCCGTGGCGGCAAAACCGGGGAGAAATCGCCGCCCCGCCGCCTTTTTAAGGCGCGAACTCGAAAATGGTGCCGTGTCCCGTTGCGCCGCCGCTTGAGGTGACGCCGTAGAAATGCCCCGCGCCGTCCGCGATCAAGGGGCCGATGGGATAGGCGCCGTCGGTGCAGTTCGTCCGCGCGCAGAAGCTGTGCAGGACGTGATACTTGCCGTCGAAGGAGAAGATCGTCCCGCCGCCCTTGCCGTTGACGTCCTGGTCGTTGCCGCCGCCTTGGGTGGTCACGCCATAGAGCGTTCCGTTCGCGTCCATGGTCAGCCCCATGCCGGCATCCTTGCCGTCGGCGCAATCGCTCTGCGAGCAGAAGCCGTGCAGGACGCTCTCCTGTCCATCGGGCGCGAGCTTGTAGAGGACGCCGCAAGGCTGGCCGGCGACACATCCGGCGTCCTCCGACGTGGTGCCGTAGAGGTTGCCCGCGGCATCGCGGACGACGCTGTTGGTGAGCGGCTCGCCGCAATCGCTCTGCGAGCAGAAATCGTGAAGCACGGTGTTCGACCAGTGCTTGGCGCCCGGGCTCAGCTCGAAGAGCACGCCTTGTCCGTTCGCGCCGCCGGCGACGGTGGTGCCGTAGAGGTTGCCTGCCCCGTCCATCGTCAGCGTGTCGAAAGGCGCCCAGCCGTCGGCGCAATCGGCCCGCCGGCAGAAGGAATAGATGATCTTGTAGTCCCAAATCTTGCCCGTGGTCGGCGGGGTGAGCGCGAAGATGGTGCCCTTTGCATCGCGCCCGCCTTGCCCCGAGGGACCATAGAGCGTCGAGACGCCGTCATAGGGCAGACCCGCGGCGGCGCCCGCATAGGTCATCGCGCCTTCGGAGCCGTAACGATCCTGCGTGAAGTAATGCAGCATGCGGTACGTCCAGGTCGAGCCGTCCGCGCTGTGACTGAGCTTGAAGATCATGCCGCCGCGCGAGAGCCGGTTGTAGTCCTTCAGGGAGCCGTACAGATCGCCGTTCACGTCGACGATCAGCGGCGCGTTGGGCGTGAGCTGTGCGCCCTGGCTGAAATGATCGAGCGCGCGATACGTCCATTTGCCGCCCGCCGGGCTCAGCTCGAAGATCGAGCCATAGTCCGAAGAGGTCGGCGCCGCCGTGCCGTAGAGATTGCCCGCTGCATCGCGCACCAGCGACATGCCGCTGCCGCCGTCGGCGCAATTGGCCTCGCCGCAGAAGGAATGGATCACCATGATCTTGTGCGCGCCGGCGCTACCGCCGAGCGCCGCGACCGCCGCCAGAACGGCAAACCCGCGCAACACGGCGCGATGCAACCCCGTCATCTTCGAAGACTCCCACGGTCCCAAACCCGTTAGGATTATCCTAAGATGCCGTTAAGATGACGTTTCGGAAACCGTGCCTTAATCGGACGAACGGATTCATCTCTCTTCCCCACAGACGTCATCGCCCGGCTTGTCCGGGCGACCCACGGATACAAGTTCGATGGTCGGCGCCTGCTGCCGTGGGTCGCCCGCATAAAGCGGGCGATGACGATGAGGGAAGGGTGTGGAACTACCCCCTCAACAGCGGCTGCACATGGGCGGAATCGAGATACTCCTCGAGCCGCGCGATGCGTCCGTTCTCGACGGTGACGACCAGGCAGGCCGGCATGCGGAACGGTGTCCCGTCGCGCAGCGTGCCGGTCAGAGTGTGCTGCTGCACATAGCCGCCCGGGAAGGCGTGACGGCCGGCGATCTCGTACTTGCGGTTCTTGAGACGCTCTTCGACCCAGCGCAGGACGCGAAGGTTCTCGGCCGGTCCCTGCTCCTTGCCGTCGTTGTTGTGCCAGATGCGCACGTCGGGCGCGTAGCAGGCCGCGATGGCCTCGGCGTCGCCGTGCTCTATGGCATGCATGAAGCGGTCGGCGAGCGCGAACATGGCGGGTTCCGTGATCATGGCAGCTATCCCATCGGCGGCGGACGCCATTGTGGCATCGGGGCGCGAAGAGTCCTATATGACCGCCATGACCGTCGTCATCGACCGCGCCGAGCCCCCGCGTCACCCGGAAAAGGCCCACCGGCCGGACAGTCCCGTGCTGCGCAAGCCGGAATGGATCCGCGTCAAGGCGCCGGTGAGCCGCGAGTATGCGCAGACCAGGGAGATCGTGCGCGCGCACAAGCTGCACACGGTCTGCGAGGAGGCGGCGTGCCCGAACATCGGCGAGTGCTGGACGCACCGCCACGCCACGATGATGATCTTAGGGGACACCTGCACGCGCGCCTGCGCCTTCTGCAACGTCAAGACGGGCCTGCCCACGGCGCTCGACGCCGATGAGCCGCAGAACGTGGCGCGCGCCACAGCCAAGCTCGGCCTCAAGCACGTCGTCGTCACCTCGGTCGACCGCGACGATCTTGCCGACGGCGGGGCGGAGCATTTCGCGCGAACGATCCGCGCGATCCGGCAGCTGAGCCCCGGCACGAGCATCGAGGTGCTGACCCCCGATTTCCTGCGCAAGGACGGCGCGCTCGACGTCGTGATGGACGCGCGTCCCGACGTCTTCAACCACAATCTCGAGACCGTGCCGCGGCTTTATTTGTCGGTCAGGCCGGGCGCGCGCTATTTCGCGTCGCTGCGCCTTCTGGAGCGCGCCAAGGAGCTGGTGCCGGAAGGCTTCACGAAATCGGGGCTGATGGTGGGGCTGGGCGAAAGCCGCGAGGAGATCATGCAGGTGATGGACGACCTGCGCGCCGCGCGCGTCGACTTCCTCACCATCGGCCAATATCTGCAGCCGACCAAGAAGCACGCGCCGCTCGCGCGCTTCTGGGCTCCGGACGAGTTCAAGGGCCTCGAGCAGGTCGCCCGCGCCAAGGGCTTCGCGATGGTGTCGGCAAGCCCGCTCACGCGCTCGTCCTATCATGCCGACAGCGATTTTGCCGCGCTCAAATCCGCGAGGGCTTCGCGCGCGTGACCAAGCATAGCGAAAGCCGCACCGTTCCGTATACGGCCGACCTCATGTATGCGATCGTCGCCGACGTCGAGAGATATCCGAAATTCGTTCCAGGGGTGAAGGCGCTGCACATCGTGGGCCGCAGCCACCTCAAGGGCCGCGAGATCTTGAGCGCGCGCATGACCGCGGGCTTCCGGAATTTCAGCGAGAGCTACACCAGCCGCGTGGTGCTCGACCCGGAAGGCCGCACCATCGACGTGGTGCAGACCGAGGGTCCGTTCCGGCAGCTGGAGAACCACTGGCGCTTCACGCCGCAGGGGCAGGGCTGCAAGATCGACTTCTCCATCGCCTTCGAGCTGCGCAATCCCGTGCTGAACATGGTCGTCGGCACAGCCTTCGGCCGCGTCCTCCTGCGCACCACCGACGCGTTCCTGGAGAGGGCTGAGAAGCTGTCGAAGAAGACGGCGTAGGATTCCTTTCAATTGAAAACTCATTTGTCATGGCCCGCGAATGCGGGCCACCCAGGTAACGCTTGCTCTATTTCAAAGAATTCGCGGAGAAAAAATGACCTCCGCGCCAGCGCTTTCGGCAGTGTGCAGAACCCAGCTGGGTGGCCCGCATTCGCGGGCCATGACATTTGGGCTAGAAAAGCCGCTGCAACAGCTCCAGCGCCGCTTCCACGCTCCTCATCCGCACCTCGCTGCGGCCGATGTCGCCGAAGCGGTGGGCCTCGTGCAGGATCGAGCGGTTCTCGCGGCAAGCTGCGATGTGGACGAGGCCGACGGGCTTCATCGGCGTGCCGCCGCCGGGGCCCGCGATCCCGGTCACCGCGACCGCGAGATGCGCGTTGGAGTTCTCGACCGCGCCTTCGGCCATCATGCGCGCGACGGCTTCGGAGACCGCGCCCATGTCGGCGATGAGATCGCCGGGCACACCCAGCATGTCCTGCTTGGCGCGGTTGGAATAGACGATGAAGCCGCGCTCGAAGACCTCCGACGAGCCCGGGATCTCGGTGAGCAAACCCCCGATCAATCCGCCGGTGCAGCTTTCGGCGGTGGCGATGCGCAGCTTCTGCGCGCGCGCCTCGGCGGTGACGACTTCGGCAAGGCGAAGCAGCGGCGAAGGGAACATCAGACAAGTCCCGCCGTCGCCGCAGTCGCAACCACCATGCCGGCGATCAGGCCCGCGAGCATGTCGTCGCCGACGATGCCCGCGCCGCCGCCGATGCGCTCCACCGCCGAGATCGGCCACAGCTTGGAGATGTCGAAGAGCCGGAAGAGCACGAAGGCGAGCGCGAAGCCCGCAAGCGACAGGGGGCTAAGCGCGCAAGCGAGCATCTGCCCCGCGACCTCGTCGATGATGCAGTCCTGCGGGTCCTCGGCGCCGATCTCGCGCGCATAGGCGTCGCTCACCCAGATCGCGGCGATGGCGACGACCGCGGTGACGCCGAGCAGCACGTACATCCCGCCGAAGCGCATCACGAGCCACGCGATAGGAAGCGCGACGAGGCTGCCCAGCGTTCCCGGCGCGAAGCCGAGACGTCCGAGGCCAAAGAGCGTGGCGACGTTGCTCATGGCAGGCGCACTGTGGCGACGGCCTCGGCAGCGAGGCCTTCGCGGCGGCCGATGAAGCCCAGGCCCTCCGTCGTCGTCGCCTTCACGCTGACGCGGCCGACGTCGAGCTTGAGGATTTCGGCGATCCGCGCGCGCATCGCCTCGCGGTGCGGGCCGATCTTCGGCCGCTCGCAGATGATGGTGACGTCGCAATGCGCGACGGCGCCGCCCTTGTCGCGCACCAAACCGGCCGCGTGATCGAGGAACTTCCACGACGGCGCGCCGCGCCAGCGTTCGTCGGTGGGCGTAAAGTGCATGCCGATGTCGCCTTCGCCGATGGCGCCCAGGATCGCGTCGGTGAGCGCGTGCAGCCCGGCATCGGCGTCGGAATGGCCCTCGAGCGCGTGGTCGTGCGCGATCTTCACGCCGCAGAGCCAGATGTGATCGCCATCGGTGAAGCGGTGCACGTCGTAGCCGGAGCCGGTGCGCGTCTCGCCCAGCCGCGCGGCCAGAAGCTGTTCCGCCATGGGGATGTCCTTCGCGCTGGTGATCTTGAGATTGGTTTCCTCGCCCGGGACGACAACGATATCGAGGCCGGCAAGTTCCGCCAGCGCCATGTCGTCGGTGAGCGCGAGCGTCTTGTGGTCGCGATGGGCCTTGAGGATTTTCTCGAAGCGGAAGCCCTGCGGCGTCTGTGCCCGCATCAGCCCGTCGCGCGGAACGGTGATCCATCTGCCGTCCTCGTGCTTGCGCAGCGTGTCGGCGACGGCGAGCAGGGGCACCGCCGCGTCGGCACCCGCCGCCAGCGCCGCGACGACGCTTTCGATCGTGGCCGGCGACACCAGGGGACGGGCCGCATCGTGGATCAGGACGAAATCGGGCTTGTGATGCGCCAGCGCTTCGAGCCCATGCATCGCCGAATGCTGCCGCGTCGGGCCGCCGGCGACCGGATGGGGCAGGTCGATGCCGCGCACCGCGTCCCGGTAGGCCGCCTCGTCATCGGTGCCGACGACGAGTTGGATGGCGTCGACGCGGCCGAGAAACGCCTCCACCGTCCAGCGCAGCATCGGCTTTCCGAGAAGGGGCAGGTACTGCTTCGGCACCGGCCCGCCGACGCGCTCGCCCCGTCCGGCGGCGACGATTAAGACAGTTGTTTTCGGCATATGGCTATGTAACCAAACACGGCGGGCGTGGCAAAAAGGAACTACTGCGGGAAGCGAATTCCCCGCGGTGAAATCACTCACTGCGAGTTGGAAATGGCCTGCAATCAGTGTATCTGAATTTTATAACTGGTATTCAATATATTCTATATTTAAAATACAAAAAAATAGCAGATATTGATATTATGAATAACACGGTTAACTACGCTGCGTTTGTACGATGTGTTCGCCAAATGTGCCCCTTGTAGACGCAAATGGTTTGACCCCTAATACCCCTTAACCAATCGCATTCACCAAACCCTCAAGTTTAATGAAGAGGTGTGCGGTGAAAGCTCCGAAAATCTCTCCAAACAAGGATTCCATTGAGCCGCTCGCGCTCTTTCTCGGCGCGATCGCATCTTTATGCGCCATCGTGCAATTCTTGGCATGGCTATGGAGTGTCTTGTGAAAGCAGCTGATGCTCTTAGCGAATTCTGCACCATTGCATAAATTGTAGCCATCAACCTATGCTGCCCAACGAGTAGGCAAAGACCTGCAGGTGGGCCTGGTTGAGCATCGATCTTTCCGCGCTAGTCGCCAATACCCTGCCCATGCCCGTCCTGGTGGCGGATGCGGAGCAGCGGCTGCTTTACGTCAACCCAGCCGCCGAGCAGTTCTTCGGCAGCGGCGCAGGGCTTCTGCTCAAGCAGAAGCTCGACGATCTCGTCCCCTTCGGCACGCCGCTGATCGGGCTGATCGCCCAGGCGCGCGCCCGCGGCGCTTCGGTCAGCGAGCGCACGATGGACCTCACCACGCCGCGCCACGGCGAACGCGTCGCCGACGTGACCGTGACGCCGCTCGCCAAGCCGGATGGCGCGGTGGTCCTGACGCTCCAGGAAGCGAGCCTGGCGCAACGCATCGATCGCCAGCTCCTGCATCGTGGCGCGGTGCGCTCGATGCACGGCATGGCCGCCGTGCTGGCGCATGAGATCAAGAACCCGCTCGCCGGCATCCGTGGCGCGGCCCAGCTCCTCGAAGATCAGACCGAGGACAAGACGCTCACGCAGCTCATCTGCGACGAAACCGACCGCATCCGCGCGCTCATCGACCGCATGGAGACCTTCGGCGACACGCGCAGCCTAACGCGCGCGCCGGTGAACATCCACGAGGTGCTGGACCGCGTGCGCAAGCTCGCCGAGGCCGGCTTCGCACGCGACGCGACGTTCCGCGAGACCTTCGATCCGTCACTGCCGGACGTGTCGGGGAATTTCGATCAGCTCGTACAGGTGTTCCTCAATCTCGTGCGCAACGCCTTCGACGCGCTGCCGGAGAACGGCGGCGAGATCGTACTGACCAGCGGCTATCGCCCCGGCGTGCGCTTCGGCGCCGCGGTCGCGGGCGAGCGGCTGAGCCTGCCCATCGAGATCACGGTGCGCGACAACGGCAAAGGCATCGCGCCCGAGCTGATGCCGCACATCTTCGATCCGTTCGTGACGACGAAGACGTACGGCACGGGGCTGGGCCTGGCGCTCGTCGCCAAGATCGTGGGCGATCACGGCGGCGTCGTCGAATGCGACTCCGCAGCGGCCAAGACCGTCTTCCGCATCCTGCTGCCCAAAGCGGCCGAAGGAGCCTGACCATGCCCGATGGCGTCATCCTCATCGCCGACGACGACAGCGCGATCCGCACCGTGCTCAACCAGGCGCTCGTCCGCGCGGGCTACGACGTGCGCACGACCGGCAGCGCGGCGGGGCTGTGGCGCTGGGTTGCGGCGGGTGAGGGCAATCTCGTCATCACCGACGTCGTCCTCCCCGACGAGAACGGCTTCGATCTGATCCCGCGCATCAAGCGCATCCGCCCCGAGCTTCACGTCGTGGTGATGAGCGCGCAGAACACGATCCTGACCGCCATCGCCGCCGCCGAGCGCGGCGCGTTCGACTATCTGCCCAAGCCCTTCGACCTGAAAGAGCTGACCGCGATCGTCGCCCGCGCGCTGTCGGCGCCGGAGAAGAAGCGCGAGCCCGCGCCGGGCGAGACGGACGACCGGCTTCCGATCATCGGCCGCTCGGCGGCGATGCAGGAGATCTATCGCGTCATCGCGCGGCTGACGCAGAGCGATCTCACCGTCACCATCGCGGGCGAGAGCGGCACGGGCAAGGAGCTGGTCGCGCGCGCGCTGCACGATTACGGCCGGCGCAAGCATCGCGCCTTCGTCGCGGTCAACATGGCGGCGATCCCCAAGGAGCTGGTCGAGAGTGAATTGTTCGGCCACGAGCGCGGCGCCTTCGCGGGCGCGATCAACCGCGGCATCGGACGCTTCGAGCAGGCCGAGGGCGGCACGCTGTTCCTCGACGAGATCGGCGACATGCCGATGGAGGCGCAGACGCGGCTGCTGCGCGTGCTGCAGCAGGGCGAGTACACGAGCGTCGGCGGCCGCGCGCCGATTTCCACGGACGTCCGCATCATCGCCGCGACCAATCGCGACCTGCGCCAGCTCATCCAGCGCGGCCTGTTCCGCGAGGATCTCTACTACCGCCTCAACGTCGTGCCGCTGCGCCTGCCGCCGCTGCGCGAGCGCGCGGAGGACATCCCCGATCTCGTGCGCCATTTCCTGCGCCGTGCGGAAGAGCAGGGCCTGCCCCCCAAGCGCGTCGATGCCGACGCGATCGACGTGCTCAAGCGCTACCGCTGGCCGGGCAATGTGCGCGAGCTGGAGAATCTCATCCGCCGCCTCGCCGTGCTGCATTCGGGCGACGCGATCCCGGCCGCGCTCGTCACGCAGGAGCTGAGCGAGCCCGAGCGCATGCCAGGTGCGGACAGTGCGGAGCCGATCAGCCTGAGCGCGATGGTCGAGCGGCATCTTGCCAGCGTGTTCAAGGAATATGGCGGCGAGCTGCCGCCGCCCGGCCTCTACGACCGCGTGCTGGCGGAGGTCGAGCGGCCGCTGCTCTCTATCTGTCTCGGCGCCACGCGCGGCAACCAGATCCGCGCCGCGCATCTGCTCGGCCTCAACCGCAACACGCTGCGCAAGAAGATCCGCGACCTGGGGCTGGAAGTGATCCGGGGATTGAAAGCCGAGTGACGCTCACGCGGTGATTGAGTTCTTTTGCGCACGACCTCGCCTTGAAGTATATTCTCCGGCCTTGAGGGGGAGGACCATCGTGCATCGCTTCAAACTCGCGGCCGCAGCCGCGTTGCTCGCGCTCGCCGCGACAACCGCCTCCGCGGGCGCGATGGAGAAAGCCCAGGTCGAGTTCGTGCCCGTCACGACCGCGCCGCCGCCGCCGTTCGGGCTCAAGCTCATGTGCCTCACAAATCCGCGGACGATCACGCTCAGCAAGAACTGTCCGGTCGTCAAATATCAGGGCCTGACGACGTGGGCCTATACCCACTACGACAACCGCGATTCCATGGTGCTGGTGACCACCACGCCCGACGGCAAGATCGTGCGCAATGTGACCAAGGAAGGCGTGCATTGGGTTTGGAACATGGTGACCAGCGCGAAGACGCGGTCGGTGCTGATCGAAGGTTACCAGAACAAGTCGGTCACCGTGCCTTGGAACGAACTAGGAAGATAAGGGAGGATACCATGCGATATCTGAAAGCCGCCATTTGCGCGGCACTGCTCACGCTGGCCGCGGGACCGGCCTATGCCACCAATGCCGCGGTGATCGCGAACCCGTACGCCAGCTCGGCGCCCACGCCGCCTTCGGGTCTCAAGGTCACGTGCCTTGTGGACCCCAACTCGCTGCAGAGCGCGAAGACCTGTCCCGTCGTCCAGTACATGGGGATGACCACCTGGGCATACAGCTATATCGACAACCGCGTCAGCCTCGCGCTCGTGACCTATGACGGCTCCGGCAAGATCGTGCGCAATGTCGAGCAGAAAGGCGTGCGCTACGTCTGGAACATGACGTCGAGCCTGACCAACAAAAACATCACGGTCTTCGGCCAGTCGAACGCCTATGTGGAGCTGCCCTGGGCGAATTTCGGACCTTAAGGCACGACGCGGATCTCGGTGTTCAATCCCGTCAGCTCCGGGATCCCCGTCTCCGGATAACCGGGCAGCGACGTCCATTCGGGATCGTCGGGTGTGACGGGCAGCATGTAGGCCCAATGCGTCACGCTGGACTGGGCGCTGCCCGACGTCATCTGCATCAGGAACGCTACGTCGTCGCCGTCGACGAACAGCGAGCCGTCGCCGATGGTCATCGTCGCCGTGCCGGAATAGTCGGGGCTCGCGGCACCCAGCGGCGAGAAGCTGATCTTCACCGCGCCGTCCGGCGCGACCGAGCCGACCATCAGGTTGTATGCCCAGCCCTTGCCGATATTGGTCGCGCTGATGCCGGCGAGATAGCCGTTCTGCGCGTCGGTGAAGTGCCAGACCGTCTGGTCCTTCAGCGCCTCGATGACGGGCTCGGCCGTGTTGAGCGCCCGCAGCGCCAGGAGGTTCTCCGGCGGCACGTACCAATAGGTCCCGGCCAGCCAGTCGATGCCTTCGCCTTCCTCGGACATGGGCGTCCCTATCGATTCAAATCCACTCTAAGCCGAAGATGTGACCTTTAACCCTGTTGCAGTTTCGCACCGCAGCAAACTTGCAACAGTCTGTGTCCTGGCTACACTGGCGCCCGGATTCCAAGGGGGCTCAAGCGTTTAGCGCTCCCGACCAAGCGCAGAAAGCTGGGAATGGCTTCGGTAAGCACCAGTTCGACGCCTTCGGGCGGGTGGTTCGGCATCGTCCGTGCGATCTCGCGCCCGTCCTGGCTGGCGTTCGGGGTGGGGCTGCTGTCGCTCCTGTCCGGGGTCGTGACCTATGCGGCGCTGACCAAGACGGGGTCCTACAACCTCTCCCAGGGCAGCCTGATCGCGCTCCTGATCGTCAACCTGGCGCTCGGGCTGACGCTGGGCGGGCTGATCGCCTGGCGGCTGGCGCGGCTGTGGATCGAGCGGCGCTCGGGGCGCGCGGGCGCCAAGCTGCATGTGCGCCTCGTCACCATGTTCAGCACCATCGCGGTGGTGCCCGCGATCCTGGTCGCGATCTTCGCCGCGGTGACGCTGAACCTGGGCATGGAGTCGTGGTTCTCGTCGCGGGTGAAGTCGGCGCTCGACAACGCCGTCGGCGTCGCGCGGCAATACGCGCTGCAGACGAGCCACGACATCGTCATCGACGCGGGCGAGATCGTCGACGGCATCCAGCAGGACCGCACGCTGCGCGACGACCAGAACCGCATCAAGGTCGCCTTGATGATGGAGAAGCTCGAGATCATGACCAACGACCGCGGTCTGGTGGCCTCGTTCATGGTCGACAGCCACGGCAACGAGCAGGCAAGCACCACCAGGCTCAAATACACCGCCGGGCTCAAGCCGAGCGCGGCCGACATCGCGGACGCCAAGGCCGGCAAGATCGTCGTCGACGAGGATCCCGAGCACGGGTTGGTGCACGCGCTCATCCAACTGCCCGCGCTCCACGACATCTATCTGCTGGTCGTGCGCGCGGTCGATCCCAAGGTGTTCTCCTATTACATCCGCACCAGGGTCGCGGTCAGCGAGTACCAGTTGCTGGAGCACAACCGCCGCGACGTGCAGATCAATTTCGTGGTGCTCTACGCCGTCGTCTCGCTCGTCATCCTGATGACGGCGATCTGGATGGGATTGTGGCTCGCCAACCGCCTCGTCGATCCGATCTCGAACCTGATCCGTGCCGCCGAGCGCGTCTCGGAAGGCGATCTGAAGGCGCAGGTCGTGGTCGCGCGCGACGACGACGAGATCGGGACGCTGGGGCGCGTCTTCAACCGGATGATCTCGCAGCTCGGCGCGCAGAGGAGCGCGCTCATCGACGCCAACCTGCAGATCGACGAGCGCCGCCGCTTCACCGAGACGGTGCTCGCGGGCGTCAGCGCCGGCGTCATCGGGCTCGACAGCGACGGGCTCATCACCATCGTCAACCGCGCGGCCGCGCGCCTGCTCAACGCGGCGCCGGAGGAGCTGGAAGGCCATTCCTATTCCGAAGCGTTGCCGGAGTTCGCGAGCCTCATCCGCCGCACGATCTCCGAGCCCGCGGGCCGGGCGAGCGGCGAGGTGGCGGTGACGCGCGGCAACAAGCAGCGCTCCTTGAGCGTGCAGTCGGCGAGCGAGCGCGGGCCGCATGCCAGCGGCTATGTCGTGACCTTCGACGACATCACCGATCTGGTCTCCGCCCAGCGCACCGCCGCCTGGGCCGACGTCGCGCGCCGCATCGCGCACGAGATCAAGAACCCGCTGACGCCGATCCAGCTCTCCGCCGAGCGGCTGAAACGCAAATACGCCGCCGAGGTCACCACCGATCCGGAAGTCTTCACTCAATGCACCGACACGATCATCCGCCAGGTCGGCGACATCGGGCGCATGGTCGATGAGTTCTCCTCCTTCGCGCGCATGCCCACGCCGGTGATGCGCCGCGAGAACGCGCAGGAGCTTCTGCAGCAGGCCGTGTTCCTGCAGCGCGTCGCCAATCCGCAGATCACCTACGAGACCGCCGCGCCCAAGGAGCCGGTGTGGTTCGAGGGCGACGGACGGCTGGTGGCGCAGGCGCTGACCAACGTCATCAAGAACGCGGGCGAGGGCATCGCCTCGCGCATCGAGAAGGGCGACGACGCGCCGGGCACCATCACGGTCTCGGCCGAAACGGCGGACGAGAAACTCGTCTACCGCGTCCGCGACAACGGCATAGGGCTTCCGCCGGAACACCGCCACCGGCTGACCGAGCCCTATGTCACCACGCGCGCGAAGGGAACGGGGCTCGGCCTCGCCATCGTGCGCAAGATCATGGAAGACCACGGCGGCGGAATCGCGTTGCAGGACAGGGCCGACGGACGGCAAGGCGCGGAGGTGACGCTCACCTTCCCGCTGCGCCAGAAGCCGCCGAAAGACAAGGGTATCGGGGATGAGCAAAGCAGGCTTGCCGCTCACGGCGTCTGAGATATTGATCGTCGACGACGAGGAGGACATCCGCGACCTGATCGCGGGCATCCTCAAGGACGAGGGCTACGAGACCCGCGTCGCGGGCGACGGCGACGGCGCGCTCGGCGCCGTGCGCGCGCGCCGGCCGCATCTCGTCATCCTCGACATCTGGCTGCAGGGCTCGCGCCTCGACGGCATCCAGGTGCTCGACCAGTTGAAGCGCGAGCAGCCCGATCTTCCGGTCGTGATGATCTCCGGCCACGGCACGATCGAGACCGCGGTCTCCTCGATCAAGAAAGGCGCCTACGATTTCGTCGAGAAGCCGTTCAAGGCCGACCGCCTGATCCACGTCGCGACGCGCGCGCTCGAGGCCGCGCGGCTGAAGCGCGAGGTGGCCGAGCTGCGGCTCAAGGCCGGCGACGACACAGAGCTCGTCGGCCAATCTTCCGCGATCTCGCAACTGCGCCAGCTCGTCGAGAAGATCGCGCCGACCGGAAGCCGCGTGCTCATAACCGGACCGGCGGGCGCCGGCAAGGAAGTCGCGGCGCGTCTCATCCATGCGCGCTCGCGCCGCGCCGGTAACGCCTTCGTCGCCGTCAATTGTGCGACGATGGAGCCCGCGCGGCTGGAGATGGAGCTGTTCGGAGTCGAGGGCGGCGAGGGGCCGCGCAAGATCGGCCTGTTCGAGCTTGCGCATAACGGCACGCTCTATCTCGACGAGGTGGCGGACATGCCGCTCGAGACGCAGGGCAAGATCCTGCGCGTGCTCGTCGACCAGACCTTCACCCGCATCGGCGGCACGCAACGCGTGCAGGTCGACGCACGCGTGATCAGCTCGACCACCGCCGATCTGCGCATGGAGATCGGCGAGGGCAAGTTCCGCGAGGACCTCTATCACCGCCTCAACGTCGTGCCGGTGCGCGTGCCGTCGCTGGCCGAGCGCCGCGACGATATCCCGCCGCTGGTGGCGCATTTCATGAAGCGCCTGTCGGCGACGTCGGGCCTTGCGATGCGCCAGATCGGCGACGACGCGATGGCGGTGCTCCAGGCTCATGGCTGGCCCGGCAACGTGCGCCAGCTTCGCAACATCGTCGAGCGCCTGCTGATCCTGGCCACCGACGACGCAGCCCAGGCGATCAGCGCGGATCTGTTGCCCGCCGATCTCGGCGCCAGCGCGCCGTGGGGCGGCCAGGGCCGCGGCGAGATGGTGATCTCGATGCCCCTGCGCGAGGCGCGCGAGATCTTCGAGCGCGACTACCTCGTCGCCCAGATCAACCGCTTCGGCGGCAACATCTCCAGGACGGCCGCCTTCATCGGCATGGAACGCAGCGCGCTGCATCGCAAGTTGAAGAGCCTGGGCGTCGGTGGGAACGGGAGAGAGCAGCAGTTTAATGCGTAGCTGCCACAAATTTTGGTTGGGATTGCTCGAGCAACGGCCATGACGCTCGACCGATAGTAGATTGTGAGCATGTCGGACGGCGCGAAGAAAAAAAGACGCTCGGGCATCCCCACGGGAAATGCTGGCGAATATTTTGCGATGGCCGAACTGCTACGCCGCGGCTATGACGCCCAATTGGCGGATCGAAATACCAAGGGATACGATCTTCTAGTCGGGCAATCTAGCGATAGTGTTCTTCGCAAGGTCCAAGTCAAAACTGTTCGCGCGCAACCTTGGTACGTTGCGAAAGGAAGCTTTGAGGGAGATCTCCTGGAGCAAGTGACGATCTATGTTTTGC
Source organism: Alphaproteobacteria bacterium (assembly GCA_021325375.1). GTDB lineage: Bacteria > Pseudomonadota > Alphaproteobacteria > Micropepsales > Micropepsaceae > Rhizomicrobium. The sequence goes on along the minus strand of JAJPHG010000020.1, from coordinate 116,586 downwards.
TTGGAAGCGAGGAGTGCAAGAATCCAGTCCGATATTTCGTCGCTAGAAATCGAGACGTGGCGTCACAAGTGTCAGTTCCTCCAACCTGGGGCGAAAAGCCGAGTGCGTTTATGCTCCTTCGGTCCCTTTTGCCATTTGAAGGAAATTGGGATTTGTTGAAATCAAATTAGAACAGTGCTCACATTTGCCTGCGCATTGGACATGCGGATGAATGCGCCGTCGGAATTGTTCTTTCGGTGTCATGGCCCGCGGATGCGGGCCACCCAGATGATACAGCCGCGCTCTTCGAATAGTTGCGCGCGGAGTCGCGGAGAACGTGGAGGTTATTTTTCTTCTCCGCGTCTCCGCGTGAACCTTCTCTGATCCTGCAGAACCCAGCTGGGTGGCCCGCATCCGCGGGCCATAACAATGGAGGCCAGGGGAGCCCAGGTGCCCCCTGGTCCCACAGTGTCGCGACCAACCTGCCCGCCACGATCAGCGCGGCGGCGAGACTAACCGAGTACCGCGCTATTTCGTCCGCACGAAGCCGTGCAGGACGTAGTCGCCGTCGATGTAGGCGCCCATCGCTTCGCCGGCGTCGTTGATCGCCTGGATGAACGTCCCCTGGGTCGACGCGCTGCCCGCGCCTGGGATGTCGATCATGGTGATCCTGCCGCCCGGCGTGCGCACGAAGCCGTGATAGACCGCGTTGTCGTCGATGATGTAGCCGCCGATGGCGCCGGAACGGTTGAGGCTGTAGGCGACCGTGCCCTCGCCGATGCCGCTGCCCGCGCCCGGTGCGTCGAAGGTGGTCACGCCGCCGTCGGGCGTGCGGATGAAGGCGTGGTCGGCGAAGTGCTGATCCGCGTAAGTCCCGCATACGGTCTTCTTCACGTTGATGCATTGCGGCAGCGTCGAGGTCGAATCTGCGATATCGAACATCGTGAAGCGCCCGTGCTTGTCGCGCAGGAAGCCGTGCTGCTCGTTGTCCGCGTCGGTCATGTAACCGGTCACGGCGTCCTTGGGGCTCAGATTGCTGGGGAAGGTTCCCTGGTGGTTTGACGTGCCGGCGCCGGGCGCGTCGAAGGTCGTGATGGTTCCGTCGGACGTGCGCACGAAGCCGTGCAGCGCCTCTTGGCTGTCCGAGAAATATCCGGCGACGGTGCCGCGGTCGTCGATCAGGATCGGCTCGGTGCCGAAGCCGCCGGCCGCGCCCGGCGCGTCGAAGGTCGCGATCGTCCCGTCGGGCGCGCGCACGAAGCCGTGGATGATCCCGTCATTGTCGGCGTCGTAGTATCCCGTGACCGCGCCCGCGCTGTTGATCCCGTAGGGAAACGTCTGGGTCTTCCTCGCGACGTCGAAGGTCGTGATGGTCCCATCGGGGGCGCGCACGAAGCCATGCGAATTCTGGTTGCGGAAGAAATAGCCCGCGACGCCGCCGTTCTCGCTCAAGCCCAGCGGGAACGTGCCGATGCCGCCCTTGGCATCCGGCACGTCGAAGGTGACGATGACGGGCTTGGCGCCGGCCGGTTGCGCCAGTGCGAGGATCAGGCACAGCGCGGCCGCGCCGGTGCGCAATTGCGTTCCACGCGTCATGGCGGTGCTCCTCGAAAACGACGGTTCAACCTAATCCTTAGTATTCAAAACGGCAATCTATGGGAGATTGCAGCGGGCCGCGTGGACACGCTTTTGCGCGGCCTTTATATGGACGCATGGCCGAACATTGGAACGCGCGCGCGCCTTCGGGGCGCTTTGCCTATGTCAACGGGCGCTATGTGCCGCATGCGCAGGCGGGCGTGCATATCGAGGACCGCGGGCTGCAGCTCGGGGATTCGATCTATGAGGTGTTCGCCGTCCGGCAGGGGCGCTTGAGGGACGAGGAGCCGCATCTCGACAGGCTCGAGCGCTCCATGCGCGAGCTGTCCATCGCGATGCCGATGGGGCGCGAGGCGCTCAAGCTCGTGATGCGCGAGCTCATCCGGCGCAATCGCATCCGCGACGGGCTGCTCTACATGCAGGTCTCGCGCGGCGCGGTGAAGCGCGATCATCCCATCCCTGACGCGCCGCCGCGGCCGACCCTGATCCTCACCGCGCGGCCGTTCGATTTCGAGGGCAAGGAGAGGCAGCAGGCGGACGGCGTCGCCGTCGTCACGCAGCCCGACCTGCGCTGGGGACGCTGCGACATCAAGACGACGCAGCTCCTCGCCAATTCGCTCGCCAAGACGCAGGCGCGTCGCGCGGGCGCCTACGAGGCGTGGCTGGTCGACCGCGACGGCTTCGTGACCGAGGGCGCTTCCACCAATGCCTGGATCGTCGACAAGGACGGCCGCGTCGTCACCCGCGCGCTGTCCAACGCGATCCTTCCCGGCGTCACGCGCCGGGTGATCATGGAAGCCGCCGCCGAGGCGCAACTCCAGATTGTCGAGCGCGCGTTCACGCCGCAGGAAGCCAAGGAGGCCCGCGAGGCCTTCCTGTCCTCGGCCGCCAACGCGGCGACGCCGATCACCGTCATCGACGGCGTGCCGGTGGGCGACGGCAAGCCGGGGCCGCTGTCGCGGCGGATCGCTGAGCTCTATTTAACGCTGTCGGAGCACAGGGCTGCGCCATAGCTTCCCTGCCGTCATCCTTCGAGGCTCGCTCCGCTCGCACCTCAGGATGACGATTTCATAGACGGTAGCGTCACCCTGAGGTGCCCGCCGAAGGCGGGCCTCGAAGGGCGATGCGGTCCAGGAATCTCTTTCGCAACCGCAGCAAATCACCCTATGCTCGCTTCTGCTTCGCGGGGCGCGGAGTCACAAGAACCGAAGTGGGCAAACCCATGAGCGAAAAACAACAAAATCTGCAGGACACTTTCCTCAACGCCGTCCGCAAGTCGAAATCGTCGGTGACGATCTTCCTGGTGAACGGCGTCAAGCTTCAAGGGAACATCACTTGGTTCAACAATTTCTGCGTGCTGCTCAGAAGGGACGGGCAAGCCCAGCTCGTCTACAAGCACGCGATCTCGACCGTCATGCCGCTGGGACCGATCCAGCTGATGGACGCCGAGACCGTGGCCGAGACCGCCTGACCGCCTCCAAGCCCGTCGACACGCGCAAGCGCACCGCCTTCGTGCTCCATGTCGAGCCGAAGGGACGCAAGGGCGCGCTCGACCGCGACGCTGAGGCGCGTCTCGAAGAGGCCATCGGGCTGACCGTCGCGATCGGGCTCAGCGTCATCGCCAGCCACATCGCGCCGCTCGCCCGTCCGGTGCCCGCGACGTTGATCGGCAGCGGCAAGGTCGACGAGATCAAGGCGGAAGCGCTGGCGCTCGAGCCCGAGGTCATCGTCGTCAACGCCCAGCTCTCGCCGATCCAGCAGCGCAATCTCGAGAAGGCCTGGAACACCAAGGTGCTCGACCGCACGGCGCTCATCCTGGAGATCTTCGGCGAGCGGGCGCAGACGCGCGAGGGCCGGCTCCAGGTCGAGCTGGCGCATCTGAGCTACCAACGCTCACGGCTGGTGCGGTCGTGGACCCACCTTGAGCGGCAACGCGGCGGCTTCGGCTTCCTCGGCGGCCCGGGCGAGACGCAGATCGAGACCGACCGCCGCCTGATCGGCGAGCGCATCGTCAAGATCAAGGCCGAGCTGGAGGGCGTGAAGCGCACCCGCGGCCTGCAGCGCCGCGCCCGCAAGCGCGTGCCGTTCCCGGTGATCGCGCTGGTCGGCTACACCAATGCCGGCAAGTCGACCCTGTTCAACCGGCTGACCGAGTCCGAGGTGCTGGCCAAGGACCTGCTCTTCGCGACCCTCGACCCGACCATGCGGGGGCTGAAGCTGCCGGGTGGGGCGAAGGCGATCCTCTCCGACACGGTGGGTTTCATCGCCGACCTTCCGGTCGAGCTGGTCGCGGCCTTCCGCGCGACGCTGGAGGAGGTGCTGGAGGCCGACATCATCGCCCATGTCCGCGACGCCGCCCATGACGAGACCGAGGCGCAGAAGGCCGACGTGCTGAAGGTCCTTTCCGATCTGGGCGTCGAGCCGGACCGCGACCGGCCGTTCATCGAAATCCTCAACAAAATCGATCTATTGGAGAGCGACGTTCGCGCAGGACTTCAGGCACGGGGGAGGGGGAGGGCGGATTCCCCCATCGCGGTCTCGGCGCTGACGGGCACAGGGATCGACATCCTGCTCGCCCGGTTCGAGCAGGCCTTGACGCGTGACAACATGCTTTTGCGTCTGAGGCTTAGCCCCGAAGACGGCGAGGGTCTCGCCTGGGCCTATCGCCACGGCCAAGTGCGCGAACGGCATGACGGCGAGGCGGGCGTCGAGCTGTTGCTCACAGCCGATCCACAGGAAGCCGAGCGGTTCGCGTCACGGTTTGGAAGGAATCTCGTGGTGGAAGAGGGGGATACCGAGCGAGGTTGATGTGGATAACTCAACCTCCCCCTTGTGGGGAGGTCATCTGAGCCTCACCGCCATCACACCTTCCGTCCGTGCCCGAACCTCCGGCGTGGCCAGGCACGTCGCCACCGCCTCGTAGCCGGGAGCGCCGGGACAAGGCGCGACCCGCATCGGCGGGCTGTGATTGGCGGGGCAGAACAGGATCGTCTCATCGGACCCCACCGCGGCCAGATCCAGGATCGCGTTGGAGCGGGTGAGCAGGAACAAGGGACGCGCGCCGGGCCCGCGGCGGCGCAGGTCGGCGATCAGGGCTTTCTGCGTCGCCTGATCGAGTCCCTGCTCCACCATGTCGACGACCAGGACGGCCGGGCCGTCCGCTTCCAGACCGGCGAGAAGCGCGGTCAGTGCCGGGGACTGCGTCGCGCCGTCTTTGACCAGCCGGGCTGACGCCTGTCCGACCCGCGACTTGAGATCGGCGTCGGTGCCCATCTCCGCATCCGACCGGTCCAGACCTAGGAAGGCGGCGCCGGGCAGGGCCTCGGCCAAGCGTTGCGCGAGCCGCGTCTTGCCGCTGCCCAAGGGACCTACGATGTAGTTCAGCGCCTGGACACAGCCCAGCTCGAACCGCTCGCCGCCCCAAGGCCAGGGGAGGTCGAAAGCGATTTCCCGCCGGCTGGCGGCTTGGGAAGGATTTGAGGATTGCGCGCTCACGAACGACCTCACCGATTCTCGACCGGCGACCTATCGAAGCGGCTGCGGGGGCCGGGTCAAGGGCAAATTGAAATTGGTGTCATGGCCCGCGAATATGGGCCACCCAGGTGAAACCTTTGAAAAATTTCTCAGCTCCGTTTCGATAGTCGCCCAACAAGAACCACAGTGCAGAACCTAGCTGGGTGGCCCGCATTCGCGGGTCATGACAGGTTGAAACTGGGGAGATCAAACATGTGGACGAGACGCTCCGTCATCGCGGCCGCCGCGGCGGTTCCGTTCGCGGCGCGCGCCGGGGACGATCCGGTTGGCCTGATCGCGCAGATCGAGAAGCGGGCAGGCGGGCGGCTCGGCGTCGCCGCCCTCGACACCGCGACGGGCAGGCGCATCGGCCATCGTGCGGACGAACGCTTCGCGATGTGCAGCACCTTCAAGCTGCTGCTCGCGGGCGCGGTGCTGCATCAAGTGGACAAGGGGCGCCAGACGCTCGATCGCTGGATGGCCTACACCAAGAAGGACATCCTTCCGGTTTCGCCGGTCGCGCAGGCGAACCTCGCCAAGGGCGGCATGACGCTCGCGCGCATGGCCGAGGCGGTGGTCGAGGACAGCGACAACACCTCGGCCAATGCGCTGATCGCGCTGCTCGGCGGACCGCAGGCGGTGACCGCTTACACGCGCTCGCTCGCCGATCCCGTGACGCGGCTCGACCGCACCGAGCTCTCGCTCAACACGGCGATCCCAGGCGACCCGCGCGACACGACCACGCCCGACGCGATGCTCGACGATCTCGGCCGGCTGACATTGGGCGGCGCGCTCTCGCCGGCGTCGCGCGAAAAACTCACCGCTTGGCTGATCGCCTGCAACACCGCCGCTTCGCGCATCCCGGCAGGCTTGCCGAAAGGCTGGAAAAGCGGCAACAAGACGGGCACGGGCTACAACGGCGCGACCAACGACGTCGCCATCGTCTGGCCGCCGGGAAGGAAGCCGCTGCTGATGTCGGTGTACTTTACCGAGTCCGCGATCGCCCTTCCGGCTCGCGAGAAAGTGATAGCGAAGGTGGCCGGCATAGTGAGCGCCACGCTCTAGCTGACAAATGGTGCGGCGCCCGAGGCGGGTGCTAATATCCTCACGCTGTTCGGGGACGGTGCGTCAAGTGAATTTGGACCAGGCGGAAAAGCTCGTGGCGCAGCTGCTCGCGCCATTGCCTCTGAACAGGTTTCTCGACGAGATCCTGGGCAAGACGTTCGTCTTCGTGGGCGACGTCGCCGGCCGCGACTGGCGCGCGGCGCTCTTGGGCGGCGATCCGGAAGGCGCGATCCTCGCCGACTATGCGCGCCTCGCCCCGTATCTCGGCAGTCATGCCGCGGCGCCGACCGGGCCGATACCGGTGCTGGAGCCGCTCGGCGACGCGACCGCCTTCAAGGCCAAGATCGATGCCTTCCATGCGCGCGGCTACACGGTCAGGCTGCCCGCGATGCGCGCGATCAATCCGGCGCTCGAGACGGTGGTGCGCGCGCTCGAGGCGGTGTTCCACGTGCCCGTGGGCGCAGAGGTCTTCTGGAGCCGCGGCGACGCGCGCGCGCCGGCGCATCACGACGACTTCGACCTGATCGTGGCGCAGATCAAGGGCACCAAGCGCTGGTACATCTCGACCGACCGCTCGGAGCTGCCCAATGTGTGGCGCGGCATCCCGGAAGGCGAGGAGACGATCGAGCGCTACGCCACCATCGACATCGCGCCGGGCAATCTGCTGTACCTGCCGCGCGGCACCAAGCACCGCGTCGACGCGACGAGCGACGCGATCCACGTCTCGATCGGCTTCACGCCGGTGACGCTGCGCGAGGCGCTGATCGCCTGCATCGACCGCCTTTCCGACGTCGAGCGGCCGTTGCGCGAGAGCATCGGCGAGCGCATGGCGCGACAGAGCGAGAGCGGCAATTTCGGCAGCCTCCTCGCGCATGTGCGCGGCGGCGTCGCGGCGCTGGCGCATTACTGCGCGATGGAGGGCTTCGTCGCCGACGCCCTTCAGCAGCGCGCCTCGCAGGCGATCGGCAAGCTCGACAAGCTGCGCCCGTCGATGGCGTCGGCGCGGCTCACCCTGGCGAGCCGGCTGCGCCAGAACCCGCTCTGCATCCATCATATGAGCGGCAACCAGGCCAAGATCGACTTCGCCTATCCCGGCGGCCACCACTACCTGCATCGCGGCGGCGAGGAGGCGATCTTCTTCGTCGCCCGCACCCCGCGGTTCCGCGTCCGCGACATCCCCGGCGCCATCGGCGACGAGGTGCGGCTGGCGCTGGCCGAGCGGTTCCTTGCGAGCGGGATTTTGGAGCTGGACGGGGAGTGATGCCTCAGATCATCCGTTCCATCTTGAACGTGAACATGAACAGCGCGAACAGGGCCGTCACCGCGACATGGACGGCGAAGCAGGTCCACAGCACGGCGGGCGGCATGCGGCGTCCCGCGACGGCAAGGGCGGAGATCGCCAGGATGACGGTCTCCAAAAAGGCCCACACCCAGACGGCGGTGACGTCGCCTATGAGCTCCGGGATATTGAAAGCCCAGAACGCCGTGACGCCCGCGCTGACGAGCAGGTTCAGCGGCGCGATCCATTGCCTGCGCCAGACCGCCACGCCGAGATGGGCCGCGAGCAGGGCGACGGCGACGACTTGCGCGATGTGGTCGGGGTTCATGGTTTTCCTGCCTGTGTCTTGGCCTGCTGCCAGAGCGCTTCCATCTCTTCCAGCGTGGCATCGGAGGTGGAGCGGCCATCCTTGGCAAGCGCGGCCTCTATCCATTTGAAACGACTCACGACCTTGGCGTTGGTCGTGCGCAGCGCGGCTTCCGGATCGACCTTCAGGTGGCGCGCCAGGTTGGCAACGACGAAGAGCAGGTCGCCGATCTCGCCCGCGATCTCGTCCTGGCTCGCGCCCGCGCCCCGCGCCTCGACGATCTCGCCGGCTTCCTCCGCGATCTTGTCGAGCACGCGCTCGGGGCTATCCCAATCGAAGCCGACGCTTGCCATGCGCTTCTGAAGCTTCTCGGCGCGCAAAAGCGCGGGCAGGGCGCGCGTCACGTCGTCGAGCAGGCCCCCATCGTTTTTGGCCGCCTTCTTCGCCGCGCGCTCGCGGCGCTTGTGCTCTTCCCAGGCGACGGTCTGCTTCTCGGCCGTGTCGATGGCGTCACCCTGGCCGAAGACATGGGGATGGCGCGCGATCATCTTGTCCGAGATTGCGCCGACAACATCGGCGAAATCGAACAGCCCGCGCTCCTCAGCGATCCTCGCGTGATAGACGACCTGGAGCAGGAGATCGCCCAGCTCCTCCTTGAGCGCCGGCCAGTCGCGGTCCTCGATCGCGCCCGCGACCTCATAGGCCTCTTCGATGGTGTAAGGCGCGATGGTCTCGAATGTCTGCTCGATGTCCCACGGACAGCCGCCGTCAGGATCGCGCAGGCGCGCCATGATGGAGAGCAGGGTGGAGATGTCGGGTCGCTGAGTCATCGCCACGGTATAGCATCGAGAGGGGCAGAGTTCAGGTGGCCTGACGCTAGTCGATGCGTGGAAATGATTCCGATCGCAAATTGCCCAGAACGATCGCTCGGGAAAGAAATTGTCCCAAGGCGTAGAAGAAGAGTAACCCGGCGAAAGTCAGTTCAAAGCCGCCAAAGATGTCGAATATCTCGGCCCACAGGACATCTGTGGCCGATCCCGCTTTTCCCGTCGTCTTGGCGGAATTCAGAAGAGTCGCGTAGAAGTCATTTGGAAGCCACTGGATGTAGCCAACCGCCGCGTTCACGAGAAGCGTGAACATTGCAGCGACGAAGGCTGCCCACCAGCCCAACGAACTTTCGGCCTTCTTGATCGTACGACCCGCCATGGCCGTCTCTCGCCCGTCGTAACCGAGGCGAGAATGCGATGAAACCCATTCTCGAACAATGGGGGCCGAATCTGACTGGATTGCCTTCTACTACTTCTCAACCTTCTCGCCCGCCTTCTGCACGAAGGCGAAGATTTCCGGGTTCAGCGGCAGCTTGGGCGCGGTCGCGGGGTTGGCCATCGCTTCCTGCCACATGCCCATCACCTTGCGGTTCACCTCCGCATCGCCCTGGGTGAAGAGCTTCACCTGATCCTGCCAGCGCCGCGCCAGGTCGCGCGCCGCGGGCGAATAGGGATCGCCCTTGGCCATCAGCGCCTTGGCCTCGTCGATCAGGCTCTCCCAGTTCCGGCTGGCCTCGGCCTGGTCGAAGCTGCGTTGGCGCAGGCGCGCGTTCTCTTCCGCGGTGAAATGCTTCTCGGAGAGGGGATCGAAGATCGCCTTCATCTCGTCGGGCGTGGCCTTGTTCGTCATGGTCGTCTCCTTCGTCAGTTTCGTGAGGTCGTCGATGGAAAGCGTTGAACCGCTTGCGAGTTTGCGCCGCGCGGACCGCACGATCTCCAGCGCCTTGGCGACGCGCTGGCCCTCGCGGGCGAGGACGCGCTCCTGCAGGTCGAGCACCTGGTCGAGCGCGTCGCCGCGCCCGCCGAGCAGCCGCCCGATCTGGGCCAGGCTGAGGCCCAGCCGCTTGAGCGCGATCACCTGGTGCAGGCGCGCGATCTCGTCCGGCCCATAGATCCGCCAGTCCGCCGCACTGCGCAGCGGCTTGACGAGGCCATGGGTCTCGTAGACCCGCAGCGCCTTGACGCTGACGCCGACGCGCCTTGCGGCCTCGGCGGGGGAAAGGTGACGGTCTGCCATCGTGAACGCCTCGCCGGAGCGAAGGGACACAGGCTGTCTATGGGGCACGGCGGACATATGCAATCGGCAGCTCTGGCATTGCGGAACACGGCCTAAGGGCGGACCCTGGGGACGGCGCAAGCGCGATTTCGGGGGAGGGCCAACTTTTTTCGGAAGCGGAAACGCGCTATTGAGAACGCCGCTCAAGGGGTTGGGACATATGCGTAATCGTGTGTTGTGGGGCGCGCTCGCGGCGATGGTGGCGGTGGGCGCGGGGCAGGCGGCGCCGTCCGATTTCGACAAGGCGATCCTCGACGCCCATAACCGCGAGCGTGCGGGGCTGGGCGTGCCTGCCTTGGTATGGAGCGACAAGCTGGCGGCGGACGCGGCGGGATGGGCGGATCATCTGGTCAAGCTCGGCCATCCGCAGCATTCCAAGCCCGAGGAACGGGGCCACGAAGGCGAAAGCCTGTGGGTCGGCACGGCCGGGGCCTATACGCCCGACGAAATGGTCGCGGGCTGGATCGGCGAGAAGTCCAGCTTCGTCTACGGCACGTTCCCGGGCGTGGTGAAGTCCGGCGACTGGCATGTGGTGGGCCACTACACGCAGGTCATCTGGCGCAACACCAGAGAGATCGGCTGCGCCAAAGCCAGCCTGAGCGGCGGCATGGACCTGCTGGTCTGCCGCTACAACCCGGCCGGCAACCTGATAGGCGAGAAGCCGTACTGAGCCACGAGGCCGACCATGCAGGCCAAGACCAAGGATAGACTCCAATCCGCCGCCGCCATTGCAATCTTGGTCCTGCTGTACGCCGGCCTGGGGGCTTTGGAATCTTTGGACGGCCCCAAGCCTGCGAGTACCAGAGAGCGGCTTGAGAACGCCTGTAGGCAGCTGGTCGCTCTCAACGACAAGCTCAGCGGCATCACCGCGAAGCAGGGCAAGAAGCCGGTGCACAGCAAAACGCTCCGGCCCGAACTGTGGGATCTGTATCGCACGACATGCGATCGCCCGTAGGGATCGGAGATTCGTATAAGATATATTATGTACAATTTTACTTGCACCAAGGTTACGGCCTTGCATATTGTTAGGCTCCGGCTGGGCGCCTAGCCTGAGCCGCGAAACATGGAGACGGACATGTTGAGAGGAATTCTTCTGATTGGCGCGGCGACCGCGCTCCTGAGCGCGCCGGCGCTTGCGATCGGTCCGGCGAGCGTGCCGGCGCCCGGGCCTACGACGACGGCGTCGCAGTGCGACAATTGCTCGAGCCAGGATCAGGACGACACCGCCGGCGGCAGCGCCGGCCAGCAGAGCCAGACGGCGCCCGTCGGCTCCGGCGTCACGGGGCCGGTCGGCAATCCGTCCACGCCGCAACCGGCCCATACCGAAGTGCCTTCGCACGCGTCCGGCGCGGGGCCCGGCGGATCGCCGAAGGGCTGACGCTGCACCCTTTCACCCATCGCCTTGCCGTGCGTGACGACGTGCCGGGCTTGCGCACGCTGATGGGGCGCGCCATCGCCGAGCTGCAGCGCGGCTTCCTGTCCGAAGAACAGATCCACGCCTCGCACGCGATCATGGGCCTCGACACGCAGCTGATCGACGATCGGACATATTTCATCGTCGAGAGCGACGGCACGCTCGCCGGCTGCGGCGGCTGGAGCCGGCGCGCGACCTTGTTCGGCGGCGACCATTCCGCGGGCCGCGACGCGGCGCTGCTCGATCCGACAAAAGACGCCACCCGCGTGCGCGCGATGTATACCGCGCCGGAGTTCGCGCGCCGGGGCGTCGGCCGCCTGATCCTAGGTCTTTGCGAAGACGCCGCCGCGGCACACGGCTTCGCGCGCGTGGAGCTCGCCGCCACCCTCGCCGGTGTTCCGCTTTATCGCGCCTGCGGCTATAGCGTCATTGAACGTATGGAGAGCGATACGCCGCAAGGCGTGCGCGTCCCGCTGCTGCGGATGGGAAAATCGCTGGCCGGCTTCGATTTCGCGAAATGGCGGAACTGGCTTTCGGCGCAGGCCGGGCTGCTTCGCGCCGCCGGACATGAAGTCGAATTCGCGGAAGGCACCGGCACAAAAAAGCCGAGTTTCGGCATCGGCGTCGTGGGTAAGAACACGCTGGCGGACTTTACGACCTGGAGCACCGGCGAAACCGACTGGACCGTCCTGCGCAAAACGCCGCAAAGCCGCATACCTCTCGCCCATCGCTGGGGCGCGGTGCTTGCCGATGCAGACTATGAGGAAGCCTTCGACGCGTTCCGAAAAATTTTCTCGCAGTTTGAACATACCATCACTTGAACCGTCACGCTCGAAACACCAAATCCGCTATATCCACGCAGTTGCGCCCCGAGCGAAGCGAACCGGAAACGCGGTTCGGGAATCCGCGTCTTCCCTTGAAGATCGACAAAGCACATTCGTGCCTGCTTAGGCCCGATCGAACCTCCTGAATTTTTTTCAAACGGACAGCTCGACCCGCATCCCGTCATACGCCGGCTCGACGCCGGGCGGCAGCTCGCGCCGTAAGGTCTCGTAGTCGAGGTCGGTGTGCAGGTTGGTGAGGATGGCGCGCTTGGGCTTCACGCGCTCGATCCATGAGAGCGTCAGGGCCAAGTGGGCATGGCTCGGATGTTGCGTGTAGCGCAGCGTGTCGACGATCCAGCACTCGACGCCGTCGAGCGCCTCGAACGCCGCGTCGTCGAGGCCGTCGACGTCGCTCGAATAGGCGAGCGGGCCGAAACGGAAGCCGAGCGAGCGGATGCGGCCGTGTCGCTGCCAGAAGCTCTGTACAGAAACCGGGCCCCCTGCCCCTACGATCTCGAACGGCCGGAACGGCTCTTCGATCATCCGCGCCGTGACGATGGGCGGATAGCCGCTGCCTTCCGGCTGCACGAAGCAATAGCCGAAGCGCGCGAGCACGCCCTCAGCCGTGGTTTCGTCCATGTGGATGTCGACCTTGCGGCGCATGTTGATCGCGACCATGCGCAGGTCGTCGAGGCCGTGGAGCTGGTCGGCGTGGTCGTGGGTGATCAGCACGCCGTCGAGCGCACCGCAGCGCGCGGCGAGAAGCTGCTCGCGCATGTCGGGCGAGGTGTCGACGAGCAAAGCGGTCTCGCCGGCCGCGGATGTGCGGCGCACGAGAAGCGAGCAGCGCAGGCGCCGGTTCTTGGGGTTCGTGGGGTCGCACGCGCCCCAATAGCCCGCGTTGTCCGCACCGCCCAGCCGCGGCACGCCGCCCGAGGAGCCGCAGCCCAGGATGGTCGCTTCCAGCGTCACTGAGGCCGCGCGACTTTTGTGAACAGGCGGAAGAAATTCTCCGTCGTCCGATCCGCCAGCGCCTCCGGCGTCGTGCCGGTGAGCTCGGCCAGCATCGCCGCGGTATGCACGACGAAGGACGGCTCGTTGCGCTTGCCGCGATGGGGAATGGGGGCGAGGAACGGCGCGTCGGTTTCCACGAGCAAGCGGTCCGGCGGCACGTCCTTGAGCACAGCGCGCAGCTCGGCCGAGTTCTTGAACGTCGCGATGCCCGACGCCGAGATGTAGAAGCCGAGCGCGAGCGCGGCCTCGGCCAAGCGCCGCGTGCCGGTGAAGCAATGCAGAAGTCCCGTAAACGGCGCGCGCGCCATCTCGTCCTCGAGGATATCGATCGTGTCGTCGTCGGCATCGCGGGTATGGACGATGAGTGGCAGGCCCGTCTCGCGCGCGGCGGCGATATGGTGGCGGAAGTTGCTGCGCTGCGCCTCGCGCGGGCTGCGCTCGTAGTAATAGTCGAGGCCGCTTTCGCCGATGCCGACGACCTTGGGATGCTTGGCATGCTCGATCAGGACCGCGGGACCGTCGAGCGGCTCGTGCTCGGCTTCGTGTGGATGGACGCCGACGCTGCACCACACGTCGGGGAAGCGCTCCGCCACGGCGCGCACGCCCGCAAATTGCGGCAGCTTGGTTCCGATGCTGACGCAGACGCCGACGCCGGCCGCTTTCGCGCGCGCGACGACGTCGTCGAGCTCCGCCGCGAATTCCTTGAAGTCGAGATGGCAATGCGAGTCGACGAGCATCAGACCGCTCCCGCGCGGCGCGCGGCGCCGCTCAATATCCGCGCGGCGCCGAGCACCGTCTGCCTGGGATCGAGATGCAGCGCGGTGGAGCGCGCGAAGCTGCGCATGAGCTGCTCGCGCGCGTCGATCCAGCGGTCCACGCGCGCGCCGCTCGACGCGCGCGCGACGATGCGCTCGGCGAGCGTCTGCACCAGGAAGGCGCCGAAATCCTCGAGCCCGTCTGTGACGCGGCCGATCCGGTCGGCGAAGGCGATGAGCGCGGGGATGTCGGGATCGGAGGCCTGCTCGATGAGGCGGTCGGCCTCGGCGGCGAGCCCGCTACCCTCGCCGTCCGCGAGCGTCAGCGCCATGCCGAGCGAGCCGCCGCTCAGCCGTGCCAGCGACGCGCGCTCATCCGCCTTCAATTCGGGAAGGAGTGTCTTCAATTCGCAGTCCAGCGTCTGCGCATCGAGCAGCCTGAGATCGAGACGCTGGCAGCGCGAGCGGATGGTCGGCAGCAACCGCCCCGGCACGTTGGCGACGAGCAGCAGCATCGCGCGCGACGGCGGCTCCTCGAGCAGCTTGAGCAGCGCGTTCGCGGCCGCCTCGTTCATGTCGTCGGCGGTGTCGACGACGGCGACGCGCCAGCCGCCCGCGCCCGACGTCATGCCGAAGAAGCCCGCGAGCTTTCGGATCTCGTCGACCGAGAGCACCGTCATCAGCTTGCCGGTGTCGGGATTGACGCCGCGCTTGAGCACGAGCAGGCCGGGATGCGATCCCGCCGCGACCTGTATCGCCGCAGGCGTGTTCGCGGGCACGGAAAGATCGGCCGGGCCCTCGTCCGTCGCGCCATAGGCGAGCAGATAGCGCGCGATGCGATAGGCGAGCGTCGCCTTGCCGATCCCGGGCGGTCCCGAGATCAGCCAGGCCTGCGGCGGACGCCCGCCGCGGATCGCCCGCGCCGCGCGCGCGAGCGCCGCGTCCTGGCCGGCAAGGCGCACGGCCTCGCGCGGATGGGCGAAGCCCTCGACGCGGTCGATCTCAACGATTTCGACGGGTTTCGCGCGCTTGGCCATGAAGCACCAATGTCATCCCCGGCCGAGCGACGCAATAGCGTCGCGAGGGGAAGGGGACCCAGGCAGAAAAAAGCGAGCTACTGTACAGAAGTTGCAGTGAGGAGGTCGAGGATGGCGGATTCCAGCGAGCACCTGTTTACAGTGCATGAGGCCAAACAAACCGATGTCTATAAAGACATCATTCGTGTCCACGAAAGCGTGCGCGATGGCGTTCGAGAAGGCCGAATTTGTCGCGTCTGCGTGAACGGCAAGAAGTCGGCATTGTTTTCCATCCGGGGACTTCCCGATTGCGAGAAAAATTTCATCCGGATCGACGACATTGGCCGCGATCGCCTTAAGTTATCGGAGAAAGACCAAGCAGCCTTCACGTTTGCGGAAGTGAGTTGGACCGAGGCAGTTCGCTGGGCCGCCAAAGCTGCCGATCCCGGCGCCAGGATCGCAACTTGGATTGCGATCTGGTCGGGTGGACTAGGTGTGGTCCTAGGTATTGTCGGCGTGATCTTGGGCGCATATCCGTTGCTGAAATAAATCGGCCCCGGAGCTTGACGTTACACCTGGGTCCCCTTCCCCTCGCAGCACTGTCGTGCTGCTCGGCCGGGGATGACAGTCAGTGCTTCAAATCAGCTAAGCTCCTGCGTGATTTTCCAAGAAGGTTCTGTACATGAAACTGGCGCGCGTGATCCTGTTCACCGCTCAGATGGAGAAGATGAGCGAATTCTACGGGAAAGTGCTCGGGCTGAAGCAGGTCACGGCCGAGAAGGGCTGGCGCGAGTTCGCCGCCGGGGCCGCGCGGATCGCGCTGCATTCCGGCCCGCCCTCGCCCGGCCGCAAAGGCCCGAAGATCGTATTTTACGCCAAGGACGTCCCCGCCCTGCGCGAGAAGCTCCTCGCCCGCGGCGCCCGCTTCGGCCAGGCGCACCAGGGCGACACGTTCTGCCTCTGCGACGGCAAGGACCCGGACGGGAACCCGGTGCAGTTGTCGAATCGATGATCCTGATCGTCATCGCCCGGCGCGAAGCGTCCGGGCTATCCGACTGATTTGCGCTGGTGCGGCGTAACCCCGAGTTGTTCGAAACGAAGCAAGACAGCGTTCCAAATTTCTGCAGCCACCTCATCTTCACTTTTGGAGGCGTCAATAACGACGCATCGATCTGGAGAGCGCTTGGCTATGTCAAGAAAGGCTTGTCTTAGCTTTTGATGAAAAGACTTTCCGAACCGCTCGAATCTGGCTTCTTTGCGCCGATTCAATGCTGCCTTTGCCTCAGTTGAGTCGGGGTCTTTCATTGCGGGATCAAACAGCGGCATTGCGCGCGTCATGGTTCTTTCAAGGCCAACGGCAGGATCGATATCCAAAATGAATGTTACGTCTGGTCGAAAATCTTCCGTGGCTAGAGTGTCTAGCCGCCGGATCGTTTCTCTATTCAGGTCTCTTCCAACGCCCTGGTAGGCATATGTCGAATCGGTGAACCGGTCGCAGATCACACAGATGCCTTGGGACAAGGCGGGTTTTATCGTGCGCGCTATGTGATCCGCTCTCGCAGCAAACAGAAGCAAAGTCTCTGCTACAGGTTCCCATCGATCTATATCGCCTTGAACCAGTAGCCGTCGGATGTCTTCTGCTCCTGGCGACCCACCCGGCTCTCTCGTCGTGATGCAAGGAATGCCTTTTTCCTCGATCGCTGCAAGCAAGCGTCGCACTTGCGTCGATTTGCCGGCTCCTTCTCCGCCCTCGAAAGAAATAAATACCGCGGGATGATGCATGCTCATTTCTTCCGGGAGAACAAGGCGTCGAGGCCGACCATGATGTTGCCGAAGAAGCCGGTCCCGGAGACCGAGTTCTTCGCGATCAGCGGCACGTCCATGCCCGGGAAGTCGGGCGCGGTGACGTGCAGGGTCGCGATGCGCTGGCCCGCGGCGATCGGCGCCTGCACAGGGCCGTCGTAGCTCACGACGACCTTCATGCTCTGACGCGAGTCGACCTGCAGCGTGAGCGCGGCAGGCGCCGCGACGGTGAGCGGAACCGAATTCGCGGTGCCGCCCCACACCTCGGCTTGCCCGACGACGTCGCCAGGGTTGAAGAGCGGGTATTTGCGGAACTCGTGGAAGGCGAGACCGAGGACGCGCGCGGCCTCGTCGCCGCGGCGCTGGCCCGCGACCCAGTCCTGCCGCGCCGAGCTCGACTTGTCGAGATCGGGATAGCGCAAGCCGTTGAGCACCAGGATCAGGCGCCGGTCGCCTTGCTTCGCCGACGTCGTGATGCCGTAGCCCGCCGCGTCGGTGTGGCCGGTCTTGAGCCCGTCCGTGCCGGGGAGCTTGTCCAGCACCTTGTCGCGGTTCTGCTGGGTGATGTCGTGCCAGGTGAACGACGGCTCGCTGAAATAGTGATAGTAGTCGGGATAGTCCCGGATCAGGTGCCGCGCCAGCATCGCGAGGTCCTTCGCGGACATGAGCTGGCCCGGAGGATCGGGCAATCCGTCGGGATTGACGAAATGCGACTGCGTCAGGCCAAGCTGCTTGGCGCGCGCGTTCATCTGGCCTACGAAGCCTTCGACCGTGCCGCCGATACCTTCGGCGACCACGATGCAGGCGTCGTTGCCGGAATCCACGATGATGCCGCGGATGAGCGACTCGATCGGCACATGATCGCCCAGCGCGACGAACATCTTGGAGCCTTGCGTGCTCCAGGCGCGCTGCGAGACGGGCAAGGTGTCGGTCAGCTTGAAGCGGCCGTCCTTGAGATGCTGGAAGAGCACCTCCAGCGTCATCAGCTTGCTCATCGAGGCGGGCGGCATGGGCGCGAAAGCGTCCTTGGCCCACAAGACCTCGCCCGTGTCGGCATCCATGATGAGGCCGTGCTCGGCGCTGGTCGCGATCGCTGCCGCGGCCGGCGCCGCGCCGAGGAGAAGGAAAAGGCCGGTGAGAAGAAGACGCCGCATGAACTCGCTCCGGGGAAGACGCTATTGATCGACGACGATATGCGCGTCGTTACTACCAAGTCCGCTCAGGCGCGCCAATGCCGCATCGGCCTCGTCGGTCGTGTTCAAGGGCGCGGTGCGCACGCGATAAAGGGTTTGCCCGCCTTTCCGTGTGGTCGATATCTGAAGATCGTCGCCGAGCTGCTCGCGCATCCGCATCGCGTTCTCGTAGGAGCTGAACGCACCGACCTGGACGTAGAGGTGAGTCGAAGCCGGCACCGGCACCTGCGTCACGACGCCCGTGGGCGCCCCGGCGTCGGCGGGAACCGGATCGGGCGCGGGCCTGGGGAGCGCCGCGACGCGCACCGGCGGCGCGATGGGGGCATTGGGCAGGTTGGCGAGCGGGTCGGTCTCGACCTTCGGAACCGGCACGGCCGGGACGGCGGAGGCGATCTCGACCGGCGTGTCGGTCGGCAGCGGCGCGCCGTTGGGCTGCGTGGCACGCGCGACATAGGTGACGCGCACGCGCGCGGTCCCCTGCCCGTAGAAGCCGAGCAGCTTGGCCGCCTGCTCCGACACGTCGATGATGCGGCCCTTGGCGTAGGGCCCGCGGTCGTTGACGCGCAGCACGACCGACTTGCCGTTGTCGAGATTGGTCACGCGCACGTTGACCGGCATCGGCAGCGTGCGATGCGCGGCGGTAAGGTCGCCGGCGTTGTAGATCTCGCCGTTCGCGGTTTGGTGGCCGTAGAAGGTCGGCCCGTACCACGATGCGATGCCCGTCTCGTCATAGTCGGGCTGCTCGCGCGGGTAATACCAGGTGCCGTCGATCTGATAAGGATTGCCGACCTTGTACTGCCCGGTCGAGGCGATGGGCGGGCGCGTGTAGGTGGACGGCGGCGGCTGCGTCGCGCAGCCGGCCGTCAGCACGGCAAGCGCGATGGTGGCGCTGATCCCTCGAAGCGAAGGCGTCATGAAAGATTCGGCCGTCCCAGACCGGGTAACGCTACAGGAAGCGGGCCGCAGGCTCAATTTGCGCGCTCGCAACGTCCGGACGGCGGATCGGCGCGGTCGATGTGGGCGACGACCTTACCCGCTTCGGTGTCGCACGCGACCCAGCGGATGTCGTGCTCGGCCGCGATCCTGGTGTCGTTGCCGGGCAGGACCGGCGTGAAGCCCCCTGCCCCCACCAGGCCCGCCTTCGAGCCGCTTTCGCAGGCGAGCGCGGGATCGGCGCTGCGGATCACGCAATAGGCGAACTGGACGCCATAGGCGCAGCGGTTGCGGAAGCCGAGATCGGCGCCGTTGGTCTCGACGCCCAGGCAACTCGACGCGCCCGCATTCGCTTGGCTCGCCGAGCCGACATAGCCGAGCTCGACGCGCTGCTCCGTGTCGCCGGCGGTGCGCGTGCCCGTCACGATGTGGTCCGGCGGCACGCCCAGCGTCACCAGCCGGTCGCGGAAGAACGCCGCGACGTCGGCCCCGGCGCCGTTGGGCGGGATGATCGAAAGCGCGCTGGTGCCCGAGGTCAGGAACTCGCCGACGAAGATGCTGAGCCGCGCGGCATCCGGTCCGGCCAGTCCCGCCTGCGCGGTCGTGAAGGCGAGCTTGATCGAACGATAGGAGGATGGTTGTGCAGCTGCCGGCGGCGCCGCGGCGGCGGGAGCGGGTTGCGCCGTGGCCATCACGACGGGCTTAGCGGCCGGGGCGGCAGGCGGTGGCGGCGGAGCCGTGTCGTTGTCGATGGTGTGCACGGTTGCGGAGCGCACCGTCACAGGCGCCTTCGGCGCGTGCAGCGCCGGCGCGCAAGGCGACTGCAGCGATGCCGGATGCGCGGCCGGTTGTGGCGGCGTGGGCTTCCTGTGCTTCTTTCCGGACGGCGCGGGCGCAGCGGGCGTCGGCGAAGAGGGCTGGATGCCGAGGCTCTGGGCATAAGCCTCGACCGCGGCGCGGCGTTCATCGGGACTGAAGGCGTGCCCGGCGGGGTACCACGACATGCAGCCGCTCTCGCCGGTGGGCGTGCGGCGCGTGAGCGTCAAACCGTCCTGCGTGTTGGCGACCAGCGACGCGGAGCGGCCGTCGCCGTAGAGGATCTCGAGCCCGATATCGGTGCGGCGGAACAGGGCGCTGACCTGGCCTTTGTCGCCCTCGTCCGTCACGGTGCCGAGATTCTCGTTGATGAAGTTGAAGTTCGAGTTCGTCTCGCTGCCGCTGCGCATGCGGATGGAAAGCTCGAGGCGGCCTTCCTGCTGCGAGAGCGTGAGCGTCGAGCCGTCGACGGCGGTGAGTTCCTCGTCGGTCAGGCCCGAAAGCCAGGCCTGGTCCTGCGCCGCCGCCGCGGTGCAGGCGAGAAAGACCGAAACGGCGGCAAAAAGGACAGGTTTCATTGCATACAGCCCTGCAAATCCCCCGCCCGCGCGCAACCTATAGCCTGCCTTGATCGAATTCCAGCCTTTGCGTATTGCTCGCCTTCCAGCGGATGGGTGGCCGAGCGGTTGAAGGCACCGGTCTTGAAAACCGGCAGGCCCGCAAGGGTCTCGTGGGTTCGAATCCCACCCCATCCGCCAGGCTTCGCTGCGGAGCAGCGGAGCCTGCCACGGCGTAGCGCGAATGCGCGAAGCCGGGCTGTGAATCGGTTCGCGCGGCTACGCCCTGGCAGGCCAACCCATGCTGCGGTTCATCGCGGCAGCTTGCGAACTGGGTGCGAACCCTACGGCGAAATCTCGAATACGGTGCCGCCGTTGCCGGCGCCGCCGCCCAGTGTCGTGCCGAAGAGATGGCCCGTGCCGTCGATGAGCATCGTGCTGTTGGGATCGGATCCGTCGCCGCAGCTGGGGCGGGCGCAGAAATTGTAGATGACGCGGAAGCTTGCGTTCAGCTCGAACGCCGTGCCGCCGTTGTTGTTCCTGCCGCCGCCCTCCGTCGTGCCGAAAAGATTTCCCGATCCGTCCATGATCAGGCCCGTGACCGGCGACGATCCGTCCGCGCAATCGGTCTTCACGCAGAAATTATGGAGTACGGTCTCTTGCGAAGTCTTGCCGCTCGGCACGAGCTTGAATGCGACGCCATCGCCCGCCTTGCCGCCGCCCGCAACGCCGTAGAGATTGCCGGGCGCGTCCATCACCATCTCGCTCTGCGGCACGTCGCCGTCGGGGCAATTCGCCTTCGCGCAGAAGCTGTGCAGAACGGTTTCGGTCCAGTTGCCGGCATCGAGACTAAGCTCGAACACTGTGCCCAGACCGTTCTTGCCGCCGACCGCGGTGGTCCCGTAGAGATCGCCCGTACCGTCCACGGCCACGCTGGCCTCGGGAGAGGCGCCGTCGAGGCAACCCGACTTCGGACAGAACCGGTAGAGAACCGTTTCGTCCGCGCCCGCGCCGTTCGGGACGAGTTGATACACGACGCCGCTGCCCGGACTGGCTCTGCCGCCGTCGACGGTCGTGCCGTAGAGCGGCGACGTGCCGTCGTAAGGCGTGCCGGAGGCGGCGCCGGCATAGGTCAGGCCGCTAAGCGGGATCGACCCGTCGGTGCAGGAAGAGCCGCCGGCGGAGCAGAACGCGTGAAGCAGCTTGAACGTCCATTTGGTGCGATTGGCGTTGGGCATGAGCTCGAAGGCCGTGCCTTTGCTGAACTGTCCGCCTTGCGAGGTCGTTCCGTACAGATTGCCGGCCGTATCCGCGATCAGGTTTGCCTTGGAGACCGAGCCATCGGCACAGCTCGCC
The DNA here is from genome assembly GCA_021325375.1 of Alphaproteobacteria bacterium. GTDB lineage: Bacteria > Pseudomonadota > Alphaproteobacteria > Micropepsales > Micropepsaceae > Rhizomicrobium. The sequence continues at coordinate 95,063 of JAJPHG010000020.1, read as the reverse complement.
AGCGAGCAGAACGGATAGAGCACCCTGTACTTCCATCGTTTCCCGCCGGTTGGCGTGAGCTCGAACACGGTGCCGCCCTGGTTGATGCCGTTGTTTTGCGTGGTGCCGTAGAGATTGCCGGACGCATCCATAAGAAGCGCCGACGGCTGGCTGCCGTCGTCGCAACCGGCACCGTTGCAGAAATCGAAGAGCGTCCTCAGCGAAGAGGCCGAAGCGGTGCTGCACGGCACGAAGCCGAGTGCGCCAAGCGCGAAGGCGAGAATGGCGGCTGAACCCCGGATGCGCATGGCTGCTCCTGTGGCGCGACGAGGCGAGTTCTATCAGGAGGTGCGCGGCCAGGCCATCCCGGCCGGCCGTATCCGATCCCCGCAACTTCGGGTGGCAGGCTTTCGGCGCTTCATGACGTGATATCCTCCTGTCGAATCTCCGACGCGCTCACATGCAAGCCTGGGAACAGTTCTACGAGATGCTCGGCGGCGTGGCGGCGACGCTGCTGGGGCTTCTGTTCGTGTCGGTGTCGATCAACGCCGAGACCATCCTGGGGCCCGCGCACACGCATTCCCGGCACTTGGCCGAGCAGGCATTCCAGAACTACCTCATGGTGCTCATCATCTCGTTGATGATCGTGATCCCCACGATCGAGCCGGCCACGCTCGGACAGACGCTGCTGTGGATGTCGGGGATATGGGGCTTGTGGGCGATATCGCGCGCCGCGCGGTCGATCATGAATTCGGAAGCGCTGGGCTGGATCAGGCTCGCCCGGCGCTACACCGTGACCCTGGTCGGTTTCGCGACGCTCATCTATGCAGGCATACAGCTCACGAAAGGCGCCGCGACGAAGCCCGACATCGTCGCCGTCGGCGCGATGATCCTGCTCATCTCCGCGACCGTCGTGTCGTGGGAGCTGCTGATCAAGCTCGCGCAGGATAGATACGCGCGCAAGGGCGATTGAGAGGCCGCGCCTAGGTGCCGTTGCCGCTCAGGCTCACCGTGACCGGATCGATCGCCGTGCTGCCGTGCACGACGAGGCCGCCGCTGCGCGCGCCCGTCGTGGTCGGCATGAACGTCACCGCGATGGTGCAGCTCTTGCCGGATTTGAGCGTGTGCCCGTTCGTGGGGCACGTCGTCGACGGGTCGACGGCGAAGTCGCCGCTCGCCACGATCTGCAAAATAGCCATGGCGACGGAGTCATTGTTCTCCAGCATGACCGTCATCGGCGCGCTGGTCGTGCTCACACCCTGATCGGCGAAGACGAGTGCGTTCGGCGTCCCGCGTACCTGCGTGCCGATGCCCCAGAGCGGGACCGGCGCGACGGTGACGCTGGCTGCGACGTCGAGCTCGCCGCGATTGGTGCCGACGGTGTTAGGCAGGAAGAAGACGTTCATGTGACAGGTCTTGTGCGCCAGCAGCGTCGTGCCGCAATTGTGCATGACGGAAAACGCGCCTTGCGTGGTGATGCTGGAGATCGTGATCGGCGAAGACTGCGGATTGGTCAGGATGAATTGCTGCACCAGGCTCTTCGCGCCCATGAATGTCGGTGGAAAGACACCGCCCGTGGGCGTCACGCCCGCCGTGCTCGCGTCGGCGACGACATAGCCGACGGTCTTGTTCGAACGGTTGCCGTTGGAGTCGCTCGCCAGCACCGTCTGGGCGAAATGGCCGGGCGTCGAGGTGTCGACCGGCCCCCCGCTCGCGGCTTCGTTCGAGGAGCAATTCGTGACGGTGGCCTCGCTGGAGGTGCAGGTGAACTGCGTCGTCACATTCTGGCCGACCGCATAGGTGCCCGACGGCGAGGTGATCGCGATGGCGGGACCGCCGGTGCCGGCGTTTCCGGTCGTGATCGTCACCGTCATGAAGCCCTTGTTGTCGGCTTTGGACTCGGTGACGGCCGCGTCGTTCATGCCGACCCAGAGCGGCCCGTCATAAGGGGCCACGATGGTCTGCTGCGAGCCGATCGAGAAATAGCCCGACTCCTGGGGGAAGAAGCTCGAATCCCCCCAATGCTTCTGCAGCGGATATTTGCCGATATAGGCGATGACGCGCGCCTGCGAGAAGAAGTCGAACGGCTGGAAAAGATCGAAGGCGTTGTAGTCGTCGGCCGGGTCGCCGTCAGGCCCGACGCGGCCGTCGCTACCCCAGCTCCAGCTTCCCGTCGCGGAGATTGTGATCACGTCGCCGGCATGGACCTCAAGCCCGGTGCTGGTCCACAGCTTCCTGGAGTAAACCGTGACTTGTGTCGTCCCCGCCGATGCCGCCGAGATGCCGATCGCGCCCGTAAGCGCCAATGCGAACACCGCTGCCAAAGCCCTGCGCGACATGTCTGCCCCCTCTTTCGGCCGAACGGCGCATTATGGAGCACTCTTCTCCCGCCGCAATGGGGCCGCCTATGTGCTAAGATTCCCCGGCAAGCGACATTTCGGACCGGCCCATGCGTAGCTTTCTTACCGTCTTGATCCTGGCCCTGCTCGCGGCGACGTCGGCGCAGGCCGATGGCGGGGTCTGTCCCAGGTCGGCGGTGGGAAGCGCCGTCGAGCGGCCGGCCGACCTCACCAGCAAGAACGGCGTGCTGCGGGTGAACTTCAACTACGACACCTCGGTCGATGATGCGGGGCACACGCTGTTCTGCTTCGTCACGCCCGACGGACAGGAATCGCCGACGCTGCACGTCAATCCGGGCGACACGCTGAAAGTGACGCTGACCAACACGGTCAGCACGCCCGCGGGCGGCCCGTCCGAGATCATGTCGAGCACCTCCGACACCTGCGGGGATGCGACGATGACCGCGGCCTCGGTCAACATGCATTTCCACGGCACGAACACATCGCCCAAATGCGGCAGCGACGAGGTCATCCATACGCTGATCAATTCCGGCGAGAGCTTCACCTATACGATCAAGATCCCCACCGACGAGCCGCCGGGACTTTATTGGTACCACCCGCATGTCCACACGCTGGCCGAGACCGCGCTGCTCGGCGGTGCGAGCGGGCTGATCGAGGTGATGGGCATCGCCAATCTGCAGCCCGCCGTCGCGGGCCTGCCGGAGCGCATGCTCGTCATTCGCGACCAGACAGTGCAGGACACGGCGGGGCCGGGCGGCTTCCCTCCTTCCTGGGACGTGTCGCTGAACTACGTGCCGGTGTCCTATCCCGGCTACACGCCCGCGATCATCCAGACGAGTGCCGGCATCCAGGAATTCTGGCGCGTCGCCAACGCCTCGGCCGACACGATCGCGGACATCCAGGTGAAATACGACGGCAAGGCGCAGCCGCTGCAGGTCGTGGCTCTCGACGGCGTGCCGACGGGCTCGCAGGACGGCAAACGCCAGGGCACCATCGTCACCGACAAGGACATCATGCTGCCGCCCGGCGCGCGCGCCGAGTTCATCGTCACGATGCCGACTGCCGACGTGAAGAAAGCGCAGCTCATCACGCGCGACATCGACACCGGCCACTATGGCGACCGCGATCCGCAGCGCACGCTGGCCACGATTCAGCTGGGCACGGCTCCCGTCGCCCTGCCCCGCGTCGCGAAAGCCATGGGCCCGGCGCACAAGCAGCGCTTCGAGGACCTGGACGACGTCAAGGCGACGGCGCAGCGCACGCTCTATTTCTCGGAAGTCGGCGGCAACTATTTCGTAACCGTGGACGGAGCAACACCGGTTCTTTTCGATCCGAATAATCCTCCGGCCATCATCACGACACAGGGCGCGGTGGAGGACTGGACGATCCAGAACCGCGTCAACGACCTGCACGAGTTCCACATCCATCAGGTCCATTTCCTGCTGGAGGCGGTGAACGGCGTGCCGGTGCCGAAGAAGAACCGGCAGTTCTACGATACCTATCCGGTCGGTAGCTGGAACAATACCGGAGACTATCCGAGCATCACGGTTCGGATGGATTTCCGCGGCGCCGTCGTGGGTGATTTCGTCTATCACTGCCACATCCTCAAGCACGAGGATCACGGCATGATGGCGATCATCGAGGTGCAGCCGAAGGCGCCTTAGGCAAACTTTACATCGTTTCGCGTGGAACTTGTGGAACGGACGCGCTTCGCGCCCGTTAAGCGCATGCGTGGCGAATTGTGTCGCCTCGCCGCCGCTGGACGGCGACCCCCAAGTTTCATGTCAGGAGTACGAGAATGATTCGCAGAGCAGGCCTCGCGCTAGGCCTAGCGTTGCTGTCGACCACCGCGTTGGCCGCAGGAACCGTTTCGCCGAATGTCGCACCGCAGACCACCGGCACGGCGTATCAGATCACCGCCGAGATCTCCAACCAGTCGGGCGTGGCCCGCCGGACGGACAAGAGCCTGATCAATCCCTGGGGCATCGCCGCCATTTCTGGCGATCCGCTCTGGATCAACCTGAACGGCTCGGCCAAGTCCGGCATCTTCGAGCGCACGCATTACAAGCAGGACGGCAAGGTGAAGACCGGTGACGATCCGACCGGCATCGTCGTCATCCCGGCCAATCCCAGCGGCACCGCCGACTTCAACATCACGGAAGGTGCGAACACTGGGCCCAGCATCTTCGCGTTCGTGACCGAAGACGGGCTGCTTCAGGGCTGGAACCCCAGCGTCGACGTCAAGCATGCCGTCACCGCGGTCGACCGTTCGGGCGCCGCGTCGCGCTTCACCGGCATCGCGTTCCTCGCCGAGACGCGGCAGCTGATGCTGTGCGACTTCACCAATGGCTTCGTCGAGATGTTCGACGGCGGGTTCAACGAGACCGGCCACTTCACCGACAACACCGTTCCGCTGAACTTCGAGCCGTTCAACGTCGCCGTGATCAAGGGCAAGGTCTATGTCGCCTTCGCGGAGAAGGACCCCACGACCGGCGAAGAGGTCGCGGGCGCGGGACTGGGCTATGTCGACGTCTTCGACCATCAGGGCAACATGGTGCAGCAGCTCGTCGCGCAAGGCGCGCTCAACGCGCCTTGGGCCATGGTGATCGCGCCGGCGGGCTTCGGTCAGTTCGCGGGGGACCTGCTGGTCGGCAATTTCGGCGACGGCAAGATCAACGTCTACGATCCCGCGACCGGCGCGCAACTCGGTACTCTCAGCGATGGATCGGGCAATCCGCTGGTCATCGACGGGCTTTGGGGCCTCAAGAACCAGGGCGACAAGGTCATCTTCACGGCAGGTCCGAACGCCGAGGCGAACGGGCTTGTGGGAACCATCTCGGTGGCTCCGACAGGCGGCTGATCAAGGCTGACAGAAAGACGGCGCGGCTGCTTTATGCGGCCGCGCCTCTTTTATTTCAGGATCGCGTAGTCGAGCACCGAGTTGCCGGCACCTGACGCCGCCGACGCTACGACCGGCACCGTTTGCGGCGTGTCGTACTGCTTGTATTCGGGCACCTGATCCAGCCGCTCGAAGGTGTAGCCTTCCTCGACCAGCGCCGGGATCACGTCGGCGACCAGCTCGGCGGATTGCGAGTGGATGCAGTGCATCAGAACGACGCCGCCGTTCTTGCGGCGGATCTCGCGCAGATAGCCCTTGGCGCAGGTCGCGGCTGGCCAGTGATGGCGCCAGCAATCCCAGTCGGCGGAGCTCAGGATATAGCCGTCGGAGGTGCGCTGGATGTCCCCGCCGATGTCCCAATAGATGGGACCCACATAGTTGCGCAGCGTCGGGTCGGAATTGAGGATCGCCGCATGCGCCGAGCGCCACGAGCCGTAGGGCGCGCGGAAATAAAACTTGTCGCCGGGCTTCATCAGCGGCGCGATCTCGTCGTTGACCTGCTGGAGCTGGTCGATGAGCCGCTCGGGATGGGCGTCGTAGCTGCTGCTCAGCATCGGATGGGTGGCGCTGTGGTTGGCAAGCAGATGGCCTTCGGCGGCGATGCGCGCCAGCACCTCGGGATGGCTGCGCGCCATGCGGCCGACGACGAAGAACGTCGCCTTGATGTTGTAGGCCTTGAGCACATCGAGCACCGCCGGCGTGTTCGCGTTCGGGCCGTCGTCGAAGGTGAAGGCGACCGTGTGCTCGTCGCGCAATCCGGAGTGGAAGATGGTCCGGGTCTGGAACAGGGCGACCTTGTCCTTCGCCGTATCCTTGGTCGCTGGGCCCGCCTCGGCCGCGCACGCAAAGCCGAGCACGGCAAGCGCCGCGCAGAGCACGACAGATTTCATGGCCAGGCGCCCCATGGTTTACGGCGTCAAGTGTATGCGCCGTGCCGAAACGGAACAAGCCGATTCGGGGACCGGGCGGCAAATATGGCTAACGCCCCTGTTTTTCCTTGATCCAGCGGTCGACGTTCCTCTGCAGCGTCCAAAGCGGCATCGCCCCGTTCTCGAGCACCAGGGCGTGGAACTCCTTCAGGTCGAACTTCGGCCCCAGCTCCGCCTTCGCTTTCTCGCGCAGCTCCAGGATCGTCTTCATGCCGATCTTGTAGGCGCAGGCCTGGCCCGGCCAGACGACGTAGCGCTCGATCTCGGCCGTCACGTCGGACGGCGCCATGCCGGTCGTCGACTGCATGTAGGCGATCGCCTGCTCGCGCGACCAGTGCTTGGCGTGCATGCCGGTGTCGACGACGAGGCGCGTGGCGCGGAAGAGCTCCGCCTGCAGCCGCCCGAGGTCGCCATAGGGATCGCCTTCATAGAGGCCGATGTCCTTCGCCAGATGCTCCGAATAGAGCGCCCAGCCCTCGCTGAATGCGGGCAGGAACTGGAATCGCCGCAGCAGCGGCAGGCCCTGCACCTCCATCGCGGTCGCGATCTGCATATGATGCCCGGGAATGCCCTCGTGATAGGCGAGTGTGGGCATCGCCCACATCGGCGTCTCGCCGACGTTGCGCAGGTTGGCGAAGAACACGCCCGGCCGTCCGCCGTCGAGCGACGGCGGCTCGTAATAGGCGCCCGCCGATCCCTTCTCGGCGAAGACCGGCACGCGCTGCACGTCGAGCTCCGCCTTGGGGAGCTTCTCGAAATATCTCGGCAGCAGCGCGCGGACGTGGCCGAGAAGCTGCTTGTAGTGCGCCAGCATCTGCGCGCGGCCGGCGTCGTTGTTGGTGTAGAGGAAGCGCGGATCGGCCATCAGCTTGTCGAGGCGCTCGCCGACCGTGCCGTCGCTCATGCCGATGGATTTGAGGACGCCGTCGGCCTCGGCCGAGATGCGCGCGACCTCGCTGAGGCCATAGGCGTGGATCTCGTCCGGCGTCATGTCGGTGGAGGTGAGCAGCTTGAGCTGGTCGGCGTAATATTCCGAGCCGCCTTTGAGCCGCCACAGCCCCGCGTCATGCGTCGCGCGCAGCCGCAACGCCTGCTCCTCGGCGATCATGCGCGCATAGGCGGGATAGACCACGTCCTTCACCACGGCCGCCGCGTCGCCGAGAAGCTGCTTGCGCGCGTCCGCGTCCATGCCGAGCTTGGCGGTCTTGTCGGCGAGGTTCGTCACAAGTGCGTTTTTCTCGGGCGCGGGCGCGATCAGCGCCTTCATCTGGTCGATGCTGCCGTCGACGATGAAATCGGGCGGGATGACGCCGAGCTTGGCCTGGCGGTCGACGTCGGCCGTGACCGCGTCGAGCAGCGGCCCCATCGCGCGCAGGCGCTCGACATAGTGGCGGGCGAGCAGCGCGTTCTTGATCGGATGCGACGACAACAGGAAGTTCGGCAGCTCCTTCTGGATGCCGAAGGCGGGATTGATCGGGTAGAGGCTGTTGTTGGCGCCGAGCCAGGGATATTTCTCGTCGTCGAGCGCGCGGTCATAGGTCCACAGCACGATGTCGTAGGAGAGCTGCTCCTGGGGGCCAAGCTTGGCGCGGTCCCACCCCTTGATCTCCGCTTCGTTGCCGTGCACGCGCGCGAAGGTCGCGGCCCGTTCGTCGAGCGAATAGGGGTCGAGCTTGCCGCTGTGGAAATCGACCCAGCTTCCGTCGATGACGCCGATCTCAGTCATCGCCTCGGGGTGGCCGATCACGTAGGAGACCGCCTGGCGGTCGAGCAGCCAGTTGAACTTGAGCGGATAGGTCCAGACGAAGACATAGGCGAAGCCCGCGCCGCCGACGACGACAAGCAGCAGCAGCGCGCCCAGCGCGCGAAGGAAACGACGCATGCTACCCCCCCCTACTCCCGACTCATACGAGCGAATGGTTCTTGAACGGCAGATCGCGTATGCGAACGCCGGTGGCCGCAAAGATCGCGTTCGCCACGGCCGGTGCGACCGGGGGCACGCCCGGCTCGCCCGCGCCGCCGACCGGTCCGTCGCTTTCTCGCAGATGGATCTCAATGTCGGGACAATCCGCAAGCCGCAGCATCTCGTAGTCTTTGAAGTTCGACTGCGCCACGGCCCCGTGATCGATCGTGATCTCACCTCGGACAGCGGCGGTCAGGCCGAAGAACACGCCGCCCTCCATCTGCGCCTTGAGCCCGTCCGGATTGACGACTAGGCCGGTGTCGACCGCGGAGACGATGCGGTCCACCTTGAGCTTTCCCTGGGCATCGACCGTCACCTCGGCGACATGGGCGACGATGCTCTTGAAGGATTCAAAGATGGCGATGCCGCGCCCGCGTCCCTTCTCGAGCGGCGTGCCCCAGCCCGCTTTTTGGGCAGCGAGCTCCAGCGTCGCCAAGTGGCGCGGCGCGTTCTTCAGCAGCGCGCGGCGATATTCGAACGGGTCCTGCTTCGCGCGGTGCGCCAGCTCGTCGATGAAGGATTCGACGAAGAAGCCGTGCCACGACGCCTCCACGCTGCGCCAGGGACCCGTCGGCACATGGGTTGGGACCTGGACGGCGCCGATCGACTGATTGGGGATGTCGTAGATGATGTGCGCTTCGGAGTTCGCGCCGTCGTCGGTCGTGTAGTTGTTGACCCACGCCGCCGGCATCCCGTCCGGACCGAGCGTCGCCTGGAACGCACTCATCACATTGGGGCGGTAGTAGTCGTGCTGCGTGTCCTGCTCGCGCGTGAAGATGAGTTTGACCGGCGCGCCGGGCGCGGCCATCGCCGTCTTCACGGCGTATTCGAGGAAGTTCCATTGGCCCGGAAGCCTGCGCCCGAAGCCGCCGCCCATGGGCTGGAGGTGGAACGTCACCTGCTCGAGCGGCAGTTTCGCGGCCTTGGCGCAGAAGGCGCGGCTACCCAGGCCGTCCTGGGTACCCGACCAGACCTCGAGCCTGCCGTCCTTGAACAGCGCGGTCGCGTTCATCGGCTCCATCGGCGAATGCGCGAGATAAGGCACGGTGTAGACGGTCGCGATCCTGTCGGCGGCGGCGAGCGCGTCGACGCCCGCGCCTTTCTTGAGATCGACCTTGATGTTGCCGCTCTTGAGCGCCTGCGCGCGCCGCGTCGTGATCGACGCCGACGACACCTGGCCGTCCGCGGCATCGTCGAATACCGGCTCGAGATCGGCGACGGCTTCTTTCGCCCGCCAATAGCGGTCGGCGATCACCACCACGGCGTCGTCGAGCTTCACCGTCTGCTTGATCCCGCGCCTGCCATGAACGACGCCCGTGTCGACGGATTTCAGCTTGGCGCCGAACACCGGCGAGATGCGGATCGCCGCGTACAGCATGCCCGGCTGCTTGACGTCGATGCCGTAATTCGTCGTGCCGTTGACCTTGCGCGGGATGTCGAAGCGCTGGACCGGGCGGCCGATGATCTTGAACTGGCTCTTGTCCTTGAGCTGGGGATGCGACGACGGATCGTAACCCGCCGCCTCGCCCGCGAGCTCGCCATAGCCGAAGCTGCGGCCGCTCGCCGTATGGATGACGCGGCTCGCCTTGGTCTCGCAATCGTTCGCCGCCACGTTCCAGCGCGCGGCGGCGGCCTTCACCAGCATCTCGCGCGCGCTCGCGGCGGCGACGCGCATGCCCAGCATGCCGGTTGCGCGCACCGCGGACGAGCCGCCTGTGACCTGCAGGTTCATGTACTCGGCGACGGTGCGGAAGCCGTTCGCGACCGTGCCGCGCAGGAACGCCGGGATGCTGTCGACCGACACGTTCTGCTCGCCGAGGATGAAGCCTTCCGCGAGCGAACCGTTGGCGAAGAGCGGATCGGAGGGCGCCGCCTCGGAGCGCACCTTGCTCCAATCCGCGTCGAGCTCGTCCGCCGCCATCTGCGGCAAGGAGGTGAGGACGCCCGTCCCCATGTCGCAATGGGGCACGACCACGGTCACCGTGTCGTCATTGGCGATCTTGATCCAGCTCGTGACGAAGCGCTCGCCGGGACCGGCGTCGAGCGCATTGGCGCGCCCGATGCGTCCGCTCGGCCAAGCCGCATAGCCCACCACGAGTGCGCCCGCCGTCCCGAGCGCGCTCAGCACCACCGTCCTGCGTGTCGGCATCGTCTCAGCCCTCCACGCCGGCAAGCGCGCGGACCGCCGCGCGGATGCGCGGATAGGTGCCGCAGCGGCAGATATTGGTCACCGCCTGCGCGAGGTCGTCGTCGCTCGGGTGCGGATTGGCCTCCAGCAGCGCGCTCACCGCCATCAGCATGCCCGACTGGCAATAGCCGCATTGCGGCACCTGGTGGTCGATCCAGGCCTGCTGGGCGGGGGTGAGGCCGTTCGCGCTCAATCCCTCGATGGTCGTGATCTCGGCATCCTGTACAGAACCCACGGCCGTGACGCAGCTGCGCTGGGCCCTCCCGTTCACGTGCACGGTGCAGGCGCCGCATTGTGCGATGCCGCAGCCGAACTTCGTGCCGGTCAGCCCGATTTCGTCGCGGATGACCCAGAGAAGAGGCGCTTCCTCCTCGACGTCGAGCTCATGGAGGACGCCGTTGACCTTCAGCCTGACCGTCATGGAGTCCTCCTCGCGCCTGGCGCGTTATATCATGGCTGACGGAAGCGTCACGAAGCCATTGTACGGTACGTTGTGCGGAAAATGTCACGTCTTCGCGCTACCCTGTTCGAAGGCCGCGCAACGCTGTAAAACAGCGCGCAGTTGGGTGTTTTTTTCTGGGGGTGTATCGTGCAGCCACTCGTCTCATTCGTCCAAGCCAATCTCGTCGTCATCCTGGGCTTCCTGCTCACGGCCGTGATGTTCTACACGCTGGGGCTGCTCACGCGGCGGCGCCACGTCATCCAGATTCTGCCCGCGCCCGTGTCACCGGGCTTGGAGCGCGCCATCTCGGCGGCGCTCGCCTCGCGCGAGATCGTCTATGTCCAGCCGGTCGCGCCGTCGGTCGTCGAGCCCGCGATCAAGCAAGCGAGCGCGCCCATCGTGGTGGATCAGCCCGCTTACGCCAAGCCCGCGAGCGGTGAGAAGCAGGCGCTCTCGAAGGTCGAGGAGATCGTCCACGAGATCGAGGCGCTGGCCGCGAAAGTCGCGCACGAGGTCGCGACCGCGCTCGATGCAGCGGCGCGCGACGCGCTGCTTGCGATCCTCGCGCATATGGAGCATCACGGCGACGACGCGTGGTTCAAGGACATGAAGGGCAAGATCGAGCATGCGCACAGCAACGCGGATCTGAGCGCCTGCGCCGCGGAGATGCTCAAGCATCTGCATCACTAGCGGTGATCAAGCTCACCTTCTGCCTGCATCGCCTGCCAAGCCTTTCGCGCGAGGCGTTCCAGTCCTATTGGCGCGAGCGGCATGCGCCGCTCGTGGCCAGGCACGCCGGCGTCCTGCGCATCCGCCGCTACGTGCAGACCCACGCGCTCACGACGCCGTTCAACGACGCGCTCCGCACAAGCCGCGAGGCGCCCGAGATGTATGACGGCGTGGCCGAGCTATGGTGGGACTCGCTCGACGACCTGATGGCTTCGGGCGAGAGCGAGGAAGCGCGCGCCGCGGGTCTGGAGCTATTGGAGGACGAGCGCAAGTTCATCGACCTCCCCCGCTCGCCGCTGTGGCTGGGCGAGGAAAGAACGATTCTGGCCCGTTAGATGTCGGCGTAGCAACGCACTTCGCTCGCCGCGCCGGGCGCCGTGATCGCGCCATGGCGCGCGGGTCCGACGTTCTTCGCGAAACGCCACAGCGCGCCGGAGCCGAAGGACGGCACTTTGGGCTTCCAGGCTTTGCGGCGCTCGGCGAGTTCGGCGTCTGAGAGTTCGACGTCCATCGTGCCGGCTTCCGCGTCGATCACGATGACGTCGCCGTCGCGCAGGAGGCCGATCGGGCCGCCGTCCATCGCCTCCGGCCCGACATGGCCGACGCACAGCCCGCGCGTCGCGCCCGAGAAGCGGCCGTCGGTGATGAGCGCGATGTTCTCCACGCCCTGGCCGTAGAGCGCCGCCGTCGTCGACAGCATCTCGCGCATGCCCGGCCCGCCTTTCGGCCCCTCGTAGCGGATGACGATGACGTCGCCTTCGCGATAGTCGCGGCGCTGGACCGCGGCGAACGCGTCCTCCTCGCAGTCGAACACGCGCGCGGGCCCGCGGTGATGTAGATGCTCGAGGCCCGCGACCTTCACGATGGCGCCTTCGGGAGCGAGGTTGCCCTTGAGCCCGACCACGCCGCCGGTCGGCGCGAGCGGATTGGAGCAATCGCGCATCACTTTTTGATCGGGATTGAATTTCACGTCGCGCAAATTCTCCGCGACCGTCTTGCCCGTGACCGTCATGCAATCGCCGTGGAGGAAGCCGCCGTCGAGCAGCGCGCGCATCAGCATCGGCACGCCGCCCGCCTCCCACATGTCCTTGGCGACGAACTCGCCGCCCGGCTTCAGCGAGGCGAGATAGGGCGTGCGCTTGAAGACTGCCGCGACGTCGAAGAGATCGAACGCGATGCCCGCCTCGTTCGCCATCGCCGGCAGATGCAGCGCGGCGTTGGTCGAGCCGCCCGTCGCCGCGACGATGGCCGCCGCGTTCTCGAACGCCGCGCGCGTGCAGATGTCGCGCGGACGGATGCGGCCGGCAAGCAGCGCCATCACGCCCTCGCCGGCCTTCAGCGCGAAATCGTCGCGCGCCAGAATCTCGGCCGGAGGGCCTGAGGAGTAAGGCAGCGCGAGCCCGATGGCTTCCGCGACGCAGGCCATCGTGTTCGCGGTGAACTGGCCGCCGCAGGCCCCGGCGCCGGGACAGGCATGGCATTCGAGGTCGTGCAGGTCTTCGGCCGACATCTTGCCGGCACTGAACTGGCCGACGCCCTCGAAGATGTCGACCACGGTCACGTCGCGCCCCTTGAACTTGCCCGGCATGATCGAGCCGCCATAGAGGAAGATGCTCGGCACGTTGAGGCGCAGCATCGCCATCATCATGCCCGGCAGGCTCTTGTCGCAGCCGGCGATGCCGACAAGCGCGTCGTAGCAATGGCCGCGCATGGTGAGCTCGACGGAGTCCGCGATGACCTCGCGGCTGACGAGCGAGGATTTCATGCCCTCGTGCCCCATCGCGATGCCGTCAGTGACGGTGATGGTGCAGAACTCGCGCGGCGTGCCGCCGGCCTCCTTCACGCCGCGCTTGGCGGACTGCGCCTGACGCATCAGCGCAATGTTGCATGGCGCCGCCTCGTTCCAGCACGACGCGACGCCGACGAAGGGACGGTGGATCTCTTCCTCGCTCAACCCCATCGCGTAGTAATAGGAGCGATGCGGCGCGCGCTCGGCGCCTTCGGTCACGTGCCGCGAGGGCAGCTTGGATTTGTCGAGGTTCGTCATCGCGGGTTCCTCTCGGCGCGGTGTCGTTTATGCGGCGGGGGGCCGGGCAAATCAATGGAACAACGCCGCGCATTGGACTAGTTTATGGCGCGATGGCGGACCTTATCGGACACTGGACGCAATGCTTTGCGGACCGGACGTCGCGCAACCGCCTGACTGCGCGTTCACGGAGCTGACGCAGCGCTATTCCGAGCCGCATCGCGCCTATCATACGCTTCAGCATCTCGAAGAGTGCTTTGCCTGGTTCGAGTCCGCGCGCCCATTGATACGCGCCCCGGGCGAAGTCGCCCTCGCGCTCTTCTATCACGACGCGATCTACGACACCCGCGCGAAAGACAATGAAGAGCGCAGCGTCGGGCTCGCAGCCGCCGTGCTGGAGGAGTATTGCGGGGCCGACCGCGAGCTTGTTGCATCGGCCACGAGTCTCATCCTCGCGACGCGGCACGATGTCATTCCTGCGAGCGGCGATCCGCAGGTGCTGGTCGATGTCGACCTGTCCATCCTCGGCGCGTCGGCAGATAGGTTCGACGAATACGAGCGGCAAATCCGCTTCGAATATTCCTGGGTTTCGGAAGCGGATTTCAGAAAAGGCCGCGCCGCAGTGCTGGAGACGTTTCTCGCCCGCGAAAAAATCTATAACACAGAGACATTCCGAGCCCGTCTCGAGGAGACGGCCCGGAATAATCTCAAACGTTCGCTCGCCACGCTGGGCGCTCAGACGTAGTGCCAGCGGCCTTCGTGGTCGTAGTAGCCCTTGCGGCCGTTGCGATAGCTGTAGCGCGCCGCGTGGTGGCAGTTGTCGGCCGCGATCGAATGTCCGGCGAGGCCGCCCACGACCGCGCCGCCCACGATGCCGACCGCGCTGCCATGCGTTACCGCGTCGCCGAGCAGCCCGCCCGCGCCGGCGCCGACAACCGTGCCGGTCGTCTTGCGGCCCTGGCAACCGGCGCTGGCAGGCGCGATCACCAAACTCAAAGCCACACATGAAATCGCCAAAATCCTGAACGTACGCATCTCTGTTCTCCTTCGCAGAAGAAAACAGAGACGCCGGGCAAAAGTTCCGGCTGCTTTGGGGGACATCATCATTCGCCAATCTGGCGATTGCGTGTGCATGCTATCTATAATAGAATTATCCGTATAGTGAGTTTTGTTGCGTCTACGGTTGCGTACCCCCGAATCCAACCAACCGGAGAACCTCGATGAAACGTCGTGAAGTTCTAGCGGGCATCGGCATAGCCGGCGCCCTTTCAGCCTCGCCCTTGACCGCCGCTATCGCCGGACAGCTCGATGCCAACCCGGTCCTCGTCAAACTGTGTCTGAAGGCGGCGACGCTCGGAAACAAGATGGGATCCGATCCCGACACGCAGGCACAATATGAGCCTGCCGCCATCGCCATCGCCAACGCGCTCGAAAATCAGGTCACCGATGAGAAACAGTGGAACGCGATCGCCAAAAGCGTTCCCGGCCTGACCAAGATGATCAAGGATTACGCAGCGACAGGCGAGACCGGGATCGCGTTCTGCATCATCATCCTGATCGCGTGGGGCATCGGCTTCGCCGCGGGCTGGCTGGCGCGCGGCTGGTTCAAGAAGAAGCCGGAAGACTAATCCTACCCCAGCCGCTTCACGGCCTCGCCGAGCCGCGCAGCAAGCGCGGCGGCTTCGGCACGCTTCGCGCGTTGCTCGGCGAGGACGTCTTCCGGTGCGCGGCCGACGAACTGTTCGTTCGAGAGCTTGGCGTCGAAGCGGGCGATCTCGTCCTGCGCTTTCTTGAGTTCCTTCTCGAGACGCGTGCGTTCCTTGGCGAAATCGATGACGTCGCCGAGCGGCAGCGCGACCGTCGCCTCGCCGAGCACGAATTGCGCGCAACCCGCCGGCAGTGTCTCGGCCGGATGCGCCGATGCGAGCCGCGCCAGGGTCATGATCGAATCCAGGTTGCGGTGCAGGCGTTGCTGCGTCGCGGGCGTAGCGTCCTTGAGCAGCAGCGCAGTCTTGGCGGACGGCGGCACGTTCATCTCGGCGCGGACCGAGCGCACGCCGGAGACGAGATCGATGAGCCAGCGCATCTCGGCGCGCGCGTCCTCGTTGGCGGGTAGTGCCGCGTAGTCCGGCCACGGCGCCTCGATCAGCAGCGAGGCGCGCGGGTCGGCGTGCTCGGCGGTGCGCGCCCAAAGCTCCTCGGTGATGAAGGGCATGAAGGGATGCAGGAGCTTGAGGATCTGGTCGCGCGTCCAGGCGGCCGTCATGCGCGCCTCGGCCTTGGCGCCCTCGTCGGTGCCGTTGAGCAGCGGCTTGATGAGCTCCAGATACCAGTCGCAATAGACGTCCCAGACGAAGCGGTAGATCGCGCCCGCCGCCTCGTTGAAATGCAGGTTCTCGATGTTCGCGGTGACCTCGCTCGCCGCGCGCGCGCATTCGGCGACGATCCAGCGGTTGACGGTGAGCGCAGCACCCGCGGGATCGAAATCGTTGCGCGTCTCGCAGCCGTTCATCTCGCAGAAGCGCGCCGCGTTCCACAGCTTGGTCGCGAAGTTGCGGTTGACCTCGACGCGCGAGGGTCCGATGCGCATGTCGCGCCCCGTGCCCGCCGAGAGCGACAGCGTGAAGCGCAGCGCGTCCGCGCCATAGGCATCGATGAGCTCGAGCGGATCGACGACGTTACCCTTGGTCTTGGACATCTTGGCGCCCTTCTCGTCGAGGACGCGGGTGTGGATGAAGACGCGCTTGAACGGCACGTCGTCCATGAAATGCAGGCCCATCATCATCATCCTGGCGACCCAGAAGAAGATGATGTCGAAGGCCGTGACGAGCACCGAAGTCGGATAGTAGCGCTTCAGCTCCTTGGTCTCGTCCGGCCAGCCGAGCGTCGAGAACGGCCACAGCGCGGAGGAAAACCAGGTGTCGAGCACGTCGGGATCGCGCGTCAGCGTCTTGCCGTTGGCCTGCGTGCGCGCTTCATCCTCGGTTTCGGCGACATAGATATTTCCGTCGGCATCGTACCACGCCGGGATCTGGTGCCCCCACCACAACTGGCGCGAGATGCACCAGGGGTGGATGTTGCGCATCCAGCGGAAATAGACGTCGCGCCATTGCTCAGGGAGGATATCCGTCCTGCCGTCCTCGACCGCCTTGATCGCGCGCTCGGCGAGCGGCTTGACGTCGAGATACCATTGCTCGGTCATCAAGGGCTCGAGCACGACGGTCTTGGTCTTCTCGTCATGCGGCACGGCGTGGGTGATCGGCTCGATCCTGTCGAGCAGCTCGAGCGCTTCCAGATCGGCGACGATGCGCTTGCGGGCCTCGAAACGGTCGAGGCCGCGATAGGCCCCAGGCACCGTGTCGTTCAGCGTGCCGTCCTTGTTGAGGATGTTGATGAGCGGCAGGTTGTGACGCTTGCCGACCTCGAAGTCGTTGAAGTCGTGGCCCGGCGTGATCTTGACCGCGCCGGTGCCCTTCTCGGGGTCGGAATGTTCGTCGGCGATGATCGGGATCGGGCGGTTGGCGAACGGCAGCACGACGTTCTTGCCGATCAGCGGCTTGTAGCGCTCGTCATCGGGATGCACCGCGACGGCGGTGTCGCCGAGCATCGTCTCGGGCCGCGTCGTGGCGACGGTGACGAACTGCCCCGCCTGCCCTTCGACCGGATATTTGATGTACCAGAGATGCCCCTTCATCTCGATGCTTTCGACCTCGAGATCGGAGACGGCGGTCTGCAGCCGCGGGTCCCAATTGACCAGCCGCTTGTCCTTGTAGATGAGCTTCTGCTTGTAGAGCTCGACGAAGACTTTCAGCACCGCGCGCGACAGCCCCTCGTCCATCGTGAAGCGCTCGCGCGACCAGTCCGCGCTTGCGCCCAGCCTGCGGAGCTGCTCGGCGATGGCGCCGCCGGATTCGTCCTTCCACTTCCACACGGCTTCGAGGAACTTCTCGCGTCCCATCGCGACGCGGCTCTGCTGCTTCTCGGCCAATTGGCGCTCGACGACGAGCTGGGTGGCGATGCCGGCATGGTCCATGCCCGGCTGCCACAGCACGTCCTTGCCGCGCATGCGCTCGAAGCGCGCGAGCACGTCCTGCAACGTGTTGTTCAGCGCATGCCCGATATGCAGCCGGCCGGTGACGTTGGGCGGCGGGATGACGATGCAGAACGGCTCGGCATCAGGCCTGCGGTTGGCGCGGAAGGCCCCCGATGCGTCCCAGGCCGCATAGATGCGCCCTTCCACGTCCTTGGGCGTGAAGGTCTTGTCGAGCATGGGAAGCAAACCTCTTGAGCGATGGCCGTGTCCGGTTGGTGAAGCCCGGAACAGCGCACGTCAAGAGGCTGTCCGGGGCTTCCCGCCCCGGACCGGCCGTTGGAACTGGCTTTGGATCAGTGGCGGGCGCGCGCGACGCGTTCTACTTCGGCCCGTACCGCGCCCTCGAGGAGCGCCGGGAAGTGCTCGTCCATCCACTCGCGGACCAGCGGCTTCAGCTTGTCGACGACGGCGTCGGAATTGTCGCCGAGCCAGTTGTGCAGTACCGGCTCGAAGCTGTCGCGAACGGCTCTCTCGAACACGGCCTGGACCGACGCGCCGTCGGCCACAGCTGCGGGCTCGGCTGCCGGCGCGGGCGCCGCAGGCTCAGCGGCTTTCGGCGGCGCCTGGATGCTAGCGAAGGAGTCCTCCAGCGCCTTGCGGGTCTTGTCGGAGAAAATGCCCTCATGCGGGGCCACGGCCTGCGCTTCGCTACTCACGGGGACTTCCTCCTCGATCGTCTGGAACACGACGTCGTTTTCGGGCTTTGGGGGATCGGCTTGCGGAACGGCGGCCATCTGCACAGGCTCAGGCGGGAGCGCCGGAGGCGCGACCGCAGCGGGTGGAGGCTCGTCGTGAACCTCCTGCGTCAGCTCGAGCACGTCGCTCTCCTCGGCCACCGCGATGGGCGCCGCGGGGGCCGTCTCGGGAGCATCCTCGGAGATGATCTTTCGGATGGAAGCCAGGATCTCTTCCATCGTCGGCTCATGCTGGGGACTCGACGCCATGCTCATCGCTCCAACCGCGCTTTCTCTAAGCCTCGTGACCCTAAGATAGTTGCGTGCGGAACGCAAAGAATCTCTTAACGGGCCAGTGACTTATGACGTTCAAGTGACCTTATCCGCCGAAGCCCACAAAGGCCCCGGCGTCATCATTGTAGTGTTCCAGCGGGTCGTAGAGCTTGACCTTGAGCCCCAGCGACTGCGCCGTGAGCGCGCCGCTCGCGGCCGCCACCTGATAGGCGGCCACGACGGCATTGCGCTGCGAGCTGACCAGCGCCACCTGGGCATTGAGAAGCTCCTGCTCGGCATTGAGGACGTCGAGGACCGTGCGGCCGCCGACCTGCTGCTCCTTGCTCACGCCCTCGAACGCGATCGTGTCGGCCTTGGCGGTCGCTTCGTTCGAGGCGATCGTGCCCAGCGCGGATTGGTAGGTGGCCCACGCGGCGGCTACAGCGTCGCGCACCTGGCGGTCCGCGACGGCGACATTGAGCTGGGTTTGCGCATGCAGCTCGCGCGCCTGGCGGACGTTAGCCTCCTCGACACCCGCTTGGTAGATCGGGACGTTCAATTGGCCGATGACCGCAACCCCATGATTGGTCACCGATTCGGGCGTAGTGCCGCCGGCACCGAAGCCGACCACCGAGTTCAGGGCGCTTTGCGAGTAATTGTACTGCCCCTGCAGCGACAGCGTCGGGCCCATCGCGCCCCAGGCATCGTCGACGGCATAGTTGGCGGCGCGCTCGTTCGCCTGAGCGGTCAGGAGATCGGGATTCAGCTTGAGCGCCCTGCCGAGCACGTCGTCCTCTGCGCTGGGGAGCTTCGGAAGATCGGGGTTTTTCTCCAGGGTTTCGGCTGGACGCCCGATCGCCTGCGCGAAATCCGCGCGGCTGGTGGCGAGCTGGCCCTGCGCGGTCGTCAGGTCGGATTGCGCGGTGGCGAGCCGCGCCTCGGACTGGGCGACGTCGGTGCGGGTCAGCGATCCCGCCTTGAATTCGAGCTGCGTGGAATCGCGCTGGCGGCGCAGCACCTCGACGTTGTGCTCGCGCAGCTTCACGATGGCGCCGTCGCGCACGACGTTCATGTACGCCGTGACGGAGTTGAGCAGCACGGTCTGCTCCGTCGCGGTGAGTTGTGCGCGGCCCGAGCGCACGAGCGCCTTGGCGCGGCTGATCTCGGCGATGGTGCGGCCGCTGCGGAACAGCGGCTGGGTGATCAGCGCCTGGCCATTCAGCGGGTGATCGGTGATCGAGCTGATCGTCCCGAAGCCGGTGACGGGAATCCCGGGAAAGAAATATTTCTCGACGCCATAGGTCGCGCCGACCGAGATCGTCGGCCGCCAGCCGCCATTGGCCTGGGCCACCTGCTCGTCCGCGGCCCTCAGGCCCGCCTGCGCGGCGGCGAGCTGAGGATTGGTTTCATAGGCGATCGCGAGCGCCTCGTTGAGCGTCATGCTGGGCTGGGAGGGCTCTGTGTCCACCGGCGTGGCCGCTTGCGCCTCGACGGCCTGGGCGAGCTTCACCGGCTTGGCCGGCTTGTGGTGCTTGCCCTGGGCCGAGGCAGGAACCACCGCCAACACGGTGCAGGCGGCAATCAAGGCGCCGCGGCGGATGATGCTCATGTCCAATTCCCCTTCGTCCAGACCGTTATTTGGGGTGTCAGAAGACAAATCCAACGGTCTTAGCGAATCCCACTAGCGGCGGGACGACGGCATCGAAGCCTGGGCGGCTGCCGATCCGTCCGTGCTCGCGCAGGAAAACCTGCGCTTTCCCAATGGCGCCGTCGGACAGGACGGCAACTAGGCGCCCTCCTTCCGCGAGCTGGCCGAGCAGCACTTCGGGCACCTCGCCCAGGCTGCCATTCACGAAGATCACACCGTAAGGCGCCTTCGCCTTCAGCCCTTGGTTCAGCGGGCCTTGGGTCACGATGACGTTCGCGGCGCCCAGGGCCGGCAGGAGCTCGTAGGCCGCGCGGACGAGTTCGGCGTCCTGCTCGAGCGCGATCACGGAGCGCGCCAGGCGCGCAAGCACCGCCGCGGAATAACCTGTCGCCGAGCCTATATCGAGGACGGTCTCGTCGGGCTGGACGTCCGCCAGCATCAAGAGCTTGGCGAAGGTCCTGGGATCGAGGAGGAAGCGGCCCGGCGAGACTTCCACCGGGACATCGGCATAGGCGAGCGCCTGCTTCGCGGCCGGCACGAAGCGCTCGCGCGGGATTTCGCCCATGGCCGCGCAGATGCCGGGATCGCTCACGTCGTTCGTGCGCAATTGGGCTTCGATCATGTTGAAACGGCGGGCGGCGAACGGAGACATGGCGATTCGGGGGCTCGAAGGTCGCCGGGCTTATACTTGCCGGGCAAGGCACTGACAACGCGCGCCCGAAAGCCTTGGCGCCGGTGGGAAACCTCTGGTATAGCCCGCGTCCGCTCGGCGGCGACGTGGCGGAGTGGTTACGCAGCGGTCTGCAAAACCGTTTACCCCGGTTCAATTCCGGGCGTCGCCTCCAGGCTTCGCTGCGCAGCAGCGGAGCCTGCCACGGCGAAGCCCGCAGGGCGAAGCCGGGCTGTGAGTCGGTTCGCACAGCTATGCCCTGGCAAGCCAACTCAAATCCTCGGACAGATCAGCGATTCGTTTTTGTTAAGGTTTTATTAACCTTAGCGAGGCATCATCCTCTCGTCTTCCCTTGAAGACACCCCACCATTACCCAACGCCTTGGGGCCGGGCTAACCACCCGGCCCTTTTTTCTTTGGGCCGACTTCGCAGCCCCAAAAACCTCGGCCGGGCGGCAAAATTGCTGTGGCTATCGCCAAACGGACACGCTAGACACGCCCCCTCGCGTTCCCCGGTAGCTCAGTGGTAGAGCAACCGGCTGTTAACCGGTTGGTCGCTGGTTCGAATCCGGCCCGGGGAGCCATCGCGCCGCGCGGCGCCGTCAGTCTTCCGGCGCGAGCCGCGTCTCAGGCAGCGGCTCTTCCGCCTTCGGCGTGTCCACCGACAAACGGCCTTCCATCAGCATGACCCCGAGAGCGCGCTTGTCCGCCGACTGACCTCCGCTCGCCGGAGAGAAGTCCTGGTCCGCGATCAGGAACAGGCTGACGCCCTCTTTGGAGTGCAGCGACGCCGGCAGCGACAGCGACCAGCTCTGCGGGACATCGTTTGCCAGCGTGAGGGCGCCTATCTCGTGGCGGTCGACCTGGGCCACGATACGGCGCGGGCCGGTGAGCCTGGTGCCGGCCACGCGCAAGCGCAGCGTGAGCGTGGCGCCGTTCTCGGCCATGCCGTCAGGCAGATGAAAGCGCAGATCGCCGGTCCTGCCGTCGCTCCAACGCCCTTGGGCATCGCGCCGGTGCCACAACTGCCCAAGAAGCGCTTCCGTCGTGGGATTGTCCTCGTTGAAGCGCACCACCACGTCGACGGGCCAAACCATTTGGGGCCGCTTCTGACGGCTCCGGCCCGAAGCCAGCAGGGATTCCTTTCGCGCCCAATCTTCGACGTCGGCCATCGCGTTGTCGGGGAACGTCTGACGGTATTCGGCGCTGGAAAGGAAATCGACCAGTATCGCGGCGGGCAGCGCGCCCTGGCGCAAGCGCCTGACCCAAGTCTCCTGTTCCGCGGGGGCGCCGGAACGCTCGAGAATGCAGACGTAGAGCATGCGGACGATGATCTCCGGCTGGAGATGCGTCGCGATGTCCCAGAACGCGATGTCGGCGATCCGTTCCGCATAGCCGGCGGTTTCGGGCTTGGGCATCTCCGGCTTGAGGCAGAGCGCTTGGTAGAAGCAGAGCTTCGCTATCAAGCGATAGAACGACCAGCGGCCGAGGCGCTGCGCATAGCTTGCCAGCAATGCGCTGAATCCGGTCTGCGCCGCCGCATGCAGCAGCACGCGGCCGGTGAAGGACACCAGATCGTCCATCGGCCAGGTGAGGAATATCTCGGGCGATTGCGCGCCGCCGTCGCGTTCCAGCATATTGAGCGCGCGCCGCGCGCGCGTGAGCTCCTCGAACCACTCCGCGTCGGCGGGCTCCACGTCGGCCGCGCTCCACGCCATGGCGTCGCGGACCGGCGCCAGGAAGCGCGCGCGGCGCTTGAGCTCGGGCGCTATGTCGAGCACGAACTGCTTGAACCTCCGCACGTACTGCTTGCTGTCCTGGCTGTGAACGTAGGCCTGCGCCGCTTCCCCCAGCGTCACGCGCCGCGCGGGATCGGAAAGAAGGTCCTCCATCGCCGCCGCGACCGCTTCGACGCCTTGGGCCTTGTCGATGAGGACCGCCGCGTCTTCCGGAATGTCGGCGTAACAGCCCGAGCGATAAGCGATCACCGGCCGTCCCGTGTTCATCATCTCGACGAGCGAGCCCGATGCGCCCTCGGTGTTCGGAAAGCGCAGATTGAGGAAGATGTCGGTCTCGTTCTTGACGGCGAGCAGCCGCTCGTTGGTGACGCTGTACTCGAACATCACCTGGCGCGAGAGGCCGAGCTTGGCGACCATGTTCTCGATCTCGCGCACATATTCCTTGTCGCCCGGATGGCCCGCGATCACGAATTGCGCGCGCGCGCGCAACACGGCGGACGACGCGATGGCCTGGATGACGACGTCGAGGCATTTCGAACGGCCGATATGCCCGAAGCTCGCGAACTGGCAGCGGTCCCTGCCGGTGGTCTCGGCCCGCCAGCGGGCCAGATCGCCGGAACTTGGCGCCTTTTTCTGGTCGCTCGGCAGGAAGAGCCGCAGGATCGGCCCCTTGAAGAACGTGGCTACGCGCTCTTCCATGAAGCGCGAATGCACGACGACGGCCGCGGCCAGCGCCGCGAGCGGCTGCATCAACGGATATTCGCTGACGTTCTCCCCGTCCCATGGCGCATAGAGCGTCGCGTCGCGCGTGATGATGCCGGAGCGAAGCGCCATGTTGTAGCCGGCGCTGCCGTGGTATTCGCGCATGAACCGCGCATAGGCGGGCGGCGCGTGGAGTTCCTCGAAGCATTTGTGCGCGAAGAAATGGTGATACGAGAAATCGTGAAGGACGGCGATGCCCGGTATCTTGCGCAGGGCCTCTGAGATCTGCAGGTGATTGACGACGTTGTTCCCCAGGTTGAACACGGCGGCGTCGTAGCGGCTCAGGATCTCGCCGATCCTCGCGCCCCCCGGTATGTCCATCGCCGGGACCGGGGAGTCATAGGTTTCACCGCAGGCATTGACGAACAGGTCGCATTCGAAGCGCCCGGCCGGATCGTCCTGGCCGAAATGCGGCAGCACGCATCGGGTGAAGGCCCCGATGTCCGACGCGGGGCCGTAGGGCGACAGCCATGCCATTCGCTTCGCGCCGCTCATTGCAGGAGAGCCTTGAGAAGCGAGCTCCATTGCGCCGCCGGGTCCACGCGCCGCCGCGCGTTCCTGGCGACCGAACGAAGCGGTAGAGGATCGATCAGGAGATCGCCCAACGCATGGACGAGCTCGTCGACGGAGGCGAACATCAAGCCCGTCCGGCCATGCTCGACGACGAATTCGAGAAGCGAGCCCGGATTGCGGCGGTGCTGGGCGATGAGGCTCGCCTGATCCACGAGCTGGATGATCGGAACGCCGCCGGCCCAGGCATCGTTCAGCCGCGCGCCCGAAAGGCTCGAGCGCGCGATACCGACATGCAGCACCGCCTTCCAGGGGCCCTCGGCCGCGGTCGCCGGATCGAAAACCTGAAACTCCTGCGCGGGGAACGTGTCCCTCAACGCCGTCATCAAATTCTGCAACGCGCCTTCGTCTTCGTTGTTCACGACGAAGATCGGGGCCTGATCGGCGCCCGCGACGTGCAGCGCGATGGGCGGGAACACCCGGTGCTCCGGCCGCTGCGACATGAGCGGGATGACGGCCTCGAAGGCTGAGCCCGCGATCGTCACCACTTTTTCCGCCGACAGGAGCGCGTCGTGAAGACGGACGCGCAACGTGTTCGCCTCGATTTGCAAGGCTTGGGCAAACCCCTCGACGCTTGCGAAAGGATCGCCGGTCAACAGCACCCTGGCGCGATACGGCGCATAGGCGAGCATCGCTCCGGCATCGAGGAGGATGAGCATGCTGTCCATCGAAAGCCTGTCATGGCCCGACGGCATGGCGCGCATTGCGCCTTCGATGTCGGCGGCCGAGAGCGGCCTGGTGGCGATGCTGATCTGGCCCGCCGTCACCCCTTCGCGCGACTGCTGCACCAGCGTCTGCGCCAGGACGGACGGGGATTGGGGGGCGGCCAGCCCCAAATCCGCGTAGACAATCGTGCATTCAACCGCCAAGCCTGTCCCCGATGCGCAATCTGAAGGTGTTCTAGCCCGCACCCGCCGACTAGGGAAGCCGCCGCGGCCGTTATCGAATTGTAATCCTCACAGCTCGGCGCCGAAGACGAGTTTCAGGATTTGCCGCGCGGGCGGCGGATCCGGGATCGTCTCCGGGAAGGCATCGAAACCCGCCGAAAAGTCGGTGGCCAGGGCGCGATCGACATATTGCGAAAAGAACGCGCGGTTGCTGTCGTTGAACTTCGAAAGGAATTGCTCGGCATCGGCCTTCGTCAGCAGCGGGATTTTGCTGCCGCCCCGCTTTCGCCCGGCTGCGACCAGCTTTCGCCGGAGTTCCTTGTTGTCCTTGTGCACCGAGGCGTTGAGCAGCAGCAGGAGCGAGGCGGTCTCGAAGGACAGCGATTCGTTCGACGCGACGCGGGCCCGCGTTCCGTCGACGGGGAGGCCGACGACGGAGCTGAAATCGTCGATGATATCCTCGTTCACGAGTCTGCCGCGCTCATAGATCCGGCAAACGAGATTCTCGGCCCCGAATTTCGCCGACCACAGGTCGCACACCTCCATGTGATCGAAATAGTGATGCCCCTTTGCCGGATAGACGGTAAGCGCCGACCGGCTCGTAGTATATCCGCCGCGTATGGCGGTGGAATGCATGCTCGCGAGCAGATGGTCCTGACGCCTCGCATAATAGACGATGCGCATGCGCTCGAAAAAAGGCGCGAGAAATTTATGTACGCGCGTCACCGCGGCCGGCGTGCGGATGAAGCTGTGGAGGAACTCGGAGGAAATGATCGCCGTGCGGGCACCGGCGCGGGCGGCCTCGTCGCATTCGCGTCCGAAGGCGGCCGCCAGGCCAGACCGCTCGGCATCGCCCCTGCCCCGGCCGATCTCGCTCAGCCTGAGATGGACGGGGTCGTTGCCGTGCGCCAGGCTGCGCGGAAAAAGATAGCCCCGCTCCACCAGCGCATCCCTGTTCCTGGCGAAGAAATTCTGGATGCTGGTCGTCCCGGTTTTCTCGGAACCGATATGGACGACGCACTCGCGGATTTTTTCGGCGTGCATCGGGTTCATGTCGACAAGGGAAACAGCAATTCTCTTTTTTGCATGAACAGGTCGTGGAACGCGAAGCCGCGATTTTTTGCGACTTTGAGAAAAAGCGCCACGTCGTCGCGAAGCGTCGCCAGATCGGGCACCGGATTTCCGCTCAACCCCTCGCGCGGAACCTTGAACGCGATGCCGAACTGCTCCTTGAGCTGCTGACGATCCTGCCTGTAGCGATGGATAAGACGCTTGGCATCGTTTTCGGCCACCTGGATCGAGCCGGTGAACCGCTTGTCGAGGCCGGCGAGCGCGCTCAGCTCCTCGATGATCTTCTGACTTTCGTCCCAGGTGAGGATGTGGTTGAGCAGCAGCTTCAGGAAAAGCAGGTTGCCCGAGATGCTGGGGTTCTTGTCCTCGAACTGCCGTGCCTTCGGCGGCGTCGCGCCGAGGGCGACGGAGAAGAAGTCGGCAACGATGTCCCGGCCGACGAGCTTGTCGCGATCGTACGCCCTTACGTGCAGCTTCTCGCCGTAGATCGCGCGCCAGCGATCCACCAGCTCCATCAAGGGATAGCCCTGCAGCCGCGCGAAGTCGAAGAACGAACAGGTGAGATCGCCCCGCGTCTGCGCGACCTGCTGATACCAGCTCGCCAGATACGCGACATGCTCGCGCAGATACACGACCACCTGGGTTTTTTCGGGAGGAAACAGCGCCGCTACGTCGGAGACGTCGCGAACGGTGTGGAAATTCTCGCTGCAGATCAGGACGGTTTCGGCACCCTTTGGAACCGCCGCCTCACTGAGCACGGCAGGATCTATTCCGTAGCGGGAGAAATCCTTCTCCTTGATGCCTTGCGCGAGGTCATGCTGAGCGTAGGGAAAGCGTCCCAACGCCGGGTACCAGATGCCTTGGTCGAGCAACTCCTCCCTGTGCTTGTCCAGATAGACCTGCAAGGTGGACGTGCCGGTCTTGTTCAAACCGATGTGAAGTACAAATCGCATCAACTGGGGCCGGGTCGATCGCCGTTTCCAAGCGCTTCATTTCCGTTGTTCTTGGTCGCGTGGGTCAAGTCAAGCCGGCCTTGAGGGTTTGCCAGGCTCGGTCGTTGTTGCTAGCGTGAAACCTCGACCACACAACATGTCGCGACCAATCGCCGCATCAGGTGTCTCAAGTGCTCGTCTTACACATCGGCACCCACAAGACCGGCACTTCCGCGCTGCAGACCTATCTGTCGCGCCATCCGGAATCATTGGAACACGCCGGCGCGCGATACGTGCAATCGGCGCGCAGCGCCGGAAAGGCGCATCACGAGCTGCCTTGGGCCATCCGCGGCAAGCACGGCGCCGAGATGTCGGTGTGGCGGGAACTGCGCGCCGAGCTCGACGCCAACAGCGGCGTCGAAAACATCGTCAGTTCGGAGGGGTTCTGGTTCTGCGACCCGGCTGCCGTGAAGGCGCAGCTGCGAGACGTGCGCGACGTCCGGATCGTGATGTATCTGCGCCGTCAGGACAAATACCTGCAATCGCTTTACAAGCAGTCGGTCGCGGGCGGACGCAAGACCGCGTTCCCGGACTGGCTCGAGAAAAGCCGTGCACGCGGCGATTATCTCGCGGTGGTCGAACGGTGGGCGGCGCAGTTCGGCGCCGGCAATCTTGTGGTGCGGCCTTACGAGCGCGACGGACACACGATCGACGTGGTGGAGGACTTTGCCGAAATCCTGGGTGTCGAGGTCGGGGAGCGGAAAAAAGGCAAGAGGCACAATCCTTCGCCGCGGCTGGAACTTCTTCAGTTCATCCGTGCGTTCAATCAGCTCGATCTGAATGTCGACCGCGACAAGTTCTTCTATTCGCTCATCCACCGCAATCCCGACTACATCCGCTCCACGGATTTGCTCTCCCACGAGCAGAGCGTTTCGCTTCTGAGCGAGTATGCCGACGGCAATCGTGTGCTGGCGGAGCGGTATCACGGCGGCGCGGCGCTGTTTCCCGATCTGACGCGCGACGCGGCTGCGGATATCTGGCCGGCCGACGGTGAGGCGTATTTCTCGATGATCGTCGACGTGCTTGACGCCGTCGTGGCGCTGGCCGGTTCCGGCGAGATAAAACCCAAGACGGAGACATCGGGAAGAACCCGCCGGCGCCACGATTAGAATTAGACGGCAACCCGACCCTTTTTGAGGTCGGGCGCGATCGTGAGCGAATTGTAGCCGAACCGGCGCACGTGCTTGATCACGGTGTCCGGATGGTTCTTCTTCAGATATTCGACGATGAGATCGAGGTACTGTGCGTGATAGGAAATATGCGCAAGCAGAAGCTTGTGGCACGAGGCGAGAAGCGGCAGGAATTTCGGCGTCTCAGTCAGGTACATCTTCGTCACGCCTTCCTGGACGCCGGGCCATGACGGATTGTCGTAGTCGTCGACGAAAATGATGCCTTCGGGCGCGGTCAGCCGCATCGCGATGCGGACGTCGTTGATCGTGTGTTCGACCATATGGCAGCCGTCGACGCTGAAGAACGAGAAGCCACCGGATTTCTGCAAGATATTCAGAACGTCCGCGTCGGTCAGGGCGAGGCTGTCGCTGCGCAGAATCTCCACGCTGTCACGCGCAACCTCGCATTCCTCGAGGTTCTTGACGAAGCGCTCGAGGCTTCCTTTGCCGGATTTGTCGAGGTTGAACTGCTGGAGGTCGAAGACGTCGATGGCGTGGTTCCCCGCGGGCGCTCCCTTGGTCTTGACGAGGCCGATGAAGAACTTGCCGTAATGCACGCCGATTTCGGCGACGGGGCGGTTCATGTCGTTGGCGGATTGGAACTCGTGAATCGGAGTGATGAACTGCCACAATTGCGGAAGGCACCAGCCCTGAATCTTCGTGAACGGCCCGGCCAGATAATCTTCGAGAGATTGCATATCGCGAGCGTATCTCGCGATCCGTGCCGGTGCAATCGCCGCTTGAAGCGCTGACGGGCGACGACTAGGTTCGAAATGCGGACAGGCGGACATTACGGCCGTGGAAATCAAGCGCGACATCTTGGCGGCCATCGGCAACACGCCGCTGATCCGGCTCAGGCGCGCCTCCGACGCGACGGGCTGCGAGATCCTCGGCAAGGCCGAGTTCATGAACCCCGGCCAGTCGGTCAAGGATCGCGCCGGGCTTTTCATCGTCAATGACGCGATCGCGCGCGGGCTGCTCAGGCCAGGCGGCGTGATCGTCGAAGGCACGGCGGGGAATACGGGCATCGGACTGGCCGTCGTCGGCAACGCGATGGGTTTCCGCACCGTGATCGTCATCCCCCAGACGCAGAGCGAGGAGAAGAAGGATGCCCTCCGGCTGCTCGGCGCCGAACTCATCCAGGTGCCCGCGGTGCCCTACAGGGACCCGAACAACTACGTGAAGATCTCCGGACGCATCGCCGAGCAGATGGCAGCGAGCGAGCCGAACGGCGCAATCTGGGCGAATCAGTTCGACAACACCGCCAACCGCCGCGCCCATATCGAGGGCACGGGGCCGGAGATTTGGCGGCAGACGGACGGCAGGATCGACGGCTTCGTCTGCGCCGTGGGAACCGGCGGCACGTTGGCGGGCACCGCGATGGCGCTGAAGGACCGCAACCCGCAGGTCCGGATCGCGGTCGCCGATCCCATGGGTGCCGCGATCTATTCCTGGATCAAGACAGGCAAGCTCGAGGCACACGGCTCGTCGATCACCGAAGGTATCGGGCAAGGCCGGGTGACGGCGAACCTCGAGGGCGCGCCGATCGACGACGCGTATCAGATTCCGGATGAGGAGATGCTTCCCATCGTGTTCGACCTCCTGGAGCATGACGGGCTGTGCATGGGCGGCTCGACGGGCGTGAATGTCGCGGGCGCCATCCGCATGGCGAAGGACCTCGGTCCGGGCCACACTATCGTGACCATTCTCGCCGACTACGGTACGCGCTATCAAAGCAAGATGTTCAATCCGGAATTCCTGAAATCGAAAGGCCTGCCGACGCCGCGCTGGCTTTCCGAGCCGCAGGTGCAGGTCGCGGTGCCGTATCAGCGATGAGCACGCCCCTCGTCTCCACGGCCTGGCTCGCCGACCATATCGAGGCGCCCGACATCCGCGTCGCCGACGCTTCCTGGTATCTGCCGCAAGCGGGCCGCGACGCGAAGGCGGAGTACCGCGCCGTGCATATCCCGCGCGCGGTGTTCTTCGACATCGACGACCTGTCGGACGACAACGATCCTCGCCCGCATATGCTGGCGCCGGCCGCGAAATTCGCCAGCCGCATGCGCAAGCTCGGCCTCGGCGACGGCAACCTGATCGTTGTCTATGACGGCACCGGCATCTATTCGAGCCCGCGCGCCTGGTGGATGCTGCGCGCGATGGGGCATTCGGAGGTGAAAGTATTGGACGGCGGCCTGCCGAAATGGCGCAGCGAAGGCCGTGCGGTCGAAGACATGGCCGCGCCGTCCTATCCGCGCCATTTCACCCCGCGACAGAACCACGCGCTGATCCGCGACTTCGGCCAGATGATCGCGCTTCAAAAGAGCGGAGCCCAGATCGTCGACGCGCGCAGCCCTGCGCGTTTCGCGGGCCGCGAGGAAGAACCGCGCCCAGGCGTGCGGCGCGGCCACATTCCGGGCAGCGTGAACGTGCACTACGCCGAGCTCACGCGCGGCGACGGCACGTTGAAATCCGCCGAGGAGTTGTGCGCCATCTTTTCCGCGCGCGGCATTGACTTGAAGAAGCCGATCGTGACGACTTGCGGCTCGGGGATCACCGCGGCGATCGAGATGCTTGCGCTGCAGGTCGCGGGAGCGGGTGACGTGGCGCTCTATGACGG
Organism: Alphaproteobacteria bacterium; assembly: GCA_021325375.1. GTDB lineage: Bacteria > Pseudomonadota > Alphaproteobacteria > Micropepsales > Micropepsaceae > Rhizomicrobium. The sequence goes on along the minus strand of JAJPHG010000020.1, from coordinate 64,384 downwards.
GTCCTGGGCGGAATGGGGAGCGCGGCACGAGGCGCCGCTGGCTGCGGACTGAGCATGGTGACGATTCTCGAAGTCGACGGCAAACGCCGCATCCCGATGACGGTCACGTTCCTGGAGATGCGTTCCAAGCCGCCGGCGCTTCCGCCGCCGCAACCCAAGGGCAAGGTCGCGATCCTGCGCGCGGAAAACCCGCCGATCCATTTCTACCGCTACCTCTACGACACGATCGGCGAGCCCTATTACTGGGTCGACCGCCGCAAGCTCACCGACGAGGCGCTGGGCGACCTCATCCGGCATCCGCAGGTCGAGCTCTATGTTCTCTATGCGGACGGTTGCCCCGCCGGCATGGCGGAACTCGAGTTCCGCGACACCGCCGCCGGCCAACTCGCCTATTTCGGCCTGATGCCGGACTACGTCGGCAGGCGGCTGGGCTATTTCTTCCTCTATCACGCCGTGTCGATCGCGTGGTCGAAGCCGATCTCGAGCCTGCTCATCAACACCTGCACGCTCGACCATCAGCGCGCCCTGCCCCTCTACCAGCGCATCGGGTTCGTCCCCTACTCCCGCGAGGACCGTTACATCGAATTGCCTTGACCCCATTTCCTTCCCTGCGCGGAAAGGGCAAAGTCCGCGCGCCGTGAGAACAAAAAAGGAGTTGGGGGATGGCATCTGATCAGGCCGGCGCCGTGGCGCGTCCGCAGGCGCAATTGTTCGGCCATCCGCGCGGGCTGACCTACCTGTTCACGACCGAGATGGCAGAGCGCTTTTCCTATTACGGCATGCGCGCCATCCTCGTCCTCTACCTGACGAACGTTCTGCTGCTGCATCCCACCGTCGACGGCGTCGTCGGCTATCACGCGATGAAGAGCTTCTTCGAGACCGTGTTCAATGGCGGCCATCCGCTAGCGGTTCAGCCGATGTCCTCGATCATCTACGGCAACTACACGGCATTCGTGTACTTGACGCCGTTCTTCGGCGGCATGATCGCCGACCGCTGGCTCGGCCAGCGCTACAGCGTGATCGTGGGCGGGGTGATCATGGCGATCGGCGAGTTCGCTCTGATGTCGCCGCCCCTGCTGTTCGTGGGCCTTGCGCTGCTCATCATCGGCAACGGCTTCTTCAAGCCGAACATCTCGACGCAGGTCGGCAACCTCTACCAGCCCGGCGACGCGCGCATCGACCGGGCCTATTCGATCTTCTATGTCGGCATCAATGTCGGCGCGTTCTTCTCGCCGCTGATCTGCGGCAGCCTCGCCGAGGACCCGACCTACGGCTACAAATGGGGCTTCTTCGCCGCCGGCGTGGGCATGGTGATCGGCCTGCTCGTCTATCTGGTCGCGCTGCGCACGCTGCCGAAGGATCGCATCGCGCGGCTGCAGAACAAGACCGAGGAAAAGAAGCCGCTGACCGGACAGGACTGGAAAGCGGTCGTCGCTCTCATCCTGCTGTGCTTTCCCACAACCCTGTTCTGGGCGGTCTATGAGCAGCAGGGCAACACGATCAGCCTTTGGGCGGAGCAGTTCACCAACCGCCATCTGATCCCCGGAATCATCAATTGGGAAATCCCCGTCACCTGGTTCCAGTCCTTCAATCCCTTCATGATCTTCGCGTTCACGCCGCTCGTCGTGATGTTCTGGACAAGACAGGCCAAGCGCGCCAAGGAGCCGTCGACGGTCACCAAGATGGCGCTGGGCAACCTTTTCCTCGCCCTGTCCTATGTGGTCATGGCCGCGGCCGCCTTCGTCACCGGCCCCGCGGGACATGCAAGCTGGCTGTGGCTGCTGTTCTTCTTCGCCGTCATCACGCTGGGAGAGCTCTATGTTTCGCCGATCGGTCTGGCGCTGGTCGCGCGCGTCGCGCCGCCGCAGATCCTTTCGGCGATGATGGGGCTGTGGTTCATCACCAGCTTCACCGGCAACCAGCTCCAGGGTTATGTCGGCAGCTATTTCAGCCGCATGGACAAGGTGAGCTTCTTCCTGCTCTGCGCCGGCCTTGCCCTGATCGCGTCCCTGGTCACATGGGCGTTCGAAAGGCCCTTGCGAGCGACGCTGGAGTCCAAGCCGCAAAAGCCGATGCCACCAGCCGTGGAGCCCCAGATCTAGCCGTGGGTAAGGACAAGCCTGAAACGATCGCGGTTTCGGCCGGGCGCATGACCGCCGAGCATTTCGGCGCCGTCAACACGCCCGTCTACCGCACCTCGACGATCCTGCATCCGAGCCTGGAGTCGCTCAAGGGCGAGCAGCTTCCCTACAAGTACGGCCGCCGCGGGACGCCGTCGAGCCGCAGCTTCGAGAGCGCGATCGAGGCGCTCGAAGGCGGCGTACGCTGCGTCGCCGTGCCGTCGGGGCTGAACGCCATCACGACGGCGATACTCGCCGTCTGCGGCGCCGGCGATCATCTGCTGATGACGGACAGCTGCTATGGACCGACAAGGCATTTCTGCGACAAGACGCTCAAGCGCTTCGGCATCGAGACGCAATACTACGATCCGCTGATCGGCGACGAAATCGCTAGCCTGTTCCGGCACAACACACGCGCGGTCTATTGCGAGAGCCCGGGCTCGCTGACCTTCGAAGTACAGGACATTCCCGCGATCGCCGCCGCGGCGCATGCGCGCGGCATTTCCGTGCTGCTCGACAACACCTGGGCGACGCCGGTCCTCTTCCGCGCGCTCGACCACGGCGTCGATCTGTCGATCATGTCCGGCACGAAATATATCGGCGGACATGCGGACGTCATGGTGGGCACGATCACGGCGAATGAAGATCACGCCAAGCGTCTCGAGGCATTCTACGGCGACACCGGCCTGTTCCTCGGCGGCGACGACACCTACCTGTCCCTGCGCGGCGTGCGCACGCTGCCGATCCGGCTCAGGCGCCATCAGGAGAGCGCGCTCAAGCTCACGCACTGGCTGCAGACGCGGCCGGAGGTGACGCGCGTGCTCTATCCCGCGCTCGAAAGCGATCCGGGGCACGCGATCTGGAAGCGCGACTTCAAAGGATCGTCCGGTCTCTTCGGCGTGGAGCTCAAACCTGTTGGTAGTGCGGCGTTGAGCGCGTTCTTCAATGGTTTCCACCACTTCGGGCTGGGTTATTCCTGGGGCGGGTTCGAAAGCCTCGTCATTCCGGCCGAGTTCAAGCGCACCGCGACGAAGTTCGCTGTTGCCGGTCCTCTGATACGGCTTCACGCCGGTCTCGAGGACGCCGACGACCTCATCGCCGATCTAGAGGCCGGCTTCGCGCGCATGAGAGCCGCGTCGTGACGGATGTGCTTGCGAGCGAGGCGTTCCTCGCCTTCGTCTCCTTCAACGAAGACGGCCTGGTTCCCGTCATCGCGCAGAGCGCTGCGACGGGAGAGGTGCTGATGATGGCGTGGATGAACCGCGAGACGCTCGAACAGACACTTGCGACGGGCGAGATCACCTACTGGTCCCGCTCGCGCCGACAGATCTGGCGCAAGGGCGAGACCTCCGGCCACACACAACGCCTCGTCGAAGCATGGATAGACTGCGACGGCGACACGCTGCTGCTGAAGGTCGACCAGACCGGACCCGCCTGCCATACGGGCGCGCCGAGCTGCTTCTATCGCAAGGTCTCGCGCTGAGCGCTGCGCCGGCGCACGGTGTTCTCATGGCGGCGGTCGGCGGGCGGCGCGATGTCGTTCGGATAGGCGTGCACGAAGAGGAACGTGATCGCGCCCAATCCCATGCCGACGACCGCCGCGAGCAGCCAGTTCTCGCTCGTGAACAAAAGCACGAGCATCGCGCCGAGCGCGACGAACAGTCCGAATTTGATCCGCTTTCGCATCACACCCCCGGCGCTACGCTCCTACTCGAACATAGCGCGCAAATGCGGGTTGAGGAACTTGGCCGTAGGATCGAGCCGGCGCCGAATGGCACGGAATTCCTCGAACTTGGGATAAAGTCCGCAAAGCTCTTGCGCGGTGCGCGAATGGCGTTTGCCCCAATGCGGCCGGCCCTGATGGCTGCGGAAGATCGCTTCGCAGGCGTCGAACAGCCGGCCGGTGTCGACGCGGTGATATTGGTGCACCGCAATTGTGGCGCTTTCGCGCCCGTAAAATGGACTCATCCAGACGTCGTCCGCCGCGACGCTGCGGTATTCGATGGGAAAGCCGGTGTTTATCCGCCTCTTGCGGATCGTTTCCACGACTTCGCGCAGCGCATCCGGCCCATTGGCGTAGGGCAGCGCGTATTCCATCTCGTTGAAGCGCGTCGTGCGCGGACTCGGGAATATCTCGTGGCTCCAGCGCACCTTCCCCGTGCCCGGCATGAGCTGAGAGAACAGCTTGTGCGCCTGCTTCAGCAGGAACGGCGCGTAGGGCAGCACTTCGTTGATCGCGCCGAAGGCACGCTGATCGGCGCTGCCCTGCTCGCCGCGCTCGTACATCTGCTCGGCCGTGCGCGGCTCGGGCGCCGGCTGGTCGGTTTCGTTCAGCGACTTGCAGACCGCGACGTCGGCATAGGGAAACCAGAAGAACTCGAAATGCCGGTTGGCCGCGACCAGTTCGTCGAGACGCCGGAACAGCTCGTCGATGGGAAGAAGGAAATTGTCCTCGATCAGCTTGTAGGCCGGACGCACGCTCATCGTGATCTCGGTCATCACGCCGAGCGCGCCGAGCGACGTCCGCCCCGCAGCGAAGATGTCGGGATTGACCGACGGCGAGCATTCCACGACCTCACCGCTCGCGAGCACCATGCGGAAGCCGGCGACTTCGGCGGAGAAATTCTTCAGCGCGCGTCCCGTGCCGTGCGTGCCGGTGCCGACGACGCCGGCCAGGGTCTGGCGGTCGATGTCGCCCATGTTCTTGAGACCGAGGCCCTTCTCATACAGAAGCGGACCCACCTGCCACAGCGGCGTGGCCGCCGAGAGCCTCGCCGTCCGGCGTTCGGCATCGGTGCTCTTCAGGCCTTTAAAGGCTGCCAGATCGATCAGAACGCCGCCTTCGCTCGCATTCAACGGCGTAAAGGAGTGCCCGGTGCCGGGTGCGCGGACGGGCCCTTCGGCCTGCCGCACGGCGGCTGCGAGTTCCACCTCGTCTTTGGGCGCCACGATCTTGCGCGGCTTGCAGGTCACGCCGCCCGACCAGTTGGACCATCTGCCGCCGACGATTTTCATAGGTCCGCCATGCCAGAGAAGCTTCGTGCGCCGGCTTATCCGCGCCGGACGCATGTCCGTCAATCTTGCAATTTCGGGCGGTTTAGAACAGCTCCGGCTGGTCGTCGCGCCGGGGTTTGGGTCTGCTCGGCTCTTGCTCTCTCACCACCAGCGAACCTTCGAACGGACGAAGAAGGGATTTGAGCTTCGCCTGCGTGGCGTCTTCTTCGCCGATCCACATGGCGATGTCCTCGGTCTTGAGGATCGCCGGCATGCGCTCATCCTTGAGATCGAGCGGCGCGCACGACGCCGTCGTAACCATCGCGAAGGCCGTGAGTTGCCCTTGCACGAGCCGCCAGGACGAAGCGATCACGGCGAGCGCCATCGCTCCGCCGTCGGCACGGGTGCAGACCCACTGCTTGATCCGTCCGCCGGGCAGCTCCTCGCCGATGTTGAACGACTTGGTAAAGACGACCCCGCGCGCATTGCGGAACGGCTCGACCCATGTCGGCGTGCGCTCGATCTCTTCCGACCGCGCATGCAGATGCGAGAAGCCGCGCGCCGGATCGGCGAGCTTGGGATCGAGCCAGCCCCAGCGCATCAAGGTGACGCGCCGCTTGCGCGCGGCGTTCAGATGCAGCACCGGCACGCGGCTCATAGGCGTGAAGACGCGCAGCACCGTTGCCGGCGCGATGACGCCGTCCTCGTCCGGCACGCCGGCCAGATCGCAGTACTCGTTCCAAGTCAAACGCGCTTCGAATTTGCCGCACATGTCGCGATTCGGTCCGCTAGGTGCCGCGTGTTTCTATCATTTTGTTCACGAAACCGCGGAGGCCATTCATTATAGGTTCAGGTGAACTCCCGCAGGTTCGCGGCGTTTGATCCCATATGCCTCCCCGAAATCGCCGAAATCCCGGCGTGGTGTGGCGCGTGCAGGAGTAAGGAAAACAGTCATGAGAATCCGGATAGCGGCGTTTGCCGCGGTTTCCACGGTCGCGTTGCTTGCGGGCTGCGCGACGCAGCCTCTGGGCCCGACGATCCCGGCGATGCCTCCCCAGGGCAAGTCGATGGACGCGTTCGAGCAGGACGAGAGCTATTGCGAGCAATACGCGAACGATCGCGCCTCCGGCCGCGTCAAGCAGGCCGACGACAAGGAGCTCCGCAACGGCGCCGTCGGCGCGGCACTCGGCGCCGGCCTCGGCGCGCTTGCCGGAAACACCAAGGGCGCGATCGCCGGCGGCATCATCGGCGGCGTCCTGGGCGGCGCGTCCGGCTCGGGCTGGGACCAGGCCCATATCCAGCGCGTCTACGACATCTCCTACGCGCAATGCATGAAAGCGAAAGGCAACGAGGTCCCAATGGGCCACCCGCGCCGCTGGCGCCGCGACGAATACTATGGCGCGCCGCCGACGCCGATGCCGCCGCCCCCTCCGCCGGGAAATTGATCGTTCTGGTGGTCCGCCACCCTTCGCCGCTCGCGCAGCGGAGGTTGGCGACCCCGGCAGGATTCGAACCTGCGACCCCCTGCTTAGAAGGCAGGTGCTCTATCCAGCTGAGCTACGGGATCGCTTAATGCGACCAGGGTATCTTACGATCGAACTTGAAATTGTCCGCGTAGGATTTTGATTTCGCAGCCGGTCTGTGCGGCTCGAAGACCTGGTACGGGATGGCGTGGGTCTCGGCATAGGTGACCGCCTCCTCGCTGGTGGCGAACTCCAGTTGCACCTGCTGGCGCATGTCGGACGAGCTGGTCCAGCCCATCAGCGGGTCGATCCCGCGCGGCTGCTCCGGCTCGTATTCCAGCACCCACAGCTTGGTGCGGGCCTTGCCGGACTGCATCGAGTTCTTCGCCGGAACATAAATCCGCGCACGCATGCCCTGCTTCCTCTCAACCCGCGTCCTGCAAGCGAAGGCTGGTCGGGGCGGTGTGATTCGAACACACGACCCTCTGCTCCCAAAGCAGATGCGCTACCAGGCTGCGCCACGCCCCGGGGCCTGCTTGCCGGACGGCGGCCCGTGCTTACAACGTCGAGGGGCGCCCTTCAATGTCCGGGCGTAAAAATGGAGCCGCTGACCTTGTCGCCCGGCTCGATCCCAAGCGCCCTGGCCCGGCCGCCGTTGATCTCGAGCACCGCGCGGATGGGCTCGCTCGACGGGATCGGCGCCTCGGAATACGGCACCGCATTGCCCGCGATGGAGGAGATCGTGCCGTCCGAGCGGATGAAGATGATGTCCAGGGGCAGGATCGTGTTCTTCATCCAGAACGTGGTCATGACGGTCGTGTGGAAGTCGAACAGCATGCCCGCGTTCGGCGCCATCGTCTTTCGGAACATCAGCCCCTTTTCCTGCGAGGCGTGATCGCCCGCCACTTCGACCTTGAAGGTATCGGACCCCTTGACGGTGTGGACGGCGATCGTCGTCGTCGGCAGCGCGAGCGCGGCGCCGCTCAACAAGGCGGTGAACAGAAACGACAGCGAAACAGCGCGCATGCGAACCTCTCGGCTTGGGCCGCAGAGTGCCGCAAACCGAAACGCCGTGCAAAGCATCGATTTAAGCGTCGACGACCGTGATCTCGGCGGCGAGCTCGCCCTTGGGTCCGTCGCCCGCCCGCACGCGCACGCGCTGGCCCTGGATCAGCTCGCGGATGCCGTAGCGCCTGAGCGTTTCCATGTGGACGAAGATGTCCGGCGTGTCGGGACCGCGCGAGACGAAGCCGTAACCCTTGCCGCGATTGAACCACTTCACGGTCGCGTCGAACGGCGGCCCCTTGGGCTCGGCCAAGTAACGGGCGGCGCGCTGAGCGGCCGCGGGCGGCGGAGCAGCCGTGCTGTTGTCCAGCGAGATCAGCCGGCGCGCTTGGAGTCCTCTCGGGCCCTGCACCGCTTCGCACACGACCTTGGCGCCCTCATAGGCGGCCTTGAAACCGGATTGGCGGACGCAGGTCTGATGCAGCAGCACGTCGCCCTGAGCGCCTCCCGCCGGCTTTATGAAGCCGTATCCCTTCGTAAGGTCGAACCACTTCACCTGGCCGACGACTTCCTGCGCTGTTGCTTCCCCTGACCCGGCCGAATCCGCTACGCTCATTTCCATCTATTTCCCCATACGCTTGATGGTAAAAATAAGGTTAACACACTCACGAAAGCGCGAGAAGCAAAACTGTCACGTTTGGGCGGATTTTTTTCAATCTAAGGTCGCTTAGCCCAACCCTTTGGTAACACTGTAAAATTGTCAAGCGCAGGAGAGAGTTCGGGATGGATTTCAACGGCCGCTATGTCATTCCCGCTCCCACCGAAGCGGTTTGGGCGGCGCTGAACGACCCCGAGATCCTCAAGCACTGCATCCCGGGCTGCGAGCAGCTCGACAAGACCAGCCCCACCGATTTCGCCGCGGTGGCGACGCTCAAGATCGGACCGCTCAAGGCATCGTTCAAAGGCAAGGTCACGCTTTCGGATCTCGAGCCGCCATTCCGCTGCAAGCTTGCGGGCGAAGGCCAAGGCGGCGTCGCGGGTTTCGCCAAAGGCCACGCCGATGTCGAGCTGACGCCGGAGGGAAGCGGCACGGTGCTGAGCTACAAGGCGCATGCATCGGTCGGCGGAAAGCTCGCGCAGATCGGCCAGCGCCTGATCGACGGCGCGGCAAAGCAGATCGCGGACGATTTCTTCGGGCGCTTCACGCATGCGTTGACCGCTGCCGATCCCGCCCCGGAACTGGAGCCCGATCCGGAAGTCGAAGCCGCTCCGCCTCCGGCCGCCGTCGAGAACGCGCGCCGTGGCGCGCTCGCGCCGGAAGTCTGGGTCCTGGGCCTGGTGGGCGTCGTGGTCATCCTGCTGCTGATATTGAGTACGGTGCTGTGAGGCTTGACGCTCGCGCGCCCGCAACCGACACTTTCGCATCGCCCTTCACGACAGAGGTATCCCAATGGCCGTCGTCTCGTTGACGGTGAACGGCAAGCCGGTTTCGCAGGAGACCGAGGACCGCACGCTGCTCGTCTATTTCCTGCGCGACCAGCTGGGACTGACCGGCACGCATATCGGCTGCGACACCAGCCAGTGCGGCGCCTGCGTCGTGCATGTGAACGGGCGCGCGGTGAAGTCCTGCACCATGTTCGCGGCGCAGGCGGCGGGCGCGGACGTCACCACGATCGAAGGCCTTGCCAGGGACGGCAAGCTGCATCCGGTGCAGGAGGCGTTCCGCGAGAACCACGGCCTGCAATGCGGCTTCTGCACGCCGGGCATGATCATGACGGCCGTCGACATGATCCGCCGCATCCCCGTGCTCGACCGCGCGACGATCCGCGAGGAGCTCGAAGGCAACATCTGCCGCTGCACCGGCTATCACAACATCGTCTCTTCCATCGAGGACGCCGCGAAGCGGATGCAGGCGGACGCGAAAGGGAAAGCGGCGTGATCCCCTATTCCTTCAGCTATCGCCGCGCCGTCTCGCTCGAGGACGCCGAGGCGCTGCTCGCCAAATCGGCGGACGCCAAGCTGCTTGCCGGCGGCCAGACGCTCATTGCCGCGATGAAGATGCGCCTGGCGCAGCCGTCCGAGCTGATCGACATCTCAGACCTCAAGGAGCTCGCCTTCATCCGCGCGAGCGAAAGCGTGATCGTCGTCGGCGCCGCCGCCAAGCATTTCGAGGTCGCGGCCTCGGCCGATGTCGTGCGCGCGATCCCCGCCCTCGCGGAGTTGGCCTGCTCCATCGGTGATCCCGCGGTCAGGCATATGGGCACGCTCGGCGGGTCGCTCGCCAACAACGATCCGGCGGCAGACTATCCGGCCGCAGTGCTTGCACTGAACGCGACCGTCAAGACCAACCGGCGCAGCATCCACGCCGACGCCTTCTTCACCGGCATGTTCTCGACCGCGCTCGAGGACGGCGAGATCATCACCGAAGTGTCGTTCCCGATCCCCGAGCGCGCCGGCTATGCCAAGTTCCCGAACCCGGCCTCGCGCTATGCGATGGCGGGCGTGTTCGTCGCCAAGACGGGTGCGGGCGTGCGCGTGGCTGTGACCGGAGCCGGCGCCTGCGTGTTCCGGGCGCACGAGATGGAGGCGGCGCTGAGCAAGAGCTTTACGCCCGGTGCCCTCGCGGGCATCGAGGTCGATCCGGGCGAGCTCAATTCCGACATCCACGGCTCGGCAGAATACCGCGCCAATCTCGTGAGCGCGATGGCCGGGCGCGCGGTGACCGCGGCGCTGCGCTAGAGAACGCGTTCGACTGGGCCGCGTTTCAAAAACTTGTCATGGCCCGCGAATGCGGGCCACCCAGGTGACGCCCGCCTCATCTCGAAAAATCGCACGCGGAGACGCGGAGTGCGCGGAGAAGAAAGAACCTCCGCGTTCTCCGCGCCGCCGCGTGATTCCCATTTTGAGTTTGCAGAACCCAACTGGGTGGCCCGCATTCGCGGGCCATGACATCAGTTTTTAATTGAGTACAAACCCTGGATGTCACCGCTTCCGCGCCCGCGTGTCGAGCGCGGCGAGTTCGGGCTTGAGCTCGCGCATCATCGTCTCGGCCTCCCCGGTCAGCTTGGCCACGGCATCCGCCATCACCTTCTCCTTCAGGCGTTCGCCCGTGTCGCGCGACTCGATGCGCGTGGACGCACTCTTGTCGTCGGAGTTCGAGCGGATCGTGCCGTAGGGATAGCCATTGCGCACGTCGATCAGCATCGCCTGGGCGACGCCCATCGCCTTGACGTCCTGCGACGGCAGCACGAACGCGCCGATCAGCGTCCACTCCGCGAGCGACAGCCCGGTGTCCTTCGCGTCCGCCGTGCCGTCGACCTCGTAGATCAGCACTGCGTCCAGACGCTGGCGCGCGGCGGCGAGGCGTACTGTGTCGATCGTATGACGCGCCACCGAAGCACGGTCGCCTTCGATGAACGGTGGCTGCTCCACCATCGCGGCGATCATGGGGCTGACCGGAACAAACTCGCCGAAGCCGGGGCCGAGGTCGTAGGCGGCCTTCGTCCAATGCTCGGCTTCGTCCGCCGGGATCGCCGCCAAGCCGCCGCGGTCGAGACGCGCAATGCCGATGCGCGCGGGGAAGCGCAAGGTCGGCTCGACGGCCGCGACGCTGCGCACTTGTGCGTCTATGTCGCCGGAAGGCCCGGCCGTGTTCTTGCTTTGCGGATAGGCGGCGAGCCAATCGCGGCCGGACGTGGTTTGCGTATCGAAGCTGCAGGCTCCAAGCAAGATGACGGAGCCCAGGATCATGAGTATGGACGTGACGGATCGCGCGCGCATCGTTCCCTCCTTTTTTGCGATTGCACGCGCGGAGCTTCGAAAGCGAAGGTGTCGCAATGAGGCGTGAAATGTGTTCGGATCGCGTTTGTCTGTGGCGCAATTGGGAATGACCGGCATGGATGACGTCCTGAAAGCCGCCGCGCAGTGGACCGGCGAAGGCCGCAAGGCCGCGCTCGGCACGGTGGTGAAGACGTGGGGCTCGTCGCCGCGGCCGACGGGAAGCCAGATCGCGGTGCGCGACGACGGCGCGTTCGTGGGCTCGGTGTCGGGCGGCTGCGTCGAGGGCGCGGTGATCGCGCAAGCGCAGGCCGCGATGGAAGACGGCAAGACGCGCCTGCTGGAGTTCGGCGTCAGCGACGAGCAGGCCTGGGGCGTCGGACTCGCCTGCGGCGGGCGCGTCGAGATCTTCGTCGAGCCGGTCGACTCACCCATGCGGCGCGAAACGCTCCTTGCACTGAACGAGATGCGCGAGGCGGGCCGCGCGGTGGTGCGCGCCACCGACCTCGCCGCCGGCGAGGACCGGCTTATCGATCCGTATACGGATCGTTCGCCGCTAGGTCTCGCAGCCGCCGACGCTGCGCGCGCGGACCAGAGCGGCAGCGTCGAGGTCGAGGGCCGCGCCTGGTTCCTCGCCGTCTTCAACCCGCCGCTCGAGCTCGTCGTTGTGGGCGCGGCGCATATCGCCCAGCCTTTGACGCAGATCGCGGCCCTGGCGGGCTACCGGGTCCGCGTCATCGATCCGCGCCAGACCTTCGCGACGCCCCAACGCTTTCCCGGTGTCGCGCTCTCGCACGACTGGCCCGACGACGCGCTCGCCAAAGCGCCGCTGGGGCCGCGCAGCGCGCTCGTGGCGCTCACCCACGATCCCAAGGTCGACGATCCGGCGCTGGGCGCGGCGCTGGCCTCGAACTGCTTCTACATCGGCGCGCTGGGCTCGAAGAAAACCCACGCCGGCCGCCTCGCGCGGCTGAAGGCGAACGGCTTCGACGACGCACAACTCGCCCGCATCCGCGGCCCCGTGGGCCTTGCCATCGGCGCCAAGAGCCCGGCCGAGATCGCGATCTCGATCATGGCCGAGATCACCGCGACCCTGCGTCAGCCGCCGCGGTGAAAGCGGCCCTGCCCGGATAGCACGTCGCGCGTCACCGCGCCGTCGCCCTTCTTGTCCAGCCGCGCAAACTCCTTCTGGTCCGGCGCCGAGAATTCGGCGAGCGAGAGCTTGCCGTCGTGATCGGCATCGAGACGCGCGAAGTACTTCGCGCTGGTCTCGCGGTATTTCTTGAGCGCCGCTGCGTCGAACTGCTCCTCGCTCATCGTCTTGGCGCCGCCGGTCGCCTGCATGAACCGCTTGGCGGTGGCGCTGTCGAACTCGGCATGGGAGACCTGTCCGTCATGATTCAGGTCGTTCTCGGCGCAAAATTGCGTCCGTCCGAAGCCGCGTTGGACGTAGCGTCCCGCATCCGGACGATAGCCCGCGTCATGTACAGAACCGGGCGCGCAGGATTCACTGCCCTTGCCGTCAGGATCGAACATCTCGAAGCGCGCGCGCTGAGGGCCGGCGAATTCGTCGAGCGAAAGCCTGCCGTCGCCGTTCCAGTCCAGGCGGCGGAACATCTGTGCCGTACGCTGGCGGAATTGCGGCAGACGCATCTGCGCGAACTGGTCGGACGTCATCGCCCCGCCATGGGCCGCGGCAGCGAAGCGGGCGGCGAGCGCCTTGTTCATTTCGTCGTGAGTGACCTTGCCGTCATGATTGAGGTCGAATTCCTCGAAAAAGCGGCTCGCGAACTGACCGGGTTCATACGTCCGGCTCTGCATCCGTCCCTCGGGCCCGGCGGCGTCCCTTTGGGCGAAAACCGCATCGCTGCCGAGCGCCAGAACACAGGCGCCGGCCGCCAAAAACGCCTTGATTCCGCGGCTCATGTTCAGCCTCCCGATCAAAACCATTGGTAGACAGGACTATACCGTGCCTCCAAAGGTTTATCAAGAACAAAACGGGAATATTGAAACTTGTATCACTTCTGAGAGACACGACACACTTTGTGGCACATCAGGGCTTTGCAGTGCCGCGACGGCGGTCGTATGAGCCTGACGAATGACCAAGGACGAGACCAAGCCCCATATCCTCGTGGTCGAGGACGCCCGGGACATCCGCGAGCCGCTGGCTCGGTACCTGCGCGAGCATTTCTATCGCGTGACAACCGCCGCCGACTCCGCGTCCGCGCGGCGCGTGATGAAGGGATCGGCAATCGACCTCATCGTGCTCGACATCATGATGCCGGGCGAGGACGGACTGAGCCTTTGCCGCTCGATCCGCGAGACCAGCCAGATCCCGGTGATCCTGCTCACGGCGAAAGGCGAGGAAGTCGACCGCATCATCGGGCTGGAGATGGGCGCCGACGACTACATCGCCAAGCCCTTCTCCCCGCGCGAGTTGATCGCGCGCATCGCCGCCGTCCTGCGCCGCACCCAGGCGCTGCCGCCGCGCCAGAAGCCGCCTTCCGCCGCCCGCATCCGTTTCGGCGATTGGGTCCTCGACACCGGCCAGCGCGAGCTGATCGGGGCCGAGGGCGTGGCGATGCCGCTCTCCAGCGGCGAGTTCCGCCTGCTCACCACCCTGCTTGAGCGGCCCAAGATCGCGCTCACCCGCAACCAGCTCCTTGATCTGACCAAGGGACGCGACGCAGAATTGTTCGACCGCAGCATCGACAACCATGTGAGCCGCTTGCGCAAGAAGATCGAGCCCGATCCCAAGAACCCCCGGTATATCAAGACCGTCTGGGGCGGCGGGTACATCTTCGCCCTCGAGCCCGAAACCGAATGAGGCTCGCGCCGCGCACGCTCGGCATGCAGCTTGTCGCGGTGACGGCGGCGGCGGTGCTGGTCTCCAACGTGGCCGTCGCCGCCTGGTTCGAGCTCACGACCGCACGCCAGAACGAAGCCCAGCTCATGGAGCGCGTGGTCGACCGCGCGGCCTCGGCCGCGACCCTGCTCGCGGCCATCCCGCCCAAGGCACGCGACGCCGCGTCCGACACGATGAGCACGGGCGTGTGGAACTTCGACATCCGCAACGGCAAGGACGTCCGGCAGCCGATGACGGACGAGGAAGCCAAGCTCGCCGCCAGGGTCCGGGCGCTGCTGCCCAAGGACGAGGTGCGATATCCCGTCTCGGTGAGCATGCGCGAAACCGTCAGCCCACCGGCCGATCTGCGCGCCGGACGACGCACCCCCGGCCCCGCGATCCAGTTCATCGTGCCCATCACCGGCGACGATCAGGTCATCGCCACGTTTTACCGTCCGGCCGGCACCACATGGCCGGTCGAGATCATGGCCGCGGCGCTGGGCGCGATCATCGCCGCATCGGCCGCGGCAGCCTATTTCGCCAGACGCGTGACGCGGCCGCTCTCCGATCTGGCCCGCGCCGCCTCCGTCGTGGCCAAGGGCGGCCCGGCGCCGCGCCTGAGCGAGACCGGGCCGCAGGATGTGCGCGACGCGGCGCTCGCCTTCAATGCGATGACAGATGAAGTCAGCCGCACGCTCGACAGCCAGCGCCAGCTTCTCTCCGCCGTGGGCCACGACCTGCGCACGCCCATCACCGCGATGCGCATCAGCCTGGAATTCGTCGAGGATCGCGAGCTGCGCGACGGGCTGCAGAAGAACCTGGACGAGCTGCAGGAGCTGACCGAGGCGGTGCTTTCCGCGGCGCGCGGCACGGGCGGCGAGGTCAAGCGCAACGTCGATCTCTCCGCGCTGCTCGAGAGCATCTGCGCCGATCTCGATGACCTGGGCGAGCCGGTGAGCTGCGACGTGCGCGAGGAGCCCTCGCCCCTCGTCTGCCGCCCCAATGAGATCCGCCGCGCCGTGCGCAATCTCGTGGAGAACGCGGTCGCCTATGGCCGCCGCGCCAGCGTGAGCCTGTCCCAGGACGGCGCGAGCTACGAGATCACGGTCGAGGACGACGGCCCCGGCATCCCCGAGACCGAGCATGCGCGCGTGTTCGAGCCGTTCGTGCGCCTGGAAAGCTCGCGCAACGCCGACACCGGCGGCACCGGGCTGGGCCTCACCCTCGTCAAGGCCATCGCCGAAGGCCATGGCGGCGGCGTGACCTTGGAGAACCGCCCCGAGGGCGGCCTGCGCGCCCGGCTGCGTTTGCCGCGCGAGGCGGTCGCCGCGTAGGTGGATCGTTTCTACCGGCCATCCATATACTCACTGCGAAACCGGGCTGTATGGATGGCCGCCACGAGGGCGGCCGTGACGATTGAGGGTGACTTGGAAACAGTTCTACTCTTCCTCGCGTGATATTCGGCTCCCTCCCCGTCTCCGACGCCGCCGGCGCGATCCTCGCGCATTCGGTGCGCGCGGGCGCGCGGATGCTGCGCAAGGGACGTATGTTGTCGCCGTCCGACCTGGCCGATCTCGCTGCCGCGGGCGTGCGCGAGGTGGTTGCGGCAAGGCTCGAAGCCGCGGACATCGCCGAGGACGAAGCCGCGGCGCGCGTCGCGCGGGCCTGTGCCGGCGGGAACGTGCGCATCGGCGCGGCGTTCACAGGCCGCGCGAACCTGTACGCGACCGCGTCGGGCGTCGTCCACGTCGACCGCGCCCGGGTCGAGGCGCTGAACGCGCTCGACGAATCCATCACCCTGGCGACCGCGATGCCGTTCGACCGCACGGCGGACCGGCAGATGCTGGCGACGATCAAGATCATCCCCTTTGCCGCGCCCCGCGCGCGTGTCGAGGAGGCGGAGCGGCTGTTGCGCGACGGCGCCGTGGTGGGCGTCGCGCATTTCGTGCCCCGGCGCGCCGCGCTGATCTCGACTGCCCTGCCCGGAACCAAACCGAGCGTGCTGGACAAGAACCGCAGCGCGCTGGACGACCGTCTCCACGCCATCGGCTCGATCATCGTCGCCGAGCGGCGCGTGGCGCATGAGACGGGCGCGCTCGCCGCCGCCATCCGCGAGATGAAGGGCGCCGATCCCATCCTGATCTTCGGCGCCGGCGCGATCACCGACCGCCGCGACGTCATCCCGGCGGCGATCGAGGCGGCGGGCGGCACCATCGACGCCTTCGGCATGCCGGTCGATCCGGGCAACCTGCTCCTCACCGCGCGGCTGGATGGCGCGGTCGTGATCGGCCTGCCCGGCTGCGCGCGCTCGCCCAAGCAGAACGGGTTCGACTTCGTCCTGTGGCGGGTCGCGGCCGGCCTGCCCGTCGGCCGTGCCGAGATCGCGGCGATGGGCGTCGGCGGGCTGCTCAGCGAGATCCCGACGCGGCCGCAGCCGCGCGACGAGCGGCCGGCCGAGCTGCCCAGGATCGGCGCCGTTGTGCTCGCCGCGGGGCAGTCGACGCGGATGGGCTCGCACAAGCTCCTGGAGCGGGTCAGCGGCAAGCCGCTGGTTCGCCATGCCGTCGAGGCGGCGCTCGGCAGCGCCGCGCGACCGGTCGTTGTTGTCACCGGCAACAGCGCGGGCGAAGTCGAGACGGCTTTGGCGGGACTCGATGTGCAGTTCACAAATAATCCTGACTTTCCAAAAGGTTTGAGCACCTCCCTGAAGCGCGGCATCAGCGCGTTGCCGGAGGATTGCGACGGCGCCGTGATCCTGCTCGCCGACATGCCGGACATCGGCCCCGCGCTGATCGACACCCTCATCGCGGCCTTCGACCCGGCCGAGGAGCGGGCGATCTGTGTCGCCACCCGCCATGGCCGGCGGGGGAACCCGGTGCTCTGGGCGCGGCGGTTCTTCTCCGAAATCATGGGCCTCGAAGGCGATACCGGCGCGAAGTCGCTGATGACGGCGTATGATGAGCTGGTGTGCGAGGTCGAGGCCGGTGACGACGGCCCCCTGATCGACATCGACACGCCGCAGGCGCTTGAAGCATACAGGTCCCGATGAGCGATCCACTCTACAAGAAGCCCCTGCTCAGGCTGGCCGCCGATGCCGCCGGCGCGGGCCGCCTGGAGGAGCCGCACGCGACCGGCACGGTGCGCAACCCGGCCTGCGGCGACAGCATCACGATCGACCTCGCGCTCGAGGACGACCGCATCACCGGCATCGCCTTCGAGACCAAGGCCTGCGTGCTGGTGCAGGCGTCGGCCTCGATCCTCGGCGCCGACGCGACGGGCCTGAACCGCGACGAGATCGCCTGCCTGCGCGACGCGGTGGTGAAGATGCTCACCAACGACGGCAACCCGCCGCCCGCGCCCTTCAACACCTATCACCACTTCGACGGCGTCTGCGGGCACAAGTCCCGCCACCGCTGCGTCCTGCTGCCGCTCGAAGCGGTGCTCGCGGCGTTCGATCAGAGGAAGTAGTCGATCTCGAACCCATACGGCGCGAGCGTGCGGCCTTCATACGTCGTCTCCTCCTTGCTCATGTTGAAGGTGCACACCACGCGTTCACCCTCATGCACGCGGGCGAAGGACAGGATCGGCGCGGGCGCGTCGAGCGCCTCGATCGTGCCCAGGCGCAGCGCGGCGCTGGCCTTGCGCTTCCTGAGGAAATCGCGCGCGAAGTTGAGCGTCGAGTCCTTGTCGCCGTCCTGGCGCGACACGGCGAGCGGCTTGTGCGCGGCGCCCAGCGGCAGCCACGGCGTGCCCGTGGTGAAGCCCAGCCCTGGCGCATCGGCATCCCACGGCATCGGCGTGCGGCAGCCGTCGCGGCCTTTCGCGGCGGGATAGTAGAGATCGCCCACCGGATCGCGCAGCTCGTGGCGCGCCAGATCGACCTCGGGCAGCCCGAGCTCCTCGCCCTGATACATCAAGACCGTGCCGCGCAGCGTGAAGAGCAGCGCCAACATCATCTTCGCCAGCCCCGGATCGCCGGCCGCGCCGCCGCCGAAGCGCGTCACGGTGCGCACGATGTCGTGGTTGCAGAACGACACGCAGGGCCAGTAGTCCGGATGGCGCGCCAGCGTTGCGATCTCCTTCAGCACGAAATCCGGCGACAATTTCCGTGCACGGAGCAACTCGAAGGTGTAGCTCGCATGCAGCCCGTCGGCGGCGTAGGCGCCGGAACGCTCGAAGCCTTCCGAGAACTCGCCGAAGACGAACGCGCCCGCATGCTTCTCGACCTCGGCGCGGATCTCGCGCAGGGCCGCGATGTTGTCGGCGAGATTGGAATCGTGCATGTGGCGCTGCAGGTTCGCGGCATGGCCCCAGATCGCGTTCGTGCGGCTCTCCATCGGCACGGGCGGATTGTCCGCGAGCGCCGGATCGTGGAGATAGGCGTTGGCGACGTCGAGGCGGTAGCCGTCGACGCCGCGCTTGAGCCAAAGATCCAGCACGTCGAGGGCCGCGCGCTTGGCGGCGTCGTCGCGCCAGTTGAGCTTGGGCTGCTGGCGCAGGAATTTGTGGTGATAGTGCTGGCGCCGCTCGGGCCTGTATGCCCAGGCCGGACCGCCGAACGCGCTGAGCCAGTTGTTCGGCGCGGTGCCGTCGGGTTTCGGCTCCGCCCACACATACCAGTCCGAGCGCGCCGCGCGGCCCAAGCTGTCGGCGAACCACGCATGTTCGTCCGAGGTGTGGCAGAGCACCTCGTCGAGCAGCACGCGGATGCCGCGCGCATGGCTGGCCTCGAGCAGCGCGTCGAACTGCGCGAGCGTGCCGTAATCGGGATGCACGCCCTCATAGTCGCTGACGTCGTAGCCCCAGTCGCGGTTGGGCGACGGATGCACCGGCGACAGCCATAGCGCATCGACGCCGAGGGCCGCGATGTAGTCGAGCTTGCCCAGCAGCCCGGCGAAATCGCCATACCCGTCGCCGTCCGAATCCGCGAAAGAACGGATATAGACCTGATACACGACCGCGCCGCGCCACCAGGGAACGTGTGTTTCCGGCATCGCCCATTCTCCGAGTCGCTTTCCGCTCCTATTGTCGCCCCCGGCGAGGCCCGCTCGCAATGCGAGCGATCCTCGCCGGGGATGACAGCATTGTCGGGGGAGCGATGAAAATTTGAATTCAACCTCTTATTTCGTAGGGCCCTTCGTTCAACACCCAACCGCTTGATCTTTGAATTCGCGTTCGCAGCTTTTTCATCGCGAGCACGCGGCGCGCCATGCGGGCGCACGAATAGCGGCCGTCACGCTTGAACGTGCGTTCACCGCGACCGCTCTTCTGTACAGAACCACGCGCCCGCGTTCGCACCTTCGCGGAGATAGACTACCCGCAGGGAAGTGGGGTGCGCGATGGGAGAGTTCAAGTAGTGATTGTAAAATTTAATATTACAGCTTTTACGTTCAACGCCGCTTGCCTCTCCCACGAGGGAGAGGAAACAGTGAACCCGGCTTCGCCGCGCCCTTAACCCTCTTCCTTTACGCGCCGTTCACCGGGGCGGGCGCGTAGTCAACAGGGGCTGGCGGTAAGCGCTGGTGATGGTTGGAATGCCGCTCAAGAAAACCTTCTTGCTGCTCTATGTGTCCTTGGCGGCGTGCATGACCGCGTGCGGCGCGCAGGCGCGGCGGTTCGAGCTGCTCTACACGTTCCATGGCGCGGACGGGAACGGGCCCGTGGTGTCGCCGATCCTGGACGACCAAGGCAATCTCTACGGCACGACGCGCAGCGGCGGCGCCGCGGACAAGGGCACGGTGTTCAAGCTCGCGCCGGACGGCAATCTGACCGCGCTCGCGGATTTCGCGCGGCACGGCTCCGGCGCCGAGCCGCTGGCGTCGCTGTGGCGCGACGCGCACGGCAATCTCTTCGGCACGACGTGGAACGACAGGGGCGGGCGCCATCCGCCCAGCGGCGGCACGCTGTTCGAGATCACCGCGTCCGGCCGCGAGAAGACCCTGCATCGCTTCGCGCCATTCGATCCGGCCGGCTACAGCCCGGAGGGTGGCGTCATCGGGGATGCGCAGGGCAATCTCTACGGCGCCACGATGCTCGGCGGCACATACGGCTATGGCGTGGCCTACAAGTTCGCGCCCGACGGCATGATGACGGTGCTGCACGCCTTCGGCGCCACCGCCGACGACGGCCGGCAGCCGGTCGGATCGCTGGCGATGGACGCGGCCGGCAATCTCTATGGCGCCACGACACAGGGCGGCGCGCAGCTTGCCGGCGGCGCCGTGTTCAAGATCGCGCCCGACGGCACCGAGAGCATCGTGCATTCCTTCTTCGTCCTGCCCGGCGACGGTCTCACGCCTTACGGCGGCGTGCTGCTCGACGCGGCAGGGAACATCTACGGCACGACGATGCTGGGCGGCCGCGATTTTGACGGCACGGTCTACAAGCTCGCGCCCGACGGGACCGAGACGATCCTGCACAGCTTTTCGAAATATCTCGACGGCGCGCAACCGATGTGCAGCCTCGTCGCCGACGCGAAGGGCAATCTCTACGGCTCCACTTCGAGCTTCGGCCCGGGCGATTCCGGCACGGTATTCGAGATCGCGCGCGACGGCACGTTCCGTACGCTGCACAGCTTCGACACGATCGGGCGCCACTTTCGCAACGGCATATGGCCGGTGGGAGGGCTCGCGATCGACGCGGCGGGCAATCTCTACGGTACGACGAGTTGGGACGGCGGCACCCCGGGGAATCACGGCTACGGCACGGTTTTCAAGATCAGCGCGCGGTAACGGCGCGGACGAAAAGGAGTTCGTGGGATGTCTTTCAAGAAAACGGCTTTGGTCATCGGCATGGCGCTCGCGATCGGCGCGAGCGGCGCGCAGGCGCAGAGCTATCACACGCTCTACCGCTTCAAGGGCGGCCCGGACGGCGCCAAGCCGGTGGGACCGTTCGTGGTGGACGGCAAGGGCAACCTCTACGGCGAGACCGAGCTCGGCGGCGCGAACAGCGCAGGCACCCTCTTCCGCCTGACGCAAGGCGTCGGCCAGGAGAAGAGCGAGACGATCATCCATTCCTTCAGGGGCTTGCTCAACGACGGCTGTGCGCCGTGGGGCGGGCTTTCGGTGGACCGCAACGGCTGGCTCTACGGCGTGACGCCGACCTGCGGCGTCTTCGGTCAGGGCACGCTTTTCGAGTACTCGCATGGCGAGATTGCCCTGTACTCGTTCAACAACCTGAGCGGCATCTATCCCGGCACGCGGCCCGTCGAGGATATGTACAACGAGCTCTACGGCGTCACGCCTTACGGCGGCAACACCACCGCGTGCAGCCAGGGCTGCGGCACGATCTATACTTATGCGGGCTCGGAGATCACGCTGCACGAATTCAAGGGCAGCGACGGCGCCCTGCCCTTCGGCGCTCTCGTCGAGGATGCGGCGGGCAGTTTCTACGGCACGACGATGGCAGGCGGCAGCGGCGGCGGCGGCACGATCTTCAAGCTTGCGCCGACCGGGTTCGCGACGCTCTACGCTTTCGACGCGAGCGGCGGCAAGCGCGGTGATCGCCTCTTCGCGCCGAACTACGGCGTGGTGCGCGACGCGGCGGGCAATCTCTACGGCGCCGCGAACAGGACCGCGCCGGCGCACGACAAGAAATGCCCGGACGGGACTTGCGGCGCGATCTACATGCTCTCGCCCGCGGGCAAGCTGCGCGTGCTGCACGCCTTCACCGGTGGGACGGACGGCGCCGCACCCAACGGTCCGCTGGCGGTGGACGCGGCGGGCAGTCTCTACGGGACGACCGCGGCGGGCGGCGGCGCGGGCTGCGACGGCGGCCAGGGCTGTGGTGTGGTCTTCCGCTGGTCGCCGGACGGCTCGATGGCGATCCTGCACGCCTTCAGCGCGCATGACGGCACGCCGAACGGGTTGACGCTGGCCGCCGACGGCAAGCTCTACGGCGCCGCCTACGACACGTCCGATCCGACATCGGGCGGCCTGATCTTCCGGATCGATCCGTAAGCCAGCTCGCTACACCTCGCTCGCGCTCTGGATCACGCGGCTGACGAGGCCGTATTTCACCGCTTCCTCGGCGCCGAGCCAGTAGTTGCGTTCCGTGTCGTGGACGACTTTCTCGAAGGTCTGGCCGGTCTCCGCCGCGATCTCGCGGTTGAGGCGTTCGCGCATCTTCAGAATCTCTTCGGCCTCGATGGTGATGTCGCTCGCCTGCCCGCGCACACCGCCCAGGGGCTGGTGCAGCAGGAAGCGCGTGAACGGCAGGCAGAAGCGGTTCTCTTTCTTGGCGCCCAGATAGATGTGCGCGCCGGCGCTCGCGACCCAACCGGTGCCGATCATCCTCACGCGCGGGCCGACGAAGCGGATCATGTCGTGGATCGTGTCGCCGCTCTCGACATGGCCGCCGGGCGAATTGACGATGACGCGGATGTCGCCGTCGCCTTCCGCCGCATAGGCCAGAAGCTGCGCGCTGACGCGCTCGGCCATCTTCATGTCGACCTCGCCGAAGATCAGCACGGTGCGCGACTTGAACAGCGCGTTGGCGACCGGCGAGCTTTGCGGCTCGGGCGCGTCCTTCTTCTCTTTCTCGTCGTCGTCATCTTCGTCGAACAGGCGCAAGGCAGTCGCTCCGGGGTGAAGGGGGATTCGCATCCATACTAGAGCCTCGAACGCTTGAACAGAACGATAATGCGGAGGCGGCCGGTTGAAAGACCTTGAAATCATAGGGGTTTTTCGGTTCCCACGCCGCTAACGCAGTGGTGAACACGCAGCCCGGCGCGGCGGCTCTATGCTCGCGCGGCGGCAAAGAGGCTTGAGGGGCATGATCACGGGAAAATTCGGCCGGTACGTATTGGGCCTGGGCGTGGTGGCGATCGCGCTGGTCTGCCTCGTCTGGGGCGATTTCGTGCCGGGACAGCCCGCGCCGAAGGATCTTCCGATGCACACCGCGCTTGCCTATGCGGCGGGCGTGTTCCTGTTCGCGGGAGGCTCGGGGCTCTTGTGGCAGCGCACGGCCGCGTGGGCCGCGATGGCGCTCGCGGTTTACTACGCGCTCGTCGTCGTGGTGCTGATGGACGGACGGTTCGTGTTCACGCAATACCGCGAGTACGGCCTCTACAGCAACATGGCCGAGCAGCTCGCGCTCGCGGCTGGCGCCCTGATCGTCTACGCCGCGACCGCCGGGATCGACGCAGGCCGCGCCGAGCGGCTCACGCGCGCGGCGCGCATCGCGTTCGGCGTCTGCGCGATCCTGTTCGGCGGCGCGCATTTCGTCTACATGAACATGACCGCGCCGCTGATCCCGCATTGGCTGCCGCCGAGCCAGCTGTTCTGGGGCTATGCGACCGGCGTCTTCCATATCGCGGCCGGTGTCGCGATCATCACCGGCATCCAGGCGCGCCTCGCCGCGATCCTTCTTACGGTGATGTACGCATCCTTCACGCCACTGGTGCATATCCCGATGCTGCTCGCCACGCCGACCCGTTTCTGGTGGAGCGAGAACGCGCTCAACCTCGCCCTCGTCGGCGCGGCCTGGGTGGTGGCGGATTCGCTGGCGCGGGCGCGGCGCTAAAACTCGACCGCCTCACGCATCACCTTGCCGATGGAGTCGTGGATCACGAGGTCGGCGTGGCCGTCCTGCTCGGTGGGCTCGCGGTTGACGATGGCGAGCTTGGCGCCGTTGCGCTTGGCGAGCAGCGGGAAGCCCGCGGCGGGATAGACCACCAGCGAAGAGCCGAGCACCAGGAACAGGTCGCAGGCCAAGGTCGCGGCTTCCGCGCGCGCCATCTCGAGCTCCGGCATCGCCTGGCCGAAGGAGATCGTCGCGGTCTTGACGATGCCGGAGCACACCTCGCAGTCCGGCGGGTCGCCATGCGCCTCGAAATGGGCGCGGATGGGCGCGAGCTCCATGCGCGCGCCGCACTCCAGGCATTTGGCATAGCGCGTGTTGCCGTGGATCTCGATCACCTTGTCTTCCGGCACGCCGGAATCCTGGTGCAGGTTGTCGATGTTCTGGGTGATGACGTGGCTCGCGCGGCCCTGGGCCACCAGCGCCGCGACCGCTTCGTGCCCCGCGTTCGGACGCGCCAGTGCCAACTGCTCCTCCATCGCGAAGCGCCGGCGCCACGCTTCGCGGCGCATCTCGGCCGAGCCGACGAAATCGCGGAAGTCGATCGGCGCCATGCGCGTCCAGATGCCGCCCGGCGAGCGGAAATCGGGGATGCCCGACTCCGTCGAGATCCCCGCCCCCGTGAACACCACGACGCGCCGCGCGCCGTCCAGCAGCGCGCGCAGCGCTAATGCGCCTTGCAGTCCGCCGACAGCCATTTCGCCTCGAAGGTTATGGTCGACACGACGGGATGGCCTTCGGCGGCGGCGTTCATCGTGACCTTGCCGGCATAGTGCTCCGGCGAGTCGTAGACGAGCGAGAAGTGGCCGCCTTTCATGCGCCCACTGGTGCAGACCAGGTCCGCGCTCGCGCTATTGGACGTGGTCTTGAGGTTCGCCACGTTGCAGTCCTTCTCGTGGCCGGGACGGCCCATCGGCGGCGGCTTGAACTGGCCCACCTCTGCCGCCGTCACGCAATGGGTCATGGTGAAGGTGTTGTTCTCCGGCATCTGGATGCCTGCCGCCTTCATCTTGGCGCGCTGCTCGGGCGTGATGTTCGCCATCACCCCGCTCATGTCGGCATGGGTCGTGACTTCCCAAAGCCCCGCCTTGCCTATGCCCACCGCCGCCATCGCCGCCGTGGCCAGCGCCGCCGCACCCAGAACCGTGACGGCGCCCGTGATCCGCAAACTTCTACGCATGATCGCTCCTTGAAATCGTGAGCGGGAAATCTGCCACAAAGTGCCGCGCCGGCCCAACCCTCCCTCAGGGAGTGCGCAGTTTTAATGTCCCGTCCAGCGTCGAATGTGCGTCCTGCCCTGTCGCCTGCCAAGCGGCGAAGCCGGTCCAGCCGTTCGGCGCCCAGAACGCGCCGTCCGTCGCGTAGACGTGGTAGTGGTCGTTGTCGAACGTGTTGCTCGGCGAGAACTTGTTCGGCTTGAAATCCGCGAACCAGCCCGCGATGGCACCCTCGCCACCCGCCAGCGTGACGTCGTTGTCGTGGATCAGGTTGCCCTTGGGCATGTTCGTGCGGCCGCGGTTCTGCTGGATGATGACGATGCCGTTGCCGCCCGCCGCCGGATCGAGCACCAGCGTGTTGTTCTCGACCTCGACCGCCGACGAGTTCTGGATCTGCACCTGCCCGTCCCAGCCCCAGTTGAAAGCCGTCGCACCGTTGCCCTTGAAGCTGTTGCCGTCGACGACCGCGTGGCTGCTGATCTCGATGGAGATGCCGGCGTAGAGGTTGTTCTCGATGCGGTTGCCCTTGAACAGCATCTGCTCGGAGTCGATGTCGGCCCACAGCCCGTCGCCCTGATTGTCGTGGACGTAGTTGTCCAGCACGAACCACTCGGTGACTTGCGCCCATTTGACGCCGCCGCATTCCCAGGTGCAGTCGGTGCCGTTCCAGACGTTGAAGGCGATCTCATTGTCCGAAACGGTGCCGCTGCCGGCACCCGCGCCGGCGCCCATCTCGCCGTTGTGGTGGATGTAATTGTTCTTGAGCTCGCTGCCGGGCGGCATGACGACGCCGACGCCGTGGTTCCACAGCACCTCGTTGCCGGTGATCTCCCATTCCTTGCCCTGGCCCTGATCGCCGATCGCGCCTTGCTGGTCGGCGCAGGCATAGTTCTCGATTCTGAGGTTCTGGACCGTGACGCTCTTGGCCTTGCCGCCGAACGCGAAGGGGCGATAGCCGAGCTCGACCGTGTGGCCCGAAGGATCGTCGGCGAAATAGACCGCGTCATTGCCGTAGTCATAGAAGAACGTGCCCGGCTTCACCTTCGCCTTCTTGGCGACGGCGCGCAGCGGCCGGCCGTCGAAATAGAGGTCCTGGGGATAGCCGCAGCGTGGGAATCCCCTGCGGCAGACGCCGTGCACCATCGTGTTCGGATCGATCGGCTGGTTGCGCGCGACGTAGAGAGCGCCGTCGCGGTCGAACGTCTCGAGCAGGTTGGCGCCGTCCAGGATCGCGCCGTCCGCGCCGGTGAAGACGTCGTCGCTCTTGGGCGTCACCGATTGGATGCGATAGACGCCCACGCCCAGCGTGAAGGTGGTGCCCGCAGGATGTCCGTCGACCGCCGCCTGGATGTCGTCGCCCGGCGAAAGCGTCACCGTGACGGCCTGCGCAGGCGCGGCGAGCGACGCCAGGATCGCGAATGCTGCGATGGTCCGCATGCTTCGGCGCTCCGCGCGGTCGCGGGAGGCAGTCTGTCACAAAGTGCGACACTCTCCCACCCTCCCCTTGAGGGAGGGTCGACAATTTGCGGAGCGCAGCGAAGCAAATTTCGGGGAGGGGTAACCGTCTTGCTCACCCCTCCCCGAAAACGCTTCGCGTTTTCGACCCTCCCTCAAGGGGAGGGTGATCCACGCTTACACAACCGCGTGTATCAAGGGTTCGTGACAGGTTTTGGCGACAATTTCGCGGCAAGCTTCAAGGGCGTGTCGAGGGAGTAACGCCATGAACCGCATGAGAACTGCACTCGTGATGGCCGCATGCATCCTGATGGCGGCGAGCATCTCCGCTGCCGCCGGGCCGCTCGGCGAGTTCCCCTGGCAGATCGGCGGCGGCATCCACACACCGCCGCCACCGCCAGTTCGCTGACGCCGGCACGCGCGGCGCGGGCTCTACCCTGTGACCCGCGCCGCACCTGCCGCCTCCGACAAGGGGGTGTCAGAGGGAGTAGGACGCGCCTTCGATCGACGTCATGCAGTAGGCGTTCGAGATGTCGTTCTCCGCCTCGACGACGACGCTGCCGTCCGTGTTGATCTGCAGCCGTCCGTTGGCGCCATTGCACAACGTCACGGGAACATAGACCGTTTTCTTGGGAACCATCTCCGTGGGCAGGTAGAAGGCGGTGTTGGTGGTGCCGATGTTGCGCATCGCGCCCTGGAACAGAACCACGCCATGGGCGAGACGCGCAGCCGGCTCGGCCGTATCGGTCGTTCCCGTCCAACCGGCGGCCAGCCCGAGCGGCGTGAAGCCCGACGTGTTGAGGGAATAGGCCGCGCCGTCGAGCGAGGTCATCTGTTGCGCCAGGTTGAAGCCGAACGGGGACACCACGTTCACCGTGCCGTCGGGATTGATGACGATCTGCCCGGGCTCGGAGGAGCCTGTGTTGAGCGGAAGATAGACCGTCATCTGCGGGCGCTTGTTCTCCGGCATCTTGAAGGCCGCGCCGGTCGAACCGTTCATCATCGCGCCTTCGAGATACACGACATTGCCGATGCTATGAGCCGCCGGCGCCACGGGATCGCTGGGATCGCCGTCGGAATACGGCACCCAGCTGTTCAGCAGTGTCAGCGTCGTGGAGCCGTTGCCGGTCGCGTCGACCGCATAGCTCACGCCGTCAAGCGAGGTGAAGCATGCCGCCGGGCTGAGACCGCCGCCGCCCTCGGTCTTGATGGACACGCTGCCGTCGGGGGCGATGTCGAGCTCCCCATTGACGTCGTCGCAGAGACTGGTCTTCACGAAGACGTCTTTCACCGGCCGGTACAGCGCGGGGATCTGGAACGGCTGCGCCGAACCGCCGGACCTGCTCCTGATCGCGCCCCTGAGATGGACGATGCCCTGATACGACAGGAGCGACGGGACTGCCGAGCCGCGATAGGGCTTCCATTGATTGATCAAGGTGAGCTTTGCGACGCCCGCTGCGCTCGCTTGATCCGCCGCGAACACCGTGCCGGACAGCAAGACCAATCCCGAGCCGGCGGCCGCGAAAGCGAGTCGCCGGAGTTGTGAACTCAAAAACATCCCATGCTCCTTTTCGTTGGCAGACTCGGGCGATCGTGCGGGTGAGCTGCGTTGGCGATGACCTAACGTCCCGCCGCCGTGAAGTCTTGGGCTGGGGCGACATCCCTCGCGGACTGCAGCGACATCGCCGTTCACCATTCAAAGATGGAACGAGACACCTTCCAGCGACGTGAAGCAGGTCGCGTTGTCGATGTCGCTCTCCGCCTGGACGCTAACGTCTCCCGACGGATCGACGAAGAGCCTGCCGTTGGTCGCGTCGCACATGTCGACCGCGACATAGACCCCCTTTGAAGGTCTGAAGCCCACGGGCAGCTGGAACGGGTGCACGCTGGAGCCGGTCGGCGCGGTGATCGCGCCTTGGAACTCGACCACGCCATGATCGAGGCGCACGCCGGCGGGCGCGGCCGAGGGTTGGTTCGTCCAGCCGTTGGCCAGCGCGAGCGGCGTGAAGCCGGTCGTGTCGAGCGAATAGAACGCGCCGTCGAGCGAGGTGAAGTTCTTCGCGTCCTGGAAACTGAGCTCGCCTTCGACCGACACCGTCCCGTCCGGGAAGACGACGAGCCGTCCGTTGCTCGCGTTGACCAGGTCCAAGGGGATGTAGACCGAAGCCTGCGGCCGCAATGCCGCCGGCAGCACGAACGCGGCGCCGCTTTTGCCCCCCGTCATGGCGCCTGCGAGATGCACGATGGAGCCTACGGCATGCACCGCCGGCGGCGCGGTCTCGAATCCGTAAGGCTTCCAGCCGTTCCTGAGCTTGAGCGGCTTGTAGCTGCTGCCGTCCAACGCATAGGTCACGCCGTCCAGCGAGGTGAGGCATTGCGCGTCGCTGTAGTCGAACTGAGCATCGATGGCGGTCGTGCCGTCGGGATTGATGAGGATACGGCCGTTGCTCGCGTTGCAGAGGTCCACCTTGAGGATCACCTCGGCCTGCGGCCGGAACGCGGCCGGCACGACGAACGGCTCCGTGTCCGTGCCGCTCGCCTGCGTGATCGCGCCTTGGAGATGGACGATGCCCTTGTAGGCCGAGATCGCGGCCGCGGGCGAGCCTTTGATGTTCTTCCAGCCGTGCATCAGATCCAGCTTGACCGGTCCGGCGACGGCTGCGGGCGGCGACATGAGTAGAGCGATCGCTCCAACGGCGAACGCGAAAGTGCGCAGCGGCATTCGACTCTCCTGGTGATCGGGATGGATTTTCGTGGGCGCGCGCGGCGCGGGTCACCCGGCCCGCGCCGCGCCGTTCTCTCCGCCTTTCGAAAACGGGGTACTAGAGGCGGAAAGAAACTCCGTCGAGCGACACGAAAGCGAACGGATCGCTGACGCCCTGCTCCGCCAGAAGAGAGACGGTGCCGTCGGGCGCGATCTGCAGGCGCCCGTTCACGGCTTGGCCCATGTCCACCGCCAGGCAGACGGTCTTGGCCGGCCGCATTCCGGGCGGCAGGACGAACGGATTGTCGCTGCTTCCGCTGCTCTGTGTGATTGCGCCCTGGAACTCGACGACATCATGATCCACGCGCACGCTTGGGGTCGCCGTTCCGTCCGCCGTGTCGGGACGCCAGCCGTTGATCAGCGTCAGCGCCGTGAAGCCGGTCGTGTCGAGGGCGAAGGCGGCCCCGTCCAGCGAGGTAAAGGTCTGCGCCGCCGAGAAATCGGACTGCGCCTGCACGTCCACGGTGCCGTCGGGGTGGATGCCGATGCGCCCGTTGGTGGAAAAGGCCATATCGAGCGCAATCCAGACGGTCGATTGCGGGCGCAGCGCCGCGGGCAGCACGAACGCGGCGGGGCTGGTGCCGTTCGCCATCGCGCCTTGGAAATGCACGATGTTGCCGACAGCGCGCACGGCGGGCACGGCAGCGCCGTCGCTGCCGAAGTGCTGCCAGCCCTTTCTGAGCGTGAGCGTATGGTATCCGTCGGCGGCCATCGAATAGGTCACGCCATCGAGCGAGGTGAAGCATGTCGGATCGCTCCCGTTGTCCTCGGACCCGATGTCGGTGCTGCCGTCGGGTGCTATGATCAGCACGCCGTTTTCGGCGTCGCAGAGGTCCAGCTTGACGGCGACGGTCGCGGCGGGCCGGAACGGCACGGGGACGATGAAGGGCTCGTTGTTCGAGCCGGTGGGCTCCTTGATCGCGCCTTTCAGGTGAACGATGCCCTTGTAGGCGAAGATCTCCGGCTTCGGTGAGCCGCGATAGGCCTCCCAGCCGTTGATGAGCGTGAGCAGCGTGCCGCCCGGCGGGCTCGCGGCCTGATCGGCCGAAGCCGGCAATGACGGCAGAGATGCAATGGCCACGGCAAACACTGCAAGCCGGGCGGGTGAACCCAACGACATTCGTATCCTCCTCACGTTCAACGACGCTGCGCATGTGCTTTGCGCGCGCGGAACATAAGGTCGCCGGGAACGCATCGTCTTGGACTGGCGCGACGCGTATTTGGTATTGTCACGGACTGGAACGACATCGCGCGCGCTTCTACGCGCGCAGAAATCTCCCGCTTAGGTATTGACAACGAGTCCGATAGGGGCCAATTGGGATTTTAGAGTACATCGCTGGCAGCAGCGACGACGGCTCCTACCTTGGAAGCGGCAACTGAAGGGGCCGCCAGGGAGAACCACGATGTATGGACCTTATGTCCGGGACAAGTTTCCCGTTCGCAATCACCTTTCCACGATCCTCGACATCGAAATCGATCACCGCCACGGATGGCGACATCCGCTGGTCTGGCTGTTCGCGATCGCCGCGATCGCGGGCGCCACGGCATGGGCGTGGCACGCCGGTTACCTGCCGCAATAGCTTCTGAGCGACTTGAATCATCCTCCCCCGTAAGAACGGGGGAGGATTTGCAGCCCTAATACTTCCGCTCGCCCTCGCTCGGGAGGCATTTGCCGTACTCGGACTCGCGACAGCGCATCCCGGCCTGGCCGACCTTGACCGGCGCAGGCAAGGTCGTGAACACCTTGGCGGCGTTTTCGTTGCCGAGCACGGCGACGTCGATGATGCAGGACTCGAGCAGCGCCGGCACCTTCACGCCCGCGCCGTTGCACACCTTCTGGGCGCGCTCGCGCACCTGCGGCTCCAGGTTTCCGGCGTAGAACGGCGCCTTCGGGTTGCCGGTTTCGATCCGCTCGTCCTTGCACATGAGCGACTCTTCCCGCGGCACGCGCCAGCTGTCGCCGTAGACGCCGTAGAGGTTGTCGAACGACACCGGCTCGTTCAGAACCGCGCCCGACCGCGTCGCGATCTGGTTGGGATTGCCGTTCGGATTGACCATCAGGCCGCGCGTCGCCGAGGTCGGCGCGTGGCCGAGCCCGACATAGAGGTTGATATAGGGACCGACCACGTCGGCGCGGATGCCGTCGCCGTTGGCGCCGCGGGCGGAGTAGACCTCGCCGTTGCGCCACACGACGGTGCCGTCGCCGAGCGTGACGCTCTGCCCGTCCTTGAGCTCCCTGACACGGCCGTCGATCTCGACGCGCGTCGGCGCCTGGCAGATCGCGACGCGCGTCTTGCCGAAGCGCGCGCCCACCTCCTTGTTGATGTCGGCGTTGGGCCAGTTCGGCGCGCCCGACACCTGCCGCGTCTGGACCGCGAAATCGTCGCCGTCCGCGAGCTGCAGGAAATCGCCGGCGGCCTGGAAGTCGTAGTAGAGGCCGCTCAGCGTCGTCAGGTGCACGTCGCCGATGCCGCTCGCCGCCGAGCACGACGCCGGCGTGCCGGGCACGTTGCTCTGCGTGAACACGATCGCCGGCGACGGTCCCGTCCCCAACGCGGGCGTGCCGACGAGAGTGAGATTGTTGACCTCGCCGGTGAACCCTTCCAGCTCGCACATCGGCGCGTTCGTGGTGCCGTTATGCGTGGTGTCGCGGACGATCATCGTCGTGTTGGCGGCGAAATTGGCCGAGAAGAAGCAGCAGTCGCCGACGACGTTGTATTCGACGTCGGTCCAGCTCGAGGACAAGTTGAGAAAGCTGTCGTTGTTCGTGACCGTGTAGGCGTTGCTTCCGTCCCACAACGTCGCCGTGTCCAGGCCTCCCGGGACCGCGGTCAGGGTCAGGGTCATGTTCGGCAGGTTCGTGGCGGGCTCGGAGGCGGCCGTGGTCGCGGCGCCGCTGTTTATGAAGCAGCCCGAGCCGGTGAGGGTCCAGGCGGCGGAAGGACACGTGCCGATGCCGATCAGCCAGTATTGCATGATCAGTTGGTGGGGAAGCGTCTTGTTCGAGAACACGACCTGCTGCCAGCCGCAGCTCGGCACGCCGCCGCATTGGGGGTTGTTGAAGGTGTTGGTGTTGAGCTGCAGCGAATAGGCGTCGGCTATGGCAGACCCGCCGCTTCCGGACGACTGCCCCGTCTCGCCGGGCGGCACGACGGTGCCGGGGTCGAACGATCCTTCGGCGCTGCTCATGCTGCCGGCGACGCGGGCCGAGAAATCCGTGCCGTTGCCGACGGTGTCCGGCGCCGGCGAGCCCCGTCGCGGGAACGGATGCGGCGCCGCGACGGCGCACGGCACCTCCTGCCACTCGACGCGCGGGAAGGAGGATTTGAAGCAACCCTTCCTCGGCACGGCAAGCTTCTTCATCGCGGCGCGCCACTCCTCGCGGCTGGCGGCGATTGGCGGCTGCCTGACGGGCTCCGTGGAAGGCTTCTGAACGGGCGTGGGCGCGGCCTGCTCAGCCGCGCGCGCGGACGGCATCGCGAGGATGCCGGTTGCCATGACGATGCCGAGAACTCCCGTGACGCGTGCGCACACCGAGCCTGAAAATCTCATGGCGTCCTCCCGTTGTCGTCTGTCGTCGACCTCATAAATCTGTTCGAATGATTAAGACTACTATAAATAGAATATACCCGCAAGCGCGCGTCCCGCTGCGGTTCATCCCGAAAACCGCGCTATTCCGCGAAATCGCGCCGCCGCGTCTCCCCGCACAAGTAGTATCAGCTGCAACCGGTGGAACCGCGCGGACGAAAAAGTTCCATCGAGACGATCTTGAATTGCACGCTCGTGCAACACCGCCATAGCGAGAAAAGCCCGTCATTATTGAACTAAATGCATTCGCGCATCGCGCGCTCGCTGGCGCGGACGCGGCCGCGCTGCTATGGTTGCCGACAAATTAAAAGCGTGTGGGGTTCCCAAAATGACGATTTCGCGCCGCCAGGCGTTGGGATGGGCGTCTGCTTTCGCGGCCACGGCCGGCACGACCGAGTTGAGCTTCGCGGGTGCAGCCGTCCGCGCCGCGAAGGCTCTCGGCGGACGCAACGGACGCAGCATCGAGCCGGCGCAGCTTTTCCAGCAGCTCCTCATCCACCGCGACGAGGCGCATCACATCCCCCATGTCGGCGTCATCGCCATCGCCTCGCCCGACGCGGCCTGGTACGCGGTCGACACGCTCGACGACACCGCCTATCGGATGTTCACCCGCCAGGGCAAGAAGCGCGGCTATCGCCTGCGCCGCGTCAGCGCGTTCAACACGCAGGAGGGCGTGCGTTACGCCGCGGCGTGGGAGCAGCTCGCCGGACCCGACTGGCATTCGCGCCACGCCATGACCCGCCAGGCCTTCGACGCGCTCAACGCCGGGCGCACGCGCAACGGCTTCCGCCTCACCCATGTCGATGCGCGGCTGGGCTATGCCGGCATCTGGGAGAAGGGCGACGCGTCCTCGCAGCAAGTGTTCTCGCAGCTCACGGTCGGCGACTACCAGCAGCAGGCGACGACGCTCGCGGGACAGGGCCTGCGCCCGACGCGCATCTCGCTCGGGGTCGAGAGCAAATCGGTCTTCGTCGCGGCGATCTTCGACAAGGACAGCGGCGCGCCGTGGCAGGCCAACGCGCAGATGACGTCCGCCGAGTTCCACAAGGCGAACGCGACGATGAAAGCCCAAGGCTACCGCCTGCGCGACGCCAGCGGCCAAATGCTGAGCGGCAAGCCGGTGTTCTCCGGAATCTGGGATCAGCTGTAGACGGCTACTCCTTGATCCGGAAAACGATGCCGGCGGCGTTGTCGTTGCCGCCCGCAAAAGCCGTCCCGTAAAGCCGCCCTTGTCCGTCGGCAATCATGCCGCCGACAATTTCGGGAAGACGCCCGTCGCTGCACTCCGGCGCGCTGCAGAATTCGTGCAGGACGCTGAACTTGCCCTTGGGCGTCAGCCTGAACAGCAGCCCGTCGTTGTTCGTTCCGCCCATCTCGGCCGAGCCGTACAAATTGCCTCTCGCGTCGGAGATCAGATCGGCGGTGGGCCCCTGGCCGTCATCGCCGTCGAAGGCGTGCAGGATGGTTTCGGTGCCATCGGAATCGAGGCGGTAAACCACGCCACATCCGCTCCCGCCGCAGCCCGAGCCGCCACCCGCGTCGGTGGTGCCGAACAAGGCGCCCTTTTTGCCCATGAGCAGACCGCTGAAGGGCCTGGATCCGTCGGTGCCGCCGGCAAACGCATAGAGCACGCTCTCCACTCCCGCCGGCGAGAGCTGGAACACGACGCCTTGTCCGAACGCGCCGCCGGCGGAAGCCGTGCCGTAGAGATTGCCCGAGGCATCGGCAATGAGCCGCGCATCCGGATTCGAGCCGTCGTCTCCGCCCGAGAACGTATAGAGCGTCTTCAGCTTTCCGGCGCTGGTGAACTCGAAGACGACGCCGCAGCCATTGCCGGCGCAGCCCGCGCCACCCTGGTTCGTCACGCCGAACAGATTTCCGGCACCATCCATGAGAAGCGAGCTCGGATGCGCGCCGTCGCCGGTTCCCTTGAAGGAATAGAGTACGGTTTCGGTGCCGCCGGGCGCGATCTTGAAAATCGTCCCGCAGCCGGAGCGCGTGCATCCATTCCCGCCGCCGTTGCCCGTCGTGCCGAAGAGATTGCCGTCCTCATCCATGACCAGGGCGCCGGCGGGATTGCGGCCGTCTTTCGTCCCCGCAAAAGAATAGAGCACGGTCTCCGTTCCATCGGGTGTGAGCTTGAAGACGGTCCCGTCGTTGTTTGCGCCGCCTTCGAAGGTCGTCCCGTAGAGATTGCCTTGTGCGTCGGCGACCACTCCGGCCGCCGGCCCCTGCCCGTCTTTTTGAGGGAAATAGCCGGCAAAGGTATAAAGGACGTCAAGCTTCGCCCCGAAGGACGGCGTCGCCGCGGCAGTCAAGCCAAGAAACGCCGCCAGAATGGAAAGGCTTCTTTTCATGGTGCGCACGCCTCAAAAATAACCTGAATCGTGGCGCGCCCTAGGGGAGTCGAACCCCTCTTGCAAGATTGAAAATCTTGAGTCCTAACCGATAGACGAAGGGCGCGTTGGTCGCGGGGCTATAAAGGCGCCCGCCGCGCTTGGCAAGACGGTTCGCGCGATGGGCCTAGACCCCCGCCGCGGCGGCGTCATCGAGGTGCAGCTGAACCCGAACCCGGCCGTTCCAGGCGTCGGTCCGAAGCCGTCCGGCGGCGTGGATGCGCTTGCCACGCGAGGCCAGAAGCCCCTTGCCCAGCGGCTGGTCGGCGCAGCGGAATGCGATCGCGTCCAGCCCGCCTTCGAGACGCAGCTTCACATGGTCCTGGCCCACCACATCGGCATAGGCGACGCGCGCGTCGGCGACGGCGAAGACCGGCTCGGGATTGCCGGCGCCGAACGGTCCGGCATGGGCGATGTCGCGCACCAGCGCTTCGCTCGCGCCCGAGATCATCGCGTCCACGTTGAGATCGAGCGCGTCCGTGACCGCGAAATCCTGTGCGGCGAGGAAGGCGTGGAACGCCTCGCGCCGGCTTTGCATGAGCGAGAAACCCGCGGCCATCGCATGACCGCCGCCGCTTTCGACGACGCCCGCCTCCTTCGCCGCGCGCACGACCGCGCCGATGTCGACGCCCGCGACCGAGCGCGCCGAGCCGCGGCCCATCCCGCCTTCGAAGCCTGCGACGAAAGCGGGCTTGCCGAAGCGGTCCTTCAGCCTTCCCGCGACGATGCCGACGACGCCCGGATGCCAGCCCTCGCGTGCGAGGAACAGGAACGGCGCGTTGTCTTGCGCGCCGGCATGCGCGATCGCCTCGTCGAGGATCGCCTTCTCGATCGCCTGGCGCTCCTGGTTGTGAACGTCGAGCGCAGCTGCGAATTCGCGTGCCGTCGACGCGTCGCGCGTCGTCAGAAGATCGACGCCGAGGCTGCAGCGCCCGACCCGCCCGCCGGCATTGATGCGCGGCCCGAAGATATAGCCGCAATGATACGCCGTGAAGGGCTGGGCTGTGCGCGCGACCTCGGCGAGCGCCGCCAGGCCGGGCCGCTTCAGCTGCATGAGCTGCGCCAGCCCGGCGCGCACGAAGGCGCGGTTGACGCTAATCAACGGCACCACGTCGCAAACCGTCGCGAGCGCCACGAGATCGAGCGCCTCGCGCAGATCGGGCTCGGCCATGCCGCGCGCCGCATACCATCTGCGCAGCGCGCGATTGAGCGCGACCGCGAACAGGAACGTCACGCCCGCCGCGCTCAGATGTCCCTGGCCCGACGTGTCGCCGTGCTGGTTGGGATTGACCTGCGCGAAGGCGGGCGCGGGCGCGTCGGCGCGGTGATGGTCGAGCACGATCACGTCGAGGCCCGCGTCGCGCGCGGCAATGAGCGCCTCGGTCGCCGCCGCGCCGCAATCCACCGTGATGACCATTCGCGCACCCTCGTCCGCGAGGGTGCGCATCGCCGCTGCCGACGGCCCATAGCCCTCCGTCATGCGGTCGGGAATGTAGATGCGCGTTTCGATGCTGAGCGCGCGGAAGAAATCATGCAGCAACGCCGCGGAGCACGAGCCGTCGACGTCGTAATCGCCGAAGATCGCGATACGCTCGCCCTGCTCCACCGCGCGGACGGCGCGCGCCACCGCCTTGTCCATGTCCTTGAACGCCGAAGGCTCGGGCAGCAGCCGCTTTAAGGTGGGCCCCAGGAAATCGCGCGCCTCGTCCGCGCCCACGCCGCGCGACGCGAGCAGCTGCGCCAGCGCCAGCGGCATGTCGTGCGCGCGCATCAACGCCCGCACCGCCTCCTCGTCGCTCTTCGCCAGCACCCAGCGCCGCCCGGAAAAGGAGCGGGTGACGCTGAAAGCGGCGATTTCGCGAACGGCAAGATGAGTCGACATCGCGCTACCCTAGCCCAAAAACTCATTGTCATTCCCGGCGAGCACCGCGAGCGGTTCTCGCCGGGAATGACAGTAGCGGTCAGCCGATATCCCTGCGCCGGTGCCTGGCCTTGATCCAGCGCACCGTGCCGGTCGCCGAGCGCATCACGATGCTCTCCGTCTGGACGAACTCGCGGCCGACCTTGACGCCGCTCAGCATCGAGCCGTCGGTCACGCCGGTCGCCGAGAACACGACGTCGCCGGAGGCGAGGTCCATCAGCGAGTACTTCCTGTTGAAATCGGTGATGCCGAGCTTGGCGGCGCGGGCGCGCTCGTCGTCCTTCCGGAAGACGAGGCGCGTCTGGATCTGGCCGCCGACGCAGCGCAACGCCGCCGCCGCGAGCACGCCCTCGGGCGCGCCGCCCTGGCCGATATAGATGTCGATGCCGGTGGACGGATCGGTCGTCGCGATCACGCCCGCGACGTCGCCGTCGGTGATGAGCGCGACCTTGGCGCCCGCGCGGCGCACCGAGGCGATGATCTTCTCGTGCCTGGGACGGTCGAGGATCAGCGCGGTGATGTCGGACGGCTTCACGCCCTTGGCCTTGGCGAGCGAGGCGATGTTATCCGCCGGCTCGGCGTCCAGATCGATCGTGCCGTCCTTGTAGCCGGGGCCGATCGCGATCTTGTCCATATAGGTGTCGGGCGCGTTGAGCAGCGTGCCGGGCTCGGCCATCGCCATCACCGCGAGCGCGTTGGGCAGCGCCTTGGCGGTCAAGGTCGTGCCCTCGAGCGGGTCGAGCGCGATGTCGACCTTGATGCCGCCCGAGCCGACCTTCTCGCCGATATAGAGCATCGGCGCCTCGTCGCGCTCGCCCTCGCCGATCACCACCGTGCCGTCGATGGGCAGGATGTTGAAGGCGCGGCGCATCGCCTCCACCGCCGCCTGGTCGGCGGCATGCTCGTCGCCGCGTCCGATCCGGCGCGCGGCCGACACCGCCGCCGCTTCGGTGACACGGACCGCTTCCAGCGCGAAGGCACGATCGAGATGGCCTGACGACATGTTTGCTCCCGCTTTCTTGTTCTTCAGTATACGTCGTATTGGCTTGCGCCTAGCGGCCCGTCGCCCTTCGAGGCTCGCCCTACGGGCTCGCACCTCAGGGTGACGGACCTAATTTAGCAGTCGCGTCATCCTGAGGTGCGACCCCGGCCTTGTGCCGGGGGAGCCTCGAAGGACGACGCGTTGCTCCAATCCTACCCCATCTCCATCGGAATCATGCTCGGGGCGCCAAGGACCTTGTCGGAGGTGGCGATGCTCTTCAAGGCGCGCGCCACGGCAAGTTGTGGAGTTTCGTGGGTGATCATCACGATCGACACCGCCTCGCCCGGGTTGCGGCCGCGCTGCAGCATGCTCTCGATGGAGACCTGCGCCTCGGCCAGCCGTCCCGCGATCTCGGCGACGACGCCGGGGATGTCGAGCACGTCGAAACGCAGATAATAGGCCGACGCGGCCGTGCCCTCGGGCGCGGGGACCAGCGGGGTCAGCGTGTGAGCGGGCTTGCCGAAAGCTGGCTCGAAGGAGCCGAGCGCGATGTCGACGATGTCGGCGATCACCGCCGAGGCCGTCGGCCCCTCGCCCGCGCCGCGGCCCTCGAAGAAGAACGGGCCGGCCTCGCCCGCGTCGACAGCGACGGCGTTGAACGCGCCGTCGACGGCGCCGAGCGGCGTTCCGGCGCGCACCATCGCGGGCTGCACGCGCTGCTCGATGCCGCCGCCCACGCGGCGCGCGACGCCGAGCAGCTTGATGCGGTAGCCGAACTCGCGCGCATAGCCGATATCGGCCTGCGTGATATGCGCGATGCCTTCGACGTGCATGTGCTTCAGGTCGGGCGCGGTGCCGAAGGCGAGGCTCGCGAGCAGCGCCAGCTTGTGCGCCGTGTCGCCGCCGCCGACATCGAGCGCGGGATCGGCCTCGGCATAGCCGAGCGCCTGCGCCTCTTTCAGCACCTCGGCGAAGGAGCGGCCGGTCTTCTCCATGTCGGTGAGGATGAAGTTGCAGGTACCGTTCAGTATTCCGTGTACGGAGTTTATTCCATGCG
This sequence comes from Alphaproteobacteria bacterium, assembly GCA_021325375.1. GTDB lineage: Bacteria > Pseudomonadota > Alphaproteobacteria > Micropepsales > Micropepsaceae > Rhizomicrobium. The sequence continues at coordinate 25,224 of JAJPHG010000020.1, read as the reverse complement.
CGATCAGGCTCTCGCGCAGCGCCTTGACGATGGGGATGCCGCCCGCCGCCGCCGCCTCGAATTTGAGCGCCAGGTTCCCCTTCTCGGCCTGCGCCGCCAGCCGCGCGCCGTGCTTGGCGAGCAGCGCCTTGTTCGCGGTGACGACGTGCTTGCCGTTCGCGAGCGCCGTCTCGATGAGCGCGAGCGCGGATCCGCCCTCGCCGCCGATCAACTCGACGACGACGTCGGCCTCGGAACCGGCGAGCGCCGCCGCTTCCTCATGCCAGAAAGCCTTCGATACGTCGCCCGCGCGCTTCTTCGAACGGTCGCGCGCCGACACCGCGACGACTTCCAGCCTGCGCTCCGCCCGCTCGGCGAGCTCATGCGCGCGCAGCTGCAGCGCCTTGAGCACGCCGCCGCCGACGGTGCCCAGGCCTGCGATGGCGATGCGGAGAGGGGCGGTCATTGGAGAAGAATCGTTCCTGTTTGCAACAAAACTACCCTCCCCTTGAGGGAGGGTCGAAATTTGCGGAACGCAAATTTCGGGGAGGGGTCCCCGCGCGGACGTCCGAACCCCTCCCCGAAAAATCCTTCGGATTTTTCGACCCTCCCTCAAGAGGAGGGTTGAGCTCAGCTCTGCAGGAAGATCTCCGCCCTGCGGTTGCCGTCTTCGCCTTTGGGCATGGACTCGTAATAGACGGGCTGGCTGTCGCCGACGGCTTCGACGAGCACGCGGTTGGCGGGCACGCCGTCCCTGATCATTTCCTGCGCGACCGCGTTGGCGCGATCCTGGCTCTTGTTGAAGATCACCTCGAGATGCTTCTCGACCGGCATGTTCGCCGTGCGGCTCGAGGCGTGGCCGACGATGCGGATGAAGCCCGTGCCGCCCTGGCGCTTGAACTCTTCCACCGCGGCGCGGATGCGCAGGCGCGCGTCGGCGTTCAGCAGCGTGCCGTCGCCGGGGAAGAAGACGACCGAGGCGGGCGGCAAACCTTGCGCGTTGGCATAGGCGCTCGCCTGCGCGTCCTGCGGAGCCTGGTTGATGGCGTCGAGATTGGCGACGACGGCGCCGCTCATCTCCGGTCCGCCCATCGCCTTGGCCGAAGATTTGAGCTTCGGCGCGGGTGCTGCGCTCGCCATCATCGCTTCCGCGGCGACGTGCGGATGATGCATGCGGGCATCCCCCGAGGTCTGGTCGTAGCGCGCGATGATGGGCTGCGGCACGAACTGGCCAATGGTGGGATCCAGCGGCGGCGCCGAGGACGGCTGGAAGCCAAGCTGGGCGTCGGTCGGATTGATCTGTGCCGCCGTCGGCATGCCGCCGGTCTGCGGCGCGGGTGCGGCGCTGGGCGCAACGGACGGCGCGGGCGCCGTGTCGTTCACCGCCACCTGCTGCTGCGGTGCAGGCTGCTGCGGCGAAGGCTGTGCGGGCGGAAGAGCGGTCGCGGTCGGTGCGGGTGGCGGCGGAGGCGCCGCGGTCGTGCCTGCGTCGGCAACGGCCGTCGTGCCGCTCGGGGTGATGGCGCCGGTGTTGGTGTCGATGTCGGCGTCGGCCTCCTGCACGGGCTTTTCGGTCTCGGCGTCGAAGGTGCTACCGAAGACGCCCGTGTTCGCGCGCTTCTTGCTCGGCGCGGGCGTGTCGCTTTCGCTCGGCGCGGGCGGCGGCGGTGCCGCGCTCGCCGCGACCTTCGTGCTGCTGTCCGACGGTTCGGGTGCGGGCGGCGGCGGCGGCGGTGCTGCGACGGGCTCGGTGCCGCCGCGCAGCGCATCGGCGCTGTATTGCGTGTTGGAGCGGTCCGAAGCGAGCGACTGCGCGACCTGCTGCTGCTGCGCCTGTGTCGACGGCGCTTCGGGCTTGTCCGGGATCGCCGCGAGATCGGGCGTCTCGCCGCTTTGCGCGTCGGCGTCCTGATCCTGCGACGGCAGCGCGGTCTGGCTGTCGTCGCCGCCGCCGACCCAGGTGGTGGGATCGACCCAGTCCGGAACGCTCGAGCAGGCGCTGGTTCCCAGGGCGACCAGGGCAACCACGCCCAGGCGGGCGCACAACTTCGACACGTCCGTCATAAACAAAACCTCCGTCGCCCCCGGCTGTGGCCGGCGAGTCCAGCGCTGTCCATATACAGGGGTGCAGGCCCCCTTCCAAGCCGGACCCAACGCAAATACATGAAATCTTGTAACAAACTCGCCTTGCGGCAGCGCAACAGGGGCGTTATGGACGGGCTTCCTTTCCCGGACCCGAACGCCATGTCGCAGCCCGAAAACGAGAACCGCTACCGAATCGGCGACCCCGCCGAGTTCACGCGCAACATGATGCAGGTGGGCCAGCAGTCCCAGCGCCTGCTCGCCGATTTCGTCAAGCGCCAGACCGCGAAGGGCTCCGGCGGCGCGGGGCCGCTCGATCCCCTGAACCTCACCGGCACTTTCACCGCGCTTCTCAAGAGCATGGCGGCCAATCCTGCCGTTGTGATGGAAGCGCAGTTCCAGCTCTGGCGCGACTATATGGGCCTGTGGGAGCAGACCGCGCACCGCATGCTGGGCGGCACCTCCAAGCCGGTCGTGGCGCCGGCCGCGGGCGACAAGCGCTTCAAGGACAAGGACTGGGAAGAGAACCAGATCTTCGACTTCATCAAGCAGAGCTATCTGCTGACCGCCAACTGGATGCAGGAGACGGTCGCCAAGGTCGACGGCGACCTCGACATCAAGACCCGCAAGCGCATCGAATTCTACACCAAGCAGTTCGCCGACGCGATCGCGCCGACCAATTTCGTGATGACCAATCCCGAGGTGCTGCGCACGACTTTGCAGAGCAACGGCGAGAACTTGGTGAAGGGTCTTAACAACCTGCTTGAAGACCTCGACGGCGAAAGCGGCCAGCTTTCCATCCGCCAATCCGCCGACGCGTTCAGGATCGGCGAGAACATCGCGACCGCCCCCGGCAAGGTCGTGTTCCGCAACGCGCTGATCGAGCTGCTGCAGTTCGATCCCACGACCGAGAAGGTCTATGAGAAGCCGCTGCTGATCTTCCCGCCCTGGATCAACAAGTTCTACATCCTGGATCTGCGGCCCGAGAACTCCTTCATCCGCTGGGCGGTGGCGCAGGGCTACACCGTGTTCGTGGCGTCCTGGGTGAACCCGGACCGCGAGCTCGCCCAGAAGGGCTTCCAGGACTACATGCGCGGGGGCATCTTCGCCGCGCTGGACGCGGTGCGCGACGCCACCGGGGTCGAGAAGATCAACACCATCGGCTACTGCATCGGCGGCACGCTGCTGTCGGCCACGCTGGCCTACATGGCGGCGACGGGCGACGAGCGGGTGAATTCCGCGACCTTCTTCGCGGCGCAGGCCGATTTCAGCGAGGCGGGCGACCTTCAGGTCTTCATCGACGACGAGCAGCTCGAATCGATGCGCCAGACGATGGAAGCCTCGGGCGGCGTGCTCGAAGGCAAGAAGATGGGCACGACCTTCAACATGCTGCGCGCCAACGACCTGATCTGGTCGTTCGTGGTGAGCAACTACCTGCTCGGCAAGGAGCCCGCGCCGTTCGACCTGCTCTATTGGAACTCCGACACGACGCGCATGCCCGAGGCGACGCATCTGTTCTATCTGCGCGAGTTCTACAAGAACAACGCGCTGTCGCAGGGCAAGATGACGTTCGACAACGTCAAGCTCGACCTGAAGAAGGTGAAGGCGCCGATCTATCTGCAGAGCGCGAAGGAAGACCATATCGCGCCGTTCCGCTCGGTCTACAAATCCACGCGCCTGTTCGGCGGCCCGGTGCGCTTCATCATCGCGGGCAGCGGCCACATCGCCGGCGTGATCAACCCGCCTTCCGCGAAGAAGTACCAGTACTGGACCAACGACGCGGCCGGCGCCGGCACCGACGGCAAGATCAAAGGCCCCTACCCCGCGACCGTCGAGGAATGGCAAGCCGGCACCGTCGAGCACCCCGGCTCCTGGTGGGGCGACTGGGACGCCTGGCTGTCGAAGCTGTCCGGCAAGAAGATCGCCGCGCGCGTGCCGGGCGACGGCAAGCTCAAAGTCCTGGGCGACGCGCCGGGCACGTATGTGAAGGTGAAGGCGGGGTAGTCGCCATGGCTTTCGAGATATTGGGGGAAATCTCGCAAGTCGAAACGATCGCTACGGCCTCGGGTATTCGAGAGATCACCCGGCTCAGGAAATTGTATGGCCCTGGCCGCTGGCGGAAACGCAAGGGCATTGCGCGTGTTCGCCTTGGCGATGGCTCAACGCTTCTCGCCGAGATACACTGGTACGAAGCAACGGGGATCGGCCGTAGGGAGCTGAAGATCAAGGAACTACTCTGATGGTGGCACTCTCGTCGAAAAAATTGGTCGTATGCGTCGACAACCAGGGTTATCGCGCCTCGCTGGAAAAGCGGAAGATTTATATCGTGCTTCGCGATCAAAAGGCCGAGAAGCACGGATTGATGCGCATCATTGATGAGTCGGGCGAAGACTATCTCTACCCGAAAGACTTCTTCCGGCCGATCGATCTGCCTCAACCGGTCAAGAGAGCGGTCATGGCCGCCTAAGGCTAGCTACCCGCCTCTAGTAGGCGCGCCAAGCCGGGAGGCGAGCACGAGCCCGGTCTCGAAGCAGGCAGCCAGCCCGCACTCCAGGTGATGCAACGCGGCGGATGTGCTCCTACCCGCCGATCTTTGCCACGATGCCGACCAGCGTTTCCATGTTCTGATGCAGCGCGGTGGCCCGGCTCTGGAGATCGTCCACATACGCCTGCACCAGCGCGAATTCGGCCGGCGTCGTCCATCCGGGTCTGTGGATGATCGGGATGAACGCCTCGACGTGCTTTGCCTGATGAAGCTTGGAGACCGTGTCGTGCAGCTTGCGAAGCTTGGTTTCCAGTCCGGCGATGTCGTGTGCCATGAGAAAGCTCCTCTACCTGAATAGAGCTTTGACAGCTCGATATACCTGAAGTAGAAACCTTCCTCGCCGCGGCGGTCAATCGATTTGCCGCGCATGTACGCTAATTCATGCCCGCGTCAGAATGATTTCCCAATTCGGAACACGGCGCGCCGTCAGCGGCGGCGCGCGTTCCTCTCAATCGTCCGCGTCCCAGTGCTCCGCGATCATGCCGTCCCGGACGCGGAACATCTCGAAGCCGAGGGCTTCGTGGTGCCGGCGGTCCTTGGGTGAGGTCCAGGTCTGGCGGTCGTAGAGCACGACCATGCCGTCCTCGCCGACGATCTTCAGGATCTCGCGCTTGTAGTCGTCGGGGAATTTGCGCGCGAAGCCCTTGCGGAACGCGTCCATGAAGCCCTTCCGGCCCGTGGGGATGTGCGTGTTGTGCTGGATGTAGTCGGGCCGCATGAATTTCGGCGCCGCGTCGACGTTGCGGCCGATGAACACCGCCGTATAGAAGTCGCGCACGACCTGCTTGTTGCGCGCGGTGAGCGCGGCGTCGGCATGCGCGACCGTCGTCACGAGGAAAAGCGCCAGCACGCTGCCGCAGAAATTCCGCATCACGACCTCCCGAGCCAGGACAGACATCTTACCGGGGAAAGCCGTGCCGCGGCGGCAAGGCGGCAAAGCGCGTGGCGCATGACATGGCGGGCATGCGCCCTGGAAATTCTTCCGCAATAGGACTAACTCCGGCGCATGACCGACACCGTCGAGCCCCTCATCGCCGACATGCTCTCCTGGATCGTCAAGGAGGAGCGCAGCTACGCCGAGGTCATGGACGCTTGGCGCACCTCCTGCCCGCGCCTGCCGGTGTGGGAGGAGGCGAACGCGCGCGGGTTCGTGGCGCGTCGCGTGAAGGACGGACGCGCGGTCATCGGCTTGACCGAGGACGGGCGACGCTTTCTGGCGCGGGATTGACGCCGGCCATTGGCGCACGAAACGCTAATGCATAGTCACGGGGCGATACGGAAGATCGTGCCGGTCTTGTTGGGGCCGCCGCTGCCGGTCGTGCCGTAGAGAGCGCCGTCATTGCCGAAGACGAGCTGGTTCGGCTCCGCCCCGTCATCCTTGCCGTCGAACGCGTGGATGAGCGTGTACTTCCACTTCGTGCCATTGGGGGTGAGCATGAAGACGTTGCCGCATCCGTCTTTGCCATTGTCGCCGAGGCCGGAATGGTAATGGCAGACGTTCGGCCAGCCGTGCACCGTGGTGCCGTACAGCGCGGTATGCGCCGGGTTCCAGATCACGCCCGTGTCCAGGCCCCCGGCCCTCTTGCCCTGAAGAGCGGCGATCACGGTCGGTGCGGCGCTGCCGTCGAGCGGCATGGTGTAGACCGTGCCGCAACTGTCGAACTTGCAATTCGTGCCGCCGCCGCCCAACGACGTGCCGATGAAATGCGATGCATCGGCGAGCACCGGCGTGCCGGTATCGAAGCGGAAAGGCTGCGGCGTGCCGCTCGACGTGAAGAGCGTCTTGAACGTGCTCGTCGCGGGATCGAACGAGAAGATCGTTCCGCAGCCCTCGGAGCATTCGCCGGTCACGGGGCCGCCCATGACCGTCGTGCCGTAGAGGATGCCATCCTTCAGGAGAAGGTCGCCGTGCGGATCGTTGCCCGCCGGCGGGGCCGGGAATACGTAGTCCAATATCTGCGTCCAGTTCTGGTGGCCCGCATCGGGCATGAAGCCGTAGATGTGCCCCCAATCGGTGGGCCCGCCGAAAGTCGGGAAGTACGCGGTCGTGCCGTAGATCGCGCCCGTGGCCGGGTCCTGCGTCATGCCCCCATAGGGGCCGAAGCCGTCGCCGCCTTCGCCGGTGAATGTGCGGATCAACGCAAATGTCCACGGATCGCCGTCGACGGCCGGCGGCGCGAGGCGGAATATGCCGCCGCCGTAGCTCGTGGTTCCGATCAGGGCGCCGGTGTCCTGGTCGAAAATCATCTTTCCGGTGGCGATGCCGCCTTCGGTTTTCTTCAGCTTATAGAGTTCGGTGTAGGTCCATTCCGCGCCGGGCACGGTCGAAGGCGTCAATTTGAAAATCACGCCGCCGCTGTATTTGCCGACGAAAGCCGTGATGCCGTAGAGCGTGCCGTCCGGGCCGGCCGTGAGCGGCGCCTCGGGATAATCCCCATCGTCGCTTTTCTGGGACGGAAAATTGTAGAGCGTCGAGAATTGCGGCGCCGCGAAAGCAGGGCTTGCGCAGACGAGCGCGGCCAAAAACGGGAGCATTTTCATCGCGGATCCTCGCACAACCAAAAAGAGAGTAACATACCGGCCGCTACTTCGCCAGCGCTTCCTCCAGCAGCCGCACGAACTGCGCCTTCTCACCGTCGTCGATCCAGCGCACCACCGCGACCATGTCGTGCTCGTAGTCGATGAAGACGATGTTGTCGCCGTTCCCTAAGAACATCACGCTGTCCTCGCGCGCCGCCGGAGCAAGCTTGCGGTCCGTGTTGAGGAACCAGTTCATGTAGCCGTAGCCGGGGTTCGGGCTCGTCGGCGTGCGCGAGAGCTTGATCCATTCGGCCGACAGGATCTGTTTGTCGTTCCACCTTCCCTCGTTCAGACCGAGCAATCCCATGCGCGCCAGATCGCGCGCGGAGATGAACATGCCGCCGCCCCAATGGCCGCCGCCGGGCGGCACAGCGATGCGTTGTCCATCGATGGTGACGAAGGCGTTGTCGTAATGCTCCCAACGCCACGTATCGGATGCGCCGATCGGGTCCATCACGTTTTCCTTGAGCACGTTTGGCAGCGGACGCTTCCACAGATAGGTGAGCGCGAGCGCCAGCGCGTTCACGCGCACGTCGGAGTACTTCCATTCCTTGCCCACGGGCGGCGGTCCGGCGGCGAGCTCGTCGTAAGGGTTCTTGCCCGGACGGTCGGCCCACCACGGCTTGCCCCACATCGTGCCGACCCAGCCCGAGGTCTGGCGCAGCATCTCGTCCCAGGTGATGGGCTGGTTGTGCGGCAGTTCGAAATCGGGCGACGGATGGACATAGTCGAGCACGCGATCGTTCACGTCGCGGATCATGTGCCTGTCGAACGCCACGCCCGCGACCGCCGACACGAACACCTTCGTCACCGAATGCGTCATGTCGACTTTCGCGGTGTCGCCCCACTCCGCGACGATGCGGCCGTGGCGGATGACGAGGCCGTTGAGCGGCGCATGGGGCGTGAGCGGCCCGATGGGATCGGAGAACGGTCCCGCGAACTGGATCGGGATGGTGACGCGCTGGTCGCGCTGGTCGATCACGCCGTCGAGCGCAGGCGAGAGCTTCGCCTCATGCGCGACCGAGAAATCGATCGCCGCCTGCAGCTTCTTCGCATCGAAGCCTTCCTGCACCGGGGTGCGCGTCTGCCATTTTCCGCGCGGCGGCGGGAAATAGTCGGCGGCATGGGCTGTGGAGAAGAGCGCCAGAGCTGCAAGCACGATGGCCACCCTCCCCTTGAGGGAGGGTCGAAGCGCGAAGCGCTTCGGGAAGGGGAAAAGGCTCGACCTCCCCGAAAAATGCTGCGCATTTTTCGACCCTCCCTCAAGGGGAGGGTTGGATCTGACTCTTTTCATGGCTTGCGGCTCCAGGCGCCGACGAGCGGCGACCAAATGTAGATATGGCCCTTGTCCGAGACTTCCTCGATCAATCGCCTCTCCAGCGTGTCGATGCCGATCTCGTCCTCGCGCATGAGGCCGGCCTGCACGAGCATCGGCGTCAGCGTGCGCATCAGGCTGGCCATGATGTAATAGCCTTCAGGCTCCGCACGCGTGACCGCCGGCGCCCAGTTGATCAGCTTGGGATCGGGCAGACCGGCCTTGCAGAACGTCTCGAACATCCGCACTCCCATGTCGAGATCGCCGTGCACATGCGCAAACGCCGCGCGGATCGCGCGCTCGCATGTGTCCATCAAGGCCGACTGCGGATAGCCGCGCGCGCCGCTGAAATAAAGCTCCTGGAACGCGACGACGCCGCCGGGCGCAAGAAAGCGCAAGAGCCTGCGAAGCGCCGCTACGGGATCTGGCATGTACATCAGGATCAGCCGGCCGACGACGGCGTCGAAACGTTCTTCGGTCTCGAACGCGTCGATCTCAGCAACTTCGAAGCGGCATTGGGGAAGTCCCGCGGCCGCGGCGCGCGTGCGTGCCGTCTCCACCGCTTGCAATGAACGCTCCACGCCGACGACGCGGCCTTCCGGCCCCACCATGCGCGCGGCGAGCATCGAGACGTCGCCCGCGCCCGATCCGATATCGAGCACGCGCTGGCCTGGCGCGATCCCGGCCGCCTTGAAGAGCGCCTCGGTCCCGGGCGCATAGAAGCGCGCCTGCCGCTCCAGGCGTTCGAGCTCGGTGCGCGAATCCCCAAGCACATAGCCGCTACGATCGTCGGATGTCATGGCCGGCCCCCTATTTCGACAGATGCCGCATTGCCTGTGCGATGGCAAGGCTGGCCGCGTCGCCACGCTGGGTAAGGCCGCGGATCACGCCTTCGGCGTCCTGCGGCGTGACATTCTGCGAGAGCTTGAACTTACCTTCGAGCGTTTCGAAGCGCATGGAAAAACCCACGATGGCGTTCATCAACGCGCCCATCTTGTCTTCCGGCACCTTGTCGATGGTCCACGGCCCTTTGGGCAGAAGCTTGTGCTCTTCCGACGCCGACAGCTCGATGAGCAGTCGGCGCAGGTCTCCTGCGCTCAGGCGCCGGACAATCCCCCTGCCCTCGACCGCAATGTAGTTCCAGGTCGGAACACGGCCCTTGGTCTCGTACCAGTCCGGCGAGACGTAAGTGTCGCCGGCGATGCAGGAGAGCGAGACGCGCGCGCCGTCCTCGAGCGCGGCGAGCGGATTGCCCGACGCGAGATGAAACCGGATGCCGTCTTCGTCGACGACGACCGGCGCATAGGCGAACGTGACATCGCCCTCATGTGCGGCAGCGAGCGTGACGAAGACGCGCCGGCGCAGCACCTCGCGGATGACGGCGGCATCGTCGATGGCGAAAGCGCGCGGGCGGTACATCGCCGCGCTCACACCAGCCCCGCCGTCTCCGGCAGGCCACACATGATGTTGAGGTTCTGCACCGCAGCTCCTGACGCGCCCTTGCCCAGATTGTCGAACACCGCCAGGAGCCGCGCCTGCTCGGTCTTGTCGTTGCCGAGGACGAACAGCTTCATGCCGTTGGTCAGCTTGAGCATCTCCGCGTCGATGCTTTGCGGCGCGCGGCTCGCGATGGTGTAGGGCGTGCCTTGGCGCATGGCCTTGAAAAAATCGATATGGTCGAGATCGGCGGCCTCGATCAACTTCTCGCCGCGATAGGCGTCGCCGAGCACCTCGAAAAGATTGTAGACCGTGGGCTTCTTGGGCAGCGCCCAGAGCTGCAGCGGCACCTCCACGATCATGCCGCGATAGAAGCGTCCGACATTGGGCGAGAACACCGGCGCGTGCGCGAGGCCGCAGTGCACGCGCATCTCGGGCGCGTGCTTGTGCGACAGGGTCAGGCCGTAGGTCCGCACCACCGTCTCGACATAGCCGGGCTTATCTTTCGCCTCGAACTCCTCGATCATCGCCTTGCCGCCGCCGGAATAGCCCGAGACGCCGGTGACGGTGAGCGGGAAATCGGGCGGCACCAGCCCGGCGCGCACCAGCGGCCGCGCCAGCGCCAGGAAACCGGTCGGCCAGCAGCCCGGATTGCTCACTCGCTTCGACGCGGCGATCTTCGCGCGCTGGTCCGGCTCGAGCTCCGGAAAGCCGTAGGTCCAGCCCGGCGCGACGCGATGCGCGGTCGAGGCGTCGATCACCCGCACGCGCGGGTTGTCGATCATGCCCACGGCGTCGCGCGCCGCCTCGTCGGGAAGGCAAAGAATGACGATTTCGGCGTCGTTGAGCGCGGCGGCGCGCGCCTTTGGATCCTTGCGCTCGGCATCCGAGAGCCGGACCAGCGAGAACTCGCAACGCCCGGCCAGCCGCTCATGGATCTCCAGACCCGTGGTGCCGGCGGCGCCGTCTATGAAGACTTTCGATACCATGTTCCCGTTTGTCCCCCGCAAACCGGCCAAGCCCAGATTGACAGGATGTTTGGGGGCCTTTTAGCTCATCCCAGGTGGTGATTCCGAGTCCTTATCAGCGGGGCCGTCGCCACCGCGGGTTCGGCGTTACGGCAAATCAACGATGCGGGCGCGCTCGCGGGGAGAACAACGATGGACGTCAACAAGCTCTGGCAGAACTTCATGGACATGGTCCAGAACCATTTCATGGACTTCAACGGCCGCCTCGGACGCGCTCAATTCTGGTACTTCATCCTGGTCTGCTTCGTGATCAGCATTCTCGCCGCGATCATCGACGGCATCATCAGGATGGGCATCCTCGGCGCGCTCGTCGGCCTCGCGCTGCTCCTGCCCATGGGCGGCGCGGCGGCGCGGCGCTTCCAGGATACCGGCCGCAGCGGCCAGTTGCTCTGGGTCTGGGTCATCGTCGGCGGCATCTTCCAGATACTCGGGCTGCTGATCGCGCTCAGCGGTCCGCTCGGCGCGCTGTACTTCGTGCTCGCCTTCGGCTGGCTCGTCGGCCTTGTCGGCCTCGCGCTGGGTGTCGCGACCATCGTCATCATCTACTTCTGCGCCCAGCCCGGTCAGACCGGCGACAACCAGTTCGGCCCGCCTCCGCCGGTGTGGACGCCGAACTAGGCCGCGCAAAGTTGAGCCAAAAGCGGCTCGCGCCTCGCGGCGCGGGCCGTTTTTGTATTTTTCCCGCCCTCCCTCAAGGGGAGGGTAGATTCGCTCGGATTGCGAGAGCATTCTTTCCCCCGTTTCGTTCAGGGAGGTGATCGTGCGCAGGATCGGGTTCGGGACAACAGTCGCGGTATTGGCTTTGGGCGTGTCGGCGGCAAGCGCCGGGCCTATCAATGTCACGACCTATCACTATGACAATTACCGCACCGGCTGGAACCAGATCGAGCCGGGCTTGACGCCGTCGAATGTGAGCAGTCCCAGTTTCCGTCTGCGCTCCTCCACCGTGCTCGACGACCAGGTCGACGCGCAGCCGCTGATCCTGGGCAGCCAGAAGGTCGCCGGCCACGGCGGCAGGCGCGAGGTCGCCTATGTCGCGACCGAGAGCAACACGGTCTATGCCATCGACGCGAACACCGGCCACGTCCTGCTTTCGAAGAATTTCGGCACACCGGTGCCGTTCACCTCGCTTCCCGGAAGCTGCAACAACAACGGGCCGAACATCGGCATCAACTCGACGCCGGTGATCGATCCCTCCACCAACACGCTCTACGTCGTCACCGACACCTATGAGAGCAGCAATCCCGTCTACCGTATCCACGCGCTCGATCCGGAGACGCTGAACGACAAGGTGACGCCGGTCGTGGTGAGCGCGAGCGGCGTGCTCTCGGACGGCTCGACCTACAATTTCAACGCTTTCGCGAGCCGCCTGCGTGCCGGCCTGCTGATCGCCAACGGCAACGTCTATGCGGGCTTCGCGAGCTATTGCGACATCGCCGCGGACCAGTCGCGCGGCTGGGTGCTGGGCTGGAATCTGAACACGCTGACGCCGCTTGCCGGCAACCAGCTCAACAACAAGCTCGCCCACTCGACGGACGATTTCTTCCTGACCTCGGTGTGGATGTCGGGCTACGGGCTCGCCGCCAGCGTCGCGGGCGACGTCTATTTCGTCACCGGCAATTCCGACTACAGCGGCGATTCCTACAACCGCGTGAAGAACATCGCCGAGAGCGTGGTGCAGCTTTCCGGCGATCTCACCACCGTCAAGAGCCTCTACACGCCCGAAGGCGACGAGGGCTGGCAGGTCCTCGACGAGGAAGACGCCGATTTCGGCTCGGGCGGCGTGATGCTGCTGCCGCCGCAGACCGGCACCGCCACCAACATCGCGGTCGCGGCCGGCAAGGTCGGCATCATGTACGTGCTCAACGCCGACGATCTCAACAACGGCAAGCTCAAGGGCGGGCGTGCCTACTCGACCGCCAATGTCGGAAGCTGCTGGTGCGGGCCGTCCTACTACAAGGGCAGCGACGGCTTCGGCCGCGTGGTGTCGAGCGGCAACAACACCGTCGGCGTCTGGCGCGTCGATGCGACGGGCGCCCGGCCCAAGCTGATCCTCAAGCGCCAGCCCGGCAGCGTCGACGGCAGCCAGTTCCCCGGCTTCTTCACCTCCGTCTCGTCGAACGGGACGCTGAGCGGCACGGCGGTCATCTGGGCGGTCGGACGGCCGGTGGACAACGATCCGGCGCATATCAGCCTCTATGCGTTCAATCCCGACAAGGACGGCACGCTGTTCTCCGCCGTGGCGGGAAGTTGGCCGAACACGGGCGGCGATTCCAACATCGTGCCCGTCGTCGCCAACTCCAAGGTGTTCGTGGCGAGCGACCAGACGCTGACGATCTTCGGCATCGGCACCGCGGGCCGCAAGGTCGCGATCCCCTCGCCCCGTCACGTCGACCTGCGCGCGGCGCTGGCGCCGGGCGAGCACGAGATCTATGGCCGCATCGAGCGGGTCGAGGGCGATCTGGTCCAGATCCGCACGCGCGACGGCCGCCTCGTCACGATCGACGCCGCGGCCGCGAAGTCGAAATTCAATTTCGCCAAGCCCTGGATCGGCCACGCGCTGATGGCGCGCGGCACCCTCGCCCAGGACGGCACGCTGAAAGCCGCGCTCGTCGTCCACGCCAAGGACAGCGCGAAGATGTGGCTGGGGGACAGGTAACAAACCGACCCTCCCCTTGAGGGAGGGTCGAAATTTGCGAGCAAAGCGAAGAAAATTTCGGGGAGGGGTAAGCAGTCCGCACGATACCCCTCCCCGAAAAACGCTTCGCGTTTTTCGACCCTCCCTCAAGGGGAGGGTCGGTTTTATTCTTCCCCCTCGCCCCTTCGCAGCAGCCGCTTGCGGCTCTTGTCGAACCACTCCCGGCCGTTGCCGTTGCGCAGGAAGTTGCGGAACTGATGGCTCAGCACCTCGTTCTGCGCGGCGTCGAGCTCTTCCTCGTGGCGGCGCGACTTCGCCTTGTTCTTGAGCGTGATCGCCTCGCCGAAGACGTAGCGCAGGACCTCTTCGCGGTTGCAGACGATGCCGAGCGCCTGCTCGAGCCGGTCGATCACCTTGTCGGTCGCGAAGGCGACGTCCTCGTAGTCGACGCGGACCGTGCCCCGCAGCGATGCCCATTTGCGGAAATCGTCGAGCCGGCGGCGGATCTTCTTGGCCGCATGCTCCATGTCGCGCACGTTGGAGAACGCTTTCGCGCCGGTGCCTCGCGCCTTGTCCGCCGCGTCGAGCAGCGACAGGCACAGATCGCGCGGATCGCGATAGGACGCGATGACCAGGATTTCGCCCTTCTCGCACAGCGCGTCGAGCCAGGCGAAATCGCCGATCTCGAACCAGGCATGCGTCTTGACGGCGATGCGGCCCTCGGGACCGATCTTGGCGATGAGTTCCTCGACCTCCGCGCGGCCCATCTTGCCCGAGAAATTGCGCTTCATGCGGCTCGCGAGCGGCTGGACGGTCCGGCGTTCCTTGCTCGACAGGTCCTGCGAATACCCTGCATTGGTCAGCATCCCGCGCAGGAGTTCATAGGTGAGCGTGCTGCCGGATTTGGGGATGCCGTAGGCGATGATGAGCATGGAGGTAGCGGCCCGCGGGGAACTCGGCGGGACCGGCCTCCTACGGCCTTTCCTCGCGCAGCCGGTATACGGCGGCGTTGAGGACATAATCAACCGAGCCGTGGTCGCCGATCGGAAGATAGGCGGTCTCGAACCACACGAAGCCCGCGCCCGCATGCTCGACGCCGATCGTGCCCTGGAAAGCGTGCGGATGGGCCGAGATGCGCACCAGGTCGTAGGACGCCTTGAGCTGGCGGCCGAAGCGCGGCGACAGGCGCGAGATGTCGCTGACGCGGCGTCCCGTGTGGTCGACGCCATAGGCGCGCACATGCGCGTCGCCGATGAACTCGAACTCGTAGTCCTGGCCGCCGCCGAGTACCCGCGCCATGCTGGCATGGGCGATCTCGGCTCCGAGGCGCGCCTCCGCCCAGGCGCGGTAAGGAGCGAGCGCGCTCCAGCCGCGCCATTTCTTCCACGCCTGGACGAGCGTGGCGGTCTCGGCGCAGAGGAGATCGGCGACGCCCACTGCTTCCACCGCCGTCCGCTCCGGCACCGTCACCGGCGCGAAGATGTCGTCCGCAGCGCTCAGCATGGGAGAAGCTCCACATCCGGCTTCGCGCGCGCCTCGCGCAACGCGCGCGCGATGGTGCCCGACGATGCGTAGCCGATCGCCTCGAGCTCGAGGTCGTGCGCCATGCGGCGGAAATAGCTCTGGTATTTCGGGATGGCGGTGGCGTGCGCGCACCGCCTGAGCCTTGCGGCGGCTTCGAGCATGCCGGACGTGGATTTGACGCTCGTGGGCATAGCGAAGTAATGCGCCGTCCACGCTGCGGTTGCAGCCGCCGCAGCCTTCTTCCGAAACACGGTTAGCGCGCGGTAAACGCGGCCCCGAAAACCAACGGCGGCCCGGCTTTCGCCGGACCGCCGCGGTCATGCCATTCGCTGCTATCAGAACGCGGTGTTGCCGTTCGGCGTGCCGAGGCCGGTCGGGCCGTCATAGCCGACTTCGCCGTGGCAGAAGTATGCCGTGGAGCACGAACCGTTGCTGCCCGAGGTCACGTCGAACAGGTTGGCGGTATGCGCATACGGATCGCTGCCGTAGGTCACCGTGCCGCCATTGTTGCCGTAGACGCCCGCGATCAGCGGAGCGGCGACGCTGGTGCCGCCGAACACGAGCCAGCCGGAACTGCGCGAGTTCACCGGACCGTACACGGCGACGCCGGTATTGGGATCGGCGACCGCGGAGACGTCGGCTTCCATGCGCTTGGTGCAGCCCGTGTCATGCTGCCAGGTCGGCTTGGCATAGACGGTCGAGCAGCCGCTGCCGGCGTCGACCCACACCGTTTCCGACCAGCCGCGGCTGCCGGTCGCGGTCACGAGCGAGGTGCCGCCCACCGCGGTGACGTGCGGCGAGGTCGCGGGGAATTGCGGGCCGGCCGCATAGCCGGAGTCGCCCGAGCTGGCCGTGATCGCCATGCCGGCATGGTTGTATGAGCTTTCATAGGTCGTCGAGCCGGACTCGCTGCCGCCATAGGAGTTGGAGATCGCATGCGGGTTCTGCGCCGCCGCCGTGTTCTCGGCCGCCGCCAGGTTCGCGAACGAGGCGGTGTTCGCCTCGACGAGAGTGATATGGCAGTTGGGGCACATGGCGCTGGCCATGTCGAGATCGAGCGCGGTTTCCTGCGACCAGCCGGTGTTGTTCGCCGGATAGCTGCCCTGCACGCCGTTCTGGTTCAGCTTCTTGAAGCAGCCATTGGCCGTGGTGCAGGCCGGAAGGCCCCATTGCGCGCGATAGACGCCAAGATCGGTTTCGGCCTTGCTGTAGCCGTCCGCATCGACGATCGCGATGGTGATGGTCGAGCTGCCGGCGCCGGTGATCTTATAGGCGCTCTGCAGGTTCGCGGGGCTGTAGCCCGACGGCGTCGCCGGCGGCGACACCTTCGTGCGACCGGTACCGTCGGTCACGATCCAGGCATGGCAGCGCGCGACATGGCCGACCACCATTCCGCAGGCAGGCTTGGCAAAAGTGCTGCCGAACTGCTCGACCCGCGTGTTCGGACCTGCACCGGCACTCGACGCGAACCCAACTACGACGAGGGCTGTGAGCAGCCCTCCCGACATCAACCGCATGAGTTTCTCCTTAGATTGCTCCCGCGCTGCCAGTTCCCGTGGCGTGCGAGAATGTGTGCACTCGATGCTTCGTTGTAACAGGTCGAAGTGGAGTGTGAAAGACGCGCGAAGGTGAATTCTTCTCGATTACTCATACGTTTATTCAAATACTATGCTTCGAAATAATTGCATTACGCTGTACAAAACTCGCACAGTGATAAAATATCAGTTTCTATCTAAGATTTTATTGCAGGGAATGCATCCTAACTACGAGTTTCTTGCGCTGTAAAGCCCAAAAGCACCCACCGGACTCCGCGGCGCGCGCTGCTGCGCCGCACGGCAACTCCAACGCGCAGGCTCCGGCACGACACGTGCTCATGCAAACGGCCCTGGCCGTTATTCGTTCCTGACTAGGACACGCCCTATTTGGCGGCCCCGACGGCCGGCACCGATGCTAGGACGATTCGGCGAAAGCCGGAGCCCGAAGCGGGATCGCTGCAAATTGGACGAAAAGTAACGAAATAAGAAAAACTCTGAAGAAACATATTGCAGAGACGGATAAATTACCGTAAGCCGCGAGCGAAACAGCCAAGGGGACCACCATGAAACTCAAGGAACTGAACGAACAGATCGCCAAGGCTTGCGACTTGACGCCCAAGGCGGTGGCCGGCGTCCATGCGCAGACGTTCCGCCTGATAGCGGAGGCGCTGGACAAGGGCGAGCGCGTCGCCATCCCCGATTTCGGCGTCTTCTCGGTGAAGGACGTCGCGGGCGAGGAAGGCCGGCCGGGCAAGAAGTTGGTCCGCTTCCGTCAGCGCGGCAGCGACGAGGCGGCCGGCGAAGAGGTCAATGCCAAGGACGGCGCCAAGGAACGCAGGAAGCGCGCGAAGAAGGACGCAGGGGACGTCTCTGGCGAAGCGGTGCCCGCCGAGGCCGGCGAATAGACTGCCCTCCATGATCGTCGTTAGCGAGTATCTGCACGTCGCCGATCGCGCGGCGGAGCTCGGCATCCGCCTCTCGGACGAGATCGCGGTCATGCCCGACAATTTCGCGAATGCTCCCACGCGCGAGGATTTCGTCCACGGCGCCGGCGCGGCCTCGGTGCGGCTCCTGCTCGAAGGCAATATCCTCACGCGGATGTCGCACGACGCGCGCCACGCGGCGCAGGGCGCTGAAGAGGATTGGCACATCACCCTCTTCGCGCCGTCCCGCCTGGCCAGGCTTTCGCCGGAGAGGCTGGCCGCCGCGCTGCGCGAGATCTCCGATCACCTGGGCGCGATGGCCAAAGCCTTCCCCCGCCGCAAGATCGCCCTCACCCTCATCGTCGAGCGCGGCAGCGACTGCTCCTGCAAACGGTTGACTTACGAAGGCGATGTTTCCAGTCTCGGTCCGCTGTTGGACAAGGCGCTCGCGATCGCGGGCGAATGAGACCCGGGAGACCCATGGCACGGCAGGCCCGCGCCCATCCGATCGCGCTGATCTCGGAGCTCGCCGCGGATTTCCGCGAGTCCGAGGGCGACCCTGCCCTGTCGCCGAAGGAACGCGGGCGGCTGGCGCGCTGGCGCAAGCACGCCACCGCGGTGGAGGCCTATGTCCGCCAGCAATCGGGCGAAGCGGCGGCGCCCACGCTCGACGTCAGCGACACGTCAGGCCTGCCGCCGGAGCTGCTCAAGGAATTGAGCAACGTCGAGGCCGACGAGCTCGAGACGCAGATCTTCGCCGTCATCGGCGCGCTCGGCGGCAGCGCCGATCTCGACCAGCTCCTGATCGGCCTGTTCCGCAAATACGGCGCGGTGCACAAGCGCCGCTTCCTGCAGAACAAGCTGTGGCGGATGGTGCGCAAAGGCGATCTCAAGAAGGCCGACCAGCGCGGCCTCTTCGCCCTCGCCGGCCCCAAGGTGCGCAAGCGCGCGAACAAGCGGCGGAAGTAGGCGTGCCGTTGCCCCGGTAGAGCACCCGCCCTATTCTTTTTGAGATTGAACGGCTGGGGAATCACATGGGCAACCGCATCCGCTTCGCTTCGCGCGCGCGGCGCCTCGTTTCGGGGATCGTGCTGGCCGCCTTCGTTCCGTTCCAGCCTGCGCTCGCTGCCGTGCCGCCGACGGATGCCCCACCGACGACAGCGGACAAGCCCTGTCAGGCCGGCTTCAAGGGCATGTTCGACGCGCGTCGGGGTCTGCCGCATCGCTCGCTCATCGCGACGACACAGCTCGTCGGCGCCGGCTCGCAGACGCAGATCGTGCTCGCGAACCCGCCACCGGGCACGGCGCCGAGCGCCTTGCGCTTCCGCACCTATTTCGTCGACGACCTGAAGCCCGGCGATTTCCGCTATGAGCTGAAAAAGAACAAGGACGACACCCTCGACGGCCATGTCAGGGAAAGCTTCGCCCACCTTCTCGCGGACAATCTTACCAGCGACGAAAACAAGAAGATCGCCGAGAAGCTGAACATCGACCAGAACAGCAACTATCTGCTGCAGGTCGACGTCCGCGCCGATATCAACAGCGGCTTTCTGCCCGTGCACAAGCGCCTGATCGTCTTCGCCTGCGCGCAGGACGGGAGCCTGACGATGTGGGCCGACACCCAGCTCGCTTTCAGCTCCCAATACCAGCCCGTCATGGTGGGCATTCTGGTGATCCTGGCGATGTATCTGTTCTGCGGGACCGTCATCTATTATTCGCGGCGCAGGCTTTCCGAGCAGACCCGCAAGCAGAAGCAGAAAACCCCCGTCTACCGCTTCGAAAGCTTGAAGGAATGGTCGTGGTGGCGCTGCCTCGATCCGATCGCGCTGTCGTCGGACATGTTCGACCGCGGCAGCCTCGCCAACCTGCAGATCCTGTTCTTCACCCTGCTGGTGAGTTACGGGCTCCTCTACATCGTCATGCGCACCGGCGAGCTTTCCAGCATCTCCTCCACGGTCGTGGAACTCTTGGGCATCTCGGCGCTCGGCTCGCTGGGCTCCAACGTGGTCGGGATCACGCGCAACCGGCTCGGCGTCGAAAACTGGGCATGGCTGGTGGCGCGCAAAGTGTTGCCGCTCAACGATTCCGGCCGGGGTACGCCGCGCTGGAGCGACCTCATCATGTCGGACACCGAGCTCGACCTCTACAAGCTCCAGGCGCTGATGTTCACCGTCATCGTGGGGCTCGGCATGATCGTGGGAGGGTTCAGCCTGGCCACGTTCTCGGTCCCGCCCGAGCTGCTCGAAGTGCTCGGCCTGTCGCAGGCGGTGTTCGTCGGCGGACGCCTCGCCAGGCCGGCGACGATGGGCGACCTCGACGACCTCTTGACCGAACTACGAAAGCGCGAGGCCGCGCTGCACAAGGCGGCCGTGTCGAGGGTCGACGTCGACAAGAACGGCGATCCTATCGGCCAACCCACAACCGACAAGCCCATCAAGACGATCAACGACGCACAGAACTTCGTGCCCAACGCCGCCCAGCGCTATCTCGAGACCGCCGAACAGGTGAAGGTGATGCTCGAATCAATCGCGCATCGCAAGATCGAGGCCGACGAACTGAAAGACCCGGCGCTCACGGGCACGGCCGGTGACGCGAAACCCGCGGCTCCGGCGAAGAACGATGAGATGAAGGATTGAAGCAGCCCACCTCGCGACACGGGAGTAGTCCGCGCCGATCGCCTACTTGCGAATAGTTCGCAAATAGGTGACAAAAGATCCGTGGCAGGCGCGCAACCGGCACATATCGATGAATACCAAATCATTGCTATGGCCGACTCTGCTCCTTTTTGCGGCGCTTCCGGCCACCGCGAGCGCCGACGGCTCGGATATCGAGACGGTGGTGGTGATCGGCAACGCGCCGTTGCCGGGCTCCGGCATCGATGCCGACAAGGTCGCGGGCGAGGTACAGACGCTCTCTGTCCCCGATCTCTCCAACCGCCGCCACACCGACGCGCTGGTGAATTCCGTCGCGCAGGAGCTCTCGAACGTCAGCCTGAACGACGAGCAGGGAAGCCAGTACCAGCCCGACTTCGTCTATCGCGGCTTCGAGGCGTCGCCGATCTCCGGCATCGCGGAAGGCATCGCGGTCTATCAGAACGGCGTGCGCATGAACGAGTCCTTCGGCGACAACGTCAACTGGGACCTGATCCCGCAATTCGCGGTCAAGTCGCTGACCTTGCAGAGCAACGATCCCGTCTTCGGCCTCAACGCGCTGGGCGGCGCGGTGAGCCTGGACATGAAGAGCGGCCTGAATTTCGATGGTCACGCGGCGCAAATCTCCGGCGGCTCGTTCGGCAACGTCACGGGCGACGCGGAATACGGTACGCGGCTCGGCGACGATTTCGCGCTCTACCTCGGCATCGGCGGCACGCATGACGACGGCTTCCGCTACCGCTCGCCGACGACGGAGCGGCAGGGCTTCGGCGACGTCGCCTACCAGTCCGGCCCGATCGAGCTGCATCTGACGGCCTCGGCCGCGCTCAACGACATCGCGGCGGTTGGGCCGACGCCGGTGCAGATGCTGGCGGCCGACCCCAAATCCATCTTCACCTTTCCGCAGGCCATCCGCAACGAGATGGAGATGACGCAGCTTCGCGCCACCTGGCATGCGAGCGAGACGCTGACTTTCAGCGCCAGCACCTATTATCGCCATTTCCTCCAGCATCTGACCGACGGCAACACCACCGACGTCGACTATTGCGAGAACGACCCGTCACAGCTTTGCCTGGAGGGCGACAATGATTTCCCCGGCGACGCGCTCTACGACATCCACGGCAATCCGGTGCCCGCGAGCGTGCTGCCCGACGGCGCCACGCCCGGCGAGACCGACTTCACGCGCACCAATGCGAACAGCTACGGCATCGCCGCGCAGATGACGCTGTCCGAGCCCCTGCTCGGCCACGCGAACAATTTCGTCTTCGGCGCGTCGGTCGACCGCGGCACGACGAACTACACAGCGTTCGGCGAGCTGGGCGCGCTTCAGGACGACCTTGAGGTCCAGACCGTCGGCGTCATCATCGACCAGGCGCTGAGCCCGACCGCGCAGCCCCCCATCGAGGAGCCGGTGAACGTCGACGGCACCAACACCTATACCGGCATCTACGCCGTCGACGTGTTCGATATCATGCCCCGCCTGTCATGGACCTTGAGCGGCCGCCTCAACCTGGCCGACATCCGCCTTCAGGACAATCTCGGCACCGCGCTCGACGGCGATCACGGCTTCTCGCATTTCAATCCGGGCACCGGCCTCGCCTACAAGGTCACCGACACGCTGACGGCCTATGCCGGCTATTCGCAGTCCAACCGCGCGCCGACGGCGGGCGAGCTGTCCTGCGCCGATCCCAACTCGCCCTGCCTGCTCGACGCGTTCCTGGTGTCGGACCCGTCGCTGAAGCAGGTCGTGTCGAACAACATCGAGGCGGGGTTGCGCGGCCGCTTTGGGCTCGAATTGCTGCCGGGCGCGTTCGTGTGGAACGCGAGCGTCTACCGCACCGACGCGACCAACGACATCATGCTGCTCGCGACCGACGTCAACGGCTTCGGCTTCTTCCAGAACGCGGGAACAACGCGGCACCAGGGCTTCGATGCGCATCTGGGCTACCGCGACGCGCGCTGGACGGTCAATGCGGGCTATTCCTATCTCGACGCGACGTTCCGCACCGCGCAGGAACTGTCCTCCGACAGCCCCGCCGCGAACGATGACGGCGTGATCTTCGTCCATCCCGGCGACCATATCCCGATGAACCCGGCGAACCGCCTCACCTTCTCGGCCGAGTTCGCCGCCACGAGGGAATGGAACATCGGCGCGGAACTGCGCGCGCAGAGCGGACAATATCTCGTCGGCGACGAGTCGAACCAGGAGCCGAAGCTCCCCGGCTTCGCGACGGTCGATCTGCACAGCTCCTACAAGCTCGGCTCGCATCTCGAGCTGTTCGGCGAGATCGATAACCTCTTCGACAAGCGCTACTACACTTACGGCGCGTTCACCGAGCTGGACGGGTTGCCGGACAATTTCAACCTGACCAACCCGCGCACCTATAGCCCCGCGCCTGGGCGGCTGTTCTTCATCGGGCTGCGGGCGCACGCGGAGTGAGCACCAACTGTCATACCCCTCCCTCGCATCGACGCTATCGCGCCGATGCTCGCTGGGGATGACAGTGGTGTGAGCTACAACAGCCGTCCATCCGCGAGCGTGTCGGCGAGGATCTGGACGCCGACCGGCGTCGCCACCACCGGGAGCACACGCGCCTTGGCGGCATGGGGATCGAGCAGGCTTCTCGTCCAGTTCCGGAAGCGGCGCAACGCGTTCGGCCGGTCGATCACGACATAGACCTTGCGCACGTCCTCCTTGATCTCCCAAACGCCGCCTGTGTTGCGCGGGAACCAGACCGTGTCGCCGGCCTTGATCTCGATCGGCTCGCCCTTGTCGGGGTGGAACGTCGCGCTGCCGGAGAGGAAGTGCGCGAATTCTTCCTGCATGATGGTGCGCTGCCAGCGGCCCGGCGAGCATTCCCAGACGCCCATGCAATCGACGCCATTGGCCTCGTCGAGATATTTGCGGCCGATCAGGCGCGACGCGGGCTCGCTCAAAGGCTTCTTGACCGGGCCGAGCTCGTCGAGCTCCTCGCCGCGCATCTTGGCTGGCTGGGGTATGTGAATGACCATCTGGGCCTACTCTGGACTCAACGAAACTGACGACACGCTTCGACAATTCATTACATGTCGGACATGTTGAGATTGCCTTAACAAGTCGTTCGCTTTTCGGGGCGGCGCGCCGGACGCGCTCAGTGCAGGCGCGCGGCCTGCTCCTTGGCGAATCTGGCGATGAGGCGCTTGAGGCCGGGATCGGACACCCGCGCCAATGCTTCGTCTACGGAGCACCAGCAGGTTTCGCGCACGGCCTTCTCGGGCCAAGTGCGGCGCTGGCGCGCGACCTCGAGCGGGAACACGGCCACCCGGCAGGACACGACCTCGCCCGTCTTGCGCCGCTTGAGATAGAGGAAGAAGCCACAAGGTCGCGGCGCCATCTCGCCCACGACGCCCGCCTCTTCCAGCGCCTCCTGGGCGGCGCATTCGCCCGGCGTGCAGCCCGCGAGCGGCCAGCCCTTGGGAACGACCCAGCGCTTGGTATTGAGCGTGGTGATGAGGAGGATCTCGAGATGATCGTCCGCCCAGCGCCAAGGCAGCGCCGCGTACTGGCTTCCCGTTGCTTCAGACCCGACGCTACTCACGACACATACAGCCCAATGTTACGCCACAAGCCGCCCAATCCATTGCGCTAGCACAAAGAACGCAGCGCCGACAGCGGCGGCTGCGGGCATGGTTATCACCCATGCGATAAGAATGTCTTGCGCCACGCCCCATCGCACGGCGGACGCCCGCCGTGCCGCGCCCACTCCGACGATCGCGCCCGTGATCGTCTGCGTCGTCGAAACCGGGATGCCGAGCCACGTCGCCATGAAGAGCGTGATCGAGCCCGCCGTTTCCGCGCAGACGCCCTGTACGGGCGTTAGCCGAGTGATTCGCGAACCCATCGTACGCACAATCTTCCAGCCGCCAAAGAGCGTGCCGAGCGCCATCGCCCCGTTGCAGGTCACCACGACCCAGAGCGGGATGTGGAACGCGCCCGGCAATCGTCCGTGTGCGGCCAAAAGGGCGGCGATGATGCCCATCGTCTTCTGCGCGTCGTTGCCGCCATGGCCGAGCGAATAGAGCGAGGCCGAGACGAACTGCACCTTGCGGAACAGGCCGTCGACCTGCGCCGGCACCGCGCGCACGAACGCCCACGACACGGCGAGGACGAGAAGCAGCGCGATGATCAGGCCCGTGACGGGCGACAGCACGATGGCGGCGGCCGTCTTGCCGACGCCGCTCCAGACGATGGCGCGAAAGCCCGTATGCGTCACACCCGCGCCGATCAGCCCGCCGATGAGCGCGTGCGAGCTGCTCGACGGGATGCCGAAATAGCCGGCGGTGACGTTCCAGGAGATCGCGCCCATCAGCGCGCCGAAGATCACCTGGTCCGAGATCGCGTCGGGCGAGATGATGCCGCGCCCGACCGTGCTCGCCACGTGCAGCCCGAAGACGAGGAAGGCGACGAAGTTGAAGAACGCCGCCCACGCCACCGCATAGCGCGGCGCGAGCACGCGGGTGGAGACGATGGTGGCGATGGAATTGGCGGCGTCGTTGCGCCCGTTCAGGAAGTCGAACACCAGCGCGATGGCGATGAGCGAGACGAGGATCGCGAGCACTTGGGTCAGACCTGTTCGATCACGATGCCGCCGATGCGGTTGGCCACGTCCTCGAAGCGGTCCATCACCTTCTCGAGGTGATCGTAGATCTCGACGCCGATGATGTAGTTCATCGCGTTGCCGTCGCGGTGGCGCTGGAACAGCGCCTTGATGCCCTTGTCGTTCAGCGTGTCGGCGTCGTCCTCCAGGCGCACCATCTCCTCGGTGATGACGTTGAGGCGCGACGCGTTCTCGCGCAGCGAGCCGAGCAGCGCGACCGCCTCCACCGTGAGCTTGGACGCCTGCACGATGCACTCGCCCATCTGCGCCATCTCGGGCTCGAGGGTGGAGACCTCGAAGAGCAGCACCGCCTTGGCGGTCTTCTGCATCTGGTCGATCGTGTCGTCGAG
>JAJPHG010000017.1 GCA_021325375.1 Alphaproteobacteria bacterium | reverse complement strand
CTTCGCGGCCTTGACGGCTTCGGAGACCACTTCCTGCGCCTTCTCGGTCAGGTTCGACTTATCGAAGTCGAAGAAGACGATGAACGTCTTGACCATCGGAGGCGGCGGGGGCGGAGGAGGCGGCGGCGGCGGGGGCGGCGGCGGGGGAGGCGGCGGCGGCGGGGCCGGCGGCTCCAGGTACCAACGCACGCCGATCAGCGCGTCGTTCTCGATCAGCTTGTTGATGTGGATCGGGCCGAGGCCGGGGATGTCCGAATTGAAGTCGGAGTCGATCTCGGAGTCGCGATAGCGCCAGTCGGCGTAGAAGTCGACGGAGTTCGAGAGCGGGACGGAGATGCCCGACATGCCCTGCCACATGAAGCCGACCTGCTGGCCGTGGATGAACTTGACCGAGCCGATCTTGGTGTCTTGCAGCATGCCACCGCCGCCGATGCCGGCGCCGATGGTCCACGACAAGCCATGCCAGAGCGGAATGTCATAGTTGACGTTGAACAGGACGGACTTGATCGTCACGCCGCCGCCCAGGTTCGCGCCGAATTCGCGAAGGAAATCCGGATCCGTCGAGTGGCCTTTGTAGCCGAGCTCGAGTTCGGTGCGGATGTTGGCATCCCACTTGTAGCCGAACGACACGACGCCAAGCGCGTCGGGGTCGTAGGCGATGTGGGTGCGGCCGGCCGATCCGAGCGCCGTGTCGATATGGACGATCTCCGGATAGCCGTAACCAATGCCGGCCCCGAGATACCATCCCATGTAATCACTTGCCGCGGCCGGCACCGTGAGTGCCGCCAAGGCA
Source organism: Alphaproteobacteria bacterium (assembly GCA_021325375.1). Classification (GTDB taxonomy): domain Bacteria; phylum Pseudomonadota; class Alphaproteobacteria; order Micropepsales; family Micropepsaceae; genus Rhizomicrobium. The sequence goes on along the minus strand of JAJPHG010000017.1, from coordinate 75,879 downwards.
ACGCCCGCCAAGGCGATTGAACGGAGTTTCATTTCTACCCTCGCTTCATAAAACCGACGGGCAGGGACCCCCCTACCAGAACGTCAGACATCGGTGGTGTTATACAGTCTCAGAGAACGAGAGTCTTCTGGCGCGAGGCCACTTACAACCGTTTAAACGGCCCCAAGACCGGATTTCTCTGGGCCCTGTGACCGCTGGGCAACAGCCTCGCAAGGGTCCGAAAAGGCGTCGCCAAGGGCGCTCATGGAAAACGCATATCGTCCCGTTAGCAATTGAAATCGTTTGTATTTTTCTGACGACTGTTCGAGCGAGCCCAGCAGCTCCATGCGCGGCGAGACGTGGAAGAGCGCAAGCCATTTCAAAAGCGCCTTGCGCGCGGGCGCGGGCAGGTCGGCCAGGTCCCCGAAGTCCACGATATGGATGCGCCCGGTGGGCGAAAGGGCGGCCTGCGCTGCTTTAAGCGCCTGTTTCCAATCGGGAATCATGGACAAACTGTAAGAAAATATGATGTCGTCGAAGGGCTCCGAAAGGCCAAAAGATTGCGGGCTCAGCGCCTCGGCATAGCCGTGGGAGAGGCCGATCCGCCCCTCGAGCCCGCTTTTCGCGATGGCGCCCGCGGCCGTCTCCAGCATGGCCTGCGAGGCATCCAGCCCGAAGAGCCGCGCGTCGGGATAGCGCCTGGCCATTCGAATCAGGTTTCGCGCCGTTCCGCAGCCCACCTCGACGGCACGGCTGCCGGGCTCGAGCGCCATCGCGTCGATCAGCGAGTCGCGTCCGAAAAGGTAGTATTTGCGCGTGAAATCGTAGATGTGGCGCTGATAGCGATAGACGCCGTCCATCAGCTCGGCATGTCCGGAATCGCGGCGCGCGGCGTTCAGCACAGCGGGCGGCGCGTATAGAGATGGAAGCCGCCATAGATCGACGAGCGGTCCTTGGCGTGCAGCGCGCGGCTCTCGCTTTCCATATAGGTCCACGGCGCCAGAAGCTCGGCCGGCAGCTTGCGCGGCAAGGGCGAGTCGGCGCCGGCGGTGCGGAAGATCACGCGTGCGTCGCGGGCATCGGCGGCGCGGTCGATCTCGCGCCACAGCTCGGCCATCTGCGCCGGGTTCATCCAATCCTGCGCGTCGAGCAGCACGAAACGGTGCATCGATTGCGGCGGCTGGGTCTTGAGGAAATCGGTGAGCGAGGCGAGATGGGTCTCGACCTTATCCGTACGTGTGCGGATGATTTCGTAAGTGTCGCGGCGCAGGTAGTCCGGGATCGCCTCGCGGTTCTCCAGATCGTAGCCGCGGCCGAAGGCCTGCCAGGCGAAGTAGTTCCCCGAGATCGGGAAGTCGCAGGCGAGCCGTTCCACGCGATCGCGCAGCGACGCGATTGCGCTGCCGTTATTGGTCGAAACGAGCTCGTCATACTGCGCCGGCGGGATGCCGAGCGCGTAGAGCGAGACCGGCGATTTCGACAGCAGCTTGATCGACTTGTAGTCGAAAAGCGGCGCGATGGTGCGGTCGAAGGCCTCGCGCTGCTCTTCCGCCGTGCGCGCGGTGAGCATGTCGTCGAGGCGCTTGCCGTGGAGCTTGGCGACCGCGTGCAGGATGCCGATGAAGCGCCCGAGCAGGCCGTGGCGATAGAGGTTGCGCGCGAACATGTTGATGCGCCGGCCCTTGAGCGGCACGTGCTTTTCCCAATAGCGCCGCGTCGTGACGTCGAGCCGCTCGCTCAGGAAATTGTCGTAGGCCTCGCGGTTGGCCTTGTCGTTGGCGTGTCCGAAGAAGCGGAAGAACTCGTCGTAGGACGGCAGGTTCTCGAGCGCCGACAGCTTGAGCCTGGTCAGCGCGATATGGTTGGGGTTGAGGTCAACGGCGACGATCTTGGCGGGGTCCGCCGCCAGGTAGTTCAGCACGTTGCAGCCCCCCGACGCGATGGTGAGCAGGCGGTGGTTCGGTTTGAGCTCCAGGGCCTCGAGGTCGACGTCGGGGTCTTCCCAGATCTGGTTGTACACAAAGCCCTGGAACATCAGGGTAAAGAGACGTTCCAGCGCGCCGCGCCCGGTGGTGGCGGGACGCTGATGGGCGGCGCGTTCGAGCAGCAGATTGGCCATGGGGGTCCTTGAGCCACGCGTTACGAATACGGTTTACAGGCTTGGCCTTAGATTATGACACCTTTTTGACTGCTTGCGCCGCCGAAAGCGCGCCTCTATGGGAACCGGCATGGACACACCGGCCAAAACACCCATCCAAGAGGTCCTCGACCTGCTCGATCTGGAGAAGATCGAGGAGAACATCTTCCGCGGCGTCTCGCCCAAGGACCGCATGCAGCGCGTCTTCGGCGGGCAGGTGCTCGGCCAGGCGCTGGTCGCGGCGCTGCGCACGGTCGAGGGGCGGGTGTGCCACTCCTTCCATGCCTATTTCCTGCGCGCCGGCGATCCCAAGGTCCCGATCCTCTACGAGGTCGACCGCTCGCGCGACGGGGCGAGCTTCACCGCGCGCCGCATCGTCGCCATCCAGCACGGCCAGCAGATCTTCAACATGGCCGCGTCGTTCCAGGTTCCCGAGACGGGGCTGGAGCATCAGTTCGACATGCCCAAGGTGCCGCCGCCCGAAGCGCTGAAAAGCGAGCACGAGCTGCGCCTCGCCGAGATCGACAAGCTGCCGGCGCAGGCGCGCGAATGGGCGCTGCGTCCCAGGCCGATCGAGATGCGGCCGGTGACGTGGCACGGCTTCACCAATCGCGGCAAGCATGCGCCTTTCGACGACATCTGGATCAGGGCCACAGGTCGCGTGCCCGACGATGTGGGCATCCAGCAGGCGGTCCTCGCCTATGCCTCGGACATGTCGCTGCTCGACACCGCGCTCCTGCCGCACGGCGTCGACTGGCACTCCTCGATCCAGATGGCGAGCCTCGACCACGCGATGTGGTTCCACCACGCGTTCCGCGTCGACGAATGGCTGCTCTATGCGCAGGACAGTCCGAGCGCCTCGGGCGCGCGCGGCTTTAACCGTGGCGCGGTCTACACGCGCGACGGCAAGCTCGTCGCATCGATGGTGCAGGAAGGGCTGATGCGGATGCGGCCGGAGAAGAAATAACCGATTGGCGCGCAATTTACGGGCCAAGCGAAGTACGCTTGACCCTATTGCGCTCTACGGATGCGTCCTTGCGATCTGGGCGACGCGCCGCGGGTGGCTGTAGAAGGTGTTGGTCATCGTCACCGGCACCTTCACCAGATAGGCCGACGGCGTCGTGTAGGCATAGGTCACCTCGGACATGACGACGCTGCCGCCGGTGGTGATGAGGCCGGCCGGCACGGTCACCGCGGTTCCCACGGTGCGCGCGGTGCCGTTATAGGCGTCGCTCCAGGCGACCTTGCCGCCGCCGTGACCGTCGTCGATGACGCTGGTGATCACGATCCTCGCGCCGGTCGTCGAGTAGGGATAGATGAGCGCCGAGAGCGCATTGAACACGTTGGTCATGTCGGCATCGCCCACCGTGCTCTCCTGCGCGATGAGATCGGCGGCGGAGCTGGTGATGTTCCCCACATCGGCGCGCACGAGCAGCACGTTGGTGACCTCGATCGCGCCGAAGATCATCGCCAGCAGCGCCGGCAGGATGAGCGCGAACTCGACCGCGGCCATGCCGCTGCGGGCGGCGCGGATTCGTCCGAGGATCGTCAGCATCCGCTCACTCCCGTGGTGAAGGGTTCGTTGCGGAACGAGGCGGCCGCGTAGAGCAGGTGCTTGTCGCCGGCCATGTTCGTCAGGAACGGCGTCAGGACCGGCGTGAACACGGTCCAGCCGTAGTAGATCCGCACCAGCACGACGTCGCACGAGGTGCCGGGGACATAGGCGTTGTCGGTGTTGAAATTGCCGCTGGCGTTCAAGGGCGCCGAGAACGTCTCGCCTCCGAAATTGCTGAACGATTCGACGTCGACGCGCAGATTGCTGTCGCAGGGGATGAGCGGCGCGATGTCGCTGCAGACGCGGTCGTGGATCTGGGTCTGGGTCATGGCGCCGTTCTGCACCTGGCCGGTGCGCACCAGGCGCGCCACGTCGTTGGTCGCCTTCTGCAGCGTCGATTGCGCGAAGAAGATGATGCCGATCTCCATGAGCGCGAAGATCATCAGGAAGAACACCGGCGCGATCAGGGCGAACTCGACGATGGCCGAGCCTGAGCGGCGGCCGTCATGCAGACGCTGCCTGAGACTGCGCAAGGGATCCTTGGTCACGATTGTCGAACCATACACGGCGCGAAGTTCCAGCCAATTCCGCGAGCACAGGGTGGGCTCAAAGGCCGTCCAAGCGAAGCGGAAGCTATGCGCGTAATGAACAAAGGCTTAACCACGCCCGTCGCAATCTGTGATGTCTCAATGCGATGTTCATTTTCATTGATCGCGATCCAATTTGCGCAAACGCCGTTAACGCGCGACTAACCACGGAGGGGGATTGGACAAGCTATTCGCGCGTTCAGGGCGGATGATGCGGCGTGCGCCTTAATGGGATGTTGTGACCATGCAGTCCGCCGGAAAATTCCGTCTCCTGGCCGCTCTCGCGGCGTTCCGCCGCTCGACGCGCGCCAACATGGCGATGATGTTCGGGCTTTCGTTGGTGCCGCTCACCGTCGCGGCCGGCGCGGGCCTGGATCTCGCGCGCGGCATGCTCGTGCACGAGGAGCTCCTGACCTCGCTCGATGCCGCGGCGCTCGCGGTCGGCGGGACGCAGGGCTTGAGCCAGACGCAGATGCAGACGCTGGCCCAGCAGTATTTCACCGCCAACTACAAGGCCGATTCCTCCTACGGCACGCCGCAGACGGTGAGCGTCGCCACCGCGGGCCAGACGATCACGGTCAGCACCAGCGTGCCGATGCCCACCACGCTGATGAGCGTCGTCGGTTACAGGACCTACACCGTGACCGCGTCGTCGACGGTGATGTGGGGCCAGCAGAAGCTCTGGGTGTCGCTGGTGCTCGACAACACCGGCTCGATGACGCAGGCCGATTCCAAGAGCGGCACCACCAAGCTGGCGGCGCTGAAGAGCGCGACGCATTCGCTGCTCAACCTGCTTCAAAGCGTGGCGCGCAACCCCGGCGACGTGCAGGTCTCGATCACGCCCTTCGCGCGCGACGTCAATATCGGCACGTCCTATTCCACCCAGACCTGGCTCAGCTGGACCGACTGGCTCGCCGCGCCGTCGACCGCGCCCTCGACCAGCGTGGGGCCGGGCTCGACCTGTCCCTTCACCGACGGCAGCCAGGGATTCCATTGCCAGGCGACGCCGAGCAACGGCAGCTCCAACGCCAACACGATCCCGAGCAGCGGCACCTACAAAGGCTATATCTGCCCGAGCGCGACCACGCTCGGCCACTACTACAACGGCTGCTGGACGAGCGTGAGTTCCAACGGCCACTACACCCACAGCTGGGTGGCGAACAACAAGAGCACGTGGGGCGGCTGCGTCACCGACCGCGCGCAGGACTACGACGTCAGCAACACGACGCCGACGACGACGAATTCGAACACGCTGATGGTGGCGGAGAACTCGCCGTCCTGCGTGCAGACCGCGATGATGGGGCTCAGCTACAACTGGACCTCGCTGAGCAGCGAGGTCGACGCGATGATCGCGGGCGGCTCGACCAACCAGACCATCGGCGTGGCGTGGGGCTGGCAGGCGCAAAGCCAGAACGTGCCGTTCAGCGCCACCGCGCTGCCGGACAATACCCAGCGCATCATGATCCTGCTCAGCGACGGCTTGTACACGCAGGACCGCTGGTACGGCGACGGCTCCGACCAGAGCACGCAGGTCGACGCGCGCATGACGCTGGCCTGCACCAACGCCAAGGCCTACGGCTTCACGCTCTACACCGTGTTCGTCGATCTCAACGGCACGCAGGGCAATTCGACGGTGCTGCAGAACTGCGCGACGGATTCGACCAAATATTTCGACCTGACCTCGGCCGACGCGATCGTGACGACCTTCAACCAGATCGGCGAGCAGATCACCAATCTGCGCGTCTCGAACTAGGATCGCGCGGGATGAGCCTGCTGCTCGCTTTCATGGCCGGCTTCGCCGAGACGCTGCTGCGCGTGCTGCCTTATCTGGTGGCGATGGGGATCGGCTTCGCGCTGCTGTCCTGGTGGTCGCCGGGCAATGGCGGCAGGCCGTGGTGGAAGAAGCAAGGGCTCGCGACCGACATCTGCTACTGGCTGGTGATTCCGATCCTGCAGCGCTACGGGCGCATCGGCATCACGGTGGCGATCACCGTCTATGTGCTCGGCATCAAATCGGCCGACGGGATCACGAAGTTCTTCGATCACGGCCACGGCCCGGTCTCGCATCTGCCGTTCTGGGCGCAGGTCGCGTTCTATCTTCTCGTCAGCGAGTTCTGCCTCTATTGGATCCACCGCGCCTTCCACGGCACGAAGCTGTGGCAGTTCCATGCGGTGCATCATGCGTCGCAGGATCTGGAGTGGATCTCGGCGGCGCGCTTCCATCCGATCAACGTCCTGCTCGGCGTCGTCGCCGTCGACGTGGCCCTGCTGTTGGCCGGCGTCACGCCTTATGTCTTCCTCGTCACTGGACCGTTCGCGACCTTCACCTCGGCCTTCGTCCACGCCAACCTCAATTGGACGCTGGGGCCGTTCAAATACGTCATCGCCGGGCCGGTGTTCCACCGCTGGCACCACACCGTCGAGCACGGCAACTGCAACTACGCGAGCACCTTCCCCGTCTTCGACTTGATGTTCGGGACATTCTTTATGCCTGAGGGCGTGTTCCCCGAGAACTTCGGCATCGGTGAAGAGGTGGTCCCCGAAAGCTTCGGCCGCCAGCTCGTCCATCCGCTGCTGGCCTGAGCGCAAATCCGATCCACGCCTTACGGTCTCATCGTCTTCGCATAACGCTATGCATCCTTGCGCAGTTGAAAGCGCGCTGCGCCGTCACGACTTCCCTTTCGCAGGCGTAGTCTGCGCGAAAAGCGACTCGAAGACGGGAGAGAGTTCTGTACAGAAGCGTGACGGTCCGCTGCTTATGTTCCATGACGCGCGCGAACAGGTTGAATGCAAATCTCCGAGGGCCCCTCCCCCTCGAAAAGTGAGGTTCGAATGCGCCGCGCGCGCGGCGCCGCAAGATGTTGTGTTTTAATGCTGCGCGGCGGCGACGTTGGCGGATTTGACGGCCTGGTCCTGATGCGAATTGACCGAGCCGTTGACGTCGTTGAAGTACTGCGTCTGGTCGCCCGGCAGCGGGCTCGCGTCGCAATGCGAGCGCGTGCAGGCGTAGGAGAATTGCGCCGCGCCCTTGTTCAGCGTCACCAGCCCGCCGCCGCGATTGACGACGGTGATCTGCTCGTTGCTCACGGTCTGGCTCTGCGGCCCGAGCGCGATCAGGTTCGTGGTGCCGAAGGTCTTGCCCAGGAGGAAGGCGTGGTATTGGTCGATCACCGTCGCATCCGCGATGGTGGGGTTGCCCACGAAGACGGTCGCGATCGGGCGCTGGAACGTCACCACGCGCACCTCGTCCATGGCGATGGAAACGCCGCTGGGTCCGGGCACGTGATGGCGCACCACCGCCTTGTGGTGATGCTTGACCGGCGTCTTCGCGGCAACGGAAGCGGGCGCCGCGATGCAGGCGAAAGACGCGGCGGCGGCGAGGACCTTGCGAAGACGCATGGGTGTAAATCCCTGAATTCGTGCGCTTCCAGCGTAGGACACGGCCGTGAAGGAAGCCTTAATGGTTGCGGATCTGGACGACCGCGATGTCGTCGCCATAGACGCGCCGCCAACCCGGCGTCCTGTCGAGCATCGCCACCACGGGCGAGGTCGGCGGGAAGATCGACCAGGCGATGTCGTAGTGCGCGATGGCGGCTGCGAGCGCCTTGGGATCCGGCGAGATGATCTTCGCATAGTCGGCGAGGAACGCATCGCCGTAGAGCTCGGCGCGGCTGTCGATGAACGGGTGCACGCCTTCGAAGATCAGATAGCCGCCGAAGCCGTAATCGTTGAGCACCGGCCGGGTCTTGAGGGCGTCCGGCACGTGCGCCAGCGCCGCCTGCGGCGTCACGAGCGCGCCGCCGCGCGGAACGTCGACGGTGAGCCTGAGCGCGCCGATCGCCATGCCGAGCAGCAGCGCCGGCAGGGTCCATATCAGGCGCGGGTGCCACGTCTGCGCGCGCATGGCGATCGCGCGCGCGACCGGCTCGGCGAGGATGAGCGGGACGGCGGCCGCGAACACCATCTGGTGGCGCTGATGCGACAGCGCCAGATGCAGCAGCACCAGCACCATCACGATGCGCATGACGGGAAGCTTCACGCCGCGCGAGAGCAGGAAATAGAGTCCCGCCAGGACGACGATCTCGAAAGGTTCGAGGCCCGCAAAGCTCGTCGGCGCCCATTCGCCGACATTGCCGAGCGCGCTCATCGACATCAGGTGCAGGGGGAACAGCAGGCCTTGCACGAAATGCGGCGTGAGGAGCGCCGCGACCACGGCGCCGATGCCGAAAACGGACCATGAAACAAGGGTTTTACGCTTGTCCGGCTCTTCGATGATCGCTTCCAGACCGAGCAGCGCCAGCATCAGGAATCCGAACGCGAAGCCGCCATGCATGTTGGCCCACAGCGTCATCGCCGGCCACAGGCTCCAATGCGGCGCGCGATGCCCGCTGCGCGCGCTCGCAAGGCCGAAGACCCACACTTCCAGCAGCGGCAGCGCCAGAAGATGCGGGCGCGCAAGCAGGCTTCCCGCCATGCAGGCGAGCGCGAGCACGACGACGATCGCCTGCGCGGGCAAATCCAGCCAGCGTCCGAGATGGCGGCACAACAGCCCCGCCGTCAGCGCCAGAGCGCCGGCCGACAACAGCGCCACGCCGTCCCAACCGCCCGCGCGGTAGGCGAGCGCCATGAGGATCTCCGACAGCCATTCATGCGCCTGCCAGGGCGCGCCGTGGAACGTGTAGGAGAACGGATCGCTGGTAAGGATCGCGTGCCGGTCCAGCATCGCGGCACCCGCAGCGACGTGCCAATAGGTGTCGCCGTCGTTGAAGATCGCCGGCGCGAAAGCGAGCGCCGCGAACGCGATGAGCGCTGCGAGGAGCGGCAAGGGCAGATTTCGTCCAAAAGCCAAGGTTCCACCTGTCGCGTGGATATTTGCCGCGCAGAGTAAACAAACCGCCAAACTTAACCGCGCGATTATCCGCGAGGGCCGGTTTTTGTACCGCCGCGGCACAGACGCGCGCGACTGCGCGGATTTCACTTAAGACGACGTTAAGTCCGCGCGCCTTACGCTGCAGGCACTGTCCGGGTTGGCCTCATTAGGGGGCCAGCCGGACATCCTAGGGTGTCAAGAAAAGCGGAGGCTAACAATGACGAACCTTTTTTCTCGTTTCGTGCGTGACGAGTCCGGCGCGACGGCCATCGAATACGGTTTGATCGCGGCGCTCATCGCCGTGGTTGTGATCGGCGCGGTGACTGCGGTCGGTACGAAGCTGTCGGGCACGTTCACGAACGTTTCGACTGCTGTGAAGTAAAAGACCCTTCAAACGGTTCTTTCGCTGCGGCCGCTCCGGATGGAGCGGCCGTTTGCGTTTTTGCGGCTTAAGGCCGCGTTAGGCGGCACGGGCTAGGCTCCGGCCACGTCAAAACGCAGGACCGAAGACCGACATGGCCGAAATGCTGCTGCTGTTCGTCGTGCCCGCCCTGCTCGCGATCGCCGCGGGTTGGGACCTCGCGAGCTTCACGATCCCCAATTTCCTTTCGCTCATGCTGATCCTGACGTTCGCGCTTTTCGCGGTCGCCACCCACATGACGCTGGGCGCCGCCGGCTCGCACATGCTCGCGGGCGTCATAGGCCTGGTGGCGGGCTTCGCGCTTTTCGCGCTCGGCACCATCGGCGGCGGCGACGCCAAGCTGTTCGCGGCCATCGCGCTGTGGCTCGGTTTCGCGAACCTGCTCGATTTCACCGTCGCGGCCTCTTTGTTCGGCGGCGTGCTGGCGCTCATGATCCTGGGCCTGCGCCATGTGCCGTTGCCCGGGTTTCTCATGGGCCAGGGCTGGCTCGTGCGCCTGCACGACGAGAAGGCGGGCATTCCCTACGGCGTGGCGCTCGCCGCCGGCGCGCTGTTCGTGCTCCCCGGCACCGAGATGTACCGCCTGGTCGCAGCCTGAGCGGCAACTGCGTGGTGCAATTGCGCAGTGTCTTCTTAAGCATTTTCTAAAGGGTTCCGTGGTCCCATTACGGTCCAAAGGAGCCCCTCTCGATGAACACGCCGCGTCTTGTCGTCCTTGCTCTCGCCGCGGTCGCGGCGGGCGGCGCCGCATTCCTGGCGCGCGGGTTTCTGGGCGGCGGAACGCCCAAGGTGGTCGCCGCCGTGCCGCCTCCGGTAACGACCGCGGAAGTGCTCGTCGCCAGCAGCGATCTCGTTCCGGGACGCGCGGTGACGCCCGACCAGGTGCACTGGCAGAGCTGGCCCAAGGGTTCCGTCGATCCGAGCTTCATCACCCAGGCCACGTCGCCCAATATCGACGCCGTCGTCAAAGGCACGGTGGTGCGCGCGCCCATCGTCTCGGGCGAGCCGATCACGGCGAACAAGATCATCCACGCCGACCAGGCGGGCATGATGGCGGCGACGCTGACGCCGGGCATGCGCGCGGTGTCGATCCAGATTTCCATCGCCTCGATCGCGGGCGGCTTCATCCAGCCCAACGACCACGTCGACCTCGTGCTCACTTCGCAGACCGCCGACGGCGGCAAGAAGTTCCGCGCCACGACGATCCTGCGCAATGTGCGCGTGCTCGCGATCGACCAGCTCTTCGACAACGGCAAGGCCCAGAAGCCGGTCTCCGACGTCAAGACCGCCACGCTCGAGCTGACCCCGCAGCAGACCGAGCGTGTCACGCGCGCGCAGGCGAGCGGCGTGCTGTCGCTCTCGCTGCGCTCGATGGTCGAGCAGGTGACGGGCGGCCAGAGCCGCGTCGCCGCGGCGCGCGCGAAATACAACGCCAACGAAAACTCCGATGCGAACGGCGAAGTGTCCGTCATCCGCTACGGCGTGCTGCGCGCCGATTCCACGACCGGGGGGCAATAAGCCATGTCGAAACGGGTTCTTCTTACGGTCCTGGCGGCGGCGTTCCTTCTCGGCAGCGCGGGCACGTTCGCCGCCGAGGCGGTCGACGAGTCCAATGCGCGCGTCGTCAACGTCTCGATCCACGATCCCTCGCGCACCAGCCGCCGCATCGTGCTCGCGCTCTCCAAGGCGACCGTCGTCCAGCTCGACGCCGATGCACGCGACGTCCTGGTCTCGAACCCCGAGATCGTCGACGCCGTGGTGCGTACGCCCAGGCGCATCTTCCTGCTCGCGATGAAGACCGGCCAGACCAACGCCTTCTTCTTCGACGCTGCGGGCAAGCAGATCCTCTCCCTCGACATCCGCGTCGAGAAGGACACCGGCGATCTCGGCTCGATGATCCACGCCAACATTCCGGGCTCGAACGTCAAGGTCTCCGGCCTCAACGACAACGTCGTCCTCACCGGCTCGGTGAACAGCGTGTCGGACTCGACGCGCGCCCAGGACCTGGCGGCGCGTTTCGCGGGCGATCCCACCAAGGTCGTCAACATGCTCTCGATCCAGGGCGGCGAGCAGGTGATGCTGAAAGTGCGCATCGCCGAGATGGACCGCAACATCGCCAAGCAGTTCGGCGTCAACCTCCAGGAAGCCGCGATCGTCGGCGGCGTGCCGATCATCGCCTCGACCTCGAACCAGTTCGGCCTGATCGGCCACGCGCTGAGCGACGCGTCGGGCGGCCAGTTCGGCGCGGTGTGCGCGTCGGCTTTCCTTCCGCAGCAGACGATCGAGAAGATCATCGGCACGGGCGCCTTCGCCAACCAGACCGGCACGCTGAACACCACGACGACGCCTTGCTCCAGCCCCAACAACGTCCAGGGCGTGCTGCAGGCGCTCGACCAGATCGGCCTCGTCCACATCCTGGCCGAGCCGAACCTGACGGCGGTGTCGGGCGAGACGGCGCGGTTCCTCGCCGGCGGCGAGTTCCCGGTCCCGTCGGGCCGCGACAACCAGGGCAATGTCGCCGTCCAGTTCAAGGATTTCGGCGTCGGCCTGTCGTTCACGCCCGTGGTGCTGGCCCCGGGAAGGATCTCGCTGCAGATCTCGACCGAGGTCAGCGAGCTCTCCAATACCGGCGCCTTCACGCTGAACGCGACCTCGACGACCGATCCGCTGACCGGCGTCACCACGACGACGCCGGGCCTGACTATCCCTGCGCTCTCGGTGCGCCGCGCACAGACGACGGTCGAGCTTCCTTCCGGAGGCAGCTTCGCGATCGCCGGCCTGATGCAGCACACGACCAAGCAGGTGCTCGAGCAGTTCCCCGGCATCGGCAACATGCCGGTGCTCGGCGCGCTGTTCCGCAGCCGCGACTTCCAGAACAACGAGACCGAGCTCGTCGTGCTGGTGAGCGCCTATCTCGTCAGTCCCACGACCGAAGCCAAGCTTGAATCGCCGACCGACGGCTATCAGATCCCGACCGATCCGGAGACGATCCTGTTCGGCCATCTGAACGCCGTCTACAAGCACGACGCGAGCGCGCCGAAACCGTCCGGCAGCGGCCCCGTCGGCTACATCGTGCAATAGGAAGGAAGCGTCCCATGGCCCATTCGAAGGACATCATGCGCTTCGCCTCGCTGGCGGCTTTCCTGCTTGCGGGAAGCTGCGCCGCGCCGTCGAACGACGGCGGCGGCCAGTTTTCCGATCCGGAGCAGAACCATCCGATCACGGTCGAGCCCGACTATCACACGCTGCGTCTTCCCTATTCGGCGTCCGACGCAGGCCTGATGCCCGACGACGCGGCGCGCTTCAGCCTCTTCGTCGCCGACTTCCTGGCGGGCGGCAACGGCGCGATCTCGATCAGCGCGCCTCAGGGTCCTTCGGCGAACGCCGCGATCGGCTATTTCGGCGAGAGGCTCGCGCAATACGGCGTGCCGCGCGACCGCATCCTGGTCGGCCAGCGCGCCGATGGCGGCGACGGCAAGATCGAGCTCGGCTACGTCGCCTACAAGGCGCATGTCGAGAACTGCGAGCCGGGCGGCGACTGGTCGAAGGACTGGCAAGACAACGTCGACAACGCGCCCACGCTCAACTACGGCTGCTCGGTTCAGCACAACCTCGCGGCCCAGCTCAGCGATCCGCGCGACCTCGTCCAGCCGCGCGCCATGGATGCGTCCGACGCCACGCGGCGCAACACGGTCATGGGCCATTACGAGAAGGGCGAAGTCACTCAGGCCGACAAGCACACCGCCGACAAGTCGGTGGAGCAGTCCGGCCAGAGCTCCGAAATCCAGTAACGGTCAGGCGATATGACGACGCTGCAAGCTCCCATGCCAGAAGTCTTCGGTGCCAAGCCGCACGAGCGGCCGGTGCCGCGCATCTCGATCCACGCCTTCGTCGAGTTCCCCGACACGGGGGCGGCGCTCCAGCGCGCCGGCGCCGACCGGCGTCTCGCCAAGGCGCATCTCAACGTCCAGCTCGGCGGCATCGGCGCCGCGGTCGAGCACTATCACGGCGTGGTCACGCCCAACCTGCTTCTCGTCGAGACCAGGCTGAACGGCCAGGCCGCGCTCGAAGAGCTCGACCGCCTCGCCCATGTCTGCGATCCGGCGACCAAGGTGATCGTGGTCGGCCGCACCAACGACGTCGAGCTCTATCGCGAATTGATGCGCCGCGGCGCCAGCGAATATCTGGTCGCGCCGCTCAATCCGATCCATCTGATCGAGGTGATCTCGGGACTCTATCTGGAGCCCGGCGCGTCGCCGATCGGCCGCGTCGTCGCCTTCGTCGGCGCGCGCGGCGGCGTCGGCGCGTCCTCGCTCGCGCACAATACCGGCTGGTGCGTGGCCGAGGAGCTGCACATCAACACCACCATCGTCGATTTCGACCTGCCGTTCGGCACCACCGCGCTCGATTTCAACGACGAGCCCAGCCAGGGCGTCGCCGAGGCGCTTTCGGCCCCGGAACGCCTGGACGACGTGCTGCTGGACCGGTTGCTGATCAAGCGCGGCGAGCATCTCTCGCTCTTCACCGCGCCGGCGGCGCTGGAGCGCGACTACGACGCAAGCACCGACGCCTACGAATCGGTGCTCGACGCGGTGCGTCAGATCACGCCTTGCGTGATCGTCGATCTGCCGCATGTCTGGGCGCCCTGGGTCAAGGCCACGCTCGTCAACGCCGACGAGATCGTGATCGTGGCGACGCCCGATCTGGCTTCCCTGCGCAACGCCAAGAGCATGGCCGAGCTGCTCAAGAACAACCGCCCCAACGATGCGCCGCCGCGCCTGGTGCTGAACCAGGTCGGCAGCCCAAGCGCCCCGAGATCCCGGCCAAGGATTTCGCCGAGACGCTGGGCGTCGATCCGGCCTGCATCTTCAATTTCGATCCGCAGCTCTTCGGCCAGGCCGCCAACAACGGCCAGATGCTGATCGAGCTGCAGACCGCAAGCCCGAGCGCGCACGCCGTGCGCCGCCTCGCCCAGCTCATCACCGGGCGCGTGCCCCAGGCGAGCCCGAAATCCAACAGCTCGCTCCTTTCCTTCCTCGGCAAGAGTAAGAAGAGGGCTTAGAGAGCATGTTCGGAAAGCGCAGCACCGCCGAGGCCGAGACGATACAGCGTCCGCCCATGCCGGCGACGCCGGCACGGGGCGAAGGCGACCAGCCGCCGCGCGTCGAGCCGGCGCCGATGAAGGTCGCGCAGGTCGCGCCCATCGCGAGCAAGGCTGTGCCGCGCGTGCAGATCGACCAGCGCTCCGAGGACTACTACCAGATCAAGACGCTGATCTTCAGCGCGCTGATCGACACCATCGACCTCGCCCAGCTCGCCCAGCTCGATCCGGATTCGGCGCGCGAGGAGATCCGCGACATCGTCAACGAGATCATCTCGATCAAGGCGGTGGTGATGTCGATCGCGGAGCAGGAACACCTGCTCCAGGACATCTGCAACGACGTTCTCGGCTACGGCCCGCTCGAGCCGCTGCTCGCGCGCGACGACATCGCCGACATCATGGTCAACGGCGCCAGCCGCGTCTTCATCGAGGTCGGCGGCAAGGTCCAGCTCACCTCGATCCGTTTCCGCGACAACGCGCAGCTGATGAACATCTGCCAGCGCATCGTGAGCCAGGTCGGCCGCCGCGTCGACGAGAGCTCGCCGATCTGCGACGCGCGCCTCGCCGACGGCTCGCGCGTCAACGTGATCGCGCCGCCGCTCTCGCTCGACGGTCCCACGCTCACCATTCGTAAGTTCCGCAAGGACAAGCTGACGCTGGACGATCTCGTCAAGTTCGGCTCGATCTCGCCCGCGGGCGCGCGCGTGCTCGGCGTCATCGGACGCTGCCGCTGCAACATCCTGATCTCCGGAGGCACCGGCTCGGGCAAGACCACGCTGCTCAACTGCATGACGGCGTATATCGATGCCGAAGAGCGCATCATCACCTGCGAGGACGCGGCCGAACTTCAATTGCAGCAGCCGCACGTCGTGCGCCTGGAGACGCGTCCCGCCAACCTCGAGGGCCAGGGCATGATCACCATGCGCGACCTGGTCAAGAACTGTCTGCGTATGCGTCCCGAGCGCATCATCGTGGGCGAGGTGCGCGGACCCGAGGCGTTCGATCTTCTGCAGGCGATGAACACCGGCCATGACGGCTCGATGGGCACGCTGCACGCCAACTCCCCGCGCGAGGCGATGGGCCGTCTCGAATCCATGATCACCATGGGCGGCTACGCGCTGCCGATGAAGACCATCCGCGAGATGATCGTCGGCTCGATCGACGTCATCATCCAGGCCGAGCGCATGCGCGACGGCTCGCGGCGCATCACCAAGATCACCGAGGTGGTCGGCACCGAAGGCGACGTCGTCATCACCCAGGATCTTCTCGTCTACGAAGTCACGGGCGAGGACGAGACCGGGCGCCTCAAGGGCAAGCACGCGGGCACGGGCATCGTGCGTCCGAGCTTCTGGGAGCGCGCGCGCTACTACAATCTCGAGCGCGAGCTGGCCGACGCGCTCGACCAGCTCCAGGGCTGAGGGTCGAGATGGTCCTGATCTTCGCGGGCCTGCTCGTGATCCTGGCGCTGGGCGGCGCGGGTTACGTCTATGCCGGCGCCGGGCGCGACCGGCAGCAGAAGCGCCTGGCCGCGGTGGCGCGGCCCACGGCGCAGCTTCGCGGCGCGGCTGCGGACGGCACCGCGCTCAAGCGCAAGAACGTCCAGCAGCTCCTGCAGCAGATCGAAAGCAAGAACGCCGAGCAGAAGCAGAAGCTCACCATGCGCCGCCGCCTCGACCAGGCGGGCTTCGCCGACGTCTCGGTGAGCGTGTTCTGGATGATCTCCGGCGGGTTGGGCTTCGCCGTCGCGCTCGTCTGTTTCGTGCTGCACCAGGCGCTTCTCGTCGATGCGCTCGCGGCGTTCGGCGCAGGGTTGGGCCTGCCGCGCTGGGTCCTGGGCTTCATCAAGTCCAGGCGCGAGAAGAAATTCACCGGCGAGTTCGCCAACGCCATCGACGTCATCGTGCGCAGCGTGCGCTCGGGCCTTCCCACCAACGAAGCGCTGCGCATCGTGGCGAGGGAAAGCCCCGATCCGGTCGGCAGCGAGTTCTCCAAGCTCGTCGAAGGCATGAAGGTCGGCGTCACGCTCGAGCAGGGCTGCAAGCGCATGTATGAGAGCATGCCGACGCCGGAGGTCTCCTTCTTCGGCATCGTCATGACCATCCAGCAGAAATCGGGCGGCAACCTGTCCGAGGCGCTGAGCAACCTCGCGGGCGTGCTGCGCGACCGCAAGCGCCTCGCCGGCAAGATCAAGGCGATGTCGTCGGAGGCCAAGGCGTCGGCAGGCATCATCGGCTCGCTGCCGCCCGCAGTGATGGGCATCGTGTGGGTGACGACGCCTGCCTATATCTCGCTGCTCTTCACCGAGAAGACCGGCAATCTCCTGCTCGCGGGCTGCGTGGTGTGGATGAGCGTGGGCATCTTCGTGATGCGCAAGATGATCAACTTCAAGCATTGAGAACGCGATGACCGCCGATATCATGGACCTGTTGTTCGACCCGGCGTTCCTGGCGACGCTGGCGGCGGCGATCTTCGCGTTCGCGACCATCGTGACGCTCGGGCTTCCCTTTGCGGAGCGCGACGGGCTGGGCCAGCG
The DNA here is from genome assembly GCA_021325375.1 of Alphaproteobacteria bacterium. GTDB lineage: Bacteria > Pseudomonadota > Alphaproteobacteria > Micropepsales > Micropepsaceae > Rhizomicrobium. The sequence goes on along the minus strand of JAJPHG010000017.1, from coordinate 58,696 downwards.
CCTCAAGAACGTCGCCCAGCGCCGCGAGGAATTGCGCGCGCGCCATCACGCGGCGCTCAACGCCAAGCGCGGCTCGCTGCGCGTCGAGGCGGTCGGCTCGGTCAAGTTCATGAAAGGCATCGTCGAGCGTTTCGACATCGCCAAGCTCGTCCAGTCCGAGGGCAGCAAGGAGAAGCTGGCCATGGCGGGCTTCCGCGGGCCGACGCCGGTGATGGTGTTCATGTTCTTCCGCTTCGTGATGCCGTTCGTCGTCTTCGCGATCGCGCTACTCTACGTCTTCCTCATCGCCCATTTCCAATGGTCGACGATCATGAAGGTGGGCGTGGCGGTGGCCGCGTCCCTGGTGGGCTACTATCTGCCCGACGTCTACGTCTCCAACGCCGTCACGCGCCGCCAGCAATCGATCATGCGCGCCTTTCCCGACGCGCTCGACCTCATGTTGATCTGCGTCGAGTCGGGCATGTCGATCGAGCCCGCCTTCACGCGCGTGGCGTCGGAGATCGGCCAGCAATCGCCCGAGCTCGCCGAGGAACTGGCGCTGACCACGGCCGAGCTCTCCTATTTGCCCGAGCGCCGCGTCGCGTTCGAGAACCTCGCCCAGCGCTGCGGCCATGGCGGCGTGAAGGCGGTCGCGACCGCGCTCAATCAGGCGGAAAAATACGGAACGCCCTTGGGCCAGGCGCTGCGCGTCGCGGCCCAGGAGAACCGCGAGCAGCGTTTCGCCGAGGCCGAGAAGAAGGCAGCCGCCCTTCCCGCCAAGCTCACCGTGCCGATGATTGTGTTCTTCCTGCCGTGCCTCTTCGTCGTCATCATGGGGCCCGCGATCATGAAGGTCACGCATATGGCGCACTAGCGCCGTGCCTTCGTGACGCATGGCGCGATCAACCAAGTTTTCCGCGCAGGATTGCGCCGCGCATCCGGCCGGGGGATGGTTCCGCCTCGAATGAAGGGGAAACATCCAATGACCATCGGCGGACAGGGCGCGCTCTTGCGCGTGATCGCGGCACCGGCACTGCTTTGCCTGGCGGCCCTCCCGGCCCAGGCTTCCATCATCACGATCTCGACGGACCCGACGAGCAACATGACGTGCGCGGCCGGCACCTGCACCGCGACGCAGCCCGACGCGACGCTGAACGTGAAGGACCTGATCGGTTTCCTGAAGGCCGGCAACCTCACGGTGACCGATCAATTCGTCCAACCCGACATCTTCATCGCCGCGCCGGTGACGTGGGCCAAGCCCACTGTGCTGACGCTCATCAGCAACTCGATCACCTTCCAGGCGCCGATGAAGATCAACGGCAAGGGCGGCGTGAACCTCCAGACGATGGGCACGTCCGGCAATTTCTATCTGAGCTTCCAGCCGGCGGGCAGCCTCACTTACCTGCACACGGGCTCTCTCATCATCAACAACCTGACCTATGTGCTGGAGAAGGACATCAAGGGGCTGGCGAAGGACATCGCCAAGAACCCGGGCGGGAGCTTCGCGCTCGCCAACGACTATGATGCCGGCGCCGACGGCACCTACAAGCATGCGCCCATCACCACGGCGCTGGCGGGCAAGCTCAACGGTCTGGGCCACAACATTTCCAACCTCACCATCGTGAGCAAGGCCAAGGGCACCAATGTCGGCCTGTTCGCGCTACTGGATGCAAGCGGATTTCCCGGCATCCAGGATCTCAATCTCATCGACGTCTCGATCAAGGGCGGCCAGAACGCCTTGGTCGGCGCGGTCGCGGGCAACGACGCTTCGGCCTCGATCAGCCAGGTGTTCGTGAGCGGCAGCGTGTCGGCGACCCAGGGGACCGCGGGCGGAATCGTCGGCAACGACGACGGCGCGCTCGTTGTCGAATGCACGTCGCAGGCCAATGTCAGCGCGAACGTCGCGGGCGGCATGGTTGGAAACTTCGGCGGCACGTTCATCCAGAACTCGATGGCGACCGGAACGGTGACGTCGCAAAACGGCCCCAACGACGCCGCGGCCGGCGGAATGGTGGGCGCATTGTTCAATGGCGGGGTGCTGAATTCCTATTCGATCGGCGCGGTCTCCGGTCCGGGCATGCTTGGTGGCGTCGTCGGCGAATATTCCGAAGGGACGTTCAACGACGTCTATTGGGACACGACGACCAGCGGCCAGACCGCGGGCTGCGGCGGCAATAGCTGCGTCCTGACGGGACTCACGACGGCGCAGCTGCAGTCGGGTCTACCCGCCGGTTTCTTCGGCCCGACCTGGGCCGAGACCGCGGGCATCAACAACGGCATGCCTTATCTGACGGCCGTGCCGACTCGCTGAGGCTAAGGCGTCGCCGCGTCGGCGGTCATGCGCAGCGACGGCGTCTTGTTGGCGGGCGGCGCTTTCTTGACGTCGGGCTTGGGTGCTGCGGCCGCGACCTTCTTCGGCGCGGCGGGAGCGGCAGCGGTCTTCTTGGGCTCGGGCGCGGCCGCGACTTTCTTGGGCACATGCGCCGTCGTGGCGACGGCGGTCGCGGGCCTGTCCTTCACGAGCTTGTGGGGTGCGCCGGTCGCGACCTTCACGGGGCCGGCTTTCGGGTCGGACGGGATCTGCTCCATCATCACGGTGTCGACGACGGCGGACCTGGGCGCGGTGTTGCGCGCGACGGCGGGTTTCAGTGCGGGCGCGGAGGCCACCGGCGCGGGCGTGGTGGACTTCACGGGCGCCGCGGCATGTACGGGTTCCGGCGTGGGTGTCGGCGACAGGCTCGCGAGCAGGGCGACGTTGCTGGCGATCTTGGGATCGGCGCCGCCCGCGGCCTCGGCCTGCGCGAACAGCTGACGCGCGCCGCCGAGGTCGCCGGCCTGCATCCTGGACAGCGCGTAGTTGTTGAGCACGGCCGCGTTGCCGGGCCTAAGCGCGAGCGCCTGCTGATAGGCGACCTTGGCGGCGGGGTACTGGCCGTTCTGGTCATAGGCCACGCCGCTCGCGGAATAGAGCGCCCAGTCGTTGGGCGAGAGCTCGATCGCGCGCTTCAGGAAATCGAGCGCCTCTTTCGAGCGGCCCTGCTGCACCAGGTTCTTGCCGTATTCGCCGACGACGCGCGGGTTGTCGGGGGCGACGAGCATGAGCTGGCTCAGGATCCTGGTCGCGCCCTGATAGTCGCCTGCCGCGCGCGCCGCCTGCGCGGTCAGGATCTGCGTGTCGAGATCGGCCGCCAGCGTCTTGGTCGAGGCGGCCGGCTTGGCCGCGGCCTGTTTCGCGGCGGACGGCGTGTCCGAGGAAAAGGTCGAGCAGGCGCTGAGCGCGGTGCCGATCAAAAGGGCGGCGGCGAGGGACGAACGGTGCATGGACATGCCCTGGGCGAAGAAATCCACGGCACAGAATGACGGCACCCGGTCAATAAACCCTTAATTTCCTTGAAGTTTCGTTAGCTCTGTCAGGCGAGCCCCGCCTCGATCTCGGCCTTCGACGCGGCCCCCCAATCGCGCATCGCCGGCAGCGCCATCATCCTGTCCGCATAGGCCTGAAGCCTGGGCGGCAGCGCCACGCCATAGGTCGCAAAGCGCGACACCACCGGCGCGTACATGCAATCGGCGATGGAGAACGTGCCGAACAGGAAGGCGCCGCCGTGACGGGCGAGCGCCTCGTCCCAGGCCTGCTGGATGCGCGCGATCTGCGCCTTGGTCGCGTCGCGCAGCGCGGGCGGGGGTAGACGGCGGGCGAAATCCATCGAAAGCTGCTCGCGCAGGTCACCAAAGCCCGAATGCATCTCTGCTGAATAGGCGCGCGCGACCGCCCGCGCCATCGCGTCCTCAGGCCACAGCTTTGCATCCGGGTGCCGCTCGGCCAGCGTCTCGCAGATCGCCAGGCTGTCCCATATCGTCGTCGTGTTGCCGCCTTCCTCGATGCGCAGCACGGGCACGCGCGCCGAGGGCGAATGCCTGGCCATGCCGGGCGTGGGCGCGCCATGCGTCAGCGGCACCATCTCCTCGACGAAAGCCACGCCGATATGGCGCAGCGCCACATAGGGCCTCAGGCTCCAGCTCGACCACTCCTTGGTGCCGCCGATCAGCGTATAGGTCATGTGAGTCTTTTTTTTCCGATTTGCAGTTGCGGGCGCTCATTTCTAATCTCGCCCGCGCGACTTGAGCAGGGTTTTCGATGCACACAAGCTTTGCGAAGAATGCAAGGGGCGCGGTCCCGCTCCATGCGGTGCGCGAGAGCGATCTCAAGCGCTGGCTCGCCGCGCGGCCGAAACGCGAGGCGACGTTCCTCACCAATACCGGCTTCAAGGCCAAGGAGGGCGATCTCAAGCTCGTCCCCGACGCGCAGGGCAAGATCGCCTCGGCGGTGCTGGGATTGAGCAAAGGCGAGGACGTCCTGGCTTTGGCGCATTTCTCGGAAAGCTTGCCCGCGGGCACCTACCGGTTCGCGGATGTTCCAGACACGCATGGCGGCGCCGTTGGCGCGCTCGCCTGGGCGCTCGGCACCTATGCGTTCTCGCGCTACAAGAAAGCTCCGCTCAAAGGTGCGAAGCTCGTGCTGCCGCAAGGCGTCGACGGCGGCGAGGTCGCGCGCATCGCCGAAGGCATCTTCCTCGCGCGCGACCTGATCAACACGCCGCCCAACGACATGGGGCCGGAAGAGCTCGCCGCCGCGGCGCGCGCGCTTGCCAGGAAGCACGGCGCGAAGTTCGCGCTCACCGTGGGCGAGGCGCTCGTCAAGGCGAACTATCCGCTGATCCATGCGGTGGGCCAGGGCTCGGACCGCGCGCCGCGGCTGATCGACATCACCTGGGGCCGGGCCGACGCGCCCAAAGTGACGCTGGTCGGCAAGGGCGTGTGCTTCGACACCGGCGGCTACGATCTCAAGCCCTCGTCGGGCATGCTGTCGATGAAGAAGGACATGGGCGGGGCGGCGACGGTGCTCGCCATCGCCGACATGGTGATGGGGGCGAAGCTGGATGTGCGCCTGCGCGTCCTTGTCCCTGCGGTCGAGAACTCGGTGTCCGGCAGGGCCTATCGCCCGAGCGACGTGTTCAAGAGCCGCAAGGGCCTCACCGTCGAGATCGGCAACACCGATGCCGAAGGCCGCCTCGTGCTCGCCGACGCGCTCAGCGAGGCCGACGGCGAGGCGCCGGAGCTTCTCATCGACATCGCAACGCTGACCGGTGCGGCGCGTGTCGCCACCGGCTTCGAGCTTCCGCCCTACTTCACCGACGACGAGGCGTTGGCCGCCGATCTCATGCGCCATTCCAAGGCGGTGCAGGATCCGATGTGGCGCCTGCCCTTGTGGCGCGGTTATGAGGGCGCGCTGTCGAGCAGCGTCGCCGATCTTAACAACAATCCCGATTACGGCTATGCGGGGGCGATCACCGCCGCGCTGTTCCTGAACCGCTTCGTCGCCAAGGCCAAGTCCTGGGCGCATTTCGACATCGCCGCCTGGAGCGACCGCCCCAAGCCCGGCCGCCGCAAAGGCGCCGAGGCGAACTGCGCACGTGCGATCTATGCGCTGTTGCGGGAGCGGTACGGGAAATAACCAATCTCCTCGAATCTTTTCAAGCGCGACACCGTACAGTCTTTCCGCCAGCGCCAGTCTGCTCAGCGCAATCAGTTCACGGCCCTCGTTTATATGCGCTCGGATCGCGGCGTAGAGTGCGCGCCGTTCGCGTGTGTAGCGGCCGTGAACGAACCGGTTCTGGTTGCCGCGCGGCGCGCCGCCTTTCGACGTGCGCGAATTTTTTTCGTGTAACCCGGGTTCAACCTCGCCCGACCCCACGGCAACCGGCTGCGCGGGCTTGGAATTCGTCCTCGCAGACAGCACACGCTTGCGCGGCCGGAACGGCCGCTTCCGCGATGGAACATGCGTTGCGTCGATGTGGTGCGCGAGCGTCATCACGCGAATCTGGTGTGACGCGTGCGTGGGATCAAGGAAAGTAGGTTCTGGAGCGCGGGTTTATTTTTGGAACTTAGGGAGCGTTGAGCACCTCCTACAACCCTAGTGTCATGGCCCGCGACTGCGGGCCACCCAGGTGACATCTTCTCAAGTCCAAAAAATTCGTCATCGCCCGGCGCACGTGCGTCCGGGCGACCCATCTTGGCAGCAAGCGCAAAATTGGGTCACCCGGATCGCGCGAAGAAGCGCGACCGGGTGATGACGGCGATATTTATTGAGAGAGCAAAGTAAACGTCACCTGGGTGGCCCGCAGTCGCGGGCCATGACATCACGTTCTAGTATCCGCGATCCACATCCACCGTGTTCGGATGCCGCTCGCCGCGCTCGACGAGAGCGATGGACTCGATGATGTAGTTCGCGGTCACGCGCGGGTCGGAGATCGCGGCGATGTGCGGCGTGGCGACGATCTTGGGATGACGCCAGAGCGGGTTGTCCTGCGGCAGCGGCTCGGTCTGGAAGACGTCGAGCGTGGCGCCGCTTAAGTGTCCGGAATCGAGTGCGGCGATGAGGTCGGGCTCGACGAGATGGCCGCCGCGCGCGACGTTGATGACATAGGCGCCCTGGGGAAGCATCGCGAATGTCTTGGCGTTCAAGATGCCGCGCGTGTCCTTCGTCAGCGGCAAGAGGCAGATCAGGAAATCGCTTTGGCCCAGGAACGATGCGAACTCGCTCTCGCCGGCGAAGCTCTCGATGCCGGGCGCGGTCTTGCGCGTGCGGCTCCAGCCGTGAACCGGAAAGCCCAGCGCGCGCAGCCGCTCGCCCGCCACGGTCCCGATCTCGCCTAGTCCCAAAATCCCGATACGCGTGTCGGCGGTCTTGCGCGGCAGCATGCGCTGCGCCCATTTGCCTTGGGCTTGCGCCGCGTCGAAGTCGCGTTGATGGCGGTGCTGCAGCAGCACATGCATCACGACGTATTGCGCCATCTCGGTGGAGAGCTGCGGATCGACGAAGCGCACCAGCGGCACGGAGTTGGGGAATTCGGGATCGGCGAGGAACGCGTCGACGCCCGCGCCCAGCGAGAAGATCGTCTTGAGGTTGGTCAGGCTCTTCAACAGGCCGAAGGGCGGGCGGAAGCTCAGCGTGTAGTCGATGCGCGCGGGATCGTAGGCGTCGCGGTCATGCAGGAGCACGTCGAACGGCGCGCCCTCGAACCACGGCATCCAAAGCGGTGCCCAGGCGACGGGGACGACGAGCAGAAGGGTCGGGCGCGGGCTCATGCGCGCCGTTTATATCAGCTCTTCTTCGGTGTCGCAGGCGCGGGCGCCGGAGTCTTCGGCGCAGTGCCCGGCGGCGTCGCGCTTGCCGGCGCATTTGGCGCAGGTGCTGCAGCCGGTGCGGCGGCGGGCTTCGCGGGCGCGGGCGGCGGGATCGGCAGCGGGCTGTCGCTCTGCGTGCGCAGCCAGGCGAGCAGGTTGATGCGGTCCTTCGCGCTCGAAATGCCGGCGAAGCTCATGCGCGTGCCGGGCACATAGCTCTGCGGATCCTTGATGAACCTGAAGAACTTGTCGAAGGTCCACGGCCCGCTGTCGGCTTTCATGCCGGCCGAATAGGCGAAACCCGGACGCGAGGCGCGGGGCCGCCCGATGACGCCCCACAGATTGGGACCGGTCTTGTCCGGGCCGCCCTTGGAGAGGTCGTGGCATTGCTGGCAGCGCACGGAGATCTTCTGGCCCGCGGCGGTGTCGGCGGCGGGAAGCACGGTGCCGAAATCGGGCAGCGCTTCCTCGACCGGCGCCGTCGACGCGGTGGTCGTCGTTTCCTCCTGCACGCCTTCGACGACATAGCCGGGCTTGGCGGGAGGCGGCACCTCGAAGATCGCCTCGGCGGTGAACTTGACCACGATCACGAACATCACCGTGGCCAGAACGGCGCCTGCGATCTTGTTCCACTCGAAGGAATCCATAAGGTCAGCTCCGCCGTGCTAGCGCGCTTGAGGAAGGGTCTCGCGGTCCGCGCCGGACCGCGGGCGACATTACAAGTCCGCCCAATCGCGTCATTGCGGCGAAGCGTCGCATAAAACCAGGGAATCCCGGCAAATCCCCATGAACCCCATCGTCCTGATCCCCGCCCGCATGGCCTCGACCAGGCTTCCGGGCAAGCCGCTGGCCGATATCGCGGGCATCCCGATGATCGTGCGGGTCTGGCGGCAGGCCGTCGCGGCGGGGCTGGGGCCGGTCGTGGTCGCCGCGGCCGAGCGCGAGATCGCTGAAGCCATAGAGGCCGCAGGCGGAAAAGCGGTCATGACCGCGCCCGATCTGCCCTCGGGCTCGGACCGGATCTTCGCGGCGCTCGAGGCCGTCGATCCCCAAGGCGCCCATGACGTGGTCGTGAACCTGCAGGGCGACCTGCCGGCGATCGACCCGTCCGCGATCCGCGCGTCGGTGGAGGCGCTTGGCAGCGCCGACATCGCGACGCTCGCCGCCGAGATCGGCGATGCCGCCGACGCCGGCAATCCGAACGTCACCAAGGCGGTGGTCGCCTGGGATGCGAGCGGCAGGCTTGGCCGCGCGCTCTACTTCACCCGCGCCCGCGCCCCCCATGGCGAGGGTCCGCTGTTCCATCATGTCGGCATCTATGCCTTCAGGCGCGAGGCGTTGAGGCGGTTCGTGGCGCTGGCGCCGTCGCCGCTCGAGAAGCGCGAGAAGCTCGAACAGTTGCGCGCGCTCGAAGCCGGCATGACGATCATGGTCGCGCGCGTGGACGAGGTGCCCTTGAGCGTCGATACGCCGGAAGATCTGGAAAGGGCGCGTGCATGGTGTCGCTGATCTCGCGTGCCCGGACGATCGCGTTCCAGGGCGAGCCGGGGGCTTACGCGAACCTCGCCGCGCGCGAAGCCGTGCCGCATGCGAGCGCCGTGCCGCGTCCGACCTTCGACGCGGCGCTCGAAGCGGTGAAGCAGGGCGAGGCCGATCTCGCCATCGTGCCGGTGGAGAACTCCGTCTACGGACGGATCGCCGACACCCATCTGCTCGTGCGCCATTTCGGACGGCTGATCAAGGGGCAGTCCTCGCCCGGCGCGGGCGACCTCTTCATCGTCGGCGAGCATTTCCACCGCGTGCGCCATCAATTGCTGGGGCTGAAAGGTGCCGTGCTCGGCGGCGTGAAGGAGGTCTACAGCCAGCGTCCCGCGCTCGGCCAATGCCGCAAGCTCATCAAGGCGCTCGGCCTCGTCGAGCGCGAATGGTCGGACACCGCCGGCAGCGCCAAGCACATCGCCGAATTGAAGGATCCGGCCTGCGCGGCGATCGCCTCGCGTCTCGCGGGCGAGCTCTACGGCCTGGACGTGCTCAAGCCCGACGTCGAGGACGAGCCGCACAACATGACGCGCTTCCTCGTCGTGGGCGCCGAGGACGACGACGCGCCGAACGACGGGGGCGCGGTGATCACGACGTTCCTGTTCCGCGTACGCAACATCCCCGCGGCGCTCTACAAGGCGCTGGGGGGCTTTGCGACCAATGCGGTCAACATGACCAAGCTCGAATCCTATCAGCTCGGCGGCTCGTTCAACGCGACCGAGTTCTACGCCGACATCGAAGGCCATCCCGACCAGCCTCAAGTCCGCCGCGCGCTGGAGGAGCTGCAATACTTCACCTCCAAGCTCACGATCCTGGGCGTCTATCCCGCCCACCCCTTCCGCGCCGAGATGCCGTAGATGTGAATCGCGGCAGCGCATCGTCGCTGATATTGCATTTCTCCGTTCGGAGGGCCTGCTCATGTCGAAACGTTTTGCCGCGCTTGCGTTTACGGCGTTGCTCGCATCGCCCGCTTTCGCCGCCGATCTGCGCAGTGAGATCGTCAATGCCGGCGAGCATGCCGAATATGCCGGCGAGGCGACGACTATCGACGACGTGCACTTCCATCTTCATCACGCGCTGAACTGCCTCGTCGGGCCGAAGGGCGAGGGCTTCGACAGGACGCAGATGAATCCTTGCGTCAATTCCGGCAACGGCATCATCCCCGACGAGACCGACCCGAAGAGGATCGCGGTCTTCCAGGGCGCCGCCGCCAAAGCGCGCGAAGGCCTCGCCACCAACGATCTCGCGGTCGCGAAGGCCGACGCGACCGCCGCCGCCAAGGCCATCGTGGGCACGTTAAAGGGGATGAAATAACGGCAACCTTGTGGTAATCTTCCCGCCGGTTTCAGGAAGGATTGCCATGTCCAGATACGGTTTGGGTGCGTTGCTTGTTGCCGCATGCCTCGTCTCCGGCGCGGCTACGGCCGGTCAGTTCAAGAGCTTCGCCGTGCCGGGCGCGAAGAACACCGTGGCGACCGCGATCAACGCCTCGGGCGTCGTCGCGGGCTTCTATTCCAGCACCGCGCACAAGGACGGCGGCTTCGTGCGCACGCCGGACGGCGCGATCACGACGTTCTCGGCTCCCGGCCTCAAGAGCACCACGCCTACGGCGATCAACGACGCGGGCGCCATCACGGGCTATTCAAGCGCCGAGCAGTCTTTCGTGCGCAAACCGGACGGCAGCTTCGAAGTGTTCCAGATCGACGGCGCGCGCTACACGACCGCGACCGCGATCAACGCCCAGGGCTACGTCTCGGGCACCTTCTCCAACGCCGACAATTCCGGCGGCAGCTTCCTGCGCGCGCCCGACGGCACGCTCTCCATCGTCAGCGCCTCGAACGACGCCGAGACGTCCGTATACGGACTGAACGACAGCAACGTCATGGTCGGCCAGATCGGCTTCGGGTCGTCGCCGCAGGGCTTCGTGTTCAACGGCGGCACCGTGACGACGCTGGACGCGGGCACCTCGCTGACCGCGATCAACGATGCCGGCGTGGCGGCGGGCATCCTGGTGAGGGACAACGACGACACGCGCGGCTTCATTCTGAACGCGCGTGGCCGCGTCAAGCCGTTCGGGCCCAAGGTCTCCGACATGGACGTCGAGCATATCGACGGCGCCGGCAACGTCGTGGGCGACTATCTCGACCGCCGCTCGCGGTTTCACGGCTTCGTCTATTCGGCGGCCGGCGTCTTCACCAGGATCGACGAGCCCGATGCCGGCCATAGACAGCCCTTCGCCGGCACCAGGATCACCGTCATCAACGACAGCGGCGTCCTCGCCGGCTTCTATATGAGCAATCGCTACAGGAACACGGCCTTCATCTGGACGCCGTGACGTCGGCACCACTGTCATCCCCGGCGAGCATCGACGCTATCGCGCCGATGCTCGCCGGGGATGACAGTGGGGCTAGTGGAAACGGTAGCGCACCCATCCCACCAAAGTTGAGGCAAGCAAGGGTGCAAACTTCGCGAGTACCACAAGCGTGACCATCGCGCAGATCGCGAGCAGAACGAATGCCATGATGCCCCAACGCCCGCTGGCCGAGCCGCCGTTACCAAAAAAGCGGAATTCGAACCAGTCATCGTTGTCATTCATTTGCTCCTCCATAGATATGGTTGAAGGAACAAAAATAAGAAGCGGCGTTTCCCGTCAAGCTCTGCTCTGAGAGCTAAGTTCGTCTATTCAGTAGTTTCGCCAGTGGCGATCTGTGCTCAGTAGTCGAAACTATGCTCATAGCTGTCGCGCGATTGTGTCAGAGCATTGCGTTGATGTGTCCATGCGATGCGATCTCTCAACCTCGCGCCGTAAAAGCACACACAACATTTATTCCATCGCCCAAGCCTTGATCAGGTGATGGGCGATGGCGATGGGCGGCGGGAGCCAGAGGCCCTCGACGCGTTCGCCGCTCAGGACCGCGCGCACCGTCGCGCGGTCGAGCCAGCGCGCTTCGGCGAGTTCGTTGTCGTCGACGACGAGGTCCCTGGTCAGGGCTTGCGCGAAACATCCGATCATCAGCGAGGAGGGGAACGGCCAGGGCTGCGTCGTGTGATAGGTCACGGCGCCGGTGTCGATGCCGGATTCCTCCTTCAGCTCGCGGCGCACCGCTTCCTCGATCGTCTCGCCGGGCTCGACGAAACCCGCGAGCGCCGAATACATGCCGGCGGGGAAGTGCCGCCCGCGTCCGACGAGACATTCCTCGCCGTAAGTCGCCAGCATGATCACGACCGGATCGGTGCGCGGGAAATGCTCGGCGTTGCAGTTGGGGCAGATGCGGCGATAGCCGCCGTCGACGGCCGCCGTAGCACTGCCGCAGCGTGCGCAGAAGCCGTGGCGCTGATGCCAGTCGATCATCGCCTTGGCCTGCCCCATGATCGCGGCGTCCTTGAGCGGCAGCAGCTGGGCGCTCGCCCGCGCGTCGCGGAAATGGCCGAGCCCGGAAAGCGGGCCGCCCGCCGCCGGATCGGGGGCCGCAGAGATGTCGAGCGCGAAGAACGCTTGGCTGCCTTCCAGGCCCAGGAACACGCAAGGCGCATCGGGCGCGGCCAGGCTCTCGCACAAGCCGGGACGGAACAGGCCGAGCTCGGCGGCCTCCAAGCTCTTCTCGTCGCCCAGCAGGAACGGCATCAGCCGCCACATCGGCAGGATGAGCGTGCCGGGATCGCGGCGCTTCGCCTCGATCCAGCCGGCGTCGGCGCGCTTCTCGCTCGCGCGGTTCAAAGGGTTGCCGGTGAAGGGAATCATGCCCGCCTCGATTGGTCTGGAGCGGCAACCTAGCCTCTTAAACATTCCTGGCAAGCGCGCCATAGGCGCGGGAGCGGCGCGTGCGCGACTACCACAGCTTGCGCGCGTTAGGGCGATCTTTACCCTGTTCGTTCAGCACGATTTTACGAGGTCTGTGATGTCATCCGCGAATGTTTCGCGTTCTCGGCTGCATCACGCAGGATCATGACCTCAAGCTCGTCGTGCTGGCGGGCGTGCTGTGCCTTTTCGCCTGCAGCACGGCGATGGGGCTGGTCGGTCGCGCGCGCGCGAGCGGCGGCCGCACGCGGATGCTGTGGCTTGCGGGCGCGGGCTTCGTCGCGGGCTGCGGCATCTGGGCGACGCATTTCGTCGCCATGCTCGCCTATCAGGCGCCTTATCCGCTCGATTACGACATCGCGCTGACGATCCTTTCGGTCGTGATCGCGATCGGGCTGTGCGGCGCGGGCTTCGCGCTCGCCGTGATGGGCGGGAAGCCGTTCCTCGGCGGAGCGCTCACGGGCTCGGCGATCGGCGCGATGCACTATGTCGGCATGGCCGCGGTGCATGCGCCGGCAAGGGAGCTATGGGATCTCCGCTATGTCGCCGCCTCGCTGGTGATCGGCATCGCCGCGATGGCGCTCGGCATGATGCTCGTGATGCGCGGCGAAAGGCTCAAGGCTTACATGATCGGGGCGGTCGTGTTCACGCTGGCGATCTGCGCGATGCATTTCACCGGCATGTCGGCGGTGACCTTCGTCTTCGATCCCACGATCCCCGCGACCAGGGGCGTGCTCGCGCCGAGCACGCTGGCGATCGCGATCGCGGCGATGGCGACGCTGATCCTGGGGCTCGGCATGGTCGTGGCCACCGTCGACCATCACCTGGCCGAGCGTGCCGCGGGCGAGGCGGCGAGGCTTCGCGCCCATATCGCCGAGCTCGAATCGACCAAGGCCGAGCTCGAGCGTTCGCTGCACGAGCGCGCGGTGGCGCTGAGCAAGGCGGACATGGCCAGCCGCTCGAAATCGGCCTTCCTGGCGGCGATGAGCCACGAATTGCGCACGCCCTTGAACGCGATCATCGGCTTCTCGGAGGTGATGGTGCTCGAGGCGTTCGGCGCAGTCGGCCATCCCCAGTATCGAAGCTATGCCAGCGACATCCACAATTCGGGAAGGCATCTGTTGGCGCTGATCAGCGACATCCTCGACCTGTCGCGGCTGGAGGCGGGCAAGGCGGAGCTGCACGAGGAATCGGTGATGCTGGCAAGCCTCGCCAATGATTGCCTGCGCATGGTGGAGCGCCAGGCCGAGCAGGCCGGCCTTACGCTCGTCAAGGACGTTCCTGTGGGCCTGCCGCGCGTGCTCGCCGACGAGCGGCGGCTGAAGCAGGTTCTGCTCAACCTGCTCAGCAACGCGATCAAGTTCACCCCGCCGGGCGGCAGCGTGACCTTGAGCATGCGCAAGGATCCAGACGGCGTGCGCATCGCGGTGAGCGACACCGGCGTCGGCATCGCGCCCGAGAACGTCGCCCGCGCGTTCGAGAATTTCGGCCAGATCGATTCCACCATCGCGCGCCACCACCAGGGCGCGGGGCTCGGCCTCCCGCTCGCCCGCCAGCTCATGGAGCTCCATGGCGGCACGCTGAGCCTGGACAGCGTGGTGAGCATGGGCACGATCGCGACCGCCTTCCTGCCGTCCGCGCGGGTCCTGGCGCTGTCCCGGGCCGAGGCGGCTTAGGACTCGCAATCTTTGCCACAACCCCTTATATCGCCGCCCGGAAGTCCGGTTGCGGACGAGGCGCTCGCCAACCCGGTCAGGTCCGGAAGGAAGCAGCCGTAACGAATCCGCCACGGGTCGCGGCCGGGCTTCCACCTTTCCACAGAAATCGCGCTCTGCCCCGCCATCGCGCGCGCGGGCTTGCTATAGTCGGCCCATGGACAACGAACTCGGCCTCGACGCGCCGGCACCCAAGGCACAGGCCTATCGCGTCCTGGCGCGCAAATACCGCCCACAGGACTTCACCGGGCTGGTCGGCCAGGACGCGCTGGTGCGCACGCTGTCGAATGCGTTCGCGACCGGGCGCATCGCGCATGCCTTCATGCTCACCGGCGTGCGCGGCGTGGGCAAGACGACGACGGCGCGCATCATCGCGCGCGCGCTCAACTGCATCGGTCCCGACGGCAAGCTCACCCATCCCACGATCCATCCTTGCGGCGTGTGCGAGCCCTGCGTCGCCATCGCCGAGAGCCGCCACGTCGACGTCCAGGAGATGGACGCGGCCTCGCGCACCGGCATCGACGACATCCGCGAGATCATCGAGGGCGTGCGCTATGCCCCGGCGTCGGCGCGCTACAAGGTCTACATCATCGACGAGGTGCACATGCTCTCCAAGCAGGCCTTCAACGGCCTGCTCAAGACGCTGGAGGAGCCGCCGCCGCATGTGAAGTTCATCTTCGCCACGACCGAGATCCGAAAAGTTCCGGTGACGGTGCTGTCGCGCTGCCAGCGCTTCGACCTGCGCCGCATCGAGACGGCGGAGCTGGCGAGCCTGCTCAAGACCATCGCGGGCAAGGAGAACGTCGCCATCGAGGACGCGGCGCTGGCGCTCGTCGCCCGCGCGGCGGAAGGCTCGGCGCGCGATGCGCTCTCGCTGCTCGACCAGGCGATCGCGCATGGTGAGGAGGGCGAGATCAAGGCCGAGACGGTGCGCGCGATGCTGGGCCTCGCCGATCGCGGCCGCGAGCTCGACCTGTTCGAGAAGCTGATGGCCGGCCGGATCGAGGAGGCGCTGAGCGATCTGCATGAGCTCTACGACCGCGGCGCCGATCCGCTGGCGGTGATGCAGGACCTGCTCGAGACCGTGCATTTCCTCACCCGCGTGAAGGTTGCGCCGAACGCGGAGGGCTTCTTCGACGGCGCGAGCTCCGAAGGCCGCCGCGCCGCCGAGATGGCGGGCAAGCTTCCCGTTGCCGCGCTGACGCGCGCCTGGTCGATGCTGCTGAAAGGCCTGATCGAGGTGCGTGACGCCACGCGCCCGATCGCCGCCTGCGAGATGGCGCTGATCCGCCTCTCCTACGCCGCCGATCTTCCGCCCACGGACAAGTTGGTGAAGGACTTGCTGGACAACCCTCCCCTCGAGGGTGGAGGTAGCGCCAGCGTACCGACATCGAAAAATCCGAAGGATTTTTCGGGGAGGGGTCCGACTGCGACTGCCGCCTATCCCTCCCCGAAATCTGCTTCGCAGATTTCGACCCTCCCTCAAGGGGAGGGTAGGAATATTGCCGCCGCGCCACGACTAAGCGTTTCCACGGCGCCTGCCATCCGCACGCTGGAAGACCTCGCAGCGCTCGCCGCGGCGAACGGCGCCTCGATCCTCAAGGTCAATCTCGAGAACGACGTGCACCTGATTCGTCTGGAGCCCGGCCATATCGAGTTCCGGCCCTCGCCGCGCGCGCCGAACTCTCTCGCCGGCGACCTGAAGCAGAAGCTCAAGGATTGGACCGGCATGCCCTGGTCGGTGAGCATCGCGCGCGAGGGCGGCCAGCCCACCATCGCCGAGCAGCGCAAATCCGCCAAGGCCGCGCGCATCGAAAGCGTGATGCAGGAGCCCTTGGTGCGCGCCGTGCTCGACCGCTTCCCCGGCGCCGAGATCGTCGCGGTGCGCGACGCGGCGGTGGAGGACGCGCCGGCGGAAGCGCCGCGCGACGATTGATCCGCGTCTATGTCTTGGCGGCCTGCGAATGGCTGATGCCGAAGATCAGCATCCAGGCCGTCAGCACCGAGCGCACGATCTTGACGAGGCAGGCGATTGCCACGGGGTAGAGCGCCCACTGCGCCTGATACAGCACGGCGACGCCGCCCGCCGCTCCCGTGAGATAGGCCGCGATGACGGTCGCGATCAGCGCGATCGGAAAACCACCACGGTGGCTGATCGTGATGTGCCGGTTGGCGTAGCGGTAGATGATCGTCAGCGGCAGCCTGAGGCCGAAGAGGTTCAGCGCGATGAGCTCGGCGCCGAGCAGCCAGGGCGGCTGCGGCGCGAGCACCGCGCCGGCTTCCAGGAGCACCGTCAGGAGATGCATCGTGTTGTAGCGCGCGCCCTCCATGGTCACGCGCGTGTTGATGTCGTCCTGGCCGCTGATCTTGTCGAAATGCAGCGAGACGACGATGAAGAGCAGGCCCACGAGCGCGCCTGCGGCCGAGCCGATCATGACGAACAGATCGTGCCATCGCTCGGGCTGGTAGAGGGTTTCCACGGCCTTGTCCCCGCTCTGGTTCCGGCCGAGGATTCTAGGACAAGATACGCGCTCGCGAAAATCGGCTCAGAGGAAATTGTTCGGCCAGATCATCGTCCGCCACATATGCGCGGTGGCCGAATTGTCGAAGCCCAGGCCCTCTTTCGGCTGCCTGAAGTGGCGGGCGATGATGTCCTCGAACTCGCCCGGATCGATCGTCACGTTCTCCTCGAAGGAATAGAGATCGTAGAGCGTGATGGCGCGGGCGCTGCCATACCAGCGATGTCCGCGCGCGGCCTCGTAAGCCTGCCTGAGGTAATCGGGAACCACATAGTCCTCGCCCCAGAAGCGCACATAGGCTTGGGGATATTCGTAGCCGACCTGCGGATCGGGGAAGAAGCGCAGCGCCTGGTGATATTGCACCGCCCACGCGACCTCCTCGTCGACGTAAGGCGCGATGAGCTGCGCGCCCCAATAGCCGTGATCGGTGCGGATCAAGGCGCCCATCGCGATGTCGTGCAGAAGGCAGGCGAGCACGATCTTCTCGCCATGCCCCGCCTTGCGCGCCAGCGCCGCGCTTTGCAGCAGGTGGTTGCGCGCCGTCTTGCCGAAACGCAGGGTGTAGAAATCCAGCAGCTTGGGCTTTTCGGGCATCGCGGGCAGCGGCTGGTGATCGCCCACCATCATCAGCGTATCGGGACCGAGGGATTTGAGCGCCTCGCGCTCGGCGCGGCCCTCGGTATCGTCCAGGTTCGCGATGGGCTGGGGGACGCTGACGCGGCGCCTGCCGTCGTCTTCGGTGTGGACGGACATGGCGGGCCCTCCCTTCGACGCTGCATGCTAGAAATAAGGTGGATCGCGGCCCCTTGCGCCTGCTAGATCGTGCGGCATGGCGACACACACGGCCGGCCCCGAGATCGAGCGTCTGATCCAGCTCCTGGCGAAGCTGCCCGGGCTCGGCCCGCGCTCGGCGCGCCGCGCAGCACTCGCCCTCCTCAAGAAGCGCGAGGCGCTGCTGGAGCCTTTGGGCACCGCGATGCGCGACGCGGCGCAGGCGATCAAGATATGCGAGACCTGCGGCAATCTGGACACGACCAGCCCCTGCGCGCTGTGCCGCGATCCCAGCCGCGACGCGCGCGTGCTGTGCGTGGTCGAGGACGTCGCCGATCTGTGGGCGCTGGAGCGCGCGGGCGTCTTCCGCGGCCGCTATCACGTGCTCGGCGGCGCGCTCAGCGCGCTCGACGGCGTGACGCCGGAACGGCTGAACGTCGCCTCTCTCCTGAAGCGCGCAGGCGAGGGCGTCGACGAGATCATTCTCGCCGTCAACGCCACCGTCGAAGGCCAGACGACCGCGCACTATCTGATGGACGCGCTCGCGCCCACCGGCGTGAAGGTCACGCGGCTCGCCCACGGCGTGCCCGTCGGCGGCGAGCTCGACTATCTCGACGAAGGCACGCTCAGCGCCGCGTTTAGGGCACGGCGGGGGGAGTAGGCCCTTTGCGGGTCACGACAGGCGTGGTAAGCTAAATTATGAATAAGATCGACGATGCCTGGGTTGTCCTGAAGAAGCTTTCGCCGCACGAACAAGAAATCGCGGCGGACGCGATATTGGACTATGCCGCGCAGGATACGGCTTTGCATCTCAGCGATGAGCAGGAAGATGAAGTCCGGCGTCGTTTGGAAGATGCGCAAGCGGCAACCGTCACACCTGCGGAACTTCGCAGACGGCTCATGGTGTCGTGAAAGTCTTCATTCGCGCATTCACCCCTTACCACAAATGTCATCGCCCGGCTTGTCCGGGCGACGCATGGATACAAGCTCGATAATTGGATCGTGTTTCCATGGGGCGCCCGCATAGTCCGTAGCAACAGCGTGCGGACGGGCGATGACGACTGACTAGGATGGTTTCTCCAGCGACGGCGCGCCTTCGTCCTGCGTCGTGATCTCCACCGCCTCGATGCGGCCGGCGCGGAAGACGATGCGGCCGAGCGGCTTCTCGATCTCGCCGATGTCCTTCGACGTGCGCTCGAAATGGGTGCGCAGGTCGCCCAGGCGTTCCGCCAAGAGCTTCACGTCCTTGAGCAGCGCGCCGACTTCCTTCTGGATCTCGTGCGCCTGCTCGCGCATCTTCGCGTCGCGGGTCAGCGACTGGATCGTGTTGACCGCGAGCATGAGGATATGCGGCGAGACGATCACCACGTTCTGCTGGCGCGCCTTCTGTATCAGGTCCGAGAAGCTCGTATGCAGCTCGGCATAGACCGACTCCGACGGCACGAACATCAGGGCCGGGGTCTGCGTCTCGCCCGCGATCAGGTATTTGGAGGCGATGTCGCCCACATGCTTCTGCACGTCGGTGCGCAGCCGCGCGGCGGCGGCCTTGCGCGCGCTCTCGTCGGCGTCCTTCAGCGCCTCGAAGGCCTCGAGCGGGAATTTCGAATCCACCACCACCACCGCCTTCACGTTCGGCAGGCGGATGATGCAGTCCGGCCGCGAGCCGTTCGACAGCGTGTGCTGGAACTCGTAGAGCGAGGGCGAGAGCTGGTCTGCGATGATCGCCTCCATCCGCTCCTGGCCGAAGGCGCCGCGCGCCTGCTTGTCGGAGAGGATGTCCGAAAGCGCCACCACGTGGCTCGACAAGGCACTGATGTTCTTCTGCGCCGCGTCGATGACGTTGAGGCGCTCGCCGATGCCGGCCAGCGTGGCCGAGGTCTTGGTCGCGCTCTCGCTCAAGCTCTCGCTCATGCGCCGGTTGAGCGCGTCCAGACGCTCCGACAAGGTGCGCTGAAGCTCGGCCTGGGCCGCGATCGTGTTCTGGAACTGGCCCTTGATCTCGCCCTGCGCCACGATCACCGCGTCGAGCCTGGGATCGGGGCGCGCGTCGGCCTGGCGCGGGCGCAGCGTCAAGGCGAGCAGGATCGCGCTAGCGACCACCGCGCAGCCCAGTAGAATCAGCCCTAATTCCATGGTTTTGCCGCCAACCTTGACCCGGGAAGGGCGCTCACCTATCTGAGCCCCATGAGCGTCCGCCCCATCCTTACCGCGCCCGATCCGCGTCTCAAAGCGGTCTCGACCGACGTCGGCGCGGTCGACGACGAGATCCGCCGGCTGATCGACGACATGGCCGATTCGATGTACGCGGCCGACGGCATCGGCCTGGCGGCGGTGCAGATCGGCGTGCCCAAGCGCGTCATCGTGATGGACCTCGACCAGAAATCCGGCAAGAAGAATCCGCGCGCCTTCGTCGATCCGAAGATCACATGGGCCTCGGAAGAGACGGCGACCTTCGAGGAGGGCTGTCTTTCCGTTCCCGAGATCTGGGAGAGCGTCGACCGCCCGGCGCGCATCAAGTGCGAGTATCTCGATCGCGACGGCAAGGTGCAGCTGCTGGAGGCCGACGGGCTTCTTGCCACCTGCCTGCAGCACGAGATGGATCATCTCGAAGGCGTGCTCTTCATCGACCACATCTCCAAGCTCAAGCGCTCCATGGCGCTGCGCAAGCTTTCGAAAGCCAAGCGGCTGAAAGAGACGGGGTGAATGCCATCCTGTCATCCCCGGCGAGCATCGCCGTCAGGCGATGCGAGGGAAGGGGACCCAGGTAGAAAGTTCAGGCCCGATCTTTCCACCTGGGTTCCCTTCCCCTCGCGATGCCTTTGGCATCGCTCGGCCGGGAATGACAATTTGGTTTGACGGAGAGATTCCATGTCCCTCCGCCTCGCATTCCTCGGCACGCCGGACTTCGCGGTGCCCACGCTCGCCGAGCTTGTCGCGCAGGGGCACGACATCGCCTGCGTCTATTCGCAGCCACCCCGACCCAAAGGACGCGGGCTCGACGCGCAGCCCTCGCCGGTGCACGAATTCGCGCTAGCGGCCGGGCTCGCCGTGCGCACGCCCGCGACATTGAAAGACGCGGCCCAGCAGGAACTGTTCGCGGGCTTGGAGCTCGATGCCGCCATCGTCGTGGCTTATGGGCTTCTACTGCCCAAACAGGTCCTGGAGGCGCCCGGGCTCGGCTGCTTCAACCTGCACGCTTCGCTGTTGCCGCGCTGGCGTGGCGCGGCGCCCATCCAGCGCGCGATCATGGCGGGCGACGAAGAGACCGGCGCGATGATCATGCGCATGGAGGAAGGCCTCGACACCGGACCCGTGCTGATGGCCGAGCGGCTCCCCATCGGCCGCAAGACCCATGGCGAGCTGCACGATCTGCTCTCGCGCCTCGGCGCCGATCTGATGCTGCGCGCGCTGGGCGCGCTCGAACGCGGCACGGCGCGCGAGACGCCGCAGGCGCCGGACGGCGTCACCTACGCCAAGAAGATCGCCAAGGACGAAGCGCGCATCGACTGGAGCAGGTCCGCGCGCGAGATCGATTGCCTGGTCCGCGGCCTCTCGCCCACGCCCGGCGCGTGGTGCGACGCCAAGGGCGAGCGCCTCAAGATTCTCTATGCCGAGCCTGTCGAAGGGCGTGGCGTGCCGGGCACGCTGCTCGACGATCATCTGACGGTCGCCTGCGGCGAAGGCGCGTTGCGCCTGGTGCGCCTGCAGCGCGCAGGCAAGTCCGCGATGACGGCCGATGAATTGCTGCATGGTTTCGCGCTGAAAAAAGGTAGCCGCCTGGGATGAATTCCTCCCCAATCACCATGGCCGGGCTCGACCCGGCCACCCAGCGCGCCAGCGTTAGCTGGCGCAAAGGATTCACGCGGAGACGCGGAGTCGCGGAGGAGAAAAAGATCTCCGCGTCTCCGCGTCTCCGCGTGAGACCTTCTTCCTTTTCGCTCGCTGACGCTCGCTGGCTAGGTGAGTAAGGGCATGCGCTACCGCCTCACAGTCGAATATGACGGTCGCCCGTTCGTCGGCTGGCAGCGGCAGGAGAACGGACCGTCGGTCCAGGGTGCGCTCGAGGAGGCGATTTTCAAGCTCTGCGGCGAGCGCGTGACGGTGCACGGCGCCGGGCGCACCGATGCGGGCGTGCATGCCTTGGGACAGGCGGCGCATTTCGATCTCGTCAAGGAATTCACCGGCGGCAGGATCCGCGACGCGCTCAACCACCATCTCAAGCCCGCGCCGGTGGCGGTGCTGGAGGCGTCGGTGGCGCCACAGGATTTCAGCGCGCGCTTCTCGGCGACTGCGCGGCATTATCTCTACCGCATCCTCTGCCGCCGCGCGCCCGCGGCGCTCGATGCGGGACGGGTGTGGCACGTCGTGCGCGCGCTCGACGCCGACGCGATGCATGCGAGCGCGCAGGCGCTTGTCGGCCTGCACGATTTCACGACGTTCCGCGCCGCGGAGTGCCAGGCGAAATCTCCGGTCAAGACGCTCGACCGCCTCGACGTCTCGCGCGTGGGCGAGGAGGTGCACGTCAACGCGTCGGCGCGCTCCTTCCTGCACAACCAGGTGCGCTCGATCGTGGGAAGCTTGAAGCTCGTCGGCGAAGGCAAGTGGGTGCCGCGCGACATGAAGCGCGCGCTCGAGGCGCGCGACCGCGCCGAATGCGGGCCCGTGGCGCCGCCCGAAGGGCTGTATCTGGTCCGCGTGGACTACTGAAGGTCGATCAGCTCGACGCTGGCGGGCGCGATGGCACGGCCAAGGAATATCTCGCCCACGCGCGCGAAACGCTCCGGCGTGTCGGTGACCAGGAAGCGATGCGGCGCGGGCGGCCCCTCGCGCAGCAGGCCGCCGTCGCGCAATCTCTTTTCGACCGCGCGCGCGGTGGTTTCCGCGCTGTCGACGAGGGCGACGCCTTTGCCCGCGATGCGCGCGATCGAATCCTTCAGCGCGGGATAGTGCGTGCAGCCGAGCACCAGCGCGCGCGGCTCTTTCGCCAGCACTTCGTCCAGATAACGGTGGATGACGAGGTCGACGATCTCGCCTTCGATCAGCCCTTCCTCGGCGAGCGGCACGAAGAGCGGGCAGGGCTGGCTCATCACCTCGACGTCCAGCGCGCGCGCGTGGATGGCGCGGACATAGGCGCCTGCGCGTACCGTGCCCTCGGTCGCGATCACGGCGATGGGCCCCGACGGCGATGCCGCAAGTGCCGCCTCCGCGCCAGGCGCGATCACGTCGATCACCGGCAGCGGCGCGAAGGCTTCTTCGAGCGCGCCCAGCGCCACGCCGGACGCGGTGTTGCAGGCGACGACCAGGAGCTTGATGCGCCGCTTGACCAGCGCCGCGGCCGCCTGCACCGCATAGCGCGTGACCGTGTCGCCGCTCTTGGTGCCGTAGGGAAGCCGCGCCGTGTCGCCCAGATAGACGAAGCTCTCCTGCGGCAGCCGCGCCATCAAAGCGCGCATCACCGTCAAGCCTCCCATGCCGGAATCGAAGACGCCGATCGCCGCGTCGTTCATGGCGGGTTCGCGAAATAGCGCGCGAGCACGGCTTGGTAGATGTCGCTCAACAGGCGGATCTCGTCCACGGCCACGCATTCGTCCGTCTTGTGCATCGTCCCGCCCGGAAGCCCAAGCTCGACGACCGGGCAATGCTCCTTGATGAAGCGCGCATCCGACGTGCCGCCGGTCGTGGAGATGCTCGGTGGTGCGTCGATCACCTGGCGGGCGGCGTCGGCGACCAGAGAGACGAATTTGCCTGGCTCGGTCAGGAAGGCATTGGCGCCGAGTTCGAATTTCAGCGCGATCTCGCAGCCGCTTGCCGCGCGCACCGCTTCTGCTTCGCTTTCGATCCAGCGCTTCAGCCCGTCCGGCGATTGCGAGTCGTTGAAACGGATGTTGAACTGCGCCCGCGCCTCGGCCGGGATGACGTTGCCGGCGGGGTTGCCGACGTCGAGCGTCGTGAAGGAGAGCGTCGACGGCTCGAAATGCGCCGTGCCCTCGTCGAGCACATGCGACGACAGGCGCTGCACCAGCGCCGCCATCGCCGGAATCGGATTGCGCGCCTTGGCGGGATAGCCGACATGGCCCTGCACGCCGCGCACGGCCACGCGCGTGGTCAGCGACCCGCGCCGGCCGATCTTGAGCGTGTCGCCGGCACGCGCGGTGGAGGTCGGCTCGCCGACGATGCAATGACTCAGGACCTCGCCGCGGCTTTTGAGCCAGTCGAGCACCTTCACCGTGCCGTTGATCGCGGGCCCCTCCTCGTCGCCGGTGATGAGGAGGCTGATCGATCCCTTGAGCGGGCCGGCCGCCAGATGGCGCTGCGCCGCGTGCACGAACGCGGCGATGGCCGATTTCATGTCGGCGGCGCCGCGGCCATGGAGCATGCCGTCCCGGATCTCGCCGGCGAAGGGATCGTGGCGCCACAAACCCTTGTCACCCGGCGGGACGACGTCGGTGTGGCCGGCGAAGCAGAAATTGGGGCCGTCGCTTCCGACCCTCGCGTAGAGGTTGTCGATCGGCGGCGTTCCCTCCTGCTCGAAGCGCAGCTTGTGGCAGGCGAAGCCGAGCGGCTTCAACGCGGCCTCCAGCACCTCCAGCGCGCCTTCGTCCTTCGGCGTCACCGAAGGGCAGCGGATGAGGCTTTGGGCGAGTTCCACCGGGTCCATGGCCGCTTTATACAGGGGCGCGAGCCATTTGCCCGAGCCATTTATAAGGGAGTTTTGCATGGGACGTCTGGAGGGAAAGGTCGCCGTGGTCACCGGCGCCGCGAGCGGGATCGGGCGCGGCACGGTCGATTTGTTCGTGGCGGAGGGCGCCCGCGTCATCGCCGCCGACATCCAGGACGACAAGGGGGCGCGGCTCGAGGAGGAGCACAAGGGCCGCGCGCGCTATGTGCGCTGCGACGTGAGCGTGGAGAAGGACATCGAGGCGGCGGTCGCGGCCGCGACCGGGAGTTTCGGGCGCCTCGACGTCCTCTTCAACAATGCGGGCACCGGCGGCGCGCGCGACCAGGCCGACGCGGTGACGGCGGAAGGCTTCGACCAGGTGATGCACCTGCATGTGCGCGCGGCGCTGTTCGGGATGAAATACGCCGTGCCCGTGATGCGGGCGCAAGGAGGAGGCTCGATCGTCTCGACGGCCTCGGTCGCGGGGCTTCAGGCGGGCTTCGGCCCCGTCCTCTATTCCATCGCCAAGGCCGCGATCATACATATGACCCGCGTGACGGCGCCGCAGCTCGCGCCTTCCAACATCCGCGTCAACTGCATCTGCCCGGGGCTGATCGCGACCAACATCTTCGCCAGCGCCATGGGCGTGCCCAGCCAGCTCGGCGAGACGCGCCTCGACGCCATCGCGGAAGCGTCCAAGCACTCGCAGCCCATCGCGCGCGGCGGCCGTCCGCGTGACATCGCCGAGGCGGCGCTCTATCTGGCGGGCGACGAGGCAAGCTTCGTCACCGGCCAGGCGCTGGTCGTGGACGGCGGCATCACGCTGGGCCCGAGCGGCGTGTCGCAGATGTCGGTCTTCGCGCCCATCGTCCAGGCGCTCGGCATCGACGCCGAGACGCTCGCCTGGATGACGGCCGCGCGAAGCTAAATCCTGCCCGCCAGGGGGTCCGGGCCGTAGCGGTTGTCGCCCACCGTGCCGCGCAGGCAATAGAGCTCGACGAAGGCCCAGAGCCAGAGCACCAATGCGGCGAGACTGCAGACCATCAGCACGGGATTGGCGTTGGCTTCCGCCATATGGTTGAGACCATATCTCGTGAAGACTGTCGCGTAATAATACGTGTTGAGCACCGTTGGTACGAAGATGAAAGGGATGAGCCAGATGGCGCCCTTGTTGCGGTCGTGCAGGCGTTTGGTCGTCACCGCGAGCGAGGCGATGAACAACGCGATGTCGAGGACAAATCCCACGAGCCCCATGAAGAGCAATGAGCCGCCCGCCGCGAGAAGTCCGTTGCCGTTGTTGGCCTGCGCGGTAAAGGCCGAGAAGCCGACCAGAACGGCGAACAGAACGGCATAGACGATGCACGCGCCGATCGCGATCAGCAGGAACAACCAGAGCTTGGCGCGATTGATGCGGCCGCTGAAGCTGAAAAGATAATTCATTTGTGCCCCCGATTGCCCGAAACCCGAGCATCGCACGAAAGCATCTTCGGCGGAAGGCGTGTGTGCGCTGCAGCAAAATCCCGCCGCGTCAGTCGCGCAGCAGCTCGTTGATCGAGGTCTTGGCCCGGGTGCGCTCGTCCACGCGTTTGACGATCACCGCGCAGGAGAGCGCCGGCCGGCCTTCGCCCTGCGGCAGCGAGCCGGGCACGACGACGGAATAGGGCGGCACGCGTCCCTGGAAGATCTCGCCGCTGTGGCGGTCGACGATGCGCGTCGAAGCGGTGAGGAACACACCCATGGAAAGGACCGAGCCTTCGCCGACCACGACGCCTTCGGCCACCTCCGAGCGCGCGCCGATGAAGCAATTGTCCTCGATGATGGTGGGCTGCGCCTGCAGCGGCTCGAGCACGCCGCCGATGCCGACGCCGCCGGAGAGATGGCAGTCGCGGCCGATCTGCGCGCAGGAGCCGACCGTCGACCAGCCGTCGACCATCGTGTTCTCGCCGACATGGGCGCCGACATTGACGAAGGAGGGCATCAGCACCACGCCCTTGGCGATGAAGGCCGAGCGCCGCACGATAGATCCGGGCACGGCGCGGAATCCCGCGGCGCGGAATTTCGCCTCGTCCCAGCCCGCGAATTTGGATTCGACCTTGTCCCACCAATTGCCGGGATGGCCTTCGATGAGCCGCATGTCGTTCAGGCGGAAGGAGAGCAGCACCGCTTTCTTCAGCCATTGATGCACGTGCCATTCGCCGCCGGTCTTCTCGGCGACGCGCAGCCGGCCGGTGTCGAGCGCGTCCAGCGCGTGCTCGACCGCATCGCGCACTTCACCCTTGGTCGCGGGGCTCAGCGCCTCGCGCCCGTCCCAGGCGTCTTCGATCGTCTTGGCGAGGGTCATGCTCTAAGTCCCGACGGCGTTCAAGAACGCGCTCAAATCCGTCGTCTCATAGTCGATATGGGAGCGGTCCGCGACCGGAAAATCGGGCCCCTGCTTCGACCACGCCGAGCCGTTGTCGAGCCACACGGTGGTCATGCCCAGCGCATGCGCCGGCACCAGGTTGCGCGCCAGATCCTCGAACATCGCCGCGCGTCCGGGCGTGATGCCCGCCTTGGCCACGACCGTCTCGTAAGCGGCCGCGAAAGGCTTCGGCACGAAGCCCATCGCGCGGATATCCCACACCGCATCCGCAAGCCGGCCCAGCCCGATGCGGTCCAGCACGCGCGACGCGTAGTTCCCGCATCCGTTGGTGAAGACGAAGCATCGTCCCGGCAGCCGCGCGATGGCGGCGTTCAGCTCCGGATCGGGCCTGAGCGCGGAAAGATCGATGGCGTGGACGTCGTCGAGGAAGTCCTCCGCATCGACGTCGTGAAGCGCGATCAGTCCGTTCAGCGTCGTGCCGTGGTCGCGGTAATAGGCCTTCTGCAGGCGCCTGGCTTCGTCGGGGGCCAAGTCCAGCAGCCGCGCGACGTAAGCCCCCATGCGCATGTCGATCTGCGCGAAGAGGTCGGTGTCGGCGCGATAGAGCGTGTTGTCGAGGTCGAAGATCCACGTATCGACATGCCGGAAATCGGGACGCGCGTGGGCTGCGGACATACCGGCGGACATGGTTACCTTTTCTCAACCATGAGGCTTAAGCGCAAGTTAAAAGCAAAAGCCGCATATTCCTCGCATGACGGGGAGAATAGCACGCGGCGTCCCGGCGGACAGCAAGCAGGTCCTGCGGCTGCTCGAGGAACGCACGCGCCATGCGCAGCACGAGCTCGCCGGGCGCGGCGACGCGGGCGACGACGTGCTCGACTATCTGGCGCGCGAGGGCGAGCCCGCGACGCGGCGCGCGGTCGCCGCCAACCTCGCCGCACCCGCCCATTCCAACCGCACGCTCGCCGACGACGATTGCGACGACGTGCGCGCCGAGCTCGCCCGCAAGATCGCGCGGCTGATGCCGGGTCTCTCCAAGCGCGAGGCCGGCCACATCCACGCGCTCACCATCGAGACGCTGGAGCGGCTCGCGAGCGACCAGGTCCCGCGCGTGCGCGCGATCCTGGCCGAGGAGATCAAGCATCTCGATTGCGTGCCGGCGCAAATCGTCAAGGCGCTCGCGCGCGACGTCGAGACCATCGTCTCGGTGCCGATCCTGGAATATTCGCCGTTGCTCTCCGACGCCGATCTCATGGAGATCATCGCCGAGGGCAAGGTGCATGCCGTGCTCGCGGCCATCGCCCGGCGCAGGCCCTTGAGCGCCAACGTCACCGATGCCGTGGTGTCTTCGCTCGACATCCCCGCGGTCTCGGCGCTGCTCGCCAATCCCGACGCCGCGATCCGCGAGCGCACGCTGGACGCGATCATCGACCAGGCCGAGCGCATCAGCGTGTGGCAGAACGCGCTCGCCATGCGCGCCGACCTGTCGTGCCGTGCGGTCAGGCGGCTCGCCTCCTTCGTCTCGACGGAGCTGATCGAGCAGCTTGCGCGCCTGCATCATCTCGACGACGAGACCAAGCAGCTCCTGAATCGCCAGGTGCGCGCGCGCACCGACGAGGGCGAGCTCGCGCCGTCGCAGGGCGATGCCGCCTTCGCCGAGGTCGAGGCCGCGGCCAAGGCCGGCCGGCTCGACGAATCCTTCGTCGAAGCGGCCGCGGAAGGGGCCAAACGCGAGATCGTCGTGCTTGCGCTGGCGCGTCAGGCGCGCGTGCCCGACCGCACCGTGCGCCGCATCCTGCTCACGCGCTCCGCCAAGCCGGTCACCGCGCTGGTGTGGCGCGCGGGCCTGTCCATGCGCGCCGCGTTCAAGATCCAGCGCTTCGTGATGAAGCTTCCCACCGACGAACTGCTCCCGGCGCGCAACGGCATCCGCTTCCCGCTGACCGACGACGAGATGCGCTGGCACCTGAGCTATTTCGGGATCGGGGAGTAAGCAAAAAGGCTGTCATGGCCCGGTCCATAGCGACAGCGTATGGACGCGGGTCACCCAGTTGGGTTCTGCACAAACGAAAGCAGTTCACGCGGAGTCGCGGAGTTGAGCTTTTACCCCGCGACTCCGCGTCTCCGTGTGAACCCTTAGGAATAGCGCGACAGATGTCACCTGGGTGGCCCGCAGTCGCGGGCCATGACATTTGGTTTTTTACTTCTTCGCCGGCAGCAGCAGCCCCTTGTCGCTGACATGGGCGGTGAAGCCCAGGAGGCCCTTGACCTTGGTCTCGGCGAAGCCGGATTCGACGAGGCCGCGCTTGGCGCAGTTCTCGCGGCCCTGGATCTCGAACTCGATATTGGTGGTGCAGAACTTGTTGGGGCCGTAGACGATCGGCACGCCGCCCGGCGTCTGGGCGAGGATCCAGATCCTGTCGGCGGCGAGCGGCTCGGTGATCGCCTTGGCGCAGCCGCCGGCCGCGATCTTCCACCAGCCGCGCGAGAAGAACTTGCCGCCTTTGTCCTCGCCCAGCGCCACCCAGACCGGCTTGTCGCTGTCGTCGCAGACGGCGTAGCCGGCGGGCGCGGTCGTCTTGAGCGCCTCGGTCTCCAGCGCATCGAAGAGATCCGACGCGCTCGCGTTCGCCGCCATGTTCATGCGCTTGCGGAAAGCGGCAAGGGCTGCGTCGGTCGCCTTGTCGGGCTTGGCGTCGATGGCGCCGATCTTGGCGCCTTCGTCCTTGAGCAGGCGCTTCAGGCCGGCGGCTTGGGCCTCCTTCATCGAGGCGAAGGCCGGCGTCTCGTCGAAGGTCATCGCCCAGGATTTCGCGCGATGGGTGTCGACGCCCGCGAACGGCCGGTCGAAGGTGTCGTCGGCCGGACAGCGCGCCGACGCGAGCGGCGTGGTGAGCGCGAAATCGGCGTCCTTCACGCAAAGCTTCTGGCCGCCGCCCCAGGCGCGCATCTGCCCCGCATGGCCGAGCGATGTGCGCGCATAGACGAAATAGCCATGCGCGCTCAACCGCTCCTTGATCGCGGTCTGGCAGGTGCCGGGCACGATGCGCGTCCAGCCTTGCGTCGCCGCGTTGACCCCTTGCGCGTAGCCGGACGCCGCATAGAGGACATAGGAAGTGCGGTTGCAGAGCTTGAGCTGCGCCTGCGCGGCCGTCGCCGACGCGCAGACAGCCAAGCTCGCAAGGATAAGATTCTTCGCGATCATTCTGCGGTGATGAGCGTGCCGGCGCCGTGCTCGGTGAAGAGCTCGAGCAGAAGGACATGGGGAATGCGGCCGTCCAGGATGACCGCGGCCTTGACGCCGGACCGGACGGCTTCGATCGCGGTCTCGATCTTGGGGATCATGCCGCCGCGGATCGTGCCGTCCTTGATGAGGCCCGAGGCCTCGGCGACCGTCAATTTTGGAATGAGCTTGCGGTCCTGATCCAGCACGCCTTCGACGTCGGTAAGCAGGATCAGGCGCTCGGCCTGCATCGCGCTCGCGACCGCGCCCGACACCGTGTCGGCATTGATGTTGAAGGTCTCGCCCTTGGGCCCGATGCCGATCGGCGCGATCACCGGGATCAGGTCGGATTTCATGATGTTGCGCAGGACCTCGGGATTGATCTTGTCCGGTTCTCCGACGAAGCCCAGATCGACGGCCTTGTTCTCCAGCGTCGCGGGATCGAGCTTCATGCGCTCGAGCTTCTTGGCGAGGATCAGGTTGCCGTCCTTGCCCGAGATGCCCACGGCGCGCCCGCCCGCGGCGTTGATGCCGCTGACGATGTGCTTGTTGATCGAGCCGGTGAGCACCATCTCGACCACGTCGATCGCGGCAGCGTCGGTGACGCGCAGCCCGTCGATGAAGCTCGACTGGATCGACAGCCGCTTGAGCATGTCGCCGATCTGCGGGCCGCCGCCATGGACGACCACGGGCTCGATGCCCGTCTGCTTCATCAGCACGATGTCCTGCGCGAAATCCTCCGTCACCCCGTCGACCATGGCGTTGCCGCCGTACTTCACCACCACGGTCTTGCGGTCGTATTTCAGGATATAGGGCAGCGCCTCGACCAGGACGCGGGCGGTCGAGCGCCAGCGCGCCATGATGCGCAGATTGCGGTCTTGGCTGATGTCGTCCTGAAGCGCCATGGCCGGGCGTTATAATGCAAAGCTCAGTTTGCGGCCAGCGCCGCGATGTGTGCTTTCAGCGCATCGAGCCCCAGAGCCTTGAGCGCGGAGGTCGAGAAAATCTGCGGATACGCGGCGGTGTGGCGGCCGGCTTCGTCGCTCAAGGCGCGTTCCGCTTCGGTTCGCTCGCCGGGCGAAAGCTGGTCGATCTTTGTTAACGTGAGCACGTAGGAGACCGCCGCCTGGTCGAGCAGGGTGCAGGCCTCGCGGTCGGTGTCCATCGTGCCGCGCCGCGCGTCGATGAGCACGAACACGCGGGCGAGATTGGCGCGCCCGCGAAGGTAGGCGAAGATCAGCGACTGCCACTCCTCGGCCAGGCTCCTGGAGGCGCGCGCATAGCCGTAGCCGGGAAGATCGGCGAGCACGATCCTGCCCCCCAGGTCGAAGAAGTTGATCTGCCGCGTGCGCCCGGGCGTGTTCGAGACGCGCGCCAGCGTCTTGCGCCCGGTGAGCGCGTTGACGAGGCTCGACTTGCCCGCGTTGGAGCGTCCGACGAAAGCGACCTCGGGGAGCTTCTCCGGCGGCAGGTTGTCCACCGCGCTCGCGCCCCAGATGAAGTCGCATGGTCCCGCGAACAGCTTGCGGGCGGCCTCGTCGGTCACGTGCTGCTCTTGGGCTTGAAGAACCTGGCGAGGTTGAGGTTGCTGATCAGGTGCACGTCGGCGCCCTGGCGTCTCATGATGTAGTACTGCTGCGCGACCGAGAGCAGGTTGTTCCAGGTGTAGTAGATCACCAGCCCCGCGGGGAACGTCGCGAACATGAAGGTGAAGACGATCGGCATCAGCCCGAACATCCTGGCCTGCACCGGATCGGTCGGCGCGGGGTTGAGCTTGGTCTGGAGCCACTGGGTGATGCCCATCAGGATCGGCCAGATGCCGATGGAGAGGAAGCCCAGGAACGACGGCAGCACCGCGTGCGGGTCGAAAGGGAAGAGGCCGAAGAGGTTGACGAGCGAGGTCGGGTCCGGCGCCGAGAGGTCGTGGATCCAGCCGTAGAACGGCGCATGCCTGAGCTCGAGGGTGACGAAGATCACCTTATACAGCGAGAAGAACACCGGGATGATCAGCAGCATCGGCAGGCAGCCCGCGACCGGGTTCGCCTTCTCGGTGCGATAGAGCTCCATCATCCTGCTGCTGCTTCTGCGGATCGTCGGCGAAGCGTTCCTTGATGCGCTCCATCTGCGGCTGGAGCTTCTTCATCTTCGCCATGGATTTGTATTGCGCGTTGGCGATGGGGAAGAAGACGAGCTTGACGACGACGGTCAGCGCCAGGATCGCGATGCCGAAATTGCCGAGCAGGTGGTAGAACTGGTCGAGCAGCAGGAACAGCGGCTGGGTGATGAACCAGAACCAGCCCCAATCGATCGCATAGTCGAAGTCGGCGATACCGAGCTTCTTCTTGTAGCCGTTGAGCACGTCATAGACCTTCGCGCCCGCGAACAGGCGGTGGTCGACGGTCGTGGTGGCGCCGGGCGCAAGCGTGCGCGCGGCGAGGCGATAGTCGGCTTGATAGTGCTTGGCCTGCCCCGGCGCCGCGCTGTAGGAGCCGTCGAAGGATTGGTCCTGGGGCGGGATCAGCGACGCCATCCAGTATTTGTCGGTGATGCCGAGCCAGCCGCCGGTGGCGGTGAAGGTCTTGGGCGGCGTGTCGTCCTTGAAATCGTCGTAGCTCGGGTCCTTTAAGCCCCCGCCATAGCCGACGAAACCCTCATGCAGCACCCAGTAGTGCTGCGAGGTCGGCACGCCGTCGCGCGCGACATAGGCGAAGGGCTGCAGCGCGACCTTGGCGTTCGTCTTGTTCGCGACGCTGTCGCTGACCGTGAACATGAACTTGTCGTCGACCGCGATCTTGCGCGTGAAGAGGAGCCCATGGCCGTTGTCCCAGCTCAGCGTCACGGGATGGGCGGGCGTCAGCGCACCGTTGCCCTCCTGCTTCCACGGCGTCGACCCGTCGGGCACGGCGAGCTTCTCGCCCGGCACGGCCACGAAGCCGAACACGGCGTAGTAGGGATAGTCGCTCGACTGCGGCGAGAAGAGGACGATCTCGCGGCTCTTGGGGTCGATCGTGTCGCGATAGTTCTTCAGCCTGAGATCGTCCAGCCGCGCGCCTTTGAGCAGCAGCGAGCCGTCGACCGAGGGCGTGTCGATGGCGATGCGCGGCCCTCCGCGCTTGAGCGCCTCGCCGCGGGGGAGAGCCTTCGCGGGCGCGAGCGCCTGCAGCGCGGCCTGGTCCGGCTTGTGCTGATGGGCGGCGGCGGCCTGGCGCGCCTGCTCGGCCTTCATCTTCGGGCCGCCGACGAAATATTCCCAGCCCAGGAAGATGCCGAGCGAAAGGAGGACGGCGATGATCAGATTGCGATTGTCGGTCATGAAAACCTATTCCGGAGGAACGGGATCGAAGCCCTGCGATCCGCCGAGCCACGCGATGGGATGACAACGGGACAGTCTCTTCGCCGTCAAGATCGTGCCCTTGACGGGGCCGTGGATGCGCAAGGCGTCGAGCGCGTATTCCGAGCAGGTCGGCTCAAAGCGGCAAACCGGCGG
Source organism: Alphaproteobacteria bacterium (assembly GCA_021325375.1). Taxonomy (GTDB): domain Bacteria; phylum Pseudomonadota; class Alphaproteobacteria; order Micropepsales; family Micropepsaceae; genus Rhizomicrobium. Next base: position 25,459 of record JAJPHG010000017.1, on the reverse strand, counting down.
AAACATCGGGGACACGAACCGGCGATAGAACAGCACGGGCGCCGTCAGTACCACAACGGCCGCGCGGCGCAGCGGGCTCACTTCGTCACTCCCTGGACGTCGAGCCTCAAATGGGCGGCCTCGACCGCCGCCGCAAGGTCGCGGGTGAGGGTCTCGAACGGCCGGTCCAGGGTTCCCGGCCGGGCCACCAGCACATAATCGGCACCTGTCCGGCCCTTGCCCGGAAGGACGGCGGCGGCGGCGGCGCGCAGGCGGCGCTTGGCGCGGTTGCGCGCCACGGCATTGCCGAGCTTGCGGGTCGCGGTGAAGCCGACACGCAGGATCCGGGCATCGGGCCCGGCGCAGGCCTCAAGCGTCAGGGACGGCGTCACGCGGCGCACGCCCTTCTGGGCATTGAGGAAGTCGGCCCGGATCTTCAGCCGCGTCATGGGGAGCCCCGGCGCGGGGCAGCCGGTCTCAGGCGGAGAGCTTCTTGCGGCCATGGGCGCGGCGGCGCGCCAGGACCTTGCGGCCGCCCACCGTCGCCATGCGCGAACGGAAACCGTGGCGGCGCTTGCGCACGATCTTGCTCGGCTGATAGGGGCGCTTCATGGCTGGCTCCGGAAGGCTGACAAAAGAGCGGGGGTTCTAAGCACTGGGGCGGCGGCTGTCAATTCGGAGCCGAAACAGGCGAAAACCCCGCCCCCGCCTTGGATTTTCGCCGCCCGAAATGCTCTAACAGGGGCCATGTTGGGCCGCATCCGTGCCGGTTTGGGCGAGGGCTGGAAGCTTGCCGCGCATTCCCTGTCTGGGCGGCTCCTGCTGCTCACGATCTTCTATGTGATGATCGGCGAGGTGCTGATCTTCGTGCCCCTGATCGGCCAGTATTACGGCGAGCTCCTGGGCAACCACATCGAGGCGGCCGAACTCGCCTTCCTGCCCTTCACCATGCCGGGCGGCAACGACCTGCCCGAGGCGATGCGCAGCGCGATCCTGCGGCGCGCGGGCGCCTCGGCCGTGTTCCTGACGCTCCCCGACCAGCGCTTCTATTTCGACCTCGGCAAGCAGCCGACCCGCATCGACGTGACGGTGGATCTGAACAAGGCCGGCATCGGCACCGAGATGGTCGAGGGCCTGTCCTGCCTCTTCCACGGCGGCGACCGGATGCTGCGCGTGACCGCGCCCAGCCACATCAAGAACGCGAAATCCATCGGCATCATCTTGGGCGAAGCGCCGATCCGCGCGGCGCTCAAGGCCTATGCCTGGCGCGTGCTCGCGACGGGCTTCTTCGTCTCGGGCGTGGCGGCGCTGCTGCTGTTCTTCTCGCTGTTCGTCGTCTTCGTGCGGCCGATGGAGCGCTTCACCGCCGCGATGATGCGTTTCCGCGACAATCCCGAGGACTCCGCCATGATCGTCGCCGCGTCCTCGCGCCAGGACGAGATCGGGGTGGCCGAGCGCGAGCTCGCCTCGATGCAGCGCGATCTTTATGCCTCGCTGCAGCAGAAGACGCGGCTGGCGGCGCTGGGGGCGGCGGTCGCGCGCATCCAGCACGACCTGCGCAACATCCTGGCCAATGCCAAGCTCGCCTCCGACCGCCTGTCGGCCGTCGAGGATCCGGTGGTGAAGCGCCTGACGCCGCGCCTGGTGGGCTCGCTCGACCGCGCGGTGGCGCTGGCGACGCAGACCCTGCGTTACGGCCGTGCAGACGAGCGCCCGCCCGCGCGCAAGCGTACCCTGCTCAAGCCGCTCATCGACGAGGCCGGCGAGGCCGCGCTCGAGACCTCGCCCTGCCCGATCGCTTTCGCCAACACGGTCGATCAAGCCCTCATCGTCGACGCCGATTCCGAGCAGCTCTATCGCATCGTGCTCAATCTGCTGCGCAATGCCGTCGAAGCGCTCGGCGAGCGCGACGGCGCGCGCATCGAGATCATGGCCGAGCGCCATGGACGCATGGTGAGCTTCGCCGTCGCGGACAATGGGCCCGGCATCCCGCAGGCGATGTTGCCCAAGCTCTTCCAGCCCTTCGCGCGCACGGCGCGCGGCGGCGGCTCGGGCCTGGGGCTGGCCATCGCGCGCGATCTGGCGCGGGCGCATGGCGGCGACATCATCTTGATGCAAACGGGACCCGGCGGCACGCGGTTCCGCATCGACGTCCCCGACCGCAAGGAGAGCTGAGAGCCATGGCGTGGGATCCCAAGATCTATCTCGATTTCGAGGACGAGCGCACGCGCCCCGCCGTCGAGCTGCTCGCGCGCGTACCGCACAAGAGCCCGGCGCATGTGATCGATCTGGGCTGCGGTCCGGGCAACTCGACGGCGCTCTTGGCGCGGCGCTGGCCGAAAGCCAAGCTGGAAGGATTGGATTCGTCGGAAGCCATGCTCGACCAGGCGCGGCGCTCGGGCACGCAGGCGACGTGGCATTCGGGCGATATCCCAAGCTGGTCGCCCACGCTGCGCTACGACGTGATCTTCGCCAACGCCGCATTGCATTGGCTGGACGGGCAGGACGCGCTGCTCGCGCGGCTGATGGGCTATCTCAGCCCGGGCGGCGTGCTCGCCTTCCAGGTGCCCGCCAATTTCAACGAGCCGTCGCACAAGCTCATGCGCGACGTGGCGGCCGACGGGCCATGGGCGGCGAAGCTCAAGGGCGTGCGCAACATCGTGCTCGGCTCGGAACAAGGCTATTACGGGATGCTGGAGCCGCGCGCGTCGTATCTCGACATCTGGCAGACGACCTATCTCCAGGTGCTCGACGGCGAGGATCCCGTGCTGCGCTGGGTCAGCGGCACAGGCTTGCGCCCCTTCGTGCAGGCGCTCGAGGGCGAGGAGCGCGAAGACTTCACGCGCGAATACAAGAAGCGCCTGAACGCGGCCTATCCTATGCGCAAATCCGGCAAGACGCTTTTCCCGTTCCAGCGTCTCTTCGTGGTGGCGCGGCGGAAATAAGACCGGCGAGCGCTTCAAATCCCGCCCGGTCGGCTATCGCTCACCGGACTTGCCAGAGATGCAAGCGCGCGTGCCAAATCCGCTTGGCGGTGGAGGCCCATCTTGGCAAGAACGGACAGAAGCTGCGTGCGGACCGTCGAAAGCCGCACATGTCTTTCCGCGGCGAATGCGTCGAGCCTCGCGCCGCGCCCGATGGCCAGCGCTAGGCGCGCTTCTGCCGGTGTCAGGCCATAGAGCGTCTGCAGGTCCTCGACCGCAACGTCCGGCCGCCGCTGCGGATCGCGCAGCACAAGGAGCACGCCCGGATGTTGCGCCGGGGCGAGCGGGCTCGACGGCGGAAGTCCGATGCACCACAGATACAACGCGCGTCCGTCGCTGCGCATCAGGCGCATCATCGAGGCCGGCACGGCGCCCCGCAACGCTTGCTGCAGCATGCCGTCGAGGACCCGCCCGGCCGGAGCTCGTGCGCGGAGTTGTGTGCGTCCGGCCGCCAGCTCCACGCAATCCGACAGCGCCTGGCGCGCAAATCCGTTCGCGAAAGCGATCCGCAGCCTTTCGTCCAGGATCATGATCCCGTAGCTCAGCCTCTCGAGAGCGGCGCTTGCGCCGCGGGCGAGCGATTGGGTCTCGCGCAGCGTCTCGCGCAATCGCCAGGCGCGCAGGAAGTGCTCGCCCGCCCGGCGCAAGCTGCCCGCTGCGCGCGCATCGTATGGGCCGGACGCCCCTGGACGCATCGCCGCCAGATAGATGTCGTTGGTCCCGCAGCGCCCGACGAAATAGTCGAGCGTGTGCCGCGTGCCCAGCGGAGCCGAGAATTCCTGGTAGAACGGATCGTGCGCCACGAAGCGGTCGTCGAAATGTTCGGCGTCGTTGAACAGGAAACCGGCGCCGTGGCGCGCGAATATCGCCTGCTTGGGGTCGAGCCGTCCGTAATAGCGCCTGTAGCGGTCGTAGCTTTCGGGCGACAGGACCCGGTTGGTCGTCTCGGCCGCGATCTCGGCGCCGGCTGCGACGAACGCCATTTCCGCGGAGCCGAGGATGACGCGCATTCTTTCCAGCGCCGGGCGCCAATTGCCGTCGATCACGCCGGCTTCATAGATGTCGCCGATCATCAGATCCGCTTGAGACCGCCCCATCGTCTTCCCCGTCCGCTGCCGGGCATCTTATGGCGGCGGGTGCCGTCCACCAAATGGTGGATGAAGCGCCGGCTCCGCGCTGCTCCAATTCCCGAACGCGACAAGGGAGTGTGTACGATGATCAAGAGTTTCCGGGCCGCCATGTTCCTGCTGCCGGCCGCTTGTCCCGCCGGCGCGACGACGGTGCCGGTCATATCCGGAAAGTATTTCATTTCCGCGGTCAGTGTGTGCCAGCCCCAAATCCAGGTCACCTACACGAGCGGTACGGTGAGCGGAATCTCCGTGCCGTTCGCCGGATCGATGCTGAACACGGCCGCCGTCGGCGATTTCAACGCCTCGACGGGAAAAGTCTCGTTGAGCGGCGCCGCCAATACCGGCTCGGTGCTGCTGTTCAGCGACAATATCGGTCACAGCGCGGGAACCCCCTTTGCCGGCGGTCCCGTCAAGGTCAAGTATGCCTGGTCGAATACCGATACTTCGGTGACCATCAACGGCGTGGTGTTTCAGCCGGTCTACGGCCATGAGAAGAACGGCGCCGTCGAATCCTTCATGCTCGAAGGTATAGACAGCGGCAGCTGCTCGGTGACGATTTCCGCCACCAAATGAAGGACCGGGTTTTCAATCGCCCAGCACCACGCCGTCGCGCCTTGGATCGGCGGCGCCGATGTAGCCGTTCTTGACCCGCTCGACGACGTGCAGGCCGCTCTTCTCGACCGAAGGCATCGCGACGGTGTGGCCCATCGCGGTGAGGCCGGCGGCGAGGGATTCGAGCGCCGTGTCCTTTTCCAGCAGCGTCGGCCCGTTGGGATTGCCGGGATGCGGCTGCGCCGCCGCCTGCTCGGGCGTGGCGCCGCCGTCGATCATCGCGATCAGGGACTGGGCGACATATTCGATGATCATCGGCCCGCCGGGCGAACCGGTCGCGAGCTTGAAGCGGCCGTCGGGGCCAAGGACGATCGTGGGCGACATGGCGGAAAGCGGATGCTTGCCGGGCGCCGGGGCGTTCGCGACAGGCTTTCCGTCGCGCATGGGATCGAGCGAGAAATCGGTAAGCTGGTTGTCGAGCACGAAACCCTTGACCACCATCTCCGAGCCGAACGGCGCCTCGACCGTCGTCGTCATCGACACGACCTCGCCATTGTCGTCGACGATGGACATGTGGCTCGTGCCCGCATGCTCGGCAGAGCGCTGCGGCGCGAAGCTGTCGCCGAGGCCCGGCTTGGCGGTGCCCATGTCCTTGGCGGGATCGATCAGCGCCGAACGCCGCGCGATGTATTTGCGGTCGAGCAGTTGCTTGACCGGCACCTTCACGAAATCCGGATCGCCCAGATATTCGGCGCGGTCGGCGAAGGCGAGGCGGCTGGCTTGCGCGAACAGATGCACGCCTTCGAGCGTGTCGGGCGCGAGCTCCTTCGACGGGAAACGCTCGAGCATGCCCAGAATCTGCAGCACCGCGATTCCGCCGGAGCTCGGCGGGCCCATGGAGCAGAGCTTGTAGCGGCGATAGGTGCCGCAGACAGGCAGCCGCTCGCGTGCCTTGTAATGGGCAAGATCGGCGAGCGTCATGCCCGCGGGATTGACCGGGGCGTGACCCACCTTGTCGACGATGGCCTGCGCCGTGGCGCCTTCATAGAATGCCTTCGGGCCATCCTTCGCGATTTCGCGCAACGTCTGCGCGAGATCCGGGTTCTTCAGGATCTCGCCCTCGGCATAGGGCGTGCCGTCGGCATGATAGAAATAGTGTTTGATGTCGGGCATGCGCGCCATCTGCGGATATTGCTGCAGCGTCCAGGCGAGCTTCTTGCCGACCGGAAAGCCTTTCTCGGCGAGGTCGATGGCGGGCTGGAACAGCAGACCCCACGGAAGCTTTCCATACTTCTTGTGCGCGAGGTCGAGCATCGCCACGACGCCCGGCACGCCGACCGACAATCCGCCCGGGATCGCCTGGAGCTTGCTCAACGGCTTGCCGCTCGCGTCGAGGAACATGGTGGGCGTGGCCGAAGCGGGCGCGGTCTCGCGGCCGTCGAAGCTCGTCATGCGCTTGGTCTTGGGGTCCCACAGCATCAGGAACGCGCCGCCGCCGATCCCGGACGATTCCGGCTCGACCAGGGTCAGCACCATCTGCGCCGCGATCGCCGCATCCACCGCCGAGCCGTGCTTGCGCAGCATCGCCTGCCCCGCCTGGGCCGCGAAGGGATTGGCGGCCGCGATCATGTGATGCTTGGCCACGGGCCCGGCGGCGGCGGGGAAACAGGCAAGCGCGACTGCGAAGACCAGCGCCAACCCTCCCCTTGAGGGAGGGTCGAAGCGCGAAGCGCTTCGGGGAGGGGAATTCTTCGGCTCGCAGCTCACCCCTCCCCGAAAAATGCTTCGCATTTTTCGATGTCGGCACGCTGGCGCTACCTCCGCCCTCAAGGGGAGGGTGGGATGATTTAGCTTGTAAAGGCTTGGACCGAAGATCATCGAAGCTCTCTTCTCGCGCGCGGGCACAGCTTGTAGCCTGTCCTATCATGGTGCGGCTTGGCGCGCGAAACCTCATCACCGACGTGGCGGGCCTTGCCGTAGGCCACGCCCAGGACACGCGCGTGGCGAGCGGGGTGACCGTGCTGGTCGGCGATGCGCCGATGAACGCGGTCTACGACATCCGCGGCGGCGCGCCGGGGACGCGCGACGTCGCCACGCTCGACGCGATGGCGCTGGTGGGGCAGGCCGATGCCATCGTGCTCTCGGGCGGATCGGCCTTCGGGCTCGATGCGCCTGCGGGTGTGACGGGCGTTCTGCGCGCCTTGGGACGCGGCTTCGCGGTCGCACCCGGCGCGCCGCGCGTGCCCATCGTGCCGGGCGCGATCCTCTTCGACCTCGCCAATGGCGGCGACAAGGAATGGGGCGAGGAGACGCCCTATCGCGCGCTCGGCGCCCAGGCGATCCAATCCGCGTCGCTGGATTTCGCACTCGGCAATGCGGGCGCGGGCTACGGCGCCATCGCCGGCAAATATAAAGGCGGCCTCGGCAGTGCTTCGTCCGTGACCGAGGATGGCTTCACCGTGGGCGTGCTCGCCGCCGTCAATTCGGTCGGCTCGCCGCTGATTCCCGGGACCGATGTCTTCTGGGCGTTCGCGTTCGAGCAGAACCGTGAGTTCGGCGGACGGCGCCTCGGCCCAGACGTCGCGGCCGATCTCGATCTTCCCGCCGACATGAAAGGCGCGCGGCCGGGCGAGAACACGACCATCGCCATCGTCGCGACCGATGCCGATCTCACCCGCGCCGAGCTTGGGCGCGTGGCGGTGATGGCGGCGGATGGTTTCGCGCGCGCCCTGCGCCCGGTCCACACGCCGTTCGACGGCGACATCGTCTTCGCGGTGAGCACGGCGAAGACGCAGCTCACGGGCCTGCGCGCGCGCGAGACGATGCGGCTTGGCCACATCGCGGCCGACTGCATCGCGCGCGCCATCGCGCGCGGCGTCTATGAGGCGAATTCATTGGGGAACATCAAAAGCTATCGAGATGCTTTCAAGGGAGGAAAGAATGGATAGAGACATCACGCGGCGGACTTTCGCCGCAACCGGCCTGGTCGCGGGCTTCACCGTGGCGGCGGGGCCGATCAACGCCGCGGCGATCGTCACCGACACCAAAGGCCTCGACGCGGGCGAGGTCAGCGTCGCCGTCGCCGACGGGCACATTCCCGCTTACCGCGCGCGGCCAGAGGGAAAGAAGAACGCGCCCGTCGTGATCGTCACCCAGGAGATCTTCGGCGTGCACGAGCACATCAAGGATCTCTGCCGCCGCCTGGCGCATACCGGCTACTACGCCATCGCGCCGTCGCTGTACGCGCGCTTCGGCGATCCCGGCAAGTACGACATGGCGCATGTCATGGATCTGATGACCGACATCGTCTCCAAGGTCCCCGACGACGAGGTGATGAGCGACCTCGACTCGACCGTCGCGTTCGCCAAGACAGAGGCCGCGGACACCTCGCGGCTCGCGATCACCGGCTTCTGCTGGGGCGGACGCGTCGTGTGGCTCTATACCGAGCACAGCCCGAACGTGAAGGCGGGCGTCGCCTGGTACGGCCCGCTCGCGGGCAAGCCGAGCCCCTTGCGGCCGCATACCGCGACCGAGCTCGCGGGCGACCTGCACGCGCCGGTGCTGGGGCTTTATGCCGGCCTCGACAAGAACATCACCGCCGCCGACATCGACGCGATGCGCGCGGCTCTGACCAAGGCGGGCAAGACCACGTCGCGCATCGACGTCTTCCCCGACGCGCAGCACGGCTTCAACGCCGACTACCGCGACAGCTACAACGAGAAGGACGCGAAGGAAGGCTGGTCGCGCATGCTCGCCTGGTTCAAGGCGAACGGGGTGTGAAAAAGGGGGAATAGCGAATAGTGAGTAGCGAATAGATTTCCATTCGCCATTCGCTACTCGCAATTCGCTTTCTTACCGAACGAACACCCGCACCTCGCTCGACGTCGCGCTCGGGTCGGTCGAGGAGGCGACGGCGAGCCTGGACGCCGGCACGCCCATGTCGGTGATGGAGCGCATCACCTCCTGCGCATGGCGCTTGGCCGAGGTCTGGGCGAGCTGGACGGCCGCCACCGTGCCGCGCGTCGGCGACACCGCGACGACGGAGAAGCCCGCGCCGGGCCGCGACTGCAGCGCCTGGCTCAGCGCCGCGTAGAGGATCTGCTGGTAGTCGACATTGGGCTTGTCGAAGCGGATCACCACCAGGGGCGTGCCGCCGTAGGCGATCTGCGTCACGCCGGCGGCGTTCTGCGTCACCGGGATCATGGTGCCGAGGTCGGCGCCGTAGAGCTCGCCGTTCTTGATCGCGGCGGCCAGCGTCGTCAGGTTCGCGCGCTCGTTGGCGGCATAGGCGGTCTGGCGCTGGACGTCGTCCGACACGCTCTTGAGCAGGCGGTCGATGAGGATGATCGTCTGGTTGGTCTCGTCCTCGAGCACCGAGAGCTGACGATGGTCTTCGTCGACCGCGCCGGAGACGTTGAACGTCGCGGTGATCTGGTCGAGCACGTAATGCGCGTTCGAGGAATCGTTGGCGACGTCGGTGCCGAGCGTGGAGAGCGCATTGATGTTGATGGTGAGCTGGTCGAGCGCCTGCTGCGCCGTGTTCCACTCCGCGACGAGCTCGGGATTGCCGCGCGTGGTGCCGACCTGGAGCCGCGCGGTGATGCGCGCCTTCGCCTCGTGATATTGGGTGGCGTTGCCGGCCGCCTGGGTGCGAAGACCCGCCAGGCGCTGCGCGTTGGAGGAGATGTGATCCTCCGTCGACATCACCTGGGCGCGCAGATTGGCGATGGAGCTGCTGACGGCGGTGCCGGTGTTGGAGCCCTGCTCGATCTGGACCGGGGTGATCGTGGTTCCCGTTCCCACCTGGGCGGGCGCCTGCGTCATGGGCGGGGCCTGATCGGGCAGCGTGCCCGCTTCGACGGTGCCGGTGTCGCCGCTCGCCTGCATCTGGCTCGACGGCGCGGGGGCTTGGTTGCGCGGCGCGGTGTTCTGCGCCTGGCGGGAGCCGGAAGAACCGGCGTCCAGCGTGCCCGGCTCGGGGCTTGCCTGCGCCGTGTCGTCGCCGCTGCCGAACAGCGCGTTGTCCACGTCCGAACAGCCCGCCAGACCGAGGCTTGCCGCGAGGAGAAAAGCGCCCATGAGGCCGCCGCCCGCGCGCATTGCCCGATATGCCTTCATATGTCTCTCCGCTGCCTATCGCCCATCGCCCGCGCTTGTCACGCGCCCGGACGAGGCCAGCCTGCGCGGCCCACGCGGCGCAGTCCGCACGCACTCGCCCCAGTCTTAACCAGCGCGCGCGCAGCCCACAAGGGTCGCGGGCACCGGTTTTTGGGAGTTTTTCCGTGGCCGCTCCGTGACTTGCGCGTTATGCCGCGCCGCGCGGGCGCCCTCAAGGCTGTCCTTTCGGCCGCGCGCGCCGGGCTTCGTCACAAAAGGCGGGTTTGGGGCGCCGGCAAGCTTGCCTTTGCCGGCTTCGATCAATAGGTTCTGCCGCCCTAAAGACGCACCGGTAGCTCAGCTGGATAGAGCACCAGACTACGAATCTGGGGGTCGTGGGTTCGAATCCTGCCCGGTGCGCCATTCAGTCCTTGCTTTCATCCGTGTATTGCAGCCACTCGCCGAAAAGCCCGGCGTTTGGCGCGATCTCGCGCATGAAGCTGGATTGCTCATGTCATCGTCGATGAGGCGCAGGATAGGCTGCCTCGCTCTTCAGCGGGTGCATAGCACCGCAACTAGCCATAATTGCTAGTTATGCCTTTCTCGCCAAGAGATCGTGCCTCGAAATGAGGTAACGCCGCGCATGCTGTGCCACACGTCGCGCAACCAAGACTTTGATGCGCTGGACCGGAGCCAGCGAGCGGACAGTCAGGAACTGGCTGACGGGATCCAAGGGCCCCAGTGGGGAGCATCTCGTTGTTCTAATTCGTCACTCACAATCGCTGCTGGAGAAAGTTCTCGTACGTGCCGGCCGAGACCGCGGCATTGCTGTGAGCAGGCTTATCGTCGCTCGAGAGGCGTTGACCGAACTACTAAGGGTCATCGATCTCTTAACTATTTAAGGACCCAAGTCCCCTTGATGTGTTCCAAGCCGCGCCGCGATCGCACCTAATACATGCTCAACGCCATCGCTGAGGAAGATCACAATCGCGAACACCCCGATCCCGACCGGCTGCTCAAGGCTCGAGGTGAGCTTGTGCCGTAGCACCACACTGCGACAGCGCCTCGTGTGGCAGAGAATAGCTGCTCGTCGGATGAGTCGAAACCTCCTACGCTAACCAAGTGCGGGCGCTAGACTCGTAAGCTGCACCATGCCTACGGTGTCAGCTCGAACACAGTGCCCGCGCCATACTTTCCGCCTCCTTTTGTAAGGCCATATAGGTTGCCGGAAGCATCCATTGTTAAGGCGACCGGATTGTCGCCATCTGTGCAATCTCTCTCTGAGCAGAAACTATGCAATAAAATCCGGTCGGTGCCGTTCATCATGTAAACTGTCCCGCCCCCAAGGTAGTCTCCTACGCGATGCGGTCCGCCAGTTAGCGTCACGCCGAAAAGATTTCCCGATGTATCCATAACCAAAGGCGACGAGGGGTCTGCTCCGTCTTTGCAGTTGCGCTTGATACAAAAGCTGGCAAGCACCGAATACGGGGAGTTTTCGCCTTGCGGCGTAAGCTTGAAGACCGTACCGCAGCATTCCTTCTTTCCCTCTCCACCGAGGCTGGTCACGCCGAACAAATCCCCGGCCGCATCTTGAAGCAGAGGCGCGTCAGGCCCTTCGCCGTCCGTGCATTTCTCGGAAGCGCAGAATTCATGCAGGGTGGTTTCGTTCCATACCCCCCCTTGTTGGGCGAGAGACAATATAGTCCCGCCACGATGCGCGCCGCCTCCACCGGCTGCTACGTATAGCGTGCCGCTCGCGTCGATGGTTAGACCAGTAGGATATCCGCCGTCCGCACATTTTGCTTGCGCGCAGAAATCGTAAACACTGCTTTCGTTCCAAGCGCCATCCGCAGGTGTCAGAGCAAAAATTACCCCTGCGTCCATCGCACCGCCTGCCGTGTTGACTCCGAAAAGCGTCGACGTGCCATCATAAACGACACCGTTCGCTGCCCCCTGATACGTCACGCTCATGGGGAAATAGCCACGCGGGTCCGAATACGCAAAGCTGATGAGTTCTTTTAGAATTCGCCGGTTATGGTTGCCATGTGGAATTAGCTCGAAGACTTGACCGTAACCTTCTGACCCGCTCGTATCGGTCCCGTAAATATTTCCTGCTGTGTCCAAGATGAAATTGCCGTGGGGATTATAGAAATTAAGGGACGTATATATCGTCTGGAACTTCCAACCTTTTTTGTTGGAGGCTGGGCTCAATTCGAAGACGGTGCCTGCTCCTTGACCCACGTAATTTAGCTCGCTCGCACCATAAAGGTTGCCTTCGGCATCGATGGTAATGCCGGAGGCAGGAGTATCTCCGTCGGTACAACCTCGATTGCTGCAGAAGTCGTGAATGACTTTAAAACTGTACCCTTCCGCCGGAGAAATCAGGGCGAAAGCGGCGAGTGTGAATAAAACGAGAGCAGATTGCACATCACTGCGCATATCACCTATTCCCTCCATCGAATGCACCACCTTTACGCGCAGTCGAGAGTGAAATCTATAAGGGCTTCTCCGTCAAACAAGCTCGGAGCGGTTCATTGGACACGTCGACCCAGCGCCAGTAGGGTTGTGAAGTTGCGAGACGACAGGGGTGAGCGATGAGGATATTCAGCACAAGCCAGCATTTGTGCGTGGTCGCGCTAATCGCTGCCGCGACATGCATATCAGTCCCAGCGGCGCAGGCCGGAAACTGGCAACCCATCGCCAACCCGTTTCCAGACACCAACATTGTGGATTCGGGCAACAATATCCTGGGACCAGGAGGCGCCGCGGCACCACTGCTTATGACGGATGGGTCGGTGCTGGTGTTCGACGTCGGTTACTACGGCTCGAACGGACGTGTCTTCAAGCTCACGCCCGATCTGAGCGGCAGTTACAGCAATGGCACGTGGACAGAACTCGCGCCCATGCCCTATGCACCGAGCGATGCCTCCCAAGCCGTTCTCGCAGATGGCCGCGTCATCGTCGAGGGTGGAGAATACACCGGTCTCAATGATTTCACGCTGACGAACCAGGGAGCGATTTACGACCCTGTGGCCAACGCGTGGACTTCTGTACCCCCACCGCTGGGCTTCAGGGATATGTATCCGCCGCGCCGCAAATTTGCGCCGCATCCGATAGGTGACGCCGCCAACGTCATTCTTCAGGACGGCGCGTTCATGGTGCAAGACAAAATGTCCTGGCAGACTGCAAGGCTGAACTTGACGACGCTGACATGGTCGTACCACGGCGGGCTTACCAAGGCGGACATGAACGACGAGGAAGGTTGGACTCTCTTGCCCAACGGCAAGGTGCTGACGGTCGATTGCTACACCAACTATTATTTCGGAATTACAGGTGGTCCCTATCCCCCCGATCCCACGCATTCGGAAATCTTCGATCCTCACACGGCATCTTGGTCCAGCGCGGGCAGCACGATCAACACATTGACCGACCCATATCTTGACGAGATTGGGCCGGCAATTCTCAGGCCGGATGGCACCGTGTTCGCCACCGGAAGCCAGGGGTTCACCTCGATCTACAACACGCAGACCGAGACGTGGTCCGTGGGACCGCAGCTTCCGTTGAGCCCGGGAGGCTATCAATACACCCTGCAGGATGCGCCCGGCGTGCTTCTCCCAAGCGGCAACGTGCTGTTCGCGGCCAGTGGCGGGTACACTCAAACCGGCAACTACACTGATCCACCTGTCGGCTTTTTCGAGTTCGATGGGACAAACTTGATCCCAGAGCCGACCATTCCAAATGCCGCTATCGACGAGTCCGGGTTCGTGAGTCTTCTGCCGCTCCCCAACGGACAGGTTCTTGCCGTTGACGAGACGAACGACGTTGAAATTTATACCCCCGATTCCACGACGCCGAACCCCGCCTGGGCTCCGGCCAACCTCAGAGTGAAGCGCGACCTGACGGCGGGAGCTTCGTACAAATTGGTCGGCGTCCGGCTCAACGGCATGTCTCAGGCCTGCGCTTTCGGCGATGAGAGCCAATGCGCGACGAACTATCCGCTGGTGCGGATCACAAACGTCGCAACCGGCCATGTGTTCTACAGCCGGACTCATGACCACACGAGCATGGCCGTTGCTTCGCCCAACGACGTGGCGACGCACTTCGATGTTCCGGCCGATCAGGAGGCTGGTCCCAGCACCCTTGAAGTGGTCGCCAATGGCATCGCGTCACAGCCGATTTCGGTCACAGTAATTGGCGCACCAAGACTTTCCCTACAGCGCGCGCAACTGTCATCTTCGAAGCGGGCAAAGATGTTTCCTCCCTCCGCGACAAAGGCCCATACGGCCCAGAACCGGTCGCATAGCCATCGCTAGCGCGTACATCAGGAGCCTGGGAGCCTATTCCAGGGTTCCCAGTCCACGCTTGATCTTCATGTACACAACCCCCCGTGTTACTAGGACGGGGTTTGCCAATTTGCTGGCCAAGATCGGCAGTTCGAAAACCATGCTCCGCACAAGCGCTGCCTGACGGTGCTTTTCCAGACCGCCTCGCGAGCCGCGAGAAGCGCCGAACGCTCCCGCATAAGCGAAGTTCGCCGGCCTCAGGTGTGAGATCTAAATCCAGACCATTTTGAACCACGCGCGGGAGCTCGGCACGACTTTAAAAAGATGACACGCCGTCAGTCTACCAACGTCGACTATGTCGGGAACGGGAACTCTGTTTCCCCAGATCGCCCCTGCACCATTCCCTCAGAAAACCGTGAACTTCGTCGCGTTGGCCGCCGTGGTCACAGCGGAAAGGCTCGATACTCGATTTCAACTGCGGAAGTGCCGCTGTTTGACTGAGAGAACTCAAAGCGTGATGGTACCCCTTTCGTGGGCGGGAGAATGCAATGCGTCTAGACTTGCCGGGGATTTTGGTGGCTTGCACCATGATTCCCGCGGTTCCGGCGCAGGCGGCGTTGACGATTTCGAGCGACGCGACCTCACAAGTATCATGTACCTCCGGCGTCTGCACCGCGACCGCAGCGCAGGCCGTTCTGAATGTGAATGATTTGACGGCCATGCTGGCGGGGGGAAACGTTACCCTTGTGAGTGGCAAGAAAGCCCGCGACATCGTAATCGATGTTGCTTTCAGCTGGACGAGCCCGGACTTGCTCACTCTCGACGCCGATCGCGGCATTGCAATAAATCAGCCCGTCGTGGTTGCCGGTACCGGCAGCCTCGCAATGACGATCAATGACGGCGGCAGTGGTGGAGATCTGCGCTTCGCCAATAAGGGCCATGTCGAATTTTGGGATACTGGAAGCGGCCTCGTGATCGAAGGGCATTCCTATGTTCTGGTGAAGAACATAAGGCAACTGGCGGCAAAGATCGCAAATAGCCCGAACGGCTTCTACGCGCTGGCCAACAAGGACAACGAAGCGAAGAGCGGCACCTATGGCGGATCGCCTGTTCCCACAAGCTTCTCGGGCATCTTCGAAGGGTTGGGCAATTCGATAGCCAGACTGACGGTAGCGGACCAGACAGCTCCTCCGCACATCGGCCTATTCGACCAACTTGGCCCGACTGGAGTGCTGCGGGACGTGACCTTGTCGAAAGTCAGTTTCAGCGACTATGCCCAGTCGGCGATTGGCGCGTTGGTCGGAGACAATCAGGGGACCGTGTCGAATTCGAGTGTCAGCGGTCAGGTCACAAATATGTTCGAAGCTTGTGCGGGATCGCTGGTGGGCTTCAATGAACGCGGGGCAACGGTCCTCAATTCGCATTCGACGGCTAATCTCACTGCGAACTACGGCGGCTCCGTGGATGCGGGCGGCCTTGTCGGTTGTTCCGACGGGACAATCCAGTCCTCGGTATCCAAAGGAGATGTCCAATCCCAGTGCTGCTCGTTTGTTGGCGGCCTCGTGGGATACAATATGAGCCATGGCATTGTCGCGTCCTCTTCGGCAAGCGGCACGATCTCGGCAGCGGACAACAACGCGCTGGTCGGAGGACTTGTAGGCCGAAGCGACGGCGCCATACAGACTTCGTTCGCCTCTGGAGACGTTTCGGGTACGGATCAAGTTGGAGGGCTCGTGGGTGGCACCAGCAACGGTACGATCACCCAATCGCACGCCTCCGGAAATGTGACCTTGAGTCCCGAAATGGGGGCGAGCGGCGGGGGATTGGTAGGACAGAGCACAAGCGCGATCAGCCAATCCTACGCTACCGGCAATGTCACCGGAGGCGATGGCCAACTCGTCGGCGGCCTCGTCGGCATCAATTACAGCTCGGTCCAGGATTCCTACGCCTTTGGAAGCGCCACCAGTTCGGGGAGCGGTACCGGGGCGGGCGGTTTGGTGGGGCTTAATGTCGGCATGATCGCTCGCGCCTATTCCACCGGCGCACCACAGGACACGGGCGGCAAGACGGGCGGCTCCGTCGGGTGGGACAATGCCAGCCCTGGGAGCATAGGCTCGGACTATTGGGACACCACCACCAGCGGAATCACCAATTTGAGTCAAGGAGCGGGAAACGTTGCTAATGATCCCGGCATCACAGGTTTGACGACCACGCAATTGCAGTCGGGATTGCCCACGGGTTTCGGCTCGACCGTTTGGGGCGAAGTTTCGGACATCAACGATGGGCTGCCGTATTTGCTCTTGCTCCCCCCGAAATGAGAATTTCGGGCGGTCCGGAGTTTGTCCTGAACTAGGGCCTGTCCTCAATTAGAGGATTCCCAAGTGTAGAGTGGAGTGATTCATAGGCAGTCAGCTGATTCGGAGCTGACGGATGAAGCGTTATGGGTTGCGAGACGATCAATGGGATCGGATCAAGGACGTCCTGCCGGGCCGCGACGGCCATGTCGGTGTGACAGCAAAGGACAATCGACTTTTCGTGGAGGCGGTTCTCTATCGCTATCGCGCCGGCATTCCCTGGCGCGATCTGCTAGAACGCTTTGGACCTTGGAAGGCGGTGCACACACGCTTCAGCCGCTGGGCCGAGAGCGGGGTGTTGGAGGGGGTGTTCAGGTGCTTGGCCGGCGATGCGGACAATGAGTACGCGATGCTGTGCTAAACGATGGACCCTGCCAGACAAATTGGTTTGGCGTTTTCCATCCTAGAGATCGTCGCGTCCGTGCGACGCAGGCGGTCGCGCGTGGACGGCAATCACAGCAGTGGCGATTTGCTGGAAGAAGCCAGACGTGATCATGCCGCGAACGAAGCTGCTGTCCGATGATGGCACGAGATCGAAGCCGGGCCATGTGAAGACATCGGCCTGATCGATCACGACCCATGACGGCGTTGCGAGTTGTTTTCTGCCTCGTCAGATCCAGCGGCGTCGTACGTTGCTGAAATGCAGGAACATTACATATTTGCAATCTGCCTTTCGTCTGTGCCTTCGCTGTTTGCAGGAGCATCGGACCGGCCTAGCCTTTGTCGTGGGAGCCCGGGGGGCGCGCGGCTTGCTGACCACTGAACGGCACGACCATCTGGTCGGTTGCCTCTACGCGTCCGCGATGGGCGACGCGCCATGGCGGGACACGATCGAGCAGCTCGCATCTGCGTTCGGCACACACTCCTCGCTGGTTCACGTCCTGGATTCGGCAGGACAAGTAATGGATTTCGAGACGTATCCGTTCTCGCGTGAATTCGCCGCCAAGTTTTATGCGAGCGAGTTGTATAGGAGTGATCCGAGAATTCAGCGCTTCGAGCTCGTCCGCCCCGGCTCGGTGTATTTCGATCACGCGCTTTTCGACATCGAAGAGATGAATCGCAACCCGCAAGTGCGCGCCTGCAACGAGGCCCTAGGGACGAAGTACTCCCTGGGCGCAGTGGCTCGCATGCCCGATGGCGCCGTGAGCTGGATGGCGCTGTTGAGCACGGAAGCGCAAGGCCATGCGTCGCGCGACGCCATCGCCGCCTTCCGCCGCCTTGCGCCGCATTGGTCTCAGGCCCAGGCGCTCGGACAGGTGCTGGAACGGAACGCGGCGACGCAGGATGCGCTGCTCGAAGCTTTGGCGGACAAGGCCGATGGAGTCATTCTTCTGGATCGATCCGGCGCACCGGTCTTCATGAATGATTCCGCGCATGCCATCCTCTCCGCGGGAGACGGGCTCGCGTTCGGCGAGCATGGTTTCGCAACCCGGCGAAGCTCCGAGACGCGCAAGCTGCGGAGTTTGATCCACGACGCGATCTCTTCGGACCGCATCTCGGAAGCGAGGCCTCGCGGACAGATGCTGCTCACGCGGCCATCGGGTCGCCATCCCTACGCGCTGCGGGTGCTGGGCGCACCGCGCAGCGAACGTTTTCGAGCCGGCATTGGTTTTGCGTGTGTGATCCATGTGCATGATCTGGCCGCTGTGCGGCTACCGTCCAGGCAGACTCTGAGCGCGATTTTCGGCCTGAGCGAGCGTGAAGCCGACTTTGCCATCGAAATGGTGCGCTGCGCCGGCCTTGGCGCTGCCGCGGCCGCTTGCGGCATGGCACTCAACACCGCGCGTAACCATCTGCAAAGCATCTTCCGCAAAAGCGGCACCAAGAGCCAGGCGGAGGCGATACAGTTGTTTACGCGGCTGGCATGAAACCGAATTGAGCGTGTCGCAAATTGGTCCGAACGGACCAACCGAACCATCTCGACCTTATGGTCACCAGGGCGCAGAGATGCGCGGGCTGGCTGGGCCGCTTCACAACGGGCGCTCCATGCCCGTTCCTGAGGAGAGACGTCATGTCCGGCAGCACCGACTTTGCAAGGAAACGAAGGGCGATGGCCCTGACCGGAAGAGCCGGGCTTCTGATTTCGGCAGCGGGCGTTGTCGCCGCCTTGTCCGGCGGAATCTCGCTCGCGGGGGTCGTACCCAGTTCGTGGGAAGTCGCTTCGGAATTCAACGACACCACGAACCCGAGCGGAGTCTGGTCCTACGGCTACAAGACGTCTCTGAACGGCTCGTTCACTCTCTATACCACCAACTATAGCCGCAACAGCGGACAGATGTACGGCTGGGGCGCACTGACCGGCGAGGTGACTCACAACATCTATCCGTACATCGTGACGGACAGCGGAAGCGACACGATCGTTTGGCCCGCACATGCGTTGGATTTCGTGCCCGGCACCTCCTGCGAATACGCGGTTCTTCGCTTCACCGCGCCGAAAACGGGAAAGTACCGGATAAGCGGAGCATTCTATGGCTTGGATAATGACACCACCGGCACGACCACCGATGTCGAAATTCTCGTGAACAACGGCTCGCCGGTATTCACCGGAAACATCGACGTCGGGAACGGATCGCCAAAGGCACCATTCACTTCGCTCAATGTTGTTCTCAAGAAAAACAACACGCTGGATTTCCAGACTGGCTGCGGAAGCAACGGCACCTATCTCTACGATCACACCGGCTTGAACGCGGTTATCGAACAGAAGTAGCGACTTGCGACGCCTAGGCGGAACGGCGATTCACCGCGGCGCGTTTCGCTCGGGCCTTACGTGGGAGGGGTACGGCAGGTTCCGAACTCCTCGGGCATATGGACTACAACATCCGCATATGGGGCCATAAACGCCCAAATTCAGCCCGGGGGGTAATCACTGTCCAGTTCGCAGTTTCATCCTGTATGGTGCGTCAATCCCACTGTTCGCATCGATTTTGCGAGATCGATTTTCGCGTGAGGCACTTCCGGTGTAGCCTCGCGGAAAAGGCAGGGGTTGAACCGGATGCGGGTGTCGGCAGTCGCGGGGTTGGGCCTTTCGGTGTTATGCGCGGCGGCTTCTGCCAGTGCGGAAACTGCGGAGTCGCGGAGGCACATCCAATGCATCGAGGACGCGATCCTAAACGGGGTGTTGATCGAGGGCGGGGCAGCGAACGCGGCGCCGCTCACCGAGCGGATGAAAGCGCTCCATGTCCCCGGACTGAGCGTCGCGTTCACCCATGACGGCGCAATCGAATGGGCGCGGGGATACGGCGTCACGAGGACCGGCGGACCGGCAGTGACGCCGGACACGCTGTTCCAGGCAGGCTCCATCAGCAAGGTTGTTTCCGCCGCCGCCGCGCTGCATCTCGCCCAGATGGGAAAGGTCGATCTCGACGCGGACGTGAACTCTTATCTTAGGGGCTGGAGCGTTCCCAAGAATGCGTTCACCGCGCAAAGGCCGGTGACGCTGCGCGAGCTGGTGTCGCACACGGCGGGAACGAACGTGCATAGCTTCGATGGCTACGAGCCCGGCAAGCCGGTCCCCAGCCTGGTGCAGGTGCTGGATGGCCTGCCGCCGGCGAACAACGAACCCATCCGCGTCATCGAAACGCCGGGCACGGTCTGGCGCTATTCCGGAGGCGGCTACGTCATCGCGCAGAAGCTGATGGAAGACGTGACCGGCGAGCCATTCGCGCGCTTCGCCCGCGAAACCGTCTTTGCCCCGCTCGGGATGGATCGCAGCTTCTACGAGCAAGTGCTGCCCTATGGCAGGTTGGACGATGCCGCCTGGCCTTATGACGGCGACGGCTCTCCCGTGCCGCAAGGCGTGCACGTCTATCCCGAGATGACGGCGGCGGGGCTCTGGTCTACGGCGACGGATCTGGCGCGCTTCCTCATCGGCATCCAGAACGCGCTCGCCGGAAAGAGCGATGCGGTTCTTGACGCGCGCATGGCCTCCGCGATGGTGAAACATGGCGGTGTAGGGAATTTCGGCCTGGGCTTGCACCTGTCGCAAGGCACCGATCACCCGTATTTCGATGCGGGCGGCGCCAATTTCGGGTTCCGGGCTTACATGCTCGCTTACGATTCCGGCGATGGCATCGCCTTCATGTCCAACGGCGACAACGGCCAGGATCTGGAATTGGAAATCCTGAGGACCGTGGCGCATGAATATGGCTGGCCCGACTTCCAGCCTCCGACGGTAAAGCGCGCTTCCGTCGGCGCAAAAACGATGGACGAGATGTCGGGCTATTACGAGCGCACCGCCGACACCGTGTTCCACGTCTTCCGCGACGGCAACCGGCTGTTCGGCCAGAGCACGGGCAATCCCAAGTTCGAGCTTGTGCCGGTGAGCGGCAGCGATTGGTACCGGATCGAAACCGCAGCGAAGCTGACCTTCGTGCGGGACGGATCGGGTCGCGTCGCGCGGGTCGAGATCAGCCAAGGCGGTCAAGATGTAGTCGAAAAAAGGCTGGACGACGGCAAGGCCCATGCCGTCGAGTCCCGCTTTCGTGCGCACAACTGATCGCACCCCGAATTTTCGTGGTGAGGCAATCGCGTAGAAAGCATTGGAGCGCATTGGAAGAATCGTTAGCTCCATATTCGGCCAACGCATTGATTTGGCTTGCTTGCTTAGTTCGCCGTGGAGCGCCAACCCCGTACGGAATTGCAAATTTCTGTTTCCAGCGCGCCAAATGTCACGACGCTTCCATGAGCCGGGACGCGGACCAATAGCCCATCCGGGCCTGCGATCCCGCACTCATAGAGTCCCCGTTCGCGATGGCGCGGAACGCCTCCAGGACGGATGATCAAGTCGTCCACGCGGGTGGCGATCGCGTCCACGTCGGACGTGCGGATGAAGACGCCGAACAGATTTGTTTCAGGCACGCTCCACGGTCCCGATCCGGCTTGCGTCAGGTGAACCTCGCAGTCCCAGCCCGTCAGGATGTAGTAGTTGCCGTCGCCGCCCGTGCGCGCGAAGCCCAGTCGCTCCCAGAACGCAAGCGCGCCCGGCAAATCGTTGCAGGGCACGATGGCGAAAGCGCCTGTGGTGGATGGGATGGGCATGTGCAACTCCGATATGCCGCTCGACCGGTGAGCCTGAGATTCCCAAATCGCAAAAGCCTCTGCAACATCCAGCTTGGTTTGGCCAGAAGCCGTTGTCACCCGTTCAATCCCCTTTTGAGCACGACTTAGGCCCTGAACAGCGTTTACTGACGGCAAAAATCTGCCAGTTCGCAGTTTCATCCTGCCCGGTGCGCCATCCAGTCCCTGCTCTCATCGCCCTATCGCGCTCGATCGCCGCGCGCCGTCAGAAAAATCGTTGCGAGGCGCCGCGGCTCAGATGAACTCGATCTGCGAAGCGCCGCCGCTGTAGCCGGTGATGTCGATCACATAGTCGGCGCCGGCCGTGTAGCCCGGCGCTCCGTTTCCGTCGACCACCAGGAAGGTGTGGCCGGAGAGCGGATCGCCCGCGCCGGACAGCGTCACCACCGCGTATTGGAAGCTCGGCATCGCCGACAGGACGGAGGCAAGGTCCGCGTCGAGCGAGCCCTGATAGGTGTTCACGGTCTCGGCGGCGAAGAAGTTGGGCGTCTCGCCCGCGATATGGATGAAGTCCGAGGTGGTGAGGTCCGTGATCGTGTCGTAGCCGGTCGCGGTGTTGGAGTTGCCAACCGCTGTGTAGTTGAAGACGTCGGCGCCGCCGCCGCCCGTCAGCGTGTCCGCGCCGAGGCCGCCGGTGATGGTGTCGGCCTTGTTGCCGCCGGCGATCGTGTCGTTGCCCGCGCTGCCGGTGATGGTGAAGGCCGTGGTCGTGTCGCCGGCGCCGCTGAAGACAAGGCTGGCGGCGGCGCTTGCGTCCACGGTGATCGCCGTGGTGACGCCGTCGGTGAAGATGAGATTGTAGTTGTTCGCGCCACCCAGAAGCTGCAGGGTTTCGATGTTCTCGACGTCGGACCCGGTGATCGCCGTCTGGGTGGAGAAATCGCCGTTGAGGACGAGCGTGTCGCTGCCCGTGCCGCCGTCCATGAAGTCGTCCAGAAACTTCGCGGCCGAGACGACCGTGAACGTGTCGTTGCCCCCATCGCCGAAGGCGAACGCGCCGTCCGAGCGGCTGAGATCGAAGGTGTCGGATTGCGAACCGCCCTCCAGGCTGTCGGCGCCCGCGCCGCCGATGAAGGCGAAATGGCCGTCGGTCTCGTTGGAGCCGTCGAAGAAGAGCTGGTTGGAGCCGCTCAGCGCGCTCGCGTCCACCGTCAGCGTCGCGCCCGAGGCGACGTTGCCGTCGTTGCTGACCAGATCGTAGCTGTGGCCGTCATCGACCTTGATGGTCTCGATATTGGTGAGGGTCGTGGCGCCCAGAGTGAGCCCGGCGGAGTAGTCGCCGTTCAGCTCCAGCGTATCGCTGCTGCCGCCGCCGTTCACGGTGTCGGAGGCCGAGAAATTTCCGCCGAACTTGACGGTGTCGTTGCCCGCGCCGCCGGTGACGGCATAGCCCGACGACGTCGCGGCGCTGAAGTCGAGCGTCAGCCCGGCGGTCATCGCGCTCGCATTCACGGTCAGCCCGAAGCCCGATGCGATGTTGCCGGAGAAATCCACCGCGACGAGGTTGGTGCTGGCGTCGATCTGGATCGTCTCGACGCTCTGGAAATGCACGTCGTCCAGCGTGACGGTGGTATTGGCCGCCATCGCGCCCCCGAACTCGAGCGTGTCGTTGCGGATATTGCCCGAGAGGCTGTCGATGCGCGTGATGTTCGTGCCGACATTGAAATCGTTGGAGGCCTGGTCGCCGCCGGTGATGCTGTAGCTGGAGCTTGTGGCGGCGGTGATGTCGAGCAGGATCGCGTAGGTCCCTAAGCTCCCGCCGGCGTCGATGGATAGGGCGCCCTCGCCGCCGGTGATGTCGCCGATGACCGTGAGCGCGGTGCCCGAGGGGGATCCGCCACTGAGCCACAGCGCGTTCACGCCGGTCACCTGGGTGCTCGAGACCGTGCCGAGCGACGATCCGACCGCATCCAGCGCGAGCGCATCGTTGCCGGCGCCGCCGTCGATGAAGTCGTTCGGCCCGACGTAAAAGATCTCGATGGCGTCGTCGCCGGCGCCGCCGTGCACCGTGTAGGTGCTGTCCACGCTGCGGCTTTCCGCGGATATCGTGTCGTTGCCCGCGCCCCCCGTTATGTCGACGTTTTTGAATTCGAGCCCGAAAGAGAAGTTTCCGTCCGTCTCGGCCGAGCCGTCGAAGGTGAACGAGTTGGCAAAGGAAAAGGAGGTGGAATTGAACGTAAATGTCTGACCATGCGCGACCAGCGCGTCGGTGGTGGTGATGTTGAAATCGCCGGCTTCCGATATCAGGATCTCCGCGATGTTGCTGATCTCGCCGCCGAGGGTTAGCCCGCCGGAATAGTCGCCGCTCAGATTGACGATCGTGGAGCCGTCGCCATAGATCGTGTCGGCGGCGGTGAGGGCTCCGCCTGCGTTGACATTGTCTCTATCGCCCAGGGCGTGGACGATGTCGTCTCCGCCATGGGAGATGTCGAACGTGGTTGCGTGCGTGCTCGTTCCGGTAAGGATGTCGTCGCCGGCGCCCCCTTTGATGGTGACAAAGGGTCCGGTGGATGCCGAGGCGTCCACAGTGAGGGAATCGCCCGCGCCGAGCCCCGATCCGTCCACGACAAAGCGGCCGCTGGGCGTGAGGGCATTGAGCGTGAGGTCATAGTCGTGGCCTGCCGTGAGCTGGAGCGTCTCGACCTTTGTCATCGTCGTGGCGCCGAAGGTGAGCCCCGCCGAGTAGTCGCCGTCCAGCACCACTATGTCGTTGCCCGCGCCGCCGTTGATGGCGTCGGCGGCGGTCAGACTCGCGCCCATGTAGATGGTGTCGTTCCCCGAGCCGCCGGTGACGGTGTCGTTGCCGCCGGCTTCGAGATGATAGGTCGAGCCGGTGTTGTTGCCCTTGATCGTGTCGTCGCCCGCGCTGCCGGTGACGACATAGGCCGTCGAGGTCGCGGCGGTGAGGTCGATGGAGATGTTGCTCGCGGCGCTGGCGTCGATGGCAAGCCCGCTGCCGCTCGCGACGTCGCCCGTCACGGCGACGCCGGTATAGGAATGCCCGCCGAGGAACTTCAGCGTCTCGACTTCGAATACGCTCGATTGCGCGATGGTGAGGCTCGTGACATCGGCGTTGAAGGTCAGCGTGTCGTTGCCCGCATCGCCCTCGATGATCATGCCGGCGAGGGAGCCTGCGAGATTGAACACGTCGTTCCCGTCGCCGCCTTGGCCGTCGGCGTTCGCAGCCTGGGTCAGGTCGAACACATCGGCATTGGCGCTGCCGATGAACTCCGTCTGTCCGGTGCCGGCGATGAAGTGCAGGTTGCCGTCGGTGACAAGGCTGGCGTCGAACGCCACTTTCCCGGTCGCGCCGGTCGAGTCGACCGTCAGCGTGGCGCCGGCCGCGATGTTGCCGTTTTCTATCCGGAGGTTGAAATCGTCCGCGCCCTGGATCTCGATCGTTTCGACGCTGGTGAGCGTACCCGAGCCCATGTCGAGAGGCGGGGCGATGCCGATTCCGGTTACGCCCATGCCGCCGGTGAAGACGAGCGTATCGCTGCCGGCGCCGCCATCGATCGTGTCGGTTGTCCCGAACCCTCCGTTTGCGTTCGCGAAATTGCTGCCGAAGGTCACCGTATCGCCGCCCGCGCCGCCGTGGATCGCATAGGCCGCCGAGGTCGCGCCGGAGAGGTCGAGCGTCATCGTGTCGGATGCGCCGAGCGCCGAGCCGTCGACCGTCAGCGTCTTGCCGCCGCCGTCGGTGATGTCGCTCACGACGGTGACGGCGTAGGAATTGCCGGCATGGAACGACAGCGTCTCGATGCCGGTGACGTTGTCTGATCCGTCGAGCGTCACGCTGCCGGAGTGGCCGCCGAGGGTCAGCGTGTCGTTGCCCGTGCCGCCGTCGATGGTGTCGCCGGTCGGCGAGCCGGCGGTCACCACGATGACGTCGTCGCCGCCGCCGCCATGCACGGTGTCGGTGCCGCCGTTCATCAGGCGGAACTTGTCGGCCAGCGCCCCGCCGGTCAGCACGTCGTCGCCCGCGCCGTCCGTGATCAGATAGT
>JAJPHG010000040.1 GCA_021325375.1 Alphaproteobacteria bacterium | reverse complement strand
GCGCGGCGTCCTTGTCGGACGGCGCGACCGCATCCTCGAGGTCGAGGCAGACGACGTCGGCCGCGCTCTTCGCCGCCTTCTCGAACAGCGCGGGGCGCGAGCCGGGCACGAACAGCTTGGAGCGGTACAGGCGCACCGGGGCATTGGAATCTATGGTCTTGAAGCTCATCTATTTGCAGCCCTGAATTAATTCGTCATGGCCGCCCTTGACGCGGCCATCCAGAGTCGTTTTCGCTCGCGCCGATACGCAGTCGCTATCGGCCTCGCTTTCTGGGTGGCCGGGGTCGTAGCGACAGCGTCACGACGCCCGGCCATGACGGTAGTGTAGCAAAACAAAATCAATTTGACTTCACCGTACGCTTGGCCAGCGGATGCGCGGCTTCCATGACCTGTGTCAACCTCTCGCTCGCGACATGGGTGTAGATCTGCGTCGTGGCGATGTCGGCATGGCCGAGCATCGTCTGCACGCTGCGCAGATCGGCGCCGCCCTCGACCAGATGCGTGGCGAAGGCGTGGCGCAGGACGTGGGGCGAGAGCTTGTCCGGATCGATGTTCGCGCGTAGCGCCAGTTCCTTGAGCATCTGGTGGCAGCGCCCGCGCGTCAGGTGCCCCTCCGCCGCGCGCGACGGAAAGAGATACCGCTCCGCGGCGCGGCCGCGCGTGCCTTCGGGCAAAAACGCGTCGCGCACGGCAAGATAGGTATCGACAGCCTCGCGCGCCGAAGGACCCAGCGGCGCCAGGCGCTCCTTGTTGCCCTTGCCGCGCACGAGCAGGAAACCGTTCTTCCCGCGCACGGCGGCGAGCGGGAGTTCCACCAATTCACTGACGCGCAAGCCCGCCGCGTAGAGCATCTCGACGATGCAGACGAGGCGCAGCCCTTCGGCGCCTTCTTTCGCGCGCGCGGTCTCGATCAACGCCTCGACATCGTCGCGCGACAAGATCTTGGGCAGCGGGCGCGTGCGCTTCGGCGCGTCGATGGCCGAGGTCGGATCGTCCTTGCGCATCCCCTCCGCGTAGAGGAAGCCGAAGAATTGCCGAAGCGACGACAGCTTGCGCGCCTGCGACGACGCCGACAGGCCCGACGACGCGAGCAAGGCGAGATAACGCTTCACCTCCTCGCGGCCGCAGCGCTTCAAGTCGTTCTTGACGGCGAAATCGAGCAGGTCGCGGCGATAGGCGGCGATCGTGTTGCGGCTCGCGCCGCGCTCGGCGCTCATCATGTCGAGGAAGGCCTCGATCAGGGTCGCGCGCGTCACGACGTGCCCGGGCGGTACAGCAGCAGAGCGTGGATCGCGAGCGCGCGGGCGGAGTCCTTCAGGCCCATGTCCTCAAGCGCGCGCAGGAACTCGACCGTCACGTCGGGCGCCAGATCGCGTGGGCCGGAGGGTCCGATGAACGCGAGCATGCGCAGAACCGCCTCGCCCTTGCGTTCGGGCGCCGACGCGGCGTCGAGGATCGTGCGCATGGCGGCATCGTCCGGACGCCGTCCGGGCCAATGGCGTCCTTCGATCGCCGATGCGGCCCCTTTGGCATCGGGCGGCATCGCGCGGCCGAGGACGTCATAGACGCCCAGCACCAGCGCGTCGAACCCGCGGCTCGGATCCTGGGCCTTGTCGACCCCGGTCGCGGTCACGGCGATGGAACTCAGATCGCCGGGCGACGCATCCTTGCCTGCGACGAGCGCCAGCACCGCGCGCGGCGCATCGCCCTCGCCCAGCCAGCGCTCTGCCGCCTCGTGCTTGCCCGCCATGAGCAGCGCCCAACCGATCAGCGGCCGCTTGTCGGGCGGCACCGTGTTGGGATCGAGCTTCTCCACGGCGTCGGCCTGAAGATGCGCGCCGATCTCGAACAGCTGGGCCTTGTCGCCGATGATGAGCGCCTGATGCACGAGCTGCGCTTTCTCGGCGGGCCGCGATTCCAGCAGCGCCGCGCGCCGCAGCGTCGCCTGCGCCAGAAGGAACGGCATCTTGGCGACATTGGCCTGCGCGCCGGGCGCGATGGTCTGCGCATCGAGCACGGCTTTGAGCTCCACCGTCGTCGCCGCACCCGTCTTCACCACGCGCTCGGCGGCGGCGAGACGCTGGTCGGGCGGCGTATGCGGATCGCGCATCACCAGCAGGCTCGCGCCCACGCCCAGATGCTTGGCGACGTCGGCAGGAATGGGAAGCCCCGCCTTGCGCAGCAGGAAGAGATGCAGCGCGGTGGGCTTGGGCATCGCGGGCGGCGGCTTCTTGGCCTTGGTCAGGGCGTCGTCGACCAGGACGTTGTAGGCGGCATCGCTCAAGCCCTTGGCATCGAGGATGCCGCGCGTGAGGTCGGCGGTCGCCGTGTCGCCCGACTGGGCCGCGCAATAGGCGCGCAGCTCCAGCCAGAACTGGCTGTCCTGATTCATGCGCGCCGCCGTCGCATCGCCGCAGGCGTCTCCCGCGCGCCCGGCGCTGAGGACCGCATTGGCCTGCACCTGCGCGAAATCGGCATCGCCCCTGACCGACGCGGACGCCGCGAGCGCGCCCGCCTCGTCGGTCAGCCCGGCATCCAGAAGCTTCTCGATGCGGATGGTGATGATCGCGCGCTTGATCGCGCCGGCCGGCGCGTCCGCCTTGGTCAGGATCAGCCGCCGCGACAAGGACTTGACCGCGCTGTCGGGCGAGGCGAGCGGGATGTGCGGCAGCAACGTCTCGATGTCGGCCCGGCCGGAACCGGTCCAGATGCTTTGGTCCATCCCGCCATTGCTTGGGTCCAGCAGCCCTTCGGCCGGGCCCTCGACGGTGCCCAGCGCCTCGACCTGAACCGTGGACTTGGGCGGCTCGGGCACCGGCAAAGGCTGGGCCTCGGAGGGCGCCACCTTGTCCGGCGGGGGCTGCTCGGGGACGTCGGATTTGAGGCCGCTGGTGTCGATGTCCCGGCCGCCGTCGCTGGTCGCGGGCGGCTGGTCCGGCTGAGGCGCGGACGGCTCCACGGGCGGCAACGGCTGGCCCAGGGTGCGCGGCGGCGCTGTCGCGCGGTCCGAATCACCCGTCTGCGCCCGCGCGCCGAGCGCGACCAGCGCCGCGGCAAGGACGGCGAGGCTAGTGCGGGAGATGGTCATCCGGCACGACCTGCTCGTAGTGCCGGGTGGGCGGATGGACCCGGCCGCCATAGACCCCCAAGCCGATCGCGCCGAACACGATCGCGCCCGCGACGGCGATCCCGAGCCACGCTCCCCAGCCCATGCCTTCCCGTCCCATGCTCTGCCTTGTCCGCATATGTGGATGCTGCCCCCCGTTTGTGGCGGAAATGGACAAAAACTCAAGGGCCCGCTAAGCGGAAAGCGCGATGACGGGACTGATCCGCACGGTGGCGCTGGTGGGCATGATGGGGTCCGGGAAAAGTTCCGTCGGCCGCAGGCTCGCGGCGCGGCTCGGCGTGCCCTTCAAGGATGCCGACAGCGAGATCGAGCGTGCCGCGGGCTGCCCGATCCCCGAGATCTTCGACCGCTTCGGCGAAGGCGCCTTCCGCGACGGCGAGCGCAAGGTGATCGCGCGCCTCCTCGGCGAGCCGCCGCACGTGCTGGCGACGGGCGGCGGCGCGTTCGTGGACGCCTCGACGCGCGAGCGGCTGAAGGAGAGCGCGGTGACGGTGTGGATCAAGGCGCCCGTCGAGGTGCTGCTGGCACGCGTCAAGCGGCGCGACAACCGCCCGCTGCTGCGCGGCGACGATCCGCGGGGGGTCCTGGAGCGGCTGCTTGCCGAGCGCACGCCGATCTATCAGCTCGCCGACGTCACGGTGGAGAGCGACGACGGTCCGCATTCGCAAGCCGTGGATCAGATCCTGACGGCGCTGAAGGCACGCGAGGTCCTGTGAGCGAGATCGTCAAGGTGGGCTTGGGCGCGCGCAGCTACGACATCCATGTCGGGCGCGGGCTGTTGGCGCAGGCGGGGGATCTTCTGAAGCCCTTTGCGCGCGGGACGGTGCCGGTGGTGACGGACGAGAACGTCGCGCGCATTCATCTGGCGGCGCTGTCGAATTCCGGCCTGGACGTGAAGCCGATCGTGCTCGCGCCCGGCGAAGGGACGAAGAGTTTCACAGGGCTCGAGAAGCTCAGCAGCGAATTGCTGCGCAGCGGCGTTGACCGCGGCGGGCTGATCGTGGCGCTGGGCGGCGGCGTGATCGGGGACCTGACGGGATTCGCGGCGGGCATCCTCAAGCGCGGCATCGCGTTCGCGCAGATTCCGACGACCTTGCTGGCGCAGGTGGATTCCTCCGTCGGCGGCAAGACCGCGATCAACACGGCGGAGGGCAAGAACCTCGTCGGCTTGTTCCACCAGCCGCGCATCGTGATCGCCGACATCGACGTCCTCTCGACGTTGCCCAAGCGCGAGCTGCTCTGCGGCTATGCGGAAGTTCTGAAATACGGCGCGCTGGGCGACCGCGCGTTCTTCGAATGGCTGGAGGCGAACGGCGCCAAGGCGCTAGGCGGCGATGCCGGCGCGATGGTCCATGCTGTCGCACATTCCTGCCGCATGAAGGCCGCGATCGTCGAGCGCGACGAGCGCGAGACGGGCGAGCGCGCGCTGCTCAATCTCGGCCACACTTTCGGTCACGCGCTCGAAGCGGCGACGGGTTTCTCGGACCGCCTGCTGCACGGCGAAGGCGTCGCCATCGGCATGGCGCTGGCGTTCCGGCTGTCGGTCAGGCTGGGCCTGTGCCCCGGCCAGGACGCGGAACGCTTCGTGCGGCATCTGAAGGCGATCGGCCTGCCCTCCTCCATCACCGACATCCCAGGCGAGCGCGCGAGCGCCGACGCGCTGATCGCGCACATGGCGCACGACAAGAAAGCCAAGGACGGCCGCCTGCGCTTCATCCTCGTCCGCGCCATCGGGGAAGCGTTCGAGACGGACGCGGTGCCGGTGGAGGCGTTGCGGACGGTTCTCTCGTCCTAACCCGCCAAAAATTGTCATGGCCCGCGAATGCGGGCCACCCAGGTGATGTCTTCCAATCTCTCTCAAGCAAAATCGTCATCGCCCGCTTTATGCGGGCGACCCTTTTTCTTCTCGTTGCCAAATTGGATCGTCCGGACCCTTACGCGCCGGGCGATGACGATTTTTTTGAGTGTGCAGAACCTACCTGGGTGGCCCGCAGTCGCGGGCCATGACAGTTAGGGCTTTCCCGCATCCCGCCTCTACGGCGTGCATTGCGGAAAGCGGAACTTGTATTTGTGCGGCGCGCGCATGAACTCCATGCGCATCCCGGCG
The DNA here is from genome assembly GCA_021325375.1 of Alphaproteobacteria bacterium. Lineage (GTDB taxonomy): Bacteria > Pseudomonadota > Alphaproteobacteria > Micropepsales > Micropepsaceae > Rhizomicrobium. The sequence goes on along the minus strand of JAJPHG010000040.1, from coordinate 29,149 downwards.
GAGAATTTCAGCCAGCGCTTGCACGCGTCGCCGGTCAGCGACTCGTTGTGCTTGCCCGGGTCCTTGGAGACGAACATCACCAGGAAGCTTCCCGTCTTCTTGAGCCGCGTCATCGTGATCGTCGCGGTCTTGTGCGAGCTGAGCTCCCAGATCTCGTAGACCGCGTCGGGCGCCTTGCGGCCGGCGACGATCCTGGGATCGGATTCCGACAAGGGGAGGAACCCCGAATGCACCGCCGCCTCGCCGACCGCCGCGGCGTCGAGCTCGTCGGCCGGCACGGTGAAATCCACCGCGTTGAACGGATAATAAGGCTCGGCGCGCGCGCCGCCCGCGAGCAGCGCCGCGAGAGCGCCGGCCAGCCACAATGAATGCCGCATGAAGTCTCCTCTTGCGCGCCCAAGCCTACACAATTCGCCGCCTGCCCACCATCGGCTATAGTGGCGTGCGTTAGAGGATTCCCATGGACCCGTCATCGATATTCCTATGGATCGGCGCCATCGCCGTCCTGCTCGTCGTTTCGGCTTTCTTCGCGGGCTCCGAGACCGCGCTGACCGCGGTATCGCGCGGCAAGATGCACCAGCTCGAGAAGGACGGCGACCGCGCCGCGGCCAACATCAACCTGCTGGTCGTCGACCGCGAGCGGCTGATCGGCGCGCTGCTGCTCGGCAACACCTTCGTCAACATCCTGGCCTCATCGCTGGCGACGTGGATTCTCGAAACCAACCTGGGGCCGCGCGCCGTCGCCGCGGCGACGGTCATCATGACCTTCGTGATCCTCGTCTTCGGCGAGGTGCTGCCCAAGACGCTCGCCATCGCGCGCACCGACCGCTTCGCGCTCACCGTGGCATGGCCGGTGAAACAGGCGGTCGCCGTGCTCGGCCCCATCGTGAGCGCCGTGCAGTATCTCGTGTGGAAGGTGCTGGGCGTCTTCGGCGTGCGCCAGGCGCAGGAAGGCGACGAGGTGCTTCCGGCGCATGAGGAGATCCGCGGCACCGTCGAGCTGCATCACAAGGAAGGCGGCGTCGAGCGCGAGCATCGCGACATGATCGGCGGCATCCTCGACCTGCGCGAGCTGACCGTGGGCGACATGATGATCCACAGGAAGAACATCACCACCGTCGACGCCGATCTGGCCCCGGCCGAGCTGCTCGAGGCGGTGATGAAATCCGGCCACTCGCGCGTGCCCTTGTGGCGCGAGCAGCCCGAGAACATCGTGGGCGTCGTCCACATCAAGGCGATCGTGCAGGCGGCGCTGAAAAACAAGGGCTCGTTCGACGGCATCGACGTCGCCGCGCTGGCCACACCGCCCTGGTTCGTGCCCGACACGACCACGGCGGAGGAGCAGCTCGAGGCCTTCCGCACGAAGCGCGCGCGTTTCGCCCTCGTCGTCGACGAATACGGCGCGCTGCAGGGGCTGGTGACGGTCGAGGACATCTTCGACGAGATCTTCGGCGACATCCCCGACGAGCTCGAGGCCGCCCAGCGCCCCGACGTGCGCAAGCAGGCCGACGGATCCTATCTCGTCGACGGCAAGGTGCCGGTGCGCGAGCTGAACCGCGATCTCGACTGGAACCTGCCGGACGAGGAAGCCACGACCATCGCCGGCCTCGTCATCCACGAGGCGCGCACCATCCCCGAAGTCGGCCAGCGCTTCGCCTTCTTCGGCTTCAAGTTCGAGATCCTGCGGAGGCAGAGGAACCAGATCACTGCCCTGCGCGTGACCGCACCGAGCGAGAGCGCGGACACGGTACCGCCGGGGTAGGCTTACCCTCCCCTTGAGGGAGGGTCGACAATTTGCGAAGCGCAGCGAAGCAAATTTCGGGGAGGGGTACCTGCTCGAACGGAACCCCTCCCCGAAAAATGCTTCGCATTTTTCGACCCTCCCTCAAGGGGAGGGTTGAAGGGTCAATGCTCGTTCCACACCTCCGCCGGGGTCAGCGTGGTCAGCGACAGCGCGTGGATGCGCGTCTTGAGCTCTTCGGCCAGCGCGGCGTAGACGCGGCGCTGGCGCTCGACGCGGCTGATACCTTCGAACGCATTCGACACGATGCGCACGGCGAAATGCGTCTCGCCGCCCGGGCGCGCACCCGCGTGTCCCTCGTGACGCGCGCTCTCGTCGGTCACCTCGAGCGAAACCGGCGCGAAGTTTTGTGTCAATTTCTCGCGAATGGTGTCGGCCATCGTCATGGCCCAGCCATCGGCGCGATTTCGGCGCCTGTCAAGCGATACGTTTTCTTGTTTTTTCACCCCTCGACCCCATAATTCCGCGCATGGCGAAAGCGCGCGTCAATTCCAAGTTCCGCGAGAACATCCGCATCAAGCGCGATGAACCGATCGTGACCGCGGTCGATGTGCGTCCCTGCGCGCAGCCGGGCTGCAAGGAGGAAGGTGCCTTCCGCGTGCCCAAGAGCCGCGACGAGCTTTCCAGATATACCTGGCTTTGCCTCGCCCATGCCCGGGCGCACAACGAGTCCTGGGACTACTTCAAGGGCATGAGCGAGCGCGACATCGAAAGCTTCCGCAACGACGCGGTAACCGGCCATAGGCCCACCTGGCCGCTCGGAAAACGCGCGGCACGTCTGCACAATCCGCTCGGCGCCTTCCATTTCGACGAGCATTTCGGCGGCGAGCCCGGCGAGGCCCCGAAACCGCACCGTCCCGAGCGTCAGGTGACGCGGGTGCAGCTCACCGCCTTCGACACGCTCAACCTGGAGCCTTCCGCCACCTTGAACGAGATCAAGGCGCGGTATAAGGAACTCGTGAAGCGGTTCCATCCCGACGCCAACGGCGGCGACCGGGGTGCCGAGGAGCGTCTGAAGCAGGTTATCAAGGCCTATGGCGTGTTGCGCGCCTCCGGGCTGACCTAAGCGGCGCCTGACGCGCCCTTAGCCTTAAGCATCGGCTTCCCCGCCTGGAAATTTTGAGCCGGACCCAGACATCATGAGCGTTGAGCAAGAGGGCCTCGATCCCGCTTACAAGCCCGACACCGAGATCGACGTGAAGACGGTGTTCGGCTTCGAGGCGAAGATGAAGGTGCCCGCCTTCAAGGAGCCGAACGCCTACGTCCCCGACCGCGACGACGCCTATCGCTTCGACCGCGAGACGACGCTGGCGATCCTGGCCGGGTTCTGGAAGAACCGCCGCGTGATGATCCAGGGCTATCACGGCACCGGCAAGTCGACGCATATCGAGCAGGTCGCCTCGCGCCTCAACTGGCCGTGCATCCGCATCAACCTCGACAGCCACATCAGCCGCATCGACCTGATCGGCAAGGACGCGATCGTGCTGCGCGACGGCCAGCAGGTGACCGAGTTCCGCGAGGGGCTGTTGCCCTGGGCGCTGCAGCGTCCGGTGGCGCTGGTGTTCGACGAGTACGACGCCGGCCGCCCCGACGTGATGTTCGTGATCCAGCGCGTGCTCGAGGTCCAGGGCAAGCTCACCCTGCTCGACCAGAACAAGGTGATCCGCGCCCATCCCGGCTTCCGCCTGTTCTCGACGACGAACACGATCGGGCTCGGCGACACGACCGGCCTCTATCACGGCACGCAGCAGATCAACCAGGGCCAGATGGACCGCTGGAGCATCGTCGCCACGCTCAACTACCTGCCGCACGACGCCGAGGTCGATATCGTCCTATCGAAGGTGCCGTCCTATTCATCGCCGGAAAAGAAGAAGCAGATCTCGGCGATGGTGCGCGTCGCCGACATGACGCGCAATGCCTTCATGAATGGCGACCTGTCGACCGTGATGAGCCCGCGCACGGTGATCACCTGGGCGGAGAACGCCGAGATCTACAACGATATCGGCTTCGCCTTCCGGCTGACCTTCCTGAACAAATGCGACGAGCTGGAGCGCGCGTCCGTCGCCGAGTTCTACCAGCGCGCCTTCGGCGAGGAGCTGCCGGAGAGCGCGGCGAAGGTGCTGGTGGCGTGAGGACTGTCGCTCCTTCCTACCCTCCCCTTGAGGGAGGGTCGAAAAATCCGAAGGATTTTTCGGGGAGGGGTTCGTGCGCCGCTGAGACATACCCCTCCCCGAAATTTGCTTCGCAAATTTCGACCCTCCCTCAAGGGGAGGGTTGATTTCGGTGAAACCCGAGAACCCCGCCGAGCCGTTCAAGCGCGCGGTCGCCATCGCGGTGCGCTCGCTCGCGGGCGAGCCGGAGCTCGAGGTCAATTTCTCGGCCGAGCCGCCGACGCTGAAAGGGCTCAAGGCGAAGCTCCCCCTGCCCTCGCGCAACCTGCCGCCCAACGAGGTCGCGGTCGTGCGCGGCGCGGGCGACGCCTATGCGCTGCGCCGCGCCTATCACGAGGACAAGCTGCACGACCAGTACCGCCCGCAATCGCCGGAAGGTGCGGCGATGTTCGAGGCGGCCGAGCAGGCGCGCGTGGAAGCCATCGGCTCGCTCGCGATGAAGGGGGTTGCGAACAACCTGACCGCGGGGCTCGAGCAGCGCTTGAACGCGCGCGGCCTTGCGAAAGCGCGCGTGCGCGCCGACGTGCCGATCGCCGACGCGCTCGGCCTCATCGTGCGCGAGAAGCTGACAGGCCAGGCGCCGCCCGACTGCGCCAAGACCGCGGTCGATCTGTGGCGCGACTGGATCGAGAGCCGCGCGGGCAAGGACCTCGACAAGCTCGAAACCTCGCTGCGCGACCAGAAGGCCTTCGCCAAGCTCACGCGCACGATCCTCAAGGACCTGAATTTCGGCGACGATCTCGATTCCGAGGCCGACGACACGGGCGAGGACGCCGACGATTCGTCCGAGAACCAGGAAGGTGACGCCGAGGAAGACGCCAGCGCCGAAGGCGAGACCTCCGAAGCCGATCTGAAGGAAGCGGAGGGCGATGAGTCCCAGGACGCCGACGCCGAGATGCGCGCCGAGCAGACCGAGGAGATGGGCGACGCGACCGAGCCCGAGGACGCCATGAAGCCGTGGCGCCCGGAACTGCCCTTCGCCCATTCCGACGAGTGGGGCTACAAGATCCACACCACCCAATATGACGAGATCATCGAGGCGGCGGATCTCTGCGACGCCGAGGAGCTGGCGCGGCTGCGCGCCTTCCTCGACCAGCAGCTCGCCGCGATGCAGGGCGTCGTCTCGCGCCTCGCCAACAAGCTCCAGCGGCTGCTCATGGCGCAGCAGAACCGCACCTGGGAATACGACCTCGAAGAGGGCATGCTCGACACCTCGCGGCTGACGCGCATCATCATCGATCCGATGTATCCGCTCTCGTTCAAGCGCGAGAAGGACATGACCTTCCGCGACACGGTGGTGACGCTGCTGCTCGACAATTCCGGCTCGATGCGCGGGCGGCCGATCATGGTGGCTGCCATGTGCGCCGACATCCTGGCGCGCACCTTGGAGCGCTGCGCGGTCAAGACCGAGATCCTGGGCTTCACGACGCGCGCCTGGAAGGGCGGCCAGTCGCGCGAGAAATGGATCGCCGACGGCAAGCCGCCCCATCCCGGCCGCCTCAACGACCTGCGCCACATCGTCTACAAGGCCGCCGACGAGCCGTGGCGCCGCGCGCGGCGCAATCTCGGCCTGATGATGCGCGAGGGCCTGCTCAAGGAGAACATCGACGGCGAGGCCCTGATGTGGGCGCACAAACGCCTCGCCGGCCGGCCCGAGCAGCGCAAGATCCTCATGGTGATCAGCGACGGCGCGCCAGTGGACGATTCCACGCTCTCGGTCAACGCCGGCAACTATCTCGAGCGCCATCTGCGCCACGTCATCGAGGAGATCGAGGACAAGTCGAGCGTCGAGCTCAACGCCATCGGAATCGGCCACGACGTGACGCGCTATTACCGCAAGGCCGTGACCATCGTCGACGCCGAACAGCTCGGCGGCGCGATGACCGAGCAGCTCACCAGCCTCTTCGCCGAGGAAAAGGACCACGGCCGCCGCGGCACGCCCACGCGGCTCGCCCGCGTCCGCCACGAGCGCCACCCCCACGTCGCGGCGCGGTAGCCGGCCATTTACGCCATGCCCTGCGTCGGGAATACTGACGCCAGGGGGGAGACAATCATGGGTCGCGGTACGAAGATATTCCTCTGGCTGACGCTGCCGGTGCTGCTGCTTGTCGTCCTCGCGGTCGGCGCGGTGGCGTTCGTCGTGCTCACGCGGGAATACACCTATGTGGCATTCGGCTCGGATCAGTACAATTTCACGGTGCGGGGCACGACGACGTTCGGCATCAAATACGCGCTCATCCAGATCGACGATGGCGACGACGAGGCCTATGTCCTGCTCGAGGCCGGCGAACTGGATCATGCGCTGAGGATGTTCGAAACGGCGAAGACCCGGCAGTCGTCCGCCTGGCACGACGTCGAGGTGCTGTCGGAGTCGCACGAGCGCAATCCCGCGCGCCTGACGGTGAGCGCGGGTACCGGCGTGCGTTTCGCGATCCTGGATGACGGCGTCTGCCTGAGCTACGAGCTTGCGCCTGCGGATTTCGCGGCGTTCGAGCGCGCGGCGATGCGCGCGCGCAAGCATTTCGACAGCGACGAGCCCGACCGCGGGCTTCCCTACGGCAACCCCGTCAGCGACGCAGCACCTTTGAGCGCGTTCCCCAGCACGGAAAAGGCGATGTCCGAACCGGCGAAGCACACCAATCAAGGCTGCCGCTGATCAGTACCCCCCGAACCCCGGCAGCGGGCGCACGACGCGGCGCAGCGACCAGTACGGGATCAGGCTCAGCACCGCGATGGCGGTGAGAAGCTCCATGTGCAGGAGCATCTGGTGGGTGAAGGACGCCACCCCCGCATAGGCCGCGGGGTAATAGATCAGGGCGAAGAACACCACCGACGAGACCATGCCGAGCAGCGGCGCCAGCCACCAGCGCGGGCCGCGCGCGCCGTCGAAGACGATGATGGAGAGGAAGCTCGCGCCCAGGAACGCGCCGGCGAAGGCCAGCGCGACGCGCAGCTCGGGCACGATCTTGAACGGGACGTAGTCGGTCAGCCGGGGCGCCGCGAACATCACGAACGCGACGCAGACCGCCAGCGCCAGCACGACCTGCGCAAAAGCGGTCGACGGTCCATAGCGGCGGTTGGTCAGATGCACGCTGAAGAAGCAGACCGGCAGCAACAGATGTCCCACCGTGAGCCAGCTCGCGTCCCGGCCCAGGAACACGACCGGCGTGTCGAGATAGAGATAGACCGCGACGAACGACATCAGCAGCGTCGCCACCGGCAGGACCAAGCGCATCAGCGCACGGAACCCGCCGCCGACCCTGCCCAGAAATCCCTCGCGGCGGCCATAGGCCATCTGCGCCGGCCACGACGCATCGGCCGCGCCGCGCATCCGATAGGATGAACCTCCGAGGTTTCCTGCCGCCATCCGCGTCGGCGAGACGACTTCGCGTCCGCCCGCGGGATCCCCAAATCCAAACGCCCGCACGATCTGCCCCACTCCGCGCCGGCCGCGTTACCTCGCGACCTGACACATTTCGACACATTACGGCAAAACAGATGCAGGCGCCATGCCGAAAGCATGACGTTTTGAAGTAAATCGCGCGGTAACCAGTTAGGCGGCGGCCTTGGCGAGCTTCTTGGCGATGGCGCGCTTGAGCCTGAGTGCGCGGTCGGACAGGACGCCGTCTTTGGCCTTCAGCAGGAACGGGTCGAGGCCGCCCTGGTGGTCCAGGGTGCGCAGCGCGTTCATCGAGATCCGCAGCTTGTAGGAATTGCCCAGCGCCTCGCTCGCCAGCGATACCACTTGTAGGTTCGGGCGGTAGACACGCTTGGTCTTGTTGTTGGCGTGGCTGACGTTGTTGCCGACCAGCAGGCCTTTTCCGGTCAATTCACAGCGGCGCGACATGGCGATCTCTTGTGGCGGATTCGAAGGAGCGCTCTCATAAGGGCCCGGTCCGGCCGGGTCAAGCCGTCCGTCCCGAATAGCCCCAAATTTCCCAGGGAGATACCGTGAAATCCTTCAAAGCCAAGGTCCGGGCCAAGGGGCCGAACAAAGCCTGGTCCTTCGTCGACCTGCCCTTCGACGTGGAGAAGGAATTCGGCGCCAAAGGCCGGGTCTCGGTGAAGGCCAGCCTGGGCAGGGAAACGTTCCACACCTCGATCTTCCCGAACGGCGACGGCACGCATCACCTGATGTTCAACAAGGCGATGCAGAAGGCATCCGGAGCCGGCGACGGCGCCACGGTCGCGATCACGCTCGAGCGCGACAAGGGCGAAGAGCCGGACATTCCTGCGCCGCTGAAGGCCGCGCTCAAGGGGAACGCCGCGGCGGCTGCCAGGTTCAAGGCGCTGACGCCGTCATGCCGGCGGGAGTATTTGAACTGGATCCTGTCGGCCAAGCGCGACGAGACGCGAGTCGACCGCTCGGCGAAGACCGTGAAGATGGTCCTGGCAGGGAAGAAGCGACCGTCGGATTAGGACAACCCTCCCCTTGAGGGAGGGTCGAAATTTGCGCAGCAAATTTCGGGGAGGGGTCCTGCGCAGGTGTCGAACCCCTCCCAGAAAAATCCTTCGGATTTTTCGACCCTCCCTCAAGGGGAGGGTCGGGCTTTGTACATCCTCTCCACCAATTCCCGCGCCGCCGCATAGGGCAGCACCGTGCCGCGCGCGACGTCTTCCTCAAGCGTCGCCGCCTGCGCCGCCACCGCGTCGCCGATGAGCATCTGCACCTCGTTCCAGAACCAGCGGCGCATCTGGCCGGCGCGCAGCGCGGCGAGAGGAAGCGCGGCATGGATGCGCGCCATCTCTTCCCAGCTTTGCGCGATGCCGTGGCCTTCGATGGACGACACCGCCATCACCTTCGGCGCGAGGCCCGGATGCTTCGGGCGCATCAGGTGGAGCGCCGCGTGATAGTCCGCCACCGCGCGGCGCGCCGCGGGCAGCAGGTCGCCGTCGGCCTTGGTGACGAGGACGAGATCGGCGAGCTCCATCACGCCGCGCTTGATGCCCTGCAGGTCGTCGCCGCCTCCCGGGCTCGCCAGCAGCACGAAGAGATCGGTCATGTCGGCGACCGCCGTCTCGGACTGGCCGACGCCGACGGTCTCCACGATGACGACGTCGAAGCCCGCGGCTTCCGCGAGCAGCAGGCACTCGCGCGTGCGCCGCGCCACGCCGCCCAAGGTCGTGCCCGCGGGCGACGGGCGGATATAGGCGCTCGGGTCGCGTGACAGTTTCTCCATGCGCGTCTTGTCGCCCAGGATCGAGCCGCCGCCGCGCCGCGACGAGGGATCGATCGCGAACACCGCGACCTTCTTGCCCAGGCCCGTCAGGTGCAGCCCGAACGCCTCGATGAAGGTCGATTTGCCGACGCCCGGCGCGCCCGAGATGCCGATGCGCATCGCCCCACCCGTCCGGGGCAGGACGCTCGCGAGCAGTTCCTCCGCCCGCGCGCGATCTTCGGCGCGCGTGGATTCGACCAGCGTGATCGCCCGCGCCAGCGCGCGGCGGTCGCCCGGACCATTAACCGTGGACGGATGATCGTGTGACGCAGGTGCCATATTGGCACCATACTGGATCGCCGGATTGGCGCCCACTATGCTCAAGCCCTTCCATCGGAGCTTCCCATGAGATTGCGTTCCGCCCTGCTCGCGCTCCTCGCCATGCCCACGGCCGCGCTCGCCGCCGGCGGACAGAGCGCGGACGCGCCCACAGGCCCGGCCTCGCAGATCACCCTCGCCATGACGCTTTATGCCGGCGGCGTGACGCTGGGCAAGGTCGACATGGACGCGACGATCCGCGGCAACGACTACCACGTCGTCTCCAACCTGGAGACCGGCGGCATCGTCAACGCGTTCTGGCAGGCGCAGATCCAGGCGACCTCGAACGGCAAGATCGCGGACAGGACGCTCAAGCCCGCGCTCTACGACAGCTTCGACACCAACCATGCGGGCAAGAAGCAGGAAGTGTCGCTGACCTGGGAAGGCGACGCGCCGCCGCGCATGTACGCCAATCCGAGCTTCAAGGCCAACGGCTACGAGGTGAAGCCCGACCAGCAGAAGAACACCGTCGATCCCTTGAGCGGCGTGGTGCTGATCACCACCGGCGTCGGCGCGAGCGCGGACAACCCTTGCGGCGTCGTGGCGCCCATCTTCGACGGACGGCGCCGCTACAACATCGAGCTTACGAAGGTCAAGGACACGACCATCAAGATGGACAACGGCCTCTACAAGGGCAAAGGGTTCCTCTGCGAGATGAAGTACCGCCAGCTCGCGGGCTTCAAGCCGAAGATCATCAAGGACAATGAGAGCTTCCCGAAGATCAACGCCTGGGTCGCGACCTTCCCGAGCGCGATCCCCGGCCGCTTCTACGTCGTGCCGCTGCGGGTGTGGGCCGACACCCAATACGGCGTCGTTGCCGCGGTCGCGACGAGCCTGAAGGTGGACGGGCAGACGCCGAAGAGCTGAAGCGGCAAAAGATTTCCGCCGGGGGGATGGAATGAAGACCGTAGGACCGTTCAACCGCTTGCGCCTGTCATGCGCCGCGGCACTTGTGCTCGCAGGACTGAGTACACCCGCATCCGCCTACACCGCCGCGACGCTCTATTCCTTCTGCGACGACGGATCGTGCACCGGGGTCCAGCCGATCAACGTCATCCCCACGCCGTCGGGAACGCTGTACGGCGTGACGGAAGGTGGAGGAGACAAGAACTTCGGTACCGTCTTTGCCTTGGTGCCCAATGCCAAGCGGACGCAATGGACCTACAAGCAGGCCTGGAGTTTCTGCAGCCAGTCCGATTGCGCCGACGGCGGCGCACCCGACAGCGGACTGATCGCGGACAGCGAGGGCAACCTCTATGGCACCACGAGCCAAGGCGGCGGCCACGGCCACGGCACCGTGTTCCGGCTCACGCCCAAGAAGAAGAAATGGAAGCTCACGGTCCTGTACGATTTCTGCAGCCTGACCGGCTGCGCGGACGGTTCGCCCAATATCCGCCTGACCTATGCCGGCGCAGCCGCCGGCGCGCCTTTCGACGGCAAATCGCCTCTGTATGCTGGGGCCAACTATCCTGCATCGAGCCACGGCGCGCTGTTTTCGCTGACGCCTGGCGCCAAGAAGGACAAGTGGGGCGTGGCGCTTCTCTATACGTTCTGCCAGAAGAAGAACTGTCCGGACGGCGACCAGGTCGCCGCGCTCACGGCCGACGCTTCCGGCAATCTGTTCGGGACCACGTCATCCGGCGGGGCCAAGAATATGGGAACCGTCTTCGAATATTCCGGCGGGGTCCTGACGACGCTGCACAGCTTCTGCTCTTCCTGCACGAACGACGGCAGCTTCCCGCAGGGCCAGATCGCAGCCGATACGGCCGGCAATCTCTATGGCTTGACCTCGGGCGGCGGCGAGAATGGACACGGTATCATCTACAGGCTCGCGCCGAACGGCACCAAGTCGACACTGTCCATCCTCTACAGCTTCTGTCCCAACGGCGATTGCGACACTGACGGCTCGAACCCCATCACCGGCGTCGTCATGGATGCCGGCGGCAATCTGTTCGGCACGGAGGAAAGCGACGGGACCACCAAAGGCGGCACCGTTTTCGAATGGAATGGCGGTTTTCAGGTCCTGCATGCGTTCTGCGGCTGCGGAGGCGAAGGCGACTCTCCGATCAGCTTGAGCGTCGACGGCGCGGGCAATCTTTATGGAACCGATCTCTTCGGCGGCAACACGGACAACGGAACGGTCTTCGAGCTCGCGAAATAGACGCGACGCGCCTCGATTGGCAAGTTCGCGGTTAAGGCGATTCCGGTTTCATCGGCACGAGCCGCGCCCTAGGCGCGGTTTTCCGGCTCGGATAGATTCACCCGCAGTTGCAGTGGGGGACACGCGATGTCGCGAACATGGATCTGGCTCGGCGCGGCGGTGCTGCTCGCGCCATGCACTGCTGCTTCCGGTGCGACGCTGAACACGATCTACTCGTTTTGCCCGCAGAACGGCTGCAGCGACGGCGATTTTCCCGCCACCGGTCTGGTGCGCGATGCTTCCGGCAACCTCTACGGCGTGGCCGGCGCCGGCGGTGCGGGACAGAAAGGCGTGATCTTCGAGCTGAGCCCGCCCTCGACGCCGGAGGGCGCCTGGCAATATTCGGTGCTCTACAGCTTCTGCACGCAGACGGCCTGCGCCGACGGCGCGACGCCGGAACAGTCGCTGATCCTCGACACGGCGGGCAATCTCTACGGTACGACGAGCGAAGGCGGGGCCTCGCACGATGCCGGAATCGTCTTCGAGCTTGAAGCGCCTTCCGGACACGGGAGCCGCAAGCTGCGCGTGCTGCACAATTTCTGCACCTTCGTGAACTGCACCGACGGCGGAGGAACCTATGACGACCCCAGCAGCCTGACCTATGCCGGTGCCGCGTCCGGCGCGCTCTATGACGGCACATCGCCGCTCTATGGAACGACGATGTCCGGCGGCAGCCACGGCTCGGGCGTGGCCTATGCGCTTCAGCCGGAAACGACAGGCGGCAGGACGAAGTGGCGGCAGAAGGTCATCTACGATTTCTGCAAGCGCACGGGCTGTCCGGACGGCGCCAATCCTTTCGGTGCCCTGCTTGCCGACGCGTCGGGCAACCTCTTCGGAGTGGCGAACAATGGCGGAGTGGATTCGACGTCCGGCGTGGTCTTCGAGCTGTCGCGCCCCGATCTTCGTTGGAAGGAGCAGGTGCTGCACAAATTCTGCTCGTCGAAGGACTGCGCCGACGGCAAGACGCCTGTGGGCCCGCTGATCTTCGACGCCGCCGGCGACCTTCTCGGCGTCACGACGGGCGGCGGCAAGCCGGTGTTCGACGGGCGCAGCGGTTGGGGCGTCGCCTACAAGCTCGCCTTCGACGGCAGCGCCTGGCAGGAGAGCGTGCTGCACCAATTCTGCTCGCACACGGACTGCTCCGACGGATATGCTCCGCAAGCGCCGCTGGCGATGGATGCGGCCGGCAACCTGTTCGGCGCGACCGAGACCCACGGCGACAATTCATCGGACGACGGCGGCACGGTCTATCGGCTGAGCGGGTCCGGCTTCAAGACGATCTACACCTTCTGCGAAGGCGGCGGTTGCGTGGTCACGCAGCAGTATCCGCAAGGCGGGCTGCTTCTGGACGCTGACGGTCATCTGTTCGGGACCACCGGCGAAGGCGGCGCGAACCAGTTCGGCCAGATATTCGAACTCGTGCCCTAAGGCGTGCTCTGATAGATTCACATGGGGGATGTGCTTTGGGGGGACGCACCATGTCGCGGGCATGGATCGGGTTCGGCGCGGCGGTGCTGCTTGCGCTAGGCGCGCAGGCGGCGGCGGCCAATCCGCCGGCGGAGGCGTTCGGCAGCCTGCCGCTGGGATCGGAGCCGGTCCTTTCTCCCGACGGCAAGCATTTCGCGCTCATCCAGTCGCTGCGCGGACGGCCGGCGGCCGTCATCTACGACCTGACCGCGCCCACGGGCACCGATCCCAAGGTGATCTCCGACGACAAGGCGCTGATCGTGGGCATCCACTGGGCGAAGAACGACCGGCTGCTGATAACCCTCAACATGAACGTCAAGGCCGCGGGCGACATCAAGGTGCAGGCCTGGTACCGGCTCATCTCGGTCGATGCCGGCGGCCAGAACATGATGCTGATGTTCTCGAATTCCACCTGGCGCGATCTGAACTATGGGGCCGCCACCGTCGCCGACTATGATCTCGACGATCCCAAATACGTCTTCATGCCGCTGGCGGTGCCGAGCTTGGACGATTACGCGGTCAACCTCTATCGCGTCGACGTGACCACGGGTGCCGCGGAGCGTGTCGCCGCAGGCCGCCGCGGCACGGTTGAATGGATCATGGACGGACACGGCCATCCCGTCGCGCGGGTCGACGAGAGCCAGCGTCCGCTCGTCGACCACCTGATGGTCGCCGACAAGGACGAATGGAAGGAGATCGGAAAGTACGAAGCCACCGGCGGTCAGGGCGCCGGAGTCGCCGGGCTGAGCGAGGACGGCGGCGCCATCGTCCAGACAGGCACGAGCGACGTCAGCGGGACGCAGAGCGTCGCGCGGCTCGACATCGCCACCGCCAAGGAGAGCGGCGTCTATTCCAATCCGCGCTTCGACATCGGCGAGACCCTTTTCGATCCCTGGACCATGCGCGTCATCGGCGTGTCCTATGCCGACGACAAGACCGAGTATCAGTATTTCGATCCGTCCATGCAGGCGCTGCAGCGCGGATTGGAAGCGGCCTTCCCCGGGTTGTCGGTGCATGCGGTGTCGTGGGATCTGGCGAAGGACGAGCTGATCGTCTCCGCCGAAGGGCCGCGCCGGCCGAAGACCTACTACTTCGTCGACCGCAAGACCCACGAGGCGACGAAGCTCGCCGAGACTTATCCCGGGCTGAGCGAGGCCGATCTGGGCGAGATGAAGCCCTGGCCCTACAAGGCGCGCGACGGGCTCGACATCCCCGCCTATCTCACGCTGCCGCCGGGCAAGGCTGCGAAGAACCTGCCGGTCGTGATCATGCCGCATGGCGGGCCCGGCGCGCGCGACACCCTCGCTTTCGACTGGATGGCGCAGTTCCTCGTCAATCGCGGCTACGCGGTGCTGCAGCCGAATTTCCGCGGCTCCACCGGATACGGCGAGAAGTTCGAGCTGGCCGGCTACGGCCAATGGGGCCTCAAGATGCAGGACGATCTCAGCGACGGCGCGAAGAAGCTGATCGCCGACGGCATCGCCGATCCCAAGCGCATCTGCATCGTGGGCGCGAGCTACGGAGGCTATGCCGCGCTCGAGGGCGCCGTGTCGACACCCGATCTCTATGCCTGCGCGGTCAGCTTCGCCGGTCTGAGCGACCTGGGCAAGTTCCTGAGCAGCCGCGCCAGCGACTATGGCGACGATTCCTGGATGATCTCGACCTGGACCCGCTACATCGGCGACCGCTACGACGACCACGCCAAGCTCGACGCCGCCTCACCGGCCCTGAACGCCGACAGGATCAAGTGTCCGGTGCTCTTGATGCATGGCGCCGGCGACACGACGGTGCGCATCGACCAGAGCGAAAAGATGCGCGACGCGCTGCAGGAGAAAGGCAAGCCCGTCGAATTCGTCAAATTCGACTCCGACTCGCACTACATGCTGCTCGCCGACACGCGCATCCGCGTGCTGAAGGAGATGGAGACGTTCCTGGACAAGAACATCGGGCATTGAGGCGACGCGCCATCCTTCGAGGCTCGCTGCGCTCGCACCTCAGGATGACGCTACTGATGCAGTAGGCTCGTCACCCTGAGGTGCGAGCCGAAGGCGAGCCTCGAAGGGCGATGGGCCGCATGCTCGGACCTCAACGCAGCCGTCAAGCCGCCGCCCTCTTCCGTGTACGGATGAGCTTCAGCACCTCGCGGGCGGCTTCGGGGATGTTGGTGCCGGGGCCGAAGATGGCGGCGACGCCCGCCTTCTTCAGGAACGCGTAGTCCTGCGCGGGGATGACGCCGCCGACGACGACCAGGATGTCGGAAGCGTCGCGCGCCTTCAGCGCCGCGACGAGCTCGGGCACCAAGGTCTTGTGGCCGGCCGCCTGGCTCGACACGCCGATGACGTGCACGTCGGCGTCGACGGCGTCCTCAGCCACCTCGTCCGGCGTCTGGAACAGCGCGCCGATATCGACGTCGAAACCGAGATCGGCGAAGGCGGTGGCGATGATCTTGGCGCCGCGGTCGTGGCCGTCCTGGCCCATCTTGGCGACGAGCATGCGCGGGCGGCGGCCCTCGTCGCGCGCGAAGGCCTCGACGTCGCCGCGGATCGCCGCGAACTCGTTGTCGCCTTCATAGGCGCCGCCATAGACGCCGCTGATGGAGCGGATCTCGGCCCGGTGGCGGCCGAACGCCTTCTCCATCGCATCGGAGATCTCTCCCACCGTCGCGCGCGCGCGCGCCGCCTCGACCGCGAGCGCGAGCAGGTTGCCCTCGCCCGACGCGGCACCCTTCTCCAGCGCCGCGATCGCGGCGGCGAACGCCTTCGGGTCGCGCCTGGCGCGCACGTCCTTCAAGCGCACGATCTGCGACTCGCGCACCGCCGCGTTGTCGATGTCGCGGATCTCGACATTGTCGGCCAGCTCGGGCTGAAACTTGTTGACGCCGACGATGACGTCCTCGCCCCTGTCGACGCGGGCCTGGCGGCGCGCCGCGGCCTCCTCGATGCGCAGCTTCGGGATGCCGGCCTCCACGGCCTTCGTCATGCCGCCCATCGCCTCGACCTCGTCGATCACGGCCTGCGCGTGCCGGCCAAGCGCGTGCGTCAGCGCCTCGACGTAATACGAGCCGCCCAGCGGATCGACGACCTTCGTCACCTGCGTCTCGTTCTGGAGGATGAGCTGGGTGTTGCGCGCGATGCGGGCCGAGAACTCGGTCGGCAGCGCGATCGCCTCGTCGAACGAGTTGGTATGCAGCGACTGCGTGCCGCCGAGCACCGCGGCGAGCGCCTCATAGGCGGTGCGCACGATGTTGTTGTAGGGGTCCTGCTCCATCAGCGACACGCCCGAGGTCTGGCAATGGGTGCGCAGCATCAGGCTCTCCGGGTTCTTCGCGCCGAACCCGCTCATGATCCGCGACCAGAGCAGCCGCGCGGCGCGCAGCTTGGCGGCCTCCATGAAGAAGTTCATGCCGATGCCGAAGAAGAACGACAGGCGCGGCGCGAACGCGTCGACGTCGAGGCCCTTGGCGAGCGCCGCGCGCACATATTCGATGCCGTCGGCCAGCGTGTAGGCGAGCTCCTGCACCGCGGTCGCGCCGGCCTCGTGCATGTGATAGCCGCTGATCGAGATCGAGTTGAACTTCGGCATCTTCCTTGCCGTGTACTCGATGATGTCGGCGACGATGCGCATCGAGGGCGCGGGCGGATAGATATACGTGTTGCGCACCATGAATTCCTTGAGGATGTCGTTCTGGATCGTGCCCGACAGGCTCGAAGCCGCGACGCCCTGCTCCTCGCCCGCGACGATGAAGCTCGCCAGCACCGGGATCACCGCGCCGTTCATGGTCATCGACACGCTCATCTTGTCGAGCGGGATGCCGGCGAAGAGGATCTTCATGTCCTCGACGGAATCGATCGCGACGCCCGCCTTGCCGACGTCGCCCGCGACGCGCGGATGATCGCTGTCGTAGCCGCGATGGGTGGCGAGATCGAACGCGACCGACAGGCCCATCTGCCCCGCCGCCAGGTTCTTGCGGTAGAACGCATTGGACTCCTCCGCCGTCGAGAAGCCCGCATATTGGCGGATCGTCCAGGGCCGGCCCGCATACATCGTCGCGCGCACGCCGCGCAGATAGGGCGCCAGGCCGGGGAGCGAGCTGGCCTCCGCGATGCCTTCCAGATCGGACGCGGTATAGAGCGGCTTGACCGTGAACCCCTCGGGCGCGGCCCAATCGAGGCTCGCGAGCGGCCGGTCCTTGAGCTCCTTCGCCGCGAGCTTCGCCCAGTCCTTCGGCGTCTTGTCCGTCATCGCCCTACTCACGCAAAAGATCGGCCACCAGCCGATGCGGCTTGGCGGCAAAGGGATTGCACACCGTTATCCCATTCCACGCAAACCCGTCCTGGAAATCCTCGGACAGCAGCATGTCGCATCGCGCTTCCGCCGCGGCCGACAAGACAATCGCATCCCAGATCGTGAGCCGATGATGCGCGGCCAAATCCAACGCAACGTCCATGAGAGACTGGGTCGTCTGGACGACATGGAGCGTCTGCTTCCAGAACTGCGCACGCTCCTTTGCCTGTGCGCGCGGGATTCCGCGCCGGACGAGAACGTTGAACAGTTCGCCGGGCACCTGGATCGAAATCGAGAAGCGATCGCGCGGCACGCTGTTCAGGATACGCAACGCGCGCGCCTGACGCACCGGATCGTCCACGCCTTCCGCGTAGACGATGATGTTCGTGTCCAGCGCGATGCTCATAGATCGTCGTCGTAAGCCTCATCGCGGGACCAAGGTCCCGAATTCATCGCGGGCTGGCTCCGCAAACGCTCCAGAAGCTTTTTCCAGGCTTCGTCCCGGCGCTTCACCGCTTCTGCATCCTGCACAGGCGGCGTGATCCGCGCGACCGGTTCGCCATGGCTGGTCACGACATAGGTCGTCCCCCGCTCGCGCACCTCGCGCAGCACGCGCGAGAACTGGCGGTTGGCCTCGGCGGCGGAGATCGTCTTGTCCATGGCGCGCGCCCAAAAAGTAGTGATTATCACTACTCTTTGCGTCGGGGAGGCGCAAGCAGGCGGAGCTCCCGCAAGAGCGCTTTGGCCTCGGCGATGGCCACCCGCGCGCCGCGCAGCACTTGGCCCCGCCTTGCACGCTCGGCCAATGCTTCGCGTGTGAAGCGGCCATGTTTCAGGGCATGCCGGTTGCCCTTACGCGCACCGCGGACGTAGGGCAATTTTATTGCGTTTTTGAATTGCGGTTTTTCACGCCATCCAGACGGGCGATGGTGCCGGCAAGCTGTGTGTCCATGCGCAGGAGCTTCAGGAAGGTGTCGAAGCAGCCCGGATGGATGAAGCCGTCCTTCTCCAGAACCCGCGCCCGATAGCCGTCGGTTTCATTCATGCAGATATTGAACTGCGCCTCCAGCGACGCAGATATTCTCTCGGTGCGCTCTTTGCTCATGGCCTCTCCAGTAGGGATATTCCTAGTTGCATAGGAAAATACCTACAACCTTTGAGAAGTGTCAAGAGAGTGTCACGATCATCCGAGTACGGAGTATTCCGTGGATAACCCCGCGAGACTCCATGGCTCGACTTACCCCCAACATATGGTAACGCCGATACCTTGACAAACAGCCAGTAGTATGAGAACAAAGGCTGATATCGATTCGGTTAGTGATTCGACCCCGATTCGTTTCACTGATGTTCCGTCGAATTTATCGGCACGTGCGGTGGCCGCTCTTTGGGTATAAGCTTGCGGGCGATCGGCTCGCGGGGATGCTCCATGATCAAAGCAGGAATCGCATTGACGGTGGTGGGAGCCGCGAGTCTTGCTTTCATGACGTTGCCGGCCATTCACGCCGACCCCGACAACACCCGGCCCGTCAGGGTCGCCGAGACCGTCTGCTTTTTGCAGAAAGAGGAGACGTCCGGTTTCAACAAGATTTGTTATTATGATTGCGGTGCCGCGATCACCGTCAAATCGATGGAAACCTGTCCGATGACGATCAAGCGCTAGGCGAATCGCGCCTCCCAAGCCCGCGCCATTGCCTCCCATCACCCACCGACTAACATCCTCGTCAGCGGCCGGTTCGCGGCCGTCTCAGTCGGGGAGAATTCCATGCGCAACATCGTCAAGAAGGGTCTGGTCGCGGCGGGTCTGGCGGCGGTCCTTTCCACCGGCGTGATCGTCGGCCGGGCGACGGCCGACCAGCCGCACATGCACAACGCGCTCGACGCGCTCAAGCAGGCCCGGGCCGAGCTCGAGATGTCCGTCCCGGACAAGGGCGGCCACCGCGTCAACGCCATCGAGGCGACCGAGCGCGCCATCCGCGAGACCCGTGCGGGGATCGATTACGCGCGGTGAATCATCTTCCCCCGCTTTGCGGGGGAGGTGCCGAGCGATAGCGAGGCGGGGGAGGGCGCCGCCCCCCTCCACCGCTTCGCGGTCCCCCTTCCCCGCAAAGCGGGGAGGATGAATGGTTGATGCTTCCGCGCCGAAGCCCCATCTTCGGACGGTCATGAGCACCAGATCGCCGAACGCGACCGCCTCGCGCGTCACCGCCGTCCTTGGGCCGACCAACACCGGCAAGACCCATTTCGCCATCGAGCGCATGCTGGCGCACAAATCCGGCATGATCGGGCTGCCGCTGCGCCTGCTCGCGCGCGAGGTCTATGACAGGGTCGTAAGGCTGAAAGGCGCGAAGGCCGCGGCGCTCATCACCGGCGAGGAGAAGATCGTCCCGCCGGACGCCAAGTATTTCGTCTGCACGGTGGAGGCGATGCCGCTCGACCTCGGCACGGCGTTCCTCGCCATCGACGAGATCCAGCTTTGCGCCGACCCCGAGCGCGGCCACGTCTTCACCGACCGCCTGCTGCATGCGCGCGGCGAGGAGGAGACGGTGTTCCTGGGCGCCGACACGATGCGCGGCGCGATCCAGAAATTCGTGCCGCGCACCTATTTCATCTCCCGCGCGCGCTTCTCCGACCTCGCCTATACGGGACAGAAGAAGCTCACGCGCCTGCCCAGGCGCTCGGCCGTCGTCGGCTTCTCGGCCGAGGACGTCTACGGCATCGCGGAATTGGTCCGCCGCCAGCGCGGTGGTGCTGCGGTGGTGCTGGGCGCGCTGTCGCCGCGCACGCGCAACGCGCAGGTCGAGCTCTATCAGAACGGCGACGTCGACTTCCTGGTCGCGACCGACGCGATCGGCATGGGCATCAACATGGACGTCGACCACGTGGCGTTCGCGGCGCTGGACAAGTTCGACGGGGTGGGCATGCGTCCGCTCAGGCCGGAGGAGATCGGACAGATCGCGGGCCGCGCCGGGCGTCACATGAACGACGGCACGTTCGGCGTCACCGCCGAAGCCGAGCCGCTGGACGACGAGATCGTCAGCCGGGTGGAAGGCCATCGCTACGATCCGGTGCGTGTGCTGCAATGGCGCAATTCCGCGCTCGACTTCCATTCGCTCGACGGCTTGCTCGCGAGCCTGGAGGAGCCGCCGCCCTCGCGCGGCCTCGTCAGGGCCCGCGCGGCAAGCGACCTGGTGGCGCTGCGCCACCTCTCCCACATGGACGACGTGCGCGAGCTCGCGCGCGCGCGGGCGGGTGTCAGGCGTCTATGGGAGGTCTGCCAGCTCCCCGATTTCCGCAAGCTCAACGACGACGAGCACGCCAAGCTCGTCCACACGATCTTCCTGTTCCTGATGGGCGATGACGGCGTCCTGCCCGACGATTGGTTCGCGCGCCAGATCGCGCGCCTCGACGTGACCGACGGCGACGTCGCCACGCTGTCCGGGCGCCTGGCGCAGATCCGCACCTGGACCTATGCGACGCACCGCCCCGGCTGGCTGCGCGATGCGGGCCATTGGCAGGAGGTCACGCGCGCGGTGGAGGACCGCCTGTCCGACGCGCTGCACGAGCAGCTCACCCAGCGTTTCATCGACCGGCGCACCTCGGTACTGATGAAACGCCTGCGCGACGACGACACGATGGACCTCGTGCTCGACGATTCCGGCGGCGTCGTCATCGGCGGCGAGGCGATCGGCAAGCTCGACGGCTTCCGTTTCGCCCCCGATCCGCGCGCCGAAGGAATCCACGGCCGCACCTTGCGCGCCGCAGCGTTGCGCGGCCTGGAAGGCGAGTTCGTCTCGCGCGCGCGGCGCCTGTCGGAAGCGGACGACAAGGCGTTCTCCTTGAGCGAGCACGGCCGCATCTGGTGGGACGGCGCCATCGTCGCGCGCCTCGTCGCGGGCACCACGCCCCTCAGCCCCCAAGTCTCGCTCGTCGCCGACGAGCATCTGCGCGCCGATCTGCGCGAGAGCGTGCAGCAGCGCCTTAACGAATGGACCAGGACGCGCATCGCGGCCCGCCTCGAGCCGCTCCATAAGCTGCGCGCCGCCGCCGACGCCAAGCCCGGCGCCGCGGGCGCCCTGCCCGCTTTCGCGCGCGGCATCGCGCATCAGCTTTGCGAGAGCTTCGGCTCGCTCGACCGCGCGACGATCTCGCTGCCCGACAAGCTCGGCCCGCTCATCCGCGCGCTTGGCACCTTCGGCGTGTGGGTCGGAAAGCGCACGATCTATCTGCCCAAGCTCTTGCGCCCCGAAGCCGCGTCGCTGCTCGGCCTGCTCTGGGGGGTGCGCGAGAAGATGGAGCAGATCCCCGCGGCCCCGCAGGCTGGCCTCACCTCGTTCGAGATCGATAGCGGCGTGGCCCACGACTTCCTTGCCGCCTGCGGCTTCCGCGTCGTCGACGAACGCGCGATCCGCTTCGACATGCTGGAGCGTCTGGAAGACGAGCTCGAGAAGGGCGCGGCCAGCGGCGCCACCGCCGACGTGCTCATGCCCAAGCTCGTCTCGCTCTTGGGCTGCGGCAATGACGAGTTGCGCGATATCCTCGCGGCATTGGGCTGGCGCGTGCTCGAAGTCGCCGACGCCGGCGCGGGCGTCCGCAACGTCTGGCGCCGCGCGCCGGTGCGCCTGCGCAAGACCGCCGAGCGCCGCGTCCCCTCGCCGACAGCGCTGGCCGAACTGGCGGCCCGCTTCTCGCGCCGATGACCGACCGCATCCGGATCGACAAGTGGCTTTGGCACGCGCGGTTCTACAAGACGCGCGCGCTGGCGGCTGAGGCGGCGCAGTCGGGCCGCGTCCGGCGCAACGATGCGCGCGTCGGGAAGGCGGGGCTGGAGGTGAAGGTCGGCGACATCCTCACCCTCTCGCGCGGGCGCGAGGTGGTGGTGGTGCGCGTGCTGGGTTGCGGGGTACGGCGCGGGCCCGCGAGCGAGGCGCAGGGGCTGTATGAGGTGGTGCAATAACGCCCCGATTTGTGGGAAATTCGCGACGCCGCAGGCCCTTGCGCCTCCCCCAAGACCGTCCTAAGTGACTTGCGCCATCCGGAGCCGTCCATGACCTACGTCGTCGTCGAAGCCTGCATCAAGTGCAAGTACCTGGACTGCGTCGAGGTCTGCCCGGTGGACTGCTTCTATGAAGGCGAGAACATGCTCGTCATTCACCCCGACGAGTGCATCGATTGCGGCGTCTGCGAGCCGGAATGCCCCGCCGAGGCCATCAAGGCCGATACGGAGCCGGGGCTGGAGCGCTGGCTCGGCCTCAACGCCGAATATGCCAAGAAATGGCCGAACATCGCGGTCAAGGGGACCCCGCCGGCGGACGGCAAGCAGTTCGAGGGCGAGGAGAACAAGTTCGACAAGTACTTCAGCCCCAAGCCCGGCACCGGATCGTAGATTTCCGTTTCATACAGCGTCGATCTGTGAAATCTCCCTGCGCCCCGGCGCGGCCAGGGGAAATATCCTGACTTTCTCTCATACAATTTGAAATAAACGCCGACTTTTCAACGACTTGATGATTCGCTGCTTCCATTTGCCGGGAACGTATGTTATATAAATGACGATCTAAATTGGTTTGAAAGGCGCTCCCCCACCCGGATTGATGCCGATCCGGCCGGCGCAGCATTCTCATGAGTGCGACTATGCGACGGCCTCCTCCTGGGCAGGTTCCGGTTTAGGGCGCGTGGAACGGAAAATGGATATGACGGCAGCCAAGGCCCCCCTCGCAGTGCAGAAGAAAGTCCCCGCCAACTCCAACAGGAAGCTGGAGTTCAAGGCGAACGACCATGTCGTGTACCCCACCCACGGGGTCGGCAGGATCCTGAAGGTCGAAGAGCAGGAAGTCGCGGGCATGAAGCTCGAGCTCTTCGTCATCACCTTCGACAAGGACAAGACGACCCTTCGCGTCCCCACGATGAAGGCCAAGGCCGTGGGCATGCGCAAGCTCTCCTCGCCCGACACGGTGGCGACGGCGCTGAACACGCTCAAGGGCCGCGCCCGCATCAAGCGCACCATGTGGTCGCGCCGCGCGCAGGAGTACGAGGCGAAGATCAATTCGGGCGACCTGGTCTCGATCGCCGAGGTGGTGCGCGACCTGCACCGCGCCTCTGGCCAGCCGGAGCAGTCCTATTCCGAGCGCCAGCTTTACGAAGCCGCGCTCGCCCGCATGGCGCGCGAAGTGGCCGTCGTCGAGAAGACCGACGAGCCCACCGCCGTCAAGCGCGTCGAAGGCATGCTGCTGAAGAAGGCGGCGTAGGCGGTTCGCCTCGCGAATGACCAAAAGGCCCGGCAGCGATGCCGGGCCTCTTTCCTTTTTTCCTCTCCCCTTGTGGGAGAGGAAGAAAAATCATGGGCTTAGGCGGAGCGCAGCGAAGCCTAAGCCCATGATTTTTCAGGTGAGGGGTGAGTCGCCGGTGCCAAGTCTTGTTCCCCCTCACCAGCAAAATCTAACGCTTAGCTGCGCTGCGCTCCGCTAAGCATAAGATTTTGCGTCCTCTCCCACGAGGAGAGAGGAGGTGCGGTATACTGCTGCTTCAACATCATCGGACCAACCCATGCCCCTCGTCCGCTACCAGGTCGCCGTCAGCCTCGACGGGTTCATCGCGCCCGAGGACGGCAGCATCGACTGGCTGGAAGGCAGCGCGGGCAGCAGCGAGTTTGCCGCCTTCATCGAGACCATCGGCGGCATCGTGATGGGGCGCGCGAGCTTCGAGCTGAATCTGAGCTTCGGTCCCTGGAACTGGGAACAGCCCACCGTGGTGATGTCCTCGCGGCCCTTCGAAAAGCCTCTGCCCGAGGGTGTGACCGCCTGCAACGGCACGGCAGCTGAGGCGCTGGCGCTGCTCGAGCCGCGCATGAAAGGCGGCGACATCTGGCTGTTCGGCGGCGGCAAGACCGCCGCGCAGTTCCTCGATGCCGGCCTGATCGACCGCATCGAGCTCGCGGTGGTCCCGACCGCGCTGGGAAGCGGCCTGCCCCTGTTCGAAGGCGGCGCCTCACATGCGCGCGACTTCAAGATCCTGCGCGCCGAGCCGAAAGACGGCCTCGTCATGCTCGACTACGAGCGCCGCTGATCCCTATCTTCCCTTGCCCGGCGTGAAATCAGTGCGCGCCGTCTCGCGGATCGCGTCCGCGTCGATCGCGCCCTCCACCAGCTCGTAGCCCATCAGCGCCAGGATGCGGCCGCGCAGGAAGATCGGGCGCGCATTGCCGTACCAGTCGACGCAGGAGGCGGCACAGTCGTCGGGCACCGCGTCCTGCGGCCGCGAGCCCAGCTCGCCCAATCCGCGGAAGCGGCCGCCCTGATAGCGCAGGAACATCACCGCGGCCGCGTTCTCGATGAGCTGCCGCGCCCCCGCCCGTCCCGGACGTGCGATCGGAAGTCCGATCAGGCCGGAGTCCGCGCCCGCGTCCGGGCTGAAGAAGAAGCCGTGGCTGCGCGTCTCGGACTGCGCCGCGCCTTCGAGCACGTAGCGGTCGCCGAGCGACGGCCGGTCCTTCAGCGGCACGGCGGAGAAGTAAAGGTTCCTGTCGTCGCCTCCCACCACCACCGCGCCGGTTCCCATCACCTCGATCCGGTCGACGCCGTGGCCCAGCGCGAGCTCGGCCACCTCGCCGCCGCGCACGGGCGCCGCATACAGCGTCTCGGCGCCCTCCTTGGGCGCGCCCCAGCCATTGCCGATGCCGTAAAGGACGTAGTCGCCGACGAAGCGGTCGTGGAAATCGCGGCCGCCTTGCGGGCTGGGCAGCGTGCGATAGGCGTGCCGGTCGGCCTCGTGCATGCCGTCGCCGAACGACGTGAGCGGCAGGTTCAACAGCCCCACCACGCCTTCCTGCCTGGTCGACGACCACATCGCGTCGCCCGAGGTCTCGGAGCGGATGAGGACGTGCAACAGCGCGCCGTCCTCGCGGAACGAGAACTGGTCGACCGGCGCGCCGCGCACGCCGACGGCCTGCGGCGCCGAGCCGTCGAGCGGCAGGCGGTAGAGCAGCGAGGATGGGCGCCCGTTCGCGCCCCGCTCGAACCAATAGGGCGTGAGCCACACATAGACCGCGTGCTCGGAGACGTAGAAGGTGCGCCCGTCGGGGCCCAGCACGCTCGTCGCCTTGCAGCGCAGATCGGGCGCCGTGACGTCGCAGGAGACCACGGTGTGGATCGCGTCGATCTGCTCGTCCGGCAGGCCGGGCGGCAGATAGACCTCGCGCGCCGTGCCGATGCGCTCGAACGTGCCGCCGTCGCGGTTGCGCACCCAGCGGCGCAGGGCCGGCAGCGCCAGGCGCGGGGTGCCGAAATCGATGTAGCGCGGCGTGTAGAGGATCAGCGTGTGGCCGACGAGCCGCGAGGCGTAGTTGCGCGAGGAGTAATAGTCGTTCGAGCGCAGCTGGTGGGCGTCGACAAAGGAGAGATGCCCGTCGCGGCCGATATGGAAGCGGTTGATCTCGGTGCCGCCGCGCGCGTAGCTGTAGCCGATGACGACGATGAGGTCGCCGGAGACGAGCATCTCGTCGTACCAGTCGCCGTTCGCGTCCACGCCCGGCGGATAGGCGTCGATCCTGTCGATGGGCCGCATCGCGCCGCCCGCGAGCGACACGGTGAACAGCCTCCCGCGCCGGAGCACGACCATTGTGTCGCCGTGCATCTTCACGATGTCGCCCTCGTCGACATTGGCTTCCTGGTTGTTGGTGATCGAGGGCTGGGCCGCGTCCGCGTTCGGCGCCTTCGCGGCGGTCGTGACCACGGCTTCGAACCCGCCGACGGCCGGCGGCGGCGGCGCCGGAGGCTCGGGCCGCACGATCGCATGGAGGCGCTTCAGATAGGCATCGAGCTCCGCCTCGGAGCGGAAATGCGTCAGCGTCGACGCGACGGACGGCGCGGTCAGAAACGACACCGCCAAGGCTGCGATGAAAGCCCTAAAGAACATGTTCGGCCTCCCCCATTCGCGGGAGATGCTGTTCGAGGAAAGTGGCGCAAATTCGTTTGAATTGCGTCGAACACCCGCTCGAGCAACGCGCCATCCTTCGAGGCTCGCTTCGCTCGCACCTCAGGATGACGCTACTGCTAAAGTAGGTCCGTCACCCTGAGGTGCGAGCCGAAGGCGAGCCTCGAAGGGGTCGCGAGCGGCAGCGTAGCGACGGGCCGCGAGGCGAGGCATTCACAAGCTCTTCAGATACTCCACCAGATCCCAGCGCTGCTGCTCGGTGAGCGCGGGGAAGGCGACGTTGCCGTCCTTGTCCAGGATGGGCTTGCCGTTCTCGTCCTTGGCGTCGCGCGTGCCGTAGTCGTGGCCGGCGTTGGAATTGCCGAGCTTGTCGGTCAGGAACAGGAAGCCCTGATAGCCGTCCGTCTTGAAGCCGACATTGACCGGATCGAACTCGCGCGAGCCGATCATGAACTGCTTGGGCCGGTACTTCGTTCCCGGTGCATCGCCCGGCATCGGCGACGCCGGAAGCAAGAGGTCGTAGAGGTTCGGCACCGAGCCGTTGTGCAGGTAGGGCGCCGTCGCCCAGATGCCGTTCAGCGCGCGGCCCTTATACGCCATGATCGAGTTCAGCGGCTCGGCCGAAGTGTCGGGATCGTAGTTGCCGCTCTTCATCGACGCCTCGATGTTGTTGCTGCGCAGCGAGAAGATCACGTCGTAGAGCCATTCGGCGAGGCGCCGGCCCCACCATTTGTCGGCGTCGGGGGTGGCGACCACGCCCACCGTCGCCTTGGTGAGAAGGGCCGCGACCGGCGACTGCTTGTTGAGCAGGATCGGGCCGGGCCCCACCGTGACGTAGGTGTTGCGCAGGATGCCGCTATAGCCGGCATAGGCCGCGCTGTTCACCGCCATCTGCGGGTCCGTGCCGAGATCGCTCTGCGCCGACATGTGCGCCACGATGCGGCGCTGGTCGGACGTCCGGTTGATGTTGGCGTGGCAGGCGGCGCAGTACTTCTCGAACACGACGCCGCCGCGCGCGACCTTGGCCGGATCGAGCCTGGGCAGGAGGCCCTGCGGCCACACCGGCGAATGCAGGCTCTTCAGCTTGTCCTCGATGAGGGCGAGGTTGTGGACGTCGACCGACGAGCTGAAATCGATGGGGCTGGTGTTGAGGAGCCCCTGCCCGCTGAACACGCCCGCAAGCGTCCAATGATCGCTGCGCGACCAGTTCATCGTGCCGAAGACGCCGATGACCTCGCCGGTGTTGCGGCCGATGGGGCCGAGCCCCGCATTCGACGCGATGCCGTTCCACTGCACGTAATCGTGCTGCGGGATGTCCCACAGGAAGGGATAGCTCACCGGCGCGTTGGGCGCGTTGAACATCTTGTTGCGGAAATAGAGCACCTGCTTGAGGCTGAGATTGGTGATCAGCCGCTCCATCAGCTTGTCGCGGTCGGCGCCGTTCAGCACGCTCTTCTTGTCGAGCTCTTTCAGAACCGCCTTGATGGAATTGTCGCCGCCCTTGTCGATGTCGGCCTCGCTGATGCGGCCTTCCTGGATCAGCTCGCCCAGGATCGTCTCCACGTCCTGGACGTTGGCGACGTATTCGAGCACCTGGTTGTAGATGCGCCCGAACGCGTCCAGCCGCGCGAAGCCGTAATGGGTGTCGCTCTTGTTGATGACGCGATAGGCGGTCAGCCGCATCGCGTATGTGCCGAGGTCCTTCTCGACCGCGTCGGCACTGCTGTAGTCATCCTTGAGCGCGAGCACGTCCTTGACGAAGGCGTCGTGGACCGGGCCCGGCGTCTGCGCACGGCGCAGCGCGGTGCCCAGATCGGTCAGGAACGTGTCCATGTCCGACATCGCCGGCGCGCCGTCGATGCGGATGCCGATGCCGCCATAGTTGATCTGGTTGGTGTGGCAGGCCGAGCAGGAGAAGCCCATGAAGTTCCGGCCCTGATAATTGTCCTTCACCATGCCGATCGGCAGCCCGTCGGGATTGTTGTAGGTGGGCTTGCGCGCGAGATAGCGGTAGCGGTTGTTCATGTTCTCGTTGTCGCGGAACGGCTTGCCGTTCGCCTGGCGCACGACGAGAAAGAAATCGTAAGGCAGCAGGTCCGAGCCCTGCGTCACGTTGTCGAACCAGAGCGAGTCGCGCCTGCTCCAGCCCTGGCCGCGATCCGACTCGTTCGCATAGGCCAGATCCTTGTCGTCCAGATAGACGATCTTCGCGGCCTTGTCGCCGAACACGTCATTGGCGACGACGCTCGCCCCGCGATCCTTGTCGTCGTCCCAGAACGCGATGACGTCGGAGATCCAGTATCCCACCGCGACGCAGACGAACAGCGCGAAGCCCACGACGGCGAGCTGGATCAGCCAATGCCACCCGCGCAGCTTCCGCCAGCACCGGCGCAGCCAATCCATCAACGATTTGAACATCTTACCGCCCCACGATTCGACATCGTCGCGTTAACGATACCCGATCAAGGTAAGGTTGTGAACGTGTGGGAAGGAGCTGAGCTTTATTCATTTTAATCGTCATGGCCGCCCTTGGTCCGTAGCGGCAGCGTACGGACGCCATCCAGCGCGAGCGATAGCGAGCAAGTGACTCTGGATGGCCGGGTCAAGCCCGGCCATGACGATCGGAGGGATCGGAGACTCCTACTGCACCAACTCCACCTGCTTCGGGCTTGCGATCTCGATCTCCGGGCCGTTGAGCTGCTGGACGATGCCGCGCGCGCGGATGCGCTTGCCCTGGTAGTCGCGCGGGTCGACGCCGGCGTCG
>JAJPHG010000005.1 GCA_021325375.1 Alphaproteobacteria bacterium | reverse complement strand
CCTGCTTCGGGCTTGCGATCTCGATCTCCGGGCCGTTGAGCTGCTGGACGATGCCGCGCGCGCGGATGCGCTTGCCCTGGTAGTCGCGCGGGTCGACGCCGGCGTCGCGGAAATTCGCCATGTCGGCGGGCGCGATGGTGATCGTGAAATCGGTCTTGTAGTCGGGGCCGAAATCCAGATAGGCGCGGCCGTCCTTCACGTCGGCGCTGAGCACCTGTCCCTCCACGACCTGGAACGTGCCCGTGTCGCCGCCGAGGCCCTCGGGCGTGCGCAGCTGATAGGCGGGCACCGACCACAGCCCCAGATGCGCCGCGCGCGCCTGCGCCTCGGCGGCGTAGAGCTCGTCGGCGCATTCGCCGCGGTCGGGAGCGATGTCGACGCGCGCCAGCCCGCGCGCCAGCAGCGCGCGCTGCAGCCACGGCTCGGCGCTGTCGCCGTTGAAGATCTGGCCGCGCACGCGGTCGTAGCGGTCTTCCTTCGGATTGACGGCCGTCACCGTCAGCTCGCGGCCTTTGACGAACTTGTTCAGCGCGTCTAAGGCCTGGTCGGCGATCGCGGACGGCGCGTGGTCCTTGCCCCCGCGCGGCAGCACGATGCCTTCCATGTGGATCGCGCGCCCGTCGCGCAGCACGAGCACGTCGTTGGTGCGCTCGACGCGCAGGATGCGCACCGACTCGATCTCGATCGCGCCGGCACAATCCGGAATCGACGCCGCCTGCGCCGCGCCGCCCACGCCCAAGAACGACGCAACCCCCCACAGCCACACGCGTTTAAACATCCATAGGCCCCCAGCTCGAACCTGCATTCTGCACACAAACCATGGACCGCGCCACGACACGATGCCGGAGTTAACCAATTCATGAAATTGTCCGACGCAACCACGATGACGCAGAACGCGCTCGCCTCGCTCAACATCCTCGTCGTCAATGAGGGGCTCAGCGTGGTCGCGGGCACGCTGATCCTCGTCGTCGGCTGGGTCGTCGCGACCTGGGCCAAGCGGCTGACCGCGCGCGGGCTCGCGCATCTGCCGCTCGACCTGACGCTGAAGCCGCTGCTCGCCTCGCTCGTGCGCTACGCGATCCTGATCGTCACCTTCATCCTGGTGCTCGGCCAGTTCGGCGTGCAGACGACGAGCCTGATCGCGGTCCTGGGCGCGGCAGGCCTCGCGATCGGGCTGGCGCTGCAGGGCACGCTGTCGAACGTCGCGGCCGGCGTGATGCTTCTGTTGCTGCGCCCGTTCCGCGTCGGCCAGTTCATCCAGGCCGCCGGCGTCGCCGGCACGGTGCGCGAGATCGGCCTGTTCACGACGCTGCTGACGACGCGCGATCTCGTCTTCGTCTCCGTGCCCAATTCGGCGGTGTGGAGCGGCATCATCACCAACTACACGCGCGAGCCGCTGCGCCGCATCAACTTCACCCTGCCCATCGATTTCATGAACGACCTCGACAAGGTGGAAGCCACGATCATGGCCGCGCTGAAGGCGAACGCGCATGCCCTCAAGACGCCCGAGCCCTGGGTCGGCGTCGACTCCCTGGAAGAGTACGCCGTGGTGATGTTCGTGCGCTGCTACATCAAGAGCGACGACTATTGGAAGGCGCTGCCCTCGATCCAGAAGGACGTCAAAACCGCGATCGACAAGGCGGGAATCCTGATCGCGGTGCCGCGGCAGGCGGCGGCGGTCCGGAACGAATCCCCCGCTTCGCGCAACACCGGAGAACTCCGCAAAGCAGCCGAATAGCGCGTCGGCACGGCAGCCGTTAAGATCGGCGTATGAACGATATTCCGTACCGCCAGATCAGGGCGGTTTATGACGAGCGCACTATCCGTGTCTATCAGGCTTACAATCGCGAGATCGCGGACGCGGCGCTCGCGCGCGGGACCTTCGCGTCGCCGCCCTTCAAGATGGGGCGCATGACGTGGATCAAGCCGTCCTTTCTCTGGATGATGTATCGCGCTGGCTGGGGCTACAAGGATGAGGGCCAGGCGCGCATCCTGGCCATCGACATCGGCCGCGACGGCTTCGCATGGGCGCTCGCGAACGGCTGCCCCAGCCATCCGGAACCGCCGATGGACACGGCGGAATGGGAGCGCCTGAAGGCGCGCTCACCGATCCGCATTCAATGGGATCCCGAACGCGACCTGCATCTGGCGCCGCTCGCCCACCGCTCGATCCAGATCGGCCTGGGCGCGGACGCCGTGCGCCTTTATGTGGGCGAATGGATCAGGGCGATCAGCGACGTGACGGCGCTCGCGCACGATATCCACGCGCTCGTCGCGGAAGGCCGGCTCGAGAACGCGCGCGCCGCGCTTCCGCTTGAGCGCCCCTATCCTGCGGACTGAGGGCCCAGGCTCACGCCCTTCGGCGGCGGCATGGAATCGGGCACGAAGAAATCCGGCATCAGGTCCTTCGACGGGTCGACGCGGTACTTGTCGAAATCCGTGACGCCGTTCGCCGCCAGGAAGGTGTCGTCGATGAGGAAATTTCCGGTGAACTCCCGCGCGGGTTTGTTGAAGATCAGAAAGGCGGCGTCGGAGAGGATGTCGACGGTGCGGCAGTGCTTCATCCCTTCGTCGCCCGCGAGCGCGTTACGGATCGCGGCCGTGGCGATGCCGGTGCGCGGCCACAGCGCGTTGAAGGCGATCCCCTCGTCGGAGAACTCCGCGCTCATTCCCAGCACGCACATGCTCATGCCGTATTTCGCCATAGAATAGGCGGTGTGGCCACGGAACCATTTCGGGCTCATGTCGAGCGGCGGCGACAGCATCAGCACGTGCGGATTGGCGGCGCGCGCGAGATGCGGGATGCAGGTCCGCGAGGTCAGATAGGTGCCGCGCGCGTTGATCGCGTTCATCAGGTCGTAGCGCTTCATGTCGGTCTGCAGCGTGCCGGTGAGCGAGATGGCGCTGGCGTTGTTGACGCAGATGTCGATGCCGCCGAAGCGCGCGACGGTCTTGCCGACCGCGTCCGCGACCTGCTCCTCGAAGCGGATGTCGCAGACGATCGGCAGCGCCTGTCCACCCGCCTTCTCGATCTCCTCGGCCGCGGTGTAGATCGTGCCGGGAAGCTTGGGATTGGGCTCAGCCGTCTTCGCCGCGATGGCGACGTTGGCGCCGTCCCTGGCCGCGCGCAACGCGATCGCGAGCCCGATGCCGCGCGACGCGCCGGTGATGAAGAGGGTCTTGCCGGCGAGGGACATGTATAGCTCCTTGGCGAATGGCGAGTAGCGAGTAGCGAGTAGCGAATAGGGACTTCATTCGCTATTCGCTATTCGCCATTCGCTACTCACTTCGATACCACTCCACCGCTTCGGCATCCGGGCTCCGTCGCATCCGTCCCCGGAACCGCAGACAATTCAGATGCGCGATGCTCTCGCCCGTCGCCATGCCGTAGACGCCGGTGGTGATGCGCGAGCGGAACAGCGCCGGGAACACGTCGACCGCGCGCTTCGGCTCGGCGCAGAGCGCGACCAGCTTCTCCATGTTCTCCTCGTGGTCGTCGATCAGCTCCTGGAGCCTGAGCGGCGCGCCGCGGAACGGCTCGTTGTGCGCCGGTAGCACGAGCACGTCCGCGGGCAGGATCGATTTCAGCCGCGCGCAGCTGTCGAGCCAGTCCTGCAGCGGATTGGCCTCGGGCTCGGTCGGATGCACCGAGACGTTGGAGGAGATGCGCGGCAGGATCTGGTCGCCGGAGATCATCACGTTCGCTTCCGGACACCACAGGCAGGCGTGCTCCGGCGAATGGCCGTTGCCGACGACGACGCGCCAGCTGCGCCCGCCGATCTCGATCGCGTCGCCCTCGCGGATGCGGCGGAACGAATTGGGCAGCTTGTAGACGCCGTGGCCGAAGCCGCCGAAGCGCGCGCGGTAGTTCTCCAAGAGCTCCTCGGTGAAACCCGCGGCGCGGTAGAAGCGCACGCCCTCGCGCGGCGCCTCATGCCCGGTGTCGGCGACGAGGTTGCGACAGAGCAGGAACTCGGTGCGCGTGATCCACAGCTCGACGTCGAACTTGCGCGTGAGCCAGCCCGCAAGCCCGATATGATCGGGATGGAGATGGGTGACGATCACGCGCTTGACCGGGCGGCCGCCCATGGGCCCGGCGAAGAGCTTCTCCCACGCCTCCACGGTCTCGGAATTGCGGATGCCGCTGTCGACCACCGTCCAGCCGTCGCCGTCCTCCAATACCCACAGATTGATGTGGTTGAGCTGCATCGGAAGGCGCATGCGCACCCAATGCACGCCCGGCACGACCTCGATGGACTCGCCGAGCTCGGGCCGGGTTTGATACGGATAGTCGAGATTGCGGCCCGGCCGTGCCCGGACCTCTGTGTCACTCACTCTTGCGCCTTTCGGAAATGCGATGGCGTGACTATGTAAATGCGTCTCGCACGCGTCAAGCGGCCACAATTTGGTCGCGACGGGGCGGTATTTCCGCCGCGATTGGGCTAGGCTTCCCGCTCCCATATCGGAGGTGTCATGCGTAAAATCGTCGCCGCACTCGCGCTTCTGGCGCTCACCGGACCCGCGCTGGCGGGATCGAGCGATCCCAAACAGGCGCCCACCGGCTCCTATTCGCTGGAGACGCGCCACAGCCAGGTGCTGTTCGCGATCCCGCATCTGGGCATCACCGATTACTATGGCCGCTTCGACAAGCTGTCGGGCTCGCTGAGCTTCAATTCCGGCGCGCCGGAGAAAAGCTCCGTCAACATCACCATCGACATGACGAGCATCGACCTGCCGAGCCACGAGCTGATCGGCGAATTGATGGGCACGGGCGTGTTCAACGCGAGCGCGTTTCCGACCGCGACCTTCAAGTCGACTTCCGTCACGCGCACCGGCCCCAGCACCGGCACGATCACCGGCGACCTCACGCTGCACGGCGTGACCAAGCCGGTGACGCTCGACGTGACCTTTGGCGGCGTCACGGCCGATCCGTTCTTGAACGCCGACGACATCGGCTTCCGGGCGACGGCCACGGTCAAGCGCACCGATTTCGGCATCACCGGCATGGTGTGGGAGGGCATCGTCGGCGACGAGGTCAAGCTCACCATCGAGGCGATGTTCCAGCACAAGAAAGATTGAGAGATGGCGATACGAAATTCCGCGACGCATTACGGCAGCGTCGCGATGTTCCTGCATTGGACGATCGCCCTCCTCATCATCATCAACATCTGCCTGGGGCTCTTTCTTCCGGACCTCCATGGCGGCGCGAGCGCCAATCCGAACCTGTTCGCGCAGTGGCAGATCCACAAATCGATCGGGCTCACCGTGCTGAGCTTGAGCGTGCTGCGCGTGTTGTGGCGGCTGATCAATCCCGTGCCCCCGCTGCCTGCGACGATGAATGCGGGCCTCAAATTCCTGGCGCGCGCGACGCAGTTCATCCTCTACGTGCTGATCCTCGCGATCCCGCTGTCGGGCTGGACCATGGCGTCCGCCTCCCGGCTCGGCATCGCGACGCCGTACTTCTTCCTCTTCGACTGGCCGAACCTGCCGTTCTTCAACGGGATGGACGTGCATGCCCGTGTCGCCGCGCATGAGCAGTGGGAGAACATCCACGCGGCGCTCGCCTGGTCGGCGATCGTGCTCATACCGCTGCATGTCGCGGGCGCGCTCTATCACCAGTTCATCCGCCGCGACGATGTGATGAAACAGATGCTGCCGGGGTCCGCATGAGACACGCGCTCGCTCTCGCGGCCCTGCTCGCCGCCACCCCGGCTTCGGCCGCGCATTGGAACGTGGACGCGGGCAAGAGCAAGCTCGG
This sequence comes from Alphaproteobacteria bacterium, assembly GCA_021325375.1. Lineage (GTDB taxonomy): Bacteria > Pseudomonadota > Alphaproteobacteria > Micropepsales > Micropepsaceae > Rhizomicrobium. Next base: position 32,382 of record JAJPHG010000005.1, on the reverse strand, counting down.
CTTCACGGTCAGCTGGTCGGGCCAGCCCTACAACGCGACGTTCGGATCGTGGAAGGCGAACATCGATTTCGACCCGAACGACCTCGCCCATTCCAAGGCCGACGTGACCATTGACATCGCCAGCGAGACCTCCGGCGACGCCGAAACCGACGACGGCGTCAAGGGCGCGCAAGGCTTCCAGACCGCGCAATTCGCCACCGCGCGTTTCCAGACCACGAGCATCGCGCACAAGAGCGGCAACGATTACGTCGCGCAAGGCAGGCTCACCATCCGCGGCGTCGCCAAGCCCGTGACCCTGCCCTTCACCCTCGTCATCGCCGGCAACAGCGCGCATATGACGGGCAGCACGACGGTCTCGCGCATGGATTTCGGCGTCGGCCAGGGCGGCGATTTCTCCAAGCCCGCGCCGGTGGCCTATCAGGTAACCATCAAGATCGACCTGACGGCGACGAAATCGTAATATTGGGAATGAGCGTAACCCTCTTCAACCTACGCAGGGCGGACGCGGCTTCGGTCGCGGCCGCCGCCGCGATCCTGCGCCGGGGCGGGCTGGTCGCGTTTCCGACCGAGACCGTCTATGGGCTGGGCGCGGATGCCACGAATGGCGAGGCGGTGGCCGGCATCTTCGCCGCCAAGCGCCGGCCGCGCTTCAATCCGCTGATCGTGCATGTGCAGGATCGGGCGCAGGCGGAAACATTCGCCGAGTTTTCGCCCGAAGCGCGCGCGCTCGCCGACGCGTTCTGGCCCGGCGCGTTGACGCTGGTGCTGCCGCGCCGCGCGGACAGCGCGCTGTCGCTTCTGGTGAGCGCCGGGCTGGACACCGTGGCGTTGCGCGCGCCGTCGCATGCGCTGGCGCGGCAGTTGATCGCGCAGACGGGCAGGCCCATCGCCGCGCCGAGCGCCAACGCATCGGGCCGCGTCAGTCCGACGACGGCGGCACATGTCGCGGAGGAATTGACAGACGCGGTCGACCTGATCCTCGACGGCGGCCCGTCGCGGCTCGGCATCGAATCCACCGTGATCGGCTTCGAGGACGGCAGGCCCGTACTGCTGCGCCCGGGCGCGGTGGCGCGCGAAGAGATCGAGAAGACCGCCGGCCCGCTCGCCGCGCCGTCGAATGCCGCGATCATCGCGCCCGGCCAGCTCGAAAGCCACTACGCGCCGCGCGCATCGCTTCGCCTGGACGCGGGCGAGCCCGAGCCCGGCGAAGCGCTGCTTTCTTTCGGCGCGGCGCCGGGCGCGATGAATTTGAGTCCCACGGGCGATCTGAAGGAAGCCGCGGCCAATCTTTTCGCGATGCTGCGCAGGCTCGACGCTTCGGGTGCCGCACGCATCGCCGTGATGCCGGTCCCCGAGCACGGTCTCGGCGAGGCGATCAACGACAGGCTGCGGCGCGCCGCGGCGCCGCGCCCATGAGCGACGCGCTCTCGCGCCTCAAACAGGCGGTCGGGCCGAAAGGCTTCAGCGAGGATCCGCGCTACATCGCGCCGCTGCTCGAGGAATGGCGCGGCACGTATCACGGGCGCGCGTCGCTCCTCGTCATGCCCGCCACGACGGCAGAGGTTTCGCGCGTGCTCGCGATCTGCAACGAGACCGGCACCGCGGTCGTCCCGCAAGGCGGCAACACCGGCCTTGTCGGCGGCCAGATCCCGTTCGACGGCGAGGTGCTGCTCAGCACGCAGCGCCTGAACCGCATCCGCGCGCTCGACAAGGACGGCGGGCATGTCGTCGCCGAGGCGGGCGTCGTGCTCCACAACGTGCAGAGTGCGGCGGAGGAAGCCGGCCTGCTGTTCCCGCTCAGCCTCGCGGCGGAGGGTTCCTGCACCATCGGCGGGAACCTGTCGACGAATGCGGGCGGCGTGAACGTGCTGCGCTACGGCATGGCGCGCGATCTGGTGCTCGGTCTCGAGGTCGTCCTCGCGGACGGGCGCGTGCTCGACCTGCTGCGCACGCTGCGCAAGGACAATACGGGCTACGACCTCAAGCAGCTCTTCATCGGCGCCGAGGGCACGCTGGGCGTCATCACCGCCGCGGCGCTGAAGCTCTATCCGCGGCCGAGGCAGACGACGACGGCGCTGATCCCGCTCGCCGATCCCGATGCGGCCATCGCCCTGCTCGCGCATCTGCAGACGGCGACGGGCGGGCTCCTCACCGCCTTCGAGCTGATCCCGCGCGTCGGCATCGATCTGGTGCTCAAGCATACCGACTCGGTCGATCCGTTGCGCGCGCCCGCGCCGTGGTACGCGCTCGTCGAAGGGCCGCCGTTCGAGGACGCGCTCGGCGACGCCGAAGCGGTGATCGCGCAGACGCAGACGCAGCGTGCCGCGCTCTGGCACCTGCGCGACAGCCTGTCCGAAGAGCAGAAGCTGGAAGGCCCGTCGCTCAAGCACGATGTCTCGGTGCCCATAGCCGCGATCCCGGCCTTCATCGCGGAAGCGACCGCGGCGGTGCTTGCGGCGGTGCCGCAGGCGCGGCCCGTGACGTTCGGCCATGTCGGCGACGGCAATCTGCATTTCAATTTCAACGTCCCGGACACGTCGCGGCGCGCCGACGTCGCGCGCATCGTGCACGACACGGTCTACCGCTTCGGCGGCTCGATGAGCGCCGAGCATGGCATCGGCGTGATGAAGCGCGAGGAGCTGCTGCGCTACAAGAGCGCCGCCGAGATCGAAGTGATGCGCACGCTCAAGCACGCGCTGGACCCGAAGAACATCCTCAATCCGGGGAAGGTTATTTAACCTCCCCCTTGTGGGGAGGTCGGGGGCCGTCGTCCCGCACCGCTCCTCCCACCCGAAAAATCCTTCGGATTTTTCGACCTCCCCACAAGGGGGAGGTAAGATTCACGCCGCTTCTTTCAGTGCAGGTGGCACCGGTGCATCCGTGCTTACGGGTGGAGCGGCGCGCACCGCGTTGGAGGCAGCGCTGAGCGCGGCGGTCACTACGGTCGCGGCATAGGGCACGCTCTGCACCGCGAGCATCACCATCCACAAAAGCGCGGGCGGCTCGTCGAAGCCGTGGACGATTGCGACCGAGACGACCGCGGCGACGCAGAGCACGAACAGCGTCGTCTCCTGCCACACCACGCGCAGCGCCTGGCTGAGCAGCGCCGGATCCTCGCATTTGGGCGTGCGCAGGAACGGCTTGCCCGAGGTGAACAGCCCCGCGATCACGGCCTTGGCGACCGAGTGCGTCAGCGCCAGCCCCGCGACCGAGGCCATCAGCGCACCTCTGAATCCGGAACGCACCTTGGGCGGATAGAGCAGGAAGGTCTTGATGGTCTTGGCGCAGAACAGCGCCAGCGCCGCGACCGACAGCGCCGGCATCGGCGGATAGACGTGCTCGGGCGAGAAATACATCGCCGCCGTCCAGCCGAGCGCGATGAACGTCACCATCATGCCGAGCGCGTCGGAGATCCACGGCAGCCAGCCCGAGAGGAACTGATAGCGCTGCGCCCAACTGAGCCGCGTGCGTCCGAGGAAGATCGCGCCCGCGTGGCGTTTCATGATCTGCATCGCGCCATAGACCCAGCGGTAGCGCTGCGACTGGAACGCCTCGAGTGAATCCGGGATCAGCCCGCTGCCCATGCTCTGCGCCACATAGGCCGCGCCATGGCCGGCCTCGAAGAGCTTCAGCCCCAGCTCGGTGTCCTCGGTGATGCACCACGTGCTCCAGCCGTCCACTTCCTGAAGAGCGCGCTTGCGCACGATCGTCATCGTGCCGTGCTGGATGATCGCGTTGTGCTCGTTGCGCTCGATCATGCCGATATGGAAGAAGCCGCGATATTCCTCATAGGCCATCGCCTTGAACAGGCTGGCGCGCGCGTCGCGATAGTCCTGCGGGCCCTGCACCACCGCGATGCCCGGATCGGCGAAGAGCGGCAGCGTGCGGCGCAGCCACCACGGCTCGACCTGGTAGTCGCTGTCGATGACGGCTATGTATTGCGCCAGCGGATCGGTGAGCTTCAGCGCCTCGTTCAGCGCGCCCGCCTTGAAGCCCTTGACGCCGTCCATGTGGAAGAAGCGGAAGCGCGGGCCCAGCCGCGCGCAATGTGCCTCGACCGGGCGCCACACCGCCTCGTCCTGCGTGTTGTTGTCGAGGACGATGACCTCGAAATCGTCGTAGTCGAGCCGCGCCAGGTGATCGAGCGTCTCGATCACCATCTGCGGCGGCTCGTTGAAGCACGGCACGTGCACCGAGACGCGCGGCGCCACTTCGGGGATGGCGGACGGCACGTGCCGGCGCTCGACGCGCCACAGGCTCGCGGCCAGCTCCACGCCCTCGGTCAGGATAACCGCGCAGGCGAGCAGCACCAAGGGCGCCATCGCGCAGATCATCAGGAGATCGCCGCGGTCGATATATTCCAGCGTCGTGGCGTCGATCACCGCGAGCAGCCCCGTCGAGACCACCGCGATCAATCCGCCCATGACGAGATAGCCCGGCTGGCGCACGCGCGGCATGCGCCCGAGGATCAGAAGCCCCAGGATCAGCGTGATGACCGCCGCCAGCAGTGCATAGGTGCGCCATTCGGGGAACGCGCGCACCAGGCCGGTGAAATTGAACTTGGCGTTGCCGTTGGCGTCGTAAAGGCCCCAATAGGCGCCAACGTCGCCCTCGTTGTTGATCTTGATCGGCTGGTCGTAGGCCTCTTCCAGGTAATAGTCGTAGCCCTTCTCCATCGCGAGCTGCACGAAGCCGCGCACGAAATAGGCCTGGTTGGCGAGCGACGGCTCGGCGCCGCCCTTGGCGCGGCCTTCCGACGGCCAGCCGGCCTCGCCGATGATGACGGGCTTGTCGGGGAACTCCTGCTCGACGTCGGCATAGGCGCGCTGCAGGAAATCAAGCGAGCCGTGGACGTTGGCGCCCTCCCAATAGGGCAGAAGGTGCACCGAGACGACGTCGACATACTTGCCGATCTCGGGCGTCAGCAGCCAGGTCGACCACGGCTCGGCGGTGGTGATCTTGATGCGCGCCGGCAGCGCGGCGCGCACGCGCCGGATATAGGCGTTGAGCTGGTCGGGAGTGACGAAGCTGAACAGGATCGCCTCGTTGCCGACGAAGACGCGGTCGATGGAATCGCGGTTGGCGCGCGCCGTCCTGATGCCGAGCGCGATGTCCTTCTCGTTCTGCTCGAGGTCGGGCCCGATCCAGATGCCGAGCGAGACGGTCAGCCCGTGGCGCGCGGCGATCTCGGGCACCTTGTCCATGCCGTTCTCGACCGTATAGGTGCGCACGTGGCCGGTGATCTTGGCGAGCTGCGCCATGTCGCGGTCGATCTGCTCGGGCGGGATGTCCTTGGCGTCGCGCTCGCGGAAGATATGGCTCGGATTGTAGGCGATGCCGCGCACCTGCCCGTCCCACTCCGGCGCGATGACGCCGTAGTCGCGGCTCGACCAGAACAGCGCGCTGGCGGTGACGACGAGAACGAGCGCGATGGCGATGCGCAACGTTCCGCCGCGCTCGCCCCTCGGCAGGACACGGCGGAACCGCGCGAACATCCGCTCCATCGGCGCAGGCCGCCTAGTCTTCGCTGTTGCCGGTCGAGGTGTCGGGCTTCTTGTCGGGCTCCTTCGGCGTCGTCGTCGCGACGAGCGTGACCTCGAAGACCAGCGTCTGGTTGGGCGGGATGGCGCCCTGCCCTGCGCCGCGCGCGCCGTAACCCAGATGGGGCGGGATGACGAGATGCCACACATCCCCCTCGCGCATCAGGAGCAGCGCCTGCGTCCAGCCCGGGATCACGTCGGTGACCTTGAACTGGGCGGGCAGAGAGGCCTCCGTGCCGTCGAACATCGTGCCGTTGATGAGCCAGCCGGTGTAGTAGACGGTGACGAGGTCGGTGATCCCGGGACGCTTGCCGAAGCCGTTATGGAGAATGTTGTACTGGAGCCCGCTGGGCAGGACGACGACGCCTTTCTTCTTGGCGTTCGCCTGGAGATAGGCGGTATTGGCCTCGGCGCTCAGCGCCGAGTTCGCGGCCTGGGCGGCGGACGCGAAGCCCGCAACGACCAAGGCGGCCAGCACGGCCCGGAAAACTTTCATGGAAGGTGCTCCTTACCAACTACACTATCCTCCCCCGTCGTTACGGGGGAGGTGGCGCAAGCGCCGGAGGGGGACTTCCCCCTCCGCCTCGCTGTCGCTCGGCGCCTCCCCCGTGAGAACGGGGGAGGACAGTCATGAATTACCGTCCGAACACGCGTCCGAGCAAGGACCTCTTGCGGACGGGCTTGCCGATCAGCACGCCGATGGGCTCGGCCTGGGCCTTGGCCCGGCCGCGCGGGGCCTTGGCCGGCTGGGCGGCAGGGGCGATCTCCACCGTCTGGGGAGCGGCCGTCTGGGTTTCCGGCACCGGCTGGAACCGGGGCAGAAGCAGCGCGCCCGCATCCGTCGGCCGGACCGTGCAGACCGGGCCGACGCACTGGATCATGTATTTGCGCGTCCAGGCTTCCTCGGGGCTGGAAACATAGGCTTCGTTCTCCGGCGCGCGGACACCGGACTGGGTGCGGGCGAGCTGCTGGTCCTTGACGATGCTCGCGACCCGGCCGAGCCGGTCGGCGGCGTCGGAGAACGCCGCGCTGCGCGGGCCCTCGGAGGCGAACTTGCCGGAGGCGACATTGAAAGCATCGGACATGGTCCTCACGCTCCATCCTGCTTGGTGAACCATTGAAAGCCGTTTTCGCGGCTGATCACGGCCACGTCGATTGCGCCCCCCACGGTCTGCTTCTGCGCCATGATGCGCTTCTTGAACACGTTCAGGCTGACCAGCTCCCGCGCCGTGTCCGCGAGCTCGCGGCGCGCCGCGATCTCGAGCACCCGAAGCACCGGGTTGATGTAGGCCTGCTGCTGATAATCGCCGATCATGCCGCGGAATGCATCAAGATATTGCGGCACCAGGTCGGACTTGAAGCGCTTGCGGACCTGATCGCGGCGGGCGGCGTCGGCGTCCGGGAACGCCTCGACCACTTCGTCGACCACGGCGTGGAGCATCATCCGCATGGTGCCGTAGACGCGCCGCTCCAGCCCGAAATCGATGCCGCGGATGAAGGCGTGCGTCACCTCGCTGTCGGCGAACATGCGGATCTTGGAGCGGATCTCGGTGTCGATCACGTCCACCGACGCCCGGCCGCGCTTGACGATACCGAGCACGATGGCCGACAGCAGATAGGTCACGCAGACGGGATAGCGGTCGTCCGTGCCGAAGCCCGCGAAGACGAGGCCGGTGACGTCCTCCAGGAACAGGTCCTTCACCACCGCGAAGACGGCGATCTCTTTCAGCTGCTGCACCGCGCTCGCGCCGAGGCCGAAGGGCGCGAAGCCGTAGCCGATGAGCTCGTCGATGATGAGCGCGTGCTCGCGCGCCACCTTGTCGGCGAAGCCCTGCGGGAAGCAGGCGAGATCGGGGCGCGGCGCGCCATCGTCGCGGAACTGGTAGTCGTGCCAGATGCGCGAGATCGCCTCGGCGAGGATCTGGCCGTCGCTGATCGTCTGGTCCTCGCCGGTCTCGCGCAGATACTGCGCGAGGTGGAAGATGTAGCGGTAGACCGAGGCGAGCAGCCGCTTGAAATCGTCCTTCTGGCGGTCGGGCGGGAAGAACTCTTTCAGATTGTCGAGCATGCCGGTGAAGCTCTGCGCGTAGTCGCCCAGATGCGCGAACTCCTTCGGCCGCACCTTCTTCTGATAGTGCTCGATGAGGTGTTCCCAGGGGTGGCCCATGATGTCGGCGACGCCGAAGAACATCACGCCCACCGCGCGACCCTCGACCAGGTTGTAGAGCTTGCGCTGGTCGTTGCGCACCACCACCGTGCCGCCGTCGATGAGCGTCACCGCGGAATCGGCCGCAAGCGCCACGGCACGCTGGTTCATCACCGCGATTTCGGATGTCATCCCTTGAACCTTAACCGCCCACCGGGGAAGAGCATGTCACAGACACGGCGTTGTTGGGAAGAAGCGCGAATTCATGGTTACTATGGCGGATCGATATAGGAGACGGACATGTACAAACCCTTCGATTTGAGCGGAAAAGTCGCGCTGGTGACCGGCGGCAACGGCGGCATCGGGCTCGGCATGGCGGACGCTTTGGCGCAGGCCGGCGCCGATGTCGTCGTCTGGGGTACCAACGAGGCCAAGAACGCCACTGCCGCGAAGTCGCTCGCGGCGCACGGCAAGCGCGTCTCGGTGCGCAAGGTCGACGTGTCGAGCGAGCAGCAGGTGACCCTTGGCATGAAGGCCGCGCTCGCCGAGATGGGCCGCCTCGACTGCGTCGTCGCCAATGCCGGCATCGGCGGCGGCGCGCCGATCACCGAGATGACGACGGAGCTTTTCCGCCGCGTGCATGCCGTGAACGAGGACGGCGTCTTCTGGACCTTCCGCGAGGCCGCGCGCCACATGGTCGACCGCGCGAAGTCCGGCGACGCGACCGGTTCGCTCGTCGTGGTGGCGTCGACCGCCGGCATCGAAGGTGCCGCGCGCAACGCCGCCTACGGCGCGAGCAAGGGCGCGGTGATGTCGATGGCCCGCGCGCTGGCGGTCGAGCTCGCCCGCTACGGCGTGCGCGTGAACTCCATCGCGCCGGGCTGGATCGCGACCGACATGACCAAAGGCGCGCAGGACAATCCGGTGTTCGCCGAAAAAGTGGTGCCGCGCATCCCCGCGCGACGCTGGGGCGAGCCGGAAGACTTCGGCGGCATCGCGGTGTATCTGGCGAGCGACGCGTCGGCGTATCACACCGGCGAGACGTTCGTGATCGATGGCGGGTATACGAAGTTTTGAGGCAGTGGAGCGGCGGCGCATCGCCCTTCGAGGCTCGCTACGCTCGCACCTCAGGGTGACGCGCCTACTGCAAGCAAATCGTCATCCTGAGGTGGCCGCGAAGCGGCCCTCGAAGGATGACGGCGCAGCTAGCTCCGCATCCTTACGTAGCTCCCCGGTGCGGGCTCGATGGGCTTGAGCTTGCCGCTGCCGACTTTGCGCGCCTTCATCTGCGCGCCGGAATGCGTATGCAGCCACTTCTCCCACGCGGGCCACCAGGAGCCTTCGTGCTTGGTCGCGCCGGCGAGCCATTCGTCCGCAGTCGGGGGCGTCTTGGCGTTCGTCCAATAGCCGTGCCTGTTCGCAACCGGCGAGCTCAGCGTGCCGGCGTTGTGGCCTGAGCCGCCGAGGATGAATCGCGCTTCGCCGCCGAAGAGATGCACGCCCCTGTACGTGCCCTGCCATTCCGCGACGTGGTCGTCCTTGAGCGACACCAGCGTGACCGGCGTCGTCACCTTCGCCAGATCCAGCGACACGCCGGCGATGGTCACGCCGCCCTTCTCGCGCAGCTTGTTGCCGTGGACGAAATTCTCGTTCACGTCGTTGAGCATGCGTTCGGGGATGCGCGCGCCGTCGGCGAACCAATAGAGGAGATCGGACGGCGCCGCCTCCTGGCCCATCAGGTAATGCGTGACCGCCGGCGACCAGATCTGGTCGTTGGCGCGCACGACGCTGAACAGGCGCGTGAGGTCGTCGGCGTCGACGAAGCCGCGCTTCTCCAGATATTTCCTCATCGCCGCGATATGGCCGTCGCTGACGAAGACCGAGAAATCGCCCATCGCGGTGAAGTCGAGCAGCGTGGCGATCATCGTCGCCGACGCGACGCGATCCTCCTCGCCCTTCGCCGCCAGCCAGGCGAGCGTCGCCGCCGTCAGCGTGCCGCCCATGCAGAACGAGACGATATTGACGCTGTCCTCGCCCGTCGCGTCGCGGATCGCGTTGATCGCCGCGAGCGGGCCGTCGGCCATGTACTGCTCGATGCCCATCTCGGCCAGGCTCTCGTCCGGGTTGACCCACGAGATCACGAAGACGGTATGGCCCTGGTCGACGAGCCATTTGAGGAAGCTCGTCTTCGGCGACAGGTCGAAATGATAGAACTTGTTGACGACCGGCGGCACGAACAGGATCGGCCGCTTGCAGACTTTATCCGTGGACGGATCGTATTGGATGAGCTGCATCAGCGCGTTCTGGAACACGACCGAGCCCGGGGTCGCGGCGATGTTCTTGCCGAGCTCGAAGCCCGCGGGGGCGCGATGCTTCACCAGCCCGTCGCCGCGTGCCAGATCGTCGAGCAGGTTCGAGAAGCCGGTGAGCAGGTTCAACCCGCCGGTCGCCAGCGTCTTGGCGATCACGTCGGGATTGGTCGAGGCGAAGTTCGCCGGCGAGACCGCGTTCACGTATTGGCGGACGAAGAAATCCACCTTGGCGCGCGAGGCCTCGTTCATGTCGGGGGTCGCTGCGACGAGGTCCTGAAGCTGACGGCCGACGGTGAGATAGGCCTGTTTGAGGAAATCGAAGGCGAGCTTGTCGCTCCACGCGTCGGAGCGGAACCTGCGGTCGTTCGCGGCCGGGCTGACGACGGGATCGACCTCCTCGCCCGCGACGCGGCGGAAGAACATGTTCCACAGGCCGAAATAGTCCTGCGCCCAGCGCGCGTTCAACTCGAGCAGGCGCTGCGGATTGGTCGCCCAGGCCTGGGTGAAGTCGAGGAAGGCGTGGCCGAAATCGGTGGGGTCGACAGGCAAGCCGGTGGGCGCGCGCCACATCTTCTGGATCGCGTTGCTCCAGGCCTGGCCGCCCTTGATCGCGACCTCGCCGAGCTGGCGGGAGACGTCGAGCGCATACCCCGCGGGGTTGCGCAGATATTCCGGCTTCTCAGCCAAGGAGCGCTTCGCTCTGGGTGACCATGAGATAGGCCATCGCCTTCTCCGGATTGGCCTCCGCCCAGTCGGCGGCGGCCGGCTCAGCCTGATCCCAAAGGCTGGTGCGGACAAGCGTCAGATGACGCGCGGCCATGACCTGGGTGTCGTCGGCGAGGTTCACTCTAACCTGGGCAAGCATGGCGGGCGCTCCGTCTTTCATGGGTGCACTTGCAAAACGCCGAGCACAACAAGATTATTAGCAAGTCCGTTGTGCATTTTTAGGTAGGCTATGGCCGAGCCCGATTGGAACGATCTGAAGGTGCTTTTGGCGGTCGGGCGCACAGGGAAGCTGAGCGCAGCCGCAATAAAGTTGCGCGCCGATCATGCGACCGTCTCCCGGCGGGTTTCGGCGCTCGAAGAAGTTTTGGGCGTCAAGCTGCTGGAGCGGCGCTCGACCGGCGTCGCCCTGACCGAACAGGGCCGCAAGCTCGTCCAGGCGGCGGAGGCGATGGAGAGCATCGCGCTGTCGAGCCTGTCGGAACTTCACGACGACGAACTGAAGATCTCGGGCGCCGTGCGGATCGGCGCGCCGGAGGGGTTCGGCAGCTACTTCCTCGCCCCGCGGCTCGGCGCCTTGTGCGACCGCCATCCCGATCTCGAGGTCGAGCTGGTCGCGATGGGCGCGGTGTTCAGCCTCTCCAAGCGCGAGGCCGATATCGCGGTCGGGCTCACGCGGCCGGAGCAAGGGCGACTGTTCTCGCGCCGCCTCACCGACTATCGCCTCGGCCTCTACGCCTCGAAGACCTATTTCGACACGCATCCGTCCGTCGCGCGCATCGCCGATCTCAAGCACCACCGCATCATCGGCTATATCGAGGACCTGATCTTCTCGAGCGAGCTGTCGAACATGTTCGCGCAGGCCGAGGTGCCGCAGCCGCGCCTGCGCAGCTCCAACCTGATCGCGCAGATGAAGGCCGCGGTGTCGGGCGCGGGCGTGTGCATGCTGCCGGCGTTCATCGCCCAGAACCATGCGCAGCTCCAGCCCGTGCTGAGCCATGAGATCGCGGTCAAGCGCACCTTCTGGCTGACGGTCCACGCCGACCTGCGCGACCTCGCCCGCGTGCGCGAGACGGCGAACTTCATCGAAGCAGAAGTCCGAATGGCACGCGATTTGTTTCTCTAGAAACACCACGTGTCATGGCCCGCGACTTGTTCAGTCTGGGGACATGACAATCTTTGTTTCCGATCATCCGTACACAAACGAAAAGGGACGCCCGCGTTTTTCGGGCATCCCAGTATCTGGCGCAAGCATAAGGCCGAAGAAACAGTCTGGCAAGATGGGTTTTATCGTAATAGATGACATCCCCTCTACGAACGACGGGGACAGACATGGCCGCCTGCGGTTTGGATTTCGGGACTTCGAATTCGGCGATCGGGATCGCGGCCGGGAACGGTGCCGTGCTCGCGCCGGTCGAGGGCGACGCGACGTTGGTTCCGAGCGCGGTGTTCTTCGACTACGAGACGCGCGGGCGCGTGTTGTTCGGCAAGCAAGCCATCGACACCTATATCGGCCAGACCGAGGGGCGGCTGATGCGGGCGCTGAAATCGATCCTCGCCTCGCCCCTGATCGACGAGAAGACCGCGCTCGGCACCCGCATGGTGGCGCTGACCGAGGTGGTGGAGATCTTCATCCGCCACCTGAAGGCCAAGGCGGAGACGTTCGCAGGTGCCGAGATCACCGCCGTCGTGCACGGCCGTCCCGTGCGCTTCGTCGAGGACGACGACGCGGCTGACGCCAAGGCGCAATCGGTCCTCGAAGCCATCGCGCGCACATGCGGCTTTCGCGACGTGAGCTTCGTCTACGAGCCCATCGCCGCGGCGTATCACTACGAAGAAACCGCGAGCGCGGAGGAGATCGTGCTGATCGCCGACATCGGCGGCGGCACGTCGGATTTCAGCGTCGTCCGCATCGGCCCCGGGCGGCGCGCGCGGCCCGACCGCGCGGACGACATCCTCGCCAATGCGGGCGCGCGCATCGGCGGCACCGATTTCGACAGCCTGCTCAGCCTCGACGCGGTGATGCCGATGCTGGGCATGGGGACGGAGCTGATCGCCAAGAACCTGCCGATGCCCAAGGCGCTCTATTACGAGCTCAGCGTCTGGTCGACGATCAACTTCACCTACACCTACCGCAACGCGCGCGAGGTCGCCGAGCTGCTCGCGGATTCGCGCGCGCCGGACAAGGTCGCGCGCCTGCTCAAGACGCTGAAGAACCGGCTGGGCCATCGCATCGCGTTCGCGGTGGAGGATGCCAAGATCGCGCTCAGCGACGGCGGCGCGGTGGAGATCGCGCTGCAATTCCTGGAGGCCGGTCTCGCCGCGACCGCGACACGCGCGGGCTTCGACACCGCGATCCGCGCCAGGACCGAACGGCTGACCGCGCTTGCCGCGCGCTGCATCGCCGATGCGGGTCTGACGCGCGATCAAATCTCGACGATCTTCTTCACCGGCGGCTCGAGCCGCGTGCCGGCGGTGCGAGAGGCGATTGCCGCAGCGGCACCTTCGGCGCGCGTGGCTGCGGGATCGGATTTTCTTTCCGTTGCGTTGGGGCTGACGCAGGAAGCGGGACGGAGGTATAAATGACCTCCCCCTTGTGGGGAGGTCGGAAAACTTCGAAGAAGTTTTCCGGGTGGGGGCAAGGTGCCCGCCGCCGCTCCCCCACCCGAAAAATGCTTCGCATTTTTCGACCTCCCCACAAGGGGGAGGTAAAAAAGGAATTGCCATGTCCCTGCGCACGCCCATCTGTGACATGCTCGGCATCGAGCATCCGATCCTGCTCGCCGGCATGGGCGGCGTGTCCTATGCGGAGCTCGCCGCGGCGGTATCGAACGCGGGCGGCTTCGGCACGCTCGGCATGGCGGGGCGCTCGCACAAGGAGATCGCCGACGAGATCAGGAAGACGCGCGACCTGACCGACAAGCCGTTCGGCGTCGACCTGCTCGCGGCCGTGCCGGAGTCGCTGGAGCGCACGGCCGATCTCATCATCGAGGGCGGCGCGAAGGCGTTCATCTCGGGGCTCGGCGTTCCTCCGCCGCATCTGGTGAAGAAATTTCACGACGCCGGCCTCAAAGTGATGAACGTCAACGGCACGGTGAAACACGCCAGATCGGCCGAGGCAGGCGGCCTCGACGCGGTCGTCGCCCAGGGCACCGAAGCTGGCGGCCACACCGGACGCGTCGCGGGCCTCGCCCTCATCCCGCAGATCGTGGACGCGGTGAAGATCCCCGTGATCGCGGCGGGCTCGATCGTCGACGGACGCGGGCTCGTGGCGGCGCTCGCGCTCGGCGCGCAGGGCGTGTGGATGGGCACGCGTTTCATCGCCTCGCGCGAGGCGCATGCGGGCGCGCTCTACAAGCAGGTGATCGTCGACGCGAACGACGAGGACACGATCGTGACGCGCTCCTATTCGGGAAAGCCGATGCGCGTGTTCAAGAACGAATGGACCGCCGATTGGGAGAAGCGCCCGCAGGACATCCAGGCGTTCCCGATGCAGGCGATGCTCTCGCATCAGGCGGGCGTGATGGGCGGCATCGGCGGGCAGATCGAAGGCTTGAGCCGCGAGCGCTCCGCGTTCGCGATGGGCCAGGGTGCGGGCGCGATCCACGACGTGAAATCGGCGGCCGAGATCATCCAAGAGATCGTCGCGGAAGCGGAAAGCATCATCGCGCGCCTGCCGAAGCTCGTTTCCGCCGCGGCATCATAAACAACAATTCACGTTCGCATCCGTCGGATCGTCCGACGCGTTACGTTCAAGATCAGACCCCGGACGTTTGGAGGGAATGAACCTCCAGGCCGAGACGTCCGGACGTCTCCGGGGTGCGCATCGCCACCTCCCCCCAAACCCGGTGCGCACCCCGGACGTACGAATACGTATTTCTTTCTTATGCTCCCCTGCTTAAGAGATTTGAGGCCGGACGTCTGGAGGGTTGAACCTCCTGGCCAAGACGACCGGCGCAAAAAAGAGGGCGCGCGCCCCGGCCCCCCGGCCGCGCGCCCTTGTTTTGCGCTTGTGCCCTAAATCATCTTCAGCGCGACGTGTCCCAGCACCAGCACGCCGAACAGGGCCACGAGAAGCCCCGTGCCGTGATTGATGATGCGCATCACGCGGTCGTCGATGCGCGCGTGCAGGGTTCCCACCACCATCGTCAAGGTCAGCCACCACAGCGTCGAGCCGAGGATGACGCCGCCGACCATGAACGCGGCGCTGAAGAAGCTCGGGTCGAGGCCGCCTAGGCCCGTGAACATCGCGGTGAAGCCGAGCAGCGTCGCCGGATTGGTCATGGTGAGCGCGAAGGTCGACGCCATCGCGCGCGCCAGCGAGGACTTGCCTTTCTCCTTCGGCTCGTCCTTGTCGGGCTTGGGCGGCTTGACGATGTAGGTGTAGAGCCCGAAGCAGACGAGCAGGATGCCGCCCGCGAGCTGCAGCGCCGTCGAAAGCCCCGAGATGAGCTGCGCGATCGCGGTGAGGCCGAAGCCGGTGATGCAGGCGAAGACGCCGTCGCCCAGCGCCGCGCCCAGCCCCGACACGAAGCCGTTGAGCGAGCCGTACTGGAGCGTGCGGCGGATGCAGATCAGGTTCACCGGGCCGATCGGCGCGGCGGCGATGAGCCCGAACACGATCCCGGGCCCGATCAGCACGACGTGACTGAATACGTTCATCGAATTTCCACGACGACGCGGCCGCGGATCTGGCCGGCGAGGATTTCCTCGCCCGCCTTGCGCAGGTCCGAAAACGCGATCGTGCGCGTCATCGCGTCGAGCTTGGCCGCGTCGAGGTCGCGCGCGAGGCGCTCCCACGCTTGGCGGCGGCGCGGCATCGGCATCTGCACCGAATCGATCCCCAGAAGCGAAACCCCGCGCAGGATGAACGGAGCCACGCTCGCGGGCAAATCCATCCCGCCGGCGAGCCCGCACGCCGCCACCGCGCCGCCATAGGACGTCGATGCCAGCACATTGGCGAGCGTCTTCGAGCCCACGCTGTCGACCGCGCCCGCCCAGCGTTCCTTGGCGAGCGGCTTGGGATCGCCGGAAAGCTCCGTACGCGGAATGATCTCCGCGGCGCCGAGGCTCTTGAGATAAGGTTCCTCCTGCGTGCGTCCGGTCGAGGCGATCACGCGGTAGCCGAGCTTGGCCAGCACCGCGACCGCAACCGATCCGACGCCGCCCGCGGCCCCCGTGACCACGACCGCGCCTTTTGCCGGCGTCACGCCTGCATCCTCGAGCGCGAGCACCGCGAGCATCGCAGTGTATCCGGCGGTGCCGATCGCCATCGCCTGCGCAGCGCTGAACGGTTTGGGCAGCGGCACCAGCCAGTCACCCTTCACGCGCGCAAGCTCGGCATAGCCGCCGTAATGCGTCTCGCTGAGGCCATAGCCGTTGAGCAGTACCGCGTCGCCGGGTTTGAAGCCGGGATGGGAGGACTCTTCCACCGTGCCCGCGAGGTCGATGCCCGGGATCATCGGCAGGCGCCGCACCACCGGCGAATTGCCGCGCAGCACCAACCCGTCCTTGTAGTTCACGGTCGAATGCGAGACCGCGACGGTGACGTCGCCATCCATCAGATCGGCGGGCGTGAGCTCGACGTCCTCGACCTTGTTCGCATTGCCGTCCTTGCTGATCAGGACGGCCTTGAAGCGGCTCTTCATCTGGCACTTTCCGGGGGAGACTGCTGACAGGGAACGGCAACTATGAGGTAACGGCGAGTCCGCCCAAGTCAAGCCTCGACGCAGGGCGAAGGCGGGCGCAAACTTTTCGGCAACCCGGGCGTGACAGTATGGCGCAAAACAAGAAGGGGCGTGCGATGAGTAGGTTCGAGTTGGCCTTGCGCGGCTATCGGCTCACGACGGCCGAGATCCTCTACCACCTGCCCGACCACCCGTCCGTGCTGCAGAGCTTCATCTGGCAGGAGCTCGACATGGCGCCGAAATACCCGGTGCTGACGAAGTTCCTGAAGTTCTGGGAGACGAGCCTGGACGGCAAGCTGCATTCCGTGCGCGTCGCGGCGCGGGAGGTGATCACGCCGGCGGAACTCAAGCTCTACGGCCACGAGTTCACGCTGCATTGAAATCGACCCTCCCCTTGAGGGAGGGTCGAAAAAATCGAGCGCAGCGAAGATTTTTTCGGGGAGGGGTGGGCAATCTGCGCCGGACCCCTCCCCGAAAAATGCTTCGCATTTTTCGACCCTCCCTCAAGGGGAGGGTTGGAGAGTTTCAATGAACCGCATCGCCTCGCCCTGCCCGGCCGCCGTCAGCGCGTGATCCCGCATCACCGTCCGTCCACGGATGATCGTCATCACCGGCCAGCCCGTGGTCTCCATGCCGTCGAACGGGGTCCAGCCGCAGCGCGATGCGATCCAGGAGTTCTCGATGCGGCGTTTCTTCTTGAGGTCCACAACCGTGAAATCGGCGTCGAAGCCCAGCGCGATGCGGCCCTTGCCCGCGATCCCGAAGAGGCGCGCGGCTCCGGCGCTGGTTAGGTCCACGAAACGTTCCAGGCTCATCCGCCCCGCATTCACGTGATCGAGCAGGATCGTCGCCAGGGTCTGCACGCCGGGCATGCCCGACGGCGTGTCGGGATAGGTCTTGTCTTTCTCCCCGCGCGTATGCGGCGCGTGGTCGGAGCCGATGACGTCGACGAGCCCCTCGTTCACCGCTTTCCACAGCGCCTCGCGGTGGCGCGACTCGCGGATCGGCGGGTTCATCTGCGCATAGGTGCCGAGACGCTCATAGCACTCCGGCGCGGCCAGGGTCAGGTGCTGCGGCGTCGTCTCCACCGTCGCATAGTCGCGCGCGGCGGCCAGCAGCGGCAATTCCTCTTCCGTCGTCACATGCAGCACGTGCAGCCGCCGTCCGGCCTCGCGCGCGAGGTTGAGCACGCGTTCGGTCGAGGCGCGCGCGGTTTCCACGTCGCGCCACAAGGGATGCGAGCGCGGATCGCCCGTCACCCGCAAATCCTTGCGCGCGTTGAGGCGGTCCTCGTCTTCCGAATGCACGGACATGCGGCGCGTGCCGCTCTTGAGCGCGGTGAGGATGTCGTGCGGATGGCTGAGCAGCAGCGTGCCGGTCGAGGAGCCCAGGAACGCCTTCACCCCGCACACGCCGGGCAGCCGTTCCAGCTCGCCCAGCGCGCCGGCGTTGGCAGGCGTCGCTCCCACATAGAACGCATAGTCGCAATGCATGCGGTTCTTCGCGCGCGCGAGCTTGTCCTCGATCGCGGCGCGCGTCGTGGTCGGCGGATTGGTGTTGGGCATCTCGAAGACCGCGGTGACGCCGCCGAGCACCGCCGCGCGGCTGCCGGTCTCGAGGTCTTCCTTGTGCTCGTTGCCGGGCTCGCGGAAATGGACCTGGGTGTCGATGATGCCCGGGAGCACGTGCAGGCCCTTGGCGTCGATGGTCTCGACCGCCTTGGCCGAGCCCAGCGCGCCGATGGCGGCGATACGGCCACCGCGCACGCCGATATCGGCCTCAGCGATCCCGTTGGGCGTCGCCGCGATGCCGTTCCTGATCAGGAGATCGAACGTTTCCGACATGAGAAAGAAGTAGGCCCCGCACGGCGCCTTGGCAATCGCCCAAAGAGAGGCTACTTCGGACCCATGACCGCGATCCTCCTGGAAGACCGCAGCATCGTCGCCCTTTCGGGGCCCGAGGCGCGCGGCTTCCTGCAAGGCCTGATCACCAACGACGTCGAGAAGGTAGGACCGGGCCGTGCGGTCTATGCGGCGCTGCTCACCCCGCAGGGCAAGATCCTGTTCGACTTCCTCATCGCCGAGGGCGACGGCGCGCTCCTGATCGACTGCGCCCGCGCCAGCCGCGACGCGCTCGTCAAGCGGCTGTCGATGTACCGGCTCCGCGCCAAGGTCGAGATCGAAGCGCGCGACCAGCTCTGCGTGCTCTCAGGCCTTGCGGGCCGGCCGGCGGAGCGCGGCATCACCTTCGAGGATCCCAGGCTCGGCAGCCTCGGCCATCGCAGCATCGGCGCCGCCGCCGAGATGCCCAAGACGGCGCTCGGGCCCGAGGCCTATCTCAAGCATCGCCTGGACCTCGGCGTGCCCGAGGCGGGGGATTTCGGCAGCGACAAGACCTTCGCTCTCGACGCGGGGCTCGACGAGCTGCACGCGGTCGACTTCGAGAAGGGCTGCTATGTCGGCCAGGAGCTGACGGCACGGATGAAGCATCGCGGCACGGCGCGCAAGCGGCTGCTGATGGTCGACGCGGGCGAAGAGCTGGCGGCAGGCGTTGAACTTCGCGCTCACGGGCATAGTATCGGCGAGGTCGTCTCGGTCTATGGCGGCCGCGGCTTCGCGCTGGTGCGTCTCGACCGGCTGGAGGAAGCGGCGGGCTCGCAGATCGATGCGGACGGCGTTCGCGTAACCGTCACAAAACAGGCGTGGCTTTCGGCTTGACGAGTCGAACACCCATTATCTGAGGAGACACACATGCTGCATCACGTTTCCGTCGGCGTCAGCGACGTCGAGCGCGCCGCGAAATTCTACGATCCGGTCCTCAAGGCGCTGGGCTACCGGCGCTTGATGGAGTTCCTGCCCTACGCCATCGGCTATGGCGAACGCGGCGGCGGTCCGCAGTTCTGGATCGGCCTGCCGCACAACCAGCAGGCGCCGACGTCCGGCAACGGCACGCATGTCGGCTTCCAGGCGCGCAACAAGGCGCAGGTGAACGCGTTCCATGCCGCGGCGCTGGCGCAAGGCGGCAGCAACAACGGCGAGCCCGGTCCGCGTCCCGACTACGGCCCCGCCTATTACGGCGCCTTCGTCTACGACCTCGACGGCAACAAGGTCGAGGCCCTGCTGAACCCGCCGCCGAAGGCCAGGCTTGGCGGACGTCCGCCCTGGTCAGCCGCGAAGAAGCCCGCCAAGAAGGCCAAGAAAACCAAGAAGGCAAAGAAGAAGAAAGCCAAGCGGCGGTGAGCGCACCGCTCGGTCGCTGCGCGTGGCCCGGCGAGGATCCGCTCTACGTCGCCTATCATGACGAAGAATGGGGTGTGCCCGAATACGATTCTCGCGCGCTCTACGAGAAGCTGGTCCTCGACGGATTCCAGGCGGGGCTTTCCTGGATCACGATCCTGCGCAAGCGCGAGAACTTCCGCAAAGCCTTCCACGGCTTCGACCCCGAGCGCGTCGCGCGCTACGGCAAGCGCGATTTCGAGCGCCTGATGAAGAACGACGGCATCATCCGCTCCAACGCCAAGATCAAGGCCGCGATCAAGGGCGCGCAGCTCTGGCTCGACATCGAGGAGAAGCAGCCGGGCGGGTTCGCTGAAATGATCTGGAAGCACGTGGACGGCAAACCGAAGGTCAACCGCTTCAAGACGATGAAGCAGGTCCCCGCGAAGACCGCGATGAGCGAGGGCTTGTCGAAGGAATTGAAGCAGCGCGGCTTCAACTTCGTCGGCCCCGTGATCGTCTACGCGTTTGCGCAAGCCGTCGGCATGGTCAACGACCACGTCGTGACGTGCCCCAGGCATGCGGCGTGCGAGAAGTTGGGACGCAAACGAGCCTAAGCCAGCAGCTCGAAGCCTGGCAGGCGGGAAGCTTTGCGATCGAAAGTAAGCGTGTGCGTGCAGCCGGCCCGGCGCGCCAACAGGCCGATCAAAGCATCCGAGAAATCGGCGTTATCATTGCGCAGCTGCATCATGGCGACGAAGACGTGCTGCTCATGCTCCACTTTGAGCATATCGGCACCGAGGATACGTTCGATTTCGTTGGCGATCTCATGAGACACCAGCGAATAGGAGCGCTCGAGAACCCAGGCGACCTCGGCCATGGTCACAGCCGTGACAAAGCCGGGGTTCTCTGGAGAAAGGCCGCGCTCCATCAGAGCCGTTGCTTTCGGCGATAGAATTGGATCGTCCTGAGTCAGATATCGGATGAGGATATTGGTATCTAGGCCAATCATCGATCGGTTGCCCGGAGATAACGCGCCACGGCGCCATCCCGAACGGCTTTGTCCATTTCTCCGATCGTGGGCGGGCGGCGACGTCGTGATTTGACGCTTCCCTTGAGCGCCGAGACCGGAATGACAGGCAGCAACACGACATGACCATCAGGCATGATGAATATCTTGACGCGATCACCGGCCTTAACATGCAGATAGTCACGAACCGGCTTGGGTAAAGTCATCTGCCCTTTGGCGGTGATCTTAGCTTCCATTGATGCGCCTCAACGTCCTTACTTTCTAACAAAAGTAATACCACATACCGATGGTAAGCGCAACGGCGCGCATCTGCGCCGCTAAACCACCTCGACCCGCTGCTCGATCCGGTCCTTGCCTTGGCCGCCGACATAGCTGCGTTCGGTGTAGGCGTAGCCGGCGATCACGCGGCGCCAGAAGGCGATCGCGCCGGCGTTGGCGGCGAACTCCGAGAGGATCCACACGCCCGGAAAGCGCTCCAGCAATTGGCGCGCGAAGCTCATGCCGATGCCGCTGCGGCGGAAGGCGGGGCGCACGTAGAACTCGGTCATCACCATCGCGCCGTCCTCGCGCCGGCGCAGCATCGCGAACCCGGCGCGCTCCGCATCCGCGAGCGCCCAGAACGCCGAGCGGTCCTGATCCACCCAATAGAGATCGAGGCCGGGATAGTCGTAGGCGTCGCCGACTTTCACAATGTCGACATAGGCGGTCATCTCTTGGATGTAGTCCTGCAGCTCGGCCGTCAGCGCGGACTTGTCCGCTTGCGCTATGGGCTCGATGTCGGCGCGCATCATCCGCGTCCGCGATAGGGCGCGACGCCGGGATCGGGGAGCCACACGCCTTTGGGCAGCTTCCCCGTCTGCCAGAAGACGTCGATGGGGATGCCGCCGCGCGGGTACCAGTAGCCGGCGATGCGCAGATATCGAGGCTTGACGGCGGCGGCGATGCGCTTGCCGATCATCAGCGTCGTGGCCTCGTGGAAGGCGGCGTGGTTGCGGAAGCTGCCTAAGAACAGCTTCAGCGATTTAGACTCCACGATCCTGCGCGCGGGCACGTAATCGATGACGAAATGCGCGAAGTCGGGCTGGCCGGTGACGGGACACAGGCAGGTGAACTCCGGCGCGGTGAAGCGCACGACGTAGGCCTCACCGGGCTCAGGGTTCGCGACCGCGTCGAGCA
This sequence comes from Alphaproteobacteria bacterium, assembly GCA_021325375.1. GTDB lineage: Bacteria > Pseudomonadota > Alphaproteobacteria > Micropepsales > Micropepsaceae > Rhizomicrobium. The sequence goes on along the minus strand of JAJPHG010000005.1, from coordinate 10,553 downwards.
CGGCCTTGTCGGGCGAGGCGGGGAGCGCCGCGGCGCGTCCGAGCTGGAGCTTCTTGCGCATCGCCCGGCTTTGGCAGGCACGGCGCGGCGCGTCAAGAGACGGCGGCCATCGGCGGCTGGACCTCGATCGCCGGCACGCGCGGCAGCTTCACGCGCACCCTGGTGCCCGCGCCCTTCTCGCTTTCGACCTTGAGCGAGCCGCCATGCAGCTCGACGAGCGAGCGCGCGAGCGGCAGGCCCAGCCCGGTGCCGTCGTATTTTCGCTCCAGCCTCGTGTCGACCTGGCCGAAAGGCGTGAGCGCGATCTGGATCTCGTCCGGCGTCATGCCGATGCCGGTGTCGGCGACGGTGATCTGGACGATATCCTCCCGCGCCGTGATCGTGACGCGCACGGCGCCGCCGGCGTCGGTGAATTTGAGCGCGTTGGAGAGCAGGTTCAGGAACACCTGGCGCAGTTTCGCCTTCTCGCCATAGACCATGACCGGTTGGTCCAGATCGTCGAGCGCGAAGGCGATCCGCCCCGCCTCGCATTGCTCGGCGATCATGCGGCCGCAATCGCGCAGCAGGTAGCGCAGGTCGAGCGTCTCGGCATTGAGGTTCTGCTTGCCCGCCTCGCTGCGCGAGATCTCCAGCACCGAATTGATGACGTCGAGCAGATGGCGTCCGCTGCGCGCGATGTCGGTGGCGTATTCGCCGTAGCGCGCGTCGCCGTGCGGGCCGAAGAGCTGGCCCGCGATGATCTCCGAGAAGCCGATGACGGCGTTCAGAGGCGTGCGCAGCTCGTGACTCATATTGGTGAGGAAGCGCGACTTGGCGGCGCTCGCGGCCTCGGCCGCCTTCTGGGCGCGGTGCGAATCCTCCTCGCGGTTCTTGATCGCGGTGAAGTCGCTGATGAAGAAGACGAAGCCGCCGTCGCTGGTGCGCGTGCCCTCGCTCCGGATCCAGCGGCCGTCCTTGAGCTGGCGCTCGGCGTGGCCGAGCGAGCGCGCGTGGCGCCCCATGCCCAGATCCTGCGGCGTCGGCAGGATCTCGTCGCCCATGATGTTCTCTTGCGCGATCAGCGAAGCCTCGCCGAAATCCATGCCGGCGAGGTCGCGGCCGGCGATGCTCGGGAAGAAATCCTTGACGGATTTGTTGGCGAGCAGCACACGCCCGTCCGGCCCGACCAGGATCACGCCCTCGCGCGTCGTCTCGATCGCCTGCGCCAGCCGCGTCTCGGCGGATTCCGCGCGCGCCTTCTCGCGATCCATCATGATGCGGATGTTGTCCTGCATCACGGTCATGGATTTGAGCAGGATGCCGGTCTCGTCCTTGCCCGCCTGCGGGATCGGCGTCTCGAACTCGCCCCCGGCGATGCGGTCGGCGGCGGCGACGGCCGAGCCCAGGGGATGCATGATGCGCCGCGCGAGAGCCGCCGTGATCAGCAGCGCCAGCAGGAGCGCCGTGGCGGTGAACCAGACGAGCGAGGACTTGAAGCTCAGGATCGACCATACCGCCTTCCTGCGTCCGACAAAGCTGTGGTCGGCGTTGAGCTCGATCAGCATGTCGAACCTGTCCATGATCTTGGCGTCGAGCGCGTCGATCTTGGGATCGGTCTTGGCGCGCTCGCTCTTGCGCCACTCGGCCTTCCATTGCGTGACGAGACCGCGGATGTCGGCCGCGACCTTGCGCTCGTCGCTCGCGGTGAGGCGCTGCCGCGCGACGTCGAGATCGTCGAAGAAGGTCGAGGTGAGCTCGTCGATCTTGCCGTCGAGCGCCGCGCGCGCAGCCGGCGCCGCGAGTTTGCGCTCGAGCACGCGCTGCTGCATCTGCACGAAATCGACGCTGGCGGCGCGCGCGTAGTTGATCGCCATCAACGGGCCGTCATAGGTGCCTGTGACCATGTCGCCCGCATGGCTGAGCACGCCATAGCCGTAGCCGCCGAGCGCGCCGATGAGCACGCCCATCGCCAGGAACGCGGCGAAGATCTTCGTACCGATCGAATGGCGCAGAGCGCGCGGACGCATGGGCGGACCTTTTGGCTCGCGCAATTGTCTGCGAATTGAGGTTGATGGAGATTTAACCGTATGGCTGAAAAGGCTTATTTCACGTGCACCGTGAGCAGCATCTTGGGATGGATGTGGCAGCGGATCGGAAAAGTTCCCGCATTCGGAAAGGTGATGTGCAGCGTCTCGCCCGGAGGTTGTTCCGCCGAGTCATAGGCGAAGCCGGGGCTGTCGACATAGATCTGATGCAGGAACTCGTCCTGATTGCTGAAATTCAACGTCGTGCCGGCCGCAACCGTGATCTCGGTGGGATGGAACGCGCGGCCGTTCTGCACGATCGTGTTCGCGTCGTCGGCGAGCGCGGCCGCGCAGGCGAGCAGCGCGGCGGCCGCGATCGACCACGCCGCGGCCGCGTCGCGGCTCATTTCGTCACGATGTCGTGCTGCATCGGCGCCAGGCGCGCGAGGAAACGGTTCTGGGTCGCAAAGCCGATGCCTTCCTTGTCCATCGCCTTCTGCAGGTCCTCGACCACCGCGTTGAAGTCGGCGTTGGTGAGATGCAGGCCCTTGTGCGTCTCTTTCATGGTGCGGCCAGTGTATTTGCAGTCGCCGCCCGCGACCTGACAGAACTGCTCGGCGAGCAGGACCTTGAAGCGGTCCATGTTAGTGTTGTCGAACGTGTCCTTGATGCGCGGATCGGCGAGGAAATTGTCCGCGGTGTCGTTGGCGACCTTGGTGATGACGTCCTTGCCGCCCATGTCGGCGAACAGCGTGTCGTCCGCATGGGCCGCGCCCGCGAGCAGGGATACGGCGAAAGCGAGAGCGATCTTCTTCATCGGTTGCTCCGGGATTAGAGGCCGACCTGCACGGACAGATAGGCGCCGTTCTGGTGGTCCTTGATGACGATGTTGCCGAGATCGACATAGGCCGCGGTCAGCGACACGTTCTTGGTGAGGAAATACGCGGCGAAAAGGTCCCACGCATTGTCCTCTCGCGCGATGCCGAGATTGTCGGGCTTGGTGCGGAACTCGGCACCGACGGCGAAGTTGCGGCTGAAGAGATAGGCGGCCGAGCCCTCGAACTCAGTCGAATAGCCGTTGTCCTTGTCGCCGCCGAAGCCGAGGATTCCGAACTGGTTGGCCTTGGTCTCGCGCACCGTCGCGTCGACGAGCAGGCTCTGCGCCAGGAACAGCTTGGTGAACGCGACGTAGTAGTCGGTGCCGTCGTCGGAGGCGCCGCCGATCGCCTTGATCAGCCAGCCGCGATCGTTGTGCTTGTATTGCACGCCGGCCGCGATCTGCGGCAGCCAGGAATCCTGGTCGTAGACCGCGTCGCCCACGACCTTGACCTTCGCGCCATAGATGTCCTGGTCGATGGTGAAACCTTGGCCGAGGCCGAGCAGCGCGCCGACATGCTGGGTGTCGAAGCTCTGATGTGCGTAGGAAAGCTCGACGCGGTCGAACAGGCCGATCGCGGCGCCGCCGCTCCACAGCGAATAGTCGCCGGTGCGGATATAGGTGCCGTGCGCGTTGAAGCCCACGCCGTCGCGCGAACCGTAGCCCGAGATCAGTGCCCAGGTCGCCAGACCGCCGCCGCCCGCGCCCTCGACATTGCTGACGCCGCCGGTGGCGAGCAGCTTGCCGGAGTCGAGTAGCCCCAAGCCCTTGTCGAGCATGGAGTCATCGGCAAAGGCGGGCGAAAGACCCGCCGAACAGATCAGGCCCAGAACAACGCCCTGCCAGCCTCGCATGAGGTCCCCGCGATATGTATGCGGGCGAACACTGCGCGAGGACTGGTTAAAAAAACCGTTCCAATGCGGCGCTTCGTTAACAGGTTGTGGGGCTACGGATTACAACCGATCAACACCACTTGTCATGGCCCGCGCATGCGGGCCACCCAGTTGGGTTCTGTAGGCCTGAGAGGATTCACGCGGAGACGCGGAGGACGCGGAAATTTTCCACTCCGTGAATTCCGCGTCTCCGCGTGCGATTTCTTCAAGAGCGCGGCTATATCACCCGGGCGGCCCGCATGCGCGGGCCATGACAGTTGGGGATGAAGTGAATTCAGCCCAGCCCCTACGGATGCGCGGCCTTCCACTTCTTCACGGCGTCCATCGCCATGTCGACATGCTTGTCCGGATTGAGGTCGGTATAGGTCATCAGGATCGTGTGGTCCGGCGCGATCACATAGGAGGTGCGGTCGGAATATTCCGGCTTCTGCTTGAGCACCGCGTCATAGGCCTTGATCACCTTCTGATCGGGATCGGCGGCGACGGCGAACTTGTTGCGGCACTCGACCGACGAGAACTCCGTCACGCGCGCCGCATTGCCCGAGGTCACGCCGATCACCGTTGCGCCCAGCGCCTTGAAGCCGTCCGTCGCTTCCGCGAACTCATGCGCTTCGACCGTGCATCCGGGCGTGAACGCCGCGGGGAAGAAATAGAGCACGACCGGGCCCTTCTTCAGCGCGTCGGCGAGCGAGAAGTCGAATTCCTTGCCGGCCTGCGCCGCCTTGACGTCGAAATCGGGCGCCTTGGCGCCCACCGCAAGCGCCGCATGCGCCGGCGCTGCCGCCAAGCCCGCCAGCACGACCGCGCCCGCCAAAATCCGTTTCATGAGTCTCTCCCGTTAAATCCTGACGAAACTTACACCAACCAAGCCTTGAATTGTAACCCGATCGTCCCAACCTCATCTTTTACGCGATAAATCGGCAGGGGGTTGTCTTGCTCGAAGATCTGAAGCGTCTGCTCTCCAAGGCCAACCTGAAGGCCGCATGGAACTGGCTGCGCGAGCCGGTCGTGGTGGCGGCGGTGATGCTGGTGGCGACCACCGCCATCGCGCAGCCCTTCTATGTGCCGTCCGGCTCGATGGAGCCGACGCTGCAGATCGGCGACGGATTGATCGCGTCGAAATACAACTACGGCTACAGCCGCTACTCGGTGCCCTTCGCGCTCGGCCCTTCGTCCGACACGCGCTTGTTCCAAAAGCTGCCCGCGCGCGGTGACGTGGTGCTGTTCCGCCTGCCGCGCGATCCCTCCAAGACGCTGATCAAGCGCCTCATCGGCCTTCCCGGCGACCGCATCCAGATGCGCGGCGGACATCTGTGGATCAACGGCGGCGAAGTGCCGCTTGCGCCCGCGGGCCACGGCGACGTCGAGACCGGCGACGGCGCGACGCACACCGCGATGAAGTTCGTCGAGACGCTGCCCGGCGGCGTCAAGCATCCGATCCTCAAGGAAGGCTGGACCGGACCCTACGACGACACCGATGTCTACGTCGTGCCGCCGGGCCATCTCTTCATGATGGGCGATAATCGCGACGACTCGCTCGACAGCCGTATCGCGGCCGCGGACGGCGGCGTCGGCTACGTGCCGGTCGAGAACCTGGTCGCCAAGGCGCAGATCGTCGTCGGCTCCTACGACTATCTCGGCATCGGCTCGCTGATCGACGTCGTGGCCAAGATCCGCGGCTCGCGCTTCTTCAGCGCGATCGATTAATCGGCCCAGCTCGAGCCGAAACGCGAGGTCTGCGGCAGTTCCAACGGTTTCGCCGCCGCGCGTATCTGCTCCTCCGCGATGATGCGGTCGACCATCTGCGCGATCTGGCGGCGGTCCAGCCTGCCGAACAGGTCGGTCGCCGCCGGCTCGGGCCAGAAGAACGCGCGGGCGACGAAATCCTCGATCTCCTTCGCCCAGCGCTCGGCGCCGTACTTCGCTTTCTTGTGCAGCAGGATCGCCATGTGCGGCTCGACCGCGACGTAGATCTCCTGATCGATCGCCGCGCGCGTCCCGAACGGCGCGCTGCCGAACAGCAGCGCCGCGACCTCGGCGAACGCGTCGCGGATGCTCCGCGCGACCCCGCTCGAGCTGTACGCCGGAAAAAGTGCCGTCCCCCGATCCATGCCGCAACCATGGCGCAGGCGGATTAACACGAGGTCGAAAAGCCTGGTTACGGAACCGTTCCGGAATGCAGGAGCGGCCAATTTATTGTAGTGCATTTATTCTTGACAGAGTTTAGATTATAGAATACATTTATGATCGAATTGGAATGGGACGAGACAAAACGCGCCGCGAACCTGAGAAAGCACGGCGTCGATTTTGCCGACATGAAAGATTTCGACTGGGAAACGGCGCTGTACGACCCGAACGAGAACGTGGAGTACGGCGAAGATCGATACGTCGCGCTCGGCCTGTTCCGCGCAGATGTTTACGTCGTCGTTTTCACTTTGCGTGAAGATACCACACGGATCATCAGCGTTCGAAAAGCAGATAAGAGAGAAATGCGCAGATATGAAAAGGAAGCGTTTTAATCCGAACGACTATCCCGAGCACGCGGTAGAAGACCCCGACAGTCCGCCGCTGACGGACGAGCAATTGCGCCGCATGCGTCCGCTGAGCGAGCTGGATCCGGAGTTCGTCGAAGCAATCAAGGAACTGCGCAAACGCGGCCGCCCGCCGCTGGAACATCCCAAGGTCCAAGTCACGCTTCGCCTCGACGAGAAGGTCCTCAATTCCTTCAAGGAGCACGGCCCCGGCTGGCAGGGGCGGATCAACGAGGAATTGAAGAAGACGGTGAAGCGGCGGCGCAAACGCTGACGTTGGGGCGCACACACCCGCGACATCCCGGACCTTGATAGATTGTTGCGCCGCACCCGCCCCCATGCTATCTGCCTCGCGCGGCGCGGCAGAGATTCGCCGCTCGAGTAAAATCATTGCGATTTCAATAAGTTAGGTAGGGCTCACGGCGCGACGCCGGAGGGTCTTCAGAGAGCGGAGCGCGCGTGGCCGACCAGGGACAAAATTCGACGATCGCCGGGCGCTATGCGACCGCGGTTTTCGAGCTGGCCGTAGACGAGGGAACGGTCGATGCCGTGGCCGCCGATCTTGGCCAGCTCAAGTCGATGATAAAGGCGAGCCCCGATCTCGCCCGCCTCGTGCGCGCCCCCGTCTTCAGCCATGACGACCAGAAGAAGGGCATGGCCGCGATCCTCTCCCGGATGAGCGCGAACCCGCTGACCACCCAGTTCGTCTTCCTGCTCGCCGCCAAGCGCCGCCTGTTCATCCTCGCCGACATCATCGCCGCGTTCGACGCGATGGTGGCGCGCCGCAAGGGCGAGATCCGGGCCGAGGTCACCTCCGCGCGGCCGCTCAGCGATGCCGAGCTCGCCAAGCTCAAGGATGTGCTCAAATCCAAGCTCGCGCGCGAGCCGCGCCTCGAGACCCATGTCGATCCCTCGCTGCTCGGCGGCCTGATCGTGAAGGTCGGCTCGCGCATGATCGACTCCTCCATCCGCACCAAGCTTGCCGGCCTGCGCACCGCGATGCGCGGCCACTGAGACTTAAGAAAAGGACGACGACCCATGGATATCCAGCCCGCCGAAATCTCCGCGATCCTCAAGCGCGAGATCCAGAACTTCGGCGCCGAGGCCGAGGTCAGCGAAGTCGGCCAGGTGCTCAGCGTCGGCGACGGCATCGCGCGCGTCTACGGCCTCGACAACGTCCAGGCCGGCGAGATGGTCGAGTTCCCGGGCGGCATCCGCGGCATGGCGCTGAACCTGGAAAGCGACAATGTCGGCGTCGTGATCTTCGGCAACGACTCGACGATCAAGGAAGGCGACACCGTCAAGCGCACCCGCGCCATCGTGGACGTGCCGGTGGGCAAGGGCCTGCTCGGCCGCGTCGTCGATCCGCTGGGCAATCCCATCGACGGGCTGGGCGATCTGACCAACGTCGCCGAGCGCCGCCGTGTCGACGTCAAGGCGCCCGGCATCATCCCGCGCAAGTCCGTGCACGAACCGGTGCAGACGGGCCTGAAGGCCATCGACACGCTGATCCCGATCGGCCGCGGCCAGCGCGAGCTGATCATCGGCGACCGCCAGACCGGCAAGACCGCGGTGGCCATCGACACCATCATCAACCAGAAGGCCATCAACGCCACCGGCGACGAGAAAGTGAAGCTTTATTGCATCTACGTCGCCATCGGGCAGAAGCGCTCGACGGTCGCGCAGATCGTGAAGACCTTGGCCGACGCCGGCGCGCTCGAATACACGATCATCGTGACGGCGACCGCCTCCGAGCCCGCGCCGCTGCAGTTCCTGGCGCCGTTCTCCGGCTGCGCGATGGGCGAGTGGTTCCGCGACAACGGCATGCACGCTTTGATCATCTACGACGATCTCTCCAAGCAGGCCGTCGCCTATCGCCAGATGTCGCTGCTGCTGCGCCGCCCGCCGGGCCGCGAGGCTTATCCGGGCGACGTGTTCTATCTGCACTCCCGCCTGCTCGAGCGCGCGGCGAAGCTGAACGAGGACAACGGCGCGGGCTCGCTCACCGCGCTGCCGATCATCGAGACGCAGGCGAACGACGTCTCCGCATACATCCCGACCAATGTGATCTCGATCACCGACGGCCAGATATTCCTCGAGACGGATCTGTTCTATCAGGGCATCCGTCCGGCCGTGAACGTCGGCATCTCGGTCTCCCGCGTGGGCTCCTCGGCGCAGATCAAGGCGATGAAGACCGTCGCCGGCCCGATCAAGGGCGAGCTCGCCCAGTACCGCGAGATGGCGGCGTTCGCGAAGTTCGGCTCCGATCTCGACGCCTCGACGCAGAAGATGCTGGCGCGCGGCGAGCGCCTGACCGAGCTCCTCAAGCAGCCGCAGTACAAGCCGTTCGCGGTCGAGGAGCAGGTGGCGGTGATCTATGCCGGCACGCGCGGCTATCTCGACCCGATCCCGACCAACAAGGTCGGCGCGTTCCAGACGGCGCTGCTGTCGAAGCTCAAGGGCAACTATCCGCAGTTCCTCGAAGGCATCCGCACGCAGAAGGCGCTGACGCCGGAGCTCGAGGGCATCCTAAAGCAGGCGCTGGACGACACGTCCAAGAGCTTCGCGGCTTAAAAAGCAGAGAGATCCGCCGTCATGGCAACCGTCAAGGAAATGCGCACACGGATCGGAAGCGTGAAGTCCACGCAGAAGATCACCAAGGCGCTGCAGATGGTGGCGGCGGCGAAGCTGCGCCGCTCGCAGCAGGCGGCCGAGGCCGCGCGTCCCTATGCGCAGCGCATGGCGGCAATGATCTCGAACCTCGCCGCGTCGGTCTCCGGACCGTCGGCGCCGCTGCTTCTCGCGGGCACCGGCAAGGACGACAGGCATCTGATCGTGGTCGCGACCGCCGACCGCGGCCTCGCCGGCGCGTTCAACTCCTCCATCGTGCGCGAGGCGCGCAAGAAGATCGCCGAGCTCACGTCGCAGGGCAAAAGCGTCAAGATCATCACCGTCGGCCGCAAGGCGCGCGACCAACTACGCCGCCAATACGGCGCGCTGTTCGTCGAGAGCTATGAGATCGGCCTGAAGACGCCGGGCCTCGCCTTGGTGCGCCCTGTCGCGAACAAGATCCTGGAGCTCTACACCGCGGGCGAGTTCGACGTCGTGACGCTGGTCTACAGCCGCTTCAAATCGGTCGTGACGCAGACGCCGACGCTCAAGCAACTCATCCCCGCCGTCGTCGAAGAGAATTCCGGCCCCGCGCCGTTCTACGAATACGAGCCCGACGAGGTCTCGATCCTGACCGAGTTGCTGCCGCAGAACATCTCGGTGCAGCTCCTCTCGGCGCTGCTCGACAACCAGGCGGGCTTCTTCGCGTCACAGATGACCGCGATGGACAACGCCACGCGCAACGCGGGCGATCTGATCGACGCTCTGACCATCAAGATGAACCGCACCCGTCAGGCCAAGATCACGACGGAGCTTATCGAGATCATCGCCGGCGCGGCCGCCGTGTGATGGGGTAAAGTTAGGCGTCAACCGCCCGTCACGTCCCGGCCCTAGCGTGTCACGGGGGCAAGGGGACAAGGGCGATGAATTGGCGGGGCGCCATCGGAAGGATCGCGAGGTTCTTCCGCGAGTTGTTCGGACGGAGCAGGCGCGTACCGGCGCTTCCCCCTCCGGCAGTGACGATCGACACGGTGTCCGTGGCGGTCGAGGGCACGAATGAAACACGGTTCGTGGTGCTGGCACCGCGGCCGACAGAAGAAGTAGAGGACATCGCCATGAACGCACCTGCGAATATCACGTCCAAGGGCCGCCTCACCCAGGTGATCGGCGCCGTCGTCGACGTCGAGTTCGAGGGCAACCTGCCCGCGATCCTGAACGCGCTGGAGACGACCAACACCGATCCGCGCAGCGGCGAGAAGATCCGCCTGGTGTTCGAGGTCGCCCAGCATCTGGGCGAGAACACGGTGCGCGCCATCGCGATGGACTCGACGGAAGGCCTCGTGCGCGGCCAGGACGTGGTCGACACCGGCGGCCCGATCCGCGTGCCCGTGGGTCCGGCGACGCTCGGGCGCATCATGAACGTCATCGGCGAGCCGATCGACGAGGCCGGCCCGATCAGCCACGACCACATGGCGGGCATCCACCGCGAGGCGCCGACCTTCTCCGAGCAGGCGGGCTCGGCCGAGATCCTCGTCACCGGCATCAAGGTCGTCGACCTGCTCTGCCCCTACACCAAGGGCGGCAAGATCGGCCTGTTCGGCGGCGCCGGCGTCGGCAAGACCGTGACCATGCAGGAGCT
>JAJPHG010000021.1 GCA_021325375.1 Alphaproteobacteria bacterium | reverse complement strand
TTCTTCACCATCTCGGGCTCCGACTTCGTCGAGATGTTCGTCGGCGTCGGCGCCAGCCGCGTGCGCGACATGTTCGAGCAGGCCAAGAAGAACGCGCCCTGCATCGTCTTCGTCGACGAGATCGACGCGGTCGGCCGCCATCGCGGCGCCGGCCTCGGCGGTGGCAATGACGAGCGCGAGCAGACGCTGAACCAGCTCCTCGTCGAGATGGACGGCTTCGAGGCGAATGAGGGCGTCATCCTCATCGCCGCGACCAACCGCCCTGACGTGCTCGATCCCGCGCTGCTGCGTCCGGGCCGCTTCGACCGCGAGATCGTGGTGCCCAATCCCGACCTCAGCGGCCGCGAGAAGATTCTGCGCGTGCACATGCGCAAGGTGCCGCTCGGCACCGATGTCGACGCGCGCACCATCGCGCGCGGCACGCCGGGCTTCTCGGGCGCCGATCTCGCGAACCTCGTCAACGAGGCGGCCTTGCTTGCGGCCCGCCGCGGCAAGCGCGTGGTGACGATGAGCGAGCTCGAGGACGCCAAGGACAAGGTGATGATGGGCGCCGAGCGCCGCTCGCTCGCGATGAGCGAGGACGAGCGCCGCAATACGGCGTGGCACGAGGCGGGTCACGCCATCGTGGCGATCAACGTCGTGGGCTCCGATCCGATCCATAAGGCCACGATCATCCCGCGCGGTCGCGCGCTCGGCATGGTCATGCGCCTTCCGGAACGCGATCAGGTCTCGGTGACGCGCCAGAAGATGCTCTCCGACATCTGCGTGGCGTTCGGCGGACGCCTGGCCGAGGAGCTCGTCTTCGGTCACGACCAGGTGACGACCGGCGCGGTCTCCGACATCCGCCAGGCGACGCGCATGGCGCGCGCGATGGTGATGCGCTACGGCCTGTCGGACGCGCTTGGGCCCATCGAGTACGGCGAGAACCAGGAAGAGGTCTTCCTCGGCCACTCCGTCGCGCGCCAGCAGAACATCTCCGAGGCGACCGCGCAGAAGGTCGACAACGAGATCCACCGCATCATCGACGAGTGCTACGACCGGGCGAAGACGATCCTGACCGAGAAGCGCTCCGACCTGGACGTGCTCGCGCGCGGCCTGCTCGAATACGAGACGCTGACGGGCGACGAGATCACGGCGCTGCTCAAGGGCATCGCGCCGGTGCGCACGCCCTATGAGGAGCCCGAGCCGCAGCGCGGCCCCGGTCCCAGCGTGCCCCAGGCCGGCCGCCCGCGCGGTCCCGGCCCGCTCGTCCCCGAGCCCCAGCCGGGCCGGTAGCTCAATTCCCATGGCGGCAAGCGCGCTTGTTCCCGGGCGCGCTTGCCGCTATGTGTTTGCCCCGCCTTTCGGAATTTTCCCATGCCCTGGCTCCGCTTCATCCCCGAGACGACCAATATCGACTTCGTCGGCTGGCGCTACTACGCCTTCGCCCTCGACGGGCTCCTGGTGCTGATCTCGATCGTCTCCATCGTGCTGCAGGGCTTCAATCTCGGCATCGACTTCACCGGCGGCGCGCTGATCGAGGCGAAATACACGCAAAGCGTCGACATCGCGGCGTTGCGCACGAAGATCGGGTCGCTGAATTTCGGCGAGACCCAGATCAACTATGTCGGCAGCGGCGAGTGCGACAAGCCCGTGAATTCCTGCGTCGAGATCCGCATCCAGCCCAAGAACCAGCCCGGCAACGTCGTCGTGCAGAAGGTCAAGGAGCAGCTCGCCGGCTACCAGATCCGCGACACCAACGTGATCGGCCCCAAGGTCAGCGAGGAGCTGTTCAGCGCCGGCGTGTGGGCAACGGTCGCCGCGATCCTGCTGATCTCCGTCTATGTCGCGTTCCGGTTCGAATGGCAGTACGGCATCGGCGCGCTCGTCGCGACCGGCCATGACGTCTTCGTCACCGCGGGACTGTTCAGCGTGTTGAAGATGGACTTCACCTTGAACACCGTCGCGGCGCTGCTGCTGCTCGCGGGCTACTCGATCAACGACACCGTCATCGTCTTCGACCGCATCCGCGAGAACCGGCGCAAATACAAGCGCATGCCGCTATCGCAGCTCATCAATCTCTCGACCAACCAGATCGCGACGCGAACGACGCTGGTGTCGGCGGCGACCGCGATGTCGATGCTGCCGCTCCTCTTCTTCGGTGGCCCGGTGCTGTTCAATTTCAGCGCCGCGATCCTGTTCGGCATCCTGGTGGGAACGTTCTCGTCCACCTATGTCGCGGCCGCGCTGCTGCTCTACCTGCCCGCTCCGGCCGGCGCTGTCGACGAGCCGGCCGAAAGCGGCGCGAAGGCGTAGCCCCAGCCTCGTCATGGCCGGGCTTGACCCGGCCCGGCCATCCAGAGTCCCCTGCGCTCGCTGCCGCTCGCTTGCTGGATGGCCGCCTCAAGGGCGGCCATGACGGTTAGAGCGGGAACCAGTCGCGCTCCTGCGTGAACACGAGGTAGTGCGCGTTCACGCCTGCGCGCAGGCCGAGCCCGGTGCGCATCGGCGCGATCGTCACGCCGCCGCTGCGCAGATAGTTCACGCCGATGCCGGCGACGAAATAGTAGCTGCCCTCGGCGCCGGGGAAGCGCTGATAGAGGCGCCGCTCGTCCTTCAGATTGTAGACGAGGGCGAAGAATTTCGAGGCATTGCCGCCGACGTCGAAGCCGACTGAAGGCCCCTTCCAATAGACCCTGACCGGATCGAAATGCTTGCGCACCAGCCAGCCTTCGCCGTAGCGCACGCCAATCACGAACGCCCCCGATCCTTCCTCGCCCTTGATGTAGGCGTCGGGTTGCCCCTGGTCGCGGAAGACGCGCTGGACGGCTTTCGCCGCCGCCTCGGTCGTGACGCCGAAGAAGTCGGACGCGGCGTTGGTGATCTCGTTGTCGGTGAAGGTGTCGTGATTGCCGTCGCGCGGCGGAGGCGGCGCTTCGTCGCCGGGCGGCGGCGGAGGCGGCGCGCCGTTGGGCGGGGTGTAGTCGCGTGGCGTGTAGTCCTTGTCGCCGGGCGGCGGCGCGCTGTTGTCCTGCGCCAGCGTCGCGGTCGAAATCGCCAGCGCGGCAACAGCAACCGTCAAGGTCCTCGCAAATGACATCCTTCGAACTCCCAGAATCAGACGCCCCCGAGCGGCGCATCATCGCCCGAAACCGCGTGCTGCGACAACCGCGCGCGCCGGTCTTGTTTCCGCCACGATTGGGAAAGCCTATATCTACGGCATGAACGACAACGATCCCCGCGCCGGCCGGCTGACGCCCGCAGGCTGGCTTGCCATCGTCGTGCTGCTCGGTTTCCTGGTGTGGTCGCTGTGGTACGCGGTGCGCTTCTGGAGCGCGCTTTCCGGAGTCGACATCAGCGTCACGGGCTGGGTCTTCATCGTGTTCGGCGTGCTTGTGACGCTCGGTCTCGGCGGCGGGCTGATGGCGCTCGTCTTCTATTCGAGCCGCAAGGATTACGACCGCTAGAGCAGAGAGATCTCTACCTCTTTGGCGGGTTGAAACGCGAGACGAAGCGTTTAGGGGCCCTTCGGAGAGGCAGAATTTTTCTGCGTCTGAGAAGAAATGGGTGCAGGCGCTGGAACTAGAATTATCTGCGCCGGTTGCTGTTTCGTCGCCGTGATAGCTGAGGAAAGGAGTTGGTTAGTACGCGCGAAATCGGCTGGCAGCGTATCGATCCGAGAAAGCGTATATGCGCCTAGGCCGATCATAAGGGTAATGATCAAAGTAAAACCAAGAGCAACGATACCAATGATGATATCGTGACTACGCCGCAGTGCTTCTACTGCAGCTTCCAACCTGGCAAGACGTTCACCAAGTGGTGGATTCACGCCACCGCCCTCGCCGTCCGAATATCTTTGTTGTTTATCTTCGCGCGGCGTCGGAGATATCCAGTTAGGCTGCGTCGGCCGAATAATGTTATCATCCGGTGGCATGGCTTATTTCTTAGCCTTCCGGTTTTTTGTTACCCAGCGCTCCACCGTCGTAGCCAGAAACATATCAATGTGGCCGCACACAGTGCATACGATGCCATAACAAAGAAAATTTCCTGATACCTGCGTTGGCTGCAAAACAAATACAGCTGCGTCGTCGTCCTCACCAGTCCCCAGGACACTTGCGTCATCGCTACCACAATGGTGGCAGCCAGACTTACTGGTTTCGGCAACAAAGTCCGTAAATTCGCTTGCTGTAATGGTCATAGGGATTTGTATACACCCTTTTGATTAAGGCCTCATCTTCGAAAACATGCGAAATTCTTGCCACGTGTGCTTGAAGTATCACGATTTCCCGCGCGCTGTAGAAAGCTTTTGTCCGAAACTTCTGCCTTTCTTATCGACGGGCGGGGTTTAGACCGCCCCGCGCGCCACGAAGAACGGGTTGTCGAAGCCGCGTTCCGCCTTGCCGTAGAGGAACGGCTTGCCGTCGAGCTGCGTGACGCTTCCGCCCGCCGCGGCCAGCACCGCGTGGCCCGCGGCCGTGTCCCATTCCATCGTGCGGCCGGTGCGCGGATAGATGTCGGCTTCGCCGGCCGCGACCAGGCAGAATTTGAGCGACGAACCGGCGCTGACGAACTCCTTCACCTGGAAGTCGGCGAGGAACTTGTCGGTGTTGGCGTCGCGATGCGAGCGGCTGGCGACAGCGGTCATGCCGGCTTTCGGCACGGCGCGCGCCTGGATGCGCTTGGCCTCGCCGAAATCGGGCGCCCCGCCCGGCGGCGCGAAGGCCTCATAGGCGCCGCTCAGCATCTCGCCGAAGAACAGCCGCTCCTTGGCGGGCGCGTGCACGACGCCGCGCACGGGCTTGCCTTCCACGATCTCGGCGATGTTGACCGTGAACTCGCCGTTGCGGCTGATGAACTCCTTCGTCCCGTCCAGCGGATCGACGAGGAAGAAGCGATGGCCGACCTTCGGCACGCGGCCGCTCGACACGGACTCCTCGGCGAGGACCGGCACGTCGGGCGCCAGATGCGCGAGACGCTTGAGGATGAAACGCTCGGCCTCCTCGTCGGCCGCGGTGACGGGGGACTCGTCGTCCTTGCGCCGCGCCACGATCTCGTCGGCATAATGCTTGAGGATGATGGCGCCGGCGTCATAGGCGATCGCGGCAAGCGCCCGCAGCATCGGCGAGGCGGCATGGGAATGGATGTGATCGGTCATGACCAGGCTGCCCGCATCGACAAAATGTTCACCATTCCTTAAGACCCCCGGCGAGAAGTTACCATCCGCTAACCACGATCCAAGATGGGCACGCCTATGAACGACCTCGATTTTTCGGCATTTCTGGTCAGCAGGGTATGCCATGACCTTGTGAGCCCTTTGGGTGCGGTGGTCAACGGGTTGGAAGTGCTCGAGGACGAGCGCGACGCCGCCATGCGGGCCGACGCCCTGAAGATCGTGGCCTCCAGCGCCGCGCAGGCGCTCGCCCGCATCCAGTTCATGCGCATCGCATTCGGAGCCGCGGGTTCGGCCGGCGCGGAGCTCGACCTCAACGAGGTCGGGCGGCTGGTCGCCGGGCTGTTCGCGGGCAGCAAGATCACGCTCGAATGGGACGTCGCCCATGTGCACTGGCCCAAGGATTGGGCGAAGCTTCTGATGAACGCGTCGGTGCTCGCGGCCGATTGCCTGCCGCGCGGCGGCACGGTCAAGGCGGTGTCGAGCCTCGACGGCGCGAGCCCGTCCTTCACCGTGCGTGCCACCGGCCTCAACGCCCGCCTGCTCGAAGAGGTCGAGAAGGCCGCCCGCGGCGAGGCCAATTCCGGCGCCACCGACGCCAGGGGCGTCCAGCCCTACCTGACGCACAAGCTCGCCCGGGCGCTGAATGCCGGGCTGACGCTGACGGTCGGCGAGGGCTATGTGGAGATCGTCGCGGGGTAGGCTTTCAGGTTGCGTTTACCCTCCGGGGCTTAGGATTTCGGCGCAGAGGAGCATCCAAGCGCATGAGATCCTGTCTGGTCGTCGACGATAGCCGCGTCATCCGCAAAGTCGCCTGTCGAATCTTAAGCGATCTCGGCTTCGAGACAGCCGAAGCCGAGGACGGCGTGACCGCGCTCGAATCCTGCCGCGCGCACATGCCCGAGATGATCCTGCTCGACTGGAGCATGCCGAACATGAGCGGAGTCGAGTTCCTGCGCGCGCTGCGGCGCGAACGCGCGGGCGACAAGCCCGTCGTCGTCTTCTGCACGACCGAGAACGACGTCAATTCCATCACCGAGGCGCTCGGCGCGGGCGCGAACGAGTACATCATGAAGCCATTCGACCGCGACATCATCCAGGCCAAGCTCGCCGAAGTGGGCCTGGCCTAGAGGCGTTCGCGATGAAGCCGGACGACGTCGCATACCTGACTCACATGTTGAGGCGCCGGTCCGGGATGATGCTCGGCCGCGCCAAGCCCGAATTCATCGAAGGACGCCTGGCGCCGGTGATGCGCCGCTTCGGATTCAAGGACGTGAGCGGGCTCGTCGCCGAGCTGCGCCACGGGCGCGACGCGCTGGCGCGCGCCGTGACCGAGGCGATGACGACGAACGAGTCTTCGTTCTTCCGCGACCGGCCGTCCTTCGACGTCTTCGAGCAACTGGTGCTGCCCGCGCTTCTGACGCGGCGTGGGTCCGCCAAGCGGCTGCGCATCTGGAGCGCCGCCTGCGCCGCGGGGCAGGAGGCCTATTCGATCGCGATGCTGCTCGACGACCACAAGCTCGCCGCCAAGGGCTGGACCATCGATGTCATCGCCACCGACATCAGCGCCGAGATGGTCGCGCGCGGTGAGCAGGGTCTCTACGGCCATTTCGAAGTGCAGCGGGGCCTTCCCGTGCGCCGCCTCGTCGATCACTTCTCGCAGGAAGGCTCGAGCTGGCGCGTCGGCGAGAATCTCCGCCGCATGGTGACGTTTCGCCCGTTCAACCTGCTGGACTCCTTCGGCTGGCTCGAGGACATCGACGTCGTCTTCTGCCGCAACGTGCTGATGTATCTCGACCACAAGGCCAAGGTCGGCGTTCTCGACCAGATCTCGGAAGTTCTCCTTCCCGACGGCTATCTCATGCTGGGCTCGGTCGAGACGCCGCAGGGCCTGTCGAACGCGTTCGATCCCGTCCCGGGCAGCCCAGGCCTCTACGTCCCCGCCCGCGCCGCGCTGCCGCGCCAGGCTGTGGGGTGATCACCACGTATCGACGAAGTTCCGCCGCGAGCCACCGGTGCGCGGCGGCAGCGATTTCAGTCCGCGCATCAGCCAGCGCCTTGTGTCCGCCGGATCGATGACGTCGTCGATCTCGAGATAAGCTGCCATGTTGATCGCCTTGCCGCGCGCGTAGGACTGCGCGACCTTCTCCTTGAACAGCGCCTCGCGCGCCTTCGCCGTCGGCTCGGCTTCGAGCTCCTTGCGGAAGCCCAGCCTGACCGCGCCCTCCAACCCCATGCCGCCGAACTCGCCCGTCGGCCACGAGACGATGAAGAACGGTGCGTGGAAGCTGCCGCCCGCCATCGCCTGCGCGCCGAGCCCGTAGCCTTTGCGCAGCACGACCGTGAACATCGCGCTCTGCATCGTGCCGCCGACGACGAACATGCGCGAGGTGCGCCGGACCAGCGACGCCTTCTCGGCCTCGGGCCCCACCATGAAGCCCGGCGTGTCGCAGAGCGAGACGACGTTGAGTCCGAACGCGTCGCAGAGCTGCAGGAACCGCGCCGCCTTGTCGGCGCAGGGCGCGTCGATGGCGCCGGCGAGGAACATCGGGTTGTTCGCGATCAGCCCGAACGGATGGCCTTCGATGCGGATCAGCGCGGTAATCATGCCCAGCGCGAATTCGGGCCTGAGCTCTAGCACGCTTCCCGTATCGGCGAGCCCCGCGATCACTTTGCGGATGTCATAGACGCGCAGCCGGTTCTCGGGGATCAGGTGCCGCAGCGTCTTCTGGTCCGCGGCACTCCATTGCGCGACGCTGCCTTGGAAATAGGAAAGGTATTTCTTCGCCGACGCCACGGCTTCGGCTTCGTCCGCGACCGCGATGTCGACGACGCCGTTGGGCACCTGGACCGACATGGGGCCCACCTCGTCGGGCGTGTAGACGCCCAGCCCGCCGCCTTCGATCATCGCCGGGCCGCCCATGCCGATGTTCGAGTTCGCGGTCGCGATCACGACGTCGCTGCAGCCGAGCAGCGCTGCGTTGCCTGCGAAACAGCGCCCCGAATTTATGCCGACGCGCGGCACGGCACCGCTGAGCTTGGCGTATTGGCGGAACGTCGGCGTGTCGAGGCCCGCGACACCGGGGAAATCCGTGTCGCCCGGCCTGCCGCCGCCGCCCTCGGTGAAGACGATGACGGGAAGCTTCGCGTCCTCGGCGACCTTGAGCAGACGGTCCTTCTTGCGATGGTTCATCGCGCCCTGCGTGCCGGCGAGCACGGTGTAGTCGTAGGCCATCACGGCGGCGCGGGCGCGTTCCTCGCCGAACAGGGCTGCGTTCACCGTGCCGATGCCGGTGATGATGCCGTCGCCGGGCGTGTTGCGGATCAGGTCGTCGAGCGTGCGGCGCTTCTTTTGCGCGGCGAAGGCGAGCGCGCCGTATTCGATGAAGCTTCCCGGGTCGACGAGGTCGGCGACGTTCTCGCGCGCCGTGCGCTGGTTCGTCTTGCGGCGCCGGGCCGTGGCTTCGGGTCTGTTCTCGTCGAAGCCGAACGCGTGCCGCGCGTTGGATTCGGCGAGATCGGAACGGATCGCGTCGGGATCGGCCGCGGCCTCGATCGCGGCGCCCGTCGCTTCGACCTCTTCCGGGCTGATATAGACGAGCGCATCGCCTTCGAAGAGCACGTCGCCGGGCCTGGCCGCGACCGACTGCACGCGGCCCGACGCGCCCGCTGCGACCAGATGCTCCATCTTCATCGCTTCGAGCACCGCGACCGGCGCGCCTTTGGGCACCGCGTCGCCGGGCGCTACGGAGATCGCGACGACCTTGCCCTGCATCGGCGCGGGCACGGCGATCGTTCCCGCAGGCGCGGCGTTCGTCGCGCGCGGCGCGGCAACGGGCGCAACCGCCGGCGCAGCGGTTTCGTGCGGCTTCCAATTCGCGCTCGCGGCGACGAGGGCGGCGATGTTGTTCTCGACGAGACGCGTGTTGGTGCGGCGTCCGGCGACCTCGGGATTGTCGAGAAGCGCGTCGAGGAACGCGATGTTGGTGTCGACGCCCGCGATCACGAACTCGCGCAAGGCACGCTTCGCGCGGCCGAGCGCCAGCGTGAAATCCGGCGCCTGCACGATCACCTTGGCAAGCAGCGGATCGAAGGCGGGATTGGTCGTGTAGCCCTCATAGCCATAGGTATCGACGCGCACGCCGGGCCCCGAGGGCGGCACGAAGCGCGAGAGCGTCCCGCCGGTGGGCTTCATACTGCCGTCGGCGGCAATCTTCTCCATGTTGACGCGAAGCTGCATCGCCACGCCGCGGGGCTTGGGGATGTTCTCCTGCTTGAGGCCGATGTCGCGCAGCGAGTTGCCGCGCGCCAATTCGATCTGCACCGCGACGAGGTCGATGCCGGTAATCTCTTCCGTGACCGTGTGCTCGACCTGCAGGCGCGGGTTGCATTCGATGAAGGCGAAAGCCGGCGCATGCCGCGCGGGCTTTGGATCGACGAGGAACTCGACGGTCGCCAGCCCCACGAGCTTGACGTCATCGGCGAGCCACACTGCCGCGTCGCAGAGCTGCTGGCGCAGGTCGGGATCGAGCGCGGGGGCGGGCGCGATCTCGACGATCTTCTGGTGGCGGCGCTGCAGCGAGCAGTCGCGCTCCCAGATATGGCTCGCCGTCTTGCCGTCGCCCGCGACCTGCACCTCGATGTGCCGGGCGTTGGGCATATAGGCTTCGACATAGACCGCGTCGTTGCCGAAGCTCGCCTTCGCCTCCGAGCGGCAGCGCGCATAGGCCTCGTCGAGCGCGGCCGGATCGCTCACGATGCGCATGCCCCGCCCGCCGCCGCCCGCGAGCGCCTTGACGATGATCGCGCCGCCCTTGCGCCTGGCCATGAAGGCGCGGGCGTCTTCCAGGCTCGTGGATCCCGACGTGCCTTCCAGGATCGGCACGCCGAAGCGGTCGGCGAGCGCGCGCGCGCGCGCCTTGTCGCCGAATACCGAAAGCACCTCGGGGCTCGGCCCGATGAACACGATGCCCGCCGCGGCGCAGGCGCGGGCGAAATCGGCGTTCTCACTCAGGAAGCCGTAGCCCGGATGGATGGCCTCGCATTTCGCGGCCCGGGCCGCCGCGATCACGCGCGCGATATCGAGATAGGCGGCCGGGCCCGTGGCGCCCAGCGCGCGGTTCTCGTCCGCGATCTGTACATGCAGCGAGCCCGAATCGTCGTCGGAATGGACCGCGACTGTGCGGATGCCGAGATCGGCCGCGGCGCGCGCGATGCGGATCGCGATCTCGCCGCGATTGGCGATCAGGATGCTCTTGAAAGACATGCGGGCCACAGTCCGTGGGATGGCGTTCCACGGACTGTGCCACGCCGGAGGCGGTCCTAGAAGGCCGTGCGCACCCCGCCATAGATGGCCCGCCCCATCCGCCCATAGCCCGCGATCGGCTCTTCGTCCTGATCCATCAGGTTCTCGACCCGGGCATAGACCTCCGTCTTGTCGAAGATGACGTAGGAGCCGAACAGGTTCACCGTCGTGTTGGCCGGGTCCCGGACGAAATTGCCGCCGTCGTCGAAGCGGGCGCCCGTGAAGACGACGCTGCCGCCGAGCGTGAGCTTGTCGAGCGGCTTCCAGGTGACGGTGCCGCTCGCCGAATTGTCTGGCCGGCGGGCCAAGTCGAGGCCCGTGTTCAGGTTCTTGGCCGACATGTTGGTCCAATCGGCGCTCACGCTCAGCGTGTCGGTGAGGCGTGCCTCCAATTCGGCCTCGATGCCCCTGGCGCGGCTGCGCTCGACGTTCTCGTAGTAGCCGAAGGGCGGCGTCGCGGTGTCGACGAACTCGATCAGGTCGCCCGTGTGCCGCTCGAACCAGGTGAGCGAGGCGCGCAGGCGGCCGTCGAGGAAATTGTGATCGATGCCGACCTCGTAGCCTTGTGCGGTCTCGGGCTTGAGCGCGTGGAACGGGTTCTTGTACTGCGAGAACAATTCATAAAGCGTCGGCGCCTTGAAGCCGTCGCCGTAATTGGCGCGCAGCGTCGTGTCCCAGCCCGGGATCTGCCAGGCGCCCGCGAGCTTGACCGAAGTATGCGTGCCGAACTCGCTGTCGTCGTCGAGACGCACGCCGCCGGTCAGAGTGAGCTGGTCGAACAGCGTGCTCTGCCATTGCGCGTAATAGCCGTTGATGCGTTTGCTGCCATGCGTCGGGCCGGGATCGAATTCCAGGCTCTCAGTCGAGATCGAGACGCGCTGTGTCTCGGCGCCGAAGACGAGCTGGTTCGCCTTGTCGACGTCGAACGTGCCCTGGTATTCGAAGCGCTGGGCGTCGCCCCTGGCGAAGAAGTTCTCGGTGGGCGAAAACGCATTGGTGATGAAGTCGAACTCGCCGAAATCCTTGCGGTTGCTTTCCGAGCCGATGAAGGCGAGACGGTTCTGGAAGCGCCCGTCGAGCAGCGACAGGTTCACGCCGGCATAGCCCGCGATCAGGCTCGCCGTGCCGAATTCCGGATCGTCCTGGAACGTGAAGTTCGGCGGCGGGAAGCCGTCGAAATCGACGTGCGAGTCCGTGTAGTAGCCGCGCACATCGACGCTCAGGATGTCGCTCAGATGCACGCGGGTGTTCATCGTGGCGCCGAGATTGCGGTAGGGATCGGTCTCGGTGTTGCCGTTGCGCGCATCGGCCGCCGAGATGCCGTCGGTGTCGAAATAGTTCACCGCCGCGCCGTATTCGACGCTACCGGTGGTGCCGTTCGCCGCCGCGTTGAGATGCCAGGTGTCGAACGAGCCGCCTTCGGCGCTCGCATTCACCGCGAAGGGCGCTGCACCGCCACGCCTGGTGAGGATGTCGACGACGCCGCCGATCGCGTCGCTGCCGTAGAGCGTCGATTGCGGACCGCGCAGCACCTCGATGCGGTCGGTGTTGTTGACCAGAACGTCGCCGAGCACCGCCTGATCGTCGACCGAGCTCGGGTCGTTGATCCGCGCGCCGTCGATCAGCACCAGCGTCTGGCCGGTCTCCGCACCGCGGATGCTGACGCTGGTCGTCTGCCCGATGCCGCCGTTGCGGTTGACGACGACGCCCGGAATCTCGGCCAGCGCGTCGGTGACGACGTCGATCTGCTGGGTCTGAAGGTCGTCGCCTGTGATCACCGACACGGACTCGCCGGTCACGTCGATCGGCTGCGGCGTCCGCGTCGCCGTCACGACGACGGTCTCGGGATCGGCGCTCGTGTCGGCGAGGGCGGGAATAGGCAGCAGTGATAACAGTAGTAGCAGCGCGGGCGTTAGTCCCCTTCCGTCATGGCCGGGCTTGACCCGGCCATCCAGCCGGCACACCTCGATGGAGAGGGAACTGGTTGGCCGGGTCGCGCGAAGCTGCGCGTCGCTGCCCGGCCATGACGATGTTCTAGGGTGCATGACGTTCTCCTGGTTGGGTTCCAGAAGCCGTCGGACGGTGGACTTAGGTTTCAGCAATGGACTGCCCCGCGCGACGACCTCGACTTGTCGTCACGCGGATTCCCGCGCGCCTCCGGCACACCCCGACCGGCTGCACAACGACGGCGCGAGGCAGGTCTCCTGGCTCCCGGGTCCTCACTTTCGTCCGCCTTCCCAGGGCTGTAAGGCCCAAGTGGCACATGGACGATCGCTCGCCGGTCACAGTTGCGGGGGCAGCCGCGGCACCGACCGCGTTCCCAAGACCTCGCACGTGAACGGACGCTAAGCGCGCTCGCGGCCCGTCGTCAATGCGTCAGCGCCCCTTGACAGGACCCGCGAATATTTTTTTGGGGCGGCTTTCGCGCCGGCTTCGCATCCGCGAAGCCTCGCTTAAGCCTTTGCCTGTGAAACATTTTCAGGCGCCGCTGCGGGTGCCTTTTGCCGTTCTCGCTTTTGTGGGGATTTAGCGTAAGTGGTGTTTCGAGCGTGACGGTTCAAGGGGGGGTGGCGAAATTTTTTTCCGCGCGTCATTCGACATAGGTTCCGGGCGCGCCTTCGTGCAACAGAGAAAACCCAAACCGTAGATGACCAGAATCGGACCGCGTCGTTATCGACAGCACTGCGCCGGTGACAGGTCCTGACCAGGACAGCGATGTGTTCATCTCCGTATGTCCCTGAATATCGTTGCTCCAATCGGCTTTAAGGGGATGCGATCCTAGTTCGCCGAAGAACTTGGCCTTTATCCGGTCGATGCAACTACTCGCGTCTGACCCTTTGTAGTCCCCGGCTATTTCGGTCAGTGAATCGTCCGGATCATTGAAGAAATCCATAGTCAGCTCGAATTCGCATCCGCTGATTTCATAGCGTCTGATCTTCAGCTGCCGGAAGTTTGGCTTTTCGCTGAATCCGCGCTTGGTCCACATGTCTTGAACGTCAGGAAAGGCAAGCTTGATTTGCTCACGTCGCATATCCCAATGGAGCTTTGGAATGAGAGGCAACCCGTCGCCGTCGCGCTGCGCGGCGATGCCCGGATTGTGGGCGGCGGTGCCGTCGTCGAGATCGTCCGCCACAGCGGACCCGGCAAGCAGGCAGCTCATGATAGCGACCTTCAGGCACGTGCCGCGGAACATGCTTTCCCCAGGTCAAGCCGCAGGGTGAAACTCTAGCCACTTTGCATCCGCCGCTCCAAATGACATTCTGTCGGGATCGCTATTGCACTGAGAGAACACCATGAATCAGCCCGCCAAGCCCTGGCCCGCCATGTCCATCGCCCAGGCGCACGCATTGCTCACCCAGCCCGGCTCGCCTTTCGAGATGGATGAAGTGATGATCCGCGGCGTCAAGACGCGCGTCTGGAAGAACGCGCCGCCGACCATGCGCGACCTGTTCGCGCTCGGCCGCGCGCATGGCGGCAAGACGTTCATCGTCTACGAGGACGACCGCGCGACGTTCGAGACGTTCACGCGCGCGGCATTGGCGGTCGCGGCCGAGCTGACGAAGCAGGGCGTGAAGAAGGGCGACCGCGTGGCGCTCATCATGCGCAACCTGCCGGAATGGCCCGCGATCTTCTTCGGGGCTACGATCATCGGCGCCATCGTCACGCCGCTGAACGCGTGGTGGACGGGGCCGGAGCTGGAATACGGCCTCGTCGATTCCGGCAGCAAAGTCGCGTTCGTCGACGCCGAGCGGCTGGAGCGCATCGCCGAGCATCTCGTCAACTGCCCCGATCTCAAGACGATCTATGTCAGCCGCTATCAGGACGAGCTGCCGCATCCGATCGTGCGCCGCCTCGAGGACACGCTCGGCAAGGTCGACGACTGGGACAAGCTGCCCGCCGGCGAGTTGCCCGCCGTGCCGCTCGATTCCGACGACGATGCGACGATCCTCTACACCTCCGGAACCACGGGGAAGCCCAAAGGCGCGCTCGGCACCCATCGCAACATGCTGACGAACATCTTCTCGTCGGCGTCCTCGGCGGCGCGCAATTTCCTGCGCCGCGGCGAGCCGGTGCCCGCGCCCGATCCCAATGCGCCGCAGCGCTCGACCTTGCTCTCGGTGCCGTTCTTCCACGCGACGGGATGCTTCGCGGTGATGGGGCCGTCGCTGTTCGCCGGCGCCAAGCTCGTGCTGATGCGCAAATGGGACCCCGAGCTCGCCATGCAGCTCATCGAGCGCGAGAAGGTCAACGGCGCGGGCGGGGTGCCGACCATCGCCTGGCAGCTCATCGAGCATCCGGCGCGGTCGAAATACGATCTGTCGTCGCTGGAGTCGGTCGCCTATGGCGGCGCACCGTCGGCGCCGGAGCTGGTGCGCAAGATCGTCGAGACGTTCCCGAAATCGCTGCCCGGCAACGGTTGGGGCATGACCGAGACCTCGGCCACCTGCACGACCCATTCAGCGGAGGATTACGAGCATCGCCCCGATTCCTGCGGCCCCGCGGTCCCGGTCTGCGACCTGAAAGTGATGACGCCGGAGGGCACGCGCCAGCTCGGTCCCAATGAAGTGGGCGAGCTGTGGGCGTGCGGTCCCAACATCGTCAAAGGCTATTGGAACAAGCCGGACGCGACGGCGCAAACTTTCGTCGACGGCTGGGTGCGCACGGGCGATCTGGCGCGTGTCGACGAGGAGGGCTTCTGCTTCATCATCGACCGCGCCAAGGACATGCTGATCCGGGGCGGCGAGAACATCTACTGCATCGAGGTCGAGAACGTCCTCTACGAGCACCCCGCCGTGATGGACGCGGCCCTCGTCGCCGTGCCGCACAAGACGCTGGGCGAGGAGCCGGGCGCGGTGGTGCATCTGAGGCCCGGCCAGCACACGACCGAGGACGAGCTTCGCGCCTTCGTCGCGGGCAAGCTCGCCGCGTTCAAGGTTCCGGTGAGGGTCGTCTTCTGGCCCGAAACCCTGCCCCGCAACGCCAACGGCAAGATTTTGAAGACCGAGCTCAAGAAGATTTTCGCGAGCTAAGCCGGTTCCTGCGGTGCGCCCTGGCCGACTTCGGCGGCCAGTGTGCGCAGCGTCTCCTGGTGGCTTTCGCGCGTGATCGGGAAGAACCACATGATCATCATGCCGATGATGAACAGGACGATGACCAGCGGCACATAGACGAGCACGAAGTGGTTGACGATCGCGGGGTCGACGTGACCTGGCACGGCGTTGTCCGGAAAGCCCACGAACCACAGGACCCCGCCGGACGCGAACAGGCCGAAACCGGAAACGACCTTCTGAAGGAGGCTGCTGCCGGCAAAGAACAAGCCTTCCGATCTGCGTCCGGTCGACAATTCGCTCGCCTCGACGACGTCGGCCAGCATCGACACGATCAGGATCGACGCGCCGATCGTCAGCGTCTGGGAGAACGCCGAGAAGGCGAACAGGATGGGGACCAGGCTCGGCGCGCCGTTCGGCGGAAAGGCTCCCGCCAGCCTGAGGAAGATCGGCACCATCGAAATGAGAAGGCCGACGTTGAACATGATGATGGAGGCGACTTTTTTGCCCAGCAGTCTCGATATCGGCGGCGAGATCAGGAAGGCGAGCAGAACGGCGATGAAGATGGCGAGCGCGAGGAACGACAGTTGCGAGGCCGTCAGCAGCCAGAAATATGTCTGCACATAGAAGTTGAGCGCGAACACCAGGCCGACCGCCATATAGAAGAACACTCCCGACGTCATCAGGATCAGGAAGGCGCGATTGGAGAAGGTCGAGATCATCTCGGCCGCATATTGCATCAGCGACTTGCGCTGCGCTTGGGCCACGCGGAACTGTGGAATGAAGCGGTGCGTGCCCCACGCCGAAATCAATATTGCGGCGAACATCACGATCGCGGCGGTGACGCCGTAATGGCTGTAGCCGGTTTCGTTCAACTGGCCGATCTTGTGCGTTGCATCCGGCTGGAGGAAAACCGAATAAGCCAGCACCAGCATCGTCATCCCGCCGTACCAGGCGAAGAAGATGCGATAGGCGATGAACGAGGTGCGCTGGTCGTAGTCTTCGGTCAGCTCCGGCACCAGCGCGGAACTCGGAACCTCGTAGAAGGTGATGAAGGTGCGCGTGATGATCGCGACGACGAGCAGATAGGCGAAGAGCGCGCCCTGTCCCCAATGCGGCGGGTTCCACAGCAGAAGGTAGCTGACGGCAACGGGCAGGGCGGAGAGGTACATCAGCGGGTGCCGCCGGCCCCAGCGCGTGCGCAGATTGTCCGAGATCTGCCCCACGATCGGATCGAACACCGCGTCGAACATCAGCGCGATGGCGATCGCGGCGCCGACCAGTTGCGGCGGCAGATGCATGACCTGGTTGTAGAAAGGCAGCAGGATCGTCTGGAAGCCGTTGTCCTTGACACCGAAGGCGACCGAGCCGAGGCCGTAGAAGATCTTGGTCCGCACGCTCGTGATCGCGCTGGGCGCGGCCGCCTGATCCATGCACTCCTCCCGGCCGCGCCTCTTTGGGCGTGGTTTCAACCCTTTGAAATGAGACTGCTTTACGGGCTGACGAAATGTCAACTCGCCGGAGGAGCGGCCGGCGCCCATTTCCCGCTTGCGCGCTTGAAAGCAGGGCGCGCGGCCATGCGGGCGCGATAGTCCGCGATCTCGGGTCCGAGCTTGTCGCCCAAGCCGAGCCGCTCCGCCATGCCGAGCGCGTAGACGACGGAGATGTCGGCCGCGCTGAAACGGTCGCCCGCCATCATCGGCGCGTGGCCGAGCTGGCGCGCGACGAGCGCAAGGCGGCTGTCGAATATCCGCGCGGCGATGCGCGCGCCGAAATTGTCCTTCTCGGCTTCCGGCGCCATGAACCTGCTGCCGACGATGACGTTGAGAAACGCCGCGAGCCCGGATTCTCCCAGATGGAGGAACTGCTGGTAGTCGGGGAAGCTCGGATCGCTCGCGGCCGGCGCAAGAAGGCCGCCGCCATCGTAGCGCGCGATCAGATATTCGAGCATGGCGATGGAATCGACCATCGTGACGTCGCCGTCCCGCATCGCCGGAAGGAAGCCGGACGGGTTGAGCGCGAGGAACTCCGCATCCGCCATCCGGTTGCGCAGATCGACGGGGCGAAGCTGATAGTCCTTGCCCAGTTCCTCCAGCGCCCAGATCACGCGAAAGGATCGCGTGGGAAATGCACCGTAAACCGTGATCATCGTGTTCTCCCGCGCCGGACGGCGAAGCCTGGGCGGGCGGCCCGGGAAATGTCAATCACGGGAATATGCCCCCTGCGCGCAGCCGCCATACGCGTCCGAAAATGGCCAGACGCCGGCCGCTTGGTGCATCATAGTCGCGGCCATGACCTTACCCCCGAACGACATCTGCTACCGCGCGCTCAAGACGCGCGATCCCGCCCTCGACGGGCGCATCTTCGTCGCCGTGACGAGCACGGGAATCTATTGCCGCCCCATCTGCCCAGCCCGTACGCCCAAGCAAGCCAATGTGCGCTTCTACCCGAGCGCCGCGGCGGCGCAGGAGGCGGGCTTCCGGCCCTGTCTCAGGTGCCGCCCGGAGATCTCGCCGGACGCGGCCGCCTGGCGCGGGACCTCGAACACGGTTTCGCGCGCGCTGGCCTTGATCAGCGAAGGGTTGCTCGACGGCGAGTCCGGCGTCGAGGCATTGGCGGAACGGCTCGGCGTCGGCGAGCGCCAGCTTCGCCGCCTGTTCGACCAGCATCTGGGCGCGCCGCCGATCGCGGTGGCGCAGACGCGGCGCATCCTCTTCGCCAAACAGCTCATCCAGGATACGCAGCTGTCGATGACCGACATCGCGGCCGCGTCGGGCTTCGGCAGCGTGCGGCGGTTCAACGACGCGTTCCGCAAGCTCTACCGTCGCGCGCCGAGCGAGCTTCGCAGGCGCCGCAGCGCGCCGCTGTCGACCACGACGCTCAAGCTCGGCTATAGCGCGCCTTACGACTGGGATGCGATCGTGTCGTTCCTCGGCACTCGCGCGATCGAGGGCGTCGAGCTCGTCGAGAACGGCCGCTATATGCGCACCATCGAGATCGACGGCGCGTACGGCAGCGTCGAGGTTGCGCCCGGACGCAACCATCTGGTCGCGACGATCCGCTTTCCCAAAGTGCGCGCGCTGCTCTCCATCGTCGCGCGGCTCAGGCGCCTGTTCGATCTCGATGCGGACGTCGCCTCGATCGGCGCGCATCTCTCTAGCGACGCGGGCCTTGCGCCACTCGTCTCCAAGCGGCCCGGATTGCGCACGCCAGGCGCATGGGACGGGTTCGAGCTCGCCTGCCGGGCGATCTTCGGCCAGCAGGTGACCGTCACGGCGGCGCGCAAGCTCGCGGGCCATCTCGTCGTGCGCGCTGGCGTCGCGGTGAGCGCCGATGTGACAGGCGACGCGCGGCTGTCGAAGGTCTTTCCCAATGCCGCGCACGTCGTGGCGACCGATCTGTCCACCATGCCGATGCCGAAGGCGCGTATCGCAGCCCTCATCGCGCTCGCGCAAGCCGCGAAGGACGATCCCAGGCTGCTCGATCCCGTCGGCACGTTCGACGAGGCGCTGGAACGGCTTCTGGCGCTGCCGGGCTTCGGTCCCTGGACGGCGCAGTATTGGGCGTTGCGCGCGCTTCGCGACAGCGACGCGTTCCCGGCGGCCGACGTCGCCCTGCTGCGCCATCCCGTCGTGGCGGAGAAAGGCGGGCGGCCAACGCCCAAGGCGTTGCTCGCGCGCGCCGAGGCGTGGCGGCCGTGGCGGGCCTATGCGGCACAGCATCTGTGGACGTCGGACGCGGAGGCCGCCGGTGGCTGACGCGCTCGCCCTGCAGGTCGACCGCTTCCCCACGCCGCTCGGCGAGGGCGTGATCGTCAGCGACGACGAGGGCGCAATGCGGCTGTTCTATTGGGACGATCCCGCACATCGCTGGGAAGCGGCGCTCAAGCAGCGTTATAAGCATTTCACGTTGCGCGAGAAGCGCAACGCCTTCGACCATGTCAAGGCGTTCAAGGACTATTTCGACGGAGACGTCTTCGGCATCGACACGCTGAATGTCGCGTTCGGCGGCACGCCGTTCCAGAACAAGGTGTGGAAGGCATTGCGCAGGATCCCGGCGGGCACGACGACGTCCTATGGCGCGCTGGCGAAGAAGATCGGCCTGCCCGCGGCCGTGCGTGCCGTCGGCCTCGCCAACGGCCAGAACCCGGTGAGTCTGGTCGTGCCGTGCCATCGCGTCGTCGGCCACGACGGCTCGCTGACCGGCTATGGTGGCGGCCTGCCGCGCAAGCGCTGGCTGCTCGAGCACGAGGCGCGTCACGCGGGCCACGACCTCTTCCAACGGAAAGCACGACGATGAATCCTTTTGCGACACTCCATCAAGGCCCCGATCTGCTGATCCTGCCCAATGCCTGGGACGCGGGCAGCGCGCGCGTGATCGAGCTCGCGGGCGCCAAAGCCATCGCGACGTCGAGCGCCGCGGTCGCATGGGCGCACGGCTACCCGGACGGCGAGGCGCTGCCCTTCGACATCCTCATGAACACGGTGCGCGAGATCCGGCGCGTGGTGTCGGTCCCGATCACCGCCGACATCGAGGCCGGATATGCGGGCGAAGACACAGTAGCCGACAATGTCGAATATCTGATCGATGCCGGTGCCGCGGGGATCAACATCGAGGACGGCACTGGCGCGCCCGACCTGCTGCGCGACAAGATCAAGGCGATCAAGGCGCAGCACGGC
This sequence comes from Alphaproteobacteria bacterium, assembly GCA_021325375.1. Classification (GTDB taxonomy): domain Bacteria; phylum Pseudomonadota; class Alphaproteobacteria; order Micropepsales; family Micropepsaceae; genus Rhizomicrobium. The sequence continues at coordinate 74,061 of JAJPHG010000021.1, read as the reverse complement.
GACGAGATCTGGATCAACGCGCGCACCGACGTCTATCTTCACAACCTCGCGAGCGGCGAGGCGGCGTATGAGGAGACGGTGCGCCGCGCGCGGCTCTATAGCGACGCCGGCGCGGATTCGATCTTCGTGCCGTTCGCGGGCGAGGATGCGCTGCTGGTCCGTCTCGTCAAAGCGATAGATGCGCCGCTCAATGTGATCGCGATGCCGGGGCTTCCGTCCGCCGCGCGGCTGAAGGAGATCGGCGTGCGCCGGCTGAGCGCGGGTACCGGCGTCGCAAAAGTGTCACTCAACCGGACCTACGAGCTGGCGCAGGCGTTCCTCGCCGATGGCGGTTCGGAGCCGCTCGCCGTGCCCTCGCTGATCCCGAACGGGCTGAATGCCGCCATGCGCCGTGACTAGCGTGTGCTAGTCTTCGCCGAATCGGGCGGGAGCGCATGACGGGTTTGACGAGCATTCGCAGCATCGCGTGGTCGCTGGCCGCAGGCATGCTGGCGGCGCTTCTGCTCATGGGCGCGTTGGGCGCCGACAGGACCTGGTGGGCGCTGGCGGGCGTGGCCGCGCTCGCCGTCGTCGTGAGCATCGCCTCGCTCGGCATGCGCCCGGCGCGCAGTGCCGACCGCGCGGCGGATTCCTCCGCGGTCCCCGGCCTGCCGCCGATGGCGCGCGACGTGTTCGAGCGTCTGCCCGATCCCTTGATGCTGATCGACGCGACCGGGCGGGTGATGTTCGCCAACCGCGCGATGCACGGCGTGATCGGCATCGACGCGGAGCGCAAGCACGTCTCGGCGCTCTTGCGCACGCCCTCGGTGCTGGAGGCCGTGCGCCGCACCATGGCGACGGGCGAGACGACGTCGGTGGAATTCACGCTGCCGGTTCCGGTGCAGCGCAACTATCAGGCCCATGTCGCGCGCGCCGGACGCGAGCCCGCGCTCACGATCCTTCTGCTGCACGACCTGACCGCGATGAAGCGCGCCGAGCAGATGCGCGCCGACTTCGTGGCCAATGCCAGCCACGAGCTGCGCACGCCGCTCGCAGCGCTTTCGGGCTTCATCGACACGCTGCGCGGCCATGCCCGGGACGACATGGCGGCGCGCGAGCAGTTCTTGGGGATCATGACCGTCGAGGCGGAGCGCATGCGCCGGCTGATCGACGATCTGCTCTCGCTCACGCGCATCGAGCAGAACGAGCACGTGCCGCCGTCGGGCGAGACCTCGCTCGAGGCGTTGCTGCGCGAAGCGGTCGCGGCGCTCGCCCCGCTTGCCGCCGCCGACGACATCACGCTCGAGATCTCGGCGCCGAAGGGCCTGCCCCCGGCCGTCGGCGAGCGCGACGAGCTGATCCAGGTCTTCCAGAACCTGATCCACAACGCGATCAAATACGGCCGCCAGGGTGGGCATGTCTGGGTGAGCCTCGAGCTGGGCGCCGCGGGCACCGGGCGCGGCGCCGAGCAGATGCTGATCGCCGGCGTCCGCGACGACGGCGAGGGCATCCCCCAGGCCGCCGTGCCGCGGCTGACTGAGCGCTTCTATCGCGTCGACGTGAAGCGCAGCCGCGAGAAGGGCGGCACCGGGCTTGGCCTCGCCATCGTCAAGCACATCGTCAACCGCCACCAGGGCCGCCTTCTGATCGAGAGCCGGCCGGGCGAGGGCAGCACGTTCAGGGTATTTCTGCCGGCCGTGCGGGATGCGGCTGTCACGGAAATGTCATAGAACTGTCGCACAAGCTTGGCGCATCCAACCTACTCAAGGACGTACCGCATGGCGCGGACACGAGCGAACGACATGACCGATCACACCGTCAAGGCCTTCACCGAAAAGCTCGAATCGCTCGCCGCCAGCGTGGCGCAGATGGGCGGCATGGCGGAGGCCCAGCTTGCCGACGCGATCGAGGCCATCGCCAAGCGCGACACCGCGCTGGCCGAAGGCGCGGTCGGCGGCGACCGCCAGATCGACCAGCTCCAGCAATCCATCGAGGACCAGGCGCTGAAGCTTTTGGCGCTGCGCCAGCCCATGGCGGTCGACCTGCGCGAGACGCTGGCGGCGATCAAGATCGCCAACGAGCTCGAGCGCATCGGCGACCTCGCCAAGAACATCGCCAAGCGCGCCATCGTGCTCAACCGCGAGCCGCCGATCCGCCTCACCCAAAGCCTCGCGCGCATGGGCCGCCAGGCCTTGGCGCAGCTCAAGCACGTGCTCGACGCCTATTCCGACCGCGACTCGAGCGGCGCGGAGACCGTGTGGCGCCACGACGGCGAGATCGACGAGACCTACAACAGCCTGTTCCGCGAGCTCCTCACCTACATGATGGAGGATCCGCGCACGATCGGGCTGTGCACGCATCTTCTCTTCGTCGCCAAGAACATCGAGCGCACCGGCGACCACGCCACGAACATCGCCGAGGTCGTCTATCACATGGTGAGCGGTGGTCATCTCGCGACCGAACGGCCCAAGGCCGACACGACGAGCGAGACCCGCGTGCCCTTCGAGCGAGAGTAGCGAGCGCCATGAAACCGAACGTGCTGGTTGCCGAGGACGAGGGCGCGCTGGTCACCCTGCTGCGCTACAATCTGGAACGCGAGGGCTATCGCGTCGTGGAAGCCCGCGACGGCGAGGAAGCGCTGCTGGTCGCCGCCGAGGAGAAGCCCGATCTGGTCCTCCTCGACTGGATGCTGCCGCAGCTTTCCGGCATCGAGGTCTGCCGCCGGCTGCGCTCGCGCCAGGAGACGCGCAACGTCCCCATCATCATGCTCACCGCGCGCGGCGAGGAGACCGACCGCATCCGCGGCCTCGACACCGGCGCCGACGACTACCTGACCAAGCCGTTCTCGATGACCGAGCTGCTCGCGCGGCTGCGCGCCGTGATGCGCCGCATCCGCCCGAGCCTGGCCGAGGACGTCATCGCCATCGGCGACATCGAGATGGACCGCGCCGCCCACCGCGTGCGCCGCGCCGGCAAGGAAGTCCATCTCGGCCCGACCGAGTACAAGCTGCTCGACCACCTGATCCAGCATCCCGGCCGCGTCTTCTCGCGCGAGCAATTGCTCGACGCGGTGTGGGGCAGCGACGTCTATGTCGAGGCGCGCACCGTCGACGTCCATGTCGGCCGCCTGCGCAAGGCGCTGAACGTCGAAGGCGTCAAGGACCCGATCCGCACGGTGCGCTCCGCCGGCTATTCGCTGGACGACACGCTGGGGGCGTAGGGCTTCAATCGGAGGGGTCATGCTTCGAGGCACCGCTTCGCGGTGCACCTCAGCATGACGCGTTTGTTTGTTCCATCAGTAGGCACGTCATGTTGAGGTGCGAGCGCAGCGAGCCTCGAAACACGACGTGCCGTTTGGATCCCGCCCCAAACAGCAACAAGGCGGACGCCGATCCCGCGCCCGCCTCATCCTCGAAGCTACGGCAGGCGGGCGAAGGCGAGCATTCAACTCCCTTCGCGCTTATCCGCACCTAGGCTTCTCCCACGGGCCTTGACGAGCGCATGCGCGCCACGGATGCGCGTCAGGCCGCATCCTTGCCCTGTATGTCCCGACGTCGTTCGCGGATCGCGCGCGACGATCCCGCATGGCTTGGTCCGGTCTCCTTGTGATACCGACACGGATATGGGGTTGCGAAATATCTCTGCAACCCCCGCGAGCATGATTTAATGCCCAGGAAATGGGTCAAACGTTCTGTCGCCCTTGACGCTTGCGAGCTGTCGCCCTTGACGCTTGCGAGCATGAAACGAAGGATCGCGCGCATGAGCGAATTCCTCTCCCTCGTCCCCGTCATCCGCATCTTCGACGTCGCCAAAGCCAAGGAGTTCTATGTCGGCTATCTCGGCTTCGCGTGGGATTGGGAGCATCGCTTCGACGAGCGCGCGCCGCTCTATGCCCAGGTTTCGCGCGGGCCGCTGCAGTTTCATCTCAGCGAGCATCACGGCGACGGCAGCCCCGGCGCAGTGATCCAGGTGATCATGACCGGCATCGAGGACTATCACCGCGAGCTGGCTGCGAAGAATTATGGCCACATGCGCCCCGGCCTTAGCGACGAATTCTTCGGCCGCCTGATCCAGGTGTGGGATCCGTTCGGCAACCGCATTCGCTTCATCGAGCGCAAGACGGGGTAGGGGCTACAGCAGCTTCGCGATCGGCTCTTCGAGCGCTTGCGGCTTCTTCACCGGCGCATAGCGCGCGACGACCTGGCCCGCGCGGTCGACGAGGAATTTGGTGAAGTTCCAGTTGATGCGGCCGCCGAGGAGACCCTTCTTCTCGTGCTTGAGAAATTTGTAGAGCGGGTGCGCGTCCGCTCCGTTGACGTCGATCTTGGCGAACATCGGGAAGCTGACGCCGTAATTGACCTGGCAGAATTGGCCGATCTCGTCCGCGCCACCCGGCTCCTGCGCGCCGAACTGGTTGCAGGGGAAGCCGAGCACGCTCAGCCCCTTGGGGTGAAGCGCCTCATAGAGCTTCTCCAGCCCCTCATATTGCGGCGTGAACCCGCATTTGCTCGCCGTGTTGACGATGAGCAGAACCTGTCCCTTGTAGTCGCCAAGGGACGCGTTCTTGCCTGCCAGCGTCTTGGCGGTGAAGTCGTAGATGGAGGTCATTTCATGTCCTTCGGCCGCTTCACGATCAGTTTCAAATCGCGCGCGCCGTGCAACACGCGCCAGACCACGATGCCAGCCCTCTCCGTCTTCGGCACGTAAAATATCGAGTAGGGCGGACCGGAAAACTGCGCGGTTCGCCGGGAAGGTCCTTGCGCGCTCGGCCGATGCGCGGCGCTGCCGCCAACACATCGGGCACGCCGTAGATGCGACCGATGACGAGATCCGCGACGAGTTCGGAATTCTCACGCTTTATGTATCGCCATATGCCGCGCAAATCTCGTTTCGCAAGCGGCATGAGGATGATCCGCCGATCGCTCAAGTCGATCGGCCGTCAGCCGCGCCGCCGCGTGCCGGCGAGGAATTTCTCGAGAGGCTCGAGCGGGGCGCCTTTGCCTTCTTCCATCTCGAGCATCGCGGCGCGAAGCTTCCTAGCGACCGCGGCATGGTTTTCCCGAAAGTAGCGTTCCATATCCTCTTCGCTGACGTCGCTTTCGACGATCAGCGGGAAACCGCGCTTAGGCTTGCCCACGTGCTTGTTCATGCGGGCAAGCCTACCACGAGAGGCGGTCGAGCGTCACCCGACCATCCGACCCTTGTCGTTGCGGCGCTGTTGCTGCGGCTGGTAGGCCTTGCGCGCGTGGGCTTCGCAATAGGGCGAGCCGGTCTTGGGCTTGCGGCCGCAGAAGTGGAACTCGTTCTCGGCCGGGTCGCCGATCGGCCAGCGGCACATGCGGTCGTTGATGGTGAGCACGGTCGCGTGGCTGCCGTCCTCGAGCACCAGCGGATCCTCCTCCACGATCGGCGCGGGCGGGATGTGGGAGCGCATCGAGACCTTGGGCACGACCGGCAGCCTGGGCCGCTCGCTGCGCGAGGGGCTGGCGCGGCCGGCGAGGCCCAGGCGATGCACCTTGCCGATCACGGCGTTGCGCGTGACGCCGCCCAGCGCGCGGGCGATCTGGCTGGCCGAAAGGCCCTCGGTCCAGAGGTTCTTGAGCTGCTCGACCCGGTCGTCGGTCCAGTTGATTTGCGTCATCTTGGGGCCCTCCAGCCTCGAAACCACAAGATATCGTAGCAACCGAATCACGGCGCACAAGCCGTACCGGGGTACTACGACATATTGTCCACAACAAACGGCCAGCGGGAGGCTTTTCGAAAATTGCGTGCGAATTTGTACATTCCGCCGCGAAACCTAAGCAGCACCAGAACGTTACGTCCGGCGAGAGGATGCGTCATGTCCAGTATCGACCGGGCCCAGGATTACCGTCAGACCGCGGCGGAGCTGCTGGATGCCGCGATTTCGGCCCATGACGATTCGGTGCGCGGCGAGCTGCTCAAGCTCGCGGAGAATTATGGCCGTCTCGCCAACGCGCTCGAGACGGGGCGGATGGCGGTCGGGCCGCGCTCTCACTGAGAGCGGCGGCCCCGGGCGCATCGCACCCGGGGCCATCACCCTTAATTCCCGACGATCGTCTTGATCGTCTTGTTGCCGTTCGGCGAGCCCAGCCCGCCCACGAGGTCATAGCCCTTCACGGCCGGATACTTGCCGCTCTTGTTGCCGATGATGTCGTGCAGCATCTTCTTGTTGCCGCTGTAGAGCGTGTAGGCCGTCGGATTCAGGAAGCCGACCGTCGGCTTGCCGTTCTTCAGCGCGTACTGGTTCATCAGCGCGTTGAAGCCGGCCCAGATCGGCGAGGAGAAGCTGGTGCCCCCCCAGCCGCCCGCGCACTTGCCCTTGTCGCAAAGCATCATGTCGAAATCGGCGTTGGCCGAGATGTCCGACACGTTGCGATAGACCGTCGAGCCGAGGTTGTTCTTGTTGATATAGGGCAGCTGGTACGCCTCGATGAGGATGGTGTGATCGAGCGAGGGACCTGAGGCGGAATCCTCCCAGCCGGGCTCCGACTGCCAACTGCCGCCCGGACCGGTCGTCACCAGATCGGTGCCGCCGACCGCGATGATGTTGGCGTCCTCCTCGGGCCACGGGCCGCTCGCCTGCAGCGTGGAATCGTCGCCGCTGGCGGTGAAGTAGGACTGACCCTGCGCCGCCATCTCCTGATAGATCGCATCCTCGTCGGCGAAGTCCTCGTCATAGCCCCACGACGTCGAGAGCTGCTTGCTTACGTTGTCCGAGGCCATCTGGTTCTCGATTGCGACCGGATCGTCGCTGACATAGACCTGGACCTGATCCAGGCCGGGCGCCATGCCGATGGGATAGACGATGTCGAGCTCCTGCTCGCCGTCCTCGCAGCTCGTGCATGTCGCCTGCGCGCCGCCGACGCCGATGCCGTTCACGGGAACGGAGTTCGTCGGCCCGAAGCTGGTGAAATAGAGCGCGACGTCGGCGGGATTGAACGGCGCGAGCTCCATCAGGGCGACCGACTGCCCCTTGCCGTTCAGCTTGGCCTTGCTGCCGGTGCCGTAATAGACGGCGCGGAAGTCGCTGGCGATGTAGTTCCCGCCCGGACCGGATCCGGTCGTGCCTGCGCCGCCGCGGGAATCCGCGTGGACGAGCTTGGGATGCGGCAGCACGTAATTGTCGAGATGGGTGATGTGCTGCACCGGCACCTGCAGATCGAGCGTCGGCTCGCGGTCCGGCGCCATGAAGGTGCGGTTCTCGGTCGGATGCTTGTAGTTGTTCAGCGTGACGTGCAGCACGCGCTCGACGTCGGAGGCGCGCCCTTCGACCTGGAACATGTAGCGGTTCGCCGCCGTATTGGTGACGCTGAGGCCCTGGCCGCGGAAATAGGCGATCGCCGCGTTGTAGTCCTTCTGCGTGGGCCCGAAGCGCTTGGTGAACTCGGCGACGCTCAGCCAGTGGCGATAGAGCGGGCTCGACGGATTGTAGAGCACGCTCAAGAGATCCTTGAGACCGGCCTTGTCGCGCATCGGCAGCACGACCTGCATGCGCATGGGCGTGGACGGATCGACGGAACCGGCGAGCGCGGCCTGGTGGCGCGCGACGGCGGCAGGCACATGGCTCGTCAACAGCGCGGCCGCCGAGGCCGAGCCGCAAAGGCTCGCGCTCAACGTCGCCACGCACGCGAACACGCTCAAGGACTTTAGGGACATACGCTCCTCCGGATGGGTCTGCATTGGATTGGGGGCGAAGGTTGCGCCGGGGAAAGTTGCGAATCAAGTGCAACTGGAGCGGGCCGCCTATTCGAACCGCAGATTTCGAGGGGACACCCCCTCGCGGCTGCGTTTACATCGTCGATCTATCGCTGGTAGGCCTTCCTTTCCGTCGCGCAGCATCGTGATCGTTGATTTGCGATTCGCGATGGAGATGGTTCTTCTTGCGACACCCCTCCTCGGAAAAATTGAATTCAACCTCCCTGCCGCGCTTGAACGTTTGTTGAGCAAGCGAGTCGATTTGCCTCGCGAACATCGGGATGTGGGAGCGCGGCGACGTTCTTCAAGACGAAGAAAATGCATAGCGCGCTTCAAGCGTGAATGATGCTCCGCCCCAATTGTCATGGCCCGCGAATGCGGGCCACCCAGCCAAGTTCTGCATGCTCTTGAAGGGATTCACGCGGAGACGCGGAGTACGCGGAGGTTCTTCTCTGCGAACTCCGCGTCTCCGCGTGCAAAAAATTCAAAGAGCGTAGCTGGTTCACCTGGGTGGCCCGCAGTCGCGGGCCATGACAATTTTTTTGGGCGACGAGCCCTTGACTTCATTTCGTCATTTAGCTAAATGACTAAGCATGAGCCTGGTCTTCAAGGCATTGGCGGATCCGACGCGGCGCAGGGTGCTGGAGCTCCTCAGGCGCGGGCCGATGACGGCGGGGGAGCTTGCGGAGCATTTCGACTCCTCCAAGCCCACCATGTCGGCGCATTTCGCGGTGCTGAAGGAGGCGGACCTGGTCGAGGCCGCGCGCGACGGCAAGACCATCGTCTATCAGCTCAAGCTCTCGGTGCTCGAGGACGCGCTGCTCGGCTTCGCGAGCACGTTCGGGATGGTCGCCGGCGCAGCAAAGCGCGGCGCGCGCAAACGCAAGGAGATCACGTCATGATGAAGGGATTGCTGGGCGGAGTGGCTCTGGCGGCCGCGATGCTCGCCGTCGCGTGGCTTTCGAGATACGCGCAAGCGGCCCATCTCCTCGCGCCCGATGTGGCGGCGCGTGGCGGGCAGGTCGTGATCGGGCTGATGCTTGCGATCTACGCCAATTTCATGCCCAAGCGCGTCGGTCCGCCGGTCATGCAGGCCGTCTTGCGCGTGGGCGGATGGGTATATGCACTCGCGGGCCTGGTCTACGCGCTGGCTTGGGCGGTTTTGCCTCTCTCGCTCGCATGGCAGGTCGGGGTGGCCGCGGTCGGCACCGCGATGGCGGTTTCCATGGGCTATGTCGTGTGGGCATGCGCTCGCCGCGCACGCGCTTGACCCGTCAGGCCTCGCGTCCCATAAACCGCGCCTCTTTTGGTCCAGGAGAGGCGCGATGATCACGCCCGTATTGCCCACCTATGCGCGCACGGACATCGCCTTCGTGCGCGGCGAGGGCGCGAGCCTCTACGCCGAGGACGACACGCGCTATCTCGATTTCGGCGGCGGCATCGCGGTCAACGCGCTCGGCCACGCGCATCCGCATCTCGTCAAGACGCTGACCGAGCAGGCGGGCAAGCTCTGGCACACCTCCAACCTCTACCGCATCCCCGATCAGGAGCGTCTCGCCAAACGTCTCGTCGACGCGACCTTCGCCGACACCGTGTTCTTCGGCAATTCGGGCGTCGAGGCGATCGAGGCCTCGATCAAGATGGCGCGGCGCTATCAATATAAGAACGGTCACCCCGAGCGCTTCCGCACCATCACCTTCGAAGGCGCGTTCCACGGCCGCACGCTCGCGGCGATCGCCGCCGGCGGCCAGGCGAAATATCTCGAGGGCTTCGGCCCCAAGACCGACGGCTTCGACCAGGTCCCGTTCGGCGACATCAAGGCGGTGGAAGCGGCGATCGTGCCCGAGACCGCCGCGATCCTGATCGAGCCGGTGCAGGGCGAGGGCGGCCTGCGCCCCGCGCCGCCCGAATTCCTGCGCGCGCTGTGCAGGCTCTGCGACGAGCACGGCCTGATGCTGATTTTCGACGAGGTGCAGACCGGCGTCGGCCGCACCGGCAAGCTCTTTGCCTTTGAATGGAGCGGTGTCGCGCCCGACATCATGGCGATCGCCAAGGGCATCGGTGGCGGGTTTCCGCTCGGCGCGTGTCTCGCAACCGAGCGCGCCGCGTCGGGCATGACGGCGGGCAGCCACGCCTCGACCTTCGGCGGCAATCCGCTGGCGATGGCGGTGGGCAACGCGGTGCTCGACATCGTGCTGGCGCCGGATTTCCTTCTGCACGTTCAGAAGGTCGCCAATTTCGCGCGCCAGCAGCTCGCGGGCCTCGTCGCGGCGCATCCGAAAGTGTTCGAGGATGTGCGCGGCGAGGGGCTGATGCTGGGCTTGAAGATGCGCGTGCCCAACACCGAGTTCGTCAGCCGCCTCTTCGCGCATAAGATGCTTGCGGTGGGCGCGGGCGACAATGTCGTGCGCCTCCTGCCGCCGCTCGTCATCGGCGAGGACGAGGTGCGCGAGGCGCTGACGCTTCTCTCCGAAACAGCAGCCACGTTCGAGACGCCATGACCCGCCACTTCATCGACATCGCCGATTTCGATACGGCCACCTTGCGCGCGATGCTCGACGACGCGCGCGCGCGCAAGGACGCGCGGGCAGGCATGCCGCGCGGCATGGCCGACGCCGACCGCCCGCTCGAGGGCCGCGTGCTGGCGCTGATCTTCGACCGCCATTCCACCCGCACGCGAATCTCCTTCGACGTCGCGATGACGCAGCTGGGCGGCAGCAACATCATGATGAGCGGCCGCGACATGCAGCTCGCGCGCGAGGAGACCATCGCCGACACCGCGCGCGTGCTGTCGCGCTACGTCGACGCGATCATGATCCGCCTGCTCGACCACGACATGGTGCGCGAGCTTGCCGCCAATTCGACCGTGCCCGTGATCAACGGCCTGACCCGCGTCTCGCATCCCTGCCAGGTGATGGCCGACGTGATGACCTATGAAGAGAAGAAGGGCGCGATCGCCGGCGCGACCGTCGCCTGGAGCGGCGACAGCAACAACGTGCTCACGTCATGGGCCCACGCCGCCGCCAAGCTCGACTTCAAGCTCCGCGTCGCGAGCCCGAAGGAACTCGGCGCCAAGGAAGCCTTGCGCGAATGGACCCGCGCCCAGAAAGCCGACATCGAATTCCTCGACGACCCGCACAAGGCCGTGGACGGCGCCGACTGCGTGGTGAGCGACGCCTGGGTCTCGATGGGCGACGAGGACTCGACCAAGCGGCACAATCTGTTGGCGGCCTATCAGGTGAACGCGCGCCTGATGTCCCGCGCGAAGAAAGACGCCATCTTCATGCACTGCCTGCCGGCGCACCGCGGCGAAGAGGTGACCGACGAGGTCATCGACGGCCCGCAGAGCGTCGTCTTCGACGAAGCGGAGAACCGCCTGCACGCGCAGAAGGCGATCCTCAGATGGTGCTTGAGGTAGAGGCGGCCGCGATGAGGGCGCTTGGTCATCTGACATTGTTCCTGTTCGCCGGAGTGGCGCCGGCGCTGGCGGACGCGCCGGCTATGGCGCTCCTCATGGAGCCGGCCCAAGACCGGAAGTATGAGCACTTCGCGTTTGCTCCTCCGCATGCCGTGCGCTGCGGGGAAAGCGGAACGGTCGTCCTCGACGTCAGGATCGATCCGGACGGCGTCGTAGCGGCGGCGTCGATCGTCGAGAAGTCGGCCTTTGCCGACCTCGACGTCACCGCCCGGCAGGCGGTGCTGGGTTGGAGATATCATCCGTCGAAGACGGCGCTGCGCCGAACGGAGAAGGTCGTTTTCCAAGCGGACACCCGCAGCGTGCGGACCGGGGAATGCTCGACGGAGGCGACGCGGGCCTATGCGGCGGCCTTGGCGGAGGCGCCGGTGGTGATCGCGCCGAGCATGCCCAAGGGCATGTCGCCTCCCGCGCTGCTCGGTCCCAAGGACGCGCTCGTCGATCTCGATCCTAGCGACGGCAAAGCGTGCAGCGAGGACGCGACGACCCTCACGATGTACGCCGTCGTCGCGGCGGACGGGACGGTGCGAAAGGTCGAGCCGTGGGAGCCGGCAGGGACGTCCGCGATCCCCCGCAGCGCCTATGCTCTCGCCCAAACGCTCCGATTCACGCCCGCGAAACGCAACGGCGAGCCCGTCCCCGTCACGCTCAGCATCTTCGTGACGCCGCGCCCCGCAGGCTCGCGGTGCCGGCTTCTCGTCGAATAGAAGTTCTATGTATTTCTTTCTGCCACCATCCGCACCGCCTCCGGATAGAGCTTGTGCTCTACTTCGAGCACCCGCGCGGCCAGCGTTTCCGGCGTGTCTCCCGGCAGCACCGGCACCCGGGCCTGGGCGATGATGGGGCCGCTGTCGAGGTCGGCGGTGAGGTAGTGGACCGTTGCGCCGCTTTCCGTCTCGCCCGCGGCCAGCACCTGTTCGTGGACGCGGATGCCGGGGAATTTCGGTAAAAGAGACGGGTGGATGTTGAGGATGCGGCCCGCCCAGCGTTCCGCGAACCAGGCGCTGTGGATGCGCATGAAGCCGGCTTCGCAGACCAGCGCGACGTCCGCCTCGCGCAGGGCGCGGTCGATCTCGGCGTCGAAGGCTTCGCGGGTGGGATAAGGCTTGTGCGGGATCACGCGCGTGGGGATGCCGGCGTCGCGCGCGAATTGGAGGCCGCCGGCGATTTCGACGTTGGAGATCACCAGCACGATCTCAGCCGGATAGTCTGACGCGGCGCAGGCGTCGATCAGGCTCTTCAAATTGCTGCCGCGGCCGGAGATCAGGACGGCGGTGCGGACGCGCGCGCCGCTCACAGCTTCAGCACGCCCGTATAGACCACCTTCGCCTCGCCGCCGCCGCGCACGAGGTGGCCGATGCGCATCGCCTTGTCGCCGCTTTCCTGGAACGCATCGATGACGTGGCCGGACGACATGAGGTCGGTGATCGCGATCAGGCCGACGCCGCAGTTGAACGTGCGCAGCATCTCGGCCGTCTCGATGCCGGCGCTGCGGGCAAGCCAGCCGAAGACGGCGGGCGGCGTCCAGCAATCGAGATTGATCTCGGCGTCGAGGCCGTCGGGCAGGCAGCGCGGCAGGTTCTCGGTGATGCCGCCGCCGGTGATGTGCGCGAGGCCTTTCACATGGCCGCTGCGGATCGCGGCGAGCGCGCTCTTCACATACAGCTTCGTCGGCGCGAGCAGCGCTTCGCCGAGCGACTTGTCCGCCGCGAACGGCGCCGGCGCGTCGAAGGCGAGGCCGGATTGCTCCACCACGCGGCGCACCAGCGAATAGCCGTTGGAGTGCACGCCCGACGACGCTACCCCGATCACCACGTCGCCTTCGCGCATCTCGCCCGTCTTGGGCAGGATGTGGCCGCGCTCGGCCGCGCCGACCGTAAATCCCGCGAGATCGAAATCGCCCGCGGCGTAGAGGCCCGGCATCTCCGCGGTCTCGCCGCCGATGAGCGCGCAGCCGCTCTCCTTGCACGCGCGCGCGATGCCTTCGATGACGACCGCGGCGGCGTCGACGTCGAGCTTGCCGCTCGCATAATAGTCGAGGAAGAACAGCGGCTCCGCGCCCTGCACCACGATGTCGTTCACGCACATCGCGACGAGATCCTGGCCGATGCCTTCGAAACGCCGCGTTTCTATGGCGATCTTGAGCTTGGTGCCGACGCCGTCGGTCGAGGCGACGAGGACGGGATCCTTGAACCCGGCCGCTTTCAGGTCGAAGAGCCCGCCGAAGCCGCCCAGCGCGGCGTCGCTGCCCGGGCGCCGCGTGGCCTTGGCCGCGGGCGCGATGCGCGCGACCAATTCCTCGCCCGCGTCGATGTCGACGCCGGCGTCTTTATAGGTCAGGGAATTGCGGCTCTTGTCGGTCATGGCGGCACGCGACGGATGATCGTTCTCCCTTCGTTTAAGCAGACGCCGGGTAAGGCGCAACCGTAGAATTGCGAGGAAAAATGTCGCTCGAAGGCGCCATCGCCGTTCACCGCTTCGGACTGGGCGCCCGCCCGGGCGAGATCGCGCGCGCCAGCGGCAATCCCAAGGCCTGGCTGATCGGCCAGCTTTCCGGCGGCGCCCCGATGCCGGCCGCGCCTCAGGGCGGCTGGGCCGGCGCGGGCAAGCTCGTCTCCGAGGAAGAGGATTACAAAGCCGAGAAGGTCCGCACCAAGGGCGACAAGATCGCCCGCAAGGACGCCAAGTCCAAGGGCGAGCCGCTGCCCGGCGGCAAAGACGCCGGCAATCTGCGCAAGCAGACCTTCAATGACGAGATGGGGGCGCGGCTCGCGCTCGGCATCACCACCGACAGGCCTTTCGCCGAGCGGCTGGTGCGGTTCTGGAGCAATCACTTCACGGTGTCGGGCGCGAAGAAGAAGACGCTGCTCTTCGTCGGCGATTACGAGCGCGAGGCGATCCGCCCGCACATCACCGGCACCTTCGAGGACATGCTGTTCGCGGTGTGCATGCATCCGGCGATGCAGATCTATCTCGACAACTGGCATTCGACGGGCCCGAACTCGGCCGCCGGCCAGAAGAACAGCAAGAAGGGCCTGAACGAGAATCTCGGCCGCGAGCTGATGGAGCTCTACACGCTGGGCGTCGACGCGGGCTACACCCAGGCCGACGTCATCGCGATGGCCAAGCTGCTCACCGGCTGGGGCCTCTATGACGGCCACGCCAACGGCTTCGGCTTCTACGAGGACCGCCACGAGCCGGGCCCGGTCACCCTGCGCGGCAAGACCTATCAACCCGGCTGGGACGGCGCGGTCGCGGCGATCAAGGACCTCGCCCACGATCCGGCGACGGCGCGTCACATCGCGCGCAAGTTTGCGACCCATTTCATCTCGGACGATCCGCCCGCGGAATCGGTCAAGCGGTTGGAGGCGGTGTTCAACGACACCGGCGGCAACCTGCGCGCGCTCTCCGAAGCCGTGGTGAAGGACCAGGCCGCGTGGGGCGCGGACCTGAAGAAGTTCCGCACGCCGGTCGAATACGTCACCGCCGCGATGCGGCTCACCGGCTGGAACGGGCAGGGCGAGCACAGCGACAAGCAGATGAAGCGCCTGATGGGCGCGGTGCGCCTGATGGGCGAGGTGCCGTTCGAGGCGCCGTCGCCGAAAGGCTGGCCCGACACCGCCGACGCCTGGAACGGCTCCGACGGATTGCTCGGCCGCATCCAGTGGGCGAAGGAGTTCGGCGACGCCCTGCCGCAGACCTTCAACGTCGGCGACATGGCCAATGACGGCTTGGGCCCGCTGCTGCGCGCCAACACCAAGACGGTGATGGCCAAGGCGAACTCGAAAGGCGAAGCGGTAGCCCTGCTGCTCGCGAGCCCGGAGTTCCAGAGGCGATGATTACCAATCAACTTAACTGTCATCCCCGGCCGAGCGCCGCAACGCGGCGCGAGGGGAAGGGGACCCAGGTGGAGAGATTGAGACCGGTCTATCCACCTGGGTCCCCTTGACCTCACATCGACGCTGCCGCGTCGATGCTCGCCGGGGATGACAGTTGTGTTTGTGTTTTTGCAAGGACGCGTACCATGACCACACGCCGCACGATCCTGAAGACGATGGCATCCGCAGCCGCCTTGTCGGTGTGGGATGCGCCGTTCCGGTTCTCCTTCGCCAGCGTGCCGACCGAGCGCAGGCTCGTCGTCGTCGTCATCCGCGGCGCGCTGGACGGGCTCGCGGCGGTGCCGCCGCATGGCGATCCGGACTATGCCAGCGTCCGCGCCCAGCTCGCGCTCGACAAGAACGGCTCGGCTGCGAACGTCCACGACCTCGACGGCTTCTTCGGGCTCAACCCGTCCTTCACCAACCTGAAGGCGATGTACGACGCGAAGGAGGCGGTGCTGTTCCACAACATCTGCTCGCCCTATCGCGACCGCTCGCATTTCGAGGGACAGAACTGCCTGGAGACCGGCGGCAACTCCCCGCATGCGCTGAACGACGGCTGGCTGAACCGCGCGCTCGCGCCGATGGGGCTTGCCAACGGGACGTCGGCGGTGGCGATCGAGCAGACGCCGCCGCTGCTTCTTTCCGGCTCGGCACGGGCGACAAGCTGGATGCCCGCGGTGATGCCCGAGCCCGACAACGCGTTCCTGACCAAGGTGCGCGCTCTCTATGCGGGCGATCCCGAGCTTTCCTCCTCGCTCGACGGCGCGCTCAACATGCAGGCGCAGGCCGCGAGCATGAACGACGACCCCAATGCCAAGAGCGGCAAGTTCAAGGCGTCCTACGGCAATCTGACGCCGCTGTTCGAGGGCGCGGGCAAGCTCTTGGCCCATGCCGGCGGGCCGCGCGTCGCGGTGCTGGATGCCAGCGGCTGGGACACGCACGTCGCGGAAGGCGCGGGCGACGGCCAGCTCGCGCGGCGGCTGCAATCGCTCGACCAGGGGCTGGAGACGCTCAAGACGGCGCTGGGTCCGGCCTGGAAGAACACCGCGATCGTGATGGCGACCGAGTTCGGCCGCACTGTCCGCCCCAACGGCAGCGGCGGCACCGACCACGGCACGGGGGCGGCGGCGTTCCTGCTCGGCGGCGCGGTCGCGGGCGGCAAGGTCCAGGCGGAATGGGTGGGGCTGAAGCCCTCGGCCCTCAAGGACGGCCGCGACCAACCGGCGCGGACCGACCTGCGCGCACTGTTCAAGGGCGTCTTGGCCGACCATATGGGCGTCAGCCAGACCGCGCTCAACACGACGGTTTTCCCGGAAAGCGGCAACGTGGCGCCGATGAAGGGGCTGATCCGGGCCTGATTTATCCTCCCCGTAAGTATCTGGGGGTGGGAGTGTGTGTCGCTTTGTCTTCGCGGACTCGCGCCTTATAGTCGCGGGATGCGAAGGGTCATGTTTTTCCTGGCGTTCGCCTTGGCGTGCGCCGCATTTCCGGCTTCCGCGGACGATGTCCTGACGGTCGGCGGCATCCATGTCGACGCGAGCGCGCAATCGGCGTCCGCCGCCCAGCTCACGGCGGTGGCGCAGGGCCGGCCCAAGGCGTGGTCGGTGCTCTACCGGCGCCTGGCCAAGCAGCAGGACTGGGCCAAGGAGCCCAGGCTCGACGACGCAGCGCTCCAGCGCATCATCCGCACCTTCACGGCGAAGAACGAGAAGCGCTCGACCACGCGCTACGTCGCCGACGTCTCCTATACGTTCAGCCCCGAAGGCGTGAGCAAGGTGCTCGCGGGCGTCGGCGTCAACTTCGCGCAGACCCAGCCCAAGCGCATCCTGCTCGTGCCCTTCGCGCCGAACTATTCGCACAGCTCGATGTGGACGGCGGCGTTCTCCGGCACGCGCTACGCGACGAGCGCGGTGCCGTTCTCGCTTCCGGGCGCGGACAGTTTCGACGTGCCGTTCGATTCGGTGAACTGGATCGACGTCGAGCCCTTCGCCGCGCGCATCCGCGCCGGCGAGGCCGTGCTCGTCCAGGCCTCGCCGAACGGCAAGACGATGACGATCACGCTGAAGCGCGTGGGCCAGGGCGAGCTTCCGTTCAAGACGAGTTTCGACGTGCCGATGCTTCCCGGGGGAGCGGCGGCGACCTATTCCAGCGCCGCCGACGCGACGGTGAAAGCCATCGAGGACATGTGGAAGAACCACACGGCCGCCGATTTCACCTCGCAGGGACGCCTCACCGCCGACGTGCGCATCGCCTCGCTCGCGCAATGGGCGAGCCTGCAGGCGCAGATGCAGGCCGTGCCCAACGTCGCGGGCGTCAGCGTCCAGGCGATGGACATCGGCGAGGCGCGCATCACCATCGCCTATCTGGGCTCGCCCGATCAGCTCAAGGACGCGATGGCGCAGCAGGGCCTGACCCTGGTCAGGAACGGCGGCGAATGGTCGCTGTCCGGCGCGGGGACACCGTGAGCCCGCTGATCAAGCAGGTGCCCAATTGCCTTACCGCGCTCAGGCTCTGCGCGGCGCCGTTCACCGCGCTCTTCATCCTGCATGGGCAGGATTGGGCCGCGCTCGTCGTGTTCGCGTTCGCAGGCTTAAGCGATGCATTGGACGGCTATCTCGCGCGCAAGCTCGGTTCCGCGTCGCGCTTCGGCGTCTATCTCGATCCCGCGGCCGACAAGCTCCTGATGCTCGCGAGCTTCGTGACCTTGACGATGATGGGCGCGGTGCCGCTGTGGCTGACCGCGGTGGTCATCCTGCGCGACGTGGCGATCGTGCTCGGCGTGGGCGCGACGTGGCTGTTCGCCATCCCCGTGCGCATCGAGCCGCTGCAGATCGGCAAGATCAGCACGGTGGTGCAGGTCTGCTTCGTGGGCGTCGCGCTTTTGCTGCGCGCGCTCGACATCGACCAGCCGAGCGTGATCCTGGCCGGCGCGATCGCCACCGGCGCCGTGACCGTCGCGTCGTGGCTGGCTTACGGGCAGCTCTGGTTCCGCGCGGTGATGCTCGGACGCCGCACGGCCTGACGTGGCGCAGCTCGTCCTGCCATTGGGGAACCGTCCCGCGCTCGGGCGCGAGGATTTCATCGTGGGCGAGGGCAATCGCGAGGCCGTCGCCTTCATCGACGCGTGGCCCGATTGGCCCGCGCCCGTGGCCGCGCTGCATGGACCGGCCGGATCCGGCAAGTCGCACCTCGCCGCGATCTGGGCCAAACGCGCCGATGCGCGGATCGTCGAAGCCTCCAAACTCGACGGCGAGGTTGCGGCGCCTCTCGTGATCGAGAACGTCGACGCGGCGACAAGCGGGGCTGCGATCTTCGCGCTGATCGAGAGCGGCAGGCCGTTGCTGCTCACGGGCCGCACGCCGCCGGGCGAGTGGCCCGTGGCGCTGCCCGATCTCGCGTCACGCTTTGGCGCGATGCTGTCCTTCGCGCTGTGGACGTCCGACGACGCGCTGCTCGGCGCGCTGGCGCGCAAGCTCTTCGCCGATCGCCAGCTCCAGGTGCCCGACGCCGTGATCGCGCAGATGATCCACGCGCTCGAGCGCTCGCCCGGCGCGATCCGCGATTTCGTCGCGCGCGCCGACGAGGCCGCGCTGTCGCGCAAGCGCGCCATCACGCCCGCGCTGATCCGCGAGATTCTGGGCGGCGAAGATCGATCGTCTTAGGGCTCGTCCTCGATCGGCCGCTCCTTTTTGGCGGCAACCGAAGCGCGAGAGTCCTTGATCTTCGAAAGGCGCAGGTATCGACTGTGCCGCCTCGAGCCAAGGATGCGCCAAATGCGGAAGCTCTCGCGGATTCTCATAGGTTGCGCCGCCATGGCCGCGTCGGCCGTCCCGGCGAATGCCGCGCTCGTCATCTCGAGCGATCCCACCAGCAACGTGACCTGCGGCGCGGGCGTATGCGCCGCGACGGCGGCCGATGCGGTCCTCAATACCGGCGACCTCGCGAGCGCGCTGGCGCATGGCAGCGTGAACGTCGAGAGCGGCAGCGACGCGATGGACATCGACGTCACGACATCCTTGTCGTGGACCACGCACCATACGCTGACGCTCACTGCCGACCGCTCCATCGCCGTGAGCGCCGCGATGGTCGCGGAGGGGACGGGCGCGCGCGTCGTGCTCGTCACCGGCAGCGGCGGCGATCTGACGTTCACATCGAGCGGCCATCTGGATTTCTGGAGCACGCACAGCCATCTGACGATCAACGGGGTCGCCTACACACTCGTCGCCGACCTTTCCAGCCTCGCCGCCGCCGTCGCGCGGCATCCGGCGAGAGCCTACGCGCTGGCGCAGTCATACGACGCGGGCCCCGACGGGACTTATGCGCACGCGCCGGTGCCGACTATCTTCACGGGCAAGTTCGAGGGCCTGGGCCACGCGATCGACGATCTCACGATCTCGTCGGGCGACGTCAGTGTCGGGCTATTCGCGGTCGTGCAGAGCGGAGCGAATCTGCGCGACCTGTCGCTCACCAACGCATCCATCACGGCGGCGGCGATCTCCGGAGAAAATGTTGGCACCCTGCTGGGCGTTGGTGACGGAGTCCTCATCGTCCATGTCGCGGCCAGCGGCACGGTCTCCGGATATGACGCCGGAGGCCTTGTGGGCCAACTCGCGGGCACTATGAACGACGCAAGCGCCAACGTCGCAGTCACGGCCGCCGGCTACGGTGGCGGTCTTGTTGGCGCCATGACTTACGCGGGCGTCTCGAACGGCCGGGCCGCCGGCACCGTCTCCGCGGCGGCGGCAGGCGGGCTTGCCGGCTTTGCGCAGGGCTACGTCACCGACTCCTTCGCGACCGGCAATGTCACGTATACGGAATGGGGCGGCGGGCTCGTTGCCTACTATGATGTGGGAGCGGTCCAGACCTCCTATGCGACCGGAAACGTGTCCAGCACCTCGGTAGGCAAGAATGACGCGGGCGGCGGCTTGCTGGGCGTTGCGGAGGAGGTAACGATCACGAACGTTTACGCCCTCGGCAACGTCTCGACGGGCCACGGAGGTTTCGCCGCCGGCCTGATCGGCGATGAGATCGAATGGGCGAACATCGAGCAGAGCTATGCGGCCGGCACCGTCAACGGCGGACATGTGCACCAGTTCGGTGGCTTCGGCGGCGCCTTTGAGTACGCTTTGCTGGCCGGCAATTTCTGGGACGTGACGACCGGGGGCGCGGCCCCCAAACACGGCATCGGAAAATGCGCGGGCTCCGGCTGCACGACGACCGTCGGCCTCACCACGACACAGCTCCAGTCGGGTCTGCCGTCCGGATTCGCCACCTACGTCTGGGGATCCAATCCCAGCATCAACGGCGGTCTGCCCTATCTGCTGGCCCTGCCGCCCAGCTGACCGCCGCGTCATGACAGATTCATGGAATTGTTCTACCCTCGCGGTGCGGTACCGCGGCAAGTAGTTGATGACAAAAGCAAAACAGAGGATTCCGGCCGTGGATGAGTCGGCCCGGCCCGGCGATCTGCCGCCGGCGGCGGATATCGCGCCGGTGGAGATCTTCAGCACGCTGGAGGACGCCCGCCCGCCTGCGATCGATCCGGCGTCGCCCGAGCGCTTCATCAATCGCGAGCAGTCCTGGCTCGCCTTCAATCGCCGCGTGCTCGAGGAGGCGCAGAACCGGCGCCATCCGGTGCTCGAGCGGCTGCGCTTCCTGTCGATCTCGGCGTCGAACCTCGACGAGTTCTACATGGTGCGCGTCGCCGGCCTCAAAGGCATGGTCAATGCCGGCGTGCTGACCAAGAGCGACGACGGGCTGACCCCGGCCGAGCAGATCGTGCGCGTCGACGCGGCGGCGGGCGCGCTCATCGCCGACCAGCAGACGGTGTGGGACGCGCTCAACGAGGAGATGCGCGAGGCGGGCATCGCCGTCATCGAGCCGGAGGAGCTCAACGAGGGCGACCGCGAATGGCTCGACAAGCAGTTCCGCGAGCAGATCTTTCCGGTGCTCACGCCGCTCGCCATCGATCCGGCGCATCCGTTCCCGTTCATCCCCAATCTCGGCTTCACGATCGCGCTGAAGCTGCTGCGCGCGCGCGACGGCAAGCATGTGATGGCGCTGCTGCCCGTGCCACCGCAGCTGCAGCGCTTCTGGCGCCTGCCCGGGGCCGAGAAGCGCGCGCGCTTCCTGCCGCTCGAGGACGCGATCGGCCTCTATCTCGACAAGCTCTTCCCCGGCCACACCGTCACCGGCAGCGGCATGTTCCGCATCCTGCGCGACAGCGAGGTCGAAGTGGAGGAGGAGGCCGAGGACCTCGTCCGCCTCTTCGAGTCGCTGCTCAAGCGCCGCCGCCGCGGCGACGTCATCCACATGAAATGCAGCAAGTCGATGCCCGACGACCTGCGCGCGTTCATCGTCGACCACCTCAAGCTCGAGCCCGAGGAGGTCGTCCTCATCGAGCACATGATGGGGCTTTCCGACCTGCGCAAGCTGATCCTGGACGAGCGCCCCGACCTGCAGTTCAAGCCCTACAACGCGCGTTTCCCCGAGCGCATCCGCGATCATGGCGGCGACTGCTTCGCGGCGATCCGCGCCAAGGACATCATCGTCCACCATCCCTTCGAGAGCTTCGACGTGGTGGTGCAGTTCCTGCGCCAGGCCGCGGCCGATCCCGACGTCGTAGCGATCAAGCAGACGCTCTACCGCACCAGCCACGACAGCCCGATCGTCAGTGCCTTGATCGAGGCGGCGGACGCCGGCAAGTCGGTGACCGCGCTCGTCGAGCTGAAAGCCCGCTTCGACGAGGCGGCGAACATCAAGTGGGCGCGCGATCTCGAGCGCGCGGGCGTGCAGGTCGTCTACGGCTTCATCGAGCTCAAGACCCACGCCAAGGTGAGCCTGGTCGTGCGCCGCGAGAGCGGAGCGCTGCACACCTATGTGCATTTCGGCACCGGCAACTATCATCCCAACACTGCGAAAGTGTACACCGACCTGTCGCTGTTCAGCGCCGATCCCGCGCTCGGGCGCGACGCGGCGCAGCTTTTCAACTACATCACCGGCTATGCCGAGCCCGCCTCGCTCGAGAAGATCGCGATCTCTCCCTTGAGCCTGCGCGGCAAGCTCATCGACGGCATCCAGCAGGAGATGATCCATGCCCGCTCCGGCAAGCCCGCCGCGATCTGGGTCAAGCTCAACTCGCTCGTCGATCCGGGCCTGATCGACGCGCTCTACAGCGCGAGCCAGGCCGGCGTGCAGATCGACCTGGTGGTGCGCGGCATCTGCTGCCTGCGCGCGGGCGTGCCGGGACTGTCCGACAACATCCGCGTCAAGAGCATCGTCGGCCGCTTCCTGGAGCACGGCCGCATCGTCTGCTTCGGCAACGGCCACGGCCTGCCGTCGGCCAAGTCCAAGGTCTACATTTCCTCCGCCGACTGGATGCCACGCAATCTCGACCGGCGCGTTGAAGCCCTTGTGCCGATCGAGAACCCGACCGTCCACCAGCAGGTGCAGGACCAGATCCTGGTGGCGCTGCTCAAGGACCAGGCGCAGAGCTGGACGATGAACCCGCAAGGCGAGTACAAGCGCGATCCTGAATCGGCCTCGCCCAACGCGTTCTCGGCGCATACCTATTTCATGACCAATCCGTCCCTTTCCGGCCGCGGCCGGGCGCTCAAGATCGACCAGCCGCGCCCCGTCGCAATCGTCACGCGGCGCGACTGACATGCCGCAGAGAAAGGTCGCGGTCGTCGATATCGGGTCGAACTCCGTGCGTCTGGTGGTCTATGAGGACCTGACGCGCGCGCCCTCGACGGTGCACAACGAGAAGGCCATCTGCAGCATCGGCCGCGATATGGTCACGACCCGCCGCCTCCACGCCCAAGGCATGGAGATGGCGCTCGAGGTGCTGGCGCGGTTCAAGGTGCTGGCCGACGGGCTGCAGGTCCAGGTCCGCGAGGCGGTCGCGACCGCGGCCGCGCGCGACGCCGACAACGGCCAGGACTTCATCCGCCGCGCCGAAGCCGCCTGGGGCTCGCCGATCCGCATCCTCGCGGGCGAGGAGGAGGCCAAGCTCGCCGCCGAGGGCGTGCTCGCGGGCATCCCCGACGCGGACGGGCTCGCGGCCGATCTCGGCGGCGGCAGCCTCGACATGGTCACAGTCAAGGGCGGCAGGATGGGCGACGCCTTCACGCTGCCCTTCGGCCCTTTGCGCCTTCTGGACCTCGCCAAGGGCAGCGCCAACAAGGCGCGCGACCTGGTCGATGAAGGGCTTGCCGGCATCGCCAACCTGCGCGCGCTCGAGAAGCGCTCGCTCTACGCCGTCGGCGGCATCTGGCGAAGCGTGGCGCGCGTCGACATGGAGCAGCACGCCTATCCGCTGCACGTCCTGCAGCACTACGAGATCCCGCGCTCGCGCGCGCTGCGGCTGTGCGACCTGCTGTCGCTGCAGTCGCGCAAGTCGCTCGACATGATGAAGTCCGTCTCCAAGCGCCGCGCCGAGCTCCTGCCGTTCGGCGCCGTGGTGCTGGAGCGCCTGCTGCTCGCGACCAAGGTCGAGCGCATCGTGGTGTCGGCCTATGGCCTGCGCGAGGGGCTGCTGCACGCCCGCCTCGACGCGGGCGAGCGCGACAAGGACCCGCTGGTCGATTTCGCCGCGGGCGCCAACCAGCGCATGAGCCGTTCGCCCGGGCATGCGCAGGAGATGATCCAGTGGACCGCGCCGGTCTTCGCCGACGAAGGCGCGGAGCTGCGCCGCGTGCGCGTCGCGGCCAGCCTGTTCTCGGATATCGGCTGGCGGCTGCATCCCGACGACCGCGCCATCGGCACCTACAACCAGGTCCTGCACGCGCCCTTCGCCGGCGCCGATCACCGCACCCGCGCGCTGATCGCGACCGCCGTGTTCCACCGCTATTCCGGCGACGAGGAGGTGCCGCGCGAGCTGGTGATCGAGGACCTGCTCGACAGGGCGGACGAGGCCTTGGCGCTGCGCATCGGCCTGGCCTGCCGGCTCGCCTTCGCGGTCTCGGCCTCGGCGGTGGGCGAGCTCGGCCACACCAAGCTTCGTCTGACCCCCAGCAAGCTCGTGCTGGACGTCCCCAAGCGCCGCGAGATGATCGCGGGCGAACCCATCGCCAAACGCCTGGGCGCGCTCGCCGCCAGCATGGACCGCAAGGGCGAGATCTTGATCGGGTAGTCCCAACCCTCCCCTTGCCGCCTCTGCTTTCGCTACGGCGTGCCAGGAGAAACTTCTGCCGCGGCGTAGCCGAAGGCGGAGCCGGGAGGGAGGGTCGAAAATGCGAAGCATTTTTCGGGGAGGGGTTCGGGCGCCTGCGACATTTCCCCTCCCCGAAATTTGCTTCGCTGCGCTCAGCAAATTGTCGACCCTCCCTCAAGGGGAGGGTCATCTAAGCTTGCTTCATTAACCGTTTCGGGTCTTTAAGAGGCCGCAAAGACCGCCCATATTGCGGGCGAAGGAGACTCCATGGGTAGCTTCAGCATCTGGCACCTCTTGATCCTCGGAGCGGTCGCGCTGCTGCTTTTCGGCGGCCGGTTCAAGATCTCCGAGCTGATGGGCGATCTCGGCAAGGGCATATCCAGCTTCCGCAAGGGCCTGAACGAACCCGACCCGCCGTCGCCGCCGCGCTCGCTGCCGCCGGAGACCCAGCCCGACGGGACGAAGAAGGATACGGCCGCGCAATAGCGGAGCGCTTGCGCGATGTTCGACCTGAGCTGGAGCCATATCCTCATCGTCCTGGTCGTGGCGCTCGTCGTCATCGGGCCCAAGGACCTGCCGCGCGCCGCGCGCGTCGCGGGCCGCTGGGTCGGCAAGGCGCGCGCGATGGCGGGCGAGTTCCGCAAGAGCTTCGACGAGATGGCGCGGCAGAGCGAGCTCGACGAGCTGCGCACCGAGCTTGTGGCCTTGCGCGAGCAGCGCCCGTTCGGGGCCACGGCCGAGACGGTGCACGAGCCCATCGTCCCCGAAGACATGATGTCGTCCGAGCCGCCCGCGCACGAGCCTGAGCCCGAGCCTGAGCCCGAGCCCGAGGCGCCCGTCTCCGGTCCGGCGCAGCCCGCGTCATGACCGCGCGCGCGCAAGAGGACGAAGAGGCGATCGAGGCGACCAAGGCGCCGCTGCTCGATCATCTGCTCGAGCTGCGCAAGCGGCTGATCTGGTCGATCCTGGCGTTTCTCGTCTGCTTCCTGGTCTGCTTCTTCTTCGCCAAGTACATCTACGCGTTCCTGACGATGCCGTTGGCGCACGCGCTCGCCGGCCACGCCAACGACCATTTGATCTACACCGCGCTCTACGAGACGTTCTTCACCTATGTGAAGGTCGGCATGTTCGCAGGCCTGTGCCTGGCGTTCCCCGTCATCGCCTCGCAGGTGTGGATGTTCGTCGCACCCGGCCTCTACAAGAACGAGCGGCGCGCCTTCCTGCCGTTCCTGTTCGCGACGCCGGTGCTGTTCGTCGCCGGCGCCGCGTTCGTGCTCTATGTGATGCTGCCGCAGGCGATCCAGTTCTTCCTGGGCTACCAGACGCAGAGTGGCCCCAACACGCTGGGCATCCAGCTCCAGGCGAAGGTGAGCGAGTATCTCGACTTCGTCATGACCTTGATCTTCGCGTTCGGGCTGACGTTCCAGATGCCGGTGCTGCTCACGCTTCTGGGGCGCGTGGGGCTCGTCACCTCCAAGCAGCTGCGCCAGGTGCGCCGCTACGCCGTCGTCGGCATTGCCGCGCTCGCCGCGGTCATCACCCCGCCCGACGCATTCAGCATGATCAGCCTCGCGGTGCCGCTGGTGCTTCTCTACGAGGTCTCGATCGGCTGCGTGTGGCTGATCGAGCGCAGTCGCGCCAGGAAAGAGAAGAAGGCGGCCTCTTAACCTCCCCACAAGGGGGAGGTTTAGCGCTCCCCCGTCGCCAGCCACTTGGCGCAGTCGGGGCCGAGCTCCTTCAGCGCGCGATCCTCATACGCCTTCACGTCCTCGACGCTCAGCAGGTCGCGCCAGCGGCCGTTGACGCCTTTGTTGATGAACGTCTCCGCGCCGCCGTCCCAGAAGATGCCGCCGAGCGGTGCGCTCTGCGCCGCATGCGCCTTCATGTAGTCGAAGGTGCAGTGGCTCACGATCGCGTCCCAGCGTCTCTCGTCGATGGGGATGTCGAGGAAGCCCGCGATGCGGCGCATGCTGCCCGGAAGATCGGCTTTCAGCTCGGCGTAGTGCAGCAGCATCACGTTGGGCAGGCCGCGGATGTCCCACCAGCTCCTGATCACGTCCCAGAACGGCCAGAACGGATGGCCGTCGCGCGCGAGCCAGCGCCGGAAATAGGCGGCCGGCTCCTCCACGCCGGGGCGCTCGATCTTCTCGCCGACGAGGCCCGGCGTGTCGTTGAGCGCCGCGTACCATGTGTCGTTGGCGTTGGCGTGGTGATGATAGAAGCTCCACGCCACGTCGCGGCCGTCGCGGGCGACGAAGATGTATTTGGCCTTGGGCGAGAAGACGAGCGCGTCGACCGGCAGGTGCGTCTTGAGGAAGCGGCGATGGGTCTGCGCCTCCACCGCCGGAAGCTTCACCGCCTTGGGCGGGATGCGCAGGTCGAGCCAGGGCGAGACCTCGGCGACCGCGATGCCCTCCGCGCCGCCGAACAGGAGCTGGCCGAGGATCTGCTGCGTCCAGGTCGTGCCGGATTTCCCGTAAGTTGCGACGATGACGTCGTCGTCGCGGAACCGGAAATCGTTCCAGATCGTGGAATCGAAATGGTGGTTGTGGATTTCGCGCGTCTTGCGCGGCGGCGTGGTCATGGCTGGACTCCCCTCGAGCGGAGAGCCTTTAGCACATTCTCACGCCCGCGCGCGGGGGTTCGGGCCGCGCAGCCGGAACATGCTCTTGAGCGTGTCCCAGGCGAGAGCTATGGCGAGCAAGCCGCCCAATCCGATCAGCGCTTCGAGGTCGAACAGGATTCTTCCGGTCATGGTCGTATGCGTGTTGTCTTCCAGGACGAGAACGAAAAGGCAGCGCGGCCGGTTCCCGTCTCGTGCGATGCATCGTGAAATTTTTGAAGATCAGGCCTTGGCGTCGAGCGCCGCGTCGCGCCGGTCGCGCTTAAGCTGGCGGTGCCAGCGGTGCCACTGCACGCCGCCGCAGATGCGTCCGCCCGCGAGCGCGAAGGCGCCCAGGGCGTAGAGGATTTCCGGTGCCACGGTCATGAGCAATAAACGAACCGGAACGCGGGAAAGTTCCCTTGTCCGGCCTGCGGCGGCGTGTCATTACCCCAGGCAAATCCGGGGTTTTGCCATGCACGACATCAAGGCGATCAGGGACGATCACGCCGCTTTCGTCGCGGGGTTGCACAAGCGCAACATCGCGGACGCTTCCACCGTGGCCCAAGACATCCTGGACCGCGACCACGGCCTGCGCGCTCTGCAGACGCGCCTCCAGCAGGCCCAGGCGCGGCGCAACGACGCCTCCAAGCAGATCGGCCAGGCCAAAGCCAAGAAGGACGAGGCGCAGGCGAGCGCGCTGATGGCCGAGGTGGCGGAGCTCAAGGACCAGCTCCAGAAGGACGAGGCGGAAGAGCGCACGCTGAAGGCCGATCTCGATTCCATCCTCGCTTCCTATCCCAACATCCCCGCGAGCGACGTGCCCGACGGCAAGGACGAGAACGACAACGTCGAGGTGGCCTCGCGCGCCTGGGGCTCGCGGCCGACGATGAACGCGGCGAAAGAGCATTTCGACATCGGCGAGGCGCTCGGCCTGATGGATTTCGAGCGCGCCGCGAAGGTTTCCGGCGCCCGCTTCGTCTATCTCAAGGGCGCGCTGGCGCGATTGGAACGCGCGCTCGGCACCTTCATGCTCGATCTGCATACGGACGAATTCGGCTACACCGAGATGGCGCCGCCGATCCTTGCCCGCAACCATGCGTTCTTCGGCACGACGCAGCTGCCGAAATTCGAGAACGATCAGTTCTGGGCCGTCAGCGGCGAGTTGCTGGCCGAGGCCCGGGCGGAAATGGCCGATACGATACGCGAGCACCGCTATGGCTTGATCCCCACCGCCGAGGTGACGCTGACGAATTACGTTCGCGAAGAGATCGTCGACGAGGAAAAGCTGCCGTTCCGCTTCACGGCTTGGACACCCTGCTTTCGCGCCGAGGCCGGCGCTGCGGGCAAGGATACGCGCGGCATGATCCGCCAGCACCAATTCTCCAAGGTGGAGCTCGTCTCGATCACGACGCCGGAGCAGTCGCAGGCCGAGCACGAGCGCATGACCGATTGCGCGCAGGAAGTTCTCAAGCGCCTTGGTCTGCACCATCGCGTGATGACGTTGTGCTCGGGCGACATGGGGTTTGCCGCCAGGAAGACCTACGACATCGAGGTGTGGCTGCCGGGGCAGGGGCGCTTCCGCGAGATCTCGTCGTGCTCGAACTGCGGCGACTTCCAGGCGCGGCGCATGAACGCGCGCTATCGCGCGAAGGACGCCAAGCAGACGCGTTTCATGCACACGCTGAACGGCTCCGCCCTCGCGGTGGGGCGCACGCTGATCGCGGTGCTCGAGAACTACCAGCAGGCGGATGGCTCGGTCGCGATCCCGGATGTGCTTCGTCCGTATATGGGCGGGCTGGAGAAGATCGCAAAGCCGTGACCATCACCCTGCGCCGTCTCACGATGGACGACGTGCCGGCGATGCATGCGCTGTTCGCCGATCCCGAGGTGATGGCGTACTGGTCGCGCCTGCCGCATACCGATATCGCGGAGACGCAGGCTTGGGTCGCAAAGACCATCGCGCGGGTGGAAGCCGGCGAGGCGGACGATTTCGCGGTGATCCGTGACGGCGTCCTCATCGGCCGCATCGGGATATGGCAGGACAACGAGCTCGGCCTTCTCTTCGCGCGCGCCGCCTGGGGCACGGGCGCGGCGCGCGAGGCGGCGCAGGCGCTGATCGCGCGGGCCAGGGCGCGGGGCGTGCGCTCGGTCATGGCCGATATCGATCCGCGCAACGTCCGTGTCGCGAGATTCCTGGAGAAGCTCGGCTTCAAGAAGACCGGCTACGCAAAGAACACCTACAAACTCGGAGACATTTGGACCGACAGCGAGTATCTAACCCTCGACCTTTCGGGAGAGTGATGTTTGCGCATCCTCATCACCAATGACGACGGCATCCACGCGCCCGGCCTCGGCGCCGCCGAGCGGATCGCGCATGCGCTGACCGACGACGTCTGGATTGTGGCGCCCGAAACCGAGCAGTCCGGCGCCTCGCATTCGCTCACCCTCGCGCTCCCCTTGCGCCTGCGCGAGATCGACCCGCGCCGCTTCGCCGTCACCGGCACGCCGACAGACTGCGTGATGATGGCCTGCGCGCACATCATGAAGGACGCGCAGCCGACGCTCATCCTCTCCGGCGTCAATCGCGGCTCCAACCTCGCCGACGACGTGACCTATTCCGGCACCATCGCGGGCGCGATGGAAGGCTGCGCGCTCGGCATCCCCTCGATCGCGATGTCGCAGTCCTACGGCTTCGAGCCCAACAGCGACATCCGCTGGAATTGCGGCGAGACGCACGGGCCCGGACTGATCCGCCGCCTGGTCGAGATCGGCTGGCCGTCCGACGTGCTGATGAACGTGAACTTCCCCGATTGCGTGCCCGAGGACGTGAAGGGCACCGAGATCACGCTGCAGGGCAAGCGCGACCTGCAGACCGCGGCGCTGGACCGGCGCATCGACGCGCGCGGCTTTCCCTATTTCTGGATCGGCTTCAAGCGCGTGCGCAGCAACCCGCAGGAAGGGACCGACCTGCGCGCGATCTATGAAAAGCGCATCTCGGTCACGCCGCTGCATCTGAACTTGACCGAGCGCGGCGAGGTCGAGCGCATGCGCCGGGCCTTCGTGCCGTGAGCGACGACCCGCGCGTCATCCGCCTGATCATGGATTTGCGCAAATACGGCATCCCCGAGCCCATCCTGTCGGTGATCGAGCGCATCCCGCGCGCCCTCTTCGTCGACGAGCCCTTCGCGCATGCGGCGTGGGACAATTCCGCGCTGCCCATCGCCTGCGGCCAGACGATCAGCCAGCCCCTGATCGTGGCTTACGCCGCCTGGAAGCTGGAGCTCGCGCCGGGCATGCGCGTGCTGGAGATCGGCACGGGCTCGGGCTATCAGGCGGCTGTGCTGTCGCCCCTGTGCCGCAGGGTCTACACGATCGAGCGCCACAGGCCGCTGCTCAGCCTGGCGCAGGCGCGCTTCAAGGCGCTCAAGCTCGACAACATCGTCAGCCGCCACGCCGACGGGCTCGAGGGCTGGCCCGGGCAGGCGCCGTTCGACCGCATCCTGCTCTCCGCCGCGGTGGGCGAGGTGCCCGTGAACCTTATCGAACAGTTAAAGCCGGGCGGAAGGCTGATCGCGCCGGTGGGTCCTGTGCCGAAATCGGACGTTTTCGCGCCGAAGATAAGTTTTTCTCAACATTTGACGCAGATCATCAGGCGCGAGAACGGGATCGAGCGCACCACGCTCATCCCCGTGATGTTCGTACCGATGGTTGCGGGATTGCCCGATGCGAGATCGAGCGATGATGTCGAGAGGAAACGTTGAGCGCGCCGCGCTGGCCCTTTGCGCCGCGCTGACGCTCGCCGCCTGCTCGACCTCGCCGCGCACCGAGCTTTCCTGGGACGTGCGCGAGCACAAGAGCGCGAACAACACCTTCTACGGCCCGCGCACGGTGACCTTGCCGCCGGTGCAGCAGAAATCGTCGGCGCCGACGCAGGCCGTCACGACGCAGCGCCTGGCCGCGATCCCAACGCCCAAGCCGCGAAAGACGCCGGGCTGGTACACGGCGCCGCAGCCCGCTCCGTATACGGATAATGCCGCAGCGCCGCCGCAGCAATACGCGCAAGCCGCGAGCGTGCGCTTTCGCTGGCCGCTCGCGGGCCGCATCGTGCTCGACTTCGGCAGCTACTCGACCGGCGAGCGCAACGACGGCATCAACATTGCGGCCGCGCCCGGCGCCGAGATCCACGCCGCGGCCGCGGGCACCGTCAGCTATTGCGGCAACGAGCTGCGCGGCTACGGCAATCTCGTGCTCATCCAGCACGACGACGGATATCTCACCGCTTACGCCCATGTCGGATCGATCAGCGTCAGCCGCGGCGACCGTGTCGCCGGCGGGCAGGTGATCGCGACCGTGGGCGCCACCGGCGACGTCTCCTCGCCGCAGCTCCATTTCGAGATCCGCCGCGACAAGCACCCCGTCGATCCCAAGGCGCTGCTGCCAAAGGGCATCGTGGTGGCGTCGAACTAGGCGCCCTAACTGTCATGGCCCGCGAATGCGGGCCACCCAGGTGCCGTCTTCTCTGTTCTTTCAAAAAAGTCATCATGGCCCGGCTTGTCCGGGCCACCCACGGACGTTTTCTCGCAAGACTGCCGTAGGTCGCCCGCATAAAGCGGGCGATGACGATGTGGTTGGTGAAAGTGTGCAGAACTCACCTGGGTGGCCCGCATTCGCGGGCCATGACAATGGAGCTATTCGAGTTTCTTCCCCATCTCCCCCGCCGCGTCCTGGATGAACTGCCAGGCGACGCGGCCGGAGCGGGCGCCGCGGGTTGCCGACCAGGCGAGCGCCCTGGCGTAAAGATCGTCCGTCCCCAGACGAAAATGCGCGGCATAGGCGTCGACCATCGCGAGATAGTCGTCCTGGCTGCAGTTGTGGAAGCCGAGCCACAGCCCGAAGCGGTCGGAGAGCGAGACCTTCTCCTCCACGGCCTCGGACGGGTTGATCGCGGTGGAGCGCTCGTTCTCCATCATCTCGCGCGGCATCAGGTGGCGCCGGTTCGAGGTCGCGTAGAACAGCACGTTCTGCGGCCGTCCCTCGATGCCGCCCTCCAGCGCGGCTTTCAGCGATTTGTAGCTGGTGTCGTCCTTGTCGAAGGAAAGATCGTCACAATATAGCAGGAAGCGCCGCCGGTCGGCGCGCAGGATGCGCAGGAGAGAGGGCAGGCTCGCGATGTCCTCGCGATGGATCTCGACCAGGACGAGGCGCGCGGCCGGCTTGGCCGCGCGGTTGATCCCGGCATGAACCGCCTTGACCAGCGAGCTCTTGCCCATGCCGCGCGCGCCCCACAGAAGCGCGTTGTTGGCGGGCAGGCCGCGTGCGAAGCGGCGCGTGTTCTCGAACAGCGCGTCGCGCGCAACGTCGATGCCCTTGAGCAGCGACAGCGGCAGGCTCGCCACATGCGCGACCCCGACCAGCCCCCCATGCAGGGGCTCCCAGACGAAGGCTTCGCCCTCGGCGGGGGCCTGCCGGCCCAGCGCCGCGGGCGCAAGCCGTTCCAGAGCATCGGCGATGCGCTTCAAGAGCCCATTTTCCTTGGGCGCCATGGGGCAAACCCCTCGGTTGCAAAGCGGGGCCGCGAAGCTATAGTCCGCGCCCGGCCCGGCGCGGCAATACAATTACGGTCTCCCTGATGCAAGATATCATCTCCAGCCCCTTCGTTCCCATCGTCCTGATGATCGCGGTGATGTACTTCCTGCTGATCCGTCCGCAGCAGGCGCGCGCGAAGGATCTGCGCAACTCGATCTCCAACGTGCGGCGCGGCGACACGGTCGTCACCGCCGGCGGCCTCATCGCCAAGGTGGTGAAGGCGCCGCAGCCCGAGGACACCGAGATCACGCTCGAGATCGCCGACAACGTCCAGGTCAAGGTGCTCAAATCGACGCTCAGCGACGTGCGCGCCAAGGCGCAGCCCGTCGACACCGCGAAGTCGGGCTGAGGAAGACGTCTCATGCTGCAAGTCTCCCTTTGGGTGCGCGTCGTCGTCGCCGCGATCCTGCTCGGCGCGGTGCTCGTCGTGATGCCCATGCTGCTGCCCGACGGCGTGCGCTCGCGCCTGCCGGCGGGCTGGGCCAATCTCAGCGTCACGCTCGGCCTCGACCTCCAGGGCGGCTCGGACATGCTGCTCGAGGTCCAGCTCGACGAGGTCCAGAAGGACAAGATCGAGTCGATGCTGATCGACCTGCGCCACGGCTTGCGCAAGGCGGGCATCGCCTTCGACAAGACCGCGATCACCTCCGACACAGTCTCGGTCCACATCACCAGCCATGACGGCCTCGATCAGGCGCGCGGCATCGTCGATTCCCTCAATCCGTCGGCGGGCGGCGGCGTGCTCTCGGGCGTGGCGCGGCAATACGACGTGTCCGTGTCGGCGGACGACCGCATCACCATGCACATGACCGACGCCTACAAGAAACAGGCGCAGAACGACATCGTCTCGCAGTCCATGGAAGTCGTGCGCAAGCGCATCGACGAGCTCGGCACGCGCGAGCCGTCGATCGAGCGCCAGGGCGACGACCGCATCGTCGTGCAGGTCCCGGGCCTGAAGGACCCGACGCGCCTGCTCAAGATCCTGCAGACCACCGCGAAGATGACGTTCCAGCTCGTCGACGAATCCGCCGACCTGGCGGCGGCGGAGAAGGGCGTGGTGCCGATCGGCTCGGAGCTGCTCGAGCAGCAGGGCCAGCGCAACGGCGCCAAGCAGCCGCCGATCGTGGTGCAGAAGCGCGTGCTGGTCGCGGGCGACCGGCTGACCGACGCGCAGGCGGGCTTCGACCAGCAGACCGGCCGGCCCGACGTCAATTTCAAGTTCGACTCCGTCGGCGCGCGCGAGTTCGGCGACGTCACCAAGGACAATGTCGGCCACCTCTTCGCCATCGTGCTCGACAAGAAGGTCATCACCGCGCCGAGAATCGAGGGCGTGATCCTCGGCGGCTCGGGGCAGATCACGGGCAATTTCACGCCGCAGGAGGCCAACGACCTCGCGGTGCTGCTGCGCGCGGGCGCGCTGCCGGCCCCCTTGAAGCCGATCAACCAGCGCACCGTCAGCGCCACGCTGGGCTCGGACTCGATCGTCGCCGGGCGCTATTCGACGCTCGCGGGCCTTGTCCTCGTCATGCTGTTCATGATCGGACGCTACGGGCTGTTCGGGGTCTTCGCCGACATCGCGCTGACCTTCAACCTCATCCTGCTGGTCGCGATCCTCACCCTGCTCGGCGCCACGCTGACCTTGCCCGGTATTGCCGGCATCGTGCTGACCATGGGCATGGCGGTCGACGCCAACGTGCTGATCTACGAGCGAATACGCGAGGAGCAGCGCAACGGCCGCGGCATGATCGCCTCGATCGACGCCGGCTTCCGCCGCGCCATGGCGACCATCGTCGACGCCAACGCCACCCACCTGATCGCCTCGCTGATCCTGTTCGAGCTGGGCTCGGGCCCGGTGCGCGGCTTCGCGGTGACGCTGGGCCTGGGCATCATCACCTCGTTCTTCACCGCCGTCATGGTGACGCGCCTGATCGTGGTGATGTGGCTGGTGATGCGCCGCCCGAAGGTGCTGGCGATTTAATCGCCCTAGCCGTAGTGGCCGGGACAAGCCCGGCCATGACGGTGGTAAGAAAAGGCTGAAAAGCAGCAAAAAAGGGGTAAACTGCCGCCAGACTCACCTGGGAGGGTTTCATGGCCGCGTTTTTCTCCAACCTGCGCAACACGGTGCTCGCGGGCTTCGTGCTCGCCGCGTTGCTCGTCGTGCTCGCGCTCAAGCTGCAGGGCTACGACCAGACGACGTTCTGGATGTTCATCGTGCGCTGGTGCCATGTCGGCAGCGGCGTGATGTGGATCGGCCTGCTGTGGTACTTCAACTTCGTCTCGACACCGACCATGCCCAAGATACCGGCCGAGCTGAAGCCTGCGCTGGGGCGCTACATCACGCCGGCGGCGCTGTTCTGGTTCCGCTGGGCCGCGATGGCGACGATCGTCTTCGGCGTCATCCTGGCGTGGCAGAACAACTACCTGCTGCAGGCCTATAGCCTCGACTTCAGCGACGGCGCCGCGGGCTGGCCGCTCAATCCCAAGGCGCTCGCCATCGGCATCGGCATGTGGCTGGGCACGATCATGTGGTTCAACGTCTGGTTCGTGATCTGGCCGAACCAGCAGAAGGCGCTGAACATCGCAGACAAATATCCCAGCCTGCCGCAAGCCGAGAAGGACGCCGCCGCCAAGGCCGCCGGCATGTTCTCGCGCATCAACACGATGCTCTCGATCCCGATGCTGTTCGCGATGGTGTCGGCGGGACATCTGTATTGACCCTGGCCGTGCGTGAATTCGGGGGAGCCGCCCGGCGACGGGCGGCTCTTTCGTTGTGAGCGGCGTCTTCGAGGAGTGCGCGCGGCTGGTGCGCGAGCGCGATCCGGACCGCTATTTCTCGGGACTTTTCGCGCCGGCGATGCTCCGCCCGCATCTCTTCGCGCTCTATGCCTTCAATCACGAGATCGCGCGCATCGGCGAGACGGTGCGCGAGCCGATGCTGGGCGAGATCCGCCTGGCCTGGTGGCGCGAGAGCCTGGAAGGCGCACGCAGCGGCGCGCCGCGCCCGCATCACGTGGCGCAGGCGCTCGCTCAGACCTTCGCCGCCATCGACCTTCCTGGGGCCCTGTTCGATGCGATGATCGATGCACGGCAGTTCGACCTGCTCGAAGGAACCTTCGAGGACACTGCCAGGCGCGACGCCTATGTCGACGCGACGTCGGGGAATGTGATGCGGCTGGCGTCGCGCATCCTGGGCGGCGAAGACCGCTTCGACGATCTCGCGCGCGAGGCGGGCGCGGCCTACGGGCTTTGCGGTCTGCTGCTGAACCGCGCCATCGGCCGCGGCAGGCCTTTCATCCCGGACGACGACGATACGGCCGCGGCCGCGCGGACGCATCTCGGCCTGGCGCGCCGCATGAAGCGGCCGAGGCGCGCGCTGCCCGCGTTCCTGCCCGCGACGCTGGTGCCAATCTATCTGCGCTATCCGCGCAAGGAGGTCTCAATCCACCGCCGCCAGATCGCGCTCCTCGGCGCGTCGCTGCGCGGACGGATATAGAATCGTTGACGGACATCCCCCAACCCCTTGTCATGGCCCGCTAATGCGGGCCACCCAGATGACATCTGTCGAGCTCTTTCCAAAATAGATCACGCGGAGACGCGGAGGTCGTGGAGAAGAGCTTAACTCCGCGGCCTCCGCGTGAGTCTTTTCGACATCGTGCAGAACCTAACTGGGTGTCCCGCATTCGCGGGCCATGACATCAGTGGGAGGCAGATTCAGGCGCTGATCGCGTGCGAAGGCGCGGCTTGCTCTAGCCACACCGCCAAATCCACCAGCGCGCGCTCGGACATCGCGCGCTTGCGGTCCTTGCCCTTCGCGGTCCTGAACTCGGGGAAGAGCCCGAAATTGACGTTCATCGGCTGGAAGGTCTTGGCGTCCGCGCCGCCGGTGATGTGGGCGAGGAGAGCGCCGAACGCGGTGGTCGGCGGCGGCGGCGTCTCGAGCCCGGCCGCGAACCGCCCGGCGATCAGTCCGATGGCCGCGCTCTCGACATAACCCTCGACGCCCGTGACCTGGCCCGCAAAGCGCAGGTCGGGCCGCGCCTTCAGCCTGAGCTGCGCGTCCAACAGGCGCGGCGCGTTGATGAAGGTGTTGCGGTGCAGGCCGCCGAGCCTGGCGAAGCTCGCGTTCTGAAGCCCCGGGATCGTGCGGAAGATGCGCGTCTGCTCGCCGTGCTTGAGCTTGGTCTGGAAGCCCACCATGTTCCACAGCGTGCCGAGCGCGTTGTCCTGGCGAAGCTGCACGACGGCCCAAGGCCGCTTGCCGGTGCGCGCGTCGCAAAGGCCCACTGGCTTCATCGGCCCGAAGCGCAGCGTCTCGGGCCCGCGCGCCGCCATCACCTCGATCGGCAGGCAGCCCTCGAAATAGGGCGTGGACTTCTCCCACTCCTTGAAATCGGTCTTCTCGCCCTCGATCAGCGCGGCGATGAAGGCCTTGTACTGCGTCTCGTCCATCGGGCAGTTGACGTAATCGGCGCCATCGCCGCCAGGACCGGATTTGTCGTAGCGCGACTGCATCCAGCAGACGTCGAAGTCGATGGACTCCTTGTGCACGATGGGCGCGATGGCGTCGAAGAAGGCGAGGCCCTCGTCGTTCGTCAGTGCACGGACCGCCTCCGCCAGCGCGGGAGAGGTCAGAGGCCCGGTGGCGACGATCGTCGAGCCCCATTCGGCCGGCGGCAGTCCCGCCACCTCCTCGCGCCGGATCTCGATCCGCGGATGCTCGCCAAGCGCCCGCGTCACGCTTTGCGAGAAGCCGTGCCGGTCGACGGCGAGCGCGCCGCCCGCGGGCAGGCGAAGGGCGTCCGCCGCGCGCAGGATCAGCGAGCCGGCGCGGCGCATCTCCTCGTGCAGCAGGCCGACCGCGTTGTTCGCCCAATCGTCGGAGCGCAGCGAGTTCGAGCAGACGAGCTCCGCCAAACCATCCGTCTGATGCGCGTCGGTACCGCGCACGGGGCGCATCTCGTGCAGGACGACGCGCGCGCCGGCCTCGGCAGCCGCCCAAGCCGCCTCGCTGCCGGCAAGCCCGCCGCCGATGATGTGGATGGTCTTCATTCCTGCATCAGATAGGCCTAACCGCCCGGTCGCTCAACATCCGTGTTAGCCTTGCGACGGAACGGCCGATTTGGCCGTTTATGAGTGGGGAAGGGGAACGGCTTTGCGAACAAAGGTTCTGGATATCGGTTTTCTGGCGGCCGCCGGCGTGATCGCCGCGCTGGAGTTCGGCGTCTTTCCGCTGCTGTTTCCGGGCTGGAGCGCGGGGGCCGTGATCCTTGCCGCCACGGTAATCTTCTCCGCGCCGCTGCATTACGGCCTGATGCACGAGACCATGCACGGCAACATGTTCCGCGCGTCCGAATGGAACCGGCGCGTCGGACGCGTGCTCGGCGTCACGCTGGGCCTGCCGTGGGAGACGATGCGCTTCGGCCACCTCGCGCACCACGCCTTCAACCGCCACGAGTTCGACCGCCCGGAGCACCTTCCGGCCGGGAAGAGCTATGCCGGCGCGGCGCCCGCCTATTTCGCCAAGCTCGTGCTCGGCAACGCGCTGATCTATGCGCTCGCGCCCTATCTGGCCGTGCTTCCGGTCCCGACGATGGAACGCGTCGTGGCGCGCATGGCGCCGGGCGACGACGCGGCGGTCCTGCGCCAAGCCACGTCGCGCACATTCTCCAACCCGGCGCGTCGCGCGATGGTCAGGACCGACCTTGTTTCATTCGTGCTGCTGACGATCCTTGCCGCCGCGGCCTGGCGCGCGCAGTGGTGGGTGTTCGCGCTCTGCATCCTGGGACGCTGGTCGGTCCTGTCGGTGCTCGACAACGCGGCGCATTACGGCATGCCGCTCGACTCGCGCCAGGAGGCCAGGAACACGAGGTTCCCGTCCCGGCTATCCTTTCTGGTGCTGAACCAGAACTTCCACGGCGTGCATCACCAAAATCCCGACCTGCATTGGAGCGCGTTGCCGCAGGCGTTCGGGACGGCGGACGACGACGGCCCGTGGCTCGGCGCGGTCGCGCGCCAGTTCCACGGGCCGGTGAGGCTCAGCTAGGGCTCGTTATCCCCACACCTGCGCATGCCGTCCGCTCCACGGACGCGCTTCTTCGAGCTGGGCGGCGAGGCGGTAGAGCGTGGCTTCGTCGCCGTAGCGGCCGGTGAACATCATGCCGATGGGAAGACCGTCGCTCGACTGGCCCATGGGCAGCGACAGCGAAGGCTGGCCGGTGATGTTGTAGGGCGGGGTGTAGCCGAACACCTGGGACTGGCGCTGGTTGAACTCGCGTGGCGGCACGTTCACCGGATCGAGGAAGCCGATGCGCGGCGCGGGCGTGATCGTCACCGGCGAGAGCAGCACGTCGAACTCGCGCCATAGCCTGAGGATGTCGCGCGAGACCAGGCGCAGGTTCTGCAGGCCGGTGCCGATCATCGACGGCGTGAGCTTGAGCGAGCCCTTGTAGCTCGCCCAGGCGAGCGGCTCGAGCTCGTCCGCTTCCGGCTCGCGGCCGATGACCTCTTTCCAGCGGTCGATATTGGCGACGAACATCGCGCCCGACACCGCGGCCTGCGCGCGATAGAGCTTGCGCCAGTCGATGGGCAGGTCCTTCTTCACGATCAGCGTGTGGCCGAGCTCTTCCAGCGTCTTTGCGGTGGCGTCGAACACGGCCTGGACGTCGGGATGCGGCGCAATGCCCTTGGGAACCTCCGTATACAGACCGATCTTCAGGCGGCCCGGCGCGGTCCTGATCTCGTCCATGTATGGCCGCGCCTTGCCGGGCGCGGCGTAGGGTGCGTCGTCCTCCGGCCAGCCGGTCCAATCGAGCATCGCGGCCGAATCGCGCACGCTGCGCGTCAGCACGTGATCGACGACGAGGCCGTGCGCGCGGCTGCTGTCATCGGGTCCGCCGGGGTTCCTCCACTGCGTCGGTTTCATGCCGACGAGGCCGCACTGCGCCGCGGGAATCCGGATCGAGCCCAGCCCGTCGCTGCCATGCGCCATCGCCACCATGCCGCTCGCCACCGCCGCCGCGGCACCACCGGACGACCCGCCCGTGGAATGATCCGGGTTCCAGGGATTGCGGCAGACGCCCAGATGCCGGCCTTCCGTCGTGCCGGGGATGCCGAACTCCGGCGTATTGGTCTTGCCGACCAGCACCACGCCCGCATCGCGGTAGCGCCTGGTCAGCACGGAGTCTTCCGGCGAGACGTAGTCGCGCAGGAACGCCGAGCCGTCGGTCATCGGCCAGCCCGCGACCGGCAGGCCGATGTCCTTGATCAGGAACGGCACGCCCTTGAACGGCCCGTCGGCGAGCTTGCCCTTCGCGGCCGCGCGCGCCTCGTCATAGGCCTTGTAGACGACGGCGTTGAGCGTGGGATTGTGGCGCTCGATGCGCGCGATCGCTTCGTCGACGAGTTCGACGGCCGAGACCTCCTTGCGGCGCACGAGATGAGCGAGACCCAAACCGTCGTAACGGTCGTATTCGGCGAAACCCATGGTCACACCTTTATCTTCGCGTATTGGTCCTTCCACGGTGCCGCGCTTTCGAGCTGGCCCGCGAGGCGCAACAGGCCGAGCTCGTCGCCGAAGCGCCCGACGAACTGCACGCCGACGGGCAGGCCCTGCTTGTTCCAATGGAGCGGCAGGTTGATCGCGGGCTGGCCGGTGACGTTCTGCATCGCGGTGAACGGCACATAGTCGATGATGGGCGCGAAGGATTTCTGCGGATCGCGCTCGTCCATGTCGAAGGTGCCCAGCTTGACCGGCGGCTCGCCCAGCGTGGCGCTGATCCAGAAATCGTACGTCTCGTGGAAGCGCGCCATCTCGCGCGAGGCCGCGTTCATGCCTTGCTTGGCCATCAGATATTGCGTGGCGGAGACCTTCTTGCCTTCCTCATAGAGTCCCCAGGTCAGGCCTTCGAAGAGATCGGGCGAGGGCGTCTGTCCGGTGAGCATCGCCACCGTGTCGATGCCGGCGGCGAGGTTGGCGCCCCACAGCGCCATGAACATCGGGATCAGCATCGCCTGGTCGAGCGTGGGCGCGGTCTCCTCGACCTCGTGGCCGAGATCGGCGCAGAGCTTGGCGGCGCGCTTCACAGCCGCGGCGCAATCGGCATGCAGCGCGCCGCCGTCGAGCTTCTTCGTCGAGAAGGAGATGCGCAGCTTCTTCGGCTTTCGCTTCATCGCCGCGAGATAGGAATCCGGCGCGGGCGTCGCGCTGTAAGGATCGCCGGGCTCGTAGCCTGAGATGGCATCGAGCGCGGCCGCGGTGTCGCGCACGCTGCGCGAGACGACCAGGTCGACGCCCAGGCCGTCGATCACCTCGCCGAACTCGGGACCGTTGGAGCTGCGCCCGCGTGTCGGCTTGAGGCCGACGAGACCGCAGCACGAGGCGGGGATGCGGATGGAGCCGCCGCCGTCGTTCGCGTGGGCGAGCGGCACGATGCCGGCGGCGACCGCTGCGCCCGACCCGCCCGACGAGCCGCCGGTCGAATGGGCGAGGTTCCAGGGATTGTGCGCCGCGCCGTAGAGCTTGGACTCCGTCGTCGGCACGAGCCCGAACTCCGGCACGTTGGTCTTGCCGAACGGGACGAGGCCCGCTTGCTTGAACCGCCGCACCAGCGTGGAATCGTGCGGCCAGGGAACCGGCGGCATGAAGCGCGACGCCTGGCGGGTGGGAACGCCTTGCGCCATCGCCAGGATGTCCTTGAGCAGGAACGGCACGCCGGTGAAGACGCCTTTCGGCAGCTTGGCCTTCGCGGCTTCGCGCGCGCGATCGTAGTCCTTGTAGATGATGGCATTGAGCTTGGGATTGAGCGCCTCGGCGCGCGCGATCGCCTCGTCGAGCAGCTCGATGGCCTTGACCTTCTTCTTCGCCACCAGCTCGGCCAGGCCGACGCCGTCATATTGCGCGTAGTCGCGTATCGCCATGTCCAACCCCTCATCCGGCGCGCGACCCTAGCCGACCCGGCCCGAGCCTGTCACGGCAGGTTCATTTTGTGGGTTTCGCCAGCCCAATCGTCATGGCCGCCTCAAGGGCGCCCATGACGATTGGGGCAAATTGTTGTAATATCCCCCAAGGGCAGTCGGGGAGGCGTAGATGGTGCATATTCCGCTCGAGCGGACGATCAACGAGACCTATCGTTTCGCGTTCCGCAACATTCTCTCGATCTTCGGGATCGCGTGGTTTCCCGCATTGCTGGCGTTCGCGGCGACCGCGGCCGTGCTCTGGTTTCTCTGGCCCGACATCGCGAACCTGTTCTTCTCGCTCCCCGACGACAAGGACGCCGCCGCGCAGGCGATGCTGCGCTTCGTCGCGAAGGCCTTCACCGTCGCCGGACCGCTCTACCTCGTGCTCTGGGTGCTGCAGACGATGACGATCGTGGGCGTGCAGCAGAAGGCGCTGGGCCTGATCGAAGGTCCGGTCTTCATTTACTTCTCGCTCGGCAGCGCGGTATGGCGCCTGATCCTCGCCCATATCGTCGCTTTCATCGCCCTCTATGTCGGCATAGCGCTGGTGGCCCTCGGTGTGTTGCTGGTGTTCTGGGCGGGAGAGCAATTCCATCTGCCCGCGATCTATGGGCTCGTCGAAGCGGCGGCGATCGCGGCCGCGGTCTGCGCCTGCGCCTATGCCTTCGTGCGGCTCATCTTCTTCCTGCCGCCGGTGGTGGTGGCCGAGGGCGGCATCGGGATCGGGCGCGCGTGGCAGCTCGGGGCCGGGAATTTCTGGCGCATCGTGGCGCTCGTGATCGTCTGCGTGCTGGCGCCGGC
Organism: Alphaproteobacteria bacterium; assembly: GCA_021325375.1. Classification (GTDB taxonomy): domain Bacteria; phylum Pseudomonadota; class Alphaproteobacteria; order Micropepsales; family Micropepsaceae; genus Rhizomicrobium. Next base: position 31,909 of record JAJPHG010000021.1, on the reverse strand, counting down.
GATGGGTCTTGGGATGATCAGCAACATCGTCACCATGCCGTTGATGATGAACGCGATGCTGCCGCTGCGGCATGCGGCGGAGGCGCAGGGGGTGCACTCGGCGGCGCAGTTCTGGGCCGCCGCGTGGCCGTCGTTGAAGTTCATGGTGCTGTTCATGATCGGCTATCAGATCGTGACCTGGCCGATCCTGCTCGGCCTGACGAACGCGATGAGCGCGCGCGCCTATCGCAACGTGATCCCGCCCGATCCGCTGGAGGCCTTGTAAAGCGGCCCGGCCGGTCCATCTAAGACGGTGACGGGAGGCGCCATGGCTGCGATTGCGCTCGAGAGGACGATCGCGTCCGCCTACCGCTTCGCGTTCACGCGGATCCTTTCGGTCCTGGGCGTCATCTGGCTGCCGGGCCTGATCCTGGGCGCCGTCATCGCCGCCGTCGCCTGGCGCGTCTGGCCCGATATTCACGGGCTCCAGTCGCTGCATCTGTCCGGCGATGGAAGCGCGGGCCTGCACATCTCCGGTGACGACCGCGATCGCGTGCTGCAGACCGCGTTCCATCTCGCGCCGTTCGCGGGACTGGTCTGGCTCGCGGGCGTCGCCGCGCAGGCGATGATCTCCGTGGGCCTGCTCGAGGTGGCGCTGGGCCGGCGCCAAGGCCCGGTATTCGTCTATTTCTCGCTGGGCGCGCCGGTGTGGCGCATGATCGGCGCGCTTCTGCTCGCCGCGGCCATGGTCATCGCGGTCGCGCTCGCGACCTGCGCGCTGGTGGTGGCTGTCGTGTGGGCCGTCACGCATTACGCGGCGGGGATCGTGGGCCTTGCGAAGTTCCTGAGTGTCGCCGCCGCAATCGTGTGGATTGTCTACGTGGCGCTGCGCCTGGTGTTCCTGCTTCCCGCCGTCGTGGTGGCGGAAGAGCGCATCGATCCGGCGCGCTCCTGGGCGCTGGCCAAGGGGAATGTGTGGCGGATCGTGGGGCTGATCCTCGCGGTGCTGTTGCCGGTCGAGATCGCCGCAGGCATGCTGTCGCGGATCCTGTTCGGCGGCGTGCGGATGATGGAGACGGAGTTGACGACGATCGTCCTGCATGCGGCCTCGCCGGCGGACGCGGTCATGGCGGCGGCGAGCGCCACACATGGGCTGTTGCCGCTGCTGTTCCTGTTCAACCTCCTCACCCTGACGCTGACGACCGGCCTTCGCACCGGCGCCATGGCGGGCGCCTACAGGGCGGCGGCGGGGACGGGGATGTGAAAAAGCTCTCCGTCGGCCCCGCGATCCGTTTCGCCTTTCAGTTCGCGTTCGGCCAGCTCGGCACGATCATCGGGCTCATCTGGGCGCCGATGGTGGCGGTCGCGGTCGTGACGTTCCTGCCGCACGCGCTGGGCGACAGCGAGGCGCTGCAGGGACAGAACCCGGCCGCCGCCGCGCCCGTGATCCTCAGGGGGCTCGTCTTCTGGCTGGCGAACGCGGTGCTCTCGGCCTGCGTCACCGTGGCGGTCATGCGCCAGGCGCTCGGCCTGCGCACGGGACCTGCGATCTTCCATTTCTCGATCGGCATGGCGGAGCTGCGCATGACGGGCGCAGTGATGCTGTTCAAGCTGATCGCCTTCGTGCTCATGATCGGCCTGGTGCTGGCGCTCTTGGCGGCGGGAACGCTCGCGGGCAGCAGCGAGATCGCCGCAGCGGCCGTGACGGCGGTGGTGGGCATCGGCGGCGCGTGCGCGCTGCTCTACGCGCTCACGCAATTGGGCTTTCTTCTGGCGCCGGTCACCGTCGCGGAGAACAGGATCACCCTCGAGCGCGGCTGGACGCTGGCCAGGGGCAATTTCTGGCGCATCACCAGCGTGCTGTTCACGGTCACGCTGCCGCCGCTGCTGATCCTTCTGGGCGCGGTGTTCTGGCTGACGGGACGCGAGCTCCTGGCGCTGACGCCGGTGCTCGACAAGCTCACGCCAGAGGTCTTGAGCGACCGCATCCAAACCATCCTCGACGCCCATATCGCCACGATCATCGGCATCCAGTTCATCATGGCGCCGTTCACGCTGGGCCTGTTCCTGGGGGCCGCGGCCTATGCCTATAAAGAGCTTGCGGCAGGCGCGCCCGCGCCGGCGCGCGCGCCTTGACGGCGGCGACGCCGCGGCGGGCGAGCGTCGGCTTCGTCATCGCCGTGGTCTATATCGACATGCTGGGGCTCGGCCTCGCTTTTCCCATCCTGCCCAAGCTGGTCGAGCAGCTCTATCACGGCGACATCTCGCGCGCGGCCTATGTGGTGGGGCTGCTGTCGAGCGGCTATGCGCTGATGCAGTTCATCCTGTCGCCGGCGCTCGGCGCCCTGTCGGACCGCTTCGGACGCCGCCCGGTGATCCTGCTCGGGCTTCTCGGCATGGGCGTCAATTATTTCCTGCTGGCGGCGGCGCCGACGCTTGCCTGGCTCATCGTGGCGCGCCTGATCTCGGGCGCGACGGGGGCGACCTATACGACCGCGGCCGCCTATCTCGCCGACATCACCCCGCCCGAGAAGCGCGCGGCGAATTTCGGGCTGATCGGAGCGGCGTTCGGCGTCGGCTTCATCACCGGGCCGGTCATCGGCGGCATGCTGGGCGCGGTCGACCTGCATCTGCCGTTCCTGGCCGCCGGCCTGCTCAGCCTCGCCAATGTCGCGCTCGGCTGGTTCATCCTGCCGGAGTCGCTCGATCCGGCGCAACGCAAGCCGTTCTCGCTCGCCCGCGCCAATCCCATCGGCGCGCTGAAGGAGCTGCGGCGCTATCGCTCCGTGCTCGGACTGATCGTGATCTTCCTGCTCGCGGTGTTCGCCAACCGCGTCGCCGAGATGACCTGGGTGCTGTTCGCGTCCTACCGCTTCCATTGGGGGCCGCGCGAGATCGGCTTCTCGCTGGCGATGGTGGGCGTGATGTTCGTGCTGGGCCAGGGCGTGATGCCGCGCTTTTTGATCCCGCGCCTGGGCGAGCGCCGCGCGGTGATCGTGGGCCTCGCCGTGAGCGTGGTGATCCTGGTGCTCTACGGCGTCGTGCCCCAGGGCTGGATGATCTATCCGGTGATGGCGCTGGGCGTCTTCGGCTGGGTGATGGCCGCGCCCGCGACGATGAGCCTGATGTCGCGCGCGGTGCCCGCGAACGAGCAAGGTCTCCTGCAAGGCGCGCTCGCCAGCGTGCAGGGCCTGACCTCCATCATCGGCCCGCCGATCTGGACGGGCCTGTTCGGCTATTTCATCTCGAAGGACGCGCCGGTGATCATCCCCGGCGCGGCGTTCTTCGTCGCGGCCGCGGTGTTCGCCGTGGCGCTGGTACTGGCGGTGCGGTGGATAACGGCATTGCAATCCGCCCTTCATCATTCGAGTCTTGACGAGATCGACAACCTTTGATTGCCTCGCGGATATTGTGCTTTGGGGGGTGATTTGAGCGGCGACGACAGCCGGTTCCTGGAGGAAGCACGCGCGAGAATCTCGTCCGGAAGCACGATATTCAGCCTGTTTCTGCTCGCCAGCCTGGTCTGGTGGGTCGCGAATTTTTTTCCCTTCGATCTTTCCGAGCGGCCGAGCAGGGCGTTGTCCGCGCGTCTGGAAGAGCGCGCCGAAAAGGCGGCCGAGACGGCCGAGGCTTGCTACAAGGAGATCGAGAACTACTGCGACACGCGCTCCGGCTTCTCCAGGACGCCCCGCCGTATCGCGCGCAAGCCCGAAGACAAGCAGGCGGTCGGCAGCGTATTGACCTGTCTGGGCTTCGACCAAGGCCACCGCGCAAATATCGTCGAGAAGAACGATACAGAGAAGGACCAAGAGTCAAAAAAAACCTGCACGGAGATTCGTCGAAGGCGGTCGAATTCCGAAGCGTCACGCTTTGTCGAGCAGGAGCTCGACCGGGTCGTGCAAGGCGGAAAATGTGACAAATCGACGTTCTCCGTTTTCTCAACATGGCGCGATACCGTCGTTTCGTCCTGTCAACGTAAGCGGCAGGACCTTCACGCGTTCGTCGATGATTGGACGAAGGAAGGCAGCATCGAAGTCATCGGGCTGAAGATCAGCAACATCGACGTGAAATGGTATCCGCTGGCGCTGGCCGTCATATTCGCGGCCGGCGGTGTTTGGCTTGGTTTTCTGCGAAGACGCGTGATTTCGCTGCTCGACGCGCAGTTCCAATTGGCGGAGCAGACCGGCACGAGAAGCGGAGAAGGCCTGGAGCTCAAGCCGGCGCTTTTGAGCGCGCCGTGGTGGCTTTGGCCGCTGCCCGATTGGCGATATGCCTCAGGCCGGTCTTTCCGGGATTCGACGATTTCGCCGCCCGGATATCGCCGGATGTCGGCGGCGGCGGCGGCGGTGCTGGCCGTGGTCGCCGTCATGCTCGCCGGGGCGCTCTTTGCCCAGAACACGCTGTCCATGGCGCACGGTTCGATGACGCCGGAGCTATTGGGTTTTGCGGACCTGGCCGGTCCGACCGGGCTCACCGGCAACGCGTTCCTCGATATGCTGATCGTCGCGATCCTGCCGATCTCCGTCGTGGGCCTGTTGGGATGGCTGCTGCCCCTTCGGCAGAGACGCGCGATCGAGAGCGGTCCCGCGCAGTCCCGCCGCGATACCTTGAAATGGCTCCTGGGATCGGTCGGCATCGTGCTTGGGTCCGCGGCGGCGCCCGCGCTTATCAATCCAAGCTCGATTCTTCCGCTCTTCAAGTTGCGTCTCGTAAACAATCCCTATTTTCACAAGCGCAAAAAGACGCCGCACACATACCTCATTGCGCCCGGCTGGTATTGGCGAAAGGGTAGGAAGGGAAACACGATCGGCCACTTTGCGAAGCCCGTCCATGCCCGCCGCGATCTCGGGATCGTTCCAGGCGCCGTCGTGATGGAAGGGGGCAGTGTCATCAACGGTACCTTCATAAGCACGCGAAACCTGTCGCCGATGCGGGAACCGCCGCCGGCACTCCCGCCCAGCACCCAACCCAGTGCGGTCGTCGTATCGGGGCAATCCAACCCGCCACCGCAAAAGCAGAGGCTGAAAAGGCTCGATCTCGCCCACTACTCCGAAGGCATCGAGACACAGGCGTTGATGCACTGGCGCCATGGCAGGAGAGATGCGGCCCTCGACGTCCTGGAGCTCGGCCTCAGCTATGTGGCGAACGGGTCGTCCGCCCAATGCAACCTGCGTCTCTGCGATCTGCTTGCGGGTCTGTTGGTCCGTTCGGGCAAGGACGCCGCACGGGCCGCGCTATGGGCGCAGCTGATAACCCTTGTCGAAAGGGAAATCGGCGCCACGGTCCGAAATCTCCACTATCTGGGGTCCGACCTGAACGATCTTCGCAATCCGCCTATCCGGCACGGTGCCGTCGATGCCGTGTCGACGGTCGAGGCCGACGCGCGGGACGGTTCGCTCTCGCCGCGCACGCCCAAGGAAAAGCAGGAGCGTGCGCAACAGAAACGCCAGCGCAAGGACGCGAGGCTCGCCCGTCAAATCAAGTACGAGTTCGCGAAGATCGAGATGCTGAGGCAGCGTCTGACGAATTGGTCCGAGAGCGACGGCAAGTGGCGAAAGAAATGGCGCGCGCCCTCTTTGAGATGGAACGGCCTTGACATCTGACGAAGTCCACGCGTTGATATGGGGCGCGTGAATACTGTTGTAATGTTAACATACCGCAAGGAGATGCCGGTTCGATTCCGACCTATTCACGCACACTCTCTTATTCCGCTGCTCGCATCTTTCTCACGGGCGCCGACCTTTCCGCCGCGCGCCCCTTGAGCATTGGCTTGAGATACTGCCCCGTATAGCTCCTTGCCGCCTTCGCGACGTCCTCCGGCGTGCCTTGGGCGACGATCTCGCCGCCGCCGTCGCCGCCTTCGGGGCCGAGGTCGACGATCCAGTCGGCGGTCTTGATGACCTCGAGATTGTGCTCGATCACCACCACCGTGTTGCCGTTGTCGACGAGCTCGTGCAGCACCTCGAGCAGCTTCTTCACGTCGTGGAAGTGAAGGCCGGTGGTCGGCTCGTCCAAGATGTATAAAGTGCGGCCGGTGGCTCTACGCGACAGCTCCTTCGACAGCTTCACGCGCTGCGCCTCGCCGCCGCTGAGCGTCGTCGCCTGCTGGCCGATGGAGATGTAGCCCAGCCCCACGCGCTTCAAGGTGTCGAGCTTCTCGGCGATCGAGGGCACGGCCTTGAAGAGGTCGGCGCCGGCCTCGACCGTCATGTCGAGCACGTCGGCGATGGAGTGGCCGCGGAATTTCACCTCGAGCGTCTCGCGGTTGTAGCGCTTGCCCTTGCAGACGTCGCACTGGACATAGACGTCGGGCAGGAAGTGCATCTCGATCTGGATCACGCCGTCGCCCTGGCACGCCTCGCAGCGCCCGCCCTTGACGTTGAACGAGAAGCGCCCCGGCGCATAGCCACGCGCCTTCGCCTCGGGAAGCTCGGTGAACCAGTCGCGGATCGGCGTGAAGGCGCCCGTATACGTCGCCGGGTTCGAGCGCGGCGTGCGCCCGATCGGCGACTGGTCGATGTCGATCACCTTGTCGAGGAATTCCAGGCCTTCGATCTTGTCGAACGGCGCGGGGTGCTCGCGCGCGCCGCTAAGCTTGCGCGCCGCAGCCTTGTAGAGCGTCTCGATGACCAGCGTCGACTTGCCGCCGCCAGAGACGCCGGTGATGCAGGTGAAGGTGCCGAGCGGGATCTGCGCCGTCACGTTCTTCAGGTTGTTGCCGCGCGCGCCGACGAGCTTGAGCCAGCGGTTGTGTGCGGCGGGCCGGCGCTTGGCGGGGATCGCGATCTGCTCCAGCCCGACGAGATATTTGCCCGTGAGGCTCTTGGGGCTGCGCATGATGTCTTCGGGCGTGCCCTCGGCGATGATGTGGCCGCCATGGATGCCGGCGCCGGGGCCCATGTCGATGACGTGATCGGCCTGGCGGATCGCGTCCTCGTCATGCTCGACGACGAGCACGGTGTTGCCCATGTCGCGCAGGCCCTTGAGCGACTCCAGAAGCTTGCCGTTGTCGCGCTGGTGCAGGCCGATCGACGGCTCGTCGAGGACGTAGAGCACGCCCGTGAGCCCCGAGCCGATCTGCGAGGCCAGCCGGATGCGCTGGCTCTCGCCGCCGGAGAGCGTGCCGGAATTGCGGCTGAGCGTGAGATAGTCGAGGCCGACATTGACCAGGAATTTCAGCCGCGCGCGGATCTCTTTCAGGATTCGCGCCGCGATCTCGTTCTGCTGCTTGTTCAGCTTCTTGTCGATGTCGCGGAACCAGGTGTCGGCCAGCCGGATCGACAGCTCGCAGACCTGGCCGATATGGACGCCGCCGATCTTCACCGCCAGCGCCTCGGGCTTCAGGCGATAACCCTTGCACGCCTCGCAGGGGGACGTGTCCTGGAAGCGCTCCATCTCCTCGCGCACCCAGGAGCTGTCGGTCTCCTTGAAGCGACGCTGCATGTTGGGGATGACGCCCTCGAACGGCTTCTTGGTCTCGTAGCGGCGCAATCCGTCGTCATAGACGAACTTGATCTCCTCCTCGCCAGAGCCGTGGAGGATGATCTCGCGTGCCTTCTTGGGCAGGTCTTCCCACGCCTCGTTGAGCGAGAATTTGTAATGCTTGGCGAGCGCTTCGAGCGTCTGCAGGTAATAGGGCGACGAGCTCTTCGACCACGGCGCGATGGCGCCGTTCTTCAGCGTCAGCGCCTCGTCGGGGACGATCAGCGCGGGATCGAAATAGAGCTGGGTGCCGAGCCCGTCGCAGACCGGGCAGGCGCCATGCGGATTGTTGAACGAGAACAGCCGCGGCTCGATCTCGGTGATCGTGAAGCCCGAAACCGGGCAGGCGAATTTCGACGACAGCATCATCTGCTTGGGCTTGCCGTCCTTGTCCTTCTCGTCGGCGAACTCGACGAACAGCAACCCGTCCGCCAGGCCGAGCGCGGTCTCGATGGAATCGGGCAGGCGGTTGCCGATGTCGGGCTTGACCACGATGCGGTCGACGACGATCTCGATGTCGTGCTTGAGCTTCTTGTCGAGCGCGGGCGTCTCGCCGATGTCGTAGAACTTGCCGTCGACCTTGGCGCGCTGGAAGCCTTTCTTCTGAAGCTCGGCCAGCTCCTTGCGGTACTCGCCCTTGCGCCCGCGCACGATGGGGGCGAGCAGGAAGAGCCGCGTGCCTTCGGGGAGCGCCAGGATGCGGTCGGCCATCTGGCTGACCGTCTGGCTCTCGATGGGAAGCCCGGTCGCCGGCGAATAGGGCACGCCGACGCGCGCAAAGAGCAGGCGCAGATAGTCGTAGATCTCGGTGACCGTGCCGACGGTCGAGCGCGGGTTGCGCGAGGTCGTCTTCTGCTCGATGGAGATCGCGGGCGACAGGCCTTCGATGTGGTCGACATCGGGCTTCTGCATCAGCTCGAGGAACTGGCGCGCATAGGCCGACAGCGACTCGACGTAGCGGCGCTGGCCTTCGGCATAGATCGTGTCGAAGGCGAGGCTCGACTTGCCCGAGCCCGAAAGCCCCGTGAGCACGGTCAGCGTGTCGCGCGGGATCTCCACGTCGACGTTCTTCAGATTGTGCTCGCGCGCGCCGCGGATCGAGATGTTCTTCAGCATGGCTTTCCGTCAGTCCAAACGCGCACTTTGGCGGTCCGGTTTGGCCCGGGCAACCGCGCGCGCGTCACAATTGGGGTTGGCCGCCGGACGAAGCCGCGGCGGCACTCCCGATATGGGGACCCTGACCATAAACCGCAAGCTGGCAGGGGTTGGCAGCAGCGCGACACGACGTCCTCAAGAAGCTGGGGATTGACTCGGATTCGCCTGGAACATAAAGAGAACAAATGGAGTCGGCAATAGCGGCCGGCGTGCTTGGGGCTTAAGAGTCCGGCTCAAGGACAAGCTACGGAAGGCGAAGACATGGCGGGCAGCGTCAACAAGGTCATCCTGGTGGGCAATCTGGGCAAGGATCCGGAAGTCCGCCGCATGCAGAGCGGCGACCCCGTCGTGAACCTCTCCCTCGCCACCTCCGAGACTTGGCGCGACAAGGCCAGCGGCGAGCGCAAGGAGAAGACCGAGTGGCATCGCGTGGTCATCTTCAACAAGAACCTCGCCGAGATCGCCGAGAAATACCTGCGCAAGGGCGCCAAGGTCTATGTCGAGGGCAGCCTGCAGACCCGCAAATGGACCGACAAGGACGGCCAGGACAAGTACTCGACCGAGATCGTGCTGCAGAATTTCCGCGGCGAGCTGACCATGCTCGATTCCAAGGGCGAGGGCGGCGGCGGTGGCCGTGGCGCCTATAGCGGCGGCGGCGCGGCCGAGTCCCCCGCGAGCTTCGACCGCGGCAGCGACATGGACGACGAGATACCGTTCTAGGGTAGGACGGCTTGGTGCGGCGACCCTGAACCTTTAGAATGTCCTGGTTGAGGCAAACGGAGCAGTCCCAGTGACCCGCACTACTGCCAGCCGGTTCGAGCGCAATATTGGCGAGTACAAGGATCGCGCCAAGCACGAGCCGGTCGAGATCACGCAGAACGGAAAGCGCGAGTGGGTGCTTTTGTCGGCCGATCAATATGATTGGCTGGTCGCGGCCCATCGACGGGCATATCGCGTCGTTGACCTGCCCAAATCCGTGGTCGATGCGATCGCCAAATCCAAAATGGACCCGCGATACGATTACCTCAACGCGTTGCTGGACGAATAGGCTCCCTTGGCGGCGCTGCCGGAGCCAGAGCCGGGACTGGTCATCCGCTACGACTATCTGTGGTCGGATGAGAGCGCGGCGGGGCGGGATTACGGCAAGGTTCGGCCCGTCTGCATTGTGGCTTCGGTCAAGCCGCTGGCGGAATCACGGTTCGTTGTGGTGCTTCCGATCACCCACCTCCACCCCGCACGGGTGTTGAAGCCGTCGAATTGCCTGCGGCCGTGAAGTCCAATTTGGGCTTGGACGAGGCACCCAGCTGGGTTGTCCTGTCGGAGTGCAATGTCGACCATTGGCCGCCGGCGGGCATCGAGACGGTGCTGAACCGGGCCAAGACATTCGCTTACGGGCATCTGCCGCCGCGGCTTTTCACGCACATAAAGACGAAGCTCCGGGCGGTCGTTTCCGCCGGCAAGCTGCGGCAGGTTCACCGCTGAAAGACTGGCGTAGCCGCCTTCCGAAATGCTACCAATCGGGCATGATTTTCGGACCGAATCCTCGCCGCCTTAGGACCCCCGTTTGAGCGACGAGAACACCCCCGCCCCGCCTTCCGGCGGCAGCATCAGCGGCATCGCGATCGAGGACGAGCTGAAGCGCTCCTATCTCGACTACGCGATGAGCGTCATCGTCTCCCGCGCGCTGCCCGACGCGCGCGACGGGCTCAAGCCCGTGCATCGCCGCATCCTCTTCTCGATGCACGAGAACGGGCGCGACTGGAACAAGCCCTACCGCAAATCGGCGCTCATCGTCGGCGACGTGATGGGCAAGTACCATCCGCACGGCGACCAATCGATCTACGACGCGCTGGTGCGCATGGCGCAGGATTTCTCCATGCGCGTGCCTTTGATCGACGGGCAGGGCAATTTCGGCTCGGTCGACGGCGACGACCCGGCGGCGATGCGCTACACCGAGGTGCGCCGCGCCAAGATCGCGCATGAGCTGACCGAGGACATCGACAAGAACACGGTCGAGTACCAGGACAATTACGACGGCTCGGAGAAGGAGCCCATCGTCCTTCCGGCGCGCTATCCCAACCTGCTCGTCAACGGCGCCAGCGGCATCGCGGTCGGCATGGCGACGAACGTGCCGCCGCACAATCTGGGCGAGGTGATCGACGCCTGCCTCGCTTACATCGACGATCCCTCGATCAGCATGGAGCAGCTCACCGACATCGTGCCGGGGCCGGACTTCCCGACGGGGGCGATGATCATCGGCAAGCTGGCGGCGCGCGGCGCCCTGGCGCGCGGGCGCGGCTCGATCCTGATGCGCGCGCGCTGCCATGTGGAGGAGGTCCGCAAGGATCGCGAGGCGATCATCGTCACCGAACTGCCCTATCAGGTGAACAAGGCGCGGCTGCAGGAGCGCATCGGCGAGATGGTGCGCGACAAGCGCATCGAAGGCATCTCCGACATCCACGACGAGAGCAACCGCGACGGCATGCGCGTGGTGATCGAGCTCAAGCGCGACGCCTCGTCCGAAGTCGTGCTCAACCAGCTCTACCGTTTCTCCGAATTGCAGACGAGCTTCGGCGTCAACATGCTGGCGCTGAACAACGGCCGCCCGCTGCTGATGAATCTGAAGGACCTGATCGCGTCCTTCGTCCATTTCCGCGAAGAGGTCATCACGCGGCGCACGCGCTTCGACCTCGCCAAGGCGCGCGATCGCGGCCATATCCTGGTCGGCCTCGCCGTCGCCGTCGCCAATATCGACGAGGTGATCCGCCTCATCCGCGCCGCCCCCGACGCCACGACCGCGCGCGAGCAGCTGATGGCGCGCGACTGGCCGGCGAAGGACGTGGGCCCGCTGATCGCGCTGATCGCCGATCCGCGCCACAAATTGAGCGCCGAGAGCACGATCCGCATGTCGGAAGAGCAGGCCAAGGCGATCCTCGACCTGCGCCTGCAAAGACTCACCGCGCTCGGCCGCGACGAGATCGCCGACGAGGCGACGAAGCTCGGCACCGCCATCCAGGACTATCTCGACATCCTGCGCTCGCGCGGCCGCGTGCTGCAGATCATCCGCGACGAGCTCGGCAAGATCCGCGAGGAGTTCGCCACCCCGCGCCTGACCGAGCTCGTCGACGCCGATGTCGAGATCGAGGATGAGGCGCTGATCGAGCGCGAGGACGTCGCCGTCACCGTGACGCATGCCGGCTACATCAAGCGCACGCCGGTCGCCGAATACCGCGTGCAGGGCCGCGGCGGCAAGGGTCGCGCCGGCATGGCGACGCGCGAGGAGGACTACGTCACCAACCTGTTCGTGGCCTCGACGCATGCGCCGCTGGTGTTCTTCTCCTCCAACGGCATGTCCTACAAGCTGAAGGTGTGGCGCCTGCCCGAGGCGCGCATCCAGGGCAAGGGCAAGGCGATGGTGAACCTCTTGCCGCTGCAGGAGGGCGAGCGCATCGCCACCATCCTGCCGCTGCCGGAAGACGAAGGCGCCTGGGAGAAGCTGGGCGTCGTCTTCGCGACCAAGTCCGGCGACGTGCGCCGCAACGAGCTGTCCGATTTCGCCAGCATCAACCGCAACGGCAAGATCGCGATGAAGCTCGAGCCCGGCGACGCCATCGTCGGCGTGCAGACCTGCACCGACCAGGACGACGTGCTGCTGACCACCAAGCTCGGCAAATGCATCCGCTTCGCGCTCACCGACGTGCGCGTGTTCAAGGGGCGCGACTCCACCGGCGTGCGCGGCATCAAGCTCGCCAATTTTGGGGAAGAGGGGGGCGACGAGGTGGTGAGCCTGACCCTGCTGCATCATTCCGACGCCGAGACGGCCGAGGCGCGCGCCTATCTCAAGCAGTCCAACGCCGCGCGCCGCGCCGCGACCGGCGAGGAGGAGATCGAAGAGGTTGCCGAGGACGAGGAGACGGGCGAGGAGGCGACGCTGACGCCGGCGCGCTACGCCGAGCTCGGTGCCCGCGAGCAGTTCGTGCTCACGATCTCCGAAAGCGGCTTCGGCAAGCGCACCAGTTCCTATGAGTATCGCGTCACGGGTCGGGGCGGCTCCGGCATCGTCGCCATGGGCATGGGCAAGAAGAACCACGCGATCATCGCGGCCTTCCCGGTCGACGAATCCGACGACCTCATGCTCATCAGCGACAAGGGCCAGACGATCCGCGTGCCGGTGGGCGGCATCTCCGTCCAGGGCCGCGCCGCGCAGGGCGTGACCGTGTTCCGCGTCGACGAAGGCGAACGCGTCGTCTCGGTCGAGCGCATCGAGGATGACTCGGAGGGGGCGGAGTGAGCAGGTCTTTTTTACCTCCCCCTTGTGGGGAGGTCGAAAAATTCGAAGGATTTTTCGGGTGGGGGATGGCGCCGGTGGAGGGACTTCCCCCCACCCGAAGCGCGTGCCGCGCTTCGACCTCCCCACAAGGGGGAGGTTAAGGACGGCGCATGCCCAAGAAACGCATCGGCCTCTATCCCGGGACCTTCGATCCCGTCACGCTCGGCCATCTCGACATCATCAAGCGCGCGGTGAAGATCGTCGACCATCTCGTCATCGGCATCGTGTCGTCGAACTCGGCCAAGGCGCAGGTGTTCTCGATCGAGGAGCGCGTCGAGATGATGCGCCACGAGGCGCAGCCGCTCGCCGAGGCGCGCGCGACGATCGAGGTCAAGACCTTCGACATGCTGCAGGTGAAGTTCGCCCATTCCGTCGGCGCGTCGGTGGTGATCCGCGGCCTGCGCGCGGTGTCGGATTTCGAGTACGAGTTCCAGATGGCGGCGATGAACCAGCGCATGGACAAGGAGATCGAGACGGTCTTCCTCATGGCCGATCCGCGCAACCAGGCGATCGCGTCGCGGCTTGTGAAGGAGATCGCGATGTTCGGCGGCGACGTGACGCATTTCACCACGCCCTATGTCGCCGAACGTCTCGTCAAGCGGTGCCGGGAGCTGGGCGCCAAGATGTGAAGCCTTGAATTCGCGGCCGCGGCCCCAATGTCTGATGACAGTCGTCCTCGCGGTAGGGGGAGCTGCCATGCGGCGGAACGTTTGGGGCGTCGGCGCCTATCTGATACTGGCGTTCGGCCTTGCGTGGCCGATCTGGGAGGCGGCGCTCGCCTTGGGCGTTCCCCGGCACGGCGCGTTGTTCCGGCTATTCATTCTCGCCGGCGCTTTCGCTCCGGCCGTCGCGGCGCTCGTCGTGCGCGGCCTAGTCACGCGCGAGGGCTTCGTCGATGCCGGCCTCGGCCTCAAGCCGCGCAAATGGCTCTACTATGTCCTGGCGCTCGCCGTTCCGCTCGCCGCAGCGCTGGTCGTGATGGCGGCGGTGCCCGCGCTCGGCATCGCGCAACCCGATTTCACGCTCTTGGATGCGCAGGGCTCCAAGGCCGCGGCGCTCGCCGCCACGATCCTGCGCCTGTCGGTGCTCTCGCTGGTTTCCATGCCGCTGCTCTGGGGCGAGGAATTCGGCTGGCGGAGCTATCTGCAGCTTCGCCTGTTTCCGAGCCGGCCGCTTTTCGCCGCGATCGCGACCGGGATCGTGTGGGGCGTGTGGCACACTCCGCTGCTGATGCTCGGCACCGAGCTCCCCGGCCATCCGCGGCTCATCCTGCTGCTGTTCCCAATCGGCACGGTCTTCTATTCCATCATCCTGGGCTGGCTGAGGCTGAAGAGCGGCAGCATCTGGCCGTCGAGCCTCGCCCATTCGGCGATCAACAACCTGCGCAGCCCGCTGATGGCGTTCCTGTTCTTCGCCGTGCCCGACAAGCTCGGCATCGCGGTCCTCGGGATTGCGGTCTTCGGCCTCATCGCCCTCTTGATCGTGGCCTTGGGCGGGCTTAAGCCGGACCCGGACCCCGTGTGAAAGGAACGAAACTTGGCCAGCAAGCTCAACATGGATTTGAAATCCGGCCGCGTCGTCATCAGGCTGCGCCCCGATCTCGCGCCCAATCACGTCGCGCGCATCACCGAACTCGCCAATAGCGGCTTCTACGACGGCGTCGTGTTCCACCGCGTGATCCCGGGCTTCATGGCGCAGACCGGCGATCCCACCGGCACGGGCTCGGGCGGCTCGGATCTTCCCGATCTGAAATCGGAGTTCTCGAACGAGAAGCACAAACGCGGCACGGTCTCGGCGGCGCGCACCTCCGACCCGCACAGCGCCAACAGCCAGTTCTTCATCTGCTTCGACGACGCGCCGTATCTCGACCGGCAGTATTCGGTGTGGGGCGAGGTCGTCGAGGGCATGGAGCACGTCGACGCCATCAAGAAGGGCGGCGATCACAACAACGGCGCCATCTCCGGCGCCCCGGACAAGATCCTCAAGATGCGCGTCGAGGCGGACGGGGCGTGAGCCGGCGCCTATAGCGCGTGCTTGGCGTCCCAGTCCATGCAGCCGGCATAGGTGCGGTCGTAGACCGAGCGCTGGGTGCCTTCGTCCTCGCCCTGATAGGCGGCGTCGCCGGCGCGCTGCTTGGCGAGCTTGGCGCAGCGCTCGCCCGACGGGCGCGGCGCGGTGTTCGCGGGCGCCGCGCTCATCGGCGCGGGCGCCGCTTCCTGGGCCTGCGCGGTCACGACGGGGGCCGGCGCGGCCGGCGCCTCGGCCATGGGCGCCGGCGTCGCTTCATGCGCCGCGTCGCTGTCGCCGAAGAAGCTGCCGTCCCAGTCCGAGCAGGCTGAAAGCCCCAAGGTCAGGGTCAAGGTCAGCGCAGTCACGAGGAAGGCCCGCATCTCAACTCTCCGTCTGTGAACCGCCATATTGGAGTGCCGTGCAGGGTTTGTCACGTTACGGTGCTGGCGGAGTGAGAGGCGGAGATGGGCTTGCCGAGCCGGTCGATAGCGACAGCGTATCGACCGCGGCAACCGGTCCGCCTTCGCCCTCCCGCTCTTGTCGCACAAGCGTCGAGACCACTAGGCTTCCCAGGTCGGCGCACATCGGCGACCGCACTATTTTTCTCGCGCAGAAGGGCATATCCTGAGCGCGTTGGAGGGTGGGGGCGGTGCGTCGGTCGAAGGCTGGAGCTCACGAAGAGGGATTTGCTCTCCTTCTTGTCCTGATAGGACTGGCGGTCATTGCTCTGGTCGTGGCGGCGGTGGTCGATGGCGCACGGCGCTACGCCAATGAAGCCGAGACGGATGTCGCTCTCGTTCAGTTGCGGGCAGCCGTGGACGGCGCCGACGCGACCGCCGAGCGGGATATCGCGGAATCCGGAATCGTGATGGCGCCGGTATTGAACCACGCCGAGATATTCATGATAGGCGGTATTCCGGTCACCGTGTCCGCGCGGCCGGAATCGTCGAAGATCGACATCAATGCGGCTGACGTCCCCCGCTTGAGATCGCTGCTGCTCATTTCGGGATTTTCTGCGGATCGCGCGGCACGCTTGGCCGATCAGATCGCGGACTGGCGTGACGCCGACAGCGAAAAGCGGCCCTTGGGCGCGGAAACGGCGGATTATCTCAT
This sequence comes from Alphaproteobacteria bacterium, assembly GCA_021325375.1. Taxonomy (GTDB): domain Bacteria; phylum Pseudomonadota; class Alphaproteobacteria; order Micropepsales; family Micropepsaceae; genus Rhizomicrobium. The sequence goes on along the minus strand of JAJPHG010000021.1, from coordinate 15,840 downwards.
GGCGGGACGGGCCTATGGCACGGCCAATCGGCCCTTCGCCTCGGTGTCCGAGCTTTCCCTGTTGCTGGACGGGACGCCCGATCTTGTCACCTGCCTTGCGCCGGACGTCACCGTTTACACGCGCCGAGCCGATGTGGATCTGACCCACGCATCGGATCGAGTCCGTGCTGTGGTCGCGCCGTCCGCTTCGCCGGACGCGGGCACCGGCGCGCCGCTGCAGTCCGTTGTTGCCGGACGCGCGGTTGCTGCCGGTGGGATCTATGAGTTCGACGCGAAGGCAAAAGGCGGGATGGCGGCAGGTACGATATATTCCCTGCGCAGTATCGTGCGCGTTACGGGCGACTCGCAAAGACCGGTCTGGCTGCTGTCACGGCAATCTCCAATCCCTTCGCGGGAAGACAGCGATAGAGCATGCACCCGAGCCGCCCAAGCACCTTTGTCGAGCTCGTAAGGCCGCGGCGGATGGCAGTCATGGCAAATTCGACGGGCCTGGAAACTCTGGAGCAGCGTCTGCTCGACACGCTCGTCTCCAGCGGCGCGCTGACTGCCGAGAGCGCTGATCGCGCGAGCCGTGCGTATGCCCGCACCGGCGGCAGCCTTGTGGACATTCTCATCCGCCTCGGCCTGTGCGAGGAAAAGATACTGGCGCTCACGATCGCGGGCACGGCCGAGCTGAGGCATCTCAGCGCGGATGAAATCCTGCAGTCCGCGGTCCTCGATCCGCGTCTGAGCGTGCCGTTCCTTCGCGAAGCGCGCGCGTTCCCCTTTGCCGACGATCCCGAGCGGATCATGGTGGCGGCGGCCGATCCGACCAACCCGCATACCGCGCAGGCATTCGAGCTTCTGTTCTCCAAGCCTGTCCGTTTCGCGGTCGGCGCCGCGAGCGCGATCGACGATGCGATCCTGAAGCATTACGCGGAGCAGGGCGCGCCCGATCGCGATCCCGAGCTTGCCGCTGCGGTCGACGTCACGGATTTGGATATCGCGCGGCTTCGCGAAAGCGCGGGCGAAGCGCCGATCATCCGTTTCGTGGAGCGGCTTATCGCGCGCGCGGTCGATGCGGGAGCATCGGACATCCACATCGAGCCGTGGGAACGGCAGCTGCGGGTGCGCAGTCGCGTGGACGGAATGCTGAGCGAGGAAGATCCCGCGCCGCTTTCGTCGGCAGCGGCCATCGTCTCGCGCATCAAGATCCTCGCGCGGCTGGACATCGCGGAGCGGCGGCTGCCGCAGGACGGTTCCATAAAGATGAACGTTCGCGGCCGTGAGATCGATCTGCGCGTGGCGACGGCTCCGACCATCTTCGGCGAGTCGGTGACGATCCGAATCCTCGATCAGGGAGCGGTGCGGCTGAATCTCGGCGAGCTCGGATTCTCCGGTCTCATTCATTCGCGGCTTTCAAAGCTTCTGGAGCGGCCGAACGGCTTGATCCTGGTCACGGGGCCGACCGGCTCCGGCAAGTCGACGACGCTCTATGCGGCCCTCGACAGGCTCAACGACGCCAAGCGCAAGATCATCACGGTCGAGGATCCGGTGGAGTTCAAGATCGAAGGTCTGAACCAGATCCAGGTCAAGCCCGAGATCGGCCTCGATTTCGCGCGTGCTCTGCGCTCCATGCTCAGGCATGACCCGGACGTCATCATGGTCGGCGAAATCCGCGACGCGGAGACTGCGCGCATCGCGACGCAGGCCGCGCTCACGGGCCATCTCGTCCTGTCCACCCTGCACACCAACGACGCGGCCTCCGCGGTGGCGCGGTTGCTGGACATGGGCGTGGAAGACTATCTGATCGCCTCGACGCTGACGGGCGTCGTGGCGCAGCGGCTGGTGCGCATGCTCTGCAAATCCTGCCGCAAGCCGGTCGAGGTTCCGGAAGCGCTGCAGGTGCGCTACGCGGGAGCAAGCCAGGCCTACGAGGCCGGTGGGTGCCCGGGATGCAGAGGCACCGGCTACCGTGGGCGCAGCGTCATCGCCGAGATGCTCGCGATTGAGGGGCCGGTGCGCCGATCCATCTTCGGGCGGCCCGACGCGGCCGTCATCAAGACCGAGGCCATCGCATCCGGCATGCAGCCGCTGTATGAGAACGGTATCGAAAACGTTCTCAGCGGCGTGACGAGCTTCGAGGAAGTGCTCAGAGTGGCCCACGATCTGACCGGTTGACGATCGGGAGCAAGGAAAGCGCAATGCCCCGCTATTCGTTTGAGGCTATCGGCCCGTCGGGAGCGACGCTGCGCGGCTCGTTGGAGGCGACCAGCCAAGGCGCGGCGCTGGAGCAGCTCGTCGCGGGCGGACAGACGCCGGTTTCTCTGCGCCTGATGAGCGACAAGCGTGGCGTGCTCGAAGGGGTCGCCTCTGCTTTGGGCCTCGCCTCCTTCGACTATCTGTCGGTACTGCACGAGTTGGGCGTTCTGCTGCGCGCTGGAATGTCGGTCGAGCGGGCGCTGGCGACGCTGCGCAACGTCGCGCCCAACGACCGTCAGGGCATGAGGCTCGGGCAGATCCTGGACCGGGTGCGCGGCGGCGAGCCTCTCTCGCAGGCTTTCGGGTCGCTCGTGCGCGAAGCGCCTCCGCACGTCGCGCGATTGATGGCCGCGGGCGAGGCGAGCGGGCGGCTTGCCGATATCGTCACGCAGCTCGCGGCCAACCTTTCCCGCGCGAAAGCGTTGCGCGACAGGGTGATCTCCAGCCTTACCTATCCGGCGGTACTGGTCGTGGCGATGAGTGTCGTGCTCTGGATCGTCTTTACATCAGTGCTGCCGACCCTGACGCCGATGTTCGAGGAAGCGGGGGCGTCGCTTCCGCTCGCCGCGCGGTTGCTGCTGACGATCGAAAGGTTCATCGACACGTTCGGCTGGCTGCTCCTGCTGATGGGATTGGCGGCAGCCGTGGCCGTCGTCTCGGCGTTCCGACGCCAGGATACGCGTCTGGCGATCGACCGCTTCGCCCTGCGCTCCCGATTGACGATCGGCCTGCCGGGAAAATACGAAGCGGCGCGATTTACGCGCAATCTGCAGACCTTGCTCGACGGCGGGTTGTCGCTGGAGCGCGCCCTGGCGGCCGCGCGCGACGGATCGGCCAATAGCTGGTTCCGGACGCGCATCGCGCAGGTTCAAGCGCGAGTATCCGAGGGCGAGAGGCTGAGGAATGCCCTGGCCGACGCCGATGTCCTGCCGCCTCTGGTGATCGAGTTCGCGGCCGTCGGCGAGGAAACCGGCCGTCTCGGCGCGATGATGGGCGAGGTCGCCGCCATCATGGACCATGAAGTGGAAACGCGGCTCGAACGGTTGACGTCCCTGATTGCTCCATTTGCCACGCTTCTGCTCGGTGGTCTTGTCGCCGCGATCATGGCCGGCGTGGTGAGCGGCATTCTTGCCGTGAACGAGCTCGCGCGATGAGGAAGGGAGCACTCGAAACCGGCTTCACGCTCCTCGAGCTGCTGGTGGTCCTGGCGATCATGGGCATCGTGGGCGTTCTCGCGGTTCCATTGAGCGTGAGAGCGGTCGAAGCCGCGCGGCTGCGCGCCGACGCCCGCGCCCTGGCGCTATCTCTGCGCGGCTTCCAGCAAGAGGCGCGCTCGCGCCAGTCGACGATCGTGCTCGACGACGCATCCCTGCGTCTCAAGCTTCCGCGCGATGCCGCCGTGATCCTCAAGGACGGCGCGCCGCTGATCTACTTTGCCGACGGCACGAGCGGCGGCGGCTCTCTTCGCCTGAGCGAGCACGGCCGGAGCCTGGATCTCGAAATCGCCTGGATGACGGGCGAGGTGCGTTTCGGAGACGTGCCGTGAACCGTTCCGAAGAGGGTTACACCTTGCTCGAGACCCTAATCGCATTCGCCATCCTGGCCACCGTGCTCGCCGCGCTCTATGTCGCGGCCGGGACCGCGGCGCGTCTGATCGAGAGCGGCACGCACAGGAGGGTGGCGGCACTGCTCGCGCAGTCCCGGCTCGATCAGATCGCGGCGTCGCGCGATCCCCTGCCGAAATCGCAGAACGGCATCTTCTCCGGAAGCGACGTGTCGTGGCGCATCGAAACCCGGGACTTGCCGGCCTCGGCGGCCGGCGCCTCCGCGTTGCGCCTTCAGGACGTAAAACTCACCTTGAGCTGGCCGCAAGGCACCGGCGTCAGTTCGCTCGTCGTCGCCACGCGGCATCTGGGCACGGTGCCGCGATGAGCGAGACGTCGAACGCGGTCGAGGAAGGCGGTTATACGCTGGTCGAGCTTCTCGTCGTACTGTCGCTGGCCGGCCTTATCGCCGCGGCCGTGACGGGCGGCCTGCAATACGCGTCGCTGATCTGGAACGGATCCGAACGGCAGATGAGCGCGGTTCGCGATGCGAGCGTTGCCCAGCAGATTCTGCGCGCCACATTGGCCGCCGCCATCCCGCGGCAAAAGGACGGATTCGTCGAATTCGACGGCGCTCCGGACAGGGTGATGTTTTATGGCGAAGCGCCGCCGGCATTTTATCCTTCGGGCGTTGCGCGCGTGGAGCTCGCGCTCACGAAAGGGGGCGACGGCACCGAACTGATCTTGAGCGAGGCGTCGTCGATCGATCCCCGCAAGTCGGCACGCGTCGTTCTCGCGCGCGATCTGGGCGAGGTGCGCTTCGACTATCTCGACGCGTCGGAGAAACTGCCGGTATGGCTGGCGGTCTGGCGCGACCGGGACCGGCTTCCGGACGCCGTCCGCCTCGAGCGCAAGCGAGAGGGCGATTGGCGCGGCTGGCCGTCGTTTGTGGCCCATCTCCCGATCGCGCAAGATGCCGCCTGCAGCTTCGATCCCATTTCGATGACCTGCAGAAGGTCCTGAGCCATGAAGGTCGATCTCAATGCTTCCATCGGTCTGAAAGAGGTACGCGAGCTCGCCGTCGATTTCTTGAGCTGGTGGCGGAAGGAGCTGGGCTCGCTCGTTCCCGAACGCTTTCGCCGCATCGCCGATTCCTCTTTCGCACGCCGGACGATCCGTCTTGAGGGGGATGTCTGGCAGGTTTCGAAATCCGGCTCGGAACAGGAAATCCTGACGCTCGACATGTCCGAGCCCAGCGATGTGCTCCATCAACGCATCCGCAGGGTCGACGCCGCGTGCCTCGCCAATCGGCTCGATGCCGAGCTGCCCGCATCTTGCGGCCTGCTGCGCCGGACCCGGCTTCCCGCGGCGGCGGAGCGCAAGCTCCTTGCCGTGGTCGGGTTGTCGCTCGGCCGTCTCTCTCCGTTCCGCGCCGGCGACGTCTCCTACGATGCCAGGATCGTCGGGCCGGCCGAGGGCGGGCAGATCGATGTCGAGGTCGGAATCGTTCCGAAAGAAACGCTCGAGCGCTTCGAGACCAGGCTGGCCGCCCTCGGCATCCATGTCAGGGCGTTTCGGATAGCGGGCTGCCCGTTGCAATTCCGGCCGGCGACGCGAATACGCACGGCGAACGAGCGCATTCAGCTGTTGCTCGGCGGCGTCGCGGTACTTGCGTGGTTGATTGCCATCTTCGCGATTCCGATGTCGCGGCAGGCCGAGCTCGCCTCGCTGTCGGCGGATCTCGCGTCGCTCAGGGGACCGGCGGGGCATGCAAAGGCTTTGGGCTCGGAGCTGTTGCGGCTTCAGCGCCCATTCAACGCGGCGTCCGCACGTCTCGCAGGACCCGACGCCCTGGACGCCTTGCGGGTGTTGAGCATCGTACTGCCGTCCGACGTGCAGATTTCGTCGTTCGACCTCGATGAAGGAAAGCTTCGCGTGACCGGGACCGGCGCCGAGCCGGCGCAAATCCGGGACCTACTGGGCAAGACGGCCTATTTTCATGAGGTCACTGTGACGCAGCCGGGCGGCGACGAGACGTTCAGAGCCGAAATGCTTCTGACGAGGCGCCGATGATCGTTGATCTGTCTCTTTCTCCGGTGCAGAGCCGCGCCGCGGCGGTCGCCCTCGCGCTTGTGCCGGTGGCGCTTCTGGCATTTGCCGGCGTGGCCCTTGTCCGCGACCGCTCGCTCCATCACGCAGCGGTCGAGAGGCTGTTGACGGAACGCGAGACGGACAGGCAGGCGATCGGCGACGAACCTTTGCTTGCCGGGAAGATCGCTGAAATGCGCTCCACCGTCGGCGGTGCGCCATTGTTCTACATTCACTCTCAATCTTCCGATGCCGCGGTTCGCATGGAGAGCGCCATAACCGCAATCGCAAGCAGGAACAAAGCCGCGCAGTTTCATTGCAACGTCGAGTTCCGCGACCTGGGTGAAAGTCAGCCTCAAGAACTACGCGCGACCGTCACGTTGCACGCGGACATTACTGCGTTGACGCACATCTTGTACGACCTTCGCCAGGCAAAGCCGCTGCTTTTCGTGGACTCGCTCTCGGTGAAGAGCGACGCGCCGCCAGGAGCCGCGCTCACCGCGCCGAACGAGCTGCAGGTCGAAATGACCATCCTCGGATATCTCCAGGAAGAATGATGGGCTTCGCCGATCAACCACCTCTGACTTGGGCTCTCGGCGGCATCGCGGCCGCGGGCGTCGCGGTGCTTGCGACGGCGATCGTGCCTTCCGTCCTTTTCCTTCCACACGCCGACGCGCCGGACCTGCCGAAATTTTCCGCCCGTCTCGCGCCTGCGGGCGCCAGTGTCGGGATGTACAGGGTCGTCTTCGAAAAGCCGCTGTTCAACCCGCTCAGGGCCAAGGATCCGGTGTCGCCGGTGCAAACCGGGAGCACGCCGGCCGTGCCCGCGCTGTCGGAGTTCCGCCTGGTGGGTGTCGTGACGTCGAAAGACACGGGGTTCGCCCTTGTTGAGCAACGCTCCACCAAACAGGTAGTAACGCTCCATCCCGGCGACACCTTCGCGGGGCGGCAGGTCAAGGCCATCGTGGAGTCCGGCGTTGATTTGGCAGGACCGTCGGGCGCGGAACGGTTGACGGTTCCAAAGGCCGAGTCCGGACGGCCGCCGCCGCAAAGGACCATGCCCAAGCTGACGCACCCATGAGGCCTTGAGGCCCTTGGGGTTTCATGCTTCGGTTCTCGCAGGGCTAGAACAAAACGTGGGGGCTGAGTTGCATCGGGCGTCGTCCGACCAGGTTGCTGGGCGCGTGCGGCGGAGCGCAATCAGTCTCGCTTTGCTCTTAGCTCTGTCGGTGTGCGGCGCGGGTTGGCCCGGCGGCGCCGATGCAACCGGCGAGACCGATCTCCTGCGCGCGATGGGCAGCCCGGCGCCGATCGGAAATGCTCAATCGCAGCCCTCGGATCCCGCCCAGGCGCCTTCGAACACGCAGATCTTCGAGGGGTCGGGACAGTTCGTCGGCGAGCCCGCCTCGCGGCAGAAGGCGCATGACAGCGCCGGCGACATCACGCTCGATTTCGCCGATGCCGACGTGCGTGACGTCGTAAGGTCCGTGCTGGGCGAGATCCTCAAGGTTCCCTATGTGGTCGATCCGCAAGTCAACGGCCGGATCACCCTCAAGACCGGCGCGCCCATCCGCCGTGATGCGATCATCCCGGCGCTGGAGACGGCGCTCAAGACGGTCGAGGCGGCGATCGTCGTCTCCGATGGGATATACGACGTGGTGCCGTTCTCGGCGGCTCAGAAGCAGAGCGCCCAGATCGCGGCCTCCACGGGCCAATCGAACGCGCCGGGCTACGGCATCGAGGTGGTGCCGCTCAGATACATATCCGCGGCCGAGATGCAGAAGGTGCTGGAGCCGCTGGTGGCGCCGGGCTCGATCCTGCGCGTGGATACCCAGCGCAACCTCATATTCCTCGCGGGCACGGAACCCGAGCGCGCCTCGACGCGCGACACGATCAGGCTCTTCGACGTGGACTATCTGAAGGGGATGTCGTTCGCGCTGATACAGCCGCAGCACGTCGACGCCGGATCGCTCGCGACGGAGCTGGAGAAGATTTTCGACGAAACATCGAGCCCGATCGCCGGCCTGGTGCGCATGATCCCGATCAGCCGCATCAATACGCTCCTGGTCGTGACGTCCCGCGCGTCCTATCTGCATCAGGTGAACCAGTGGGTGTCGCGTCTCGATGTCGTCCCGGTGACGCCGGGACGGCAGCTGCACTACTACAAGCTGGAGAATGCGCGCGCCTCCGACATCGCCCAGACGCTCGGCGAGGTCTTCGGCACCGGCACCGGCTCCGGTTCCGGCGCGCAGCAGCGCCTGCTTCCGGCGTCCGCGCCGCCCCCGCAAGGCGGCATGGGCGGTGCCCCGCCGTCCGGAATGGGCGCGGCCGCGCCGCAGGGTCAGGCGCCGTCCGGCGGCGCGCAGGAGCAGGGGCCGGCACGCAATTCCTCGTCGTCGTCCGGCGCTTTTTCCTCCGACGCGCCGCAGATCGTCACGGACCAGGTCAACAACGCGCTGATCATCCGCGCCGACGCGGCGGAGTACGATTCGATCATGAAGGTCGTCCGCCAGATGGACATCACGCCCAACCAGGTGATGATCGAGGTGAATGTCGTTGAAGTGACGCTCAACGACACGCTGCAATACGGCGTCGAATGGTATTTCAAGAGCGGCAATCAGACCTTCGCCCAGGGCCAGACGGGTACGCCGACGGCTTCGTTTCCGGGCTTCGGCTTCACCTACAATGTGCCCAACGTCAGCGTCGCGATGAGCGCGCTGGGATCGCTCAGCAAGATCAACGTGGTGTCCTCGCCCAAGCTGCTGACGCTCGACAACATGCCCGCGAGCATCGAGGTCGGCGACCAGATTCCGGTCGTCACCCAGACCACGCAGAATACGACGTCCGGCGATACGCCGTTGATATCCACCGTGCAGCAACTGTCCACGGGCGTGATATTGAGCGTGACGCCGCGCATCGGAAGCAGCGGAATGGTGTATCTGACGATCTCTCAGGAGGTCAGCGAGGCCGTGCCGACGACGTCATCCTCGATCATCTCTCCGACGGTCGAGCAGCGCAAGCTGCAGACCACCGTTGCGATCAGCGACGGACGCACGGTCGCTTTGGGGGGAATGATCCGGCGCAGTGACAGCGAGGGCAACAGCGGCGTTCCCTATCTCAAGGATATTCCGGTGGTGGGCAGCCTTTTCGGCCCGCAGAGCGACAATCGCCAACGCACCGAACTCCTGATCTTCCTCACGCCGCGTGTGATCAAGAGCCCGTCGGCCGCAAGCGAAGTCACGGAGGACCTGCGCAGGGCGCTCGACGGCGTACGCGAGGCGATGGACGAATTCGACAAGCGCAAGAAGGACATTCCGCGCCTGCCGTGGCGCTGAGAGCGCCTGAAGGCGAGGGAGGGGAAACCGTCACATGTGGCCGTTCGAGCGAATGGTCCGGGCATTCGCCCGTCGCGTGGCGGTGGCGGCAAGCAGCCCGGCGGTGCGTTCCACGGCCGCGCGCGGCCGCGAGATTTTCGCTGCCTGCCGGCGAGGCTGGAGCGCATTCCTGCAGACCGGCTTCATGGTTTGGAGCGTCGGCCGCTGGCGGCTTGTGGAGGCGCAGGGCCAACGCCTGGTGGAGCAGCTTTCGGACGTGGTGCTGGCCGGGCGCGAATCTTCCTGGCCGGGATGGACCGGGTCGATCGCGCTTCACCTTCTGATGCTGGTGAGCCTGGTCATTCTATCTTTTCTGCGGCCCACGGTTCCGCAGCGATCCACCGCCTTTGTCCCGGTGGATCTCGTGCAGGTGACGGATCAAACCAATGTCGCGCCCATGGCCAGGCCCGCGCCGCGCTTCGAGCCCTTCTCCCAGACGTCGCCCATCGTGCTGAAAACACTGAACGTGCAGATGCTGCCGCTTCCGCAGATCAACAGCTTCGAGGAATCCGCGCCCTCCGAGGCCGCCGAAAGCGACAAGCAGGACGGGATGTCCGAAAGGCCGACGGAAAAAGTGCTGCAGGAAGACAAGCCGCAGCGCGAAGACGCAAGCTCGCAGATCGTTCCCGACAGCGTGACGCATGTGCTGCCGACGCCGACCGCGCCGCCCACTGCGCGCCCTTCGGAGCGCTTGGTGCAGGCGGAAGGGCCGAGCACCGGGGCGACCGCGAGCCTCATGGCCATCCTGCACAGCCAGATCGTGGCGTGCTGGAGCCCGCCGCCGGCCGCGCCGCGCCCGGAGCAATACGCCGTCGATTTCGTGCTCAGGCTGAACCCGAACGGTACCATCGCCCAGCCGCCGCAATTCGTCGATGCCGTCTTGCGGGCCGCGCCGCACGATCCGGCGGTGCGCGCGGCGGCCGATGCCGCGCGGCGTGCCCTGTATGCCTGCGCGCCGTACAAATTGCCCGGCGATCTCTATGGCGAGTGGCGCGAGATCAATCCGTTCCACTTCGACCCCGGCGCATTCATCACGTCTACGGCGGGGCCGGCGCGCTGAGCAGCGGTCAGTTGGTGTTGTAGAAGACGTTGATGCTCAAGTTCACGGTGGCGGTCGAGAAGCTGCCATAGGCATCCTCTATCGTATAGGTGAAGGTGCTCGTGCCGATGGCGTGCGGGTTTTGGGCGTTGACCTGCTGGGGCCAGACATAGATGAGCGATGATCCCGCCGGGTTGCCGGGGATCACGGTTGCGTTCGTGGGCTGGGTGAACGACACGATGGTCACCGGCGCTTGGCAAGTGATTGTGTCGTTGCCGCGCGGGTCGAAAGGAACTTGCGGCTGCCACGGTGTGCTCACTTGCGTGTTGTAGTTGACCGTGTCGTTGACGGCCGTCAGGCTGTGACCGATGCAGACGCTGTCAAGCGCGGTCGCCGTCAAGCCGTGACCGTCGGATATCGTGTAGCTGAAGGTGTCGAGGCCGGAATATCCGGTCGCCGGCGTATAGGTCAGGCTGCCGTTCGAATTGATGACCACGCTGCCGTGCAGCGGCGTCGTCGTGCTCGTCACGGTGAACTGGTTCCCCACCGGGTCGTTGTCGTTGGTGCGCGCGTCGTAGGTCACGGCGGTATTGAGGGTCGTCACGTTGAAGTCCGCCACGGCCACGGGCGGGGTTCCGACACTGACCGTGATCGTGGCCGTGGCCGACTGACCGTGGCCGTCATTGATCGTATAGGTGAACGTGTCCGTTCCGGCGAAGCCCTGATTGGGTGTGTAGGTGATCTTTGTGTTGTTCTGTCCGGTGCCGATGCTGGCGCTGCCGTGAGCCGGTGTCGACACCGATTGCAGCGCCAAGGTGTAGCCCAGCGGATCGCTGTCCTGGCTGAGCGGGGTGATCACGACGGCTACGTTCTCTCCGGTCGACGTCGTGACGTTGGTGGCGACGGGCGGATTTGCAGGGGAGTCGGTGACGAAGACCGTTCCCTGGGCGGTCTGCCCGGCGGGGTCGCTGACCGTGTAGGTGAAGCTGTCGGAGCCCGTGTAGTTGGGGGCGGCCGTATAGCCCACCGACGAAGTCGTGTGCGACGTCGTCCCGTGCCCCGCGCTTCCGACTGCGGTGATGGTGAGCGTGGGCGCGGGCGGGGGAGGAGGCTGATTGGGATCGCTGACGGTCGAGCGCGGATCGCTCGACACAGGCGTGTTTCCGTAGGCCTTGATCCAGAGATTGCCGGCCTGCATGGGAAGACCGGTTCCGGTCTGGGTTACTACCTGAGTGCGATTGCCGGCTGAATCGTAATGATACGTGATCTGCATCCCGTTGTCGTAGGTGACGACCCACAGGCGCCCAAGACTGTCATATGCATAAGTCGTCGCGCCGTAGCAGTTGCAAGCCGATGCAGCGATCAGCAACGCCGCCGTTGCAAGCAATTTCGCTCGCATGGTCCCCCATCCCGCGCCGACGCGCGCTCAGCCCCTCTCGCCGACACTAAGATAATATCGCGCGGCGAACAACGTGAAGTTATTCGATATCTATTTGCGTCGGATAGTTGACGCACTGTGGTGTCCGTTTTAGCGTTCGCGTGGGCATTGGGGGCGATGCGCAGAGCGCATTGGGCGAATGTGGGCTTCGTGAAGCTGACAACGAGTGCATGCCTGTTTTGCGGATGCTTCCTGCTCGCAAGCTTTTCCGCTTCCGCCCAGACATCGACGATCTACTGGATCTCGATGCGTTCCTATGCGAACGGCACGCCTCTGACCTTTGTGCCGGCGGCCACGGCCTCGAGCGACCAGCAGCCGGCCGCGATCGCCGCATGTGACGGAAACACGTACTATCTCTCACAGACAGATTACACGACGGTACAGGCCGCGCTCGCAGGCCAATCGACCGTGCAACTCAATTCGGGACCTGACGGATCGACGTCGGACACGTCGGCGATCGTCTGCCTGATACAGGCGGCGCCGTGAAGAAGATTTGAGCGCATCACGCTCGACGGGGGGGCAAATGGATTTCGCGAAAGTCGGACGTGCGCTGAAGGTCGGACTTTCGCTGCTTCTTTTTGCCGCCGCTCCGCAAGCCTTGCGCGCGCAGACCATTCCGCCGCCGCCGGTCACGCCGACGCTGCCGATGTCGAAGATCGGCACGGCGGCCCTGATCAGCCACACCACCGCCGGCCATTTCTACGGTTCCTTGACGACGTCGACCGACGGTCTGGCATCCTATTCCGGCAACCCGTCTCCGACGCCCGTTGCGCCGGAAATCGTCGAACAGACGCGCGCACTGAAGGGCAATATCGACCTGATCTATCAATACGTCCGCAACAACATCCGCGTCAGCTGGATGTACGGGATGCAGAAGGGCGGGCTTGGCGCGCTGATCGACAAGGCGGGCACGCCGTTCGATCAGGTCGACCTCATGGTCAAGCTCCTGCGACAGGCGAACGTCCAGGCCGGAGCGAATTACTACACCGTCACCTACGAAGCCGGCACCGTGACCTTGAACGGCAGCACGTTCACGGCCTGGACCGGGATCTCCGATTCGAACGCGGCTTGCCAGATGCTCGCCAATGGCGGCTTTCCCGCGAGCGTGAACGGCGCGACCAATGTCGCCTGCAGCACGGGATCCGGATCGGCCATCAATACCGTGATCATGGACCACGTCTGGGTGAAGGTGGCGATCACGGCCGCCTGCGGCTGCGGCACGCCGGGCACCTATTATTTCGATCCTGCCTATAAGCCTTACGCGAAGATCACGGGAATCGCCAATCTCGCGAGCGCTGCCGGCATGACGACCGGCATTCCTTATCACGATGCGACGACGGGCATGGGAACCGCGACGGTCGGCTCCGGCATTCCGGCCGTGAACGGGCTGAAATCGTTGACGTTGAACGGCGACCTGCAAAGCTATGCGCAGAACCTGCTCAACTACATGTACAACCCCCAACACAACCTCCAGAACGCGCAGATGGAGGATATCGTCGGCGGTGGCGTCATCACGCCGGACCAGCCTCCCGCGGGCGGATGGCGGCAATCGGGGCTTCCCGGCTTTTCCGTCTATCAGGGCACGCCGTCCAGCGTCGTGGATTGGGCCTGCAACAGCGACTCCACGCAATACTGCGGCGTTCCCGACCAATACCGCACCTCGCTGGGCCTGGTGGGCTATGTCCTGAACTACAACACCAACGGTGTTCCCCCGCCGTACTACCCGTTCTGGGCGACGATGTTCAATTTCAACACGGCGCCCGCGCACGCGAACTCGACGAACCCCATGTTCCTGTTCGTCGATCAGATCTACGGCCGCCGGCTCACGCTTGAGACCGACTACAACGCGGGCATGGGGCAGAACGGCCACAGCCAGTACGCCGAAATCATCAGCTTGGATCTCGATGGCGTGCCGCTGGCGAGCTACACCAATCCGGCAATCTATTGGGGCGACCGCAACCTCTACGGCTACGAGGAGCAGGAGACGTCGCGCGGCGCGCCCGTCTACGTCACGATCGCCGCCAACCATCCCTATGCAGTGTCCGGTGACGGTTCGACCAATTCGGGCGGCGACTACATGGACACGACCGTCACCAAAGAAGTGAATCTGATCACTTCGCTCACGATTGTGGACGGGTTCGGCGATGCCGGCCCCGGGCTGTTCCAGAAATGGGCCGACGAGCGCAACGGCGACACGACGAATCCGCTCGACATGTTCAGCTGCACGAGAGGCGGCAACGATGGGCTGTGCGGAACCTACTATCCCGGCGGCACGGGCGATTTCGAGCGCAGCAAGATGGCGGCCAACTGGCTGAGCCAGAACACGCGCGCGGCCCAACTCCACGCCGCGATCGGCGGCGGCGTCGTGCAGCTTCATCACGCGATCGGCTTCTCCTATGGGGATACCTACACCGCGCCGACGGCTCCGACGCAGAGGAACCAGGACGAAGAGAACCTGGACTATCCCACGCCGGAGAACATGAACCGGCTCGACGTCGATTCGGCGTTCAGTGTCGAAAGCAGAACCGCAGACGTCACCGGGCGCCGCGCCATGATCCATTCCATCGCCGCGACCTCGGCCGCGCTGGAGGGCAGCGTCTCCGAACAGATGGACGGACTGCCCGATTCCTCGTCGACGGCGACGCGCTTCGAATGGGGCAATGCGCCGCCGGGCACGCCGGGCAATTGGGACGCGACGGCCTGTACCGGCCCAAACGGCCACAACGCCTATGAGGATCCGGCCTGCGTGAGCGGCAGCGGAAGCCTGCGCAACTTCCTCCAATACGATTCGACGAACTATGGACAGGCCGCCAATGTCGGCTTCGTCGAGAACCACCTGCCGAGCTACTACAATATCGGGAGCGGGCAGGTCGGCAACGCCAGCCAGGTGCCGCAGGGCTACTATGCGAGCCAGTTTCAGGGGGCCTACGCAACGGAGATCGCCGTCTACGCCAATTGCGCGGCGACTTCGTCCTGCGGGACGCCCGGCAACGTGCCGTTCCAGGTGACCACCTCGCAGGAGACGGAGCTCGGCCCCGGCCAGCGCGGCGGCGCGGTCGATTTTGTGAAAGGCACTATCAACTGCATCGGCGACGACTGTGACGCCGGCACGGTGTATGCGGGCTATTACCCGGCGACGCCGCAACAGCGCGGTGCGGCATTCGTGGCAACGGCGTACGTTTCCGGCGATCCCGTGGCGATCGCGCACGATCTGGTATCGCTCGGCGCCAGCTCCGGACCGTTCCTCGGCGGCGGCATCTCGGTGACCAAAGGCGGCGGCGGCGGCACGCAGAAGGACCAGCAGGTCCGCTACAGCCCCGCCGACGCGGGCGACATCCTCAAGTCCCGCTTCGTCGACAAATCCAACGAGATGGGGGTCAATCTCTCCAACGGCACGATCGGCTATTCCGTGCCGGCGAAGCTCGACGTCGGCAATGGCGGCTTCCCCTACGAGCTGTCGGCGGAGGTCCAATGGCATCAGGCGCCGATCCCTCCCGGACCGCCGACGTCCCCGATCGCGCCGCAGCCGGGCTGGACGACGAACTGGAACAACAGCCTGGCGCAGTCCGGCAGCGGCATGGAGGCAATGGGCAAGACCGACGCGCGCGCGGCGGTGGGCACCATTGCCGCCTTCCTCGCCGAGCAGGACATCTACCGCCAGGCCCCGGGCACGGCCCGCGACGTGGCGGCGCTGCTCACCCAGGCCTGGTGGGATCACCAGCTGAGCGGCAACGTGGTGACGGTGACGCTGGGGACGTCGTCGCGCCAGTTCCTGGGGCTGCCGCCTTCGGTGTCGCTGCCGACGCCGGCGCATGAGACGTGGATCAGCACGGGCGGGGCCTATGCGACGCTGAGCCAGACCAATTCCCGCCTCGCCTATGAGCAGATCTGCACGACGACGCATCCCGTCGAGCCCTACGCGGTGTCGCGGGGCTGGGACTACACGGATACGGCCGATGGCGGCACCAATCCCGTGGAGTTCAAGGTGACCAATGCGGGCGGGGACGTTCAGACCTTCGACACATGGTCGAACCACTACGCGACGAACGACTTCGACAATTGCGGCTATGCGCAGGGCTTTCGGCTGACGAAGTGGACGTTCCCGCAAGGGGTGAC
>JAJPHG010000019.1 GCA_021325375.1 Alphaproteobacteria bacterium | reverse complement strand
TCCTGGCCGCGCAAAGCCATGGCGGGTTTGCGCCCTTCGTCACCGCCAACGGCTACGCCGTGCATCTCGCGGCGATGGGCAACCAGCCGGCGGCGATCATGATCGCCAACAAGCGGCACGCCGAGTCGACGCTGACCTGGATATTCCGCGGCGTGGGGACGTTCGCGACGGTCTTAGGCCTAGCGCTGCTTCTGGGGCCGATCTCCACGGTTGCATCGCTTGTGCCCTTCCTGGGCGGGATCGTGCGAGGCGCGGCGGTGTTCGCGGCCGCGGTGATCGGGCTTCCCATATCGCTGGTGGTCATCGCGCTTGCCTGGATCGGCCACCGCCCCCTCATCGGCGGCGGGATTCTCCTGTTGGCGATGGCGGTCTTCTACGGGCTCTGGAGATTGCACGCCGCGCGCAGCCCGGCGCCCAAGACGGCCTGAACATCCGCTTCATCCATCGGCTCAAAATAAAGTCGAAAGCCCTCTTGCGTGCATTGGTGTTATAGTTATATATAACAGTACTGCAGAAGATCACCCATTGATCTTCCCCGACGCGAGACAGGGTACAACCCCATGCAAACGCTAGTGAATATCGCTTTCGGCGCGGCCCTGGCGGGCTTCTCTCTGGGTCCCACGGCCTGGGCGGATGCGGAACGGGTGAATGCCCGTCTTCTGAAAGCGGCGGCCGAGATCACCCACCTGCAGACGGCCGGTTCGCCGATCGATCGCGTCGCGCACTCTGCTCTGTCCCATCTGCCGAACGGCGCGCATTAAGACGTCTTACGTGAACCCCAACCAAGGCCGACCGGAACCCGCGATGGACGACGATTGGAATGACAGCCAGCCGATCTATCGCCAGCTTCGCGACCGGGTCATCGCGATGATCCTCGACCGCGTCCTCGACGAAGGCGATCCGCTTCCGTCGGTGCGCAATGTCGCGGCCGAATTCCGCGTGAACCCGCTCACGGTGCTCAAGGCCTATCAGCAGCTCGCCGACGAAGAGATCGTCGAGAAGCGCCGGGGCCTTGGCCTGTTCGTCAAGACCGGCGCGCACAAGATCCTGCTGCAGGTCGAGCGGCAGCGTTTCACCAATGAGCAATGGCCTGCGATCTACGCGACCATCCAGCGGTTGGGTCTGTCGCCGCAGGATCTTCTTTCCGTCAAACCGACAACGGGACGCTGAACCCATGGCATGCATCGAAGCACGCGGACTGCGCAAGGCGTTCGGCCAGACGGTCGCGCTCGACGGCATCGATCTCACGATCGAGGAAGGCCGCATCCTGGGACTGATCGGTCCCAACGGCGCGGGCAAGAGCACCCTGCTCAACGCAGCACTTGGGCTGATCCCCTATGAAGGCTCGCTCAAGGTGCTCGGCCAGGATCCCTGGACCGGACGCGATCACCTGATGCGCGACGTCTGTTTCATCGCCGACGTCGCGGTGCTGCCGCGCTGGATGCGGGTATGGCAGGCGCTGGACTACGTAGCCGGCGTGCATCCGCGGTTCGACCGCGCGAAGGCCGAGCAGTTCCTCGCCCGCACCCAGATCAAGAAGGCCAGCAGGGTCCGCGAATTGTCCAAGGGCATGGTGACGCAACTGCATCTGGCGCTGATCATGGCGGTCGACGCGAAGCTGCTTGTGCTCGACGAGCCCACGCTCGGCCTCGACCTTCTCTATCGCAAGCAATTCTACGACACGCTGCTGAACGACTATTTCGACCGCACCAGGACCATCGTGGTGACCACCCACCAGGTCGAGGAGATCCAGCAGATCCTCACCGACATGATGTTCATCAATCACGGCCGGATCGTGCTGGACTGCAGCATGGACGACTACCAGGCGCGCTATCTCGAGCTGAGCGTGCGGCCTGAAAATATCGCCCAGGCCCGCGCGCTCAAGCCCATCCACGAGCGCCAGGTGCTCGGCCGCAGCATCATGCTGTTCGATCGCGCCGACCGCGAGGCGCTCGCGGCGCTGGGCGAGGTCCGCACGCCCAGCATCGCCGATCTGTTCGTAGCCCTGATGACCGAAAAAGACGGTCGGGCGCAAGGAGTCGCCGCATGAGCAGTTCGTCTGAGACCGTTGCCGCCTTCGAGCCGCGCGAGGCCGCACCCGCCGCGCTGTCGCCGACGCGGCCGTTCTACTGGTCGCTGCGCCGCGAGCTGTGGGAATACCGCGCGATCTACATGGCGCCGCTGATCGTGGCCGGACTTGCCATGTTCGGCTTCCTCATCAGGATCGTTCAGCTGCCGCACCTGGTGCGCGAAACGGCGTCGCTCACGCCGCTCCAGCAGAGCCTCGCCTTGGGCGCACCCTTCGCCATCGTGGCGGTTTCGATCGCCGGCGCGGGGCTGATCGTCGGGTTCTTCTATTGCCTCGGCGCGCTCTACAACGAGCGGCGCGATCGCAGCATCCTGTTCTGGAAATCCCTTCCCGTATCGAACGTCACGACGGTGTTGTCCAAGGTGGCCGTGGCGTTGGTCGTTTTGCCGGTGGTCGTCCTTGCCATCGCCCTGGCCACGCAGCTCGTCATGCTTCTGCTCGGAAGCGCGGCCCTGGCGGCGAACGGGATGAGCCCTTCGATCCTGTGGAGCCACTGGCCGTTCCTCAAGATGTCGCTGGTGATGATCTATGCCGTGGTCGTCATGACGCTCTGGTACGCGCCGATCTGCGGCTGGCTTCTCCTGGTCTCGAGCTGGGCGCGGAGCATGGCCATCCTGTGGGCGGTCCTGCCGCCGCTCGGCCTGTGCATCGCGGAACGGGTCGCCGTCGACACGCATTATCTCTTTTCTCTGCTGGACTACCGGCTGAGCGGCTTCCTTTCCGAGGCGGTCTATTACAAGAAAGGCGCCCGGCTGGAAGACCCGTTGGCGCTGTTGACGCCGCTGCACTTCCTGAGCAGCCCCGGCCTCTGGGTGGGCCTCGCGCTGGCCGCGGTCTTCGTCGCCGGAGCCATCTGGCTGCGCCGGAACCGCGAGCCGATCTAAGCCGCGCCAAGACCGCCAAAGCCAAAAACCATCTGGCGGCGCTATTTATATTATTTATAATACCTGCGCCTGATCAAGGGAAGCGGGGGATGCGCGTTCTTTTTGCCGCGGCGATCGCAACTGCGATCCTGGCGTTGTCGGCGAGCGTGCAACAAGCCGCCGCCCAGGCGGCCACGCGTCATGCCTATCTCGACAAGTCCGGCGTCGTGCGCTGGCGCGACAACGACGAAGAGGTCGCGCTGTTCGGCGCGAACTATTGCCTCATGTCCGGTTCGGACTACCGGATGGCCGGGCTCGTCGGCGGCGACCGCAAGAAGATGATCGACGAGGACATGGCGCAGTTCGCCCGCATGGGCTGGACGGCGCTGCGTCTGTGCTCCTGGGGCGATTGGGAGAATTCGGACGCCCAAGGCAATCTGATCGTCAACGATCACGTCGACCTGCTCGACTACCTGGTCGCCAAGGCGCGCGAGCGCGGCATCTATATCCTGCTGACGCCGATCCACGGCTACAGTCCCGCCTTCCCGGACCAGATGGACAAGCCGACACAGAATGTCGGCTTTTCGCGCTGGTTCGAGAAAGCCGTGATGGGGACCGACAAGCGGTCGATCGCCGCGCAGGCGAACTACATCGGCCAGCTCCTGAAGCATGTGAACCCCTACACCGGCACCGCGCTGAAGGACGAGCCGGCTCTGCTGTTCGTCGAGGTCATCAACGAGCCGATCCATCATCCCGAGGACCTCAAGGGCTCGGTCGCCTATATCAACGCGCTCGTCAAGGCGGTGCACGACACCGGCACCGACAAGATCACGTTCTTCAACGTCTCGCAGGATTTCCGCATCGCCGAGGCGATCAAGGAGTCCGACGTCGACGGCGCGAGCTTCGGCTGGTATCCGTCCGGCCTCGTCGCCGGCCGCACGCTGAAGGGCAATTTCCTGCAAGCCGTCGATTCCTATCCCGACATGCTGCGCCCCAAGCTGAACGGCAAGCCACGCATCGTCTATGAATTCGACACCGCGGACATGAACACGAACTACATGTATCCCGCGATGGCGCGCACCTATCGCGCGGTCGGCGCGCAATTCGCGTCCATGTTCGCCTACGATCAGCTCGAGACCGCGCCCTACAATCTCGGCTGGCAGACACACTTCCTCAATCTGGTCCACACGCCGGGAAAGGCGGTCAGCGCCATCATCGCCGCCGAAGCGATGCGCCGGCTGCCGCGCTACAAATCCTACGGCCGATATCCCGACGATCTCGGCTTCGGCGATTTCCGCGTCAGCTACGAAGAGAATTTGAGCGAACTGGTCGCCGCCGATGCCTATATGAACGCCGGCACGACAAGCACGCCTCCGCGCAATCCCAAGACGCTGCAGCGCGTCGTGGGCTTCGGCTCGTCCCCGATCGTCGACTATGAGGGGACGGGGGCTTATTTCCTCGACAAGGTGCGCGATGGCGTTTGGCGGCTGGAGGTCTATCCGGATGAAGTCCTGGTCCGCGACCCCTTCGAGCAGCCGCGACCGGACAAGATCGTCTCCCGCCTGCTCTATCGCACATGGCCCATGCGCGTGAACCTGCCGGATCTGGGCGCGCAGTTCATCGCCTCGCCGATCAATGTTCCGAACGACGCGCACGCAGCGGCGCGCCGCGCCGGGCAGGCGCGTTTCGACGTCGAGCCCGGCGTGTGGCTGCTGAGTGCCATGCCGGTGGACAAGGCAAGCCTGCCGGCATCCATCGATCGCGTCGGCTTCGACGAATTTCACGTCAACAAGCCGCAATCCTATCCCGACCTCGTCCTTCCGCTCGCGCCGGAAGAATTCGAGGCGGGAGCGCCGGTGCGGATCACAGCCCGCGTCGCCGACGACGCGCTTGCGGACAAGGTCGAGCTATGGCTGCGTCCGGCAGGCGCGGGCAGGTTCGCAAAATCGGTCGCCATGGCGCGGTCGCGCGGCAACGACTATGCCGCCGATGCCGGAAAGCTGGCGCCGGGGCTCTACGATTATGCCGTGAGCGTAACGACGGGCGACCGAAGCTCGACCTTCCCCAGCGCAGTATCGGGACGCCCGGACGCATGGCCGTTCTTCAGCGACACGGTCTGGACGTTTCGCGTGACGCCGGCCGCAGCGCCGCTCCGGCTGTTCGATCCCAAGATCGACTACAAGCGCCTGTCGTTCGTGCGGCCGCACGAGAGCGTGCGCGGCGGGCTGTTCAGCGTCGTGCCGGGCCGCGACGCGGGCGAGCTCGCGCTCGATTTCGGCGTGCCGGATCTCGGCGCCGATACGCCCGAACTATATGCCGCTTCGCTCTATGTGGGGGATGCCGTGGCCGCGCGCAAAACCGATGCCGCCGGCACGCTGCATGTCACGCTGAAGAGCGACGGCGCGGCGCAAACCCTCGACGTGGCCCTGATCGAGAAGGACGGGATGGCTTGGCACGGCAACGCAGCTGCCAAAGGTGTGTGGTCGGATGTTTCCATTCCGCTGAAAGACCTCCATGCGGGCCGTAGCGTTCTCACTCCAAGCCCCTTCCCCGGCCTGTGGGACTATTGGCGCGATCTGCCGGCTCATCGCAATCCGCACGGCCGCGTCGCGATCGAGAACGTCGAGCGTCTGGAACTCGTTGTGCATCGCGGTGGCGGCTCTCCCCACGTGGCCGTCCAATCGGTGTGGCTGAGCTTCAAACAATAGGCGTTCCATGTCCGCAAACTTCACCAGACGCGACTTCATTGGCACGGCGGCGACGGCCGGCGTCGTCTCCGGCGCCGGCTTGGCCCGTCCTGCCCGGGCGGACGCTTCGGCCGCACAACGAAAAGCGAATTTCGACGACGGCTGGAAATTCTCGCGAGGCGATTTCCCCGGTGCCCATTTGCCCGAATTCCGCGACGACGCATGGAGCGCCGTCGCCCTCCCCCACGACTGGAGCATCGCCGGGCCTTACGACGAGCATGAGTCCGCCGGCGGCTCGGGCGGATACCTGCCCACCGGGATCGGCTGGTACCGCAAGACGTTCACACTCCCTTCCGCCGAAAAGCGCGTGCGCATCCTGTTCGACGGCGTCTATCAGCGCAGCGAGGTGTGGATCAATGGACAGCCTCTGGGCCAGCGGCCCTACGGCTATATCTCCTTCGCCTACGATCTGACGCCGCATCTGAAGCAAGACGGACCGAACATAATGGCGGTCCGCGTCGACAATTCGCTGCAGCCGAACTCGCGCTGGTATTCCGGCTCCGGCATCTACCGCCACGTCTGGCTCGTGACGACGGAACCGGTCCATGTCGCAAATTGGGGCGTATGCGTGCGCACCCACGACGTCTCGGCGACCGGCGCGACGGTGGAGGTCGTCACGCGCGCCGTGAACGAAACCGCGCAGGCGCAGCGGTGCACGCTGGACACGACACTCGTCGATGCGAGCGGAAAGCCAGCCCAAACCTCGACCACGCGCGCGCGGATCGCCGCTGGCGGCGAGTTCTCCTTCGTCCAGAAGATGCAGGTCCCGGCGCCCGGGCTCTGGTCGCCGGCGTCGCCGCTTCTCTACAGCGCCGTGTCGGCGCTGCGCTGCGACGATGGGCGCTCCGACACCGTCACCACCACTTTCGGCATACGCGACGCGCGTTTCGACGTGGATCGCGGCTTCCTGCTGAACGGCGAGCGCGTCAAGCTCAACGGCGCGTGCCTGCACGGCGATTGCGGCGCGGTCGGCACGGCGGTTCCCGAGCGCATGTGGGAGCGCCGCCTTTCGCTCTTGAGGGCGATGGGCTGCAACGCGATCCGCTGCAGCCACAACCCGCCGGCGCCGGAGTTCCTGGACCTGTGCGACAGGATGGGCTTTCTGGTGATGGCCGAGGCCTTCGACGAATGGCGCCAGCCCAAGGCGCAGACGCCGCAATACGGCTATCACATGTATTTCGACGAATGGGCGGCGCGCGATCTCTCCGACATGATCGAGCGCGACCGCAACCATCCCTCGATCGTGATCTGGAGCGCGGGAAACGAGGTGCCCGACCAGACCGATCCCGAGGGACCGCGGACGCTGCAGACGCTGCTCGACATCTTCCACGCCAAGGACCCGACGCGGCCGGTGACGGTCGCGTGCGACAACATCGCGGCCGAGCCGAAACCTGCCTTGCCGGAGTTCCTCGAGAAGCTGGACGTCGTTGGCTACAACTATGTCGACCGCTGGCGCGATCGCCGCGAGAAATTCTACAGCATCGACCGCCACGATCATCCGGCGCGCAGATTCATCGGCACCGAGAGCCCCGGCCTGGGAGGGCTGCGCGTCCTCGACCATCTGGGCGAGGAACCGGCCATCTTCGGCGAGCGCATCAGCAACAACCGCATCGAGGCCGAGCAGCTGCAGAAATTCATCCAGACCTACGACTATGTGAGCGGCGATTTCATGTGGACCGGCATCGACTATCTGGGCGAGTCGCGCTGGCCGTCGAAGCTGGCGTCGAGCGGCGTGCTGGACACGTGCGGCTTCGCCAAGGATTCGTATTACTTCTATCAGAGCCAATGGACGAGCACGCCCGTCCTCCACCTCTCGCCGCATTGGAACTGGCACGGGCACGAGGCCACGATCATCCCCGTCACCTGCTACACCAATTGCGACACGGTCGAGCTGTTCCTGAACGGTAAAAGCTTCGGCGTGAAGGGATATGCCTTTCCGCGCCCCGGGATGATCGAGCATTGGCCGCTCTATCCGCCGCGGGCGAAGGCGCTGCAGACCACGGCGGATCTCCATCTTTCGTGGGACGTGCCCTTCGAGCCCGGGACGCTCAAGGCCGTCGGTATCCGGGGCGGCGAGATCGTGTCGACTTTCGAGGTCCGCACCACGGGAGCTGCTGCCGCCATCCGGCTGACCGCGGACCGCGATAGGATCGAGACCAACCGCAGCGACGTGGCCCATGTGACCGTCGAGGTGCTCGATGCGGCGGGCCTTCTGGTGCCCACGGCCGAGCACGAGATCGCGTTCGACCTGCGCGGCCGCGGCCGGATCATCGGCGTCGACAGCGGCCGCCCCGACAGCATCGAACCCTATGGCGGACGTCGGCGAAAGGCGTTCGGCGGCATGGCGCTCGTCCTGGTGCAATCCGACGGCACGCCGGGCAGCATGCTTCTTTCCGCGTCGGCGCCGTCGCTTTCTCCCGCAAGGATCGCGATATCGGCGGCGTGAGCGGCGCCTATTTGGGCGTGGGCGGCGGCGTGTACGGCGTGAACGCGCCCAGCGAGCACCAATTGCCTCTGTGCATCACGCGGATCATCTGGCGGTTGGAACAGATCGTGCCGCCACGGACCTCTTCGCTGAACGCGCGCTCGAATTTCAGGCCGGGACATTCGCTGCCCAGCGTGTTCTTCCAGACCTTCCCGTCGTTCATATGGAACAGGATCGTGCGCCCGTCGACGACGACGGTATTGTTGATGTGGCCCGCCTGCAAGCAGACCTCGCTGGCGGGCACGGGTTTCGGTTCATCGGCCGCGGCCAAGCTCGGCGCGCAGCAGCTTGCAGCGAAAGCAACGGCAAACATCTTCATGGTCACCTCCATTATTTGGGTTTGGGCCGACGGTCGAGGTTCTGGCGCGCCACCATCCAGCCCGGAAACTCCGGAGGCAGTGCGCTCAGTTCGTCCAGCCGCGCGATCTCGTCCGCCGACAGGACGACGTTCGCGGCCGCCAGATTGTCCTCGAGCTGCTCAAGCGTCTTCACGCCGACGATGACGCTGGTCACGTAAGGTTTCGACAGAACCCAGGCGATCGCGATGCGGGCGGGGCTGGCATCCCTCGCCTTTCCGATCTCGCGCATCGCGTCCACGATCGGCCAGACGCGCTCCTTGTCGACGGGCGGAAAATCGAAGGTCGTGCGGCGCGCGCCGTCCGGCCCCTTGCCGTCAGGTCCGAACTTTCCCGACAGGATGCCGCCGGCCAGCGCGCTCCATACCAAGAAGCCCATCTTCTGGCTCTCGAGCATCGGCACGACTTCGCGCTCGATGCCGCGCCCGGCGATGGAGTAGTAGGCCTGCATCGTCTCGAAGCGCGCAGTGCCGCGCTTGTCGGCGGCGCCCTGGGCCTGCATCGTCCGCCAGGCCTGCCAGTTCGAGCAGCCGACATAGCGCACCAGCCCGCGCGACACGAGATCGTCGAGGGCGCGCATGATCTCCTCGACCGGTGTGCTCATGTCCTGGGCATGGATCTGATAGAGATCGATATGGTCGGTCTGGAGCCGCTCCAAGCTCCGTTCGACCGCGTCCATGATGTGGCCGCGACTGGCACCGATATCGTTCGGACCCGGGCCCATCCGGCCATAAGCCTTGCTGGCTATGACGACGTCCGAGCGCTTGACGCCGAGGTCCTTGAACGACTGGCCGAGCAGGCGCTCCGACAGGCCGTCGGAATAGATGTCCGCCGTGTCGATCAGGTTGACGCCGGCCTGGAGCGAACGCGCGACGATGGCGTTGACCTCCTTCTGCCCGAGATCGCCGAAGGTGCGATAGAAGGCGTTATGCCCGCCGAAGGTCATCGTGCCGAGACATATCTCGGAAACGAACAGACCGGTATTGCCGAGCCGATTGTATTTCATGGACGTTGCTCCACCGCACTGACGTCGCAACCGAAAATCCCCAAAGGCTCGGTGCCGGGCGACGGCCACAGCTCGACCGAGATCGGCTCGCCAGGGCGCGACGGCGAAAGCATCAGCAGGAAATGCCCGTCCTGCAGCGCTGCGTCGGCCTGCGTGCGCAGGGCGTCTCCCGCATATATCTTGTAAGCGATCCTTCCGGCGGAAAGCAGCCGGCAATCCAGCGCGACGGGACCGGCGGGCGCAACTCCCACATTCATGTGGCCTTCCTGACGAAGGCCCCAGAAATTTATCCCGGCCTCGCCGCCCGCTTCCGTGCCGATGACGAAGGACGGTTTCCAGAACGACAGATGCGAGCCGTCCCGCGCGAAGGGCGCATTCGGCGTGAGCGCGACGGAAACACCAAGCTCGGGCGGCGAAGCGAGGTGCAACGCACGTTGCAACGCCTCGGCGCGCTGCGCGGGAGAGTAGATTTCCACGAACCGCGCGTCGGCCATCCCGTGCCGCATCTCGACAAGTGCCGGATCCAACGCATGCGCGGCCGGCGGCAGAAACCCTGCCGCGCCTGCGCAAAACCAAAAGGCGTGGCGCCAAGCCATGCGAACCGCCGCTCTCGCTATTTATCATATAAATAGCACGGATCGGCGCCGGAGGGAAATTTCCGCCTTGCCTAGGGCCGGTTCAACCGGCGCAGCAGCGCGGCTTTTATCTGTGCCGCGAGGCTTGGCGTCATGGGTCCCAACGCGCCGCGCGCGTCCTGCGGCAGGTGCGCCACCGGATCGCCGCCGGTCTGGAAGACGTAATGATCGAACGCCGCGCGCCAGGCCGCGCGTTGATCGGGCGGCAGGTGGCGGATGGTGAGGAACGCGTGGAGCAGCGCGTCGTAGGGAAGCCCGAAGCGCGGCTCCGCGTCGTTCCACCAATAGTTCACCAGCACGTTGAAGCCCGTGAGCGAACGCACATGGTGCCACCAGAAATACGGGATATAGATGGCGTCGCCGGGCTCGAGCTCGGCAGTCTGCGCCGAGGCGAGCGCGTCCCTGAAACGTGGATACTTCTCGAAATCGGGCTCGTCGAGCGCCACCATGCTCACGGGCTGGCCTGCGAGCGTGAAGTGGATGGGCCCGACATAAAGATTGCCGATCTCCCCGGGCGGAAAAAGCGTGAACCGGCGGCGTCCGCCCACGACGCAGGCGATGTTGTCGGAGAGGTCGTAATGCGTCGAAACGGTCACTGCGTTGCCGATCCAGACGCGCGGCACCGCGCCGCCGCCGGGCAGCGCGAGCCTGTTCTCGTCCGCGAAGCCGGGCAGGCAGTCCGGGATGGCGGCCGACTGAATATAAAGAGAAGGCGCGCCCTCCGCTCCGGGCTGCGCGAGCAGGCGATCGATCGTCGCTGAAACGTGCTCGGGCCGCTTCTCGAAATTGAGGCCCTTCAGATCGTCGCTGTAGAAGAACCGCCCTGCGATCGACGGGGCGCCGGTCAGTGTTTCAACCAGGGCGCCGCGGTCGAACGACTTTATATATGCGCCGAGCGCCCGCGGCGAATGCCGGCCCGCCCGGACCGCCGGCCAGTCCCCGGCGACGCTCCTCAGCACGGCCGGCTGGCCGGCGGGCAGAATCTCGCCGCGGAACGTCGCGACGTCGACGTCTCGCCATTCGCGGATCGGCCGCAGGTCTACACTCATGCACTAGGAATAGCACAACCGGCGCGTGGCATGGACGCCCCCCGCGCCTTCTCATTTGCCCGGCTGTTTCATGAAATCGAGGCCCGGCAGCGCCTCGCCGTCGAAATCGAACAGCGTCGCGTTCTCCCAGCTCGATCCCCTGCCCCACGGGGTCTTGCAATCGGTCGAGACCCAGTCGGGCGCCCAATACACGACGCCGTCGCCGCCATTGTCGAGCACGGCCGCCGTTACGTCGAGCAGGAACTTCCTCTGCCCCTCGCGCGTCGCGGGATAGCCGCGGATGAGGCCGTCCTCGCCGAGCACGTTCGGCGTGCTGTCGTGCCAGGCAAGCGTCCATGGATAGCCGGTCTCGACCACCATGACGTCCTGCTTGTAGAGATGGGTCAGCCGGAAGATCTCGGTGCCCAGATTGGCGACGGAGTATTTCGACCATTTGCCGTAATAGCTGATGCCGATGATGTCGAAATCGGTGACGCCCGCCTTCGTCGCGGCGGCGAACCACGGCTCGACGTTTTCGGGCTGTGCGATGTGCAGCATGATCCTGGGCTTGACCTGCGACTTCGCACCCGCCTCGCGCACCGCCCTGATCCCCGCATTGATGATCGCGGCATTGCGTTCCCAGTCGATGGGACGCCCCTTCCAATCCGCCTGGCCGAGCATCTCCTGGTTGATCTCGTTGCCGACCTGGACCATCTCCGGCATCAGCCCTTCGCGGTCCAGCGCCGTCAGCGTGTCGAGCGTGTAGCGATAGACCGTCTGCGCCAGCGCCGTGCGGTCACTTATCCCGGCCCAGGCGCGCGGGATGATTTGCTTGTCGCCGTCGGCCCAACTGTCGGAATAATGCAGGTCGAGAAGCACCTTCATTCCGGCGGCCTTGGCGCGGCGGATGCTTTTCTCGACGTCGGCCAGGTTGCTGTATTTGCCCTCGTTGCCCTCGGTCCACAGGCGCAGGCGCACGAGGTTGGCGCCGTGGTCCTTGAATATCGCGTAGACGTCCTTGGGCGTGCCGTTGTCGCGATAGACCGCGCCGCAATCGTTCATCTCGTTGGCGAAGGACAGGTCGCCGCCGAAATAGACCTCGCGGGCGGCGGCGGGCGCGGCGAGCGAGGAAAGGATCAAAAATAGTCCGATCGCCCGCATCGCACGCACACCCCTGAAAAAGAAAAAGGTGGGGTGACGCTGCCGCCACCCCACCGAGTTACCAACGGGATTCCTCAGTTCTTGTACGAGATGTCGAACAGATATGAGCGACCATAGACCTGATAGCCGCCGTCGTTCGACAGATTCACCGGGTTGTTGTCGCTCGTGTAGCGATTGACCTGGTTGGTCAGGTTGCGTGCCTGGAAGCGCAGACCGATGTTGTCGTTCCACTGATAGGAGAGGCTGGCATCGAGGATGCCCTCGGCGTCGTCCTTCTTCAGCGTCGTTCCGACCCAGGTCGGCGCCACCGTGTTCGGGCTGTGATACTTGTACGCCACACGCGCCTCGAAACCGCCGCGGTCATAGAACAAATCCATCTCCGCGGTGTGTTTGGTCAGACCCACCATCGAGTAGGGCGTCTCTCCGAAACCGACCGTCGAGGGCACGACTTCCTTGATGTCGGAGTTCGCGTAAGCGTAGTTCATGTAGGTTCCGAAATCGCTCCAGAAGCCCGGCAGGAAGTAGAAGCGGGTCTGCAGCGTCAGCTCGACGCCTTCCACGTCGCCGCCCTTGCCGTTGCCTTGAGTGGTTATGAGGTAGTTGTTGCCGTTGATGATCTCCGTCGACGACAGCGCCGTGATGTAGGTTTCGAGATGCTTGAAGTAGGGCGCGACCGCGAACATCGACTCGTCGTGGAAGTACCACTCATAGGACAGGTCGACCTGATCAGCCTTGTAGGGCTTCAGGAGCGGATTGCCGCCGCCGCCGGTGAAGGGGGCGCTGGCCGTCAGGAAGAAGCCCGTCGTCAAGGCATCCAAAGGCGGACGCGAGATGGCGATCCCCGCGCCGAAGTGCAGCTGGGTCTCGTCCGACAGATGCAAGACCATGTTCAGGTCCGGCAACACATCGGTATAGTGGTTCTTGAGATCCACGGGCGCGATGACGCCGCCGAAGCAGTAGTTGCCCGAGCCTCCAAGGCATTGAAAGCCCACGCTCTCGGTGTCCACTGCGGCGATGCGTGCCCCGAGGCTTCCGGTGTACGGCGCGCCTCCGAAATTGCCCGCAAAGTCGGCTTTGACATACCCTTCGTCCGTGTTCTCCGTGACATTCGTATGGCTCAGCGGAAGTTCGGAGCCGGCCGGTATGGCGGACGCATTGGGTCCGTAGATCATCGGAAATAGCTTGTCCCAATCGCCCCAGACGTTCGCCGGCGCGTTGAACGCATTGACGGTGAATTCCTCCAACCCCGCATTCGCGAGGCTCATCGCGGAAACGGGCGAAGGAAAGTACTGCCATTGCCGGTGCCCTTTGGCACGCTCCGAGATGCGACCTCCGAAATCGATCGCGGTCAGGAACGATCCTGCGAAGGCGCGCGTCACGTCCAACGCGGCGGCCGAGAGATGATCGGTGCTGTGCTCGGGATCGACTTCGCCGTTCCGGCCGCCGGGATCGTTGAAGATGTCGTGTGAAAGACCGCCGACCGACTGGATCGCCGGGTTGGCGGGATCAGGACCGTACAGATGCGCGCTAGGCGCCTGGCCGGGGGTAAGGTTGTACGCGATACCCGTGGCCCACTGCGTGTCCAGATAGATCGCCGACCATCTGTTGTTGCGCCACGCTTCCGAATGGGACAGATCGAGCTTGGCGTTCCAGTCGCCGCTCGTCCAATTGAGATTCAGACCGCCGACCAAGAGGGTGTGCCGCTCGTTGTAGCGCGCGATCTCGCTCTGGTAGTCGGGTCCCTGGAAGAAGAAGTCCGGTCCGTTCTGCTGAATGTTCTGAAGGTTCTCGGAGACCACCGAGTCGTCCTCGATCGTGTAGGAGCATGTCGAACAATTGTATACATCGTGACGGCTGTTGTTCCAGTTGCCCAGATTGTTTGCGTACCAAGTCTGAAACTGGTTTTCGTGGATGGTGTAGGCGGAATACAGCATGTCCGCCTTGACCTGGAGGTTGCTCATCGGCTGCCAACCCACCGCGCCCGACAAAGCCTGACGGTCCTGCTGAACCTCTTTGACCTCGGTCACCAAGCCCCAATTGGTGTTGTCGGGAACGCCGTCGCTGTTGAGATCTCCGGTGGCGCCGGATGGATTGGACGTCGACGCGCCCGAATTGTCCGGCGTGTTCCAGCCGAAGGTGCGGAAATCCGGGAATCCGTTCTTTTCCTTCTGATAGCTCGCGGCAAGCGCGATCGCCAAATTCGACGTCACATGCGTGATGTAGGCGCCGCTCGCGCGCATTCCCCAGGGATCGTAATGCGGAAGATCCGCGCCCTCGTCGTTGTAGGTCGGGCCGACCCGCATGTTGATCGACGGTCCGTCATAGTCGAGCGGCGAGATGGTGCGGATGTCGATGGTCGCAGCGATGCCGCCCGGGATGAGTTCCGGCGACTGCGATTTGTAGACCTGCGCGCCCGAGAGCACTTCGGAAGGATACACTTCCCAGCGAACGTCCTGCGACGGCTCCGACGACGCGACTTCGCGTCCGTTGACGAGGCCGAACACGAGCCGCGGGCCCAGGCCGCGAACCGCCGCCTGGCTCGCGTTGCCGCGGTCTCGCGTCGTGTTCACGCCGGGAAGGCGGTTCAGCTCTTCCGCGATCGTCACGTCGGGAAGCTGGCCGATGTCCTTGGTCGAGATGTTGTCCGTGACCAGGGGAGAAATCTTCTTCGCCGCCAGCGAGTCCCGCAGGCTTCCCCGCACGCCGGTGACGACGACCGTTTCGATGTTGGAGTCATCCGCGAGCGCGGCGGACGTCACGACCGAACAAAGAGCGAGGGCGCTAGCCCCGCTCAGCAACATGCTATGGACCGACCTCACAGGCTACCTCCCCCTCTAGATAGCCGCCCCTCTTACACGCGGGGTCAGCTTGCAATGCCATTTATAATATAAATCGGCTTATTGATGTCAAGGAAGGTCTGCGGGGCTTTTGAGCAACAGCGCGCATGTGGAATTTCCGACGCGCAACGCCCTGTAATGATTTCACCTTTCGCCGGTTTCCCGCTCGCGCGCCGCGGGGGCGAAACGAGCGCATGGCTCGAAATCATCCTCTCGCCGCGCGCCTGCCGCCTGCGAATCCTGCCGCCGGTCAGACAGATTCGTAGCCGAACAACTCCACCCAGGGACGCAAAAGCGGAAGGATGGGAGCGAGTTGGTGCGCGTAGCGCTTCCACTCCTGTGCCCCATCGCCATAGAGGCCGCGGCGGACCTGGGACGCGCTGATCGAGCGGATGTGCCGGTCTTGCGCGAGGCGCACGAAATCGCGAAGGCCATCCGCCCATTCGATGCCAAGGAACGCGCACAGCTTTCTCGTCTGGCCCTCGAAATCCTGCACCAGATCCTCGAGGCGCTGGACATGGAACGCGAGCGGCAGCGTGCTGCGGCAGACCTCGCCGAGCGTCATGACGCGATCGTAGAACTTCGCCGCGCCCTCCAGCGTCAGCAACTCCACCGTCGACGCATTGACGGGAAGCGCGCGGCGAAAGCAGCTGAACACGACAGCGCGGGGATCGCGCACGCAAAACAGGATCCGGGCTTGCGGAAACAGCTTGGCGATGAGCGGCAGCTTGATCGTGTTCAGCGGCAGCTTGTCGACGAGAACCTTTCCCTCAGGCCCGACGCCGTGGGCGCGGACGTTGCGCCAATATTGCTCGCGCACGCGCAAAAGCTCGTCCCCATCAAGCGCGGCCAGGCGATCGAAGCCGGGCGGATCGCACAGGAATTCTTCCGCGATCGCGTCCAGGACGTCGCTTTCCTCCAGTGTCACCACGTCCGGATGGGCGGCCAGGACCTGTTCGAGCAGCGTCGTTCCGGAACGCGGAAAGCCCAGAAGGAAGGCATGCGGGCCCGCTCCCTGCGCATCCGCCGCACCCATCATCGGCGTCCGTTCGACGAATGCCGTGAGGCCGCGCACCAGTGCGGCCATGTCGGGCGCTCCGGGAGGCCTGATATAGCCGGCGCGCCTCTCCCGGTTCTGCGCCGTGTAGCAGACGAAGGCCTCGCCGAACTTGCCCTGCCCATCCAGAGCATCGGCCAGCAGACCCAGCGCGATGCCATGAAGATGACGAGGCACGGAGGTGGGCTGGCTCAGGAGTTCGCGAAGAAGTTTCTCGGCCGCTTTGAACGCGCCTTCCTGGATCTTCGCGAAGGCGAGCGGGATCGCGAGCCGCGGCTGGCGCGGATCCAGCGCCAGGGAACGCGCGGCGGCCATCCCCGCCTCCTTCCACGCCTGCCGGGAATGCGCCGCGGTCGCCAATCCGGCCCAGGCCGCCGCATAGCCAGGCGCGAGCTCGACGGCACGCCGGTAAGCGCCGCACGCCGCGCCGAACTCGCCGTGCATCTCCAGAACCATCCCGCGATGGAAATGCGTCGTCGCGAAATTGGGATCGAGCGCGAGCGCATCGTCGAAGGCCGCCATCGATTCAGCGAGCCTTCCCATGCGGCCGAGACAGAGTGCTGCGCCATTCACGACCATGGGGTCGCCTGGAGCGAGGGTACGCGCCATCTCGAAATTCCGCAGGGCCTCGTCTCCCCTGCCGAGCGTGTCGAGACGCACGGCGCGGGCCTGGTATGGAAGGGCGTGGCTGACGCCTTGCGCCAGCGCGAGGTCGGCGAGCTGCGATGCCCGCGCGATATCGCCGCTTCGCATCGCCTGTGCGATTTCGCCGATCAGACGCTGCTCGCGACTGTGGGGATCGCCGTCAACCGACATGGTGCGATCGCCTCTGAACAAGGACCCGAAGCGGGCGGGAAACCATGATTTCGAACCGGCGTGACTTTACAGTAAAGATATTTATCATATAAATCCAACAGCTTCGGGACGGACCGGATATGTATATTCCAGCCGCTTGAAGGTGGGAGTGGGTGGAAGATTTCATGCCGTCGCAAAAGCCGGGATTTCGCAGCGCCAAGAACTACGGCCCGCAGACACGGGACGGCTTCATCCATCGCAGCTGGATGAAGAGCGAAGGCCTGCCGTCGAGCGTGTTCGACGGACGGCCCGTCATCGGGATCTGCAACACCTGGTCCGAGCTCACGCCGTGCAACGCGCATCTGC
Source organism: Alphaproteobacteria bacterium (assembly GCA_021325375.1). Lineage (GTDB taxonomy): Bacteria > Pseudomonadota > Alphaproteobacteria > Micropepsales > Micropepsaceae > Rhizomicrobium. Next base: position 150,739 of record JAJPHG010000019.1, on the reverse strand, counting down.
GCGACATCTCGGAGTTCGTGAAGCGCGGCGTCTGGGAGGCCGGCGGCCTGCCGCTCGAGTTTCCGGCGATGTCGCTCGGCGAGACGCAGATGCGGCCGACGGCGATGCTGTTCCGCAATCTCCTGGCCATGGAAGTGGAAGAATCCATCCGCGGCAATCCGATCGATGCCGTCGTCCTCCTGGGGGGCTGCGACAAGACCACGCCCGGCCAGCTGATGGGCGCCGCCAGCGTCGACCTGCCGACGATGGTCGTGTCGTCGGGGCCGATGCTCAACGGCAAGTTCCGCGGCCAGGACATCGGCTCGGGAACCGATGTGTGGAAATTCAGCGAGTCCGTGCGCGCCGGCGAGATGGAGCTGAAGGATTTCATGTCGGCGGAAAGCGGCATGTCGCGCAGCGCCGGCACCTGCATGACGATGGGCAGCGCCTCGACCTTCGCCAGCATCGTCGAGGCGATGGGGCTGTCGCTTTCCTACAATGCCACTATCCCGGCGGTCGACTCGCGCAGGCGAGCGCTCGCGCACGAGACCGGACGCACGATCGTCGACCTCGCGCGCCGGGACGTGCGCCTTTCCAAGATCCTCACCCGCGAAGCCTTCGAGAACGCGATCCGCGTGATCGCCGCGATCGGCGGTTCGACGAACGCGGTGCTGCATCTGCTCGCCGTCGCCGGTCGGCTGGGCGTGAAGCTGGACCTGATCGACTTCGACCGCCTGTCGAGCGAGATACCTCTGATCGTCGACCTGCAGCCGTCGGGCCATTTCCTGATGGAGGATTTCCACTACGCCGGCGGTCTCCCCGCGGCGATGAAGGAGCTCGCCCCTTGGCTCGCGCTCGACGGCCTCACGGTTTCGGGGCGGACGCATCGAGAGGTCATCGCCGAAGCCGAGTGCTTCAACCGCGACGTGATCCGCACGGTGGCGAACCCCGTGCGCGCCACCGCCGGGATCTGGGTGCTGAAGGGCAATCTCTGCCCGGACGGCGCGATCATGAAGCCGAGCGCCGCGGCGGACTCGCTGTACCGCCATCGCGGCACGGCCGTGGTTTTCGAATCCATCGAGGACTTCAAGGCCCGCGTCGACGACCCGGAGCTGGATGTCGACGAGAATTCCATCCTCGTGCTCAAGGGCTGCGGCCCGAAGGGCTATCCCGGCATGCCTGAGGTCGGGAACATGCCGCTGCCGCGCAAGCTGCTGGCGCGCGGCGTCAAGGACATGGTGCGCATCTCCGACGCGCGCATGAGCGGCACGGCCTTCGGCAGCGTCATCCTCCACGTCTCGCCCGAAGCCGAGGCCGGCGGGCCGCTTGCGATCGTGAGGAACGGCGACGAGATCGCGTTCGACGGCCCGGCGCGCAAGCTCGATCTGCTCATATCCGATGCCGAGATGGCGAAGCGCCTTGCGGAATGGAACCGCACGCGCGCGGCGCCGAAATACGGGCGCGGCTATTACAAGCTCTACTACGACCACGTGCTGCAGGCAGACCGCGGATGCGATCTCGACTTCCTGGTCGGCGGCAGCGGTGACGTCGTGGATCGGGAATCGCACTGATGCCGGCTCCGGCCTTTATCGCCGGCGACTGGGGGACGAGCCATCTGCGGCTGAGCCTCTGCGACCGCGGCGGCCGCGTGCTCGAAAGCAGAAACGGCCCGGGCGTCGGCGCGGTGAAAGCCGATGTCGCGGGCGCGTTCTTCGCGCAGATCGAACCCTGGAAGCAGTACGGCGCGCTGCCCGCGGTTCTGTGCGGCATGGTCGGCTCGACCATCGGCTGGCGCGAGGTGCGCTATCTGCCCTGCCCCGCCCGGCCGGAAATGATCGCCGCCGGCGCGCTGCGCTTCGAGGCGAACGGCCACAGCATCACGATCGCGCCCGGACTGTCCTGCCGCAACCGCCTGATGGCGCCGGACGTGATGCGCGGCGAGGAGACGCAGATCCTGGGCGCGTTGCGCCTCGAGCCGCAATTGGCGCAAGGCCGCCAGGTGTTCTGCATGCCGGGCACGCACACGAAATGGGTATCGCTGAAAGACGGCGTCATCGAGCATTTCCTCACCGCGGTGAGCGGCGAGCTCTACGACATCCTCTACCACCACAGCGTGCTGGTGAATTCGAAGGAGACGGTAGACGGCGCGGCCGGCGGGGCGGTGTTCAAGCGCGCGCTGGAGAAGATCAAGCTCTACCCCGACGGCGAGCTCATCCACCTGCTGTTCGAAGTGCGCAGCGGGCAGCTCAAGGGGGAGATCAAGCAGCGCGATGCCGCCGACTATCTGTCCGGCCTGATCATCGGCCAGGATGTCTCCGGCGCGAAGCGCTTTTTCCGCGCGGATCTCGCGGAGTCGAACGGCGTCGTGGTCGTCAGCACGCCGCGCCTGGGCGAGCTCTATGCGCAGGCGCTTCGCACGCGCGACGTGGCGGTGCGGAACATCGACGGCGACACGGCGTCTCTTGCCGGGCTGAGCGCGCTGTATCGTGTCCTTGAAGGCGTGACCGATGCCGCCTGAAGCGCTGCTCGACGAATTGCCGCTGGTCGCGATCCTGCGCGGGGTCGCGCCGGACCGCGTGCTGGAGATCGGCCAGATCCTGCACGACGCGGGGATCCGCGCGATCGAGGTCCCGCTCAACTCTCCCGAACCGTTCGACAGTGTCGCGCGGCTGGCGGCTTATTTCGGCGATGCCTGCATCTGCGGCGCGGGCACGGTGCTTGCGCGCGGCGACGTCGACCGCGTCTTTGCCGCGGGCGGCACGATGATCGTTTCTCCCAACACCGATCCAACCGTCATCGGCCGCACGCTCGAGCGAAAGATGATCGCCATGCCGGGCTTCGCGACGGCAAGCGAAGCCTTCGCGGCCATCGCGGCCGGCGCATCCAGGCTGAAGCTCTTTCCGGCAAATACCTACGGCCCCGGACATCTGAAAGCCTTGCGATCCGTGCTGCCCGGTACCGCGCGCATCTTCGCGGTCGGCGGCATCGGCGCCGATCAGGTGGCGCAGTGGCTGCAGGCCGGGGCGGCGGGTTTCGGGTTCGGCTCGGAACTGTTCCGCCCCGAATACACGACGCATGAGATTTCCGAACGCGCGCGCAAGCTGGTCGAAGCCGTCCGGCGTGCCGCACCGAAATGAAATAGGCGAAGGCGCGCTGACGCGCTCACTCAGGGGGAAGTGCCGATGAGCAGTCTGTCTTACGTCGATATCGCCGTCTTGCTGGTCTATGCCGTGTCGATCTTCGCGCTCGCGCAATGGGTCTCGCGCGAGAAGGCGGGGCACGTCAAGGACAGCAAGGATTACTTCCTCGCCAGCCGGGCGCTTCCGTGGTGGGCGGTCGGCACGTCGCTGATCGCGGCGAACATCTCCGCCGAGCAGATCATCGGCATGTCGGGATCGGGCTACGTCATCGGGCTGGGCATCGCCTCCTACGAATGGATGTCGGCGCTCACCATCCTGATCGTCGGCAAGTTCTTCCTGCCGATCTTCCTGAAGAACCAGATCTACACGATGCCGGAATTCCTGCAGCGGCGTTACGGGCACAGCATCCGCCTGGTCACCGCCGTGTTCTGGCTTGCTCTCTACATCCTGGTGAACCTCACCTCGATCCTGTGGCTGGGCGCGACCGCGATCCACACAGTCACCGGCATCGACATCCAGCTGGCGCTGATCGCGCTGGGCGTCTTTGCCGGTGCTTATGCGCTCTACGGCGGTCTCAAGGCGGTGGCCCTCACCGATATCGTGCAGGTCAGCCTGCTCGTTCTCGGCGGACTGGTGATCGTCTACATCGCGCTCGAGAAGATCTCGGGCCACAGCGGCATCGCCGGCGTCGTGAGCGGCTTTCAGACGCTCGAGGCGCAGCTTCCCGGCAAGTTCCAGATGATCCTGTCGCCCGACAATCCCAACTATTCCAACCTGCCCGGCCTGTCGGTGCTCGTCGGCGGCATGTGGATCATGAATCTGTCCTATTGGGGGTTCAACCAGTACATCATCCAGCGCGCGCTCGCGGCGAAGGACACGCGCGAGGCGCAGAAGGGCATCGTGCTGGCCTCGTTCCTGAAGCTCTTGATGCCGGTGCTCGTCGTCCTGCCCGGCATCGCGGCGGGCGTGCTGGCGCCGCATCTCGAGCGCGCCGACATGGCCTATCCCTATCTGATGACGCTGCTGCCGCCGGGACTGCTCGGGCTCGTCTTCGCGGCCCTGATCGCGGCGATCATCGCGTCCATGGGATCCAAGATCAATTCTATCGCGACCATCTTCACCATCGACCTCTACAAGCCCGCGTTCCGCAATGCGAGCGAGACGCATCTCGTCGTCGTCGGGCGGATCGCGGCCGTCGTGGCGCTCATCGTCGCGATCCTCGCCGCAAAGCCGCTTCTCGGAAACCTGCCGCAGGCGTTCCAGTACATCCAGGAATATTCCGGCTTCGTCACGCCCGGCATCGTCGTCATCTTCGTGCTCGGCATGTTCTGGCCGAGGGCCACGACGGCGGGCGCCTTCGTCGCTGCGGTCGGATCAGTGGTGTTCTCGTTCCTTTATTGGAAATACTGGCCGCAGGTGCCGTTCATGAACCGCATCGGCTACGTGTTCCTGATGTGCCTGGGCGCGGCGATGCTCGTCTCGCTGCTGCAGCCCAGGCGCGCCAAGACCTCGACGATCGACCTGATGGACATCGACTACTCGACGAGCTGGTCGTTCAACATCGCCGGTGCGGTGGTCATCGCCGTCCTCATCGCCCTCTACTACACATTCTGGTAAGAGACCGCGATGGAGCCGATCGACATCATCCGCGCCGGCAACACGCTGGGCGAAGGCGTGCAATGGGACGTCCACGGGCAGGCGCTCTGGTGGACCGACATCCAGGAGCGCAAGCTGTACCGCTACGATTGGGCGCGGCGCGCGCTTGAATCGTTCTCCGCGCCGGAGCGGATCGGCTCCTTCGGCCTCATCCAGGGCAGGCCGGAAATCATCGTGGCGTTCGAGAGCGGGATCGCGCTCTTCGATCCCCGCAGCGGCGCGCAAAAATGGCTCGCCCGCCCGGATGCGGCGCTCGCGGGCCTGCGCTTCAACGACGGCCGCGTGGACCGCCAGGGCCGGTTCTGGGCGGGGACGATGGAGGAGACCGAGCCGCGCTCGGGCCGCGGCAATCTCTATTGCGTCGATGCCGCCGGGCGCGCGACGAGGCGCGAGAGCGGGGTCATGATCTCCAACGGCATCTGCTGGAGCCCCGATTCCAAAAGGTTCTATTTCGCGGATTCGCCGCTGCAGAAGATCTATTCCTACGACTTCGCCCCCCTCACCGGCGCGATCGCGAACCGGCGCGTCTTTGCCGAGACGACCGGTAACGCACACCCGGATGGGGCCTGCGTCGACGCGCAGGGCTACATGTGGAGCGCGCATTGGGGGGCGGGCCGGGTCGTGCGCTATGCGCCGGACGGCGCTATCGAGCGCGTCCTTGAGGTCCCGGCCAGCCAGCCGACCTGCGCGGCCTTCGGCGGCCCCGACCTCGACCTTCTGTTCGTCACCTCTGCACGCGACGGTTTGACCGCCGGCCAACTCGCCCATGAGCCTAGCGCCGGAGACGTCTTCGTGTACAAGATGGGGTGTATCGGCTTGGCCGAGAATCACTTCGTGCTTGATATGGGCAGGCGTCGGGATGTCGAACCACCCTAGGAACGTGATTTCGCCGGGGCGCGGGCAGAACCTGACCTACAGCATCGTCCAGGATCTGGGCATCGCGGTCGTCACGGGAAAATACTCCGGCAAGAATCCGTTCCCGGTCGAGGCCGATCTGTGCAAGCAGTACGGCGCGAGCCGCAGCATCCTGCGCGAGGCGGTCAAGATGCTGACCGCCAAGGGACTGCTCGGCGCGAGACCCCGGCAGGGCACATGGGTGCAGCCGGAGGAAAGCTGGAACCTGTTCGATCCGGACGTGATGCGCTGGCTGCTCGAACGCAAATTCTCGCTTTCGCTCCTCATCGAATTCACCCAGATCCGTCTCGCCGTGGAGCCCGCCGCGGCCGCCATGGCGGCGATGGAAGCGGGTCCCGGCGAAAAGGCAGCCATCGAGCGCGCGCTCAACCGCATGATCGCCGCCGAGCACGGCGAGGACGACCCGCTGACCTCCGACATCGCGTTCCATATCTCGATCCTGCGCGCCAGCGGCAACCGTTTCTACGCCCAGCTGCGCGAGCTGATCGAGACCGCGCTCCGGTTCAGCATCCGCACCACCAACCGGGTCAAGGGCGTGCGCCTCGCCAGCGTGAACGACCATAAGAAAGTGTCGGACGCGATCCTTAAGGGCGACGCGGCCGGCGCCGAAGCCGCGATGCGCGACCTGATCGAAGAGGCGCTTCATCTCATCCGCAAGGGCGAAGGCATCGACGCGAAGGGAGAGCGCGTGCTGCTCGCACCGGCACGGGCGTCGCGCCGCTGAGGGCGACTTTCAAACCACGGTACAAATTTGTCATGGCCCGCGAATGCGGGCCACCCAGGTGACGCCTGCTCTTGCGATCATAGAAAAGCTCCGAACAAACCTTGCTTCAGAGTGCAGAACCCAGCTGGGTGGCCCGCATTCGCGGGCCATGACAGTCTGGTCATGATTCAAATCGCGGCGAACCTGCCTTATCGATAGCTGATGAACGTGTTCGCGGTCAGCCGTCCCGCACGGGGATCGCGGCTCAGGCCGAGCGCTGCGTTCACATCGGCGGAATGCAGCACGCAACTGCGATAGACGATCAGACGGTTGAACGTGGCATCGATGCGCGCGATCTCTTCGAACAGGTCGTCGTCGCCCGACGCATAGCGGGCCGGCCGCGGCCCGCCTTCGCGCAATTCCCGCTCCACGCAGTCGAAATAGGATCGCACGCGCTCTTCGCTCATGGATTCGTAACCGGTCGCGCGGTGACGGAAGAAGGACGTACCGCCATGCGCCGCGTCGCAGAGGTAGTGCAGCAGCGCGATCTGGCGGGGATTGGGCGTATCGAAATGCGGCAGGCGCTGCAGCGGCAACAGGTCCGCAGGCGCGGTGGTGGCCAGACCGAAATAGGTGTTGGTGTGAACGCTGCCCGCGACGGGAAGCTCGAAGGTTTCGCCGATGACGCGATGCAGCGCGCCCAGTGTTTCTACGACATAGGCCTTCGGCAACGGCTCGGCGCGCAGCCCCGGATACCAGTTCTTCGGCGCGCCGAAGCGCGTATGCGTGGCGGCAAAATCCACCAGCGCGCGCGGCTCGGCCAGATAGTCGTCGACGACGATGACAGGGCTTGCTTCGCGACCGACGCGGAGCGTACGGATCGCGCGGCGCGCGCTGACGCGGAATTCTCCCGTCATGTCATCGCTCATGCGACGCCTCGCATTGCAAAGCGTTGCGCCGCGGCTCTATCTTGCACGCCATGAGCATCGTCAGGCCGGCTTCCCTTGGACGTATCGTCGTCGCGCTCGCCTGCACGATATACGCACCGGCGAGCAAGGGACAAACCGCTCCCTCCCCCATTCTCCTGTGGCCGGGCGGCGCGCCGGGATCGGAAGGCAAGACCGCCCCTGAAAGAGTGCGCCTCACGCCGCAAGGCGAGCACATCGTCTCCAACATCAACCAGCCGTCCATCACGCCCTATCTTCCGGTGAAGGCGAGCGGCGCGGGGATTGTCGTGCTGCCTGGCGGCGGTCACCGCGAATTGTGGATGGACCACGAAGGCTACCGCGTCGGCCGTTGGCTGAGCGATCACGGCATCGCGGCTTTCGTGCTGAAATACCGCCTGTCGAAGGAAGACGGATCGAGCTACACGATCGACGGCGCGTCCCTGCCCGATGTCCAGCGCGCGATCCGCCTGGTGCGCAGCCGCGCCGCGGAGTGGAACCTGGCGCCCGGCCGGATCGGGATCATGGGGTTCTCCGCCGGCGGCGAGCTGGCGGCACTCGTCGGGACGCGGTTCGATGCCGGATCGGCGGCGGCTACCGACCCGGTCGATCGCGAAAGCTCCAGGCCCGATTTTCTCGGCTTGATCTATCCCGCCATCCCGCAAGGCATGCATCTGTCGAAGGATGTGCCGCCCGCGTTTCTGCTCTGCGGCGAAGACGACAACCCCGCGATCTCGCAAGGCGTTCCTCAGCTCTATCTCGATCTCAAGCGGGCCGGCGCGTCCGCCGAGCTGCACGTCCTGACCAGGACCGGTCACGGCTTCGGCATCCGCGACAGCAACCCGCCGGCCGTTTCCAACTGGACCTCGCTCTTTTATCAATGGCTCGACGCGCGCGGGTTCCTGAAACGCGGATAGACCGGCGCGACGACGGTTGCTCCGGATCGCGAGACTATTATAAGATAAGTATTATAATAACAGATCCCGGAGGAAATCATGCGCAGCCTGCCGCTGCCGGCCACCGTGCTGGGGATTGCGCTCTGCCTGTGCCTGTCCGCGGCTGCCCAGGTTTCATCACCGACCGGAAGCCAAGGCACTTACGAACAGCAGGGTCAGGACTACGGCTACGACAATATGAAGGCCGACACGAATTCTTCCGGCGCGTCCGTCCACGACGAATTGGCGGCGGGCGCGGCCCTGGTCAAGCAACAGAAGTACAACGAGGCGATCCCACATCTGGAACTGGCTGCCAGGAAGCGGCGCAGCGATGCGACGGCCCTGATCTATCTTGGCTTTGCGCACCGCATGCTGGCGGCGACGCTTTCGGGCGCAGAGCAGACGGCCGAGTTCGGCAAGGCTCTCGATTGCTACAAGCAGGCGCTGGCGATCGACGCCGACAACAAGCTTTTGCACGAATATCTGGGCAAGCTCTATCTGCTGACGCGGGAATATGGAATGGCATCCGACGAGCTGACGACGCTGGGAAGGCTTTGTCCGTCCGGCTGCGCCGAACGCGAGGCGCTGATGCAGGCCGTGGCCGCCAATCCGCCGCCGCCGAACGCATCCAAGCCATAGCATCGTCGCACAGCATCGTCATTTGGGGGACATCATTGGTGAAGCGCATCGGCGTCGTCGGAATCGGAAAGATCGCCAGAGACCAGCACATTCCCGTGCTGCGCCGGAGCGCGGATTTCGAGCTCGCCGCCTGCGCGAGCCGCAACGCTGAGGTCGAAGGCGTGGCCAATTTCACGACCGCCGAGGCGATGCTGGACGGATGTCCGGATCTCGACGCGATCGCGATCTGCACGCCGCCCCAGGCGCATTTCGAGACGGCGCGTCTGGCGCTTGCGCGCGGCAAGCACGTGCTCCTGGAAAAGCCGCCCTGTGCGACCGCGACGGAGCTCGACCGCCTCGCCGAGCTGGGCCGTGCCGCCGGACGCACGCTCTATCAGACCTGGCACTCGCGCCACGCCGCGGGCGTCGCCGCCGCGCGGCGGTGGCTGTCCTCGCGCAAGCTCCGCTGTGTGCGCGTGACGTGGAAGGAAGACGTCCGCCAATGGCATCCGGGCCAGGCCTGGATCTGGCAGGCCGGCGGCTTCGGCGTGTTCGATCCGGGCATCAACGCGATCTCCATCCTCACCGAAATCCTTCCCCAGCCCTTCTTCGTGCGCGAAGCCGATCTGCATATCCCGTCGAATTGCAAGTCGCCGATCGCCGCCGACATCGTGTTCGCGACCGAGGACGGGATCAGGATCGACGCCGCGTTCGATTTCCGCCAGACCGGCACGCAGAGCTGGGACATCGACGTGGAGACCGAAGCCGGCGCGCTGCGCCTGTCGGACGGCGGCGACAAGCTCATGATCGACGGCACCAGCGTGGCGCCGGGCAGCAGCGACCCGCATGTCGAATATGCAGCCATCTATCGCCGTTTCGCCGAGCTGATCGCGGCTGGGCGCTCGGACGTGGACGGACGGCCGTTCCGGCTCGTCGGCGATGCCTTCTTCGTCGGCCGGCGCCACGTCACCGCGCCGTTCGTCGAGTAACGCGATGGAGGCGACAGGCTCCGACCGCCGCATCCGCTCCGTCATCATCCTGGGCGGCGGCTCGGCCGGATGGATGGCGGCGGCCGCCCTCGCCCGCACCCTCAAGGACGGGTTCACGAAGATATGTGTGATCGAATCCCCGGAGATCGGCATCGTCGGCGTCGGCGAGGCGACGATCCCGCCCATCCGCGCGTTCAATACGCTGCTCGGCCTCGACGAGAACGACTTCATCCGCAAGACCCAGGCGACGTTCAAGCTCGGCATCGAGTTCCGCAACTGGTGCCGGCAGGGACACACCTATTTCCATCCCTTCGGCACTTACGGCACGGTGATCGACCGCGTCGCGTTCCATCATTACTGGATGAAGCTGCGACTGCTAGGCGATAAGACGCCGCTCGCCGACTATTCGCTGTCCACGAGCGCGGCCAAGCTCGGCAAGTTCATCCGGCCGGCCCAGGATCCCAAGCTGGTTCTCTCCAGCCTGTCTTATGCGTTCCATTTCGACGCGGCGCTCTATGGCGCGTATCTACGCGAATATGCCCTGGCGCGCGGCGTCGTGCGTATGGAGCGGAAGGTCGTGGACGTGAAGCTGCGCGCTGAGGACGGTTTCATCGAAGCGCTGGTGCTGGACGGCGGCGAGACGATCGAGGCGGATTTTTTCATCGATTGCTCGGGCTTTCGCGGCGTGCTCATAGAAGGCGCGCTGAAGACGGGCTATCACGACTGGTCGCACTGGCTGCCCTGCGACCGCGCGGCCGCGGTGCCTTGCGAAAATACGCAGCGGCTGACGCCGTTCACGCGCTCCACCGCGCACGAAGCCGGCTGGCAATGGCGCATTCCCCTGCAGAATCGCGCCGGCAACGGCTATGTCTATTGCAGCAAGTTCATCAGCGACGATGAGGCCGCCGCGACGCTGCTGCGCAACCTCGACGGCAAAGCGCTCGCCGAGCCGCGCTTCCTCAAATTCACGGCCGGCCGCCGTGCGGCGTTCTGGAACAAGAACTGCGTCGCGCTGGGGCTCGCATCGGGCTTCATGGAGCCGCTGGAATCGACCAGCATCCATCTCGTCATGAGCGGCGTGACCCAACTGCTCGCGATATTCCCCGACCGCGACTTCGATCCCACGAACACCGCCGAGTACAATCGTATCCTGATCGCCGAATACGAGCAGATCCGCGACTTCATCATCCTGCACTACCACGCCACCGAACGCGACGATTCCGCGCTGTGGCGCTACTGCCGCGACATGGGAATTCCCGATAGCCTGCGTTATCGGATGGACCTGTTCAGAAGCAACGGCCGGGTGACGTTCTCCGACCGCGAGCTTTTCGTCGAGTCCAACTGGCTTTCGGTCCTGACGGGACAGCATGTCTGGCCGCGCCGCTACGACCCCCTGGTCGACAGTCTCGGCGTCGATGAAATCCGGCGGCGGCTTCATAACGTGAAGGCACTCATCGCCCAGACCGCGGCGGCGATGCCGACGCATGAGGATTTCATCGCCGCGAACTGCCGCGCCGCGCCGCCATCATGAGCGATCTGCCGAGCATCGCCATCGTCGGCGGCGGCCTCGCGGGATGGACGGCGGCGGCGGCGCTCGCCGGCGAATTCAAGCACCACGCCGGCAAGGTGAGCGTCGTCGAATGCGGGCAGGACGAACCGTTCGATTTGAGCGAGGAAGCCCTCCCGGCGACACGGCTGTTCCTGGAGAAGCTGGGGATCGACGAAGACGAATTCGTCCGGCAGACGAAAGCGACGTTCAAGCTCGGAACGGAATTCGCCGGCTGGCCGGCGCCCGGCGGCACGTTCTTCCAACCGTTCAGCCAGTTCGGCACGAGCATCGAGACGCTGGGCTTTCACCAATGCTGGTTCAAATTGCGCCGTCACGGCGAGGGTTCGCCGCTCGGCGAATATTCACTGGCCGCCGTCGCCGCCTCGCTCGGCCGTTTTGCCCGTCCGGTCGCCGATACGAGTTCCGTGTTCTCGAGCTTCTCATACGGATTTCATCCGGACCGCGCGCTTCACCGCGAGTTCCTGCGCCGCTACGCATCGGCGCGCAGCGTGCGAGCGAACACACGCCGCCTGGTTGACGTGGCCGTGCGCGCAGACGGCGGCGGCATCGATGCGCTGCTGCTCGAAGGCGGCGAAAGACTTTCGGCCGACCTCTACATCGATTGCTCGGGCGGCGCCGGCCTGCTCATCGAACAGGCTCTGCAGACCGGCTATGAAGACTGGAGCCGCTTCCTGCCCTGCGACCGCGCGATCACATGGAGTTCATCGAAGACGGACGCGCTCATGCCCCATTCGCGCAAGACGGCGCACGAAGCAGGCTGGCAATGGTCGGTCCCGATGCGGCACCGGACCGGCCATGGGCTCGTCTGCAGCAGCCGCTTCCTCGATACCTCCGACATGCGGCGAATGCTCCCGGAGAACACCGAAAGCGAGCCGCGCTCCACCGCATTCGTCAATGGGCGGCGCAGGAAGATGTGGAGCGGCAACTGCGTCGCCCTCGGCGCCGCGGCCGGCTTCCTGGAGCCGCTGGAAGCGGCCGACACGTATCTCGTGCAAACCGGCATCTCGCGACTGCTGAGGCTGCTTCCCGGGCGGGGCCACGGCCAGGCCAACGCGGACGAATACAATCGCCTGGCGATCATCGAGAGCGAGCAGATCCGCGACTTCCTCATCCTTCACTATTGCTCGAGCGCGAGGCGCAGTTCCCCGTTCTGGGATTACTGCAGGGATATGGAACTGCCGGACTCGCTCGCGGCAAAGATCGAAATGTTCAAGAGCCGCGGTCGCATAGCGCCCTACGGGGGCGAAGCGTTCTCTCTTCCCAACTGGCTGTCGGTCTTCGCCGGCATGGATGTTCTCCCCCGGCGTTATCATCCCTTCGCCGACAAGCTCGGCATCGCCGAATTGAAGGAGCGCGCCGAGGCGATACGCGCGGCGATCCGGCAAGCCGCAAATTCCATGCCCGACCATCGGACGTTCCTGGCGCGGATAGGGGCGGCATGACGGCGCAAGGCCCGATCCGCTCGATCGTCATCGTCGGCGGCGGCACCGCGGGCTGGATGGCTGCGTCCGCGCTCACGCGGGTGAGCAACGGCGCACTCGAAAGCATCCGTCTCATAGAATCGCCCGAGATCGGCACGGTCGGCGTCGGCGAGGCCACGATCCCGCCGATGCAGCTCTTCAACCGCTTCCTCGGCCTCGACGAGGACGAGTTCGTCCGCAAGACGCAGGCGACGTTCAAGCTCGGCATCCAGTTCCGCGATTGGGCCCGGCTCGGCCACACCTATATCCATCCCTTCGGCCGCTACGGCGCCGATCTCGACGGACGCCCGTTCCATCAATGCTGGCTGAGGGCGCGCGCGCTTGGCGACCAGACCGACATCGGCGAATACGCGCTCGCAGCCGTGGCCGCGATGCAGGGCAAGTTTTCGCGTCCGAGCGCCGATCCGCGCGCGCTCTTGTCGGGCATGTCCTACGCCTTCCATTTCGACGCCAGCCTCTACGCGCGTTTCCTGAGCGAATATGCCAGGGCGCGCGGCGTCGCCCGGCTGGAGCGCAAGATCGTCGATGTCGAGCTGCGCGGCGAGGACGGCTTCATCGATGCGCTCGTCCTCGATGACGGCGAGCGCGTCCGCGCCGACTTCTATATCGACTGCTCGGGGTTCAGGGGATTGCTGATCGGCCAGGCGCTCAAGGTCGGGTTCGAGGACTGGTCGCATTGGCTGCCCTGCGACCGCGCGGCCGCCGTGCCGTGCGCGAGCGTCGAAGAGCTGACGCCTTACACCCGCTCGACGGCGCGCAAGGCCGGATGGCAATGGCGCATCCCGCTGCAGCACCGCATCGGCAACGGCTACGTCTACTGCAGCGAGTTCATCAGCGACGACGAGGCGGCGGCCACGCTTCTGGCGAACCTCGACGGCGAAGCGCTGGCCGAGCCGCGCTTCCTGCGCTTCAAGGCCGGGCGGCGCCGGGCGTTCTGGGAGAAGAATTGCGTCGCGCTCGGGCTCGCCGGCGGGTTCATGGAGCCGCTCGAATCCACCTCCATCCATCTGGTGCAGACCGGGCTTTCCAAGCTGCAGACGCTGTTTCCGGATCGCGGCTTCGATCCGCTGGACGCGGCCGAGTTCAACCGGCTTTCAGCTTACGAATATGAGCGGATCCGCGACTTCATCGTGCTGCATTATTGCGCGACGGAGCGCGACGATTCTCCTCTCTGGAACTATTGCCGCACGATGGCGATCCCGGACACGCTCCGGCACAAGATCGAGCTGTTCCGCAGCGGCGGCCATGTCGCGGTCTATGACGAGGAGCTCTTCATTCTCTCCAACTGGCTCGCCGTGCTGACCGGGCAATTCGTCCAGCCGCAAAGCTACGATCCCCTGACCGACGTGCTGGACACGGACCGTTTGAAGAGGCACCTGTCGCAACAACGCGCCGCCATCCGCGCCTGCGTCGACGGTCTTGCCAGCCAACGCGATTTCATCGCGCGCAACTGCCGCGCGGAGCCGCCTGCCTAGCCGCGCCCGATGAAGGGCATCGCCGTCGCGGCCAGCGTCATGAACTGCACGTTGGCGTCGAGCGGGAGGTTCGCCATGTAGAGCACGGCATCAGCGACGTGGCGGACGTCGAATCTGGGCTCGCTGCGGACCGATCCGTCCGCCTGTGTCACGCCCTTCGACATCGCCTGCGTCATGTCGGTGGCGGCGTTGCCGATGTCGATCTGGCCGCAGGCGATGTCGAAGCCGCGCCCGTCGAGCGACAGCGATTTCGTGAGGCCGGTGATGGCGTGCTTGCTGGCGGCATAGGGGGCCGAGCGCGGACGCGGCACCTGGGCCGCGATCGATCCGTTGTTGATGATGCGGCCGCCGCGTGGCGTCTGCGTCTTCATCTGCCGGAACGCCGCCCTCGCACAGAGAAACGCGCCGGTCAGGTTGACGCCGATCACCGCGTTCCACTGCGCCAAGGTCAGCGCGTCGATCGGCTGGCCGGGCGCATCCATGCCGGCATTGTTGAACAGCAGGTCGAGCCGGCCGAATTGCGCGGTCACACAGGCAAACAACGCCGCGACGGACTCCTCATCGGTGACGTCGGCCGGAACCACCAGAGCGCGCGTACCGGACGCCGCTCGTGACGCGGTCTGTTCGAGCGCGTCCCTGCGGCGGCCGGCGAGCGCGACGGCATGGCCCGCTCCCAAAAGCGCGAGCGCGACCGCGCGGCCGATCCCGCTTCCCGCTCCCGTCACGACCGCGATGCGTTCCGATGCTTGCATTTGCGCGCCGATCCTATTTGTATGATAAATAGCCGCAAAGGGGGGAATGACCATGAAGATCGCCGCGACCACGGCCTTGTTGTGCGCCATCTTTATGCTCTGCGGCGTGCCGCGCGCAAGCGCCGCCCTGCTCGGCGTCGACGCGCGCGAGCAGCCGGCGCCGCCCGAGACCGGATACCTGCATTTCGGCACCGCGACGTCGCCCAAGGGCGAGACGGTCGGGATCAACAGCCGCTATCTGACGATGGACGGCAAGCCATGGCTGCCGGTCATGGGCGAGTTCCACTTCACGCGCGTGCCGCAGGAAGACTGGGAGGAGGAACTCCTCAAGATGCGCACCGCCGGCGTGAGCATCGTGTCGACCTACATCTTCTGGAACCAGCACGAGGAAACCGACGGGCAATTCAACTGGAGCGGCAATCGCGACCTGCGGCGCTTCGTGACGCTGTGCGGACAACTCGGCTTGAAGGTCTTCATCCGGCCCGGCCCCTGGGTACATTCGGAATCGCGCTTCGGCGGCATTCCCGACTGGGTCGTGCACGCGATGCCCACACGCACGAGCGATCCCAACTATCTGCGCCATGTCGCGCGCTATTGGGGGGAGATCGCCGCGCAGGTCAAAGGCCAGCTGTGGAAGGACGGCGGCCCCATCGTCGGCATGCAGCTCGAGAACGAATTCAACCTCACCGGCCCGGGTCAGGGACGCGACCACATCGCGGCGCTGAAGCGCATCGCGCTCGCCGCGGGGTTCGACCTTCCGCTCTACACGGTCACCGGCTGGGACAACACGGTGTTTCCGCACCATGAGGTGACGCCGGTCTTCGGCGGCTATGCCGACGAGCCCTGGGGCCTGTCGACGCAGAAGCTGCCGCCGTCCGAAGTCTACGCCTTCCGCTTCGACAGCCGCGTACGCGGCAATCTGGGTGCGGAGACCGTGAACACGTTGCCGGGCGATGCCGACGCCGATATTGCGCATACGCCCTTTCTCGGTGCCGAGTTCGGCGGCGGCGTGCCGACCATGTACCGCCGCCGCCCGATCATGCAGCCGGACGACACCGCCGCGATGCTGCCCGTCCAGCTCGGCTCCGGCGTCAACCTCTACGGCTACTACATGTTCCACGGCGGACAGAATTCACCCGACCACGGATCGCTGGAGGAGAACACCGCCATCGGCGCCTATAACGACCTGCCGATGATCGACTACGACTTCCAGGCGCCGCTCGGCGCCTATGGCCAGCAGCATGCGGTGATGAGCAAGCTCAGGCCTTTCCACTATTTCCTTCAGTCCTTCGGAGCGGACCTGGCGCCGATGACCGTGCACCGGCCGGACGTCGTCTCGACAGGCTCCGGCGACCTCTCGACGCCGCGCTTTTCGGTGCGCAGCCTCGGCGACAGCGGTTTCCTGTTCGTCGACAACCATGTGCGTCAGTACGAGATGGCGGTGCAGAAGGATGTCCAGTTCGCGGTGCGCCTGCCGCACGGAACGGTCACGTTTCCGGGCCGGCCGATCGACATCGCCTCCGGCGCCTATTTCATCTGGCCGATCAACATGGATCTGTCGGGCGCGAAGCTGGTTTACGCGACGGCGCAGCCGGTGACGCGATTGCAGGACGGGAACATCCCCGTCTACGTTTTCCACGCCATAGACGGTATTCCGGTAGAGCTCGCTTTCGATGGGGCCGCGTCCGTGCATGCGCCGTCCGGCGACGCTTCGCGCGATCCGTCGACCAACCGCCTCACGCTTTCCGGCCTGCGCCCCGGAACCGATGCGATCGTCGACGTCAAGACGTCGGCTGCCGGGACGGTGCGGCTTCTCGTCCTGACGCAAAGCGAAGCCGAACACATCTCGCTCGCCGAACTCGACGGCAAAGCCCGCCTGATACGGACGGATGCGCAGGCCGTGGCCGGCAAGGACGGCCTAGAGCTTCTCGCCACAGGCGATCCGGTCTTCAAATTCGCCGTCTACCCGGCGCTGTCGCACGCGCCGTCGGCCGAAATCGCCATCGCCGCGTCGGGACAGGACGGCGTATTCCAGACGTTCGAGGCGCGCGCTCCGGCGCGGACGGTTTCGGTCACGCTCGCGAAGATCAGGGACGCGCTGCCGGTTCCGCCGCTGGTTCTAGGCCTGCCGGCGAACACGGCCCACGAGCCCATGCCCGAGACGTTCGCGAAATCCGCCGCCTGGACGATCGCCATATCGCGCTCCGGGCTCACGGCACAGGACGATGCGTTCCTGCGCATCAGCGCCCGCGGCGACGTCGCGCGCCTGTTCGCGGGCACGCAGATGCTCGACGACCGCTTTCTCGACGGCAGCGTGTGGGAGATCGGCCTGAAGCATTTCGCAGCCCAGATCGCCGGCCCGCTGACGCTCACCGTCCTTCCCCTGCGCGCCGACGCGCCGATCTATCTGGACGGCGGCGTCGCGAAAATGGTCGAGGGTAGCCAGACCGCATCCGTGTCGGACGTCAGCGTGGTGCCGCAATACCGGCTGCGCATTCGCGCCACGGAGCCAAAAGCGCGGCGCGTCCGCGCGGGTCGCTGAGGGCATCGACACAAATTGCGACATTTCCGCGTGCGAACCGGGCCGCTGAGCGCGTATATGCTTCCCAGGACAAAAGGGGGATTTTCCATGCTCAGCCGCCGAGAACTTCTTTCTTCCGCCGCGTCTGCCGCGTTTGCCTGCTCCGTGCTTCCAGCCTTTGCGGCCGGGTCCGATTCCGCCGCCCAGTTGGGTGCGCTGATGAACACGTTCTTCCAGGAGAACCTGAACGAAAATCCGGAAAGCGCCACGCTTCTCGGCTTCGACAAGGGCGCGAATGCGGGCCTCAAGTCCAGGCTGCGCGATGAGAGTTTGGCCGGCGCGGCCCATGCCAAGGCGCTGAATGCCTCCCAGCTTGCGCGCCTGAAGGCGATCGACGCGTCCAAGCTCGCCGGCATGGACAAGGTGAACTACGACACGCTCCTTTACGTGGGTGAGTCCCGGGCGGCGATCGCGGCCTTCGATTTCGGCGGCGCCGCGTTTGGGCCTTCGCCCTATGTCGTGAGCCAGCTCACCGGCGTCTATCAGTCGTTCCCCGATTTCATGGACACCAAGCACAAGATCGAGACCGCGGACGATTGCGACGCTTATGTTTCCCGCCTCGATGCGTTCGCGGGCCAGCTCGACGGCGACACCGAGCGCATGAAGCACGACGCGGCGCTGGGCGTGGCGCCGCCGGATTTCCTCCTGGACCGCGCGCTCGAGCAGATGACCGCGTTCCGCACTGCGGCGGACAAATCGCTGCTCGTCACCTCCATCGCCACGCGCGCGAAGGCCAAGGGTCTATCGGACGATTACGCGAAGACGGCCGCCGCCGTCTACGATGCCAAGATCGGCCCCGCCATGGACCGGCAGATCGCGCAGGCGAAAACCATGCGCGCGACCGCGACGTCCGATCCCGGGATGTGGAGGTTGAAAGACGGCGATACATATTATGTGGCGACATTGCGTTCCGCCACGACCACCAGCATGACCTCGGCGCAGATCCATCAGCTCGGGCTCGACCAGGCGGCCGAGATCACTGCGCGCATCGACACGCTGCTCAAGGCCCAGGGTATGACGAAAGGCACCGTGTCGGAGCGCATCCTTGCTCTCTACAAAGATCCGAAGTCGATCTATCCCAACACCGATGCAGGCAAGGCCGATGAGATCGCCTACTGCAACCAGCGGCTCGCGGAGATCAGGCCGAAGCTGCCTTCCGTGTTCGCGCGCGTGCCGTCCTATGCGTTCGAGGTGCGCAGGGTGCCGAGCGCGACGGAAGCCGGCGCCGCTTCGGCCTTCAGCCAGGCGCCCGCGATCGACGGCTCGCGGCCGGGGATCGTGTATTTCAATCTGCATGACAGTTCGGAGTGGCCGAAATGGGCGCTCTCCACCACCGTTTTCCATGAGGGCCTGCCGGGCCATCAGCTCGAAGGCGGTCTTGCGCTCTCCAACAAGACCCTGCCGCTACTGCGCAAGACGATCGGCTTCTCCGGCTATGCGGAAGGCTGGGCGCTTTATGCCGAGCAGCTTGCCGACGAGATCGGCATGTATGACGACGATCCGCTCGGCCGCATCGGCTATCTCAATTTCCAGCTCTTCCGCGCGAACCGCTGCGTCGTGGACACCGGCATCCACAGCCTGAAATGGACGCGCGACCAGGCGATCAAGTATTTCGTGGACAATGGCGGCAACGCGCCGAGCTTCGCCGCCCGTGAAGTCGAGCGCTATTGCGCGACGCCGGGTCAGGCCTGCAGCTACAAGATCGGCCACACGGTCTGGACCAAGGCCCGCGAACGCGCCAAGGCGGCGCTCGGCGCGCGCTACGACATCAAGGGCTTCCATACGGCCGGCCTCGATTGCGGGCGCGTGCCGCTGGACGTGCTGGACGGCGTCATCGATCGCTATATCGCGCAGGCGAAAATGGGGTGACGCTATTCTTCCCGCAAGGCGATCGCGATAGGCCGACGCGCGGCACGGATCGCCGGGAACAGGCCGCCCGCAAATCCCATGCCGAGCGTGAGCGCCAACGCCATCGCGATCGCCGAAGGCGTGACCGCGAGGCGGAACGACACCAGCCAGCCGCCCATGAGCGTCTTCGCCTCCAGGCCGTCCAACGCCAGCGCGGCCAGGACGACCCCGGCGACGCCGCCCGCCAGCGCCAGGATCACGGCCTCCGACAGCATGGCGACCAGCACGGGCACGCGTGAGAAGCCCACCGCGCGCAGCACCGCAAGCTCGCCGCTGCGTCTGGCGACATTGGCATACATGACGTTGAGCGCCGCGAAGGTCGCCCCCGCCGCCATCAGGATCGTGATCATGCCGGCCGCCATCGCCAGGATTTCCCGGAACCGCTTGCCGACCTCCTCGTCCTCCTGGGCCATCGTCTTGACGCTCGCTGCCAGGCTCGGCTGTCCTTCCATGTATTTCTTGAATCCGGCGAACGCCGAAGGCGACACCAGCCGGACATAGATCTCGGAGAACTTGTCGCCCGACTTCGCAGCACCCTGGAACTGGTGCAGATCGACCAGGAACTGGGAATCGCGCGTGAGGCTGCCGGTGGAATAGACGCCGACGACCTTCCATTCGCGGCGCTGCCACTGGACCGTCCGCCCGGCGGCATATTCCGGATAGATCCGCTTGGCGCCCTCGCCCATCATCATCTCGTTGAAGCCGGGACGCATCAGCCGTCCCTCGACGACATGGAAGTTGGGCATCACGCCCGCCTTGCCCGGATCGATCGCGAGGATGATGGCGAGGCCCAGCATGTCCGGCCGCCAGTTGCGGATCAGGAGGGGACCGGAATCCGTGGCCGCGGCCTGCGGCTTGGCGTCCACGCGGGCGACGCCCGGCGCCTGGTTCACCGTGTCGAGCGCGCCCGCATCCATCGTGCCGTGCTGACTGGTGACGATGGCCAATTGATCGGTGCCGGGCCTGGTTTCGCTCTGCAGGATCCCGTCGCGCACCGACAGCACGGCGACGAACACCAGAACGACCAGGAAAAATCCGATGAGGACGACGGCGGCGTTGCGCAGACGGCTGCGAAGACCGCGGATGTTCCATCGGCAGAGCGACGAGATCTCATGCATCACGGCCAAGGTCAGATCCTCCGCAACGTGTCGGCGACTTCCAGCGCGGTGACGCGCCGTGCCGGAAGGATGCTCGTCAGGATGGAGAAGAGCGCGGCCAGCAGGACGCCAGCCGCCACCGCCTGCCAGGTCACGGCGAAATAGGGCAGCGTGTCGCTGACGACAGGCGCCATCATCAGGCACAGCCTCCAGCCGAGCAGCAGACCCAGCGCCGCCCCCACGCCTACGATCCACCCCGATTCCCGCAGCACCAGCCGCACGACGCGCCGACGGCCGAAACCCAGGGCGCGCATCACGGCGAATTCGTTCAGCCGCTCGCGCACCGAATTCGACATCGCGTTGCCGGTGACGAGCAGCATCGAAAGGAACACGGCGGCTCCGATGGCGGTGATGATCAGGCCAACGTCGCCGAACGACTTCACGACGCTCAGATAGAGCAGCGCATCCGGCAGCGCGATCGCCGCCGGCTGCGCGTTGGCGAATGTGCTTTCGATCCTGCGCGCCACCACGGGGACGTCGCGCGCATCTTCGGTCGTCAGGAATATCTGATCGGCATGGTCGCGCGCGCTTGCGTCCGCATTGCCCTCGTTCAGATACGCGTAGTGCGCCACCAGGGTCTGCATCAGGGTGTCGGGGAGCGTGCTCTTGAAGATGCCGCAGAGATGGAAATACCAGGTCGTACTGCCGTTCTTCTGCGCCGGTCCGCCCGAGACCGGGATCGTGTCGCCGGTCTTCCATCCCATCTTGTCCGCCAAGGGCGCCCCGGCGATGGCGCATTGCCGGTCCCGCAGCATCGCCTGCCGTTCGGCGCCGGTCACCGACAGCTCCGGAAACACCGTCAGGTATTGCTCGAAGGGAACACCGGCGACGGCGACGCTGTTCTTGGGATCGCGGAAATAGCCGAAAAGGCTCGTCTGGTACGCCACGGCCTTGACGCCATGCAGCGACGCGATCTTCGCGGCATAGCTCACCGGCAGATTGCCGAAGCCGTCGATCCACACGTCCAGCCGCTGTGCACGGCCGTAGTTCACCAGGCCCGCGAAGCCGTTATAGAGCGTCGCCAGGACCAGGAAGATCGCGAACGCCACCGCCACCGACAGCACCGTGAACAGGGTGCGCATCTTGTGCCGGCGGAAGACGGTGAAGGTCAGCGAATTGTCCGTCACCTCTAGGCCTCCGGCTCTTCGGCCAGCTTGCGGTTCGCCAGGAACAGCGTGCGCCCGGCGCGCGCTGCCGCGTGCGGATCGTGCGTCACCATCAGGATCGTCTTGCCGTGCTCGGTATTGAGGGTCTGCAGGAGGCGCAGGATCTCGTCGCCGGTCTTGCGGTCGAGGTCGCCGGTCGGCTCGTCGCACACCAGGATCGGCGGATCGGTCACGATGGCGCGGGCGATGGCGACGCGCTGCTGCTGGCCGCCCGAAAGCTCCGCCGGCCTGAAATTGGCGCGGTCGTCCATGTCGGTGACGGCAAGCGCCGCCAGCGTGCGCTTGCGCCGTTCCGCCGCGCTCATCTTCATGAGCAGCAGCGGCAGCTCGACGTTCTGCGCCGCCGTCAGGGCCGGCATCAGGTGATAGAGCTGGAAGACGAACCCGATATTGCGCGAACGCCAGGCGGCGAGCGCGCTGTCGCGCATCTTCTTCAGCGACTTGCCGTCGACGGTCACCTCGCCGGCGCTGGGACGGTCGATGCCGCCGATCAGGCTGAGCAGCGTGGACTTGCCTTTGCCGGACGGCGCCATCAGCGCGAGGAAGTCGCCTTTCGGCACGTCGAGGTCGAGGTTTTCCAGCACCTCCACCTTCTCGGCGCCGCGCTTGTAGTATTTCGTGACGCCGGACAGCCGGATGAGCGGTTCCTGCATTTGCCCCGATACGGTCATTGCTCGCGCACCTTTCTGCCCTCTGTAAGCAAACCTTCGGCCGAGATCGCTATGCGGTCCCCATCCTTCAGTCCCGACAGGACGCGCACCTCGCCCCGTCCCGCCGGTGCCGTACGAACGTCGACGATGTGGACCACGCCGTCGTCCAATCGATAGACGAAAAGCCGGCCGCCTTCGTGCTGCACCGCCGACGCCGGTATGGTGATCGCGGCCGGTGCCGCCGCGCCGTTGGAGGCGCCCTCGAACCAGACCTGGGCGCCGACCTGGGGCAGGATGCGCGGGTCGGGCTTGTCGAAGCCGAGGCGCACCTTGATGGTCGCCTTTTGCTGGTTGGCCGTCGGCACGATCGTGATCACATGCGCCGCGATGCGCCAGTCGGGATAGCTGTCGAGCACGACCGTCGCGCGTTGGCCTGTGTGAAGCCGGGTGATCAGCGTTTCGTTCACGTCGACATCGACCTCGAGCGACGCCATGTCGACGATGGTGCAGATTCCGGTCTGAGTGAAACCGCCCACCGCTTGCGGCGAGATCATCTCGCCGGGATGCGCGTAACGCTCGGTGACGACTCCCGCAAAGGGCGCGCGGATCACCATGTAGGACAGGGCCGTCATGGCAAGCGTCACGTTATTGCGGTCGACGTCGGCCTGCGCCCTGGCATGGGCAAGAAGCGCTTCGTCCGTCTGGGCGGCGGCGGTGGCAGCTTCGAGCGTGGATTGGTTCGCGGCGCCCTGCTGCGCCAGCGTGCGCGTGCGCGCCAGCATCAGACGATCCCGCTCCAGCTGGGCCGTGTATTGCGGCACCAGCGCCTCATCGGCGGCGAGTTGGCTTTTCGCAGCTGCTACCTGCGCTTGCGCCGCGCTGTCGTCCAGCCGGGCCAGGACCTGTCCCTGCGCCACATGTGCCCCTTCCTGGACGAGGACGTCCGTGATCATCCCCGTGGTTTGGGCCGCCACGGTGGCCTGAAGCTGCGCTACGACATAGCCGGACGCGTTGAGCACGGCCCCGCCGCCTTGCCCGCCCTGCGACGTCACCGTTGCGGCATGGACCAGGGTGGCTTGCGGCCGGAAAAGCCACCATGCCGCGGAAGCTGCCAGGACCGGAAGGAATACGGCCGCGGCCAGAAGGAAAGGCCATCGGCGGCGGGGTTCGTCGGCCTCCGGACGGCGCCGCAAGGCTTCGAGCGCGTCCCGTCTGTCGATCCTCTGGTCCAAAACCGGGCCCGCCCATCGCTGCAGCCTGAACCTGCCGAGACCGAACGCCGAAACGGAGCATCGAGTGACGAAACGTGCGCCCGGAGGGATGAACCGTGCGCGTCAGGGGATGGGCAGCGGTACTAGGTTGCTCTTGGACCAATTGGTGAAGCGCACGCGGACCACCCAGAAGACGAGGACAAGGAGCGGCACCAGGATCGGGATGTACAGCAGCGGCGAGTGGTGCAGGAAGGCCGGGATGTAGCCCTTGCGGACGATCACCTGGCCGTAGAAGGAGCCCCAGGCGAACAAGAACGCCAGGCACATGCGCCACAGATGCCGGGTGATGCGTTGCGCGCCGGAAACCCCGCCGCGCCGGACGACCCTAAGGTCCATGGCGGCGGCAAAGCCGATCATCCCCGCCAGAACGAAATAGGCCTGCACCGGCGCTCCGCCCGGGATGGATTTGGGATCGGCAAGCGCCTGCAACCCCAATATCAGGATGCCGGCGGCACCGGCGAAGGCGGCGATCATCGCTCCCATTTCGAATTTGCCGACGGTGCCCTCCTTTCGCCGCACGGTCGCCCAGGCCGTGGCCACCAGGTAGAACGCGAAGACGCCCGCGATCACGTTGTTCCATTGCCCGATCCAGACGGACAGGAAGGTGGCCATGGCGGCCATGGTCAGCATGGAGACGAAGAACACCGTTCCGAACACGCGATGCAGACGCTCGCCTTTGCGAACCGACAATGCCGCAACGCCGGAAAGCATCGCGATGCTTCCACCGCCTATGTGCAGAACCAGCAGCGATACGACGGCGGCATGGACCCATGGCGGGCTTCCCGCTTGTATGAGGGAAATCGATAGCGTCGTCATGTGTTCAGCCCCGCCATGGCAGTCGTACCCAGCTATAGATAAGGCCGATGCGCCCGATGGACATGACATCGCGCATCAAAAACTTGACCGTGGGAATCAGGGCGGCCGATCGGGTCGGATTCTGCGAGCCGGCTAGGCCTTGTTGGGACCCCGCTGAATCAACTTGCCGGGTTCCGCCGCGCGCGCGCTCAAGTCACGACGTCGTTTCCGATCCCGGCGAAGTTGGAGAGACGAGTATCAAGCCCCGTCCGATGGACGGCGCCTCCAACTCGGAGCTCGGGAAAACGCCATAGGCCACCAATACGTCGTCGTGACCGAATTGAAAAACGACGCACATTTCCGGCGAAACGCGGTATATCCGCTGGCGTGCGCCGCTCCCTCCCAAATAAACCCAACGCGAATCCGTCGCCAGCGGCGCCATGAGCGCCGCGATTTCGTCGCAATGCGCCGCGCCACCGATACGCGTCGCGAGAAACTCCGACATCCCTTGAATTGTATTCAGTTCCGTCGGCAGCGGATTCATATAATGGCCATCTGCTTCTGATCGCAGCAGAAACAAAGCTTCGAGACGACGCGATCCGGCTTCAACGTGTGGGGATAAGCGTCGTGGAGACTCTGCAACGGATCGCGGATGTCCACGACCTTTTCGCGGCGGTCCATCTTGGAGTGCCAGCCGCTCGGCAAAGTACCGGCATCGCGGCCCATCATATGAAAATCGCTTTGGGTCCCGGCGACTTTCTGGCCTGTCCCCCGGTTCGTGAACGTCTCGGGCCACTGGTATAAAAACACGATCGAATCCAGCTCACCCTTCTTGCAGCGCGTGTTGTTGACGTCGACTCCGGAGCAATTGACGCGCGTGCAGCCGGTGGGGACGAAGGCGTTGGCCTTGGCCCAATCGGCGGGCATTTGGACGCCGGGAATTTCGATGCCGAGATTGGGCCAATTGATGTATTTGTTGATGCTGGTGGAATCGCCCGCGCAATTCTGGGCGACGCTCGCGGTATTCGGGACGATCGTTCCGCCGGGATTGGCGGTGAAGGGCATCGGCCCCGCATAGCCGATCAGCGGCCGATCCTTGTCTTTGGCAGTTGTTCCGGCACCGCCGTCGAAAGTATCGCGCCGCACCGTGCTTCGTGAGCCCGCACCGCCCTGTTGAACGCTATGGGCCAGTTCATGCGCCAGAAGCTGCGCTCCGGCGGAAGTGGACGGCGCGTATTGCCCGTGCCCGAACACGACATCGCGCCCCACCGTATAGGCGCGCGCATTCACGGCCCGCGCCGATCGCGCCGCCTTCTCGCCGGCATGCACGCGGATATTCGAGAAATCATGGCCGAACCGAGGTTCCATGAAGGCCCGCGTCGCCGGCTCGAGCGGCTGGCCCGACGAGGACAGCACGTCATGAACGATGGGAGGCGCCTCGCCGGCGTGAGAGCCGCCCTCCGCCTTGCGTTGGATATTTCCGGCCTCTTCCTCGCAGCTCGCGCATTTTCGCTGCACGGTCCCGCCCCCGGCCACCGAAATCGGCGCTGCGGTGTCCTGCATCCGCATCACGCGCTCGGCGACGCGATCCGCTTCGGCTTCCGCCGGATCGTGTGCATCGCCAACGGCGAGCCGGCGTTGCAATGGGAGGCCGTTCACCGCGATCTTTGCGAAATCGTAGTCGCTCGCGCGTGCGTCGCCCGGCGTTTTCGAACCGAAGGCGCGTCGCGCCGGCGCAAAAAGGGCCGGCGCAAAAAGGGACTGAGTCGCGCCGGACTGCAGCGCCGAATTCCTGGCGAGATGAGTGGCTCGCATCATTGCGGCGTCTCAAAACCCGTTCACGCGTCGCGATTATTTCAAACTTTCGGCTCTTCGTCACGGCATTTTCCCACTGTAGTGGGTGGAGAATGCATTCGCCCGCGGCAAGCCCCCGCAACCGCCATCCGTCTCAAAAAATGACTTAGCCGGGAACCATCCGCTGCTGACATCGTTGTCTGCGGGAATTGAGAGGGTTCAAGCACCATGGCTATCTCTAGGTGGCGCCTCATGGCAGGCGCCGCGACGGCTTCTTTCTGCCTCGCGTCAACGCTTTCTTCCAATGCTCTACCGGTTTGGACGAACACCCATACGCAAGCGATTCCGCTCGTGAAGGCGAAATTGCTGGGCGCGCTCGATCCGGCAACGCCTCTGCGCGTTACCGTCGCCCTGCAGATGCAGAACACGCAAGCCCTGCAAAGCCTGGTCCAACAGCAGGCGACGCCCGGCTCTCCCAATTTCAACAAATACATCACGCCGGCGCAGTTCAACGC
Organism: Alphaproteobacteria bacterium; assembly: GCA_021325375.1. GTDB lineage: Bacteria > Pseudomonadota > Alphaproteobacteria > Micropepsales > Micropepsaceae > Rhizomicrobium. The sequence goes on along the minus strand of JAJPHG010000019.1, from coordinate 123,745 downwards.
CGGCTACGCGCCGAGCGCCTCGTCGGTGAGCGCCGTGTCGAGCTATCTCGCCGGCGCAGGGCTCGGCAACATTTCCGTCGCGCCGAACGGGCTCTTCATCACCGCGACGGGCACCGCCGCGCAGATCGAGGCGGCCTTCAACACGAGCCTTTCCCGCTTCAGCCAGAAGGGCAAGGAGGTGTTCGTCAACACGGCTCCGGCGCAGGTTCCGCAAGCCCTGAACGGTATCGTTCTATCCGTGCTCGGTCTCAACAACGTGACCGCGACGTCGCCGATCACCGAGTGCGACGTTTCGAAGCCGAGATGCCTGCGCTTCACTTACAATCCCCAGACTTACTGGCGGGCGTATGACGCGATCCATGTGACCAAAGCCAGCAAGACCTCGATCGCGATCATGGCGGAAGGCGATGTGAGCCAGGTGACGCCCGATCTGCGCACCTTCGAGGCGGCGATGGGCCTTCCCCAGGTGCCGGTCACGGTCGTGCCGGTTGGACTCGCGAGCACGGACACCGCCGGCGACGACGAATGGGATCTCGACACCCAGTACACGAGCGGCATGGCCGGAACGGTGAAGAACCTCTACATCTACGACACGACATCGCTCACCGATCAGGACACCACGCTCGAGTTCAATCGCTGGGCGACCGACGATCTCGCCCAGGTCGGCAACGCCTCCTTCGGGATCTGCGAGTTCTTCCCCTATCTCGACGGCTCCATGGCGGCGGACGATCAGGTGTTCCTCGAGGCCGCGGCCCAGGGTCAGACGATGTTCTCCTCCACCGGCGATACGGGATCGTTCTGCTCGGTCGGCACGCCGAACGGCGTACCGGCAGGCGCACCGTTCGTAGGTTACCCGGCGACGTCGCCCTATGTGATCGGCGTCGGCGGCACGACCTTGCTGACCAACAAGAATGGCGGCTACACCAGCGAAGTCGCTTGGTATGCAGGCGGCGGCGGCATCAGCCAGTTCGAGTATTCGCCTTACTGGCAATCGACCATCGTTCCGACCAACAACGGCCTGCCCGTGACGTTCCGCGCGATTCCGGACATCTCGATGGACGCCGATCCCAACACGGGCGCGGTCGTCTACGTCAACGGCCAGTCGGAAATCATCGGCGGCACGAGCCTGTCGTCGCCGCTGGCCGCCGGCGCCTGGGCGCGGCTGCAGAGCTCCTACGGCAACGTGCTCGGCTTCGCGGCGCCGAGGCTTTATGCGGGCTATCCAGCCGCCGGCTCGACCGGAGGCCCGACAGGCGTGACGCAGAAGGTGGACGGCTTCAACGATATCCTGGTCGGCACGGACGGCCTCTATACCGCCCTGCCCGATTTCGATTTCACCACCGGCCTGGGCTCGCTGGACCTCGGTCAGAAGCAACCCTTGTTGCCGCACTGACGTTCGACACATCGACACGCGTTCCGGCGGCGACCGTCTTCGAATTTGAAGGCGGTCGCCGTCGCGCGCTACGGCGACCGGCATAAGCCTGCAGCTCAGTGCGCCGGCGTGAAATGAAGATCGCGATAGTCGAAGCTGAAATCGGCGAGCGGCGAGACCGGGCGCATCTCGACCGCGACGACCTTGCCGTCCTTGCCGTCGAACTTCACATAGGCCGCCTCGATCGTCTTGTCGGTCCAGTCCGCCTTGTAGGTGTCGTCCGCGACATGGGTTAGCGGGGCTTCCATCCGGGGCGTACGGTCGAAGCGAATCCAGAGCTTGCCGCCCTCGCGCGCCGAGACCGTCGCGGTGCCGTACCAGGGATCGGCATAGACACCGGCCAGCGCTGCCGGCGCGATGGATGTCTTGGCGTTGGGGCGGAGTTGTTCGGGCTCAGCCTTCAGCGCCTTCTGGCCGCCTGCGACCATCGCATCGACGATCTTCTTGAGCGTCGCGTTCCAGTCCTGGTCCGGCAGGCCCAGATAATGATCCATCAGGCGGAAGGCGACGGCGCGGCGCGCGGCACCGTCCTCGGAATTGATCATCACCGCGATGCCGACATGCTTCTCCGGTATCAGATAGAGCGCCGCGACCGCGCCCAGGACCGCGCCTGTATGCTCGACGATCGTGTGGCCGTGATAGTCCTCGATGAACCAGCCCAGCGCATAGTCCTGGAATTTGGGCGTGATCGCCGAGATCGCCACCGAGAACGCATCCGCCGGGACGACGACTTCGGGCTTCCACAGCTCGGCCGCCTGCGCCTCGCTGTAGAGGCGCCCGCCGTTCGTGAGCTTGCCGTGCGCGAGCTGGACCTGCATCCACAGCGCCATGTCGACCGCGCTCGCATTGATCGCACCCGCCGGCGCCGAGGCGCCGCCTTCGAGGCCGTGCAGCAAGACGTGCTGCGGACCCAGCCCGCGGATCGGCCCGTCGGTGCGCGCATGCAGCGCGATGCCGTTCTTGGCGTGGATGTCGTAGGCCGTCATGGCGTCCTTCATGCCGACGGGCGCGAAGATGTGTTTCTGGATGAAACCTTCCCAGGTCTCTCCCGAGACCGTCTCGACCAGCGCGCCGGCCACGATGTAGAGGATGTTGTCGTAGGCGAAGCTTTCGCGGAAGCCGGTCGCGGGCTTGAGATAGCGCAGCGCATGGACGATGTCGGCGCGCGAGCGCGTCGTCGAGGGCACGATCAGCAGGTCACCCTCGCCCAGGCCCAACCCGCTTCGATGGGTGAGCAGGTCGCGCACGGTCATGTTCGCCGTCGCGTAAGGGTCGTACATCTGGAAGCCGGGCAGCTTGTCCGCGACGCGGTCGCTCCATTTGAGCTTGCCCTCGTCGACGAGGATCGCCAGCGCCGTGGCGGTGAAGGCCTTGGTCTCCGAGCCGATCGGAAAGATCGTGTGCTCGTCGACGCGCGCTGGTCCGGCGATCGAGCGCACGCCGTAGCCCTTGGTGAGCACGACCTTGCCGTCCTCGACGACCGCGACCGTCATGCCGGGCGGCCCAAAAGTCTTCATCGACTGGGCGACGAAGGCGTCGAGATCGGCCGGCGGGGCGGCATGCGCGCCCCCCGCCAGCAGCGCCGCGAGCACGGCGCCACGAAGAAGTCGTCTCACTGCGAACCCCTTTAGATATTGAATTGGAAATTGGCGAGACCGTAATCGTAGATCGCCCAGATGCCGTAGAGCCCCGCCAGCGCCAGCACCGCGTCGCCGGTGCGCGCGAGCCAGCCGCCCGGACCGCGCATCAGGCGCAGCACGCCGTTGGCGATCATCGCGATCCCGCCCACGGCCGCGACCACGCCGAGCACATAGAGCGCGCCGATCCACCCGTTCAGGGCGCCGCCGAGCAGCAGCGTCTCGTCGATGGTGACCGCGGTGATCAGCCCGACCCACCCGGCCACGACTGCGATATAGAGAAGCGCGCCGAGCCGGGCGCCGAGCCGGAGCCTGGCCTGCTGCGGCGTCATCTCGAGCGGACGGGCGAACCGGCGCCGCGCGATCCAGCCTCCGAACCAGAGCGCCAGCGTCAGCACGCAGACGGCAAGCGTTCCGAGCCCGAACAGCTTGAGCATGCCGATCTGCTCCAGGCCGTGGACACGTTGGAGCAACTCGACAGGCAGAAAGTCGTCAGTGTCGAGATAGTCGATGTTGCCGTCCGCATCCGTGACGAATTTGAGATGGGTCTGGCCGCCGACCTCGCGATAGGTGAGCGGGCCGACCTCGCGCCATTTCTTGACCGCGCCGCTCGGGTCCTTGAAGGCGTCGACCATGATCGTGCCGTCCGGCGCCGCGGCGACCTGGGTCTGGCCGAGCTGGAAGATCAGCCTGAGCGCGGATTCCTTGCGGCGGCTGGCGAGATAGGAGCCGACGACGCGCGCATTGTCCTTCGACGGATCGGCGACGGTCTTTTCCTCCGGCGGCGTGAAGGGGAAATAGCGGTCGAGGAACGCGCGGAAGATGTCGGTGCGCGCGCGGCCGGCCTCGCCCTCCTTGCCCAGACTGTTGAACGACATGAAGACGCCGGTGTCCGCGTCCAGGATCAGATGCAGGTCGCTGTGGAAGGCCACCGTGTCGCCGGCATGGCCGATGATGCGGTGGCCGTTGCGGTCCTCGTCGTAGAAGCCGAGGTCGAAGCCGTTCAGGCCCGGCGCCAGCGTGTAGTTGCGTGTGTGCATCTCCTTTGCGGTTTCGGTCTTGAGAATGCGCGCGCTTTCGCCCTGGCCGTCGTTCAGCTGCGCGATCATGAACTTCGCCATGTCGGTCGCCGTCGATTCCAGCGAACCTGCGGGCGCGGCTTCGACGACCTCGTAAGGCACGGGCGTCGGGTCGGACGCCTGCTTGTAGCCTGTCGCCATCGCCTTCATCAGCGCGGGCGATGCCGGCTGGCGGAACGAGGAATGCTCCATGTCGAGCGGCTTGAAGATGTGATTGTCGACATAGTCGAAGAAGGATTCTCCCGACACGCGCTGGACGATGTAGCCCGCCATGGTCGTCGCATAGTTCGAATAGGCCACGACCTTGCCCGGCGGGAAGATGCGCTGGGGCATGTGGCGGATCAGGTATTCGCGCAGCGGGTATTGCTGCTCGGGCTTCTGAAGGAACAGCTCGGAGAGCGTCTCCTCGAAGCCGGACGTGTGGGTCATGATGTTGCGAAGCGTGATCGGCTTGCCGAATTTCTCCGGCACCTTGAAGTCGAGATAGTCGTTCACGTCGCGGTCGAGATCGAGCTTTCCCTGCTCGACGAGCTGCATCACCGAGGTCCAGGTGAAGAGCTTCGACACCGAGCCCGGACGGAACAGCGTCTCATCGGCGACGACGGGGCGCTTGGTCTTGAGATCCGCATAGCCGTAGCCCTGCGCGAACAGCAGATGGCCGTCCTTCACCACTGCGATCGTGGCGCCGGCGATGTCGCCGCGGTGCAGCGCGTAAGGGATCATGCCGTCGAGAAAGCCGCGCAGGTCGTCGGCCGTGAGCGCGTGCGCCTCTTCTTTCGCCGCCGGGGGGGCTGTGTCCTGTGCCGGCGGCGTCGCGGCTGTGATCGGCTGGGCGGGCGCGGGACCGGTCGTGGGCTGGGCCGCGAGCACCGCGCCTGAAGCCGCGAGCGCCGTCAAAACGAGTCCGGTGACGAAGATCTTCCTAAGCATCATGTTCCAGCGGTCTTTCCGGTTTGCACAATTCTACCCCACGCGCGGTTCAAGCGGACGCTAGAACTTGGCGCGCAGGACGATGCCGAACAGCCGTGGCGCGGTGAGCGCGGCGGTCGCCGACAATCCCGACGCGGCGGACGTGCCCGTGGCGGAGAAGGCAGTATACCCCTTCGCGTTCGACAGGTTCTTGCCATAGAGCTCCAGTTCCCAATCGTGCCAATCCACGCCGAGGCGGGCGTCGAACGTATTGTAGGCGGGCAGCACGACCTGCGAAGCCATGAACTGGAAATCGCTAGCGCGCTCTCCGATGTAGCGCCAGCTGCCGCCGACATAAGGCGCCCAATCCCCCATCGGCGCGAACCGGTAGTCGCCGTTCACGGTCGAGGTCCATTTCGGCGCCCAAGGGAGCGGATCGCCGTTGAGGCCGCCGACGATCGGCGGCGTGTTGGAGGTCAGGTTCGCGCTGGTATAGGCGCCGCTCCAGCCGAGCGTCAGGTGGTCCACCGGGCGCCATTGCACGTCCCATTCCGCGCCATAGCTGTGCGCCGAGCCGCCATTGATGTCGACGCCGGTGTTTTTGATGACCGTCTACAGCTGGATGTCGTTCCAATCGATGTAATAGACGTCGGCATCGAACGAAAGCCTGCCGTCCAGGAGATCGCTCTTGATGCCGGTCTCGTAGTTGGTGAGCGAGTCGGCTCCGAAGAAAGCGGGCGCGCCGCTGCCGCCGCCGATGGGAAGCGCGTTCGGACCGCCGGGCCTGTAGCCCTTCGCGATGCGGGCATAGAGCGTCGTCTGATCGTCGAGATGATAATCCGCCGAGGTGGACCAGGTGAAGACGTTGCCCGTGGACGCACCGGCGGCGCTGGCGAGGCCGAATTCGAGCGCATCCTGGCTGTTGTGCGAATAGCGCCCGCCGACGCTCACGTCGAAGCTCGGCGAGAAGTGATAGGTCGCGTCCGCGAAGCCCGCGGTCTCGATGTAGGACGAATCGAGCTCGAGCGAGCCGAGCGGCGTGCCGTGCGGAACGAAGACGATGTCCTGATGCAGCGCGGCGTCCTCGTGCGTGTAGTAGCCGCCGACGAGCCAGTCCAGCGGGCCGCTGTTCGGGTTCGAGGCGAGCCGCACCTCCTGCGTGAACTTGTTCACGCGCAGGAAGCCCTGGACGTCGGCGCCATAGATGCCCGTGCCGTCGGTGAACAGGAAATCGTGGAGGGAGCCGTAGCTGGTCGCAGAGGTCAGCAACGCCCAATTCAGGTCCCAGTCGACCGTGGCGTTGTAGAGGGCATAGCGCACCGCACTGTACGAGTTGACCGTGCGCTCCTGCTCGTAGAGGCCGTATTTCGGGACCAGCGTATCGCCGACCACCGTGACGTCTTCCGACGCGTCGTTGTTGGCGTGGATCTCCTGCGTCAGCGCATTCAGCCTGATGCTGATCTTGCTGGACGGCCGGAAGAGCACGGCGGCGCGGCCGCCGAAGCTCCTGACGCCGTTGATGTCCTTGAGATTGCGACCCGGATCGTCGATCCAGCCCGGATCGTCCTTGTCGAAGCCGACCACGCGCACGGCCAGATCGTCGGCGAGCGGGACGTTGAGCATGGCGCGCGCGAACCCGCCGGAGCCGCCATTGTCGAGCGTCGTGCCGCCCGCCTCGAACTGGGTCGCGAAGCCCGTCGGATCGGGCGCGTTGGTGACGAATTTCAGCAACCCACCCAGCGTGCTGGCGCCGTAGAGCGTGCCCTGCGGTCCGCGCAGCACTTCGACGCGCTGCATGTCGAACGTATCGAGGTTCGGCGCGGTGTCGGTGCCGTTGGCGAGCGCGCTGCTCGAGCCGTAGGGCGTCTCGTCGAGATAGGTGCCGATCGTGGAGCCGACGCCGCCCGCATTGATGCCGCGCAGGACGATCTGCGGATGGGTGGGCGACGATTCGATGAGGTTCATGCCCGGCACGTTGCTGACGTAGTCCTCGTAGGACCGCGCGTTGAGCTTGTTCAGCTCGTCCTGTCCCAGCACCGTGACCGACATCGGCACGTTCTTCACGCTCTCCGCGCGCTTGCTGGCGGTCACGACCACGGTCTCGATGGTCTCGGCGGCCGACGCCTGGGCCGCGAAGGCCAGCGTCGAGATCGAAATCAACAGCGCGCTCCTGCGCCAGGCCCGCGTTCTCATGTTCCCCCCTTGGACTTGCTGAAGTGCCAAAGCATGGTCCAAATTTTCCAATTCCGCAACATATTTCCCTTCGGGCTAAACTCGACAATCGCCCGGGGCGCACGTAATGTTGCGGCCATGGGAGACACCCGCAGATGACTGCGAAGAAGCTGGCCGCGGCCGAAAAGACCGAAGCGCCGCGCGGCGGCGCGCGGCCGGGCGCGGCGCTGCGCGCGCTGCGCGTCCAGCGCGGCTGGACCTTGGCCGAAGTCAGCAAGCGCACCGATCTGCCGATCTCCACCCTATCCAAGATCGAGAACGACCGCGTGTCGCTTACCTACGACAAGCTCGCGCGCATCAGCACGGGGCTCGGCGTCGACATCTCCCAGCTCTTCGCGCCGCAGATCGTCGGCATGAACGGCTCGACAGTGGGCGGGCGGCGCTGCGTGACGCTGGCGGGCCAGGGCTCGGTCATCGAGACCGAGAACTACGGCCACATCTATCCGGCGGCGGATTTCCTCAACAAGCGCTTCGTGCCCGTGATCGCGGATATCTATGCGCGCACGCTGGAAGAGTTCGGCGAGATGATCCGCCACCCCGGAGAGGAATACGCCTATGTGCTGGAAGGCACGGTGGAGTTCCACTCCGAGCTCTACGCGCCGCTGACCCTGCGCAAGGGCGATTCGCTCTATTTCGACAGCGGCATGGGCCACGCCTATCTGGCAGCGGATTCGGGCGCCTGCCGCGTCCTGTCGATCTGCTCCGGCCCCGAATCCCAGCTCATGGAAGCCGTCCGCCGCGACGGCGACGGCAAGCCGCGGAAGAAGAAGCGGTAGCGGCGTCAATAAAAAGTTGTCACGGCCCGCGAATGCGGGCCACCCAGGTGACACATCGCTTCTTTCCCAAATGAATCACGCGGAGGCGCGGAGATCGCGGAGAAAAGCTCAACCCCGCATACTCCGCGCCTCCGCGCGAACTTCCCTTAGATTGTGCAGAACCCGACTGGGTGGCCCGCATTCGCTGGCCATGACAGCTTGTTTGTGGTTCAAGCGAAACAGAGCGACCCTACCCCCGCCCTAGCGGGTCGGGCTTGCGCGGGAAGTAATCGAGGTCGCGTTTCTTGCGATAGGCGATCGCAGCGAAATCCATCTGGATCGCGCCGGGCGTCGACACGGCGACAAGCTGGTCGGCCATCGGACCGAACAGCGCCTGGAAGTGCCAGCTCGATTTGAGCGCGATGATCCTGTGTTCCTTGAGGTCGATGCCGAGCCCGGTGAAGGCATCGGGGGCGAAGATCTGGGTGCGCGTCGACATCAGCACGACGGCGATGCCCTCGACGTCGACCCAAACGCTGTCACCCATCGCCGAGCGCGCCGGTCCCAATCCCTGCTGGTCGTGATCGGCGCGGAACGCCATCACCGTAGCCCTCACGTCAAGCGGCTCGCCCGAGGCCGGGCCGCATTTGCCGCCGATGCGCAACGCAAGCGTCGCGCCGAGCCCGGCTTCTGCGCAGATGCGCACCGCGACCGGATCCCATACGCCGCCGAAGACCGCGTTGCGGATCCCCGCATCGAGCATCGCCTTCAGCAGCGAGACATTGTCGCTGGGCGCGCCGCCGCCGGCATTGTCCGCCGTATCGGCAAGCACGACGCAGCCGTTGGATTCCCGCGCGATGGAGATCGCCTCGACGGTCTTGGGAAACCTGGGCAAAAGCTCGCGGCGGAGATCGTAGATCGCGTGGCCGATCCCGGCTGCCACCTTGCCCGCCAAGCCCGCGTCGCCGTCGGCGATGACCAGCACTTTCGAGCCCGTCTCCGGCGTGTCGCCCCAGGGGAAACCATGCCCGAAGCTGACCGACAGCACGCCCGGACGCTGCTCCGCCGCCTTCATCTTTTCCACCAGGCTGCGCATCGGTTCGGTGGTCGTGGGATAGAAGCCCACCATGCGGCAATCGAAGAGATGCGACACGGGTTTCAGCGTCTTTTGTGCAGCCCCCGCGCAGATGTCGAACAGCTCGCATCCGCGCTCGAGATAGTCGGTGTGCGGGTACTCCTTCATGAGCACGATGGCGGTCGCCTTTTCGGCCATCAGCGGCGTGAGATGGCAGTGCGGGTCGAGTTCTGCACCCACGGCAACATCGGGCCCCACGACCTCGCGCACCCGCGCCAGGATGTCGCCTTCGCAGTCGTCGCAATCCTGCGAGGCCATCGCGCCGTGCAGGAACAGCAGGACCATGTCGAAAGGCCCCCGGTCCCTGAGATCGGCGAGGATCTCGCCGCGGAAATCCTCATAGACGCTCTGCACCGTGCGCCCGGAAGGCTGCGCGAAGGCGAAGAGCCCCTCGACGAACTCGAAGCCCCGCGCGCGGCAGAGATCGCGCCAGCCGCATGCCATCACGCCCATCTCCGAGTCCCGGCCGCGCGTCGTCGCGTCGCCGCGAAAGGGTCCCTCTTCCGAAAAGCCGCGCAGGCCGGTGGGCCATGGCGCAAAGGTGTTGGTCTCGGTGATCAGGCCGGCGACGAAGACGCGCATGGACGTGATTTTCCAATTGAGAAAAAATTTTCTCTAAAGTAAAAAGAGCTGCGTTTCAATCGCCTCCAGGGGATACGGCCGTTGCCGCCAGAAAACGACAGCATGAGGCGATATCCAGAGCGTTCGAGCCCGGCATGACAACCCAGACCTTCGACATCGCCATCATCGGTGCCGGGATCGCGGGCGCTTCGGCGGCGGCGGAACTTGCGAAGACGCACAGCGTCGCCCTGCTCGAGCGCGAGGACTTTCCCGGCTACCACTCGACCGGCCGGTCCGCCGCGCTCTTCTCGGAAATCTACGGCAACGCCGCCGTGCGGGCGCTGTCCCGCGCCAGCCGCGACTTCTTCTACGCCCCGCCGCGGGGTTTCGCCGAGCACCCGCTGGTGCGCAAGCGCGGCGCGCTGCATATCGCGAGCGCGCAGCAGATGCGGAGCCTCGATGACTTCGCCGCCAACGCCGACCTCGCCTCCTCGATCCGCCGGATCACGCGCGAAGAGGCGCTCGGCGCCTGCTCGATCCTGCGGCCGGATTATGTCGCCGCCGCGGTCATCGAGGACGACGCGGCGGATGTCGACGTGCATGCGTTGCATCAGGCCTATCTGCGCCAGTTCCGCAACCTTGGCGGCACGCTCATGGTCGATGCCCAGGCGCGCGGCCTCAGCCATCGCGCCGGCGAATGGCATATCGATACAGGCGCCGGCATCGTGCGCGCGCCGATGATCGTCAACGCGGCGGGGGCCTGGGCCGATGCTGTGGCGAAAAGCGCAGGCACGGCGCCGCTCTTCATTCAGCCGTGCCGCCGTACCGCCGTGCTTGTCGAATTGCCGCCCAATGTGCGCGGCGAAGGCTGGCCGATGGTCATCGACATCGACGAGACGTTCTATATGAAACCCGATGCCGGGCTTCTGCTCATCTCTCCCGCCGACGAGACGCCGACCGATCCCTGCGACGTGCAGGCCGAAGAGATCGACGTCGCCACGGCGATCGACCGCATCGAGCACGTGACGAATTTGCGGATCCGGCGCGTGCGCAAGCGCTGGGCGGGGCTCAGGTCCTTCGCACCGGACCGCTCGCCGGTGATCGGCTTCGATGCGGTCCTGCCGGGCTTCTTCTGGCTTGCCGGACAGGGCGGCTACGGTATCCAGACTGCGCCTGCCGCCGCGCGGCTCGCCGCGTCTCTCCTGCGCGACGGCGCGGTACCGGACGAAATCGCCGGCATCTATCTTTCGCAGCTTTCCCCGCAACGCTTCGGCATCGGCGCCGCCAAGCGGAGCGGCACGTGATGCGGACCGAGACGGAGGGCCAGACATGGTTCGGCCATCCGCGCGGATTGACGATCCTGTTCCTCACCGAAATGTGGGACCAGTTCTCCTTCTTCGGCATGCGCGCGCTTCTGGTCTACTACATGACCAAGGAACTGATGATCGGGCAGGCCCATTCGTCCTACATCTATGGGCTCTATTCATCCTTCGTGTATTTCACCCCGCTGATCGGCGGCGTGATATCGGACCGCTGGCTGGGACGCCGGCGCGCCGTGATCATCGGCGCGTCGATCATGGCGCTCGGCCATTTCATGATGGCGTTCGAGCCGCTGTTCTATGTCGCGCTCGCCACCATCGCCACGGGCAACGGCCTGTTCCTGCCGAGCCTGGCCAGCCAGATCAACCAGCTCTACGCGCCCGACGACCCGCGCCGCGCCACCGCCTACAATGTCTATTACGTAGGGATAAACCTCGGCGCGTTCCTCGCCCCCTTCGTCTGCGGCACGGTGGGCGAGATCTATGGCTGGCATTGGGGCTTCGCGCTCGCGGGCATCGGCATGGTGATCGGCCTCGTCACTTACCTTGCCGGATCGCGCTATCTGCCGAAGACCAACGACGCGGCCGCTTCCGGGGACGACGCGCCCGCGCAAGGCCGAGGCTCGCAGACGCAGACTTATCTTCTGCTGCTCGCGGTGATCGCCATCGTCGTGATCTTCCGCGCCTCCTATGAGCAATCCGGCAATACCGTCGCGCTGTGGGCCGATAGCGGCATCGATCGCCACGTGGGAGCCACCCTTTCGATCCCGATGACCTGGTTCCAGTCGCTCAATCCCCTCATCATCTTCCTTCTGACGCCCGTCATCGTCGCCTATTGGTCGCGCGCAGCCAGGCGCGGGCGCGAACAGAGCACCGTCGCCAAGATGGCGACGGGCGGGTTCATCGTCGGCTTTTCCTATCTGCTGCTCGCGGGCGTCGCAGCCTGGGCAGGCGTGGCGCGCGCCAACTGGCTCTGGCTCGTGTTCTATTTCGTCATCTATACGATCGGCGAGTTGTTCATCCTGCCGGTCGGGCTGGGATTGTTCGGCAGGCTCGCGCCGCGCGCTTTCGCCGCGACCGCGATCGCCGCGTGGTTCATGGCGGCCTTCTTCGGAAACCTCGCGGCCGGAGCGGTCGGCGCGCTGTGGAGCGTGCTGACGCCGGCGGTATTCTTCACCGTCACGGGCGCGGTCGGTCTTCTATCCGGCGCGCTGCTGCTGGCTCTCAGCCCCTGGGCCAAGCGGGTCGAAGCAAACGCGTCCCTCGGATAGGCAATACGCTCAATCGGACGCGCAGTCGATTTCGAGCCCGTCGCAGCCCGGCTGCCGGAGGAAATTCTGCTCGGCGAACCGGTTGAAGGTCTCCTTGATCGCGAGGCCCCCGTTCACGTGGTTCATGTTGTGATAGACGACGAGGTAGTGAAGCTGCTGCGGCGACAGCGGCAGCAGCAGGACCTTGCACAGCGTGAAGATGCCGGTAGGACTCGCGCTCAGGCAGGGATCGCCCGTATCCATCGCGGTGAACGCGATCGGACACGACGCGAGCGCGGGCGGGTTGTTCGGGTCGGCGAACGGTGCTCCCGCTGCGCCGGAGATGCAGGGCTCGCTCGTCGGCGGCGCAACGCTGCCGCCGGGCCCGACGAATATGTCCGTCGCTCCGATATCGGCGGACAACTCGGCGGCTTCGTCGAGGAAGACGGGGTTGAGGGCCGGAGCGCCGTTGACCGTGGCGACGTCGATGTCTCCGTGAAAAATCAGGATCGGCATCGTCTTGAACTTCTGGATGCCCAGATCGCCGCGCGACGCGAAATAGTGCGCCGAGCGCCAGTTGTAGCCCATCACGCCGTTTGCATCGGGATAGTAGAAGCCGCTCGCCGGGTTGCCGGCGGTCGGGTTGCCTGCGCCGGATCCCAAGGCGGCCAGCGCCGCGTTGTGCGCGGGCACGGCGTTGTTGAACCCGTTCATGTAGGTCAGCCGGAAGTCCGTGAACCCCTCGGTGACGGAGAACGCGCTGACCGGCGCGCCCTGCTCGACGGCGCGGTAGGTGATGCAGCCGCCATGCGAATACCCGTACATCAGCATCTTGCCGTTCGCGTTGAGCTTCACCTGCTGGCTCGCGCTGCCGACGGCGATCGAACTCGCGTGATTGGCAAGGAGATCGGCCAGCGCCAGCACGTCGGTCACCTCGCCCGAGCACAGCTCGACATTGCCCTGCGAGGTCCAGGTGGACGAAGCAGGGAAAGCCGGGCTCGCCGAGGTGATATGCACCTGCTCGCCGCGATAGGAAGACGTCGCGAAGATCCAGCCGCGCTTGGCCCAGTCCACGCATTGTCCCAGGCTGTCGGGAAAGATGGCGACGCCGCCGGGCGCCGCCGTGGTCGTGACATAGGGCTGGCTGGTCCAGCCGGAAGCGGTCACGGTCCCGGTGAGGCCGCCGCCATTGCCGAGGTCCGTCCCGCCGAGGTCGACGTTGCCTCTATCGGTTCCTCCATGATTGTAGATGACCACCGGGTACGGACCGCCGGTCGTCGGCGTGCAGATCAGGCCGTAGATCTTCTTGTTGCCCTCGACCGTGTAGGAGCCGACGCTCCATGCGACCGGCGAATAGTACGGCGAGTTGGAGTTCGAGATCATGCCTTGGACGTTCGTCCAAGGCGCCGCCGCGCCAAAGCTCACGCCGGTCTGATCGAACAACACGGTGGACTTGCCGTCCGAGTACATGTTGCCGGCCGTCGCCGGGTCCGTGCCGGATGAAATCGCCGAACTCACGGAGCCGGCCGCGGCCTGGCTGAACGTGTCGAAGTTGGAGCCGCCGGCCGAGGCGAACAGTTCGAGATGCCCCTGACCGGTCGCGAGGCCGGGAACGATCGATTGCGGCGACCAGAAATGCGTGGCCACGACGCCCGCCGGGTACGACCACGGATAAAGCGTGTAGGGCGTCCCGCCGGATGTCTTGTAGGACGTGCCCGTCATTGCCGCCTTGACGGTATTGAGCGTGACGAGGTTGCCGGTATTCTGATCGACCGCCTGGATCGTGATCGTCTCCCCCGCCGAGGCCGCGTATCCGCTCAGTGTCACGGGATCGGACGACTCGGCGGCGGTTCGGCTATGCGGACTGGTGACGCAGGCGCAGAGCCCCAGAAGCGGCATTCCCGAAAGCAGAACAGCAGCGATTGAACGAACATTCGACATAGGCAGCCCCACCCGCAGACGTTGTGCAAGCATAGCCTTTTTTCCAAGGTTGTGGAATCCGCAAGCGCTCGAGAGGAATCCGACGCTGGATTCAGGAAGACAGGCCGGAAATCCCGGCCGGCAGACGCGGAGACTGCTGGAACGAAGCCGCGCCGGCCTCGGGGCGTCCGCAGCCCGGCGGGTCGAAATCGGCGATCCCGATGCTATTTTGACGTCAGTTGCCGCTCCAGGAGCGCAAAGCTTTCGACGACATACAAGTTTACGGGATCGAAGCCATCCAGCGGAAGCGGACCGCGATCGATCAATCCGGCGCGGTCGGAAAACTCCGAAGCGATGCCTGCCTGGCGCATCGTGGATGATGACAGCAGGATTTCACCGGTGAGCTCGGCACTGGCCGCCGCCTCTTGTGACAGACGCTCGGCTATGTCCACGGCTTCTCCGATGATCGTATAGCGTCGGCGATCGTGAGGGCCGATTTCGCCGGCGATCGCCGGGCCCGTATGGATTCCCACGCCCAAAACGCAACTCGTCATCCCACCTTCCGCAAATCGCGCGTTCAGAGCGCGGATTTCGCTGACGCACCCCATCGCGCACCGCAGTGAAAAATCCGCGTGCAGCTCCTGTTCTCGCGCGTCGAACACTATCACCGTTTTTTCGGGTGAGAAGCTATCGACCTGCCCGCTAAAACGATCGGCCGCCTCGGCGATCAGCCCGTACCAATCATTCAACCATTCAATAACCTTCGCCGGCCGCGCGCCGCGAAATGCTTCTTCGAAATTGCCCAATTTCAGCACCACAATCGAAACCAGCTTTCGTTCTTGCGGGCTGCTTCGGCCTGCCAGAATCCGGTCCGCGTCCTGGCGGCTCGCCATGAAGCGTCGCACCGCCTGTTCGAGATGCCAAGTTTGGCGCGCATGGCGCACCGAAAATCCCACGGCGACGAGAATCGACACGATCCCGGAAACCACCAAAAAGGAGAGAGCCGGGCCCACGCTCGAGAAATTGTGAATCTTGGCCCAGTTGATCAGATATAGCGATATGCTCAGAGAGATGAAGAGCGAAACCACCCATGGCGCCGTGTACTCGAAGGAACGACCGACCCAGCTTGTAGAATAGCTTTCCCTGTTCCATTCGAACGGCCGCCGAAGAGTCGAGACGACGCCATGAAGCCAGATGCCGGGGAAAATCACCGGTATCGTGTTCTCGAGCGTCCAATATGCGGTGTATTTCCAAATCGAGATGTCTGCGCCGCCGGTGTGCGACCAGATTTGCAGAAACCACGCCAGCGCTCCGCCGAGGGCACTTGGCAACACGACGCCAGACGAGAGGAATTTCAACCGGTCACTGTTTGTCGCCAAGCTCGGATCGATGTCCCATAGGCGAAAAGCCGCCAGTACCATGACGGACTGAACGATGTCCGAAGGTATGGTCGTATAAGGCGGCGGACCACCCAGCAGCAGCCAGGAAGAAATCGGGGAAAGCACGGCGACGACGATTCCCCAACTTCCGAAATAGCCGCAAGCCAGGGCATAGACCATGAAAGCAGGCCAATAGTAGAAGTCACCCCAAAGCATCGCTCCGAGCGCGGCAAGCAGCGAGTTCAATGCTACAAGGAAGCCTGTGAGCGCCACCCCCTGTAGAAAGGATATGGGAATCCTGCGCTCCTTCAGTCTGCTGTCTTCATGCACCCTCCCAGCCGCTGACGCATTTCCTTGAACGGATATCGGGTCGAGAGCGGCCCTCGCCGCATCTGTGGGCACGGAAGAATTTCCCTTCGCAGGACCAGATCCGGCGGAGCGTTCCTGGGTACGAAAATTGGATCGAATTTGCTGTACCAGTCGGTCGACATGGACATGAAAGTCGACGCCATCGTCAATCCGAACAGCGTTCTTGTATTTCAGGAACTGAAGCGATGGCGGGAAGTTTGATGAGTCGGGGAATTGCGTATTGCCTGCCAGCAAAGGAATGACCGGCACGTTGTTGTCCAGAGCACTCTCGATCTCGACGCGAACCAGATCGTTTTCATCGAGCATGCGGCTCCCGCCGCCTGCTTCAGTCGCGCACCAATTCTCACCTATCAGCAGGAGCAAGACGTTGCAGCCCGCTATGGCGAAAGAGATTTCCTGTCGGAAATCGCTACCTGGGGCCACCGTATCGATATCGAGATAAACGGAGCGCCGGCCGAACCGAGCACGCAAGCTATCCGCGAGTCGGCCGGCAAGGGCCTGATTGTCAGCACGCCTGTATGAGAGAAATATCTTCGGCATCGCCATCAGGAATTCACCCGCCCCTTCCTGGACATTCCCGCTGCGCCAAATGTTCGGAGAACTCGGGAAAAGCACCCCCTTTAGTCAGCCCTGGCAGCTTATCAGACCTCTTTGAAGCCCTCGAGTCAGGCATGTCGCAAGGCCGCGACCGATCTTCAGGCAGAAATGGCGTCGTCGGCGCCGGCAGACTGGCGTGCTGAGCGTCGAAATCGGCCGCGTCGCGGGCATAAGGCTGGACGAGCTGTCGGCCGCGCTGCGTCCGCAATTCGATGCGTTGCTGAAATAAGCGTGCGCATCACGGTGGAGCACGTCTCAGTTCGCCGCGCGAGGATTTTCTCCCCCGCGCAAGGCGTCGGGCATCGCCGTTGCAGGGGCCGCTTCGCAGTCCGACAAGACACGGCGAACAAGGTCGGCGACACTGCGCGAGCTGGTCTTGCGCATGACGCTCGCGCGATGGTGTTCGACGGTGCGCGGCGAAATCGACAACCGCCAGGCTATGGCCTTGTTGGCGTGTCCCGACAGGATCAGATCGAGCACCTGACGCTCGCGCCGGGTCAATTTTGCCAAGTGCCCTGCGTCGCCAGGTTGCGGGTCCTTCGCGCCGGGGCATACGCCGCCGCTTTCGGCCGCGAGGGCGCCTATGGCCGTGGCATTGTCGAGCAGGGCATCGTCCAGCCAGTCCGCGCCCGCCGACATCAGAATCACCGGCAGTTCAGGCAACAGCCGACGCAGAGTGCGGGTCAGCTCATAGCCGCAAATTCCAGGCATCGTCGGGCCGGTGACCACCATCGCAAGGCAATCCCGTTGGGCGATGGCAACGGCTTCCAGCGGGCTGCTGGTGATCACGATGTCGTGGCCGCGGCTTTCCAAAAAGGCGGCGAGCGTCCTGCGATGCGATCCCTCGCAAGCCGCTACCAGCACCCTCGTCTTGGACAAGTCCGCGTTTTTCGGGCGGCGCGGCTCCCGCGAGTCCACCAAGTGCGATCCTGAAACAACTGCAAGCATTTGCCCTAAACCCCGATTCGACTCGCGCTGGTTAGCGAAAAGCCGCCGCGATTGCGCTGTCGCTATGGGATACAGCGACGTATACGGACGGATAGGAGAACCGCCCGTAAACCATGTTCTTCAGCCCCGAGCGCGGACCGCCGTTCCGCGCCCGTATTGCGGCAACTTCCGGATCGGACGGTGCGCGGTTGAGATATGTCAACACGGGTCGGGTCTTTCTTGTTCATGAACCAGCGGCGACGAACCAGCAAGGCAACCATGGGCACGAGTACGAGCTTTCTCACATCGAAATCTTCCCGATTGGCCGCGTCCGGCATGTTCGCGCAGATCTGGGGAATTCCGGATGACGAGTATACGCCGCGCGTGCGCGACGCGATCGCCGCCCTCACCGTCGAGCTCGACATGCTGCGGACCCAGCTTCGCCAGACGCGCCGGACGCTGGAAGAAATCGAAAAGGCCGCCGACCTCGACCCGCTGTTGCCGATCCTCAACCGGCGGGCCTTCATGCGGGCGCTGTCGCGCCAAATCGCCGCGGTCGGGCGCTACGCCGCCCCGGCGAGCCTGATCTATTTCGATCTGGACGGCTTCAAATCGGTCAACGACACGCTCGGGCATTCCGCCGGCGATGCGGCGCTTCGTCATTTCACCAATTTGCTTCTGCTCAACACGCGCGAGAGCGATGTGGTGGGCAGGCTCGGCGGCGACGAGTTTGGGATACTGCTCTGTCACGCGACTCTGGAACTGGCGCATGCCAAGGCCGATTCCGTCGCCGGCAAGCTTCGTGCTTCGCCGGCGCTGTGGAACGGAACGTCGATCGGCTTGGCGTTTTCCTGCGGCGTGTTCGAGCTGACGAGCCGTGAAAGCGCGGACAGCGCCATGGAACGGGCGGACGCCGAGATGTATGTGCGCAAGCGGCTGGCGGGTCGCGGGCGTCAGGCGGCGGTCACCGCCCCCGCGAACATATAGCCCCCGTTCCGCACCGTCTTGATCAGCGACGGCTTGGCCGAATTGTCGCCTATCTTCCTGCGCAGGCGGCCGATGCGCACGTCGATGCTGCGGTCGAAGGCCGGTGCGTCGTTCGTGCAGACGAAGTCCAGCAGCTGGTCGCGGCTCAGCACCCGGTTGGCGTGGGTCACGAACGTCTCGAGCAGCTTGTATTCGCCGCTGGTGAGCGCTACCGGGGCGCCGTCCGCGTCGATCAGGCTTTGCGAGGTGAGGTCGATGGTCCAGCCGTGAAACGCGAATCTGCGGCGTGGTTCGCCTGCTTCCTTGGCGGGTTTGCGGCGCTCGGCACGGCGCAGCACGCTGCGCACGCGCGCCAGGACCTCGCGCGGCTCGAACGGCTTGGTGATGTAGTCGTCCGCGCCGATTTCCAGGCCCACGATGCGATCGGTCAGATCGCCGCGGCCGCTGACGATGATGATGCCCAGATCGTGGTCCTGACGGATGCGGCGCGTCAGCGCGAGACCATCGGCATCGGGAAGCCCGACGTCGACGATGACGAGATCGATGTCGCCGCCGGCCAGGACTTCGTCCAGCCCCGCCGCGGCCGGCATGGACGTCACGCGGTAGCCGTCGGCGCCCAGGCATCTTTCCAGCAATGCGCGGATGTCGGCGTCGTCCTCCACAATCGCGAGATTCTTGCTCAACGCCATGGAAATCCGCCCCGGATGCAAGCAGTGGGGATAACGCGAATTGGTTACGAAAGGGCTACCCGGCGACAGCCATCGGTGCGCACGGACACATTCGGACATGTTTCGACGCGGACGCGACAATCGCCGGTCACCTGCGCACGCCAGTCTGCACTCGCCAGATGGAGTGCGCCATGAACCGTTTCAACAACCTCTCAATCCGTTCCAAGATCATAGGCGCCTTCGCGCTGATCCTGATCGTGACCTCCGGGCTGGGCGCGTTCTCGCTGCAGCGCCTGTCCATCGTGAACGACGGCGCGACGGACGTCACCGAGAATTGGCTCGTGGCCACCCATGCGCTCGGCGCGTTCAGCGCCGCGACCATGCGCTACCGCCAGGTCCAGGGCTCGATCGGACTGGCGCCCACGCCGGCGCTGGTCGCCCGGGAGACCGAGCACCTCGAAAAGGACGTTCTGCCGCAGGTGAATGCCGCCCTTGCCGAATACGCGCCGACCATCAATCCGGGTGAGGAACGCGAGTTGTTCGATCGCGTGCAGCCCTTGTGGAACGCCTATCTCGCCGAGAACCGCAACTACCTCGAAGTCGCGCAAAAAGACCGCAAGGCGGCCGGGCAGCTTTACATCGGCGAAATGAAGACCGGCTTCAATGACTTCCAGGCCGCGCTCAACACGCTCATCGAATTCCAGGTCAAGGGCGCGCGCGCCGAAACGGCGACCATAGAGGCGACCTACAGGTCGGCCTGGGACTGGATCATGGCCGCGCTGGCCGCGGCCGCGCTGCTCTGCGTCGCCGCCGGCCTGCTGATCGTCACCGGCGTGTCCACGCCGATCCGCAAGATGACCGACGCGATGGGCAAGCTCGCCAGGCACGACCTGGCGACGGAGATCAACGGCGTCGGGCGCAAGGACGAGATCGGCCGGATGGCGTCGGCCGTGCAGGTCTTCAAGGACAGCATGATCGAAGCCGACCGTCTGAAAGCCGAGCAGGAAGAGGCGCAGCGCCGCACCGAAGCGCGCGCCAAGAAGATGGACGAGCTGACGCGCAGCTTCGAAGCCAGCGTCGGCGGCGTCGTCCAGGCCGTCGCCTCGCAAGCGACGCAGATGGAGTCCTCCGCCCAATCGATGAGTGCTACGGCGGAAGAGACCACCAAACAGGCCAGCGCCGTGGCCGCCGCGTCCGAACAGAGTTCCGCCAATGTTCAGACCGTCGCGTCCGCCACGGAGGAGTTGTCGTCCTCGATCTCCGAGATCGGCCGCCAGGTCAGCCATTCGAGCCAGATCGCGGCCAACGCCGTGAGCGAAGCCGGCAAGGCCAACGACATGGTCCAAGGCCTGGTCAGCGCCTCGCAGAAGATCGGCGAGATCGTCGCCCTCATCAACGACATTGCCGATCAGACCAACCTGCTCGCGCTGAACGCGACGATCGAGGCGGCGCGCGCCGGCGAGGCGGGCAAGGGCTTCGCGGTCGTCGCCGCCGAGGTCAAGAACCTCGCGACGCAGACCTCGAAGGCGACCGAAGACATCAGCGCGCAGATCACCGGCGTGCAGGGCGCGACCCAGGACGCCGTCCGCGCCATCGCCACGATCGGCAAGACGATCGGCGAGATCGACCAGATCGCGACCGCCATCGCCGCCGCCGTCGAGGAACAGGGCGCCGCGACCCAGGAGATCGCGCGCAATGTCGAGGAAGCCGCCAAGGGCACGCAGGAGGTCTCGTCCAACATCGGCGGCGTGACCGAAGCCGCCAACGGCACCGGCGCCGCCGCCGGACAGGTCCTGACCGCGGCGCAGGCGCTCACCGGCCAGTCCGGGCACCTCAAGGACATCGTGCAGCAATTCCTCGCGGGCGTGAAAGCGGCCTAGACCCGCGAGGCAACGAACGAGGACGGTGACAGATCGGATCGCTCGGCAGGCTCAGTGCTGTCGATCCCCCGGTGCGATCCCGCGGAGCCTTCCGGTCTGCCCGTCCTCACCTTCCCCAAAGCCGCGATGCGGCGATCGAAAGCGGAGCGCATGCCATGGCCGAAGCCGGCAAGACCCGAACCGACGAAGACCAGGCCGCCTACGTCACCTTCACCGTCGCCGATCACTATTTCGGCGTGCCGGTGATGCGGGTCCAGGACATCCTCACCCCCGATGCCATCGCACGGGTGCCGCTGGGACCGCCGGACGTTCGCGGCCTCATCAATCTGCGCGGCCGCATCGTCACCGTCATCGACATGCGCACGCGGCTGGCGCTCGACGCGGCGCCGGATGACGCCTCGAGCACGCGCAGATGCGTGACGGTGGAGAGCGACGGCGAGTTCTACACCTTGCTCGTCGACGGCGTGGGCGACGTCGTCAACCTGAACGAGCGCGACCGCGAGCGCGGCCCCGCCACGCTCGACCCTACGTGGCGCGAACTCGTCGACGGCGTGTTCCGCGCCGGCGACACACTGCTCGTGACGCTCGACGTCGAGCGGCTTCTCAACATCCGCGGCAAGGCGTGAGCGCGATGGACGATCTGCTGAACGAATTCCTGACCGAAACCAACGAGAGCCTCGGCACGCTCGACGTCGAGCTCGTGCGCTTCGAGCGCGAGCCGAGCGACGCGACGATCCTGGGCAACATCTTCCGCCTGATGCACACGATCAAGGGAACTTGCGGATTTCTGGGTCTTCCGCGCCTGGAGGCCATCGCCCATGCGGGCGAGAACGTGCTCGGCAAGTTCCGCGACGGCGAGCTGCCGGTGACGCCGGACGCGGTCACGATCATCCTGCGCTGCATCGACCACATCCGCCGGCTGCTCGCGGAGCTGGAAGCGGCGGGCAAGGAACCCGAGGGCCACGACGGCGCACTGATCGGCCAGATCAATGCCATCGCCGAGCCGCGCAAATCCGACCCCGCCGAACCGCCTCCGGTATTCGACGACGCCGGATTTCCGGTCGCGGCCGAACTGCTGGCCGAGGTCGCACACGCCCTCAGCGGTAGCGTGCCGGAATTGTATTCACCGGCCGCGGCGCCGGAGATCGCCCTTCCCGCCGAGCCCCCACGTCCGCAGCCCATCAAGGATCCGCCGGTCGCGGAGGCGAAGGAATCCGCGCTCGCCGCCTCGTCGATCCGCGTCAATGTCGACGTCATCGAGAACCTGATGACGCTGATCAGCGAGCTGGTGCTCACGCGCAACCAGCTCATGCAGCTCGAGCGCTCGCAGAAGAGCGGCGAGTTCAAGATTCCGCTGCAACGCCTCAGTCACATCACCTCCGAGCTGCAGGACGGCGTCACCCGCATGCGCATGCAGCCGATCGGCAACGCCTGGGCGAAGCTGCCGCGCATCGTGCGCGATCTCTGCGTCGAATCCGGCAAGAAGATCGAGCTGGTGCAGCGCGGCGCCGATACCGAGCTCGACCGCCAGGTCCTGGAGATGATCAAGGACCCGCTGACGCACATGATCCGCAATTCCGCCGATCACGGGATCGAGAGTGCCGCCGACCGCCTCGCCGCCGGCAAGCCCGAGACCGGCACGATCGCGCTCGAAGCCTATCACGAGGGCGGGCACATCTTCATCCGCATCGCCGATGACGGGCGCGGGCTCGACGCCGAGCGCATACGCCGCAAGGCGCTCGCCAACGGCCTGGCCAGCGAGGGCGAGCTCGCGGGCATGAGCGAGCAGCAGATCCTGCAATTCGTCTTCCGCGCCGGGTTCTCCACGGCCGAAAAGGTCACCAGCGTTTCCGGACGCGGCGTCGGCATGGACGTCGTGCGCACGAACGTCGAGCGCATCGGCGGCACGATCGAGATGACGTCGGAAGCGGGCCACGGCACGACGTTCCTGATCAAGATCCCGCTGACCCTCGCCATCGTCTCCGCGCTGATCGTCGAGACGGCGGGCCAGCGCTTCGCCGTCCCGCAGATCAACGTGATCGAGCTCGTCCGCGCCGGCGCCCGCTCGGGCGCACGCATCGAGACGATCAAGAATGCGCCGGTACTTCGCCTGCGCGACCGGCTGCTGCCGCTGGTGCCGTTGCGCACGCTGCTCGAGATGGCACCCAGGCAAGGCAAAAACGACGAATTCGTCCTGGTGACGCAAGTCGGCGCCTCGACCTTCGGCATCGTCGTCGATCGCGTCTTCGACACCGAAGAGATCGTCGTCAAGCCGGTCGCGCCGATCCTGCGCGGCAATCCCTTCTATGCCGGCAATACGATCCTGGGAGACGGCAGCGTGATCATGATCCTGGATCCCAACGGCATTTCCGCCGCCGCCGGCCAGGGCAAGGCGGCGATGGCCGCGGCCGCCGCGGCGCAGAGCGCCGGCGCGCAGCGCGAAGGCGCCCGGACCTCGCTGCTCCTGTTCCGTGCCGGCGGCGCCTCGCTCAAGGCCGTGCCGCTCGACAGCGTCGCGCGCATCGAGGAGGTGGACGCGCGCACGATCGAGCGGGTGGGCGGCCGCCCCGTCGTGCAATATCGCGAGCACCTGATGCCGCTGATCGCGATCGACTCGGATCATCCGTGGAAAGACAGCGGCAAGCAGCCGATCCTCGTGTTCGACAAGGCCGGCAGGGCATTGGGCATCGTCGTGGACGAGGTGGTCGACATCGCGAGCGACCACGTTTCCATCGAGCTCACGGCAAGCCGCGAGGGGCTGCTCGGCAGCGCGATCGTTGCGGGACGCGCGACCGATCTCGTCGATATCGAACATTATGTCGAACGCAACTTCTCGACCTGGTTCGGCGCAACAACGGGAGAAGCCGCGTGAACACCAAGCGCATCTGTCTCGTCGTGGACGATTCCAGCGCCATCCGGCGCGTCATGGCGGGCTTTTTTCGCGACCTCGGCTTCGACGTTGCCGAAGCGGCGACGGGGCTGCACGCCATCGAGTACTGCGAATGGCATACGCCCGAAATCATCATGCTGGATTGGAACATGCCGGTGATGGACGGCATCAGCTGCCTGCGCGTGCTGCGCGCCCTGGACATGCCCAAGCGTCCCGCCGTCGTGATGTGCACGACGGAAAGCCAGATCGCGAAGATCCAGGAGGCGCTCGCCGCCGGCGCCGACGAGTACATCATGAAGCCGTTCAGCCGCGACGTGCTTCTCGACAAGCTCGCGCAGCTCGGTCTGGCATGAGCACCGCGCCCGCCACGGACGTCCGCCGCCCGGCCATCCGCGTGATGGTCGTGGACGATTCCGCGGTCGTGCGCGGCTTCATCGTGCGGATATTGGAACGCGATCCGGCGATCGAGATCGCCGCCACCTGCAGCAACGGGCAGATGGCGGTGCTGCAGATCGCGCGCCACAAGCCGGACGTCGTCATTCTCGACATCGAGATGCCGGTGATGGACGGCCTGACCGCGCTGCCGAAACTGCGCGCGGCCGATCCGGGCGCGCGCGTCGTGATCGCTTCCACCCTCAGCCGGAAGAACGCCGAGATCAGCCTTGAGGCGCTGGCGCTGGGCGCCGCCGACTACATCGCCAAACCCACCACCGGCAAGCTCAACGCGAGCGACGATTTCGGTCGCGAACTCCTGGCCAAGATATCGGCTCTCGGGCCTCGTTCGTCGGCAGCGCCGGCGCGCACGCCCACTGGCGTCGCGTCGCCGAAGCCGCAGGCATTCAAGCTGCGCGGCCCAAGCGGACGCGATCCGAAGATCCTCGCCATCGGCAGCTCGACCGGCGGTCCGCAGGCCCTTCTGGCGCTCCTGAAAGCGCTCCCGGCGAAGGTCGACGCGCCCATCGTGATCGCGCAGCACATGCCGGCGACGTTCACCACCGTCCTCGCCCAGCACTTGGCGCGTGCGAGCGGACGGCCCTGCGCCGAGGCCGTGCACGGCGAACCGGTCCTGCCCGGCCGCATCTATCTCGCGCCCGGAGATTTTCATTTCGAAATCGAGCGCCACGGCGCCCAGCTCACGGCGCGCCTGACAAAGGTGCCGCCCGAGAATTTCTGCCGCCCTTCGGTCAATCCCCTCTTCCGCAGCGTGGCGCGCGCGTTCGGCGCGCAGTCCGCGGCCGTCATGCTGACCGGCATGGGCAGCGACGGTCTCGACGGCGCGCGCGAGATCGCGTCCGCCGGCGGCACGATATTCGCTCAGGACGAAGCGAGCAGCGTCGTGTGGGGCATGCCCGGCGCCGTCGCGCAGGCAGGCCTGTGCACGGCAGTCCTGCCGCTTGCCGCCATCGCGCCGCGGCTGGATGCGCTTTTCTCGGAGGCAGGTCGATGAACGCCGCGGATTTCAGCTACATCGCCGCGCTGCTGCGCGAACGGTCCGGCCTGATCGTCACGCCGGACAAGATCTACCTCTTCGAGACGCGACTGCTGCCCATCGCGCGCAAGCACAAAATCGCCTCGCTCGACGGACTCATCGCGCAAATGCGTGCGAGAAAATGCGAGGCGCTGATCGGCGAAGTCGTAGACGCGATGACGACGAACGAGACTTCCTTCTTCCGCGACCGCCATCCTTTCGAGGCGATGAAAAAGACGGTCCTGCCCGGCCTGATCGAGCGTCGCGCCGCGCAGAAGCATCTGCGCATCTGGAGCGCGGCCTGCTCCACCGGCCAGGAGGCCTACTCGCTGGCGATGATGCTGCGCGACGATTTTCCCGCGCTCGCGGCCTGGCGCATCGAGATCGTCGGCACCGACATCTCGCCCAGCGTCGTTGCCCGCGCCAAGGAAGGCGCGTTCTCGACTTTCGAGGTTCAGCGCGGACTTCCCATCCACTCGCTGGTCAAGCATTTCGAGCAGGTCGGCGAGCAATGGCGCATCAAGCCCGAGCTGCGCCGCATGGTCGATTTCCGCCTCTTCAATCTGCTGGGAAGCCTGGCGCCGCTCGGCCAGTTCGACGTCGTTCTGTGCCGCAACGTGCTGATCTATTTCGATCTGCCGACCAAGGCGCGCGTTCTCGACGCGATCCACCGGCAATTGGCGCGCGACGGCGCGCTGATCCTGGGCGGCGCGGAATCGGTGTTCGGCATCAGCGACAGATACGGCGACGTCGCGGGACTTCGCGGCGTCTATTCGCCCGCCCCCGCGGCCGGCAGGGCAATGGCATTACCGCCTCTTCGCGCGGCGGTTTGAGAGGAGAAGACGATGAGCTTGAACAAGAACATGCGGGTGATGATCGTGGACGACTACAACACGATGCTGCGCATCCTGCGCAATCTGCTGCGCCAACTCGACTTCAACAACGTCGAGGAGGCGACCGACGGCGAGGAAGCGCTCGCCATCCTCAAACGCAATCCCGCCGACCTCATCATCTCGGACTGGAACATGACGCCGATGACGGGCCTGGATCTGCTGCGTCATGTTCGCGCCGATGCCCAGCTGCGGCGCACGCCCTTCATCATGGTGACGGCGGAGAGCAAGACCGAGAACGTGATCGCCGCCAAGCAGGCCGGTGTCTCCAACTACATCGTCAAGCCGTTCAACGCCGAAACGCTGCGCGCGAAAATCGGCAGCGTGTTCGGGGGACAGTGAAATGAACGCCGCGATCATCGTCCCCGACGGGGGCACCCAGCGCGCCGGACAAACGCTGCGCATCGACGACGCGCATATCTATCTCGACCGCCTGATCCGTGAGCTTCACGCTCTCGGCAGCGAGAAGAAGCAGCCGCTGGTCAGCGTGCTCGAATATGTCTCGTTCCACATCAGGATGACGCGAGAGGAAATCGCCACCCTCAAGCCGGGCGGCGCCTCGGCGTTCTCCTCGACGGCCGACGAGCTCGAGGAGATCGTCAACGAGACCGCGCGCGCCGCCAACGAGATCATGGGCGCGGCGGAGTGCGTCGAGGCCGTCGCCATGGGCACCGATCCCAAGACGCGCGAGGCGTTGCAGGCCGCCGCGACGCGCATCTACGAGGCGTCCGCGTTCCAGGACATCACCGGGCAACGCATCACCAAGGTGGTCCGCGCGCTGCAACACATCGAGAGCCGGGTCGATGCGCTGACGCGTGCGTGCGGCGACGCGATCGCGGCGTCGAACGGCGGCACGGCGCCCAGTCGCGACGAAGCGCTGCTCAACGGCCCGCAACTCGCGAGGAACGCCGCGACCCAGAGCGAAATCGACTCGCTGTTCGATGTCGTGGATCCGACGTCATGAGCGCGCTCGCGGCAACGCCCATGGAATGCGGGGCGGACCAGGAGGACGCCGACCGCGATGCGCTCCACATCCTGCCGATCTCGATCCTGCCCATCGAGAACGCGGCCTTGCGCCGGGCGCGCATGGTCAAGAACCCCCTGCTCGACACGATGGTGGAATTCTTCTGCACACCCGGCGGCGGCAGCGGCCAGACCACCGTCCAGGGCGCGGCGAAGATGGTAGGGCTCGAGGGCAACCCGCAGCATCCCGATCTCGTCATGCTGCACAACGTCTCCCTGCTTCCCAGTTTCGACGTCTACAGCCTCAGGATCCTGCTGCGCGGCGGCGGCATCGCCATCACCGACACGTCCGCGCTCAAGCTCTCGGAAGGGAAGATCGCCTCGCTCAGCGCCTACATGTCGACCTTCACCCAGCCGCTGGTCGCCGAGATCTTCGGCACGGATGCCAGCGTCGGCGGCTTCACCGATCTCGTCGGGCTGATGCGCCATTGCCCCGCCGACACGGTGCGCGAGCGCCTTTCGCGCATGGCGGAGAAGCTGGGCATCGCCATCCCCGCGATCCCGAATTTCCTGGAGGACTATGCCGACATTTTCATGTCGCTGTCCTACTACCGCCAATGCCTCGACCAGATCCTGCCGCCGATACAGTCCTTTCTGGAGTGCACGCACGACATCCGCACCAACCACCAGCTCAAGCAGGACGTCAACATGATGAAGACCCTCGACTTCGTCGAGCAGACCATCAATGCGCTGACCGCCAACGTCACCGGACGGCTGGAAAGCTTCGAGCGCAGCACCAACGACATGTGGCACGACCTGACCGCGGAGCGGTTCCGCAAGATCGAGACGCTGATCAAGAGCTATCACGTGTCGATCGGCGGCGTGCTCTGCGCGCTGAGCGTGAAGATGGACGCCTGGCGGCGCCTGTTTCCCACCCCCGCCGCGAGCGGGCCGATGCGGCGCGCCGAGTTCATCATGTCGGACATGCGCCAGGGCATCGACCGCATTCGCGCCATAAAGGACACCGCGCCCATGCTGTCGGAGTTGCGCGCTTAGACGCCGCCCATACTTCCGTATAGGGCCGCTATTCCGATGCCCTCGGGACATTCGCCGTCTCGTCGCCTATGACGAGGTGAAACCTCCGTGCGTGCTGCGGGATGGAGCCGAGCCACATGCTGTCGACGGAAGAGTCCACGCCCAGCGGCGAATTGCGCACCGCTGACGGATCGGGTCACACGGCCCTCGTTGCCGAAAGCAACGCCCTTCAGCGCGCCATCACGGCGGATCTGCTCACGAGCCGGGGCTTTTCGGTGGTCCTGGCGGAAACCGGCGAAGAAGCGCTGGAACGAATCCGCTGCGGCGGGATCGACCTTCTCGTCTGCGCCATGCTGATGACGGGCATGGATGGGTTCGAGTTGCTCCGAACGTTGCGCAAAACGGCACCCGGCCTGCCCATCATTGCCGTGGTCCCGGGAATGAGCGAGATCGACGAAATCTACATGCGCGGCGCGGCGGCGCTGGGCGCGGCCAAGGTCTTCACCCAGCCGCTGACGCCACGGGTCTTCTTCAACAGCATCGGCGAGCTCTTGCGCGTGCAGGTCGGCTAGGAACCGCGGGCCGAGAGCACCACCATGCGATAACGGCTATACTGGCGGGAAAGAACCGGGGGCGAATCGAGCGTGGCGAAAATCGACCTTGAAGATTTCGAGCGCAAATACTCCCGCGCCCTGAACGTCGCTATCGGCATCGTCGTCGCGGCCGGCATTGCCGGGCTCTTCCTGTTCGACATTTCCCGGCCGCGCGGTGAAGTGGACGGCGTGGGCTATGCGGCCCTCGTGGCGCTATGCGTGCGCTTCGGCAATCGCTTTGTCGTCGGCTGTGCCGTGCTCACGACATTCCTGACGCTGATCGGATCGCTCCTGGTTCCTGATGCGGGGATATCGGTGGCGGGCATGTGGGCCAATCGCGGCTTCGCCATCGCCGAGATCTGGATCGTCGCCGCGATCCTGCTGCGCCGGCTCCAGCTCGAGGACTACATCGCCGTTCGCGAGCGCGTCCTGCAGGTCAATCAGGCCGCGCTCGGCAGGATCGTCCGCGAGGCGCTGCTGCCGGACAAGACCCAGAGCGAGCGCATCCGCTGCATCGTCGAGATCGGCGCCGAGACGCTTCAGACCGACCTCGCCGCCATCCTGCAGGCGGGCGAGAACTCGAAGACCTTCAAGATCATGGATATCTGGGACCGGTCCGGCGCCAGGCATTTCGCCGGGCCGGACATCCCGGTGAACCAGGCGCCCGGCTATGTGGAAGCCATGCGCAAAAACCTCGTGGTCGCCGTGGACGACGTTTTCGAGTCCCCAATTCCTCTCGCGAACCTGCCGTTCCTCGAGCTGCAAGGCATTCGCTCCGTGCTGGCGGCGGACACGTTCATGCACGATCGCGGCTTGGGCGCGGTCGCGTTCGCATTCCGCCAACCGCATCACTGGACGACCCAGGAGATCGCGTTCGGACGCGCCGTCGCAAGCCTGGTGGCGCTGCTCTTCGCAGCCAGCCGCAATGCCGAGACGCTTGCCACGCTGGAGCAGGTGAGCGAAGGCATCTACGCGGAAGATCAAGACGGCACGCTTCAATATGCCAACCGCGCGGCGCGCGAGCTGAGCGCGAAGGCGGCGGACGGCATGAGATCGTTCCCTCGTCCCGATACGGAACTGACGACCGCCAGCGACATGCACGAGATCGTCCATGATGGGCACGATCTGGAAATCCAGCGCCTGCGGCTTCCCGGCGGCGGGATCCTCACGCGCATCAACGACGTCAGCGCGCGCAACGCAGCGCTTTCGGAGCGGCGCCGGCTGGAAGCGCGTGTTCAGCAAAGCGCCAAGATGGAGGCGATCGGCCAGCTCGCCGGCGGCGTCGCCCACGACTTCAACAACATCCTGGGCTCGATCCTGGGCTTCGCCGGATTCCTGACTCAGGATCTCCCGGCTCAATCCGCCGAGCATGGCTTTGCCGAGCGGATCCTGGGCGCCTGCGAGCGCGGCAAGGAACTCGTCGAGCAGATCCTGGCCTTCGCCCGCGCCAAGACGGTCGAACGCGGCGTCGTCGATCTGGGACTGCTGCTCAAACGCAACCGCGAATATCTGGGAGGCCTTATACCGCCGCTGGTGACGCTCGACCTGGCGCTCGCCGAGGGCCCGATGCCGCTGTTCGGCAGCTCCGTCCAGATCATGCAGCTCGTCACCAACCTATGCCTCAACGCGCGCGACGCGCTCGATGGCGGCGCGGGAACGATATCGATCGCGACCGGGCCGGCAACAGGCGGCGAGATCGAGAACATCGAAAAGGGCACCGACGCGGCCAACGAAAGATCGTTCGGAGAGGTGCAGTCGGGGCGCCCCTATTGCGTGTTGCGGGTCGAAGACGACGGCCAGGGGATCGCTCCCGCCGCCCTCGATCGCATCTTCGAGCCGTTCTTCACCACGAAGGGCCGTCACCGGGGCACGGGACTTGGCCTTGCCGTCGTCCATGGGGTCGTCGAATCCACGGGAGGCGCCTGTCATGTGCGCTCGGTCGCCGGACGGGGAACCGTGTTTTCGATCTATTTCCCCCTGGCGGGCCAAGTGGCCGGCGACGCCGGGCACGCGCCGAACGCACCGCAGGATCTTCGCGGCAACGAGCGTATCCTGATCGTCGACGACGAGCGCGACATGGCGGACATGCTCGCGATCGGCTTGGAACGGCTGGGGTACGAGACGGTGGGCGTCAACGACCCGCTCGAGGCGCTGGCCGCGATTTCCGAGGATCCTTATGCGTTCGACGTCGTCATCACCGATCAGGTCATGCCGGGTCTGCGCGGGCTCGATCTGATCCGCCGGATCAAGGAGATCAGGCCCGCGATCAAGGCCATATTGTGCACGGGATACAGCGACGGCGCCAACGAAGCCGTCTCCCGCGCGGCCGGAGCCGACGGATTTTTCGCCAAGCCCGTGGACGCCCGGCAGATCGCCCTGGGCCTGCGCGCCCTTATGCAAAAGGGAAACAAGGAGTAACGGAAGCGTGTGCAGCAATGCTGATGCATTTTCCACCTGCATCGGGTTATAATGTTGTCGAATTGGCATTGGGCTGGCATGCGAATCCTGGTTGCCGACGATCATCCGCTGTATCGCGATGCCGCTTCCACGCAGATGCAGCGCCTTTTCCCCGAAGCGGTCGTGCAACAGGTGTCGTCGCTCGACGAGTTGCGGACAGCGGCGGAGCAGCCGAACGCCGCATTTGATCTGTTCCTCGTCGACTTTCATATGCCCGGAATGTCGGTGGATGCGATCGCCGATCTCGTCGGACGTTTTCCGCAGATCCCGATCGCCGTGATTTCAGGAACGGCGCAGCGCGCGGACATCCGCGCCGCGCTCCGATCCGGCGCGCGCGGTTTCATTCCCAAGACCGCGACGGGCGATTATCTCGCGCACGCCGTGAAGCTCCTGCTTTCCGGCGGCACCAGCATGCCCACCGACATCCTGCTCGGCGGCGACGCGCCGGAGCAAAGCGCCGAGCCCGGCGCGGACTGGCTCGTCCTTCTGACGCCGCGCGAAGAGCAGGTCCTGCGCGCGGTCGCGCGCGGGCTCTCGAACAAGGAGATCGGCCGCGAGCTCAAGCTCGCGGAGGTCACGATCAAGCTTCACCTGCGCGGCGTGTTCCGCAAGATGGGCGCGCGCAGCCGCTCCGACGCCGCCGTCATGGCGGCCAAGGCCGGGCTGGTCTAGCCCCTCCTCGTCCGCGCCTATACTTCCGTATAGCGCGCTTATCCCTCTGAACGCGCGCGCTTTCCCCGCACCCGAAGTATCAGCACCTCTCCAGAAGCCGCCGAGGGGCACGTGTCGGAATCGGAAAAAATGACGGCGTTGATCCAGTTCGCGGGCGCGGTCGCCCATGAGCTGAACAACATCTTCACCGCCGTCGCCGGCAATCTCGCGCTGCTCGACGAGCATCTCAAGCACGGCAGCCCGCCGGCCGAGATGGTCGGTGACGTGGTGCGCACCGCTCAGCGCGGCATCGAGCTTTCCGCCAGGCTCCAGGCCTTCGCCGGTCGGCAGCCGCTGAAGCGCCAACTCACCGACGTCACGGGCTTGCTGCAAGACGCGGTCGGGCGGCTGCGCCGGACGGTGCCCCAATCCATCGAGATGGCCTTCGTTCCGGAATCCAGACCCTG
Organism: Alphaproteobacteria bacterium; assembly: GCA_021325375.1. Taxonomy (GTDB): domain Bacteria; phylum Pseudomonadota; class Alphaproteobacteria; order Micropepsales; family Micropepsaceae; genus Rhizomicrobium. The sequence continues at coordinate 91,295 of JAJPHG010000019.1, read as the reverse complement.
CGTTTCGTTTGTCGATCAGGGAAAATTCCGCGAGACGGTCGAGGAGCTCGTTGCCAACGCGGTCGACGCCATGGGCGACAGTGGTACGCTCAAGATCGCCGTGCTGCATCTGACCCTCGACGCGAACGCCATGGGTGGGCTGCGCGGCGGCCGGTACATTCTCGTCCGCATCACCGACAGTGGGCCGGGGATGACGCCGGACATTGCCGGTCGCGCGCTGGATCCCAGTTTCTCGACGAAGGCTTCGCATTTCAACGTTGGTTGGGGCCTGAGCAATTGCGCCGGCTTCATCCGCCAATCCGGCGGCACGATGAACTTGAAAACCCAACCCGGCAGAGGAACCTGCGTGGAAATCTACCTTCCCGCCGAAAGCGCAGCCCATGCGCCTAACCACAAGCTTCCGGACGAAGCTGCGACCGCTCGAAACGTCGCGTAGGAGCACACACCATGCAACCGACAAAGAGATTCTTCTTCCCGCGGGAGGTGGGCACGTTCTGCCGCTCGCAGGACAGCAAGACATTTGAGGAGCGCTGGCTCGCCTTGCCCAGGCGCAACCGGGTGCCGGCGCGCGGGGATTTCTCCCTGCGCCCCTTTGCGGCGATGCTGCGCGACATGGTGCTTTTGGACATCTCCGCCGAAGGTTCGCCATGGTCGCGGATTCGCCTGGTCGGGGAAGGCGTCCGCGAACGCGTACAGAGCGACATCACCGGCCGCGACTATCTGGAATTCCTGTCGCCGCAATTCCACGGGGGCGCCGCCGAGAGCGTCCGACTGATGTTCGACCACCCATGCGGCATATGGCAGGTGATGGCCGCGCACTACCAGCGCGGCTTTTCGCAATATCTGGAGCTCACGGCGTTCCCGCTTGCAACTGACAACGGCAATCCGCAACTCTTGTGCCTGATGCAGCCTTATGGCGGCCCTGTCCTGCCGATGCTGCCCGGCCTGAGCGTCATGTCCGTGGACACCGCCGTGGCCTTCGAATTCCTCGATGCCGGCAGCGGCGCGCCGTCCTGGCCGCCAACCGCTCCTTGACGCCCCGTAACAAGCATCTGGCCTTCGCAAGACGTTCCGGCCAACGTGAAGTAAGATTCCACGAAGGCAGGCTTTCGATGATTCCCTGGGTCCAGCTCGATACGGCAAACGTACCTGGCGGTGACGGCACGCTCACCCTCTTTCAACGGGGTGACGAGTTTTCCATAAGAGCCGGCGCCACGGTGCTCATGAGCAGTCGGATGAGCGGCTCTGAGATAGCGCTCGCGGAATTGGCGTGCGATCGCGTTCGCGGCCGCCGAAATTGCCGCATGTTGATCGGCGGATATGGCATGGGTTTCACGCTGCGGGCCGCTCTGGCGGGGCTTGGCGCCGACGCGCGGCTTGTGGTCGCCGAACTGGTGCCTGCCGTCATCGGCTGGGCACGCGGACCCATGGCAAAGCTTACCGCCGATTGCCTCAGCGACCCCAGGATCAGTATCCGCGAAGCCGATGTCGGCGACCTGATCTCATCGGCGCGAACCGGCTTCGATGCGATTCTACTCGATGTCGATAACGGTCCCGATAGCGTCAGCCGCAGCGCGAACGACAGGCTCTACAATTCGCGCGGCCTTGAAGCCGCGCGAAGAGCACTACGGCCCGGGGGCTTGCTGGCCATATGGTCGGCGGCGCCGAACGCAGCGTTCGCCGGCCGCCTAGGGCGGGCGGGCTTTGCCGTGGAGGAAATCGAAGTGCGCGCCAACAAAGGCCGGGGCGCCCGGCACATCGTCTGGGCCGCGACAAGCAAGGCCGGCAACATTTCCGAGCCCCCGCGCGAGGGGCGAAAATACAAATCCTGATCCGGACCGGCCCGGCTCCACCCTTTTGCTGTCTTTTCCGCCCAATCGCGATAAAGAGAGGCGCGCCATGAGGCGCCTCTTCGCAAAGGTTCCATTTTGGCATTCCGCAAGACACCGCCCGCCATCGCCCGCGCTCTGGCAGAGCGCGACTATAAAGAAGCAACGCCGGTGCAGGCAGCCGTGCTCGAAGCCGATGCGGGGGAGCGCGATCTTCTGGTCTCTGCGCAGACCGGCTCCGGCAAAACCGTGGCTTACGGCATCGCCATGGCCGAAACCCTGCTCGACGGCGCCGGCACGCTGGGCCCCGCGGGCGAATCGCTCGCGCTCATCATCGCGCCGACACGCGAGCTGGCGCTGCAGGTGCAGCGCGAGCTGAACTGGCTCTATCAATATACCGGTGCCCGGGTCGTGGCGTGCGTCGGCGGCATGGACCCCGGCCGTGAGCGGCGCCAGCTTCAGGACGGCGTGCATATCGTCGTCGGCACGCCCGGACGTTTGCGCGATCACCTGGAACGGCGGGCGCTGAAGGTTTCGGCGCTGAAAGCCGTCGTGATCGACGAGGCGGACGAGATGCTCGATATGGGCTTTCGCGAGGATCTGCAATTCATCCTGGAGACGACGCCCCCGACGCGGCGCACGTTGCTGTTCTCGGCGACGCTGCCAAAAGCCATCGTCACTCTGGCGCAGCACTATCAGCGCGATGCGTTGCGCATCAAAACGCTGGGCGCGACGGAAGGACATGCCGATATAGAATATCGCGCCCTCCGCATCGCCGCCAACAAGGGCGAAAGCGCCATCGTCAACCTCCTGCGCTTCATGGACCCGCCAAATGCGCTGGTATTCTGCGCAACGCGGCAGGCGGTGCGGCATCTGGAGGCGATCCTGCGCGAGCGCGGCTTCGCGGCCGTGTCGCTCTCGGGCGAACTCAGCCAAGGCGAGCGCAACCATGCGCTGCAGGCGTTGCGCGATGGCCGCGCACGCGTTTGCGTGGCGACCGATGTTGCGGCGCGCGGGTTGGACATTCCGAATTTGGGCCTGGTCATCCATGCCGATCTGCCGAACGATGCGGAAGTTCTGCAGCATCGCAGCGGCCGCACCGGGCGCGCGGGACGCAAGGGCGTCAGTATCCTGCTGGTGCCCAATTCACGCCGCCGCCGTGCGGAGGAGATGCTCTCTCGCGCGCGGGTACAATTCACCTGGACCGAGCCGCCTTCCGCCGAAGACATCCGCAAACTGGACCAGGACCGGTTGCTGCAGAATCCGATCCTCACCGAACCCAGCAGCGATGATGAGCTTTCGATGGCGAACAGCCTTCTCGCCGCGCACAATCCGCGCGACATCGCCGCGGCGTTCGTGAAGATGTACCGCGCGACGTTGCCCACGCCGGAAGAGATCACAGAGGTGTTCGAGCCGCGGCGCGAGCATCGGGGCGGTCGCGAAACACAGGGTGAGCGCGAGCTCCGTTCGAAGCAATTTGCGTCGAAAAAACACGCGCAAGGGGCGCAATCCGATGCGCCGCGGCGTCCCGGCGACATGGAAAACGGCGTGTGGTTCAAGATTACCGTCGGGCGCGAGCGCAATGCCGATCCCAAATGGCTGCTGCCGGAAATCTGCCGTCAGGGCGAGATCACCAAGAAAGACATTGGTGCTATTCGCGTCTACGAGCGCGAAACGCGCTTCGAAGTTTCTTCCGATGTCGCCGACGCCTTCGCGGCCCATGTCGCCGCACGCAAGAAGGGCGGCGTGCGCATCTTCGCCGCGCCGGACGGTCCGGGTGGCGACACGGCGCGCGACAGCGCCGCAAGCGCTGCGCCGCGCGAGCGTGCCGGCAAACCACCGTTCACCAAAAACAAAAACAAACACTTCGCCGGAAAGCGCAAACACATGACGGCGAAGCACTGACGCCGAAGTCGCGGGTGTCGGCCCTTCACTATGCTCGGCAAGCCAACCGCTGGCAGAGCGCAGGTTTGCGCGGTTCGATAGGAATTGACCAATGCTCGCTGCGGGTCAGACAGCCCGATTGCGAGGATCGTCCGCCGAGTCGATGTAACCCAAGCCCAGGGGGCCGATCGCGCTGACTTGGGTGACATATTCACCGGACTTGGCCCAATGGAAATGCGGCTGGCCGCCCGGAAGAACCACGACGCTGCCCGGCGCGAACGCGGTCAGCTTGCTCTCGTCGAAGACTTCTCCCAGCCCGATGTAGAACACGCCCGACATCACCGTGTAGATGCGGTCCTCGGGGTGCTTGTGCGGCATCATCTTCGTACCGGCGGGCAGCTTGACGCGGATCACATAGGGTCCGGGTTTGGCGGGATCACCGACCAGGATCGCAAGACGCGCTTGCGGCGGAAAGGCGGGGAACGGTTTCCACTGAACGTCCTCCGATCGAATGGCGTGGAAACGGTCCTCATCCGGCTGATGGGTCGGCGGCATCGCTTCAACTCACCAGTTTCGCATCGAGGGTAATGTCGGCCTTCAGGAGCTTGGAGACCGGACAACCCGCCTTTGCCGTCGCCGCCAGCTTCTCGAACGTTTCCTGATCGGCGCCGGGGATCTTTGCGCTCAGCGTGAGGTGAACCGCGGTGATCGCATATCCGCCCGGAACCTGTTCCAAAGTCACCTGAGCCGATGTTTCCATGTGTTCGGCGGCAAGCTTGGCTTCGCCCAGAATCAACGAAAGAGCCATCGTGAAACAGCCCGCATGCGCGGCGGCGATCAATTCCTCGGGGTTCGTGCCCGGCTTGCCTTCGAAGCGGCTTGCGAAGCCGTAAGGATAGGATTTGAGCGCGCCGCTTTCCGTCGAGATCGCGCCCTTGCCGTCCCTGATGCCGCCTTCCCAGGCGGCCGAGCCATGCCGGTTGATCTTCATCCTAGTTCTCCTGTCTGAGCTTGGCGACCTGTTTCGCCGTGATGCCGGACGGCTGTGCGCCGAAACGCGCGGTGACGTAGTTCGCAACGGCAGCGACCTCGGTGTCGGAATAGGCGTTCCCGAAGGCCGGCATGAAAACTTTGCCGTGCGGCGTGTCGCGCGCCATGCCGTTCAGGACGATCTGCGCCACATTGGTTGCTGTCGGATCGTTGACCGCACGCGCGCCGGTCAACGTGGCATAACGGGTGAGCGGGCCGACGCCCGTCCAGCCGTGACAGCTCGCGCAGGCGCCTTCGAATATCTGCTTGCCGTGAGGATTGCCGTCCGCAACGACGCCCTCGCGATGCGACGCGGGCGCCGGACTTGCCTTCGTTGCGGGCAGGTCGGTTGATGCGATCGCCGGCACCGTCTGCAGATAGCTCACGATGGCCGCAATGTCGCCGGGCGTCAGGTATTTGAGGCTGTTGTCCACCGCGTCGCCCATCGGCCCTGCTGCCGTGCCGCGCCCGTCGGCATGGCCCGTTGACAGATATTGCGCCAGCTCGGCCGCGCTCCACGCGCCGACACCGGACTCTTTGTCGGCGGTGATGTTGTAGGCGCGCCAACCAGCCTGGAACTCGCCGGAAAATTTCTTCCGGTTGTCGAGCGCGAAAGCCAGATTGCGGGGTGTGTGACATTCGCCGCAATGCGCGAGGTTCTCTGCCAGATAGGCGCCGCGATTCCACTGTGCGCTGCGATCGGCATTCGGCTCAAACCGCCTATCGGGGTTGAAAAAGAACGACGACACGCCGACCAGCCAGCGTTGGTTGAAAGGAAAGCCCAGACTGTTCTGCGGCACCTCATTGTGCACCGGCTTGAGGCTGAACAGATAGGCCTTGATGGCCAGCGCGTCCGCATCCGTCATGCCGGTGAACGAGGCGGAAGGCATCGCCGGATAAAGAGGCGTGCCCTCGTCGTCGATGCCTTTGTGAATGGCGCCCAGGAACGCCGCGTCGCTCCACGCGCCGATGCCGGTTTCCTTGTCCGGCGTGATGTTCGCCGAATAGAGCGTGCCGATCGAGATCGTGAAAGCGCGGCCGCCGGCGAAGGGCGTTCCGCCCACGGCCGTATGGCAGCTTCGGCAATCGGCGGCGCGCTCCAGATATTCGCCGCGCTGGACAAGACTTGCACGCTCGAGCTCCGGCGGCACGCCGGTCGGGTCCGCCTCGTGATAATCGGCGAGTGCGACCCGCCTGCCGCCCGCAAAATCCATCGGTCCCGGACCGAGCACCATCCACCCGGACACGGCGGCGATCACCACGACCACCGCCGCGGCGATCACGATCAGAGTGCGCTTCGCGGCGCTGAGACGGTTGAACCAATTCATGGCTGCTTCCTCCCCGCCAGGACCTCGCGATCGATCGGCAGCCGCCGAAGCGCGATGCCCGTCGCCGCATAGATCGCGTTGCGCACCGCCGGAGGTCCCGCCGTCGTGCCTGTCTCGCCGATGCCGCCGGGCGCTTCGCCGCTTTTGATCAGGTGCACGTCGATGGGAGGCGTCTGGTCGATGCGCAGCATGCGGTAGTTGTTGAAGTTGCTTTGCTGGACGCGACCCTTGTCGATCGTGATCTCGCCATACAACGCAGCGGTCACGCCGAAGACCAGTCCGCCCTGCAATTGCGCGACGATGGTGTCGGGATTGACCGCGATGCCGGTATCCACCGCGCAGGTGATGCGGCGCAGGCGCACTTCGCCCTCGCGGTCGACCTCCACTTCCGCGATCGTCGCGATGAAGCTGGCGAAGGAAATCTGTGCGGCAATGCCGCGTCCGACGCGGGGCGGCAACGGATCGCCCCAATGCGCCTTCTTCGCGGCGAGCTCGAGCGCCGTTTTCAGCCGGGGCGTCTTGCCGAGCATCGCGAGACGAAAGTCCAGCGGGTCCTTGCCGGCCTTCCTCGCGAGCTCGTCGATGAAGCTTTCGATGGCGAAGACGTTGTTGTTCGGCCCCACGCCGCGCCAGAAGCCGGTCGGCACCGCCGGCGGCTCGTGGCGCAGGAATTCAACCCGCATGTTGGGAATGTCGTAAGGTTCGTCGATCGCGCTGTCGACGCCGTCGATGTCGACGCCATGCTGAAAGCCAAGCGGGAACCAGCGCGCCATGATCGACGATCCGGTGACGCGGTGCTTCCAGCCGTCGATTCTGCCATCCTTCAATGTCGCGGTGATGCGGTCGTAGTAGATCGGACGGTAGAAATCGTGCCGGATGTCTTCCTCGCGCGTCCACACCACCTTGACCGGACCGTCGACTTTCTGCGCCACGCGCACGGATTTCTCGATGCCGTCGACATCCAGCCTGCGTCCGAAGCCGCCGCCGATGAGCTGGTTGTGCACCGTCACCTTCTCGAGCGGCAAACCGGTGACCCTGGCGGCGATGGCTTGGGCGCGCGCGCAGACCTGCGTCCCGACCCATACATCGCAGCCGTCCGGACGCACGTGCACGGTGCAGTTCATGGGCTCCATCGGTGCGTGGGAGAGGAAGGGCACTTCGTAGTGCGCCTCTATCGGGTCGCCGCCCTTGAGCGCCTTTTCCACGTCGCCGCGGCTCTTGGCGACGGCGCCCTCATGTTCGCTGGCGGCCTTGATGTCCTTGCGGATTTGCGCGGAATTGACGTGAGCGTTCGGCCCGTCGTTCCAGGTGATGTCGAGTGCCTCCAGGCCCTGCTTTGCCGCCCAGAAATGATCGCCGACCACGGCGACGAGATCGCTCAGGACCACGATCTGGCGAACGCCCGGCATCGCCGTGGCCGCGGAATCGTTCACATGTGCGACCTTGCCGCCGAAGACCGGACACGCCGCGATCGCGGCGAATTTGACGCCTGGCGGCAGCATGTCGATACCATAGAGCGCCTTGCCGTTGACCTTGTCTTGCGTGTCGAGCCGCCTGAGCGGCTTTCCGATCAGCTTGAAGTCCTTTGGGTTCTTGAGCGGCGGATTGGCGGGCGGGGTCAGTTTCGCCGCCGCATCGGCGAGAGCGCCGTAGCCGAGCTTGCGACCCGTCGGCGGATGGATGACTTCGCTGTCGGAAGCGGTGCAGCTTGCGGGATCGACCTTCCACTGCAACGCCGCGGCCTCGATGAGAATGGCGCGCGCGCCGGCTCCGGCCTGCCGCAACTTTTTCCAGAACGCGCGCACGGAATTGGAATTGCCGGTCGCCTGGATCCCGAACATGGGATTGCCGTACAACGCGTCGCTCGGCGGCGCCGCTTCGACGGCCACCGTTGCGAACGCGGCATCGAGCTCTTCCGCCAGTATCATGGACAGCGACGTATAGACGCCCTGCCCCATCTCCACCTGCGGCATGATCAGCGTGACCTTGCCGGCGCGGTCGACGCGGATGAAGGCGTCCGGCGCAAACGGCCCGCCGTCGCTCGGCGCCGCGCCGCTTGTGTTTGCAGCGGCGGCATCGGCGAACGGCGCGTAGAAGCCCAGCAGAAGCCCCCCGCCCGCGGCAGCGCCGGCGCGCAGTATCGTGCGCCGCGACAGTGCCCGCGATGGTCCGGAAACCGTGTGAATCGTCATGACCCAATTCCCTTTCCCAGTTCCAGATCAGGCTTGCCGTTCTCCCGCCGCCTTCTTGATGGCGGCGCGAATCCGCACATAAGTGCCGCAGCGGCAGATGTTTCCCGCCATCGCGGCGTCGATATCGGAATCGTCGGGATGGGGCGTCGCCGCGAGCAAGGCGGCAGCCGACATGATCTGTCCAGATTGGCAATAGCCGCATTGCACGACTTCAAGGTCGAGCCACGCTTTCTGCACCCTGGCGCCCGCCGGTGTTTGACCCACGGCCTCGATCGTGGTGACCGCCCGATTTCCGATCGCGCCAACGGCAAGGAGGCAGGAGCGGACCGCCTTGCCGTCGACATGGACGGTGCACGCACCACATTGCGCGATGCCGCAGCCGAACTTCGTGCCGGTCAGCCCTAGAACGTCGCGCAAGACCCACAAAAGCGGCGTGTCTTCGACGACATCGACCTCCCGGACCTGACCGTTGATCTGCAGCTTGATCATCTTCCCATCCTCACGTGTTTGACGCGCCGTCGGCCCTAGATGGATTTGCGCAACGATTTGAATGTTGCGCGCAGGTCGGACACGAACAGCGCAGGCTGCTCCCAGGCCGCGAAATGCGTGCCGATGGGATGGCTGGCGTAGTGGAGGAGCTTCATATACGCCTTCTGCGACCAGCTTTTCGGCGCTTGATAGATCTCCTCCGCAAACGCGCTCACGCCGACGGGAAGCTTGACGCCCCTCACGTCGAAGAAGCCGCCCGGCGGCAGATTGTGCGCCGTATCCCAGTAAAGGCGCGCCGAAGAGACTGCCGTGTTCGTCAACCAATAGAGCGTGATGTTGTCGAGGACGTCGTCACGGCTCAGCCCTTGGGGCTTGCCGTCGAAGACGCGGACGATCATCTCGTAGCTGCGGATGTCGTGATCGAGTATCCAGCCCGCAAGGCCGACCGGCGAATCGGCGAGTGCGTAGAGCGTCTGCGGGCGGTTCGACATTTCCTGGGCGTAGCCCAGCCCATTCTTATAGAAGTCGTCGAGTTGATCCCACGCATGCCTTTCCTCCGGCGACAGTCCGACGGGTGGCGGACCGCCCGCGGAAAGCGCTTTCGAAACATCCGGCGGAACCGTCGCCGCCATGTTGGTATGGATGCCGAGCAATCCCGGCGGCTGCTGCAATGCCATCACCTCGGAAATGGCGTTGCCCCAATCGCCCCCCTGCGCCACGTATTTGGTGTAGCCGAGGCGCTGCATGAGGGTCGCCCACGCTCTTGCGATGCTGACGGGGTTCCATCCCGGCTTCGTGGGTTTGCCCGAGAAGCCGTAGCCCGGCAGAGACGGGATCACGACGTGAAAGGCGTCCGCTTCGGTTCCGCCATGCGCCGTGGGATCGGTCAGCGGACCAATGACCTTCATCTGCTCGATGATGGAGCCGGGCCAGCCATGCGTGATGATGATCGGCAGCGCATGTTCATGCTTCGAGCGGACGTGGATGAAATGAATGTCGAGACCGTCGATTTCGGTGATGAAGTTCGGCACGGCGTTGATCTTGGCTTCGCATTTCCGCCAATCATGCTCCGTCGCCCAATATCGCGCGAGCTTCTGCATCGTTGCGAGCTGAACGCCTTGCGTGGCGTCCGCAACCAGTTCGCGCTCCGGCCATTTGGCCGCGGCAACGCGTTTCTTCAGATCGGCGAGCTCATCTTTTGACGCTTCGAAGTGGAACGGGCGGATTGCGGCATTGGTTGCGGCCATCCTGTGCTCCTTGGGGGTTGTGCCGCCCGCGGCGGCGGCAATCAGGTCCGTGGGAACGAGACTGAATGCGCCGGCAAATGCGGAGGCAGCCAATATGGTGCGCCGGTCGGGCCGGGAAGACGGATCGGACATGACGGCTCTCCTTTGCGAAAACACGAGGGGATAGTTCACTCGGAACGCGATGAGCCAGTACGCATGGATGTCGCCATCTTATCGGCGGATGCGGAATTTTTCCCGCAGAATCTTTCGTCTACAGCCTGCAGAATTGGCGGGCAGTATTTCCGCAAAGGCGTAACTCACACCTGCCTATGCGAGTTCAAGCAATTGATGCGGTTGGAGATTTTGTGGGACACCGCAGGCGTGGTTGCGGCTCGTGTCCTCTGCACGAACCGGTCGATCACCTTCTTTTTGCCGACCTCGATAGCGCACCGAAGCGCACCATGAGGGCTTTCTCGATGCGCGAGCGTCATGATCGTGAAACCCCCGTTAGTCGGGCGACACACTTTCCTACAAGATGACTTTTGAAGTTTTGGGGCGCTGTCGTATTCTGGCGAGCGAAGGGATGCCATATCCGAATTGGAGTCCTCCATGAGCCAGGTCGAGCAGAAAAGCTATCAGATGCCGCCGCGGGATGGGATTACCGTCGCGCACTTTCTCACCGTCTCCGATATCGAACGGTCGCTTCGGTTCTACGAAACGGTCTTCGGCAGTCGTATCCTGAGCAGAGGCGACAGCAAGGGCGCGCCGGGTTACATTCAGATCGCGAACACATGGCTTATTGTCAACGTCGGCGGCGGCCCGACACCCGACAAGCCGTCCGTGACGCTCAGCGTCCCCGCCGATCCCGATTTGGTCAGCAGCTTCATGAACATCCGGGTTGCGGATATCCAAGCATGCTATGAGCTATGGCGAAGCCGGGGAGCTGAGTTCATCACGGAACCGAAGGACAAGTACGGCGAGACGCGCTGCTACATCCGCGATCCCGACGGCTATATTATAGAAGTCGGGCAGAGCAAGCCGGACTTCACCTACGGCTGATTTTCTCACCAGTCGATGTTCGAAGGGTTTGCTCAAACGGTAGCGTCATGATGAACGACATCGACGATGTGGTCATTCTCGCGGCACGACTTTTTCTCGCGGCATTGTTTTTGATTTTCGGCTGGCGAAAGGTGAGGGATTGGCCGGGCACGGTAAGTCAGATGGTCGAGGATCGCGTTCCGACGCCGGTGCTGGCCGCCGCCATCGCGGTCTTCATGGAGCTTCCGGTTGCGTTCGCGGTCGCTGTCGGCGCGTTCACACGTCCCTCGGCCGCGCTCATGGCCTTTTATACGCTGGGAACTTCGCTTGTTGAGCATCGCTATTGGACGGTGGTGGGCGCGGATCAGCTCGCCAGCATGGAGGGCTTCTACAAGAACCTCAGTATTATGGGAGGTTTCTTGCTGTTGTATGTCACCGGTGCAGGGAAATACTCGATCGATGCATTGTGCAGCGTCACCGTGCCATGACCTTCGCGCTGTTGGGGCGAAGATGCAACGTTATGTAACGGCGGGATCGCAATGATCCATATCTTGTTCAGCGGCGTCGGGTGGACCGACATCGCGCTCACTCTCAACCGCGTCGCGGTTGGGATGTTCTTCATGTTCTCCGGGTATCACAAGCTGTTCGACACGGGGCGTCACAGAGAGTTTGCCGACGAGCTGAGGGCCCTGCACGTTCCTGCGGTCGGGATCAACCAATGGCGGGTGCCGTTCGTCGAATTCTCCGCCGGCGGCGCCGTTGTCATCGGGCTCGTCGCGCCGCTCGCTGCGCTTGGACTTCTTGTCATCATCCTCGTCGCCGGCGCGACATCAGGGCGGGAGCGGATCAAAGCACTCAAGCCGATCGACAAGGCGGACCGGATCGATGACTGGCTCTACCTGCCGGAAACCCTATATGCGTTCATGTTGATCATGGTCATCTCGGCCGGTGCGGGACCGTACAGCCTCGATGCGACGATCTTGAACCTGATCAACCACCACACAGGCTGATCAGAATCCCTCGCGGGGCAGCAACTCTGCTTCGGGGCCACCGTCAAAGCGGACGCACGACGGCCATGCGTCCGCGCTCCTCGAAGCGGACGCGGTCGAGATACCAGCCATGGCCGTCGGGATCGCGCAGCGAATCCTGCTCGGTGGTGCCGGGCCCGCCCCAAACGCTGCAATTTGCGAACGACGGCGCGTCCTTCGGCGAGGAACGCATCCCCTAAAATAGAAAAACATCCGCCGAAATTCTAATCCGCTGCCACCGGCGCGCCGCCGCCGCTCACCGAACGCCTGGCCAGCCACACCACCGCGATCATCGCGATGCTGAGCCAGCCTGATATCCAGAACAGGTCGTCCGACGCCATCGTATAGGCCTGGGTCGCGAGCGAACGCGCCAGGACGGCATAGGCCTGCGGATCGGTGAAACCCAGATGGTGCAGGTGGTCGAGCGCCTGCTGCATCGAAGGACTATAGGCGCTCGACGTGTCGGCGAGGCGGCTTTGATGCAGCGCCTCGCGGCGGTCCCACATCGTCGTCGTGATCGAGGCGGCGAAGCCGCCGGCGGTGATGCGTGTGAAGTTCGAGATACCCGACGCCGACGGGATGCGCTCCGGCGCGATGCCGTCGAGCGAGATCGTCAGCATGGCGACGAAGAAGGTGCTCATCGCAATGCCCTGCACCGCCAGCGGCCAGACGAAATCCCAGAAACCCGCGTCGCCGGTATAGTTCGCGCGCATGAAATAGGAGACCGCGAAGGCCAGGAACGAGATCGTCGCCAGGATGCGCGCATCGACGCGCGACATGAAGCGCGCGGCAATGGGGGTCAGCAGCACCGCGACGGCGCCGCTGGGTGCCGCGACGAGCCCCGCCCAGGTCGCGGTGTAGCCCACATTGGTCTGCAGCCAGAGCGGCAGCAAAAGGACGTTGGCGAAAAAGACCGCGTAGCCCAGGCAGAACGCGATCGTGCCGAGCGCGAAATTTCGATGTTTGAACAGCGACAGATCGACGACGGGAAACTTCTCCGTCAGCTCCCATATCAGCCACGCGGCGAAGGCCACCGCGGCGACGAGTGCCTCGATCACGATCGCGGGCGAGGAGAACCAGTCGGCGTCCTTGCCGGTGTCCAGCATGATCTGCAATCCGCCGACCCAGATCACGAGCAGCGCCAGGCCCACGCGGTCGATCGGCAAGCGGCGCGTCGGCGTCTCGCGGCCGGCGAGATTGGTCCAGCAGAAGAAGGCCGTGATCAGCCCGACCGGCACGTTGATGAGGAATATCCAGCTCCAATGGATATTGTCGGAGATGTAGCCGCCCAGGATCGGACCGATGATCGGCGCGACCAGCGTCGTGATCGACCAGATGCCGAGCGCGGTCGCACGCTTGTCGGACGGGAAGATCGAGATCAGCAGCGCCTGGGAGCCCGGGATCATCGGGCCCGACACCGCGCCCTGGAGGATGCGGAAGACGATGAGCGCGCTCAGGCTCCAGGCGATGCCGCAAAGGAACGACGCCAGCGTGAAGGCGAGCACGGCAAGGACGAAGACGCGCACCACGCCGTAGCGCTGCATCAGCCAACCGGTGAGCGGCACGGCGACGCCGTTCGACACGGCGAAAGACGTGATGACCCAGGTGCTCTGATCGGTCGAGGCGCCGAGATTGCCGGCGATGGTGGGCAGCGAGACGTTGGCGATCGTGGTGTCGAGCACCTGCATGAAGGTGCCGAGCGCCAGCGCGATCGCGGTGATCGCGAGCTGCGCGCCCTTGAGCGGCGGGAGCGGTGCTGCGCCCGGCGCGCTCATCTCAGGCGCCGTTCTCGGCCAGGATGCGCCGGATGAGCGCGTCCGTCTGCGCCCCGCCGTCGCTGCCCGCGTCGCCGCGGACGTCATGGACGGCCGCACCTGACGCCATCGCGGGCCCGGAGCTGTCGCGGACGTCGACGCTCACATCGACCGACAGGCCGACGCGCAGCGGATGCTCCGACAGCTCCTTCGGATCGAGCGCGATGCGCACCGGCACGCGCTGCACGATCTTGATCCAGTTGCCCGACGCGTTCTGCGGCGGCAGGAGCGCGAAGGCGCTGCCGCTGCCCGCGCCGAGGCCGACGATCTTTCCATGATAGGTCACGCCGCCGCCATAGATGTCCGCCGTCACCTCGGCCGTCTGGCCGATGCGCATGTCCTCGAGCTGGCCTTCCTTGAAGTTCGCGTCGATCCACACCGATTGCAGCGGCACCACCGCCATCAGCGGCGTGCCTGGCGCGATCTGCTGGCCGATCTGCACCGTGCGCTGCGCGACGACGCCGTCGACGGGGGCATAGAGCTTCATGTGCCCCAGCGTGATCGCGGCCTGGCGCAGCCGTGCGATCGCCGCGAGCACGTCCGGGTTGCGCGCGACGGCCGTGCCTTCCACCGTGGCCTGGGCCTCGGCGAGGTTGCTCTCGGCCGCCGCAACGGAGGCCTGCGCGGCCTGCACGGCGTCGCGCGCGTGGTTGAGCTCCTCACCCGACACGGCATCGCCGGCCGAAGCGCGGCGGCGGGAATCGCTCTGTGCCTGCGCCAGCGCGACATGCGCGGCGTTCAGCTGCGCGCGCGCCTGGGCGACCTTGGAGACGTCGGTGCGCACGCTGCGCACCGTGTGCGCCAAATTCGCTTCGGCCGCGTCCATCGCGACCTTCGCCGAGATGGGATCGAACTCGATCAGGAGCTGGCCCCGGCGGACGCTCTGCGTGTTGTCGGCATGCAGCGCCAGCACGGTCGCGTTCTCGCGGCTGGTGATCGCTACGATGTCGCCGCCGACATAGGCGTCGTTCGTGCTTTCGAAATGCCGCGCATAGAACAGCCAATAGAGGCCGTAGATCACAGCTCCAACCGCCACGACGACGGCCAGGATGATCAGGAGGCGCCGGCGGTTGCTTTTGGGCGCGGGGGTTTCAGCGTTGCTCATGATCGTCGTCCTTGGAATTCGCTTTCGCAGCGTCGAAACCGCCGCCCAGCGCCATCAGCAGCGTCACGCGCGCCGACGCCGTGTCGGCGGCGAGCGCCGCGTCGTCGCGCTCCGTCTGGATCAGAACGGCCTGGGCATCGAGTGCGGTCTGCAGCGGGTTGAGCCCGCTCCTGTAGCGCCTGGTCGCCAGATCGAAGCTTTGCTCGGCCGCCTTGCGCGCCGCGCGCTGCTGCGCCGCTTCGTCCTGGACGGCGCGAAGATTGGTGATGCCGTCCGCTGCCTGCTTCACGGCGTTCACGACGGAGCCGTTGTAATCGGCGACCGCGCCATCGAGATCGGCGGTGGCGCCCGCGAACTGCGCGCGCAGCTTCCCGGCGTCGAAGATCGGCAGATGGACCGCCGCCCCGCCGCCATACTGTCCCGCTTCCGACGAGAAGAGCGGGCCGAGCCCGATCGCCGCCGTCCCCGCGAGCGCGATCAGGTTCACGTCGGGATAGAACGCTTTGCGGGCGACCTCGCGGCCCGACACCGCGGCGTCGATGCGCGCCTCGGCCGCGGCGATATCGGGACGCCGCGCCAGCAGATCGACGGGAAGCGCATCGGGCAGGTTGAACGCGGCTTCGCTCAGCTTCGGCCGAGCGATGTCATAAGCATCGGCGCCGCGGCCGATCAGCGCCGCGATCTGATGGACAGCGATGTCGCGCACCGTGCGCGCGCGGATCCGGTCCTCGCGCGCGATGGCCAGAAGCGCTTCGGCCTGCTTCTGCGAGGCCGGCGTATCGAGGCCGGCCCGCACGCGCCCCGTCGAGAGCCTGAGGACACCCTCGCGCTGCCGCACGGCTTCATCGGCCGTGTCGCACAACGCCCAAGCACGCGACAGCGCGATATAGGCCTCGGCCACGCTTGCGGCGAGCAGAAGCCGCGCCGCCTGTGCGTCGAGCTCCACAGCTTTCGCGGTCGCGCCGGCGCGGTCGATCTGGTCCTGCTCCTTGCCGAACAGATCGAGCGAATAGGAGAGATTGGCCTGAAGCGTTCCGACCCAACGCGTCGTGCCGCCGTAGGGCGGCGGGATGATGTAATCCTTGCTCAGACGCTCGCGCACGACATTGCCATCGAACGTCGCCTGCGGATAGGTCGCGGCAGTGGCGGCCGAGAGCGCCGACTGGGCCGCGCGCAGGCGCGCCATCGCCGCCGCCAGCGTCGGGCTTCCCTGAAGCGCGCGGCCGACCAGGGAATCGAGCGTGGGATCGCCGAACGCTTTCCACCAGGCATCATCGATCTTCGGCGTCTCGGCCGTGCTCAAGCCGAGCGTGTTGGAGACGATCTTGGTCTCCTGCGGCGTCGTGGACGGCGACGACACGCAGGCGGCGAGCGGGAAACCGAGAAGGAGGGCGCAGAGAAGCTTCTTCATTTCGCCGCCTTTGCCGTTGCAAGCGGCTGCGCCTCCAGCCGCACCATCAGGCGCGAGAGCAAGGCGATCAGTTGCGCCGCCTCGTCGGCGGAGAAGCCCTCGAGCACCTCGTTCCAGAACTCCACGATGCGCGGCAGCAGCGATTTCGCGAGCGCCCTGCCCGCCGGCGTGATCTCGAGATGGACCACGCGGCGGTCGGAGGTCGAGCGGCTGCGGACGAGGAAGCCGCGCGCCTCGAGCTGATCGACGAGCCGGGTGATGGCGCCGGTGTCGTGGTCCATGTGGCGCGCGATCTCGCCGCAAGTGTCCGCGATGCCGTCGCGCACCGCCATGAGCACGACCCATTGCGAGAAGGTGAAATCGGCGTCGGCGAACAGCGCCTCGGCACGCGGCACGACCAGATTGTGCAGCCGCCGGATCAGATAGCCCAGCGAGCGCCGGGCCTCGAACCCCTCCACGCGATAGAACGGTCTGGCCATCGCCCCACCATGTACCTTGCCAAAACAATATCTGCCTGGGCAGATACTTTGTCAAGAACATGCGCCCGGTTCGCGGCGCTTTCGGCACGATATGGAGGCAGGAGGTTCGAGGGATTTCAACGGGTACGGCGTGAACTGAGGGCGAACTGCGCTCCCGTCAAGGGTGGAGCGCAGAGCGACTGGCAGCCGCCGCGCGGCAATAGCCGGCCGCGCCGGCGATCGGGTTACAGCGGCGTGCCGGGCGGCTTTCGTCCCGGACCCAGCATCCGACCCTCGAACGTCAGCTCGACGGACTTGATGGTCTTCAGGTCCAGCCACTCGTTCCCATCGAGTTTGAAGTCGATGCGCCACATGGTGAAAGGGCTGAGGCCGATATAGCCCTGGGCGTTGTCTCCAAGGCTGCCGCCGGCGGTGTTGTCTTTGTTGTTGTAATCGATCTTGTACAGGCGAACGCGCGGCCGGTGGCTGAAGACATGCAGGGCGCCGGGCTTGTCGAGCTTGGTGTTGCTGTTGAGCACAGCCTGGCCGCCATGGATCAGGTTGAGAGACAGCACCCTTTCTTCTTCTTCCTCTTTTTCTCCCTCTTCTTCCTCGAGCTTGTCGGGAATGACGATGTCGGGAAAGACCAGCTTGAACGAGCGCGCGATGATGTAGCTCATATTCCCGAAGCCCTTCTCGCCGCGGATATCGAGCGTGAAGGCGAGCGATTTCCTATCAGGCAGCGCCGCGAATTCGTTGGGGTAGCGGTCGGCCGAGATCTTCACCTTCTGGCGGAAATCGTCGAACTCCTCGTTCTCCTCCCGGAAGCTGTCGATGGCTTTCATCAGCCGCCGATGCGTGTCGGCCAGCGTGGCGACGTTCAGATTCTCGGTCTCGAGCCGCCGCTCCTGCAGCGACCAATACTGATAGGCGCGATTCTCCAGATAGATGTTGCGCAGCAGGTCGCGCTGCACGTCTTCATAGGCGTCCCTGAGATAGGCGGTATAAATGGGCAGCACGTTGTTCCCATGCGCGGCAATCTCGGCATTGATGTGCTGGATGCCGCTGTGGAGCTGATCGCGCTGGGTTTGCGCTGTGAGGAGCTGCGCGACCTGCGTGGTGTAGTTGTAGGCGGCCATGTTGCGCGCCTGGCAGAGCTTCAGATAGTAGTCCAGCGCCTTGCGCAGCTCGCCGGCGGCGTCGAACTTGCCCAGATATTTCTTGAGCATGTCGTCGAGCTCGGTCCCGTCGACCATGATCTTGGCGGCGTTCGGATTATCCACGTCGATGAGGTCTTTGACGGCGGAATAGGCCTTCTTGATGCCGTCGATCGTGGCCTTCGCCTTCTTGAAGACCTCGACGACGCCTTTGACCTGGTTCTTGAACTCCTCGGCCTTTTTGACCTTATCGATCGCGGTCTTGATGCCGCCCGCGCCGCCGACCACGCCGCCGACGGCGCCGACCACCGTGCCCAGGATGTCGAGGAAATCCGTCAGGCCGAGCTCGCTTTCCTCGCGCAGATGCTTGATCAGCTGGTCCTTGAACTTGAGCTGCCCCTCCAGCAGCACCGTGCGCTGGCGCACGATGTCCTTGGAGCAGTCCGCGATCTCGGTGCGGAAATTCTCGATCTGCTCCGCGATCTTCTTGATTTCGTCGTCGCAGTCCTTGACCTTGGTGTCGATCTTCTCCTTGGCCGTCTTGAACGCATCTATGCGTTCCTTGTTGGTCGCCGCCTCCGCGAGATATTTTCCGTACTGCATCTCCACCACCTCACCGATCTTGATGATGTCGGCGGTCCTGTCGGAGAGGTATTTGAGGTTCAGCACCGGCGTCCAATTGCAGCTGTATCCGTAGAAATCCAGGCCCTGCTGAAGCCGCATCAGCGACACCATCGCGCTGTTGTGTATGCCGCCGCGCACCTTCTTCTCCTTCGCCGACACGCGTGCGTCGTCGGTCCCGGCCGCGGTGTAAGGCTGGTTGATGTCGATGAGCCAGGAATAGGCCCCGGCCACCGCCGCGAGATCGGCCTCGTTCTTCGCGTTGAGAAAATCTATGTCGGCCGCGTTCTGAGCGATGAGCAGCTGGCTGAGGCTGAGCGTCTGTGCCAGCGCCGCGAAAGACAGCGGCGAAACCTGGCCGCTTGCGAAGGGTTTGCCGTTGAACTGCAACCGCGCGCCGGCGCTGCCGGCCTCTCCCCTTTTTCCGCCACGCTTGGCCACGGGTCCCTCCGGCCCCGTCTTGCCGTCAGGCGCCTTCTGGTCCTCGACCGGCCGTCCGGTCTTCTGGTTGAACATCTTGCACACCGACCCCCGGCCGCCGGGGCCGCCGGGACCGCGTGCACCGGAGCGAGCCTCGACGCCGCCCTCGCCGCCGCTGATGTCGTAAACGATATCCGCCGTGACAGGGTCGATGACGTTCAGTTCGACCCGTCCACCGTTGCCGCCGTTGGCGGAAACGCCCGGCGAGCCGGCCTGCCCGCCCTGGTGGCCGCTCTTGCCGATCGCCTCATCCGGAAAGCCGTAGCCGCTTCCGGTATCCACGCCGTGTTTCGACGTCTTGGCGCCGTCCTCGCCCTTTTCGCCCTGAACGCCGGCATGCCCGTCCTGTCCGCGTCCACCGCGGCCGCCGCCGGCGAGCAGCATCAATGTGGTCTTGCTGAGCGCCTCGCCAAGCCCCTTCATGAGCGGTTCGACCGCGGCATCGCGCAGATGCGCGGCAATCTTTTTCCCGACGGCATCAAGGGCGGCGTCGGACAATTTTCCGGGGACCGACCTGGTCGGCACGCTGATCGGTTTGCTCGAGATCAGCGACAGCTGGGTTTCGACCGCGCCGATCTTGCCGCCGACTCCCATCTTCGCCATCGCGTCGACTCTGCAGCCGAACGGCTCGCTCGCGATGCGCTTGCCGCTTTCCTGAGCGGTGACGGTCAAGGCCGGAAGATCGAGGCGCATGGCGATACGACCGGTGCTGCCGTCGAAACGCGCCGACTCCACCGACAGCTTGGCGAACCCTTCGATCCGCGCGTCCTCGATCGAAACCGGCATCTCGTTGTCGGCGAAATATTTGATCTTGCCGATCTCGAAGCGCCCGAGATTGCTCGCGTTGTCGATTTTGGGCGGGTGCTCGGAAAAGACCCGCGCGCCGAGGGCCGCCACCTCGGTCACCGCCAATGGGCGCGCTCCCGCAATCCTGTTCGAAAGGAGCCGCGCGTTGATGGTGATGCTGCCGCTGTTGCCGCCGACGGTACCGTCGGCGCCGTCGGTGCCGGCGGCGCCTGGCCTTGCATCCTTCTGGACCGGAAACTCGCCGGGCGCGAAATCCTTGTCGGCAAAGGCACCGCCGACGTCCAGCGTGGCGGGCTTCTCGATGATGATCTCTCGCGCGTTCAGCGCGATGTCGCGGCCGGGATTCTGGAGCACGCCGCCGAGAACGATCCGGTCGGCGAACACCGCAAAGTGCTTCGTCGACGGCAGGCGTTTGCCCTCCACCGGCTGATAGGGCAGATGCGCCTGCGTCAGGCGGATCTCTTGGGTATGGATGCTCAACCGGCCATCGCGGTCGTCGACGATTTCCCGATTGAGCGCCGCGGCGGGCGGGGGAGCCTTGGGTTTCATAACGAACGTCCGATGGTGGGTGCGCAGGGAAACGCCAGATCGCGGCTACCACTTTCTGGAGAACCCAGAGTGAGTCAACTGTAAAAGGAATTGCCGCTTCGTGCCGCTCGATCTGGACGGCCAGCCGGCATCTCCGCAAAGTTGTTAGCACACTCGGCTGCTACCGCTTCTTGTGGCGTTGCGGACGTGCGGTTCATCGCGGACTACACGGGCGGCCGGGCCTTCATGACCGCGTGGCCTGATCTGCAATCGAGCGCGCTACCGCTTCCGCGACCTTGATGCCGTCGACGGTCGCCGAAAGGATGCCGCCGGCAAAGCCCGCGCCTTCGCCCGCGGGATAGAGCCCCTTGGTGTTCGGGCTTTCGAAATCAGCCCCGCGCTTGATGCGGACCGGCGACGAGGTTCGCGTCTCCACGCCCGTCAAAATTGCATCGTCCATCGCGAAGCCGGGGATCTGCCGCGCGAATGCGGGAATGGCCTCGCGGATCGCCTCGACCGCATAATCCGGCAGGCAGTCCGATAGATCGGTCAGGTGCACACCGGGCCGATACGATGGCGTCACCGCGCCCAGTTCGGTCGAAGGCCGGCGCTTAAGGAAATCACCCACGCGCTGTCCCGGCGCCTTATAGGTCCGTCCACCGGCTTCGAACGCGCGCGACTCCCATTTGCGCTGGAGATCGATCCCAGCCAGCACATGCTCGGGATAGTCGTCCGGCGTGATGGCGACGACCAGCCCCGCGTTGGCGTTGCGCTCGTTGCGCGAGTACTGGCTCATGCCGTTGGTCGCGACGCGGCCTTCCTCCGATGTCGCCGCCACCACCGTTCCGCCCGGGCACATGCAGAAGCTGTAGACCGAGCGTCCGTTCGCGGCGTGATGCACCAGCCGATACTCCGCCGCGCCGAGCTCAGGGATCGTCCTGCCATAGCGCGCGTGATCGATGATCGACTGCGGATGCTCGATGCGAAAGCCGATGGAGAACGGCTTTGCCTCGATGTCCACGCCGCGGTCGTACAGCATCTGGAACACGTCGCGCGCCGAATGCCCCGGCGCCAGCACGACGTGGTTCGCAGCGATATGCTCGCCGCTTGCCAGCACCACGCCGCGCACCTGCCGCGTGTCATCGATGTCGAAGTCGGCGACGCGCTGCCCAAATCGGTACTCGCCGCCCAACCCTTCGATGGTCTGACGCAAGCTCTCGACCATCGTCACCAGCCGGAAGGTGCCGATATGCGGATGCGCTTCGGTGAGAATGTCTTCCGGCGCACCGGCCTTCACGAACTCGGTCAGCACCTTGCGCCCCAAATGCCGCGGATCCTTGATCTGGCTGTAGAGCTTGCCGTCGCTGAACGTGCCCGCGCCGCCTTCGCCGAACTGCACGTTGGATTCCGGATTGAGCACCGATCTGCGCCATAGCCCCCAGGTGTCCTTGGTGCGCTCACGCACGACCTTGCCGCGTTCCAGGACGATCGGCCGGTATCCCGCCTGCGCCAGGATCAGCGCCGCGAAAAGACCGCACGGCCCCGCGCCGATCACCACGGGCCGCTGGAACGTCGCGCGCGGCGCCCGCGCGGCGCCGGGATATTCTATGGTAGGCGTGCGCGTCACATGCGGATCGTTCTTCATCCGCCGCAGCACATCCGCTTCGTCCGCGACCTCGGCGTCCACGATATAGGTGTACAGGATGGCCTGCTTCTTGCGCGCATCGACGCCGCGCTTGAACACGGAGACGCTCACCAGATCCTTCGCCGTCACCCGCAGCTTCTTGAGCAGCGCGCTCGTAAGCCGCTCCGGCCCATGGTCCAGCGGCAGCTTGATTTCGGACACCCGCAACATGGCGGGAGCCTTAAACGATGGTAGCCGCGAAAGGAAGGATGCATACATTCGCCATGACGAAGACGGCGGCAGTGATCGGCGCGGGGCCGGCGGGCCTGATGGCGGCGGAGACGTTGAGCGCGGGCGGCGTGACCGTGACCGTGTACGACCGCATGCCGTCCGTCGGCCGCAAGTTCCTGATGGCGGGCCGCGGCGGCCTCAACCTCACGCATTCCGAATGCCTCGACATATTCCTCGCCCGCTACGGCGCCGCGTCCGCGCATCTGCGCCCGATGCTCGAAGCCTTCCCGCCGCTCGCGCTGATCGACTGGGCCAACACGCTCGGCGCCCATACCTTCACCGGGTCCAGCGGCCGAATTTTCCCCAAGGCCATGAAGGCCTCGCCGCTGCTGCGCGCCTGGCTCGACCGCCTCAACCGCCAGAACGTCCGGTTCCGCCTGCGCCACGACTGGCGCGGCTGGTCGGACGGTGCGCTGCGCTTCCATACGCCGGCGGGCGATGTCGCCGAAACGCATGACGTCACGGTTCTCGCTCTCGGCGGCGCGAGCTGGCCGCGGCTGGGCGCCGACGGCGGCTGGACAACGCTCTTGGCTGAGAGGGGCGTGGAGATCGCGCCGCTGCGTCCCGCCAACATGGGCTTCAACGTGGCCTGGAGCGAACTCTTCCGCACCCGCTTCGCCGGCGAGCCGCTCAAGAACGTCATGCTCCGCTCAGGCCACCACACCGCGCGCGGCGATGCCATGATCACCCGCTACGGCATCGAGGGCGGTGCGGTCTATGCACTGTCGTCCATGCTGCGCGAAGCCCTCGCCGGCGCGAACCCGATCTCCCTCGACATCGACTTGCGTCCCGACCTCTCGCAGCAACAGATCGCCAGCCGCCTCGCCCGCCCACAAGGCAAGGCCTCGCGCGCCAATTACTTGCGCAAATCCGTCGGTCTTTCGCCGATGGAAACCAATCTCCTGCGCGAGACCGGCACGCCGCCCGAGCGCCTCAAATCCATTGCGGTGATGCTCACCGGCCACCAGCCGCTCACTCGTGCCATCTCCACTGCAGGCGGCATTTCCTTCGACGCTGTCGACGACACGCTGATGCTCAAAGCCGTACAAGACACCTACGCCATCGGTGAAATGCTCGACTGGGAGGGGCCTACCGGCGGCTATCTGCTGCAGGCCTGTTTCTCGACTGCCGTGTTTGGCGCCCGTGCCATCCTCACCAGAATGACCGCATGACGCATATCCTTGATCGGCATAAATGGAAAAGCGGGGAGCCATTGATCGCCGTCACCAAAAAAAGCCGCGCGTCACGCAGCGGCATGGGTCGCGCTCTTTCTCTCGCCCAGCGAGCAGCCATGCCGAGCCGGGATTCAATTTCAACACGATCACATCTTGAAACAGTTAGAGATTGTTATGCAGGCCGGAAGGTGCTGAAATATCTCCCGAAAGGGAACAAAAATGGGGGCACCCTCGCCGCTACGGACGCGCTCGCCGGTGGAGCACATCATCGTCCTGATGCTGGAAAACCGGGCATTCGATCACATGCTGGGTTTTTTGCCTCGCGCCGGCCATCTGTCGCAACTCGAGGGCCTGACCGGACGCGAATACAATCGCATCAATCCTTTCGATCCTGCGTCGCAGAAATATTTCGTCCAGGACGGGGCGCTGTATGAATTTTACGGCAACACGCTCTCGGAAGGCCCTCCGCACACGCTAGCCGCCGCGAATATGCAGCTCACCGGGCGAACACAGGAACCCGGCGCGGACAACCCCGCCGGAAACTGCGGCTTCGTCAAGGCCTTTGTGGAAAGCCTGAAGGCGGCCTCTTCGGATCCCAGCACGTTCTATGCCTCGCCCGATGACATCAAACCGGTCATGCAATGCTTTGCGCCGGAACAGTTGCCGGCATTGCGCACGCTCGCGGAGGAATTCATGCTCTGCGATCACTGGTTCTCTTCCGTGCCGGGCGTCACTCTGCCCAACCGGCTATATGCCCATGCGGCGACGTCGATGGGGTGCGCATCGAACCGGACTTCGCAGGACTTCAATTGCAAGACGATCTACAACAGCCTCATGGAGGCCGGCCTCTCCTGGCGCGCCTATCATTCCGACGTCAACGAGCTCCTGCTGCTCACGCGCGTCCCGCAATCTCACGATTTGATGCGAAGGTTCGAGCGGTTCGAGGGCGACGTCGCCGCCTCCGACATGGCCAACTACACGTTCATCATTCCCCGCTTCATCAACTACGATCTCGGCGACGCCGGCGTGGCGCTGGCCAATGACGAGCACGCGCCGGGCAGTGTGCGCATGGGCGAGCATCTTATCGCCAAGGTCTACAATGCCCTGCGCGGCAACGCCGATATCTGGAAAAAGTGCTTGCTGGTCGTGGTATACGACGAACATGGGGGCTTCTACGATCACGTCGTCCCGCCCTGCGGTGTGCCCAATCCCGACGGACTCAATTCGATCGCGCCGCCGTTCGATTTCACGCGTCTGGGCTTTCGTGTTCCGGCCGTGCTGGCTTCGCCATGGATCGCGCGGCGCCTCAACACGACCGTGTACGAGCACGCCTCGATTCCGGCGACGCTCAAGCGCTTCTTCGATCTCAAGAACTTCCTGACGTGGCGCGACAGCGCGGCGAATTCGTTCGAGCGCCTTATCATGGGTGAATCCGGGTTCCGCGCCGATACACCGGAGCGACTGCCCGTGCCGCCGCTGCCTACGCCCGAACAGGCCGTCGCCGCAACGCGACGCGGGCTGGATTCGGTTCAGCGCGAAATGATACAGACCGTGCTCAGCCGCCTGCCGCGGGGCGGCTTGCCTCAGACACCACAGCCGGTATCCACCCAGCAGGACGCCGGCGAACTGGTTTCCAAGACTCTCGACCTCATCTACGGCCGGGCGGAGCGCCGGTCCGGACGGACTTAAGAGAGGGCCGGCCTCTGCCATGAAGCCGCTAGAATGGATGGTCCTTGGGACCGGCCCGGCGTCCGCGAAAACCTGCGTGGCGCTCGGCCTGGCCAGACTGCTGCGCGACCGCGGCGTCCACGTCGCGCCTTTCAAGGCGATCGCCGTCATGCACCCGGAGGCATCGCCTGCGGGCATGGGCCGTTCGCATTGCGCCGCCGGCGCCATCCATCTGATCGGCGCGGCCGGCGTCGCGGCCGAGCCGACGATGAATCCGGTGACGATCTGGCCTGCGGGCGCGGGCGCAGGCGAGATGGTCGTCATGGGCGAACCGGCGGGCCCGGTCGAACTTCTCAACCGCGATGCAATCCGCTTCGAGCGTCTGTCCGCCAGGCAACGCGCGCAAATCGGCACGGCAATCCGCGCCGCGCACGAAGAATTGCGCTCGCGTTTCGAGGCGATCGTCATCGAAGGTGCCGGCAGCCCGATCGAGGCGGACGAAGAGCAGGATTGGGCGAACCAGCGGGTGTTGCGCGAAAGCGGCGCGCAAGCGTTGCTCGTCGCGCGCTTCTCGAACGGCGGCGCGGCTGCCGCGCTCGTGGGGACGCTGGCCTGCATGGCACCCGAGCTGCGGCGCCGGGTGAGAGGGCTGATCCTAAGCGACGTTCCCGACGACGATGCCGCGCGGCACGCCGCCAGCCTCGCCACCCGGCATACGGGATTGCCGATCCTCGGCCTGGTTCCGCGCCTCGATCACGGAATCGACGGCAGAGAGGGAAGCGACTACGAAATCGCCTATTCGGCCTGGGCCGATGCATTGGCCGCCCATCTGGATCTTAGTCTCCTCGGAGACGTTTTTGCGGCGCCCGCATGACGGTCCGCATCATAGCGATTGAAGGCGTGGACGGATCGGGCAAAACGTCGGTCGCCAACCAGATCGCGCTTCGCCTCGGCGGCCGGTGCGTGAAGGCTTTCGACGGCGAGACCGGATTGCGAATCCGCTCGCTGAACGAAGGCAATGATAGAGGCGCGGCCGAAGCCCTCGCAAGGCGGGCGATGCGCGAAACCCTGATGCGCAACGACGACGCGCGTCTTCTCGTATTCGACCGGCACTGGATGTCCATCCTGGTCCACATTTCAGAGGAATTCGCGCCCAATTGGCACCCATATCCGCCTACGCTGCTGGTGTGGGCGGACATCGCCAGAGTCATCGAGCGTTTGCGCGCACGCGGAACGCCGCCCGAGGAGCTTGAGCGCCTGCCTCGCTATGCCCACCGCTTCGATCGTCTCGCGGAAAAGTTCGGCCTGCCCCGTGTGGAGACCACGGACATCTGCGCCGAGGAGGCAGCGGACCTCGCGATCGCAAGGCTGGAACTGAGCGCGGGCACGGGTTCACCGTCCGCCCCATAATTTTCCCCACATGTCGCCCAGATCGTTTTGCGCGATGGGGTCGAGACCGTCTCCCGGGCTCGACGCATCCGCCAGCACCCGCTGCAGCGCTGCGCCGAGCGGCAGCGCGAATTCGGTCTCAAGTCTGCGCAGCACGAAGAACACCGCAGCTTCGAGGCGGAAGCGGGCGGCGATGGCACGAAGGCATTCCACCTCCCCGTCGTCGACGATGGGCACCAGCCGGCACAAATCGGCATACTGGTAACCGCCCTTGCCGTACTCGTGCACGCCCTCCCAATAGATCTTGTAGATGAGATGCATGAGAAGCCAGGCAGGACGCGGCAAGCACAACCGCATTCCATGCACCTCGGTGTCGCGGCTCGCGGCAAGGATCGGATCGACGCTTATCTCCGGCGATATGCCGTGATGAATATCGGCGACGACGTAGCAGGCGAGGTCTCCCCCGGAAGTAAGATGCCACGACGTGCGGCCGCCGGCCGTGACATGGGCACGGATCGCCGCTTCCACCGCCGGTTCGAGACCGCGGACGCGGATACGGCGGACGAGAAAGCCGAGCTCGTAGTGATCGCGTTCGACCTCGGCACGGAGCGCCGGATTTGCGCGCCGAAACCAAGGGGGATCGACAAAGCCTTCGGCTTCGAAATAGCCGAGGTCGCGCGCGACCGCGCGTGCGCCGTTGAGCGCCGTCCGCGGCACGCCGATATCGACGTCCCAACCACAGCGCTCGTGCGGATCATCATAGGCCAGCCACCGCACGGCGCTCGATTTCAGAAAGACGTGCGGGATGTCCCGGCGCTCGAACGCGTCGCGAAATTGCCGCTGGCAGGTCTCTTCAAGCTCCGCCAACGCCCGCGCCGCTGCGGCGCGATGGCGCAGCGGATCGAGCAGCGCGGCAGACGCACGCTTGCCGAGCCAGCGCTCAAGCCGCGGCAGCAATGCCGGCAGTACGCGCCAATTGTCGTAGGCAAACGCGCAGGCATCGCGCGCCTCTGCCTCCGAGCGCGGCGACCTGGAAGGCGGCGCGGTCGGCGCAAGGAGCCAGACGAAGCGGCCCGCACTCTCTGCGCCGGTCGATGCCAAGGGCTACTTCGATCCCCTCGCGGTCTCGTCCGAGGTCGGAAGGTCATCCTGCGCCGCGCCGCCGGAACCCGCCGCGCCGGCGATGCGTTCGAAGTGCTCGGCCAGTTCGCGCACCTGATCGGAACTGGTTTTGCCGCCGCCCAGACGGTGGGCCACTTTGCTGGCGAGCTTGTTGATGACGTCCGCATGCGCAGCACCGCCGGGCGCCGCGCGGCTCGCTCCCGCCCCGCTGACGGCGAGTTTCCTGGCGACAAGGCTCGCGAGCTTGAGGTTCTTCGCCGATGCGCTCTTGGCCGAGGCGCCGGCACCTGCTGCGGCGCGAGCCGACGCACCACGGGCGGCACCAAGCTTCTTCGCGACCAGGCTTGCGAGCTTAACGTTCTTCGCCGATGCGCTCTTGGCCGAGGCGCCGGCGCCTGCGGCGGCGCGAGCCGACGCGCTACGGGCGGCGCTAAGCTTCTTGGCGACCATGCTCGCAAGCGTCACGTTCTTGGCGGAGGCCGTCCTGGCCGAAGCGGCGCGGGCGGAAGCGCCCCGGGCGGCGGCCAATTTGCCTGCTATGGCGCTGACCAAGCGCGCATTCATGCCCGATGCGCTGCTTCCGCCGCGGCCCAGCCGCGCGGCCACCGCGCTGGCCAGTTTCCGCACCTTGAGACTCGCCTGTCTACTGCTCTGATATGCCATGGCTGCGTCCTTCCTCATTGTACCTGCCGATAGTGGCGAGGTAATCCCGAATGACACTCTGTTGCCCAAAGGCGAGGTCCCATTGGGCGACCTCCGCAAGGGGCCGGAAGCCGCCACCCGAGAACTCATCGGCCGCGATGAGGATCCGCGCGTCGGATTCCACATGGGCCCTGAAATAGATCGCGTTGACGATACGGTCGTCATACACGCAGCAATAGCCGCGCAAATAGTGCAGGTCGTCCGGCGACAAGGCAATGCCGAACTCCTCCCGCAATTCGCGCAGCGCCGTCGCCTCGTAGGGCTCGCCGCTCTCGCATTTGCCGCCCGGCAGATCCCATCTGCCGGACTCGAACTCCTCGGCCGGATGGCGCTGCCCGACAAGCACTCTTTCCAGCTCATCCACCACGATCACGCTTCCCACGCGAACGGCGACAGCTTCGAGGTTTCGGGCCTCCGGCGCTGCGATATCGTAGCGGTGGATCATAACCATGGCTTCTAGTCGTAGACCGAATCGGCCCGCATATAGGCGGCCGCATAAGCGGCGGGATCGTGCATCTCGACCGGTATCGAAGCGCGCGTCTTGGAGCGTTTCTTCTTCGGCAGATGCAGCTGCTCTATGCCTTCGCGCTTGAGGAACGCCTCGATCCACATATTCGACTCCTCGTCTTGGTTCAAGGAGGCGGCTTTCTGATCCCATTTGCCGAACTCCTCCTCATCTCGGAGGGTGCGCTCATAGAGGTGATGGAAAAGATCGAGGCTGCGGAAGCGGTCTTCGTCGCCAAGCCAGTCGTGCTGCGTGAAATAATTGTAAAGCGCGACGGAGAAGTTCGCGAAGCTGAGCATGCGCTTCAGCTCGGGACCGTCCCAGCTGTAGGAGCTCGTCACAGACCCGTCCTTCGGGTCGTAAGTAACCCATTCAGGACCCTTTTCCTTCGCCAGCCGGTAGAGCGGCGTTCCCGGCAGAACGCTGAGCTGGTAGACGCGGAAGCGCGTGGGCTTCGCTTCCTCGATGATGAAGCGCACCGAATCCAGGAAGCCGTCATAGGTGTCACCGGGGAATCCCGCGATCAGGTCCGTCTGGTAGCGCACGCCGTAGCGGCTCAACCAGGGCAGATTCTTACGGATCTGCGAAAGGTTGTTGGCGCGCATCTCTTTCGGCACGTCGGGATTGACGGTCTGCAGCCCGACATTGACGAACGCGAAATTCGACGTGTGCAGAAGACGTGCGAACTCCTCGTCGACCAGCTCGGGACGGATGAAACCGTAGATGTACATGTTGTGGTCGCGGCGGTGCGGTTCGGAGAGACCCTTGAGGATCTCCTTCGCGTTGGCGCGCTTGCCGCCGAGAATGGCGTCGGTGATGAAGACGCGCTTCACTTTCTTTTCGATGAAGACGTCGAATTCCTGCAGCACGCGTTCGACGGAGTGATGGCGGAACCCGAGTTCCTGGGCGTCAAAGCCACAGAATGCGCAGGTATAGACGCAGCCGCGCGAAAGCTCCCACCATACGCAGTTCCAATGTTGATCCGCGTGACGCTCGAAGAAGCAGGTCCCGCTCTCGTCGCGCAGATAGTACGACACGACCTCCGGCATCTTCACGGCCGAGCGGTCGTTCACCCGCTGCGGGAAGTTCGCGTGCGAGGCGACGCCGCTGATGAGGATGTTGCCGTTCAGCACTTCCTCGTAAGTGCCGTCGACGTAATGCTCCAGCACGTCCGGGAACGATTTCTCGCCGTCACCGCGGAAGAACAGGTCGACCTCGGGGAATTTTCTGAAGTATTCGGCATCGCTGTAGAGCACGGATAGACCGCCAAGAAGGATGCGGGTGTGCGGCGACAGGGCATGGATGATCGGGATGGCGGTCTCGAGCACGGTCTCGTTCCAGGTATAGATGCCGAGCCCCAGGATGTCCGGCTTCGCGGCGACTATGGCCCGCGCGAATTCGGCGGGATCGGAACTGCTGCCGAAGCTCTGGAAATCGAATTCCAGACGTTCGCCCAAAGCCGGACGCCGCTCTGCGGCGGCGGCCAGGAACATGGACGCGGCGGAATAGGGCTGCGGCCATTCGCGCGGATCGTAGACCGTGGGAAGAGAGACCCTGACCTTTGCCATCATCTTTGCCTTTCAGAGCGAATGTGGAAGCCCGAGGTATTGGAATGGCCGAGCACGTTCCGCGGCATGCACCATGTCCTGACCGGCGTCTTTGGGGCACAACGGATCCTTGGCGAAAAAGTCCCCGGCGGCCTGGCTGCGGACGCGACATCCCCCGCGGCACGTCATGAAGGCGGAACACGAACTGCACTCCGCCTTTTCGACATTTCGCAGGGAGTTGATACGGCTGTTGAAGTAGATTTCGCGAAGAGAGTTCGAGCGCACATTGCCAACCACGAAATCGTTCATCATCGAGCAGGGACGCACGTTTCCGATCGAGTCGATCGTCATGAGCTCCTTGCCGGCGACGCAGCCCCAGTCGGTCAGGTGAGAGATGCGCCCGCCGAAGCAGGTGGCCGGATTCACGGGCCCGCTGATCTCGACATCGTCGGACAGATCGGCCAGGCGCTTCATCTCGCGCAGCGCCGCGTAGTAGGCCGGGACTGCCGAGATCAGCTCCCTGTCCGCGGCCGCTTCGCCGGATGGCCGCATGGAGTTGAACTTGACCTTGTCGACGCCCAAGCTCCTTCCGAGCTCGACAAAGCCGCCGATCTCCTCCGCAGTGATGGTCGGACGGAATGTGTTCTTGATGGCGATGACGGTATCGCTGCCCAGATCGCGTTTGGCCGTCAGAAGATTTTGAAGGCCGAGGACCGCTTTTTCGAAAGCACCCGCGCCGCGGACACGGTCGTTCATGCCGGCATCGTGGCCGTCGATGCTGACGGTAACCGTCTTGAGCCCGTGTCCCAGAATGCGCCGCGAGAGATCGTAGGAAAGGCGCGTGCCGTTCGTGGTCATGCTGACCGATATGTGATGCTTGTCCGCCGCCGCGAGATAAGCCTCCAGCACGTCCGGCAGGAGCGTCGGCTCGCCGCCGGCGAGATCGACGCGAAACACCCCCATCTCGCCCAGCTGAGCGAACACGCCGTCGATCTCGGCAACGGTCAGCTCCGAACTACGCTTGGTGCCGGCCCGCTTCGGCTCGTCGTAGCACATCGTGCAGGCGAGATTGCAGATGCTGGTGAAGTCGAAATAGACGTTGAGCGGCGCGGACAGCATTCCGGGCTTCGGCGCGCGGCAGGAAATGCGGATCGAGCCCGGGATGCAATCGTTGTCGCGCAGCCAGCGGGCAATGTCGGCGGCGTGATCGCGGTCGTCGCCGGGCAACTCGTCCGCCAACGGAAGGTCGCCGTCTTCGATGACTCTACGAAATGCGCATATCGCCGCCGAGGTGACCGGGACGACGTATTGATGCGTGCGCGGGTCGAATAGAAGCCAGCCGAAAAACTCTTCGCGTGCGAAGAATCGCGGGGCGGGCATTCCTTCAGCTCCTGCTTCGACAGATCAACCTCAAGAAGTACAATCCTATTTTCGCTTTCACCTGGCAACAAGCAATAAAAGCGCCTTATACGGATTTTCGGGTGAAATGACGGCCTTTGATGTCGTGTTATCACCGTGCACGACATCTAGCGTCGTGGCACGCGCATCACGCTATACATGCCGTCACGAAAGCGTCTGCCCTTCGGCGAGACGAGCAAGGTTCAGAGGCATACGGCGCATTCCACCCGCTCCGGTTGGCGGCATTCGCCCTCGGGTTTGGCGTCCAAGCTGTCGAGACCATGTAGAATCGATGGGCGCACGCCATTGGGCCGAAAAGCCGTGCACCCCTTGCAGCCGGCGTCGAACGCCTCGAGATAAAGACGCTCGAATTCCGGATATGGATAGTCCTGCGGAACGTTCACGGTTTTCGACACCGCGCCGTCCGTCAATGACTGTGCCATGGCTTGCATGGCGATGTGCGCCCGAACGCCGATGGACGACGCGTCCGTGTATGCGTCTGGAATGCCGTCGCGCTGTCCGCGCATCCCGCGATACAGGGCGACGGCATAGTCCGTCACGCGGACACTTTGGAACGAGCCGTCGGATGTCCTGACGCGACGGACGCAGTCGGCGCTGAATATCGGCTCCACACCCGAAGACACGTTGTTGGCCAGAAGCGAAATCGAACCCGCCGGAGCAATGGAGTTGAGGACGCCGTTGCGGATTCCACCACGCGCGATCTGGTCGCGAATGTCAGCGGGAAGCCTGCGGACGTTTGCGCCGTCCAGGAACTTGTCGCGATCGAACAACGGGAACGGGCCCTTTTCCTCGGCAAGCATCGCGGACGCCCTGAAGCTTTCATTGCGCACATGCGACATCCAGCGCTGGAGGAGCTCCAATCCTTCGGGCGCATCGTAGCGGACATTGCACATGAGCAACGCGTCGGCCAGACCGGTGATGCCAAGACCAAGCCGCCGTTTCGCGCGGGCCTCGTCTCTCTGCTGCGGGAGAGGAAAACGGGATTGATCGATGGTGGAATCCAGAAACCGCACGGCTTTATGCGTGGATTCCACGAGCCGGGCCTCGTCGAGCTGCGCATGGCAAGTGAACGGATCGCGCACGAAGGCCGCCAAGTTCAACGATCCAAGCAGGCAGGCCCCGTAGTTCGGCAGTGGAACCTCGCCGCACGGATTGGTGCCGACGATCTCCTCGCAATAATAGAGATTGTTCCTGGCATTCATGCGTTCGAGGAAAACAACGCCGGGTTCTCCCGACTCGTACGCGGCCTCCATCATCTGGTTCCACAAGGTGCGCGCCGTCACTTCGGCGAAAACCTGACCGTCGAAAACGAGCGGCCATGTCTCGTCACGCCGGACCGCCGCCATGAATGCGTCCGACAGCCCCACGGAGATGTTGAAATTCGTGAGGCGGCCGCCGACGCGTTTCGACGCGACGAATTCGGCGATGTCGGGATGGCTGCACGACAGCAAAGCCATCATCGCGCCGCGCCGCGCGCCGCCGCTCATGATGGTCGCGCACGCTTCGTTCCATATCTGCATGAACGAGACGGGGCCGGATGAAGTCGCCCCCTGGCCGCGTATCAGCGCGCCTCGCGGCCGAAGGGTGGAAAAGTTGTACCCAACGCCGCCGCCGTGCTGGAGAGTAAGAGCTCCTTCCCGCAGATGACTGAATATCGCGCCGAGATCGTCCTCGATCGCTCCCATGACGAAGCAGTTGAACAGCGTCGCGCGGTGGGTCGTGCCGGCGGACGCAAGGATGCGACCTCCTGGAAGGAATTTGAAGTCATCGAACAGTTGACGGTATTCCTCCGCCCAGCGATGGCTGTCGTTTTCCGAAGCGGCAATGCTGCGTGCGACCCGGCGCCAGGATTGACCGATCTCCGCTTCGAGCGGGTGACCTTCGGGCGAGTGAGCACGATAGCGTTCTCTCCACACATGCCGGGAGATCGGCTCGGGAAGATCGGAGCCGAACTCGTTCACCGATTGAGGTTCGAACATGACTGGAATTTCCGTCTGGACGGCTCGGCATCATGAAACCGGACTGGACCGGGATGCTTTCCTTGGTCTTGATCCGGAGAATTTCTCGCCCGACCAGGGCCCCTGGTGACGCAACCACTCATTGAACCTGAATTTTTTCACGCTGGCAAATATGGATGAGGGTAAGCTCGCGACTTGACGACGCCGTCGACGCCCAGGCGAGGCCGATACGATGCGACAAATGCAAAGTGATTTACGATTTCTGCTCGAAAACGAATTGCAAAGACGGACTCGAGCCCGCAGCGGGCCCGGCCCTCGACGCCAGCGGCAACTTCCTGGGCACGCCCCATATCGGCGGCGCGGGAATTCTTGGAACAGTCTACACGCTGAGTCACGGCAACGGCTGGACCGAGCAGGTGCTGTACAGCTTTTGCAGCGAACAGAATTGCACCAACGGCGGAGGCCCGGGGACGCCCGTGATCGTCGACCGGAGCGGCAACATCTATGGCACGACGTCGGACGACGGCGCGAACGGAAGCGGCGGCACGCTGTTCAAACTGACTCCACAGCGTGAACCACGCCTCTGTGGCGCCGGTGCCAAAGTCATAAAATTTGTGTGGATTTTGCGCCTGATGGCGCGCAACATCCCTCCAAGGCGGGCCGAAAGAGTCCGCGCGGAGGAAGCCATGGCGCTGGTTCATCACCATGAACCGGAACGATCGCGCGACTTGGCGCTGGTCGGACTGGCATTGGTCGTGATCGCTATCATTGCGGCGGCGGTACCTTTTCTGAAGTTCTGCGTGGATTTCTGCTTCGGAATTTTCCGGTAGAACGCAGCAAAGGGCCGCTGGCTTTCGCGAAAGCAATTTCGCGGGAAGCGAAATCGTTCCCCCGTCCCCGATAAAATCGTACATTGGACATAGAATATTGCAGTTGCGAAGACTACTTAGGTCGTGTCGGATTGCTCCGGCGCGCTCCATTTGCATCTGCCTTTCGGATTTGAGTTTCCATGACCATTCGCAGCGTTTTGGCTACCGGCCTCGCGGGGCTTTCACTCTTGGGATGCGGTCCGGGCGCCCCTCCGAAACGTCCGCCGCCCGATGTCGGCGTCGTCGTGATCAGGGCCGAGCCGGTGCAGCTGACCGCCGTCCTTCCCGGCCGCACCTCGCCTTACGCGGTCTCGGATGTCCGCCCGCAGGTCGGCGGCATCCTGAAGGCGCGCCTATTTACGGAAGGTGCGCTGGTCCAAAAAGGACAGGCACTCTATCAAATCGACCCGGCGCCTTACAAAGCAGCTTATGACAACGCCGCCGCCGCCCTCGCCACCGCGAAGGCGAAGTCGGAGCGCTACGCCGCCTTGGTGAAGCAGGGGGCGGTCGCGCCGCAGGACTATGACGACGCCGTCGCCGCCTACAAGCAGGCGCTCGCCAACGTCGAGGCGGCGCGCATCAATCTCGGCTACACGCGGATCACGGCGCCCATCGCGGGCCGCATCGGCCGGTCATCGGTGACGGCAGGCGCGCTGCTCACGGCGGACCAGACCACGGCCCTCGCCACGATCCAGACGCTCGATCCCATCTATGTGGACATCACGCAATCGAGCAACGAAGTGCTCACGCTGAAGCAGGCGGTGCAGCATGGCAGCGTGAACAGCGAGCCTTCCGATACGCCGGCCACGCTGTCGCTCGACAACGGATCGAGCTATCCGCAAGCCGGCAATCTGCAATTCAGCGAGGTGACCGTCGATCAGACGACGGGCGCGGTGACGCTACGCGCCATCTTCCCCAATCCGAACGGCATCCTGCTGCCGGGCATGTTCGTGCGCGCCACCATCATCGAAGGCGTGGAGCAGAACGCGATCCTCGCGCCCCAGCAAGGCGTCGGACACAACGAAAAAGGCGACCCCACCGCACTCGTCGTCGACGCCGGGAACGTCGCGCGGCTGCGCTTGCTCAAGACGTCGCGCGCCGTCGGCGACAAATGGCTTGTCACGGATGGGCTGAAGCCCGGCGACAGGCTGATCGTCGAAGGCCTGCAGAAAGCGATGCCGGATGCGCCCGTGCATCCCGTGCCCGCGTCGTTCGCGAAATCGGGCAAAGGTGCCTGATGGGACTGTCGCAGTTCTTCATCGAACGGCCGGTCTTCGCTTGGGTGATCGCGATCGTCATCGCGCTGATGGGTGTGCTGGCGACCCAGACCTTGCCGATCACACAATACCCCACCATCGCACCGCCCGCCGTGACGATCGTGGCCAACTATCCGGGCGCCGCGGCGGAAACGGTGCAGAACTCCGTAACGCAAGTGATCGAGCAGCAGCTGACCGGCGTCGACAACCTGCTCTATTTCTCGTCGTCCAGCAGCTCCAACGGACAGGTCTCCATCACCGCGACCTTCGCGCCGGGCACCAATCCCGACATCGCCCAGGTGCAGGTGCAGAACAAGGTGCAGCAGGCGCTGCCGATCCTGCCGCAGGAAGTGCAGCAGCAGGGCGTCGTCGTCCTCAAATCGCAGAGCAGCTTCCTGCTCGTCGTCGCGCTCTACGACGACAGCGGACGGTACACCAACATCGACATCTCCGACTTCATGGCGAGCAAGATGCAGGACCCGCTAAGCCGCGTGTCGGGTGTCGGCCAGGCACAGGTGTTCGGCTCGCCCTACGCCATGCGTATCTGGCTCGATCCGTTCAAGCTAAACAGCTTCGCACTGACACCCGTCGACGTGCAGAACGCCGTCCTGGCGCAGAACGTCCAGGTCTCGGCCGGCGAACTCGGTGCCCAGCCGACCATCCCGGGGCAGCAGCTCGACGCGACGGTCACCGCGCAATCGCGCCTGGAGACGCCCGAGCAGTTCAAGAACATCGTGCTCAAAACCAATACGACTGGGGCCATCGTCCGGCTCAAGGACGTCGCCCGCGTCGAGCTGGGGGCGCAAAGCTATGCGGTGGTCAGCCGCATGAACGGCAAGCCCGCGGCCGGCATCGCCATCCAGCTCGCGCCCGGTGCCAACGCGCTCAAGACCGCCGACGCGGTGAAGGCCAAGGCGACGGAGCTGGCCGCGACCTTTCCGCCCGGCGTGAAGCTCGCCTTTCCCGTCGACAACACGACCTTCATCCGCCTCTCGATCAACGACGTGATCAAGACGCTGGTCGAGGCGACGATCCTCGTCATCGTCGTGATGTTCGTGTTCCTGCAGAACTGGCGCACGACGCTGATCCCGGCGATCGCCGTGCCCGTCGTCCTGCTGGGTACCTTCGCCGTCCTCGCGGCCTTCGGTTATTCGATCAACACGCTCACCATGTTCGCGCTGGTCCTTGCCATCGGTCTTCTGGTCGACGACGCCATCGTGGTGGTGGAGAACGTCGAGCGGCTGATGCGCGAGGAAGGCCTTTCGCCCAAGGAAGCCACCAAGAAATCGATGCAGGAGATCACCGGCGCGCTCGTCGGCATTGCGCTGGTGCTCTCGGCCGTGTTCCTGCCGATGGCGTTCTTCGGCGGATCTACCGGCGTCATCTACCGTCAGTTCTCGGTCACCATCGTTTCCGCGATGGTGCTGTCCATCACGGTAGCGCTCATCCTGACGCCCGCGTTGTGCGCCACGCTTCTCAAGCCGATACCACAGGGCGGCAAGGAGATGCATGGCCGCTTCTTCACCTGGTTCAACGAGACCTTCGAGTACGGCCGCGACCGCTATCATCGCGCGCTGGAGCGGCTTCTCGGCTGGGTGCGCCCGGCGCTGCTCATCTACGGCGCGATCATCGTGGTCCTGGTTTTGCTTTTCATCCGCCTTCCGACCGCGTTCCTGCCGGAAGAGGACCAGGGCATCGTTCTCACCCAGATCACGCTTCCGGTCGGCGCCACGCAGTCGCGCACGCTCGCCGTCGCCAAGCAGGTCGAGCACCACTACATGGTCGACGAGGCAAAAAACGTCGAGACCACGTTCATCGTTGCGGGCTTCAGCTTCGCAGGCGCCGGCCAGAATTCCGGCATCGCCTTCGTGCATTTGAGGCCCTGGAACGAGCGCTCCGGCGCATCGAACCACGCGGAAGGCGTCGTGCAGCGCGCCATGGGGAGCTTCTCCAAATATCGCGACGCGATGGTGTTCGCGCTCGTGCCGCCGGCGGTCCAGGAGCTCGGCCAATCGTCCGGCTTCGACGTGGAAATGGAGGACCGCGGCAATCTGGGTCACGATGGATTGATGAAGGCCCGCGACCAGTTCCTGCAACTGGCCGCGAAAGACCCACTGCTCGCCGGCGTGCGCCCCAACGGGCTCGACGACACCGCACAGCTGCACATCGACATCGACAAGGACAAGGCGACCGCGCTGGGCCTGCCGCTGGCCGACATCGACAGCACGCTGAGCACCGCCTGGGGCGGCCTGTTCGTGAACGACTTCGTCGATCGCGGCCGCGTGAAGCAGGTCTATATGCAGGCAGACGCGCCCTATCGCATGGTGCCCGACGATCTCTATCGCTGGTATGTGCGCAGCGCGTCGGGCGAGATGGCGCCGTTCTCATCCTTCGCCACCTATCATTGGACGTTGGGTCCCGCGAAGCTCGAGCGCTTCAACGGCGTCGGATCCCTCGAATTGCAGGGCACGCCTGCGCCGGGGAAAAGCTCCGGCACCGCGATGGAGGAAGTCGAGAGACTTTTCCAGCAGCTTCCCAAGGGCGTGGGCCTGGAGTGGACGGGCCTGTCCTATCAGGAACGCCAGGCCGGCTCCCAAACCGCAGCGCTTTATGCGATTTCGGCGCTGGTCGTCTTCCTCCTGCTGTCGGCCCTGTATGAGAGCTGGTCCATTCCGCTTTCGGTGATGCTTGTCATTCCGCTCGGCATCGTGGGAGCGATCCTCGCCGCCACCGCGCGCGGCCTCTACAACGACATCTACTTCCAGGTCGGCCTGCTCACGACCATGGGTCTCGCGGCGAAGAACGCGATCCTCATCGTGGAGTTCGCGGTCGACGCGCAGAAGCGCGGCGAATCCATCCGCGACGCCGCGGTCGAAGGAGCGCGGCTCAGGCTCCGTCCCATCCTGATGACGTCGCTCGCCTTCATTGCCGGCGTCATCCCGCTTGCGGTCTCGACCGGCGCGGGCGCGGCCAGCCAGAACGACATCGGCACCGGCGTC
The DNA here is from genome assembly GCA_021325375.1 of Alphaproteobacteria bacterium. Classification (GTDB taxonomy): domain Bacteria; phylum Pseudomonadota; class Alphaproteobacteria; order Micropepsales; family Micropepsaceae; genus Rhizomicrobium. The sequence goes on along the minus strand of JAJPHG010000019.1, from coordinate 52,347 downwards.
ATCGGCGGCATGCTGTCGGCGACGGTGCTTGCGATCTTCTTCGTTCCATTGTTCTACGAGATCGTACGTGAACGGCTAGGTTAGCCGTGAAGGCGATGTCGCAAGCCCGCCAGCCGCCGCGCGGAAACTGGTGGGAGATGGTACAGGACAAGATTTCAGTGAATTCCACTCTCCGCAATTGCAGCTCATTGCAGCATATTGCATTGCAATAGGATCATTGTGCCGCGATCGGCAGGCGGCCATGCAATGGTTGCAGAGATTGAGGCCCGCCATTTCGCCGCCATGGCCTCGCGTCGAGCGAAAGGGATCGTCCAGTGTGATGATTGAGATTGGACAGGAGCTTCGGCGGTGAGCGTGGTTAGCGGCGGCGTGTTATGCATGTCTTGCACCGAGGAGCTTCCGCCACAACGTCCGCGAATAAGGTTTCCGGAAGCGACTGAGAGGAATTCGCTGGAATCCGACTGGTGCGGCGGCATTCGCATATACCGCCCTGCACTTTCGTCGCCAATTTGGACTCACACTTCCAGCCGGTCTCCGGAACGTGCCACAAGGGCATAGAGAGCCGGCATCAGGAAAATACTGATCAACAGCCGCGTAAGAAGGCCGCTGACAATGACCAACGCAAATGGCCTTTGGGTGTCGGTGCCGACACCCGTAGCCAGCGCCGCGGGCAACAGGCCCAGCGCCGCCACCAGCGCGGTCATCATGATCGGACGCAGCCGCAGGATCGCGCCTTCCCTGATGGCGTCCGCGACGGGCGTGCCGTTGCGGCGGAGCTCATTGACATAGGAGATATAGACGACGGCCGTCAGAACCGAGACGCCGAACAGGGCGAGGAAGCCGACGCCGGAAGACGCGGAGAACGGCGTATCGGTGACCCAGAGCGCCACGATGCCGCCGACCGGGGCGGACAGCAGCACGCCGAGCACGGTGATGAACGGAAACTTGAAATTGCTGTAGAGCACGAAAAGCAGAAGGAAGATCAGGAACAAGGTCAGCGGCAGAATGACGTTCATTTGCGCGCGCGAAGCCGTGTATTCCGTGTATTCGCCACCCCAGTCCAAGCGGTAGCCCTGCGGTAAAGTGACTTTCGCGTTCACTTGCTGAATGGCGTCGCCGACCGCGCCGGCCAGATCGCGTCCTTCCACCGAGAACTGGACGCCGATATACCGCGAATTGTCCTCGCGGTAGATGAACGAGGCGCCGTTCGTCACCTGGATGTCCGCGAACTCCTTGAGCGGGATTTGTTGCCCGGCCGGCGTTGCGATCGGGATATTTCCGATCTCCTCGGGGTTTTCCCTGTACTGGCGCTCGAGGCGGACGACGAGATCGAACTGCTTTTCTCCCTGCACCACCTGCGTGGCTACGTCCCCGCCGATAGCCGTCTGGATCACGCCATTGATGTCGTCGGCATTCAAACCGTAGCGCGCAATCGCGGCGCGGTTGATCTTTATGGCCAGACTGGGCTGCCCCAACTCCTGCACGAGAGTCACATCGCCAATTCCGCGAACCCGCTCCAGCACTTGCTTGATGGCTTTGCCCTTTTGCTGGAGCGTGTCCAGGTCGGAACCGAAGACTTTGACGGCCAGGGCACTTTTCAAGCCTGTTTCCGCCTCGTCCACCGCGTCCTCCGCGGGCTGCGTGTAGTTGAAAATGATTCCGGGAAAGGCCTGGAGCTTCTTGTCGATGGCCTCGATCAGCGTGGCTTTGGTGCGATAAGGGCCGGTCCATTCCGCGTAAGGTTTAAGACCGACAAAAAACTCGACGTTGAAGAAGCCGGTCGAATCCGTCCCGTCGTCGGGCCGGCCCAGTTCCGAGGTCACGGTGGTGACGTCGGGAAATGAGTGCAATATGTCCCGAATCTTGGGCGTGACCTTCGCCGCTTCGTCGAACGAAATCGTGTAGGGCATCGTCGCGCGCACCCACAGTGCGCCTTCGTCCAAATGCGGCATGAACTCGGCGCCGACGAACGGGATGAGCAGCAGGGAGCCCGCCAGCAGGATCGCCGAAGCCGAAATCGTCCACCACGGATGGGCGAGGCAAGCATCGAGGCCTTTGACATAGGCCGACTTGATCCATTCGAAAACGACGTTGTGCCGCTCACGCACGCCCTTGCGCATGAACCACGAGCACAGCACCGGTAGCAGGGTCAGCGTGACGATCAAGGATCCGACCAACGCGAAGATCATCGTGTCGGCCATGGGCTTGAACAGCGTGCCCGAAGGCCCGGACAAGACATAGATCGGCAGGAAGCTGACCACGATCACCGCGACGGCATAGACGAGCGGCCGATCCACCTCCGCCGCCGCGTCCTTGATGATTTCCAGAAGATCGAACCGGGTTCCCTGGCGCGCGGCGATCTGGCGGAAAATGTTTTCCACCATGAAGATCGCGCCATCCACAAGGATCCCGAAATCAATCGCGCCGATGGAAAGCAGGTTGGCGGAGGCGTTCTGGATATCGAGGCAAACGAACGCGAACAACAGAGACAACGGAATGGTCACGGCGACGATCAGCCCGGCCCGGAAATCGTACAGGAAGAAAATGAGGACCACGAGGACGAGCAGCATCCCGCGCAGCAGGTTTTGCTCCACGATTTGGGTCGTCAGCGCGATCAGGCTGCTCAGGTCGTAGAACGGAAGAATCTTGACGTCCTTGGGCAGGAACTGTTCGTTGAGTTGCTTGGTCTTCGCTTCGACCCTGTTCAGGACGTCCTGGGTCTTCTCGCCGGTGCGCAGCAAGATGACGCCCTCGACGGCGTCGTCCTGTTTCTCGTAGCCGAACTCGCCCAGGCGCGGCGCGATGCCGATGACCACCCGGCCGACATCCTTCAGCAACACCGGGGTGCCGTTGTGCACCGCCAGCACCACGTTGCCGATGTCCTCAACCGTGGTCAGGCGCCCCTCGCCGCGCACGTAGTAGAATTGGGCACCTTGCGTATAGAACCCGCCGCCTGCATTGCTGTTGTTTGCCGCCAGGGCGGCTTCCACTTGCGGCGCGGACATGCCGATCGCCGCGATCTTCGCCGGATCCAGCAGCACCTGATATTGCATCGTGCCGCCGCCAAAGCCGGAATCGTCAGCCACGCCGGGAACCGATTTGTATTGCGGCTCGATGGTCCAGGCCTCGAGGGTCTTGAGTTCCATCGGCGACCGGTCCGGGCTTTGCAGGACGTAGCGATAGATCAGTCCCGAAGGCGACGACAGCGGCGACACGGAAGGCGCCACGCCGCCCGGCAGGCTGAGGCCCGACATGCGATTGAAGACTTCCTGGCGCGCGAAATTGTTGTCGGTGCGGTCACGAAACGTGATGATGACGTCGGACAATCCATAGAGCGAGATCGAGCGGATGGTGGTCGTCTGCGGAATGCCGTTCATCCCGATCTCGACCGGAACGGTGATCAGCCGCTCCACTTCCTCCGCGGCGTGTCCGGGCCATTGGGTTATGATCTCGACCAGGGGCGGCGAAAGATCGGGATAGGCATCCACCGGCAGGCGGTCGAGCGAGCGCGTCCCCGCGACGAGCAGAATGAGCGTCACCAGCCCGACGAGAAGGGGCTGCCCCAGCGAAGAGGCCACGACCCGATTCATGATCGAGGCCGTGCGTGGCGGCATTGGCGGCAGATCGTCGCTCATTGACTTTGCATGAACTGGAGGAAGATACCGCCGTCGACCACGATCCGATCACCGGCTTTGAGGCCGGCGGCAATATCGTACTGGTCGCCGGTGCGATAACCCAGGGTCACATGCTGTCGCGCGAAGGCGCCGTCGCGCTGGGCGACATAGACAAACGGCAGGTTCTCATCGTCGCGGAGGATCGCTGAAACCGGGACCAGCATCCCGTCGCTTTCCTGGCGGGATTTGATCGCCACGCGGACATACATCTGCTTCTTGAGGGAGTTTCCGGGATTTTCGACGACGACGCGCGCAACGACCGAACGGGTATCCGGGTTCACCAAGGCGGAAATGTTGTCCACCGTTCCGGCGAGATGAGCTGAACCCGTGCCGACTTCCACTTCTGCCGTGTCGCCGACACTGACGGAAGAAAGATCGGAATCGAAGATTTGCGCCATGACCCAGACGCGCGAAAGATCGGCGACGGTGAAGCACGGCGTGGTACCGGCCTGTAAAAGTTGTCCTGGCGTGATCAGCTTTTCGGCCACGGTCCCCGCTATCGGTGAGCGGATGATGCCCTCGACGTGCGAAACCGCGCGGCCTTTGCGAATGTTCTCGATGGTTCGGGCATCGACGTTCAGCGACACGAGCGCTTGCCGGGCGGCCTCGCGATCGGCCTCGGCGCTGGCGGCATCGGTTTGCGCCTGCGCCTCCTCGCGCTGGGAAACGCCTTGATGCTGGACGAGATCCTTGTCCATGTCGGCGAGCCGGCGCAGCGTCTGCGCTGCGGTGAGGGCCTTGCGGTAGGCGCCGATGGCCGCCGCGAAGTCAGGCGAATCCACCACCGCCAGCGGTTGGCCTTTCTTGACCCGGTCACCGGGGGAAACAAGCAGCCGCGATACCGGACCGGAGAAAGGCGCCAGCACGCTCGTTGCCTGATCGTTGTCGAAATCGACCGCGCCGGAAGTCTCGATCGTCTTGCGGACCCGCGACGGTGCGACGGTGTAGAGGCGGATGTGCTGCCGCTGGGCGGCCGTCAGGGTCACGTTGCTGGCCGTCACAGACGGTTGTTCACCGCTGTCGGTCTTGGGCGAACAGCCGGCGAACGACACGAATGCCGCCGCTGCCAGGATGGCGACGGCGCCGGCGCGCGGAAATTTCCGATGAATCGATTTATTGGCCATGTTTGTCATTGGTCAGATCCGCGCGATGCCACCACCCGCCACCGAGCGCCTGAAACAACGCCGCGGTGTCGGCGTAACGATTGGCCTGAGCCAGCACGAGATTGATGCGTGCCTGCTGATAGGCTTGCTCGGCGCTCAGGAGCGAAAGATAGCTGGCGTAGCCGTCCTTATATTGCCGCTGAGACAAATCCAGCGTCACCCTGGCGGCGTCCTCGGCGGCGGCAGCCGCCTTCAGCCCCTCGGCGTCCTGTTCGAGCGCCGTCAACGTGTCGGCGACATTCTGGACGGCGCCCAGCACGGTGCTGCGATATTGTTCGGAAGCCTCGACATAGGCTGCGCGCGCGCCACGCTCCTGATGCATCAGCGTTCCGCCGTCGAAAACGGGAGCCGCGAGCGCCGCCCCAAGACTCCAAAAGCCCGTGCCCGGCCCGAACACCTGGCCGATGGCCAGCGCCGTGCTGCCGGCATTCGCGGTCAGTTGGATATTCGGCAGCCGGTTCGCGACGGCGATGCCGATCTGGGCACTGGCCGCGTGCATGTTGGCTTCGGCCTGGCGCACGTCCGGACGCTGCGCCACGAGCGCGGACGGAAGGCTTACCGGAAGATCCTGCGGCAAATTCAAACTCGAAAGCTCGAATTTTTCGGCAGGCGCCTGGCTCGGAAACCGGCCTGCCAGAACCGCCAGAAGATCGTGTTGCTGAGCCAATTGCTTGAGGAGCGGCGGCAACGCGGCGACGGCTTGCGCGAGTTGCGCTTGCTGCGCGGCAAGATCGAGCCGGCCGGCGTAGCCCTTGTCCAGCTGATATCGCAGGATCCGGACCATGTCGGTGTTGGCGGCGATGAGCTCGCGCGTCGCGTCGACTTGCGCTTCCAACGACGCTTCCTGGATCGCGGCAGCCGCCACATTGGTGCTCAACGTGATATGCGCTGCGATCATCTGGAAGCGAACCGACTGTTCCTGCGCGTCCAAAGACTCCACGGTTCGCCGGTTCAGGCCGAAGATGTCGGGCGTATACGAAACGCTGACCTGCGGCGTGAACAGGTCGTATTGGAAGGAGTTGTTGATGGGCACGGGGGCGAGCGATCCCGGCTGCTGCTGCCGGCTGGCGGAAAAGCCCGCGGTGACGCTGGGATAGTAGGCCCCTCGCTGCGCCAGGGCGGCTTCCCTCGCCACCGACAACGCAGCCTGCGCCGCTTTGAGGTCGTGATTGTTCGCGAGCGACTGTTCGATGAGGTCGTTGAGCGGCTTGGAGTGAAACAGGGTCCACCAGTCCGCAGGAATGTCGCCTCCTTCCACGAAGTGCTGGGCCTCGCCACCGGAGACATCGGGGCTCGCGACGGTGGTCGAGAGCGGCTCGCGGGTATAGTTGCTGACATTCGGTGCGGCAGGCTTCTTGAAATCCGGCCCTACCGCGCAACCTGCGATCATCAAACAGGCAAGAGCCGCGAGGAGCAGCCCTGTCCGTGATCGTGGCGAATCGGCGAGCGAATCCAAAATCCGCTCTTTGCTCAATTCGCTCATATGGGTCTTGGTGCGGCGCTTCGCGCGCCTGATTCTCGTGCTTTTCATGGAACTTGGATTTTCCGAGCGGCCCACGCCAAGGGCGAGTGCCGAATATTTGGAAAAATGGCCGCGCGTCACCGTGACCAGCGCGACTCGAAAGAGCTTTGGGGTTTAAAGGCGCGGCGGTGCGCGGCTCTGCCACTCATGTGCGGTCACGTCGGACGACGGCCGCACCGTGAAGGTAAGCCTGACTGTTCTGACCCAGGCGAGAGGCAGATTGAGAATCGGCGTCGCCGATACGACGACCGCACCGGCATGCATGACGGCCTGGCAAAGCGGGCATTCCATCGGACCATGATCGATGGGTGTCTTTGCGGGTGCCGGCGACTGTTCAGTCGCGGCTTTGACGGCACCGTCGAGGCCCTGAGGCAGGCTGTGGATATGCGTTTGGGCGATATAGCATTGCAGCGCCAGGGTGAAAGCCACGACAAGCACGACGAGACGCCGCGCCAAGCCCATGCGCCGGATTCCCGAATGTCCCACTGCGGCAGCCGCCACGAAACCCGCGATCGATCGAATTCCGGGGGAATATGCTACATCAGGCATAATTCCGCAATCCGGCGAACATATTCCGTGCTTGGCTTCGCGCGCATTTCACGGACGTAATCTCAACCATGGCCGTGCCCGGCCCGTCAGCCGAGATCGATGCTCTTCTGCCATAGCCCATCCGCACCGTCGGCGCGGTTCAGCCTGACGGAAGACGATGTTGACGAAATGGTAAACCCGCGGGAAAGAGATCCGCCTCATGCAGGTCTGGGATCATCTCACCGGGATTTGAACCCACCGCCTCGGGAGTGAAGAACACGGCATCGGTCCGGCCGCCGCAACGCCGAAGCTCAGCGCTCGACAGTGGATCGCAAATCAAGGATGGCTACATGCCGGGTCTTTCCGCAATTTGATTGAGGTGAGCCGGGCCTGGCCGATCCCCAGCCTTGTATTGGACGGCGCAAGCGCCCATATAGAGCTAGTCGCGGCGTTCTGTCAGTTGAAGCGCACTGTTGTACTCCCCACTCGCACACAAGCGCGCCTGGCCGAGACAGCCGAACTTTCAAATCTGATTGTCCCCGCTGGCGGCGCCGGGCCTTTGCTTGGGCGAAACCCGATTAACCAGGTGCAATCATGACGATCGGAACAGTGAAGTTTTTCAATTCATCAAAGGGCTTCGGCTTCATCACGCCCGAGGGCGGCGGCAAGGACGTGTTCGTCCATGCGACGGCCGTTGAGATGGCGGGCCTGAGCAGCCTGGGAGAAGGTCAACGCGTGACCTTTGACATTCAGCCAGATGCCAAAGGTTCAAAAGCCGTCAATCTGCAAGCGGCGTAAGACTCGCCTGCTTTGGGTGGAGGCGTCGAGGACAAGAATTCTTCGCGCCTCCTGCCCAGCTCATAGCGTCTGCAGGAGGCGGCTATGCCGAGGTCAACAGCCAAAAGAGAATCTCGGGCCGTGCCCGGAGCCAGCGGCAACGATCCGGGCACGAACCCAACTCCCCTCTGCGGGTCTCTCATCCAAGCGCTCGTTCGATACCGCGACCCAAGCTGGCCGCGCGCCGTATTCGAGCTCAGCGTAACGGGCTGCTCCCTGTCGCTGGGTTGGGGCCTGATGTGGCTCTCTCTTGGCGTGGGTTACTGGCTTACGCTTCTGCTCGCGATCCCGACAGCGGGGTTTCTTGTCCGGCTGTTCATGATCCAGCACGATTGCGGCCACGGCGCCTTTTTCGGCCGGCGCTTCGCGAACGACTTGATCGGCCGCGTGATCGGCGTTCTGACCTTGACGCCTTACGATTACTGGAAGCGCAATCACGCACTTCATCATGCGACTTCGGCCAATCTCGACCGGCGCGGCATTGGGGATATTCTCACCCTCACTTTGAGCGAGTATCTGTCGCGCTCGCCCTGGGGCCGGTTCGCCTATCGCGCTTATCGCCACCCTGTTGTGATGTTCGGGATCGGGCCCGCTTATCTGTTCCTCCTCCAGCACCGTCTGCCGTTCGAACAGATGCGCCAGGGCTGGCGGCCTTGGGTGAACGTAACCGCCACGAACCTCGGAATAACCGTGATCGCAGCGGTCTGCATCTGGTTCATCGGCGCCGGGCCGTTCCTTGCCGTGTATCTGCCGGTGATGCTGCTCGCCGCATCGATCGGTGTATGGCTGTTCTACGTCCAGCATCAGTTTGAGGCTGTGGTCTGGTCGCGCGACCCTGACTGGTCGTTGCCGGAAGGGGCACTCCTGGGAAGCTCGCACTACGACTTGCCAGCCCTGTTCAGGTGGTTCACCGCCAACATCGGCATTCATCACATCCATCACCTGTCGAGCCGCATCCCCTTTTACCGGCTGCGCGAGGCGCTGCGCGATCACCCCCAACTGCAAACGGTCGGCCGCGTGACGCTCGGCGAAAGTCTACGCGGTATTCGTCTGGCACTGTGGGATGAATCGAGACAGAAGCTGGTTTCCTTTCAGGAGGCCGCAACCGCTTCAGCCCTCGCCGACCGATGAGGAACTTCACGGCGATCTCCTGCATCAGCAGGGATAAAGCCGGCGAAATTTCCCTGTTTCGAGTCTCCCTCGCGCGGTGCGGAGACTAAAGGCCGGACACGCTCACGCCGTCCAACCGCCGTCGATGACGAGGCATTGGCCGGTCAGAAACTTCGTCTCGTCGCTCGCGAGATAGACTGCCGCCGCCGCGATCTCCTCCGCCGTTCCCAGGCGCCCCATCGGTTGGCGCGCGATGAAGGCCTGCATCGCGGCCTCGGGCTCCGGCGACGCCGCGATCCGCTCGCGCAGGGAAGGCGTATCGACGGTTCCCGGGCAAAGAGCATTGCAGCGCACGCCACCGGTCACGAAATCGGCCGCAACCGATTTCGTCAGCCCGATCACCGCCGCCTTGGTGACGCTGTAGGCACAGCGGTTCTGAACGCCCTTCACGCTCGAGGCGATGGACGACATGTTGATGATGGAGCCGGACTTCGCCTCGAGCATCGCCGGCAAGGCATGACGGATGGTCCGCACCATCGACATCAGGTTCAGGTCCCAAGCCGTGCCATAAATCCCCAGTTCGCCGTCGAGCACCGTTCCACCCGGGACCATTCCCGCGCAGTTGAAAAGGACGTCGAGGCGGCCGATCTTTGCGAAAGCCCCCGCGATCTGGCCCTCATCCCGGACGTCGAGTGGGATGGTCCGGACATGCGGCTCCAGCGACCGCAGCGCGGCTGCATCGATATCGGCGGCCCAGACTTGCGCACCCTCACGCGCGAACGCCAAAGCCGTGGCGCGGCCGATGCCCGCGCCCGCCGCCGTCACGACGGCGATCTTGTCCTTCAAACGCAACGCTGCTTCTCCTGAAGATCGGGAACGGGCGCATTGTCGGCGATGAGGCCCGCCTGTTTCAATTCCCGCCAAAGCTCCGCCGGGATGTTCATGCCGCGCCACGCCAATATTTCGGCGATTTCCACCGGACTGCGAGCGCCCACCAGCACGGTCGAGACGGCAGGATGGGCTGCCGGGAACTGCAATGCCGCTGCCTGTGGCGCCACGCCATGCCGCGCGCAGATGCCCCACAGCATCCCGGCGCGCGCGACTGCTTCGTCGGACGCGGGCTTGTAGTCGTAAGTGCTCGTATGAGACGGCCGCGACGCTAGAAGGCCCGAATTGAAGACCCCGGCGGCCATGACGCGAATCCCCCGCGCCAGGCAGACGTCGAACAGAGGCGACCGCAGGACCGGCTGCTCGAACAGCGTATAGCGCCCGGCCAGGAGGATGACGTCGATATCGGCATGCGCAAGCACTTCCAGGCATACCTCCCATTCATTCACGCCGATGCCGATGCGGTCGACCAGCCCCTCCGCGCGGGCGTCCCGCAGCGCGGGAAGCGCCTCACCCAGGACCTGGCGCAGGATCACGTCCGCCGACGCGCCGTGCGTGAGCGCACCAATGTCGTGAATCAAGGCGATGTCGAGCTTTTGCACGCCCAGTCGCGCGAGGCTGTCGTGCAGGCTGCGTCTTATGCCGTCGCGCGAATAGTCGAAGCGCGGCCGCAGGGGCAGCGGCTCGACGAAGCCGAAATCGCCGGCGTCGCCGGGTTCCGCCGGCTCGAGCACGCGGCCGACTTTCGTTGAAATCACGGGACGCCCGCCCTGCCACGCGGCAAGCGCCGCGCCGATCCGCATCTCGCTCAGGCCGTGGCCGTAATAGGGCGCGGTATCGATCAGGCCGAAACCGCCGTCGAGCGCTGCGTGGACCGCGGCGATGGCCTCTTCGTTGGCGACCGCGCGGTAGAGGTTGCCGATGGCGGCACCGCCAAACCCATGGACGGGAAGCGGCTCACGCATGACCGCGCGAGCCTCGCGCGAACGCGAAAATGACTGCGTAGCAGAGCGTCGGCACCAGCATCGCATAGGGAAGCGCGCTTCGGTCGGCAATCTGTCCCATCGCAAGCGGCAGCAGCGCGCCGCCGATGATCGACATGATGAGAAACGAGGATGCGATCTTGGTCAGCGCCCCCAAGCCGCGGATCGCCGACGCGAAGATAGTCGGGAACATGATCGACATGAAGAAGCTCGTTGCCGCCAGCGCGCAGAGCCCGATCCAGCCGCCGGCCAGCGCGGCGACCAGCGTCAGCGCCAAATTGGCTAGCGCGGCCAACGTCATCAGCCGGTTCGCATCGATCCGGCCCATCAGCGCGGTGCCCGCGAACCGACCCACCGCAAACGCGACGAAGGACGCCAGCAGACAATAGGCCGCCGAACGCTCCGCCATGCCCGGGATCGCGTGCTGCGCATAAGGGATGATGAGCCCCCATGTTCCCGCCTGCGCGCCGACGTAGAAGAATTGCGCCACGACGCCGAACAGGAAATGCGGCTTGCGCAGGAGAAGCGAGGCCGGCGGTGCGTTCTGCTGCGGCTCGACATTCGTCGCGATGGGCGGAAAACTCACGCAGGCGACGAACAGCGCCCACAAGAGCACGACGATGCCGAGCACGAGATAGGGAAGCTGCACGGCATGGGCTTCGCCGGCATAGTAGCGCGTGGCGTCCGCGGCGGGCATCGCCGCGAGCTGGGCGGGCGTGAACTCCCTGTTGGACAGGATGAAGCTGCGGCCGATGAGCACCGCGCTGATCGGGCCGAAAGCGTTGAAGGACTGCGCGAAGTTCAGCCGCCGCGCCGCGGTCTCCGGCGGCCCTAGAAGGGTCACCAGCGGATTGGCGGACGTCTCCAGGAATGCCAGCCCGCTCGCGATCACGAACAGTGCGCCGAGGAACACGTAGTACTCGCGCAAGGCGGCCGCGGGGTAGAACAGCAGCGCCCCCGCTGCGTAGAGCAAGAGGCCGAAGACCACCGCGGACTTGTAGCCGAACCGCCGGATGAAGAGGCCCGCGGGAATCGCGAACACGAAATAGGCGATATAGAATGCGGTATCGACGAGGATCGCCTCGCCGTAGTCGAGCGTGAAGGCCTTGCGGAACTGCTTGACCAGGATGCCGTTGAAGCCGTTCGCCAGTCCCCAGAACGCGAACAGGCTCACGATGAGGACGAACGCCGTCAGCGCCGTGCGCGACGGCGGAGTCGCCGTGGGCTCTTCTCGAGCGCTCACGGCCGCTTTACGACGATCGCCGCTCCGGAATAGGCGACGCGTTTGTCCGGCTTGGCGTCGAGATCGGCCGTTCCGGGCCCGGAGATCCAACGGATATTGAAAACACGGTTCTTGACCATGCCCTTGAAGCTTCCCCGCCGCGCGCCGATCGTAAGCCGGCGATGGGCGTCGTCATAGGCGATGGGAATGCGCGCGAAGCCGCCTTTCTGATAGGCGTAGCTCTCGCCGTCGTCGCTGTAGAGCTCGAACCGTCCATTCGCGCCGGTGTAGACGAACAGCGTGACCGGCGCCGCGGGCTTCTCGCTTGTGTATTCGACGGCCGGTCCCACGGGCACGATCGATCCGGCCTTGACGAACAGCGGCATGCGCGAGAGCGGCGCATCGGCCATGACCTTCTGCCCGCCGTCGAAGCGCCTGCCCGTGTGGAAATCGTACCATCGCGCGTTCGCGGGCAGATAGACCTCGCGCGACCGCGCCTTGTATTCGCCGACGGGCGCGACAAGGAATGCCGGACCGAACATGTACTCGTCGGCCAAATTCGAAACGTTGGGGTCGGACGGGAAGTCCATGACCAGACCACGCATCATCGTGTAGTCGTCGCGATAGGTCTCGCCCGCCAGCGTATAGATATAAGGCATCAGGCGGTAACGCAGGCGGTCGTATCGGGCGAGCGTTTCGTAGACCTCGCTGCCCGGCGGCGCGACGTTGTAGATCTCCCGCAATTGCCCCTGCCCGTGGCTGCGGAAGACCGGCACGAAGGCACCGAACTGGAACCAGCGCGTATAGATTTCGCGCCACTCCGCGAGATCGGCCTCGCCTGGATGGAGATAGCGGTCCTCGACGACATAGCCACCGATGTCGAAGGTCCAGTTGGGCACGCCCGCCATCGAGAGCCCGAGCCCGGCCGCCACCTGGTTTCGCAGGTCCTGCCAGCGCGCCGGAAGATCGCCGCTCCACAAGGCCGCGGAATAGCGTTGGATGCCGGCATAACCCGAACGCGTGAAGAGCAGCGTGCGCGTGTCGGGATGCAGCGCGTGCCAATGATCATAGACGCCCGCAACGTGCACCAGCGGGAAGGTGTTGAAATATTCCGCGCCAGACCCGATCGCAGTCGGCCCCATGATCGCCTCGCGTTCGGGGATGCTCAAATTCGAGCGGATGTCCGGCTCGTCATTGTCCAGCCACCAGGCGTCGAAGCCGAGCTGGCCCAGCTTGTCCTGGATCTGGCGCCAATAGATATCGGCCGCCTTGGCGTTGTAGGGATCGTAGTAGGTCGAGAGGTAGCCCGGACCCACCCAATCCTTCGCGCCCGCGTCGATATTGCCGTGATAGACGCCGCCGACAGCATCCAGCTCCTTGTAATTGTCCGTGGTCGGATAGAATTTCGGCCACACCGAGATCATGATATGGGCGTGCATATCGTGCACGTCCTTCACCATCGCCGCGGGATCGGGGTAGCGCGAGGCCTCGAATTCGTGCGAGCCCCAGGCGGGATCGGCCCAATAGCGCCAGTCCTGCACGATCACGTCCAGCGGCAGGTGCTGCCTGCGGTATTCGCGCACGGTGTCGAGAAGCTGGTCCTGGGTCTCGTAGTGGTCGCGGCTCTGCCAGAAGCCATAGGCCCAGCGCGGCAGCATCGCGGCCTTGCCGGTAAGGCCGCGATAGCCGGAGATCACATCGTCGTAGTCCCGGCCGGCGATGAAATAGTAGTCGATGGTCTTGGCCACCTCCGACGACAACGACAGCTCGTGACGTTCGTCAGAAGGCAGCGGATCGGCGTGCAGCAGGCGGATATAGCCGTCGTTCGGGATCCACTCGATGCGGACAGAGACCGGCACGCCCGCCGTCATCGCGACGTCGAAATTGCGGTACCAGGGGTTCCAGTTCTGACGCCATGCATCGATGACGAGCTTGCCGTTAACATAGAGCTTCACATAGGAGCTGACATAGAGTCGGAATTTGTGGACGCCGGTTTTCCCGGTCTCGAGCTTGCCCTCCCAGGTGACGGTCTGGTTTTTCGCGATCTGGGGGCTGTTGCCGGTCAGGTCGATCAGTGACACGGGCCAGTTCGCAAGATCCTTGATGTATTGATAGTTCACGTCGCTCTCGTCGCGCGCGACCTTCACCTGTCCGTCGACCGCGTAACGCGCGGTCAGGCCGCCGGGCTTGCCATCGGCGTCGGTGACCTTCAGTTCCTGCGAGATCGGACGGTATTCGCGCGGATCGCCGAAGCGCGTGATCGCGTCGTTGTCCCACAGGACGCCGTAGTTGCGGCTGGACACCACGAAGGGCACGGCGATGTCCATGTTGTGCTGCGCGAGGTCGACGTCCTCGCCGTTGTAATTGTACTGGCCGTTCTCGTGCTGGCCGAGGCCGTAGAAGCCCTCGTCCGTGCCGCGATTGAACTCCTGGCGGATCGCATAGAAGTCCTGCCCCTCTACTTTCACCGGCGCGAAGGTCCCGGAATTCTCTTCCGCGAGGACCACCTTTCCGCTCGCGTCGCGAAATCTGACGGCGCCGCTCGTGAGCGAGACGTCGGTGGAGACTCGCGGCGCGCTGAGCGTCAGGATGTCGCCACTCTGCATCACATGGAATTTCACTGCCGCTTGCGGTGCCGCCACGACCATCAGGCTCTTCGACGTATCGATCTCGGCCGTCGGCGAAGCCGTGACCCGAATGACGCGGTCGCTCGCGACAAGCAGCCGTACCGCGCGCGCGGCGCCCCGCGATGGATTGACGATCACGCCGTCGTCGGTCTGCCGCCAGGCGCCGCGGTCGTCGGCCCTCATGGCGGACGAGCTCGCGAGCAAGAGCAGCGCCGCGGCCAACCCCTTCCGATACATCCCCAACATCGGCGTCTCTCAATAGGTGGCGAGGCTGACCTTCAGGACCTGCGGCAGAGCACGCAGGTTCAATCCCCAATCCGTCTGATCGCCGTTCCACATGCGATCGAAAACCCATTTCCCGTTCTCGAAACGGCCTTCCTCGACGCGGTCGAACATGGAGTGGAGATCGGCCGTCTTCTCGGTCAGCGAGAATTCCACGCGCGCGTCGCGGCCGGTGAGCAGGAATTCGTCCGGACCCAGCCGGGCTATCAGCACGCCGCCGCTCGGCGCCGCGTCGGGGGCAAGCGGAGCCGGCTTGGTCGGACCGAATTGCGGCTGGCCGTATGTGACGGTCGCGGTCCAGCGTCCCAGACTGATGGTCTGCTGATGGCCGTCATCGGGCTCGGCCACGCCCCACACGTCGTTCTCGAAGCTGAGCTTCGCCCATTCGCGCTGCCACGGACCGAGCAGGGCGTAGTTTGCGGCGAAGGGCGCCAGCCCCTCATCCGTCATCGGCCCCGCGCCAAGCGGCGCGTTGGCGTAGCCGGTGTAATCCATGCCGAAAGGTCCGAAGCCCAATCCCTGATTGCCCAGGATCGCGAAGAAATAGCGCGCATGGGCGGGCTTGTTGCCGATCTCCACGTCCAGCAGCGCATTGTCCGGCCGCTTGAAACGGCCGATATGCGCCATCACGACGTCGAATTTCGGCTCGTAGATGTCGGGCGCTGCGAGGAAGATATCCGGGGCGGCGACCTTCCAGATGTCGAGCACGTTCCATTCGGGACCGCCGCTCGAATAGGTATTCGGGTCCTGGTCGTTGATCGGATCGCGCAGCGCCACGTTCACGTACATCGGCAACGGATATTCGCTCTTGCCCGCGACCGCGACCTTGCCGACATAACGCGCCATGTACCATGCGTAGAAGAACTCGTCGGCGTCCTTGCCGAACACCTGCGACCAGGTCCCCGGCTGCTTGCCGAATTTCCTGAGCAGCGCCTCGGGCACCGGAGCGTCGAACAACGTCTGTGCGGCGGGAGAGAAATCGCGCACGCTGCCATAAGTGCCCGTCTCGTTCTCGACTTGCATGAGGATGACGGTGCGCTGCGGATCGTTCTCCTTCAGATGCCGCATCAGCGCGGCGAACGCCCTCGAGTCGGCGTCGATGGTCGCCTGCGCGATCGGCGTCAACGCGTACCAGGTCTCTCCCTTGCTGTTGACGAGATGCGGAAAGCGCGCGTGATCGCGCTTCACCCAGGACGGCGTGTAGCTCGGCGACGTGTTCTTGTAGGCGCCGAACCAAAGCAGGACGAGTCGCAGACCATGGGCGCGCGCCTGCTTCAGCAGCGTGTCGACATAGGAGAAGTCGAACCGTCCCTCCGCGGGCTCGATCTGTTCCCAAGCCACCGGGATCTCGAGCGTGTTGGCGTGGAGCTTCTCCATCGCCGGCCAGACCTTGGGCAGCATGGACGGGTAGTTGCTCGAATTGTTCGCCTGACCGCCAAGAATGAGGAATGGAGCGCCGTCCACCATCAGCGCGAAATGGCCGTTGCGCTCCACGAATTGCGGCATGGAACGTGACGCCGAGGCTGGCAGCCTGCGCGCGGCGGCCTGTGCCGGCGGCAGGCTCATCGAAGCAAGAACCAGGCATGCCGCAAGCGCGCGCAGGCACATGTTGGAGTCCCGCATTTCGTCCCTCCCGCGCCCCGCGGTCGCGGCTGTATGGAATCCGCTTTCAAGCCGCAATGGTAGCGTTACCATGCCGCGCCCCAGACCACTTTGCAAGACCGTGCGCCGTTACTGCGCCGCGTTCAACTTGCAGGCCAGACCGCGCTTGGCCGCCGTCGCGCAATCGGTAGTCTCGAACGGCGTGGTGTTCGCGCCGATCGGAATGAATGCGACCAGGCCGCGCGGCTGCTGCGGACATTTGAACTCGACGACGTAGCGCTTCTGCACGTTCTCCTGGCCGATCACGCGCTCGCCGCCGGCGTCGCAGGACACGTTGTGCTGCTTCAGCGCGTCCTTGAACGTCTGCAGCGTCAGCGCCGGTTGGGCGCTTTGCGCCACGGCAGTGAGCTTGCAACGGATGCCCTGCACGGCCGCGTCGGCGCAGCCGAGCGCATGCGGCGCAGTGGCAGAGCCCGGCTCGGGAGTGACAAGTATGTAGCCTTTCCCATCGGCGCAGGACACTTCGTTGTATTCGGAGTTGGTGGTGTCGCTGCGCCCCATCCAGGATAGCTTCCGCACGGCGCACGTCACGTTCAGGCCCGCCAGCACGCGCCCGGCGACGGCGTCGATGTCGGCGTTCGCCGGAAGCTGGCACTGCGCATCGGCGGTCTTGCCCTTCGCCGCGTCAAGGTCGTGTTTGGCGCGCGCTGTGAAGCAGGAGATGCCGTAAGGTTGCTTCGATGGCTCCGAGACCAGGAAATATCCCATGCCGTTGCCGCACGCGGCCTCATAGCCTTTCATGCCGGCGGAGCTTTGCGCCACGAGCTCGGCGTCGGTCACCTCGCAGGGCACGGCAAGCGCCTGGGCGAGATCGGCGGCCGCCGCGCTGTCCTCCTTCTTGAGATCATCCTTGGTCTTGCCCTTGGCCTTGTCTTCCTTTGTGAGCCGCTTGGCTTGGTCCACATAGTCGCTCAGCTGGTTGAATTGGTCCTGGGTCATGTTGTTCTGGCCCATGTGATCGCCCAGCGGCTGCGCGCCCGAGCTCTGCAGCGCGCCGCCTGCGCCGCCGGACTGCGCCGAGGCGGGCGTCGCCAGCACGACCAGTGCGAGACAGAGAGCGGCGAATTGAACCGGCCATTTCATGAGTGTTCTCCCTTATGTCACGCCGGCAGCGCGTCTGCGCGACAATTCCTGGCGATGAAGTCGGAATGAAGCGGCATACGCTCGGTCGTCTGGCGGACCGCGCTTCGGATGTTGGCCATCAGGCCGCGCATCGTGCCCTCGTCGAACGCATCGGTCAGCGGGTCGTAACGCTGCGGGATCAGCCCCTGCCCCAGCATCACCGCGAGCCAGCTCGCCTCCTTGAACAACTCGTCCGGCTCCACCATCAATCGTCCATGGCGGCGGAACATCTCCATCTTGTTGCGCAGCGTGTCGGGGATCGACATGTTCCGGCAATAGGCCCAAAACTTCGTGTCCTCGCGTTCGGTCTGGTGATAGTGAAGGATCAGGAAATCGCGGATGCGCTCCCACTCGTAGGCGACGCGCTTGTTGTACTGCTCGATCGGCAACGGATCGAAGTCGAGATCGGGAAAGAACGCGCCCAGCTTGGCGATGCCCGTTTGGATCAGGTGGATGCTGGTCGATTCCAGCGGCTCCATGAAACCGGCGGCCAGACCCAGCGCCAGGCAGTTTTTGTTCCATGCCTTCCTGCGGCGGCCGGTATTAATCCGGATCATGCGCGGCTCGGCGCGCGGCTTGCCGTCGAGATTGGCCATAAGCGTCGCAACGGCTTCATCGTCGCCGAGCATCGCGCTTGAGTAGACATAGCCATTGCCGATGCGGTGCTGCAGGGGAATTCGCCACTGCCAGCCCGCGTCGCGCGCCGTCGCCCGCGTATAAGGCGTCAGCACGGGAGCGCTGTCGCACGGCACGGCCACCGCGCGGTCGCAGGGCAGCCAATGCGTCCAGCTCTCGAAGCCGGTCTTGAGCGCCTGTTCGATCAGCAGGCCGCGAAAGCCCGAGCAGTCGATGAAGAACTCGCCGCCGATGCGCCGGCCGCCTTCGAGCGCGACGCTCTCCACGAAGCCGTCGGTGCCGCGCAGCGCGACATCCACGATCCTGCCTTCGACGCGCATCACGCCGCGCCGTTCGGCGTAGTCGCGCAGGTATCTTGCGTAGAGCGACGCGTCGAAATGGTAGGCATAGCTGTAGGTCGAGAACACCGAGCCTGCTCCCGCGGCGGGCCGGTCGAAACGATTGGCGCGCGCCGCGGAGCCCGACAGGACGTAGTCGTCCAGATCGGGCGCTTCTCCCATGGCGCGCAGTTTCAGCAGATACTGGTGGAACGGCACCGGCCCGAAATCGCCGCCGTAGCGGCCGAAGGGATGGAAATACCTGTCGCCCTTGTGCCGCCAGTCGATGAACTGGATACCGAGCTTGAACGAGCCCTGGGTCTTGCGGACGAAATCGGCCTCGTCGATCCCAAGAATGGCATTGAAGTTCAGGATGATCGGGATCGTCGCCTCGCCGACCCCGATGGTGCCGATCTCGTCGGATTCGATCAGGACGATCTCGCGCTGCTGGGCCGGCAGCAGGACGGACAGCATCGCCGCCGCCATCCAGCCCGCGGTTCCGCCGCCGACGATGACGATCTTGCGGACGTGCCGCGGCGTCCCGATGTCGTTTGCGGGCCGGTTATCGCTCACGTCACCTTCGCGGGTTTCGCCTGGATGTTGCGCTCGATGAATTGCTCGTGGGTCGGCATCGTCTCCACGATGCGGCGCAACGCCGTCCGGCGCTCCTCGAGCAGGCTGCGGATGTCCGCCTCGCTGCGCCGGTCGACCAGGGAGTCGTAAGCCTGCGGCGTGACGTTCAGGCCGTTGTAGATCGCGATCCAGCTCGGCTCCTTGAAGCCTTCGCCGTCGTAGATCGCCGGCCGGCCTCGCGCGCGGAACAGATCGATCTTGAATTTCAGGCTGTCCGGCAGGGACATGCCGCGGCAATAGTCCCAAAGCGCGGAGTCGGTTCGCTTGCTGAACGCGTAGTGCAGGATGATGAAGTCCCGCACGCGTTCGAATTCCTGCTCGGACTGGCGGTTGAACTCCGCCTCGAGCATGGGATGGAAATCACGGTCGGGAAACAGCTCCAGCAGCCGGCCGATGGCGTTCTGGATGAGGGCGATGGAGGTGGATTCGAGCGGTTCCAGGAATCCCGCGGCAAGACCGATGGCGACGCAGTTCCTGTTCCAGAACTTGCGGCGCCGTCCGGTCGTGAAGCGCAGTCCCCTCGGTTCGGCGAGCGTCTTGCCGTCCAGATTGGCGAGCAGCGTACGGGACGCATCGTCGTCGCCGATGAACTTGCTGCTGTAGACATAGCCGTTGCCGATGCGGTGCTGCAGCGGGATGCGCCACTGCCAGCCGGCCTCGCGCGCCGTCGACCGCGTGAAGGGCGTCAGCCGGCCCGCGCTTTCGCACGGCACCGCGAGCGCGCGGTCGCAGGGCAGCCAATGCGTCCAGTCCTCGTAACCCGTCTTGAGGGCTTTCTCGATCAGCAGGCCGATGAAGCCGGAGCAATCGATGAACAGATCGCCTTCGATCTCGCTTCCGTCGTCGAGCACGACGGAGCGGATGAAGCCGTCCTCGCCGCGAAGCTTCACATCCACGATCCTGGCGTTGGTGCGCTTGACGCCGAGCTGCTCGGAATATTCCCGCAAGTAACGGGCGTAGAGCATCGCATCGAAATGATAGGCGTAGAGGAACGCCGAGAACGGGTTCTTGGGGTCCGGATGCGGCTGAGCAAAGCGGTTCAGCTGCGCCATCACGGACGGCACGCAGAGCTCGCCCAGGTCCATGTCCACGCCGAGGCCGCGAAGCTTCAGCCAGTATTGATAGGGCGTGATGGCGTCGATGGGCGCGCCGAAATCGCCGAAGCCGTGGAAGAAGCGATTGCCGATGTGCCCCCAGTCGCAGAACTCTATGCCGACCTTGAAGGTGGCCATCGTCTTGCGCATGAAATCGGCTTCGTTGATGCCGAGCCGGTTGTTGAAGATGTAGATCGTGGGCAGCGTCGCCTCGCCGACGCCGACGGTACCGATCTCCTCGGATTCGACGAGCTCTATCTTGGCGAAGCCGGGCTGGAAGAATTTCTGCATCGCAGCCGCCGTCATCCAGCCGGCCGTTCCCCCGCCGACGATGACGACCTTGCTGATGGGCCTTGGCGACGCGATGGCGGTCATTCTGCGACTTTCCGTCTGCACGAAACGATGCGTTCGACGGGCACGATGCTACACCACGAAATTCATTCGCGGGCATTCATTCCGCCGCCGCGCCGGCAGCCACCGGTGCGCGAACGTACCCCGTGAATGGGTCCCCTCCGGTGTCCCATCGAAACCTCGACAGAACACCGGAAGGGTATCGTTGCGCCGCCCAACGCTAGAGCCTGCGAGCCCCTACCATTGCGCGCGCAGCACGAGTGCGATCTTGCGGTCGGTCTCGATCCAATCGTAGCGCGGATGGAAGTCGGCATAGCCGACGTCCAGATGCGTCGTGGGTTTGAGCAGATTGGTCGCCTGGATGCCGATCTTGTAGTGGTCCATGAAGGTATAGAAGATCGATCCGTCCAGTTGGCCGTAGTTCTCGGACCAGACCGGCTGATTGACATTCGCCGCCGAGCTCGTCAGCAGGAAGGTCGAGCGCCAGTTGTAGGCCAGGCGGGCGTCGATCCCGAATTTCTGATAGAGCAGCGCGACGTTGTAGCTGTCCGGCGACATGCCCTCGAGCGGCAACGGTTTCTGGGCGTTCGCGATCTCCACCGTCTCGAACAGGTTGACGGTCGGATTGGCGCCGCCGCTGTTGTAGATCTTGGTGTAGTTCGCCTGCAGCCCGAGACCGCTCAGAGGACCAGGCAGCGAGTCGTAATACTGCTGATAGGCGAGCTCGAAGCCCTCGACCTTGCCCTTGCTGCCGTTGACCGTTTCGATCAGGCCGAACGTCTCGGTCACGCCGTTCCTGGTAACCGGCACGCCCACCGTGCCCGTGAGGAAGTAGTCCGACAGATCCTTGTGGAATAGGGCGAGCGTCATGCTGCCGGTGGGCGCGAAATACCATTCCAGGCTGGCATCGTAGTTGTTGGCATGCATCGGTTTCAGGTTGGTGTTACCCGCCGAGCCCGAGAACGGCATGTTGTTCGGGGCGTCGTCGAACTTGCCGTCCGGACCGACGGCCATTCCCAGCGTCTGGAAATTCTGCGTGTTGGCGAAGTCGGGACGGACGATACCTTGCGAGAACGCCAGCCGCAGCTGGAGCTCGTCGCTCATATGTGCCCGGAAATTGAAGCTCGGCAGGACGTCGGTGTAGGTATCCGTCGCCGGCGACAAGGTCTGCGACCCGCCGCCATTGATGAACTGGATCGCAGTCGGGCAATCGCCCAGCGTCGGATCGGTGACGCAGAGGCCGGGAACCGCCGGCAGGATCATCTTGCCCGCGGCCGTGGCGTCCTGGGTCTGGATGACGCGAACGCCGATGTTTCCGTCGACGGGAACGCCCGTGCCCAGGAAATTTTCGTGCGAGTAGTTGACCTGCGTGTAGCCGGCGTAGGTCGTCTCGTGCTGATTGTTGATGCCGGCACTGACGTTGTCGGCCTCCGGATTGCCGCTGCCATAGATGGCCAGGCACTTCACGTCCTGTCCGGCGGGACAGCCGTGCTGCGTGGCATAAGGAACCCAGCCCCAGCCCATCGACTCCGTGTCCACGAGATAGGAATAGATGTTGGACGTGGGTTGCCGCAGCAGGGACGAATTGATGAACCATGCCGACGGGCCGTTGCCGCCGAAGAAACTGCCGAAATCGAACTCTCCCACCTGGTTGGGCAGGCCCGCGTTCTGGTGATTGGCGTCGTAGCCCGTGCTGTTCAGGAACTGGGTCGGCCCACCGCCCCAGCCCTGATGGCTGAGAATGCTCCAGTTGTAGCCGGTCTGGCGCGTTACGGCCTGCTTGTCGTCGCCGCGGAAGCCAAAATCGACCGTCTTCAGCCACGAATTGTCGTCGAAAGTATAGGTTCCGTCGGCCCGATAGGCCCAGGAATGGGCGAAGTTGTCCTCCATGTGGTCCATGGCGGCGCCGTAATAGTAATTGTCGCGCTGCTTCATTCCCGCGGGATCGCTCAACGACACCTGCGGCACGCCGGTGGGCGACAGGTTGATCGTCAGGTTTTCGCCGGAATAACCGTTCGTCGCGCCGCCGGTGGCCGCGCAGGTGCCCACCGAACCGTCGGTGCAGTCGAACGGATCCATCTTGTCGGTGAACGCCGTCATGCTGAAATTCGTCGCCGAGGATTCGGCATATTGCGCGTCGGCCGAGAACGACCAGTTGTTGTTCGGGTTGAATTTGGCGTTCAGCGAGAAATCGGCGTTGGTGTCGTGATGCTGGCCGATGCGGGTATCGATGCCGCCGCTCGCGATATCGTTGATCGTGCCGCCAGTCCACACGCCGTTCTTGTTGTAGTGATAGTCATACGAGCCTTCGCCGAGATAGTTCTCCGGCTGCGGAACGAAGGGCAGCGTGTGCTCGGTGTCGTGCGGGTCGGCCTTGGAATAGAACCCCTCGGCAGTCACCTCCCAGGCCGCATTCGGACGCCACTGGACAGAGCCGTCGAACGCCAGGCGCTTCTGTTCCCAATCGATCTGGCGCCAGCCGAGATAGTCCGGGATATAGCGCCGGTTCGCCTCCGGAATGGAGTTGCAAGCATCGGAGTCGCGCTGGGAACGCGTGGCCGCACTGCCGATCAATGTCACGTCCACGCAGTCATAGTGATCGAGCGAAAAGCCGTTCGTGCGGTTGGTCTGGTCCTGGTAGTCGACCGAAATCAGCGCGCCGATCTCGCCCATGGGCGTGCTCCAGCGATTGCTGTAGAGCCCGTTGACGGACGGCGTGCCCTTGTTGATCAGATCGCCGTCCGTGTAGTCGGCAGACACCGCGAGCAACTCGCCGTCCTGATCGAACGGCTTGCGGGTCTTCAGGTTGACTGTGCCGCCGACACCGCCCTCGATCATCTCCGCATCGGGGTTCTTGTACACGTCGACACCCGACAGCAGGTCGGCGGACACATCTGCGAAACTCAAGGCACGGCCGTTCGCGGCCGAGAACTCGTCACGCCCGTTCGTCAGGCTCTGCACCCAGGCCAGGCCGCGGATGTAGATGCCGTTGCCGGTGCCGCCGTAGCGAACCGGGTCGCGGTTGGCGTCCGTGCGCTGGAGCGTGACGCCGGGGACGCGTTGCAGCGCGTCGGCCACGTTGCGGTCCGGCAGGCTGCCGATATCGACGGCCGTCACCGAATCGACGACCTGATCGGAGTTCTTCTTGATCCCCTGCGAGGTCTTCAGGCTGGCGCGCGTGCCGGTGACGACGACGGTTTCGATGTCGCCCTTCTTGGTCGCGTCAGCGACCGCCTGCCCCGTGGCGACCGATCCCGAACTCTGCGCGAACGCCGCCGAAGAAAGCGCCATCGCGAACGCGGACGCGCCCGTCAACAGTGCCGCATGCAACGTTATTCTTGTCGACCGAGTAGTCCTGAACACTTGCAATCCCTCCGTAAGGTTTCCCCGGCGCCTGATTTCGCGCTCGCAGTGTTATCGATCACACGCCCGAAGCCGAAACTCGAAACGAAACCCGGAAGTATCGCGGATTACGCTCACGCAGGCTCGAAAAACCCCGATAACATTCGCGGATTTTCTCGCGCCTCCAGGCGAACGGCGAAGCCCGCCGTCCACTCGTGCCGTGCGATTATTTTTGAGAAGGTGGCCCCCCGCTGCCTCATCAATGGTAGCGGTATCATAGATTCTTGAGCGTCACTAGTCCCCTTGAGAAAAATTGCTCAAAACCGCCGCAAATTTGTAACGCCTGCCGCTTTTCTCTTGCTGCACCGCACAATCAGAGAGCACGCTCGATCACGTAACGCTCTCCCCGCGTTGCATAAAACCGACGGCAGTTTCCCGCACCTTTCAGGGCTATTGGCCGCTTTCCGCCGAAAACGAACTTGCCTTGAAAGATCGTGCTTCGCAGGACGACCTCACCGCTGTGTACCGCCGTCACAACAACTCGCTGCGCTGCACCACGAAACCAATCGATGTCGACCGTCACGTCGCCGCGAGCCCGCAGACCTTTCACGCCGCCGGCGGCCCAGACGGTGGGCAGAGCTGGCAGGATGTCGATCTCGCCGTTCTGGCTCTGCAGCAGCATCTCGACCACGCCTGCGGTCGCGCCGAAATTCCCGTCGATCTGGAAGGGCGGGTGCGTATCCCACAGGTTCGACATCGTGCTTCCCCGCAATTGTTCCGCCAGCATCTTGTGCGCGTGATCGCCATCCCGAAGGCGCGCCCAGAAATTTATCTTCCAGGCCTTGCTCCAACCGGTGCCGCCGTCTCCGCGCGCCAGCAGAGACATCCGCGCCGCCTCGGCGAGATTGGGCGTCGCTCCCGGCGAGATTTGCCGGCCGGGATGAAGCGCGAAAAGATGAGAGACATGGCGGTGATCGTCCGAACGGTCGTCCCAGTCTTCTTTCCATTCGCGCAGTTGTCCCCAGGAGCCTTCACGCAATCCGGGATCGAGCTTCGCAAGCGCCGCGCGGATCTTCACGCGGAAAGCGTTGTCGCCCAAGAGCCCCGCAGCCTCGGACGTATTCGTCAGCAGGTCGAACACGATCTCCTGCGACATCGATGCTCCAGCGGAGAACGGGCCGTGCTCGGGCGAATAGCTCGGCGAGACGACGAGTCTTCCGTCGCGCGGATCCGTGACAAGCGCCTCGAGCCAGAACTGCGCCGCTTCCTTCATCAACGGATAGGCGCGCGTCTTGAGAAACGACCGGTCCCGCGAGAAGCGGTAGTGCTCGTAATAATGCTGCGCCAGCCATGCCGCGGCTTCCGGCTGCCAGAACGCAGTGGGCCAATCGATCAGCCCGGCATAGCCCCACGGATTCGTATTGAGGTTGGCGATCCAGCCTTCCGCGCCGAATATCCGCCGCGCGGCGAGCCGTCCCGGCGCCACCAGACCGTCGACGAGCGCGAAGAAAGGCGGTGTGGTGTCGGAAAGGTTGGCGGTTTCGGCGAGCCAATAGTTCATCTGCAAATTGATGTTGACGTGATAGTCGGCGTTCCATGGCGGCGTCGCAGAATCGTTCCAGACGCCTTGCAGATTGGCCGGGAGGGAACCGGCGCGGGATGCCGAGATGAGAAGATAGCGTCCGTACTGGAAATACAGCGCCTCCAGCGCGCGGTCCGTGGTGGAACTGCCGTCCCGGTACTGTGCGAGCAGCCTGTCGGTCGGCACGTCCGGCATCGCCTGCCCGAGATCAAGCGTCACGCGATCGAACAGGGCGCGATAGTCGCGCTCGTGATCGACGAGCAGCGCGTCGTAGCCTTGCGCGACCGCTTCGCGCACGCGCGCGGCGACGTCAGCGTGCGGGTCGGGTCCGCGATAGTCCGGATAGTGGAGTGCATAGTTCGTGCCCGCGGCCAGAATGAGCACCGCGCTGTCGGCGCCCGCCACCGTGACGCTGCCGTCCGGGCCGTCGCTGCGCGTTCCGCCCGACGCGATGACCTGCATCTCGGACTCATATCTCAAGCCGTTGTCCTTGAGCGCGCCCGATGCCGTGATGAGCCCGTCCCTCGCGGATGACGAAACCGTGCGGTTTTCGGGGATCGCGAACGACGTGCGAAAGCCGATTCTTCCCGGATGATCGCAGGAGATGCGCTCGACGACGACGTGACCCGGAAAGCTCGCGATATACTCTCGGGTGTAGTGTGCGCCGCCCGCGGTGAAGCTCACCCGTGCGACCGCGTGCTCGATGTCCAGCTCGCGGCGATAGTTCGATGCAGGGCCATCGAGCCCGGCGAACACCAACACGACATCGCCGAAGCTCTGATAATCGCCGTAACCCCGCGCCTTGTGACCGAGGATCTTTGCGACCGCTTCAGGCTCCATCCGGCCGTCACGCGCGATCTGCGCCTGCACCTGCTTGACGGCTCCGGCCAACGAACGGTCCGGCAGGCCGAAATCATAGCCTTGCGCCGAACCGGGTCCGCCAGTCCACAGCGTCTTCTCGTTGAACTGGACGCGCTCTTCCGCGACGCCGCCGGTGATCATCGCGCCCATGGCGCCGTTGCCGATGGGCAGGCCCTCTCGCTCCCAATCCGCCGCCGGACGCTCGTACCACAGCGTAAGCACGGAAGCGGCGCGCGCCGGCGCTGCCGCGCAGAGCAGCAGCACGACGATCGCAAAGCTTGAACGCATGGCTCGTCCCCTCGTCATTCTTGCACGTCCGGCCGATTTGGACGATGGTTATGGTAACGTTACCAGAACGGATTGAAACGTGATTTCCGCCTTTCGCTGTCTGGGATTCTTTCTGTTGGCGGCCGCCGGCGCGGCACAGGCCGACGAACCCTATACATGGAAGAACGTGACGGTCGGCGGCGGCGGGTTCTCGCCGGGGATCGCCTTCAGCCCGGCGGAGAAAGGGCTCGCCTATTTGCGCACCGATATCGGAGGCGCCTATCGCTGGGACGATCGTGCAAAGCGATGGATACCGATCGAAGACGGCATCGACCGTGGCGAATATATGGAAGTCGAAAGCATAGCGCCCGACCCCGCCGATCCGAACGTCGTCTATCTCGCGGCGGGAACGCGTGAAGCCGCAGCCATCCTGCGAAGCCGCGACCGCGGCACGCACTGGCAGATATTCCCGACGCGTTTCAAGATGGGCGGCAACGAGGCGGGCCGCGGCCTGGGAGAGAGGCTGGCCGTCGACCCCAACGACACATCCCTTCTCTATTTCGGCTCGCGCAACGACGGGCTCGAAAAGAGCGCCGACGCCGGGGCGAACTGGTCGCCCATCTTGTCCTTTCCGCAGAAGGGCCTCGGTATACGGCCTCGGGGAGATGCGCCCAACGCCGGATTGAGTTTTGTGCTCTTTGTCCCAAGCGGCGAGAAGAAGAACATACCCACGCGCACCATCGTCGTCGCGAGCGCCGATCCGGGCGTACGGCACCTGTTCCGCAGCGACGATGCCGGCGAGAGCTGGACGCCGGTCCCGGGAGAACCGCGCGGGGACCTGCTTCCGGTGAAAGCCGCGTTCGACGGCAAGAACACCGTCTATATCGCCTATTCCAATAGCATCGGCCCGAACGGCGCGACCGACGGCGCCGTCTTCAAGCTCGACGTCGCATCGAACAGGATGACCGACATCACGCCGGACAGGGATGCAAAGCGCCCGCCGGGCGGCTACATGGCGATCGATGCCGACCGCGCGCATCCCGGCACGGCTGTTGTCGCGACCTTGAACCGCTATCATCCCAAGGACACGGTGTGGCGCACGACCGATGGCGGCATCACTTGGAAAAGCCTCGAGGAGCTCAGCCACCGAGACGTATCGGCGACACCTTTCCTCATTTGGGGCCATCAATGGGGAAACACCGAAGCGGATTTCGGCTGGTGGATCGCCGCGCTGGCCATCGACCCCTTCGACTCCGGTCATGTCGCCTACACAACCGGTGCGACCGTCTACGCGACGGACGAGCTACGGAACGCCGACGCGCGCCAGCCGCTGATTTGGAAGCCGTGGGTTGCAGGCGTGGAAGAGACGGCGATCCTCGCCCTGACCAGCCCGGCATCCGGCCCGCATCTCGTCAGCGGCTTCGGCGACATCGCCGGCTTCGTGCATGACGATCTCGACCGCTCGCCGGACACGCTTTTCACCGATCCGATCTTTTCCAACACCAACACGATCGACTATGCCGGGATGGCGCCCAACGTGCTGGTGCGCGGCGGCACGGCCGCGCCGCGCGCGAAAGGCTATTCGCCGACCCTGGCCTATTCGCTCGATAGCGGGAAAAGCTGGGCACCGCTTGTCGTGCCGCCCTTGAGAGGCACCAACGACAAAGGCGAGATCGAAGCACGCCACTACGATGCCGAGGGCGATGCAGCCGTCGTCGTCTCCGCGGACGGAGCAACCTTCGTCGTTATGACGCCGGTTCCCCTTCTGACACGCGATAGAGGAGCGACCTGGACAGCGCTGAGCACGCTTCCCATGTGGGCGCATGTCGTCGCCGACCGTGTCGATTCGAAACGCTTCTATGCTGTGGATTTCGCCAACGGCACGATCCGCGCGAGCGATGATGGCGGCGCGACCTTCGCGACGCTGGATACGACCGGCCTCTCTGTCGATCCCCACACCGACTGGCCCACCTGGCGCGAGGCCCAGTGGCCGCTGATGGCGACGCCTGGGATCGCGGGCGATCTGTGGTTCCGCACGGGTGCCGGCAGGCTGCTGCATTCGGCCGACGGCGGAAGATCGTTCCGCGAAGTCGTCATCCATATGAACATCGAGGCGCTCGGCTTCGGCAAGGCGCCCCCGGCTTCGACTTATCCAGCGCTGTTCTCGTTCGGCTGGCAGGGTCAGATCCGCGGCGTATGGCGCTCCGACGACGCCGGCCGCGACTGGAAGCGGATCAACGACGACGCGCATCAATATGGCCGCCGCTTCCGCTCGATCTGCGGCGACCCGCGCATCTTCGGCAGGGTCTATCTCGGCACGGACGGACGTGGCTTATTCTACGGCGATCCGGTGAAATGACGGCCATGGAAATCACTGAAGGGGCACAATGCACGCGCACAGGAGGAAAAACGCCATGAGACCTACAATATTCGTTCTCGCACTTTTGCTTGCGGTTCCGGCCGCGGCGCAAGCGAAGGACATCTGCCTTACCGCCACGCAGATCGACCATACGACGTCGCTCAGCGACAACGAGCTGCTGATCTACATGAACGACGGCAAGGTGTGGAAGAATACGCTGAAGACGACCTGTCCGGGCCTGAAATTCGAGAACGGCGTCAAATGGGACATCGAGGGGGGCACGATCTGCGAGAACACGCAGAAGTTCACCGTTCTGCGGCGGAACAATTTCTGCTTCCTCGGCGGGTTCACCCCCTACACGCCGCCGCCCAAGAAAGCGCCGTGAGGCCGGACGCATGATCCGCATCACGGGCGTCGAAACGCTGGATCTGCGCTTTCCGACGTCGAAGCTTCTCGACGGCTCGGACGCGATGAACCCCGATCCGGACTATTCGGCCGCGGTTTGCGTCCTCAAGACCTCGGTCGATGGCCTTGAAGGTCACGGCATGACCTTCACCATCGGCCGAGGTAACGAGATCTGCGCGGCGGCGATCCGCGCGCTCGCACCCTTCGTCACCGGCCTGTCGCTGGAGGAGATCCAAGCGGACATGGCTGCGTTCTCCCGCCGCGTCACCGGCGACAGCCAGTTGCGCTGGCTGGGACCGGAGAAGGGTGTCGTGCACCTTGCGGCCGCGGCGGTGATCAACGCGGCATGGGACCTCTGGGCGAAGGTCGCAGCCAAGCCGGTGTGGCAACTCGTCTGCGACATGAGCCCGCAGGAGATCGCCACGCTCATCGACTATCGCCACATCACCGACGCACTGACGCGCGAGGAAGCGGTCGAGCTGCTGCAGGACAAATGTGCCGGGCGCGCCGAACGGCTCGCGCGCATGAAGACCGGCGGGCTCGACGCCTACACCACCTCTGCCGGCTGGCTCGGCTACGGCGACGAGAAGATCCGCCTGCTGTGCCGCGAGGCGGTGGCATCAGGCTGGCAGGCGCTCAAGTTCAAGGTCGGCAGGGACGACGCACAGAACCTGGCGCGCTGCAGGATCGCGCGCGAGGAATTGGGCGGCGGCCGCCACCTGATGATCGACGCCAACCAGGTATGGGAGATCGACGAGGCGATCGCCCGCGTACGTCACCTCATGTCGACGGATCCGTGGTGGATAGAGGAACCGCTCAGCCCCGACGACATACTCGGCCACCGCAGGGTCGCCGAGGCGGTGCGGCCGGTGCGCGTGGCCACCGGCGAGCACTGCCACAACCGCGTCATGTTCAAGCAGTTCCTGCAGGCCGACGCGATCGACGTGGTGCAGGTCGACGCCTGCAGGCTCGCCGGCCTCAACGAGAATCTCGCCGTATTGCTGATGGCGGCGAAGTTCGGCAAGGCCGTGTGCCCGCATGCCGGTGGCGTCGGGTTGTGCGAATACGTGCAGCATATCGGCGCCATCGACCTGATCGCGATCGGCGGCGAGCGCGACGATCGCATGGTCGAGTTTGCGGGCCATCTGCACGAGCATTTCGTCGACCCCGTCGACGTGCACGACGGCGCGTATTGGCCGAGCGCGAAGCCCGGCTTCAGCGTGGAATTCCTGCGCGAGAGCGCCGAGATGTATCGTTATCCGGATGGCAGCTATTGGCGGTCTACGTCTGGCTCGCCAGCATGAGGCTTGCGAGTTCGAGGCGGTACTGCTTGCGGCCGTAGTCGATCGTGAGCTTGGAAAAATGGCTCAGGAAATCCATGCCGATGAACAATGCCGGCTTGTCCGCGAGGTTCCACAGCTCGAAGATCGGCAGGTCCGCGATCACCAGACCGCTGGTGCTGAGGTCGAAACCGCCGAGCCGCGCCCGTTCGATGGCGAGCGCGCGGCCGGCGACGCTGCCGCCGGTGACGCCGCTCAACATCACCGGCTCTGTCGGAAGGAAGCCATTGCCCGCCCGCGAAAGCGCTTCGAACAGTTTCGAATTTCCCACCGAAACGTCCGCGCCGGTATCGAGGAAGGTCGCCGCATGGACGCCGTCCACGCGGCAGTCGACGGAACGCAGATGCCCTCCGCTGCCACTGCCGTGCAGCACGGTCTCGTCCGCTTTGACGTAGTCGAAGAAGTAGCTCGACGGCGCCCCGCCGAACGTCATCACGCGGTTGCGGAAATCGAAGATGATCCGGTGACCATCGATCACGTCGAGACCGAGATAGCCGTCCGCGCCTAGCCATGTGCGCGGCAGCACCGGCGTGTTCAATTCCTCCGTCTCCATCGCACCCAGGCGGAGCCTGCCGGCGTGCACGGTGTCGGCAACCACCGTGCGGGCTATACCGGCGACGGCCGCCTTGTCTCCGCGCGGCAGGTTCAGCGCCTCGGCAACCTCCTGCGCGATCACCGTGCGGTCCGCGCCGGTATCGACGACGAAGCGATAGGGTCCCTGCCCCGCGACCGACACGCCGATCGTCATAAGATTGACCGCGTTTTCGACGAAGGCCGTTTCGCCGGTGAGAGCCGCGGCCGGAAAAGTCCAGGCGGCTGCGCCACAGCCCAGCAATGCACGCCGCGAAAGCCTGCCGCTCATGAGCGCGAGCATAGCACGGCTATTTCACGACGCGGAATACTTGCCAGCTATGGGGCGGGACCATCGTTGCGAAAGCCGTTCGCGCGGACGGCTGAAGCTGTCGGCGCGGCGTCTCCGGCTCCGCAACCGGCACCAGCGGCTTGCCCGTCATCGCGTTGCGTAGCGATCGACCGCTTCCCTCCAGCGAGATCGTTACCGGCATGGCGGTGTCGCGGAACGACTCCACGACGAACGTGCCGTTGTCATAAGTGAAGAGGCTCACATGCGCCGGCGCGTCGATGCGAACGGCCGCGCCGTCCTGCAGATAAGTCTTGATCTGGGTCAATGCACCCGTCGGCAAATCGTAGAGATCGCCGATGTTCTGCGGTACCGCGAGCACATAGATGATCCCGTTGGAATAGCGGTTCATTAGCAGGAGCGGGTAGCCCTTCGCGCCCGCGACGTCTCGCACGATCGGCCAGGAATCATTGGTGTAGAAATGGATTTCCGGGAACACGATCGCCTTGGCCTCGCGGCCGGGATCATTCAGGCTCGTGCCGTTGCCCGCGCCGTAACCGTTGAGGAAATCGCGCACGGCCGCGAATTGACCGGTGACGCTCCATTCGACGACGTCCTCGATGCCATTGCCCTGCAACGCGCGCAGCAAGCCGGACGTGATGACGACATTGTGTCCCGCCCGCAATGAAGTTTCGATCTTCGCCACGATCCCCGGATCGGCCTTCGCGTTCTCGGTGAGCAGGACCGTACGCGCCTCAACCGGATAGACCGGCGTCATCTCGACCGGCAAGCCGATATTGCCCAGATAGTTCTGCAGGAAATCCTCGTCGCTGCTGGACTGATAGGGCTTGTAGCTCGCGATGCCGGTCGGATTGCCGAGGAGCCCGATCACCGGATCGACATTCTCCAGCGCTGCCCCCGCGACGCGCGCCCATCCGGCGTTGGGCACCGACGACATTGCGGCCTTCCAGTCAAAACTCGTCTTCTGGTCCTTCCACGGCCGTTCTCCCGGCTCGATGGCGTGCGCGTCCGCAAGGCCGCCCCAGCTGAACAGGGTGATTTCCGGCGCCTTGGCGAACAGGGTGTCCCAGAGCTGCTCGGCATAGCGGTCGGCGTAGCGCGTGCTGAAAGTGTCCACCCAACCGCCGCCATTGCCGCCGGGCCGGATGTTGCCGAAGTAGCGAACGATCTCGTAACTCTCATATTGCTGGAGCAGTTGATCGGTGATCTCGGGGTCGCGCGTCTCGGTGCCGGCATAGATGCCGGCGAACATCTGCGACTGCTTCTCCAGGTCATATCCCAGCCCCTGGAAATGCTCGTACCAGTTCGGATATTTTATGATCATGCGCACGCGCGGATTGGCCGCCTTGGCAGGGCCGAGCACCAGCTCGCGCGAGACCCGGCGCATGGTGTCGAGCCGGTATTGCGTCCAGCTGCGTTTGCCCTTGGCCTTGATGTCGGCATCGCTCTTGGAGTTATAGAAGAAGAAGTCGTCCATGATGATGTCGTCGAAATGGCGCGCGGCGAGTTCGACGGCTTTGCGGCATTCCGCGCGGTCCTGCGCCTTCTCGTAATCGAAGGTGCCGAACTGGCCGCCCTGCCCGCCAGCGGCCAGCGTCACGCCGCCCGAGACGGTAATGCCCTTGGCGCGGAAGAACGATTTCACCGCCTCGATCTGCGCATCACTCGCGAAATTGTGGCTGCGATATACTTCTATATAGACACGGTCGAACTTCACTTGGGACGCGACGCGCGCGTATTCCCGCGCGAATTCGTCCGCGTCGGACAGCGCCTCGGTTGCGTTGACCACGACATAGACCGCGACGCGGAAATTCTTGTACTGGCTTGGGGCGGCTCCGGCAGGGGTGCCGAGGAGAAGACAGGCGCACAATGCCGCAGTGAGTTTGAATCCGTTCACATCCGACCCCGAGGTGTTGTCTGCGGCCGCCGATACGCTAGATTGTTAGCGCTACCATTGGCAAGCCGGGGTGGGGACAGAATGTTTGAGAGACTGTGGCCAGCGCTATTCGCGGCGTTGTTGGCGTGCGGCCCGGCGCAGGCCGCGCTTCTCGCCCCGCCGTTCCAGGATCACGCGGTCCTCCAGCGCGGCAAGCCGATCCGCCTCTGGGGCACGGCACTGCCGTCGCAGACGGTCAGCACAACCCTTGCGGGCGAAACCGCGAGTGCCATTGCGGACACGAGCGGAGCCTGGCACATCGAGCTTGCGCCGCTCGCGGCCGGCGGCCCCTATGACCTCACAGTGCAATCGGGAAAGAACAGCGAGACGCTGCACGACATCCTGGTCGGCGACGTGTATCTGTGCTCCGGCCAGTCGAATATGGAGCTGCCGGTTCGCGCGGCGTCCAACACCGACACCGAGCTCGCCAATTCCACCAACGACACGATCCGCCTTTTCCATCTTGCGCGTGCCGGCAGCGTTACCCCCGTCGCGACGACAGACGCCGGCGCGAAATGGGCGGCCGCTTCGCCCGCGACAGTGAAGGATTTCTCGGCTGCCTGCTTCTTTTTCGCACGGGAGTTGCAGAAGGACGTGAATGTGCCTTTGGGCCTGATCGAAAGTTCCTGGGGCGGTTCGACCATCCAGGCCTGGCTCAGCGACAGCGGCACGCGCGCGGTGGGCGGCTACGAGCGCACCCTCGCGATCCTCGCCGAATATCAGAAGACGCCCGACACGGCGCGCGCGAAATGGCGCACGCTGATGGACGCGTGGTGGATGGCGCACGATCCCGGCCACATGGCCTCGCCGACGTGGAGCGCGCCCGATTTCGACGACTCGCATTGGGACACGATGAAGCTCAACGGCTGGTGGGAAAGCTCCGGCATCGCCGCGTTCAAGAATTTCGACGGGATCGCCTGGTTCCGCACGACCGTCGAGCTGACGCCCGTCCAGGCGGCGCAGCCAGCGATACTGTCGCTCGGTCCCGTCGACGACATCGACGACACCTGGGTGAACGGCGTCCATCTCGGCGGCTCAGAAGGCTGGGACCAGCCGCGCGTCTATGCGCTGCCCGTGGGCACGCTCAAGCCGGGCGCGAACATCATCGCGGTCGGCGTGCTGGACACCGGCGGGGGCGGCGGGTTGTGGGGTTCTCCGTCCGTCCGTACACTGAAATTCTCCGGCGGCGAGACGCTGCAGCTCCCCGAACGCTGGCGCTACAGGATCGCCGCGCCGCTGATCGAGACGCGCGCGGCGCCGCATGCGCCATGGTCGGACGCGACCGGAACGACGCTGCTGTACAACGGCATGATCGCGCCCATCGCGCCTTATCAGTTGCGCGGCGTGCTCTGGTATCAGGGCGAGGCGAACGTGGCCGAACCCGAGGAATATACGCGCCTGCTCGGCGGGCTGATGGCCGATTGGCGCGGCGCGTTCGACGAGCCCGGCCTGCCCTTCCTGATCGCGCAGCTTCCCGATTTCGGCGACGCGGCCGGCGGGCCGGCGGATTCGTCCTGGGCCAATCTGCGCGAGGCGCAGCGCAAGGCGGTCGCCGCCGACCGCCTTGCCGCGCTCGCCGTTACCGTCGACATAGGCGACCGTTACGACATCCATCCCACCAACAAGCAGGAGCTGGGACGGCGCCTCGCCCTCAACGCCGAACGGCTGATCTACGGTGCGACCGTCGTCGATTCCGGACCGATGCCCGCGAGCGCAACCCGCAAGGGCAAGCAGGTCGTCGTCGCTTTCTCCAACACGCCGCTCGTGGTCTATGGGGATCGGCGGCCCATCGGGTTCCAGCTCTGCGACGCGAAGCGCTGCGACTATGCGCAAGCACATGTCGCGAAGGACAGCGTCGTGCTCGACGCGCCGAAAGGAATCCTCCCCGCGCGTGTACGCTTCTGCTGGGCCGACAGCCCGGTGTGCAATCTCTACAATCCGGCGGCGCTGCCGGCGGTGCCGTTCGAGATGGCGGTCACGTCTGCGGCGCGGGCGGACAGACGGGCGCCCCCACGCCCGGTGAAAGCCCCGCCGACACGATCGTCGCCGTAACCCCGCCGCGCGACGAAAGCAGAAGCGGCGTATCGACGGCGCGCATGTCGGCCCCGGCCGCGCGGAAGCAGGAGAGCCTCACCGCGACGGTCGCGGTAACGCCCGCGCTGCGCAGCATCTCTGTCACGTCCACCACGCCGCCGGCTACGCCCAGCGAGGTAGGCGCCGTGGGCGTCTTGCCCACATGCAACGTTACGACCAGAGCCATGTCGCCGTCGGTGTTGCGCGTGAGATTGATCTTGGGCCCGGTGACGGTGATCGCGTCCCGCGTGGCGGCAAGCTTCCACGGCGCGAGCGCTTGGCCGCCCTCGACATAGCGGTCGGTATTGGCGATCGAGGCCTGGAGCTCCGGCGCCTCCGGAATGATCCCGATATTCCTGGGATGGGCGTAGTCCATGCCGTCGCCATAGGCGAACAGCGGATAGTAAGGCTCCGTCCCCACATTGAGTGGCGTCTGCTCCGGTGCGCGCGGCCAGGAATAAGAGAGACGGCCGTGAAAATCATAGGCAATCGTGCCGTCCGCCTTCTTGAACAGCATGTCGGCGACGCCCGCGCCTTCCGAGCCCGGAAGCCACGCGGAAACGAATGCGTCGGACGCGTTGATCTCGGGGCTCACATAAAGCGGCCGGCCCGAAAGAAAGACGGACACCACGGGAATCCCGCGCGCTTTAAGCTCCTGGAGCAGCTTCAGGTCACGCCGGTTGCCGGACTGGTAGTCGACATTCGCGCGGTCGCCCTGGAACTCCGCATACGGATTCTCGCCGAACACGACGATGGCCACGTCCGGCTTTGCCGCTGCGCTGCCGTCCACGCTCAGCGTTGCCGTTCCGCCCGCTGCGCTCACCGCATCACGGATGCCTTCGAAGATCGTCGAGCCGTTTGGGAAATCGGCTCGGCTGTTGCCGTCGCCCTGCCACGAGATCGTCCAGCCACCGCTCTGCTTGGGGAGATTGTCGGCCCCATCGCCGGCGACGAGCACATTCAGCTTCGGCGGCAGCGGCAGGATTCGGTTCTCGTTCTTGAGCAGCACCAGCGATTCACGCACCGCACGACGTGCGACCGCGCGATGCTCCGGCGCGCCCAGCAGATCCCACTGCCCCGCATAAGCCCGTGCGGACGGCTTCGGCTCCCCCAACACGCCGGCACGCAGCTTCACGCGCAGGATGCGCGTCACCGCCTCGTCCAGCCGCACCATCGGAATCTCACCGGACTTCACCTGCGCCAATGTATTCGCGTAGAGCGCCTTCCAACCGTCGGGCGCCATGTACATGTCGATGCCGGCAAGCAGCGCCTGCGGACAACTCTCTTTCGAGCAGCCCGGCAATTGCGCATAGCCGTTCCAATCGCCGACGACGAAGCCGTTGAATCCGAGGCGCCCGACCAGCACGTCGCTGAGCAGCGCATGGTTGCCATGCATCTTCTGGCCGCGCCAGGTCGAGTAGGACGCCATCACGGTCTGCACGCCCGCGGCGATCGCGGACTCGTAGGGCGGCGCAAAGACGTTGCGCAGGCCTTCCTCGCCATAGACGTTGTCGCCCTGATCGACGCCGCCGTCGGTGCCGCCGTCGCCCAGGAAGTGCTTGGCCGTCGCCATGACATGCGCGCCGGCCATGAAATCGGCGTCACCGGGCCTGCCCTGGATGCCTTCGACAATGGCGGAGGCGTAGTCCTTCACGATGCGCGGGTCTTCGGAATAGCCCTCGTAAGTACGGCCCCAGCGGTCGTCGCGCACCACCGCGATGGTCGGCGCGAAGGTCCAGTCGCCGCCAATGACGCGCAATTCCTTCGCCGTCACCGCGCCGATCTCGCGCATGAGGTCCGGATCGCGCATCGCGCCCAATCCGATATTGTGCGGAAAGACGGTCGCGCCGATGATGTTGGAATTGCCGTGAACCGCGTCCGATCCCCAGATGAGCGGGATCGCGGGACGGCCCTCGGGCGCGTCCATCTCGGCCGCCCAGAACGCATCCGCCGCCTTCAGCCATTCGGGTGCGAGCGCGCGGTCGTTCCCGCCCGGTCCCGAATTGCCGCCGTTCAGGATCGAGCCGAAGCGGTATTTTCGCACGTCGTCCACGGTGATGGAATTGATGTCCGGCTGGATGATCTGCCCGACCTTATCCT
Organism: Alphaproteobacteria bacterium; assembly: GCA_021325375.1. Lineage (GTDB taxonomy): Bacteria > Pseudomonadota > Alphaproteobacteria > Micropepsales > Micropepsaceae > Rhizomicrobium. Next base: position 14,551 of record JAJPHG010000019.1, on the reverse strand, counting down.
CGACGCTCATCTTCGCGAGAAGGTCCGCGACTTGGGCATCGACTTTCGCGTCGGCGGCGACGCCACTATGCCCCGTCGGCCAGAGCGCGGGGTGGATCACCGCGCCGGTCGCGTCCAGCGCCGCAGCCTCGGGCTTTTCCGAGACGAGGTTCAGCGACGAACACGCCGAAAGCGCCAGCGCGACAGCCAGGATGGAAACATTCCGCGTCACAGGAGACGTCACGGCGCCGCTTTCTTCGCCCAGGCCGCGCGGCCGCCCTGCCACAGAAGCTGGATGGCTTCGAGGCTGTGCCCCTTGGTCTCGGGCACGTAGCGGATCACGAACAGCGCCGCCAGGATGCTCGCGCCGCCGTAGAGGAAATAGGCCAGACCGTGATTGAACATGGTGTTGAGCGCCGTGCTGCCATCCAGCACCTTGAAGGTCTGGGTCACGAGGAAATTCGAGATCCACTGCGCGGCCACCGCGAGCGACATCGCCTTGCCCTTGATCGAGTTCGGGAAGATCTCGGCGAGCAGCACCCAGACCACCGGGCCCCAGGACAGGGCGAAGCCCGCGATATAGACGACGACCGCGACGACCGCCCAAAACCCGACCGCGTGCCGGTCGAACAGGACACCCAGCGTGATCATCGCAGCCCCCATGATCAGCGCGCCGATGACGAGCAGCGGCTTGCGGCCGAGTATGTCGACGGTGAAGAACGCGACCAGCGTGAAGATGGTGTTGGCGGCCCCGACGATGACGGCCTGGAGGAAGGCGGAATCGGTGGATGCGCCCATGTTCTCGAACATCAGCGGCGCGTAGTACAGCACGGCGTTGATGCCGACGATTTGCTGGAACACCGAAAGCATGATGCCGACGAAAAGAACCAGCCCACCGAACTTCATGATGCGCTCGTTGCGCACCACGAGCGTGCCCTCGATCTCCTTCAGCGTGGTGGCCGGATCGTCGCCGCCCAGGCGCTGAAGCAGCTTCAAAGCCTCGTCGATGCGCCCCTTCATCACCAGGTAGCGCGGCGTGTCGGGCACCAGCAGCATGCAGACCAGCAGCAGGGCGGCCGGCAACGCCGCGGAGGCGAGCATGTAGCGCCAGCCCGTGGACATCAGCCATGCATGGTCGCCGCGCGTCTGGATGAGGTAGTTCACATAGTAGACGAGATTGATGCCGCCCACGATCGCGATCTGCTGCATCGTCACGAACAGGCCGCGCGATTTCGCGGGCGCGATTTCGGCGATATACATCGGCGCCAGCATCGAAGCCATGCCGATCGCGACGCCGCCCATCAGGCGGTAGCCGATGAAGGGCCACAGCGCGTCCGCGCCGCGCGCGCCAAACGCGCCCCACAAGACTTCCGGAAACGCGGAGCCGAGGGACGAGATGAAGAACAGCAGCGCCGCGATGAACAATCCGCCCTTGCGCCCGATCCCGGTCGAAAGCGGTCCGGCGAGCGCGGCACCCATCACGCAGCCGAGCAGCGCGCAGCCGATGGTGAAACCGGACAGCCAGTTGCGCGCGCCCTCGGCGAGGCCGCGCGGATCGATGAAATTCACGTCGATCGCATTGACCGCGCCGGAGATGACGGCGGTATCGTAGCCGAACAGCAATCCCCCGAGCGTCGCGCTCAAGGTCAATGCGGTGACAAGCGCGTAATTGGCTTTCGCCATCAGGCCCCCCGGTGTGCCGAAGCTTCAGCGATTTCCTCGACCGGAGTTGAGGACTCTGCGGTCTCGTCCTCCGGCTCCCCGACCCTAATGGTAGCGCTACCAATGCGCAAGCGGCCGAACCGGGACACTACAAGGCGCCACGGCACCGTCAATGATTGTGCCGGGGCGTCTTGCGCGCCACGGCGCGGTACTTCACCGCCATCTCCATGACCGCGCCGGTATCGAGCTGGCCCGTCGTCGCGCGGAACAGCTCCTGCCAGGGTGTCTGGCTTTCCGGGATCGCAAGGGGTGCCCCGCGCTTGCGCCGCGCGATCTCGTCGTCAGGCACCAATGCGTCGCAGCGTCCTTCATTCAGGTCGATCCGGATGATGTCGCCGGTCCTGAGCCACGAGAGGCCGCCGCCGATCGCGCTTTCCGGCGACGCGTTCAGGATCGACGGGCTGTCCGAGGTTCCGGATTGCCGGCCGTCGCCTATGGTTGGCAGGCTGGCGATCCCTTGTTTCAACAGCGCGTCCGGTGGCTGCATGTTCACGACCTCGGCCGAGCCGGGCCAGCCGACGGGTCCCGATGAGCGCATGACGAGGATGGATTGCGCGTCGATTCCGAGCGCCGGATCGTTGATGCGCGCGTGATAGTCCTCCGAACCGTCGAAGACGACAGCGCGCCCCTCGAACACGTTCTCGCGGCCGGGGCGCGAGAGATAACGCGCACGGAACTCCTGCGAGATCACGCTCGCCTTCATGATGGCGAAATCGAACAGATTGCCGCTTAGGACCATGAAGCCGGCACGCTCCTGCAGCGGCGCCTCATAGGCGGCGATCATCTCGCGGTCCTTGCTGGCGCGGCCTTCGAGGGTGTCGGCCACGCTCATTCCGGTAACGGTCAACGCGGTTCCGTCGATCCTTCCCGCGCGCAGCAATTCGTGCATGACGGCAGGGACGCCGCCGGCGCGATGGAAGCGCTCGCCCAGATATTTTCCCGCCGGCTGCATGTTCACCAGCAGCGGGACGTCGCGGCCGTACCCGACCCAATCCCGCGGCGCAAGCTCGAAACCGGCGTGACGGGCGATCGCGTTCAGATGCGGCTGGGCATTGGTGGAGCCGCCGATCGCCGCGATGACGGCGATGGCGTTTCGAAGGGACGCAGGGTTGAGAATTTGCGACGGTCTCAGATCCTCATAGGCCATCGCGACGATGCGCCGGCCGGTTTCATAGGCCATCTGCCCGCGCTCGCGATAAGGCGCGGGAATGGCCGAGCACCCGGGCAGCGACAGTCCCAGCGCTTCGGCAACCGCGTTCATCGTCGACGCGGTCCCCATAGTATTGCAGTGCCCGAGCGAGGGCGCCGCCGCGACCGCAGCCTCGATGAACGCGTCTTCATCGATCTCGCCCATGCTGAGGCGCCGCCGGTTCTTCCAGATCACCGAGCCCGAGCCGACCAGCTCGCCCTCGAAATGTCCGTCGAGCATCGGGCCGCCGGAAAGTACGATGGCGGGAATATCGACGGTGGCGGCGGCCATGATCGCCGCCGGCGCCGTCTTGTCGCAACCCGTCGTCAGCACGACGGCGTCGAGCGGATAGCCATGAAGGATCTCGACGAGGCCGAGATAGGCAAGATTGCGGTCGATGGCTGCGGTCGGACGCCGGCACTCCTCGAAGATGGGATGAGTGGGAAATTCCAGCGGCACCCCGCCTGCGTCGCGCACGCCATCCTTCGCGCGCTTGACGGTCTCCAGGTGGATGCGGTTGCAGGGATTGATGTCGCTGCCGGACTGGGCAATGCCGATGATGGGCCTGCCGGAGCGGAACTCGTCCGCCGTCATGCCGTAGTTCATGAAGCGCTCGAGATAGAGGGCCGTCATGTCGATGCGGGCAGGATTGTCGAACCATTCGCGCGAGCGGAACGGCCGCTTGGGCTTGCGCTCCTGGGTCATCGCGGCAGCATGTCAGCGCCAGCCGGCATCGACGAAATATTCATGTCCGGTGCACATGCGCGCGCCATCGGAGGCGAGGAACAGCGCCATGGCGGCTACGTCTTCCGGCTCGACCCGCGTCTTGAGGCATTGCTGCTCGAGGATGCGCGCCTCTTCCTCGGGCGTGTGCCACAGCCGCGTCTGGCGCGGCGTACGCACTCCGCCGGGCACGATGCATGCGACCCGGATTCCGTGAACTCCCAGATCGCGGGCGAGCGCGCGCGTGAGGCCCTCGATGCCGGCCTTCGCCGTCTGGTAGACGGTGAGGTCGGCGAGCGCGAGGTGCCACGATACCGAGCCCATGTTGAGGATGATCCCCCTGCCCGCCGCTTTCATCGCCGGCATTACCGCCTGGGTGCAGAAGAAAACGTGGCGCAGATTGGTCGCGATGCGCTCGTCCCAATATTCCGCCGTCACCTTGTCCAGCGCGTGCCGGTCGTCGTTGGCGGCGTTGTTCACCAGCACCTCGACGGGGCCGAACTTGTCCGTGATCTGGGCGAAGGTGCTCTCGATCGCATGCACATCGCGCAGGTCGCAGTGCATGAACCGCGGCGTGGGCGTGATCGAGGACAGCTTCCGTTCCAGAGAGCGCGACTCGTTGTCGGCGATGTCTAGAAAAATCACCTGCGAGCCCTGACGCGCGAACGCCTCGACGAACGCAGCCCCGATGCCCGAGCCCCCGCCGGTGATCACGATGCGCTTTCCGCGCAGACAGCTGTACGTTGCGTGCTGCATCGTCATGCCCACTTGCCGCTGATTGCATGCTGTGGCGATTTCGTCCGGCTCATGCGGCGGCGCCTCCCAGAAGCCCGCGGCTCGCGAGATTGGCCATGAGATCCGAAATCCCGAAGCGCCACGCCGGCGCATCCTCGCAATAGGCGACCCTGTTTTCGAGCGTTCCGAGCCTGTCGGACGCGACGCGCACGATATCGCCCGTCTTATGCGTGAACCCGGCGCCTGGTGCGCCGCGATCCTCGATCGGGGCGAACATCGTACCTAGGAACAGCACGAAGCCGTCCGGGTACTGATGATGCCTGCCGAGCGTCTGGCCCACCAGGTCGAGCGGATCGCGGCTTATGAGGCTCATCGAACTCCTGCCCTCGAGGCGGAAATTGTCCTCGCCCAGGACTTCGAGAACGATCTCGGCCATGCGCACGTCGTCCATCGCGAACGTGTCGTCGAACAGGCGGATGAAAGGCCCAATGGCGCACGAGGCATTGTTGTCCTTGGCCTTACCGAGCAGCAGCGCGCTACGCCCTTCGATATCGCGCAGATTGACGTCGTTGCCGAGCGCGGCTCCGAGCGCGCGACCCTTGCGGTCGCAGGCGATCACGATCTCCGGCTCGGGATTGTTCCAGGCCGAATCCGAGCGGATGCCGATCCATTCGCCCCAACCCACCGACGACAGCACCGGCGACTTGGTGAAGATTTCCGCGTCCGGACCGATGGCCACTTCCAGATATTGCGACCACAGACCATCGGCGATGAGCGCAGCCTTCAGCCGCTTGGCCTCTTCCGATCCCGGCCTGACAGCGCGGATGTCCGCGCCGACCCGTTCGCGCAGACCTGCACGAATCTCATCGGCGCGCGCGGGCTCGCCGCGAGCCCGCTCCTCGATGACCCGCTCGATCGCCGAGACTGCGAAGGTCACGCCCGCCGCCTTGATGCACTGCAGATCGATCGGCGCGAGAAGCTTCAGGGGAGCATCCGCGTCCTCCCAGGCGCACGCGAAATCCATATCTTCCAGTGCACCCAGATCACGACCGGGCGGCCGTACGCCTTCCCCCCACAACCTGAGCACTTCCGCCGAGGTCGGCGCCTGCGCGGATACATCGAGAACGCGGCCGTCCTTCACCAGGACGGGCGTCGGCCCTTCGGCCGATTGGAGGCGGCCAAGCAACATCGCCTCCTGCCAATCGCCCGGCAGATGACCGATCAGACGCACCTGTTGTTCCCGCCCATACCCACCAGCCGTCAAACCCTGGCCGAACGCGATTGTTATCGCTAACATCGCGTCGGCTCAAGTCATTTCGTGGGCGATGGTTAGGCCGAGTCCCTTGGGGCGGCTGCGGATTGCCGTTTTATGAGGGCGTGGACGACCAAATGGTCGAGCGGCTTTATCTCGATGCCTTCCTTGCTGCGGCGGATTTCGCGCACGACCAGCTCCAGCGCGATCTCCGCCATCGCGGCGATCGGCTGACGGATGGTGGTGAGCTCGGGCCATACCGTCGTGGCGATGGCGGTGTCGTCGAAACCGACGACCGACAGATCGCGCGGCACGTCCATGCCCTTGCGATGGGCGACCGACACGACGGCGGCCGCCATGTCGTCATTGCTCGCGAAGATCGCGGTCGGCGGGATCTTGCGCGACAGCAGCTTCTCAGCCGCCGCGAGCCCGGAGCGATAGCTGAAGTAGCCTTGCGCGATCATCGTCTTGTCGAGCTTGACGTTGGCTTCGCGCAACGCCGTCTCGAACCCGAATTGCCGCTCACCGCTGGCCGTCTGGTTGGGGTGGCCGGTGATGAAGCCGATGCGGTTGTGCCCGAGGTCCAGCAGATATCGCGTCATCTCGTGAGCGGCGCGGAAATCGTCGATGCGCACGCATGAGCCTTCTCCGCGAAACCGTCCCGTGGCCACGAATACTGCGGGAACGCCGGCCTGTTTCAGCTCGGAGATGACGGTGACGGATTCGCACAGCGGCGGCGGCAGGATGACGGCCGCGACACCACCCTTCACCAGTTTCCGGATCGCGGTGCATTCCGCCGCCACGTCCTCGGCCTCGCATTTCTCCAGCACCAATTGCGCGCCGTCGCGGCTCGCTTCGTCCAGCGCGCCGACGAGGAACTCGCTCAGATAGGCGGCGCTCGGGTTGCTGTAGAGAAGGCCGATGCGCGCGCCGCCGGCGCCTGCCAGGGTGCGCGCCGCCGCATTCGGCGCGTATTGCAGATCCTTGACGGCGGACAGCACATTCGCGCGCGTGGCCTCGCGCACATTCTTCTCGCCGTTCACGACCCGTGACACGGTCATCGGTGAGACCCCGGCAAGACGCGCCACGTCGTGGATGGTCGCGGCGGCGGGATTCTTCCGTCCGGTCTTTTGCTGAGATGGAATTTTTCGGGTCATCGTGAAAGCCAGTTAGCGCCGGGTAGTCTAGGCCGTGGTTGGTGAGTCGTCATAGTCGTTGAGCGTAGGCGCCAACCATATGGAAGGCCTGGATGCGTTATCCACGTCTTTCCACAAGCTGCCACACGTTGCGCTGCGGCGTAAACCAAGCTTGGAAACTGCCTCCGACTCGCGCGCTCGGCCCCTTTCAATAAACTTTTGGTAACGCTATCATAAGAGCAATATTCCGGCTGACCGACAATCGCCGAGGGGGCGCCGTGCATTCATCCGTCCATCAGACCGAGAACCTGCTTTTCGTCACCTTGCTCCAGCTGATCGTGATGATGGCGGCGGCGCGCGCCGGAAACCAGATTCTGCGGCGGCTTGGTCAGCCCGGGGTGATCGGGGAGATCCTCGCCGGCCTGATTCTCGGCCCATCCCTGTTCGGCCACTTCTTTCCCGGCGCTTCGGTGTTCCTGTTCGGCGCGAAGGCGTCGGCGCCGATCACCATCATCAGCCAGATCGGGCTGGTCCTTTTGATGTTCCAGATCGGAACTGATTTCGAGTTGGCCACCTGACGCGCCCGAAGAACCGCAACGGCACGATCGGAATCGCGGCGGCGTCGGTGGCGGTGCCTTTCGCTTTGGGCTTCGGGATCGGGCATCTTTCCGCGCCCTATCTGGCGCCGCACATCGATCCTTTGACCTACAGCCTGTTCTTCGGCGTCGGTCTCGCGATCACGGCGGTGCCGATCCTGGGCCGGATCTTGCGCGAATTCGACCTGACGCGAACGGAGATCGGCGTGGTCGCCATCTCGGCCGCCGCCGTCAACGACGTCACGGGCTGGATATTGCTGGCGGGCATTTCGGCTTACGCCTCGGCCCGCTTTTCCATGACAGCGATCGGCTGGCAGATCGGGGGAATTGCTCTTCTGGCCTGTGTCGCCTGGTTTGCGCTCAGGCCGTCCGTGAACTGGTTGTTGACCAGATTCCCGGTGAAGGGCGGCCAGCTTCCGCCGAACCTGATGACGGTGATCGTCTGTCTGATCTTCGCGATGGGCATATGCACGTATTTCCTCGGCATCTTCACGATCTTCGGCGGCTTCCTGACCGGGTTGCTGTTTCACCACAACAAGGCCTTCGTCGAGGCTTGGCGCGCGCAGATCGGAAAATTCGTGTTGGTGTTCTTCCTACCGGTCTTCTTCACTTATACGGGCCTGCGCACGAACGTACTGGGCCTGACGAGCGCATCGGACTGGCAGTGGCTAGCGCTGGTGCTGGCCGCGTCCATCCTGGGCAAGATGATCCCCGTCTATATCGCCAGCCGGATCGCCGGCTTCGCGCACCAGGAATCCACCATTCTCGGCTCGCTGATGAACACGCGCGCGCTGATGGAGTTGATCGTGCTCAACATCGGCTTCGATCTCGGCTTTATCCTGCAGAACGTGTTCACCATGCTCGTGATCATGGCAGTGGCGACGACGGTGATGACGGGGCCGCTGCTGCGCCTGCTGCTCCCGCGCGCCGGCTATGCGATCCCTGTCGGCGTCGAGGCGTGACGACCGGTCAGTTCCGGATGCGGTAGAATAGCTTGGCCGTGCCGCCGAAGATCATGTCGCGGCCCGGCGGATCGACGCCCGCCGTCAAAGCACGTGCGGCAGCGAACCAATCCCCGTAGCCGGCGGCTAGATTCAGCACCGGCCAATCGCTTCCCCACATCAGCCTTTCGGGCCCGAACGCGTCCAGCAGCACGTCGACATAGGGCCGCAAAGCCGCGAGCGACCAGCCGGGGCCGGCTTCCGTCACCAAGCCGGAGAGCTTGCAGAACGCGGCGCTCCCGCGCGCGATTCGGCCCATCTGTGTCGCCCAAGGCCCGATTTCATCACGAGCGATCGCGGGTTTGGCGCCGTGATCGATGACGCAACGCAGCTCCGGATGCCGGGAGAGAAACTTTTCGACATGAGGCAAGTGGCGCGGAAAGACCAGTAGATCCAGGCATAGGCCGCTATCTGCCATCGCCGAGATGGCGGGTTCTATCTCACGGCGGAGAATCCATGCATCGTCTTCCAGATCCTGCAGCATCGGCCGAAGGCCGCGCAGTTTTCCGTCACGTGCGAGGCGCGCGATCGTCTGCGGTGCGTCGCCGGCTTCAAAATCCACCCAGCCGACGACGCCGCCGATGAACGGGTTCCGACGCGCCAACCCCAGAAGAAACTCCGTCTCCGCGATCGTCGGTGCCGCCTGCACCAGAACGGTTCTGTCGATATCGTGCGCCGCCAGCAGCGGCGAGAGGTCGGCCGGCATGTAGTCGCGATACAAGACCGGCCCCGACCGCTCGCTCAGCCAACCGTAGTCGCCGCGCTTCAACGACCAGACGTGATGATGGGAATCTACGTACATGCCTTCTTATAACGCCTCGGAGATCGCCGTGCGAAGCATCGCGGGAAATCGTTCGTCTATGGTCCGCATCTCGAATTGATGTACTATGCTGAGAGACGGCGCCGCCCGGGACAGATCGAAGGCGAGCCGGATGAGGGCGTCTTTCATGGGGCGAGTTCTGCCTGCGATACCGCAATGGCGAGACGTCGATGTCACCTCGTTTCAGCGCGACATCGTGCCCTTGAACAAGCCGGCGGTGCTGAAGGGGCTGGCGGTGGATTGGCCCGCCGTGCGCGAAGGCGCAAGATCGTCCGCAGCGCTCGCCGCCTATATCAAGCGATTTGACGCAGGCAAACCTGCGCAGACGCTTGTGGGGCCTTCCTCGATCAAGGGCCGGTTCTTCTATAAGGACGGCGATCTGCGCAATCTCAATTTCGTCTTTCGCCAGGAACCCATCGGTGCGGTGATCGATTGGCTCCTGGCGCATGAGAACGCGGCGGACCAGCCAGCGATCGCGATCCAGTCCGTGCCCCTGCCCGACTACCTGCCCGGGTTTGCGAAGGAGAACGCGACCTGCCTGCCGCCCCCTTCCGCGATACCGCGCGTGTGGATCGGAAACTCCGTGACGGTCTCGACGCACTTCGATTTCAACTACAACATCGCCTGCGTCGTGGCGGGGCACCGCCGCTTCACCCTGTTTCCGCCGGAGCAGCTTCCCAATCTCTACATCGGGCCGCTGGAGCACACGCCGGCCGGACCGCCGACCAGCATGGTGCTGCTGGAGGAGCCGGATTTCACGCGTTATCCGCGCTTCGAATACGCGCTGGATGCCGCGATGCAGGCGGAGCTGGAGCCTGGCGACGCGATCTACATTCCCTACATGTGGTGGCACCACGTCAAATCCCTGGACGGCTTCAACCTGCTGGTCAATTACTGGTGGAACGACGCGACGGCCCCTTTGAGCTCACCGTTCAATTGCCTCGTCCACGCATTGTTGACGTTGAAAAGCCTGCCGCGAGATCAGCGCGCCGTCTGGCGAACGATGTTCGATCACTACGTGTTCGGCACGAACGGCGATCCTGCCGCCCATCTCGATCCAGCGGACCGCGGCGTTCTAGGCACTCTATCGCCCGAGCTCGTCAAACAGATGCAGTCGATCCTTTTGCGTTCGCTGAACCGCTAGCGGCATTAAAATCCTCGATGCCGTAGGACAGATCGAACTCACGGTTCGACAGGCTATCTTGTATCGCGTGAGCCGAGCGACGAGTTATATCCAATAACTCCAAGTTATCGCTAGCAGACAACTCTGCTAACACGAGCGCGATTGGTGATGAGTATCGGTCGAGGAGACTGCCCGATACGGCGCTGCGAGCAAGGCTGCGAGAACTCGCCAATGAACGCCCGTGTTCGTGGCCCCCTTGCTGGCGACTCGCGGCAGAGTCTTCAGCCGACCTCCTTCAGAATCCTTTCCACTTGGCCAAGTCGTGTGCCGATGTCCGAAATTGATGACTGGATCGACGAGAGCAATGCAACGTGTTGTGATTGGATTGCGTGAGCGTCTTCGGCAAAGAGTCGAAATGAGCGCTCGTTGGCCGCGCGTGAGCGTGCTTGCAGTGCCTCGGAGACGTACTTCATTCCAAAAACGATCAAGACCGTGCTGAGAATCAGCAAGAGCGTGGGCATGTACATATACGCAGCCATTTTGGGATCTCCGTTCGAACCTCAATTAAGCGTCTTTACCGCTTTGACGATCGTTTCAGGCGTAAGTGCAATGTCAAAGCTCGTGACTTCGAAATAGTTGAGAGCTTTTCCATCGCTCGAAAGCTCGAGCTTGCTTGTGACCAAGCCGGCTTCCTGCAGCTTTTGCAGGTGCAGATGCAGCAGCGGTCGGCTGATGCCAACTTCGCGTGCGAGCTGGCTGACATAGTTTCGGCCACCCAAGGCAAGCGCTGCAATGATCCTTAGTCTGTGAGGCATCGCGAGAGCGCTCAGTGCCGCCAGCAACTGGCTACCGTTCAACGACTTGACATTCTTATCTGTCCGCTGTGACATGTGTCAGACAGTACTGACATATGTCAACGTAGAAGTCAAGGAGCGGTCGTAGCCGTGAACCTTCCTTTCCCCGAAACGGCACTTCACGATGCGACCAGCCTCGCTTACGTCGTTCACGTTGGCTGCGGCACTGTTGGGCTTGTATCGGGCACCGTCGCAGCCTTCGCACGGAAAGGCGAAAGGCTTCATCGCACTGCCGGAACGACGTTCGTTGTTTCGATGCTGGTGATGGCTACCTTCGCGGCCTGGCTCGCGATCATCATACCCGGTCAGATGTCGAATCTCCTGGGCGCAATTCTCACGTTCTATCTCGTTGCCACGGGCTGGCTGATCGTGAGACGAAAGCAACGCACCGTTGGCCGCGCCGAGAAATTCGCACTGGCGGCAAGCCTGTGCATTTGCGTGGGATTAAGCGGTTTGTCCATCGCCGCAGCGGCCGGCGCCGTGCCCGGAGTTAAGGGGCAGCTGTTATTCGCCACCTACATGGTCACCGCGATTGCTGCTGTGGCGGCCATAGGAGATGCGAGGTTGGTCCTTCAAGGCGGAATCGAAGGTCCGGCTCGCGTGGCACGCCATCTTTGGCGCATGTTGACGGCTCTCTTCCTCTCCTTCGGGTCTGGATTCGGCAATGGCCTGGCACGGCTCCTGCCGGGACCGTTTCATATTCCGCCGATGTTCCTCGCGCCGATGCTCTTGCCGCTTGGCCTTCTCATCTTCTGGATGATCCGCGTGAGGCTGACGGGATGGGCGAAACAGGTGCGTCTGGCTTCAGACTGACATGCGTAGGTGAGGTGCTTGCGCGACAGGGCACGATCGCGCTGAGAGCACGATTTGGAGAAATATCGCGCCCAGGGGGATTGCAACAATGAACATATCGCTGTTCCGCTTATACCTGCTACGTGCCCTCTATGCTCTGCTTGCGGTCGCGGAAGGCTTTATCCAGATACGGCTGTTCCTTCATCATGGCCATTGGACTCAGGCGACCGGAGTAGCGCATTGCTTTCTTCTGGCGCTGGCGAGCCTTTCAATCGTGGGTGTGCGATATCCGCTTAAGATGCTTCCCCTGCTCATTTACGAAATCCTGTGGAAATCGATCTGGCTCGTGGGCATCGCACTGCCGCTGTGGCTCGCCAATCAGGTCGATGCAGACACACGCAAAGGCTTCTTTGAGATCGGACCGGTCATTGTGCTCATCCCTTTCATCCCTTGGCGATATGTGTTTCAGAACTACATCGCAAAACCGGGGGACCGTTGGACCCGTCACGCACCCGTCACGTCCGAACGTGTGCCAGCCGCGCTAGAGTAAACGAAGATAGGTTCAGGTTCGCCTCGATTGCGTCCCCGTGAACAGAATACAGCAAAATATTCACGGACAGGCCATTCTTACCTTCTTCGTGGCCATTGTCCGACGTTGCTTAGGAGTAGCTCAGTCGCCGCTCAAATTCTGCCATTCGCTTTGGATGTCCTGCGAGCTTACGCCAAATATCGCGGCCAGAGGGTTCGCGGAGATAGGCTGGCGCCTGCGTCGTTGAGTCAACCTGGTCTGAATATTTCGAACCAGGAACCCCCGTCAATTCGGCAATGTATGTGGCTCGGCCTCGAACCGCGCGCGCCGATTGCCGAACGGCTCCAGCGAAAGGCCCTGCGCTTCGCAAACTCGCGCTGATTCAAGCCGCCACGCCTTACGATGCACCCGGCGGAACGCCGCCCCATACCGCATCGGGCGCCGCCGCTCATCCGCCATCGCCCCTTCCAACCTGCAAATCCGCAGACGAGAACAAATTGGAACACCGCATCCGAAACTAGCGCGCCAGAAAGCGACGCTTACAGCGTTCCCCTGATATTGCCGGAAAACTCCCTGTTACCGGGTTTGAAATTCCCTGTTATTTTCGGAGCTGCAAAAATTCGCGAATGTCGTTTGACTCAATGGTGCCAGGCATAAAATGCACTTTCTAGCGCCAGGCTTTTGCCATTTGAGCCCTGAAAATTCCCTGTTAATTCCCTGATAAACAGGGATCTTGCCTCGGACAGCAGAAGTTCGATCCGCGAGCGGGGCGGGCTGGGCACGAAACTTCGACCTCCACTTCGGACCCGAACTGGAGGTTTCCGATCCGGAGGTGGAGACTGGCGGCCAGAGGGCGCGAAAATTCCCTGAAGCGGGAGTCTCCGCGGCACCGTCGGAGACGCAGAGCACGCGGAATGTCGGCGCGCCGCGCGGAAATCCGCGAGCTACTCCGAGGGTCGCCGTTTGCGGGATTTCGACTGGTACAGGGTGTAAATCTGGTCCAACTCTGCTCATGGTGCGATGCTCAAGCCGGAGCAGCCAAACCACTCGCGCCGTCGAAAAACGTTTTCCAAAGCGACCGCCTCAGAATATTGACCCCTGGGTTGCGGGCCACCAAGCCCGTTTTTGGGGCGAAGCATGTTATTGGGCACGCTCCGTTCAGTGGAAGAAGACATCTGAATTGCCGAGAAGCTTCAGCACGTCGGAGTCCGCCAGCAGCTGGGTTTCGGTAAGCGTGCCGAGAGTGCCGCTCGTGAGCGTGACGCCCTCCAATTTGCCGGCCTTGAAGATGTGCTCGAGCTGGTCGAGTTCCGCTGTGAGGTCCGTGCCGGTGTCAGCCACGAAAATTCCGTTCACGTCGGTGTAGGCGGCGATAGCGAGCGCATCGGCTGCGGCGACGTTTGTCACGTTGAGTGTATAGTTGCCGGAGAGCAACGAAAGCACGTCATGATCGGCCGAGAATTGCGCTTCGGTCAGGCTGAGGGCCGGCGTTCCGGAATCCGTGAAGCCGATGCCGGTTATCTGTCCGACAATGCTCTCAAGCGCGTCCAAATTGGCCGCGACGTTGGCGGCGGTATCGCTGATCGCTTCCGGACCCGAGCCCGCGAGCGCCTGGGCGACGGTCAGACCGCCGGTGATCGGTACCCCGTGCCCGCCTGCCGCCATGCCGGAATCGATCGGCGCGTACGCTTCCAGCGAATTCGGATCCTCGCCGAGGATGATGATCTTGTGCGTCATCCCGTCGGTGCCGGTGAGATCGATCTCGGTGCCGGTCTGGCCGCCGGAGGAATAAGCTTGGACCGTGACCGCATCGTTGGCGACGGCAAGCTTCGCCAGATCGACGTCGAAAACGGCGCTAGTGATCGTGATGTCGTGATCGAGGCTGGTGAGCGCGAGCTCGACCTTCTCGTTTGCCGCCGGAGAGAGCGTCAGCCCGTCAAGTTGCTCGGCGGTTCCGCTGATCGAAAGCAGATAGGTCGAGGAGATGTTGCCGAGCACGGCTGCGTCGTTTGTTGCTTGAGCGACGGAGACGGCGATGGTTGGTGGGAGGGTGTCTGTGAGCTGGATGGGCAGGGTGAAGGCGCGGCCGCCCAGCGCCGT
>JAJPHG010000035.1 GCA_021325375.1 Alphaproteobacteria bacterium | reverse complement strand
GCCCGGCTCGCGCCCCGCGCTGTTCGAGAAGGCGGCGAAGAGCGCGGCCGACGTCGTCTGCCTCGACCTCGAGGATGCGGTCGCGCCGTCCGACAAGGACGCCGCGCGCGACAACATCGTCGCCGCGCTCGGCGGCGTCGATTGGGGCGGCAAGACCGTCACCGTGCGCATCAACGGCCTCGACACGAATTTCTGCTATCGCGACGTGATCGCGCTGGTCGAGAAGGGCGGCGAGCGGCTCGACGCGATCATGATCCCCAAAGTGGGTGCGGCCTCCGACGTCTACGCCATCGACATGCTGATGACGCAGGCCGGCGATTTCGTGGGCCGCAAGAAGCGCATCGGGCTCGAGGTCATCATCGAGACGGTGCTGGGCCTCACCAACATCGACGAGATCGCGGGCGCCTCGAAGCGGCTTGAGAGCCTGCATTTCGGCTCTGCCGATTACGCCGCCTCGCAGCGCATGCGCACGACCAATATCGGCGGCGGCAATGCCGACTATGTGATGCTGACCGACGGGCCGGGCGAGCGCGCGCGGCACTGGAACGACCTCTGGCACTATCCGCTGTTCAAGATGGTGCAGGCGGCGCGCGCGCACGGCCTGATGGCGATCGACGGGCCGTTCGGCGACTATGGCGACGCGGACGGCTTCCGTGCGCAGGCGATGCGCACCGCGATCCTGGGCTGCGAAGGCAAATGGGCGATCCATCCGAGCCAGGTGGCGCTCGCCAACGAGATCTTCACGCCGCCCGCGAAAGAGGTCGAACGCGCGCAAGCCATCCTCGCGGCGATGAAGGACGCGCAGGCGAAAGGCCTGGGTGCGGTGGCGCTGAACGGCGTGCTCATAGACGCCGCCTCGATCCGCCAGGCCGACGCGATCGTCAAGCAGATGGCGATGATCAAGGAGCGGACGGCGTAGCAGTTTTGCTTTTGATGTCATGGCCCGCGACTGCGGGCCACCCAGGTGGGTTCTGCACGCTTTCTCCAAACCAGACACGTCATCCCTCGGCCCGTAGGGTCCGGGATCCAGTTGGCAACAAGAAAAAAATTGGGTCGCCCGCATAAAGTGGGCGATGACATCTTTTTGCGGGAGAAGAGAAGACGTCACCTGGGTGGCCCGCAGTCGCGGGCCATGACAGTGGGGGTCAGCGGTCGATAGCTCTCCACCCGATATCCCGCCGGCAGAAGCCTTCCGGCCAGTCGATCTTGTCGACCGCTTCGTACGCGCGCCGTTGCGCCTCGGCGATGCTCGGCGCCGACGCGGTGACGTTCAGCACGCGGCCGCCGTTGGAGACGAGCCGGCCGTCCTTCAGTGCGGTGCCGGCATGGAAGACCTTCACGCCTTCGACCGTCTCGGCCGCGTCGATGCCGCGGATCGCGCTGCCCTTGGCGTAGTCTCCCGGATAGCCGTTCGCCGCCATCACGACGGTCAGCGCCGCGTCGTCGCTCCAGCGCAGGTCGAGATGGGCGAGCTGGCCGTCGCGCGCGGCGATCAGCGCGGTGAGCAGGTCGCTCTTCAGCCGCGTCATCAGCACCTGGCATTCGGGATCGCCGAAGCGGCAATTGTATTCGATCAGCTTGGGCTCGCCGTCCTTGATCATCAGCCCCGCGAACAGCACGCCCATGTAGGGCGTGCCGCGCGCGGCCATCGCGGCGACGGTCGGTCGGATGATCCTGTCCATTGTGCGCTGCGCCACCACGTCGTCGAAGACCGGCGCCGGTGAATACGCACCCATGCCGCCCGTGTTCGGACCTTTGTCGCCGTCGAAGACGCGCTTGTGATCCTGGGCGCCCACGAGCGGCAACACGTTCTCGCCGTCGCTGAGCACGAAGAAGCTCGCCTCCTCGCCGTCCATGAATTCCTCGACGACGACCTCCGCGCCCGAGGCGCCGAAGCCGCCCTCGAACATGAAATCGACGGCTTTCACCATGTCGGCTTCGGTCTCGGGGATGATGACGCCCTTGCCGGCGGCGAGCCCGTCCGCCTTGATCACCACGGGCAGGCCCAGCGTGCGCGCGAAATCCTTAGCCGGACCCGGCTCGCGGAAGCGGCGATAGGCGGCGGTGGGGATGCCGTTCCCGGCGCACAGGTCCTTCACGAAGCCCTTGGAGCCTTCGAGCACCGCGCCCGCCATGCTGGGGCCCAGCGCCTTGATGCTCGCGGCTTCGAACCGGTCCCACAGCCCCGCGACCAGCGGCTGCTCCGGACCCACGACCACGAAATCGATGGCCTTCCCGCGCGCGAAATCGAGCAGCCCATCGAAATCCATCGCCGAGATCGGCACGCATTCGGCCACCGCAGCGATCCCGGGATTGCCCGGCGCGCAGTAAAGCTTGGTCAGCAAGGGGCTCGCCGACAGCGCCCAGGCCAGCGCATGCTCGCGCCCGCCGGAGCCGATGAGAAGGACGTTCAAAGGTGGCTCCATTCTCCCTCTCCCTCGCAGGGGGAGAGGGCCGGGGTGAGGGGGCTGCCGAAATCAAGACAACAGAAGCCGGAATCGCTCTGTAGTCGCACCATATTCCGATTTCCAGGTCTGAGTTCCGACATCACCCCCTCACCCTAACCCTCTCCCTCAAAAGGGGGAGAGGGAATTCCTTTTTGCTTCCTATATCATCTGTGAGTCATGTCCGAAGCCGCGCCCAAACCCAACCTTCCCGAATACAGCGTCAGCGAGATCGCCGGCGCCCTGAAACGCACGGTCGAGGACCGCTTCCCCTTCGTGCGCGTGCGCGGCGAGATCTCGGGGCTGAAATTCGCGACCTCCGGCCACGTCTATTTCGACCTCAAGGACGACAAGGCGGTTCTGAACGCGATCATCTGGAAGCCGACCGTGCGGCTGATGCGCGTCCGGCCCGAGGCCGGGCTCGAGGTCGTCGCCACGGGGAAGATCACGACCTATCCCGGCTCGTCGCGCTACCAGATCATCGTCGAGCAGCTCGAGCTCGCCGGACGCGGCGCGCTGATGGCGATGCTGGAGGAGCGCAAGAAGAAGCTCGCCGCCGAGGGGCTGTTCGACGCCGCGCGCAAGAAGGCGCTGCCCTTCCTGCCCGAGATCGTCGGCGTCATCACCTCGCCGACCGGCGCCGTCCTGCGCGACATCATGCACCGGCTGAACGACCGCTTCCCGCGCCGGGTGCTCCTGTGGCCGGTGGCGGTGCAGGGCGAGAAGGCCGCGTCCGAGATCGCGGCGGCGATCGCGGGCTTCAACGCCTTCACCCGGGACCGGCCCGACGTCCTCATCGTCGCACGCGGCGGCGGCTCGATCGAGGACCTGATGGCGTTCAACGAGGAGGCCGTAGTGCGCGCCGCGGCCGCGAGCACGATCCCGCTGATCTCCGCCGTCGGACACGAGACCGACACGACGCTGATCGATTTCGCCTCCGACCGCCGCGCGCCGACGCCCACCGCCGCCGCCGAGATGGCGGTGCCGGTGCGCAGCGAGCTCCTCTCGCAGACGATGGAGCTCCAGCGCCGTACGCTTCGCTGCTTCAACAAAGGCATGGAGGATCGCAAGCGTCATCTCGCCCAGCTCGCCCGCGTCCTGCCGCGCGCCGACCAGCTCTTTGCGCAGCCGCGCCAGCGCTTCGATAATGCTGCTGAGCGCCTGCCCAAGGCCCTGCTGGGCAACCTGCAGAAACATCGCCGGGCTTTCGCCGAAGCGGCAACGCTGCTGCGTCCCAAGCCTATCCGCACCCATATCGGCGTCTGCGGCGAACGCACGGACATGCTGGGCCGTCGCCTGCAGCGCGCGCAGGCCGCGCGCCTGGGCGAGTCACGCCGTCATCTCGACGCGCTCGCCCGCGTGCTCGAAGGGGTGAGCTACCGCGGCGCCCTGGAGCGCGGCTTCGCGCTGGTGCGCGGCACCGACGGCACGATCAAGCGCCGCGCCGAACACGTCACCAGCGGCGAGGCGTTGTCGCTGACCTTCGTCGACGGTGAGGTTGGCGCGGTCGCGGCCGGTCATGCGCCCAAGCCGAAACCGCGCGACAAGCCCTCGAAGGGACAGGGGGATCTGTTCTAGGGTCCGTACTTCATTGAAAAACTCAGTGTAGAAGACGTCACCTGGGTGGCCTGCATTCGCGGGCCATGACAAGTTATGGAAAATACTGATCGCGATTGAGTTCGAGCCCTACGGCGCCACCCCACGTCCCGCCATCTCCTGGGCGACGATGACGTCGCGCTCCTTGGCGTCGTCGATGTCCTTCTGCCCGCCATCCTTGTCGCCCAGCCTGAGCTTCACGACGCCGCGCGCATAGCGCGACGCGTTGGCGTCGCTGTTCTTGTCGATCGCCGCGTTGTAGTCGTTCAGCGCGTCTTGGAAGCGGCCCATCTTGAAGTAGACGAGGCCGCGAGAGTCGAGATAGGCGCCGATCTCGGGCTTGCGCGCGACCGCCTTGTTGCAGAAGTCGAGCGCCTGCTCCAATTCCTTGCCCGCGACGGCGCGGAGCCAGCATTGGCTGTTGTCGGCGCCTGCCCCGTCGACGCTGATGCCGGCGATCTCCTCGCCGTCGCGGCGGGCGTCTTCGAACCTGCCCATCTGGGCGTAGGTCTCGCTGCGGACTTGCAGCGCGACTATCCAGTCCTTCGAGTTGGTCGAGGCGTAGGTGGTCGGGATGTCCGCAAGCCGATCGGTGTACCTGGCGATCGAGGCGAGCGACGCGTCGTACTGGCCCGCGATGCGCTGCAGTGAGGCGAGCTGGAGAACGAAACTGAAATGCCCTTCCTTGATGGTCGTTTCGCAGCTCTTCACGCGTTCTTCGAGCGCATGCTGGCGGTTTGTGCACCCGGCCGTGTCGTCGGCGGAATGCAGCGTGGCGGCCGTACTGTTGGACGTGCCCAGTTGCGCCGTGGCCGGCGTCGCGAGGATGGGCATGGCCGCCAAGGCTGGAACCAATGCCGTCCATTTCATCGCGTTAACTCCCCCGCGGAACGCTACCCAACACTACACGAATTCTCTACACTGCGCCCATGAACAAGATGGACCGTGACCTCCGCCCGCAGGGGCAGGCCGTGCTCGAATATCTCGACGGCGAGTACCGCGTCGTCAGGCCGGGCTCCTATGTCGTCTGCGCGATGAGCGGCATGCATATCCCGCTCGAGGCGCTGCGCTACTGGAACGTCGACCTCCAGGAGGCTTATGCGACCCCCGCGCTGGCGCTCAAGCGCTTCCAGGACCGGGGCCAGACGCCCAAATGATCCCGCGGCGCGCGTTCTTGGGAGCGGCGGCGGCGCTTACCGCGCTTCCGAGCCGGCTTTGGGCCGCCGATCCGGACGAGGCGTCTTTCGAGCTCAGAGGGCCGCTGGAACAGGGAAGCCTGGTCGTAGGCAACGCCGGCTCGCGGTCATCGCTGGTGAAGGTCGACAACATACCGGTGCGGATTTCGTTCGCGGGCCTGTTCGCATTCGGCCTGCCTTGGGATGGAACGAAATCCGTCGAGGTCGTCGTGCACGGTGATGATGGAACCGATACCAAGCGGACGGTCGTGCCGGTCGTGCGCAAATACGACGTCCAGCACGTCAACGGCCTGCCGGAGAAATACGTCTCGCCGCCGAAGGAGGTGCTGGAGCGCATCGCGCGCGAGAACGCGCTGGTGGGCCAGGCGCGCAAGCGCGATACCGATGCGACCGCGTTCGCTGCTCCCTTCGACTGGCCCGCCAAGGGGATCATGAGCGGCACGTTCGGCAGCCAGCGCATCGACAACGGCAAGGCGATGGCGCCGCATTTCGGCGTCGATATCGCTGCCCCCAAGGGCACGCCGATCCATGCGCCCGCCGACGGCATCGTGTCGCTGGCGGAGCCGGATTTCTATCTCACCGGCGGTACGACCCTGCTCGACCACGGCCATGGCGTATCGACGACCTACATCCATCAGGACGCGCTCAAGGTGAAGGTGGGCGATACGGTCAAGCGCGGCGACGTCATCGGGCTTGTCGGCATGAAGGGCCGCGCGACGGGGCCGCATCTGCATTGGGCGATGAACTGTTTCCAGATGCGGCTGGATCCGTCGCGCTCGACCGCGACGCCGATGCCCGAGAAGGGGTAGCAAGTGAAACAGACGAAGAGCGCGGCAGGCGATCCCTCCAAGCTGATCGATGCGAGGATCGCCGAGCTCGGCGACTGGCGCGGCGAGACGCTCGCCCGCATGCGGGCGCTCATCAGAGAGGCCGATCCCAAGGTCGTCGAGACGTGGAAATGGCGCGGGGTCCCGGTGTGGGAGCATGACGGGATCATCTGCACCGGCGAGAGCTACAAGGCCGTCGTGAAGCTCACCTTCGCCAATGGGGCGAGCCTGGCCGACCCGAAGCGCCTCTTCAATTCCAGCCTGGAAGGCAACATGCGCCGCGCGATCGACATCCGCGAAGGCGAGAAGCCCGACGCGAGCGCGTTCAAGGCGCTGGTCAAGGCGGCAGTGGCGAGGAACGTGGCGAAGAAGAAATAGCGGTCCAGCGTGCTCCACCTGTCATCCCGGCCAAGCGATGCGTCAGCATCGCGCCGTGCCGGGACCCAGGGTGCAAGCTGCTCAATGGGTCCCGGCCCTCGCTACGCTCGGCCGGGATGACACCTTGAGTGAGCGCGAGTCGTCCTATCCCTTCTTCAAATTCTTGGTCGCGTCGCGCGGCGTGGTCCAGCGGCGGTGGATCCAGAGCCATTGCGAGGGGCGCTCGCGCACGCATTCCTCGATCGCGGCGTTGATCCTGGCGGTGAGCGCCGCGATGTCGGCGTCGTGATCGCCGCTCGGCGTGAATTCGATCGGCGCGCGGATGCGCAGGCGGAAGCGCGCGCCCTGGAGCCGCTCGTTCGAGGTCGGCAGCAGCGCCGAGCCGAGCTTGAGCGCGAGCGCCGCGGGCGCCGGCGTCGTCATCGCGTCGCGGCCGAAGAACGGCGCCGCCACGCCTTGCTCCGTCTTCTGGTCGACGAGCATGAGGATCGCAAGCCCGCGCCGCAGCAGCGTGAAGATCTTGCGCGTGCCCTGCGCGCCCTTGCTGATCTGGACCTTGGGACCGGCGGCGGCGCGCATGCGCGAGATGTAGCGGTCGACGTAAGGATTGTTCGGCGGCCGGTAGACGAGCCCGCCTTCATAGCCGAGCGCCGTCGCCGTCACCGGCATCGCCTCCCAATTGGCGAAGTGGCCGGAGATGAACATCAGCCCCTTGCCCGCCGCGATCGCGGCCTGCGCATGCTCGGTGCCGGTGATCTGGAGCCTGGGATCGGGGCCGGTGAGCTTGAGCTTGTCGAGGTGGGGATATTCCGCGACCGTGCGGCCGAGATTGTCGCACATCTCGCGGATGATCGCCTCGCGCTCGTCATGTCCCATGTCGGGAAAAGCGGCTTTGAGATTGTCGCGCGCGCGGTCGATCACGGGCGTCAGGCGATAGAAGACGTGGCGGCCGATGAAGCCGCCGAACGCCGACGCGGCATCGATCCCAAGCAGCCGGAAGATGCCCATGAACAGATGGAACGGCGCCGCCTCAGCGCCGTAGCGCAGGATGTCCGTGAGCGGCAGGGGCTTCGGCGCTTCGCTGTCCGTCATGCTGGTGCGCGCGCTATAGGTTCGCGGGGCAGTCTGTCAAGCAAGGCGTCCAGCGCCTGCGGCGCGTCGAAGGCGGCGCGCACGGGCAAAGGCAGGATTCCGTCACGCTCGGCCTGCGTCAGCCGGACGAAATCTTTCTCCGTTGTAACCAGCAGCGCATCCAGCGCGCGCGCCTTGGATTTGAGGCGGGCGATCTCGGCCTGGGTATAGGTGTGGTGATCGGCATAACGCATCGAGGCCGCGATCTCGGCGCCCTGATGCTCCAGCGCGTGGAAGAACTTGTCGGGACGCCCGATGCCGGCGAACGCCACGACGCGGCGCCCGGCGACGCTGTCGCCTTGCTGGATGAGATGTGAGCGCAGGACGGCGCCCTCGAAGCCCGCCAGCGGCACGTCGCCGTCGCCGGTCACGATCACAGCGTCGGCGCGGTGGAGGCCTTGGCTGACCGGCTCGCGCAACGGCCCCGCCGGCACGACGCGGCCGTTGCCGAAGCCGGTCTCGCCGTCCACGACGACGAGCGCGAGGTCCTTCCTGAGCGCGAAGTTCTGATGCCCGTCATCCATCACGATGGTGTCGCCGAGCTGCTCGGCGAAGCGCGCGCCTTCCGCCCGGTCACGCGCGACGACGACGGGGGCGGTGTGGCGCAGCAGAAGCGGCTCGTCGCCGACATCGGCGGCGGAGTTCGCTTCGTGCACTTCGACGGGGCCGCGCAGCCTGCCGCCATAGCCGCGCGACAGGAAGACGGGGCGGCGTCCGCGCGCCCGGAGGCGGTGCGCGATCTCGATGGCGATGGGCGTCTTGCCGGTGCCGCCGACGCTGATGTTGCCGACGCACACGACGGCGGCCGCGGAATGATAGGGGACGGCATGCGCTTCCTTCCACGCCACGCTGGTGCCATAGGCCCAGCTCAGCGGCGCCAGCAGCCGCGCGCGCCAGTCGTCGCGGTCCCAGAACTCAGGCGCGCGCATCGGAAGCGAGCAGCTGTTCGACGGCCGTGACGGTCCTGCCGACCGCGCCGCCGAGCGTGCCGGCGGCCTCAGCTGCGGCCTGGCTCAGGCGTTGCGCCTCGGCGTTGTCCTCGAGAAGACGGCGCGCGATCTCGACGATCTCGCCGCTGGAATGGACGAGGCCCGTTCCCTGCGCGCGGAAGATCGCCTCATAAGCGCTGGTGAAGTTGAACGTGTGCTGACCCGCTAGCACGGCGCAGTCCAGGCGCGCGGGCTCGAGCGGGTTCTGTCCGCCGTGGCGGATCAGGCTGCCGCCCACGAAAGCGAAGCTCGCCAGGCGATAGAACAGCCCGAGCTCGCCCATCGTGTCGGCGACGTAGACGAGCGTGTCCGCATCGGGCAGCTCGTCCAGCGCGCGCCGCTTGGCCGCGCGCGTCGCGCACAGCATCGCGATCTCGGGCCCGCGCTCGACATGACGCGGGACCAGGATGGTGAGGAGGTCCGGGATAGTGCGGCGCAGAACGTCGCTCGCGGGCAGGATGGTCTCGTCCTCGCCGGGATGGGTCTGGGCGGCGAGCAGGATCGGGCGGCCCGCGACCGCCGCGCGAAGCGTCTCGAGCTTTTGCGGATCGGCGGGCAGCGGCGGGGCATCGGCCTTCAGGCTTCCGATCGCGCGCACGTCGCGCGCGCCCAGGGCACGGAAGCGGCGCGCGATCTCGTCGTCCTGCGCCAGGCAGAGGTCGAAGGCGGAGAGCAGCGCCGCCGCGGTCTTGCGCGCCCAGCGCCAGCTCGCGAAGGAACGCTCCGACATCCGCGCATTGACGAGGGCGAGCTTGATGCCGCGCGCTTTCGCACCGAAGACGAGGTTCGGCCAGATGTCGGAATCCACGAACAGCCCGGCGTCGGGCCGCCAATGGTCCAGGAAACGCGCCGTCGCCGCGGGCAGGTCGATCGGCACGAACTGGTGCAGCGCGCGCTTGGGCAGCCGCTCGCTCATCATCTTGGCGGAGGTCACCGTGCCGCTTGTGACGAGCACTTGGCGAGCCGGGTCCTGGAGCAGCGCGTCGATCAGGGGAAGCGCCGCCACGCATTCGCCGACGCTGGCGCCGTGCACCCAGATGAGCTGGCCTGCGGGACGCGGCGGCAGGTCGCGGCCCAGCCGCTCGTTCGCGCGCGCGACGTCTTCCTTGTCGCGGCGGGCGCGCCTACGCAGCAGCAGCGGCGCCATGGGCGCGAGCGCGATGGTGAAGGCGCGATAGGTGCGATATCCGAGCGGCCCCCGCGCCATCATTCAACCCGTGAGCGCTGCGGGCGCCGCGGCGCCGTCGTTGAGGTCCTGACTGTAGAGCCGCGCATAGAGCCCGCCGCGCGCGAGCAGCTCCGCGTGGCCGCCGGATTCCGCGACGCGCCCGCGGTCGAGCACGTAGATGCGGTCGGCGTCGAGCACGGTGGAAAGGCGGTGTGCGATGACGATGGTGGTGCGGTTCTTCATCAGCCGCGCGAGCGCCTCCTGCACCTGACGCTCGCTTTCGGTGTCGAGCGCGCTCGTCGCCTCGTCGAGAAGCAGGATCGGCGCGTTGCGCAGCATCGCGCGCGCGATGGCGATGCGCTGGCGCTGGCCGCCGGAGAGCTTCAAGCCGCCTTCGCCGACGCGCGTGTCATAGCCCGACGGAAGCTCCGCGATGAAATCGTGCGCGGCGGCGTCGCGCGCGGCGTCTTCGATCTCCGCGCGTGTGGCGCCGAGGCGCCCGAGCGCGATGTTGTCGGCGATGCTCTCGTCGAACAGGATCGGGTCCTGCGTCACCAGCGCGATGTTGGCGCGCAGCGAGGCCAGCGTGACGTCGCGCACGTCGCGCCCGTCGACCTCGATGCGGCCGGCATCGGTCTCGTAGAAGCGCAAGAGAAGATTGAAGATCGTCGACTTGCCCGCGCCCGACGGACCGACGAGCGCCACCTTCTGGCCCGGCGCGATGTCGAGGCTGACGTCGGAGATCGCCGGCGCCGAGGTGTCCTGCGGATAGGCGAAGCGCACGTCGCGGAAGGCGACCGCGCCTTTCGCCGAGAGCACGGCGGCGCCGGGGTGGTCGCCGATCGCGGGCCTCACGTCGACGACGGAGAAGACGCGCGCCGCCGCGGCGGTGCCGCTGGAGAGCAGCGGCCAGAACTGGCTGATGTTGCGAACGGGATCGAGCGCCAGGAGCATCGCCGCGATGAAGGCGGCGAAGCGGTTGATGTCGAGCTGGCCGTGCAGCGTCTGGTAGCCGGCGACGAAGATCGTCACTGCGAGAACTGCGCCGACGAAGACGTCGGTCGTGGGCACCGCGGCGGCGCGGCGGCGGATCACCTTGAGCAGCGTCTTCAGGCGGCTCGCGATGCGCGCATGCGCCCGTTCCGAGGCGTGCGCTTCCAGCCCATAGGCCTTGACGATGCGCCGCCCGTCCAGGAACTCGGAGAGCGCGATGGTGAGGTCGCCGGTCTGCTCCATGCTGCGCTTGGTGGCGCGGCGCATGGAGCTTCCAATGCGCTCCATCGCCCAGGCGGCGAGCGGCAGCGCCAGGACCGAGGCGACGGTGAGCTGCCAGTCCTGATAGAGCATCACCGCCAGGAGCGCGATCAGCAGCAGCGCCTGCAGCGCCACGGCGGAGACGCCTTGCGCCACCGCGTCGCGCATCAGGTTGGCGTCGAACAGGAAGCTCGAGACGTACTGGCCCGAATGCACGGAATTGAGCGAGGCGAGGTCGCGCGCCATCAGCGCGTCGAACATGTCGCGCTGGGCCCCGGCGATGACGCGCTCGCCTACGGTGTCGAGCAGAACCTTCTGGCCGAACCAGCTTGCCGCCCGCACGAGCATCAGCGCCAGCACGCCGAAGGTGATGGGCAGGAGCATGTCCGCGCGCTTGTCCTGGAACAGGTACTGCGTCGTGAGCTTGATGAGGAGCGGGATCGCGCTCGTCGCCGCCGCCGTCACCGCCATGCAGGCGATGGCGCCGACAAGCACCGGCCATTGCCCCGCGACATAGTCGCGGAACAGCCGCTTCACGATCGCGCCTGTGCGGGCCGGGCTGGTCGTCATCGGAGTGTCGTGTAGCACGGGGAGGGGGATGTCGCGAGGTGGCTAGTCCTCGTCCGGCTCCATCAGACGGTGAATATGGACGACGAAATAGCGCATCTGGGCGTTGTCGACCG
Source organism: Alphaproteobacteria bacterium (assembly GCA_021325375.1). Classification (GTDB taxonomy): domain Bacteria; phylum Pseudomonadota; class Alphaproteobacteria; order Micropepsales; family Micropepsaceae; genus Rhizomicrobium. The sequence goes on along the minus strand of JAJPHG010000035.1, from coordinate 158,675 downwards.
TCGATTGCGCCTTGCCGCGCCAGGCCTTCAGCGCCGAGGCGTAGTCCGGGTACATGCCCACGATGTCGAGTTTCGTCAGGTCCTTGAATTCGGTACCGCCGGTACTGGTCAGCTCGCCGCCGAAGACCAGGTGGAGAAGCTGTTGGGGGGAATGATCGGCCATCGTCCGTCCTATCGTCGCAAATCCATGTGTGACACGCGTTCGAGAAGCTTTGGGTAGAGGTCGGCGCCCGCGCCGACGACAGAGATCTGCAGCGCCGAAGAGCGATTGTAGACGAACGCCGAGCCGTCATGCGCGGTGGCACGCCCGCCGGCCTCGCTCAGCACGATATCCGCCGCCGCGAGGTCCCAGTCGCGCTTGGCCGAAAGCGCCAGCATGCAATCGAAGCTGCCGTTTGCGACCAGCGCCAGGCGATAGGCGATGGAGCTGCGCGTCTCGATCTCCATTGCCGGCCAGGGACGGTTCGGTGGCGTCTCCCAGGCCTGGTGCGCGAGCATCTGCTTGTCGCCCAGCATGCGGCAGCCTTCGAGCTCGCCGCGGGTGCTCGCATGGATCGGCGCGCCGTTGCAGGTCGCTCCGTGGCCGATGCGCGCGGCGAAGAATTCCTCGCTGATGGGATTGTAGACGACGCCCGCGACCGGGCGTCCATCCTCGACGACCGCCGCGCAGATGGTGAAATGCGGCTTGCCCTTCAGGAACGCGACCGTGCCGTCGATGGGATCGACGATGAAGACCGTGCGGTGATCGAGGCGCGCGGCATCGTCCTCGCTCTCTTCCGACAGCCAGCCATAGCCGGAGCGCTGGGCGCAGAGGCGCTCTTTCAGGAACGCATCGACGGCGAGGTCGGCCTCGGTCACTGGGCTTCCTTGCGCCTTGCTCCAGCGTTTGTAGCTGCCGCCGAAGAAGCCGCGCGCGATGCCGCCCGCCTCGCGCACGGCGACGCTCAACAGGTCAAGATCGGCCTTGGCGTCAGGCGCCGGCAACGGTCATGCCCTCGACGCGCAGGGTCGGCGCGTTGGTGCCGTGGCGGAATTCGAGATCGCTCGCGGGGGTCAGGTTCGCGAACATGTCCTTCAGATTGCCAGCGATGGTGACCTCGGCGACGGGATAGGCGATTCTGCCGTTCTCGATCCAGAAGCCCGAGGCGCCGCGGCTGTAGTCGCCGGTGACCATGTTGACGCCCATGCCCATCAGCTCGGTAACGTAGAGGCCCTCACGGATGTCGGCGATCATCGCCTCGGGCGAAAGGTTGCCCGGCTCCATGTAGAGATTGGTCGTGGAAGGCGAGGGCGGGCCGCCCGTGCCGCGCGCGGCGTGCCCGGTGGTGGCGAGGCCGAGCTGCCTGGCGCTCGCGCAATCGAGCAGCCAGCTCGTGAGCCGTCCGTCCTCGATCAGCGCGCGCCGCGCATTGGCGACGCCTTCGCCGTCGAACGGCTTGGAGCGATGGCCGCGCAGGCGATGCGGATCGTCGATCACGCTGATGCCCTTGGCGAAGATATCCTTGCCCATCGACTCTTTGAGGAAGCTGACGCCGCGAGCGATGGAACTGCCTGAGATCGCGCCCGCAAAATGGCCGAGCAGCCCGTTCGCCGTGCGCGGATCGTAGACGACCGAGAGCCGCTGCGACTTGATCTTCCTCGGATCGAGCTTGGCGACGGCGCGCTCGCCGGCGCGTCGGCCCACGGTCTGCGGCTTCTCCAGATCGGACGCGTGACGCGCGCTGGCGCTGTCGTGGTCCATCTGCATGCCCGTGCCTTCGCCCGCGAGCACCGCGACGCCGATGCCGTGGCTGGTGCCGGCATAGCGGCCGAAGAAGCCTTCGCTGGTAGCGAGCGCCACGCCCGTGCGGTGGAAATTCGCGCCGCCGCCTTCCGAGTTCGTCACGCCCTTGACCTCCAGCGCCGCGGCCTCGGCGGCGCGCGCGCGCTCGATCAGCGTTTCGGCCGCGGGTTCCCGGCCGTCCGCGAGATCGAGATCGGGGATGTCGCGCGCGAGACGGTCCTTGGGGGCGAGGCCGGCATATTTGTCCTCGGGCGCAAGCCTGGCCATCGCCACCGCGCGGCCGGGCAGCGCGTCGAGCGCGTCATCGGCGAAATCGGTGGAGGAGACGAACGCCACGCGCCGGCCGACGAAGACGCGAAGCCCCAGATCGGTCGATTCCGCGCGCTCCACTTCCTCGAGCTTGCCGAGCCGGTAGGCGACGCTGGCGGCGATGCTCTCCACGAACAGCGCGTCCGCCGCGTCGGCGCCGGCCGCCTTGGCGCCTTCGAGCACGCGCGACAGGATTTCCTCAGGATTTGGTCTTGTCATGGGCCGTATTTGGACCGGCGGCCCGGTGAAGGCAAGCGGCGCGGGTCAGTGCGCCGGGGCCGGGGCGGGGACGGCGGAGAGTTTCGCCGGCGTGATGTAGAGCTTCTTTTCCTTGTAGGCGACATAGAGGTGCAGTCCGCGCAGTATGTCCGCGCCCAGGATCATGTCGGGAAGCCCGGATTCGATATTGTCGCCCGCCGGGCGCGCATGGCGGAGCATCGCGTCCCCCGACAGGTGCTGCATCTTGTTGGTGACGACGTCCGGCAACAGCGTGATCATCGGGTTGGATACGGCGATGCCTTCGAATGCGAGCGACTGGAAGCGGTGCACGTAGACCATGTCGTCGTGGCCGGAATTGAGCTTGCCGTGCGCGGGCGTGTCGGCGTCGCCGAGCTTGAGAGAGAAATCGCGCGTCGCGTAGTTCTGGTTCAGCGTCGTGGTCGACGCGCCGGTATCGAGCGTTGCCAGGTAATCGTGGCCGTCGAGCTTGACGGGTACCCTGATGTGAAACTCGTTCGTGATGCTCATCGTAACGACGGAGACGACGTCCGCGGGCCAGTACACGACCTTGCCGTCGCAGTGCTTCTGGGAAAGCAGGTTGATCTTCCCGCCGGCGAAATCGAAATCCACGTCGTAGCTCGTGAGCAGGTTCGGGGCGATCACGCCGCCCGCGCCCGCAAGGTCGCGGTCGAGCTCTGATCCATTCTGCGAAACCATGAAATCCGCGGAATCGGCATGCAGATGGCCGAGCGTGAAGGGGGCGCTGACCGACAGCTCCATCTTTTGACCCGTGACGCCGAGCATCCTGATCTGGGCGCGATGAGGGGTCAACTGCAGAGCCTTCACCGCGGGCTCCGTCAACTCGCTGAAGAAGCCGCCGGTGTCGACCAGCATGTACTCCTCGGTGCCATTGATCTGCATGGGCACGAACGGACGCCCACTTCTCCCGATCTTCATGTCGAGGCTCGTCAAGATCGTCAGCGGCGGACAGGCATCGTCCGCCAAGGCGCGCGACGCCATGCCGGCCGCGACGAGAAATCCGGCCAACAAACCGATCTTGCGCATGGTGCTTCCCCTCCCGGACCCGGCCGCAATCTTAACGCCAAATGGGCTTGCCGTCGCCGGGAAGCCCAAGGCGCGGCCATTTCTCGGTGACGGTGCGGATCACATCCTCGTCCATGCGGATGAGGCGGCCCCATTCGCGCCTGGTCTCGGGCGCAAGCTTGTTGGTCGCGTCCAGCCCGATCTTGGAGCCGAGGCCGCTTTCGGGCGAGGCGAAGTCGAGATAGTCGATCGGCGTGTTCTCGATGACGGTGATGTCGCGCGCCGGATCCATGCGGGTGGAGATCGCCCACATGACGTCCTTCCAGTTCCGCGCATCGACGTCGCCGTCGACCACGATCACCCATTTGGTGTACATGAACTGGCGCAGATAGGACCACACCGCCATCATCACGCGCTTGGCGTGGCCGGGATAGGCCTTCTTCATCGCCACGACGGCGATACGGTAGGAGCAGCCTTCGGGCGGCAGCCAGAAGTCCACGATCTCGGGGAATTGCTGCCTCAGCAGCGGCACGAAGACTTCGTTGAGCGCCTCGCCGAGCACCGAGGGCTCGTCGGGCGGGCGGCCGGTATAGGTCGAAAGATAGATCGGCTTGGCGCGCATAGTGATCGCGGTCGCGGTGAAGACCGGGAACTGCTCGACCGAGTTGTAGTAGCCGGTGTGGTCGCCGTACGGGCCTTCGTCGCGATAGTCGGTGAGCGAGACCTCGCCCTCGATCACGATCTCGGCCTCGGCGGGCACCTTGAGCGGCTGGCTTACGCAATCGACGAGCTCGACGCGGTTGCCGCGCAAGAGCCCCGCGAACTGATATTCCGACAGCGTGTCGGGGATCGGCGTCACCGCTGCCAGGATCGTGCCGGGATCGGCGCCGAGCACGATCGCCGCGGGAAGCGGTGCGGCCTTCTCCTTCGCCCAGCGCGCGTGGTGCTGCGCGCCCCCCCGATGGCGGAGCCATCGCATGATAGTTTGATGGCGGTTCAGCACCTGCATGCGGTAGATGCCGAGATTGTAATTGTCCTCGCGGCTGTCCGACGGGCCCTTGGTCACGACCAGCGGCCAAGTGATGAGCGGCGCGGGCTCGCCCGGCCAGCAGGTCTGAATCGGCAAGCGCGAGAGGTCGATGTCGGCGCCTTTGAGCACGATCTCCTGGCACGGCGCGCGCGAGACGGTCTTGGGCTTCATCGCCATCACCGTCTTGGCGAGCGGGAGCAGGTCGAGCGCCTCGCCGAAGCTGCGCGGCGGCTCGGGCTGGCGCAAGGTCGCGAGCAGCTCGCCCACCTCGCGCAGCGACGCGGCGGTGGTGCGCTCGATGCCGCCCATCGTCACGCCCATCGCCACGCGCTTGACCGTGCCGAAGAGGTTGACGAGCACCGGGATGTCGGACGGCGCCCCGTCGGCTTTCACCGGCTTCTCGAAGATCACCGCCGGGCCCTCGCGCGCGATGAGGCGCGTCTGGATCTCGGTCATCTCGAGCACGGTCGAGACGGGCTCGCGCACGCGCACGAGCTCGCCCGCGGTTTCGAGCTTGGCGAGAAAATCGCGAAGGGAGCGGTAGCTCATGGGCGAATTATAGCGCCATGCTGAGGTGTGACCCCAGCGAAAGCTGGGGGAGCCTCGAAGCATCAGCTTTCGTTCTTGACCTTCCACTTCGACGGTGCCGCATGGCGGATGCCGTAGGCGAGGAAGATCGCAACCCCCAGCGCCGTCCAGATCACCAGCCGGAACCAGGTGTCGATCGGCAGGCTGAGCGCCATGCCGGCGCAGAACAGGATGCCGAGCGGCGCCGTCACCCAGACCAGCGGCGTGCGGAACGGCCGCTTGGCCCTGGGCGCCTGGACGCGCAGGATCATCGTCCCCAGGCACACGACCACGAAGGCGAGCAGGGTGCCGATCGAGACGAGCTGGCCGAGCAGGTTCAGCGGGAACACGGCGGCGAGCGCGGCGGCGAAGACGCCGGTGATGATCGTGCCGCGATGCGGGGTGTGATAGCGCGGATGCACCGCCGCGAACATCTTGGGCAGGAAGCCGTCGCGCGACATCGAATAGAAGATGCGCGACTGGCCGTAGAGGCCCACGAAGATCGTCGAGGCCAGGCCCACCGACGCGCCGACGTCGATCACCGGCACCAGCCAGTGGATGCTCGCGATCTTGCTGATCGCGAACGACACCGGGTTGGGGATGTCGATCATCGTCTTGTAGTTGGCCACGCCCAAAAGCACGATCGAGATCGCGATGTAGAGCGCGGTGCAGATGAATAGCGACGCCATGATCCCGATGGGCAGGTCGCGCTGCGGGTTGCGGCATTCCTGCGCCGCGACCGAGACGGAATCGAACCCGATATAGGCGAAGAAGATGATCGCCGATCCCATCGCCACGCCGCTCCAGCCGTAATGGCCGAACTGGCCGGTGTTGTGCGGCAGGAAGGGCGTGAAATTGCTCCAGTGGATGAAGCTCGCGCCGAAGAAGATCACCAGCAGCACCACGATCAGCTTGACGCCGACCATCAGCGCGTTGGTGTTGGCGGATTCCTTCACGCCGACGACCAGCACGAAGGTCAGCGCCAGGATCAGCAGCACCGCGGGCAGGTTCATGATCGCGCCGGTCAGGCCGAACTGGTGGATGAACCAGGCGAAGCCCGTACCGGTCGCAGCCCAGGGCGTGGGGCAGGGCGGCGGATCGCCCACCACGCAGAGCGGCGCGCCGGTGAGGGAGGTGGGGAAGTTGATGTGCAGGATCTGCATCAGCTCGGTGAAATAGCCCGACCAGCCCACCGCCACCGCCGAGGACGAGACGAGGTATTCGAGCACCAGGTTCCAGCCGATGAACCACGCCATGAAGCGGCCCATCGTGGCATAGGCATAGGTATAGGCGCTGCCCGACACCGGGATCATCGAGGCGAACTCGGCATAGCACAGCCCTGCGAACAGGCAGCCCAGCGCCGCGATGACGAAGGAGATCAGCACCGCCGGCCCCGCATAGGCGCCCGCGACCTGTCCGGTATAGACGAAGATGCCGGCGCCGATGATGGCGCCGATACCCAGCATCGTCAGATGCACGGGCCCAAGCGTGCGCTTGAGCGCGTGATCCTCAGCCACGACAGGGTCGGGCTGTTCGGAGATCGTCGTCATCCTTACGGCGCATCCTCGAGCTTGAAGCGCGGCGGCTTGGCGTGGCGCACGCTATAGAGGGCGTAGATGATCAGGCCGATCACCGTCCAGCCCGCGAGCCGCAGCCAAGTGTCGAGCGGCAGGAACGCCATCATGAAGAGGCACATGAAGATGCCGGCCGGCCCCACGAACCAGACGAGCGGCGCGCGGAACGGACGCTTGACGTTGGGCCGGCGCACGCGCAGCACCATCACGCCGGCGCAGACGATCACGAAGGCAAGCAATGTGCCGATGGAGACGAGCTCGCCCAGGATGTCGAGCGGAAGCACGCCCGCGCCCAGCGCGCAGAACGCGCCGGTGATCAGCGAGCCGCGCCACGGCGTCTTGAAGCGCGGATGGATGTCGCTGAATATCTTGGAGATCATCCCGTCCTTCGACATCGCGTAGAAGATGCGCGACTGGCCGAGCAGCAGCACCAGCACCACCGAGGCCAGGCCAACCACCGCGCCGGCATTGACGTAAGGCGTCAGCCAGCGCGTGTCGGCAATGGCGTCGACCGCCTGGCTGACCGGATGGGCGACGTTGAGCGACTGGTACGGCGCGATGCCGGTCACCACCCACGACATCAGCATGTAAAGCACGGTGCAGATCGCCAGCGACCCCAGGATGCCGAGCGGGATGTCGCGTTGCGGATTTTTCGCCTCTTGCGCGGCGACGCTGACCGCATCGAAGCCGATGTAAGCGAAGAAGATCACGCCCGTGGCGCGGAACACGCCGGTCCAGCCGAACTGGCCGAACGTGCCGGTGTTGTCCGGAATGAAGGGCACGTGGTTGGCCGGGACGATGTGGTTGAAGCCCACGAAGATGACGACCATCACGATGGCGAGCTTGATGCCGACCATCAGGTTGTTGAAGTTCGCACTCATGTTCACGCCGACGATCAGCACGAAGGTGACCAGCGCCACCAGGGCCACGGCGGGAAGGTTGAAATAGGCCCCCGTCGCCACGAGGTGATGAAAGCCCTCGAGCTTGAACGGCGCGCCGTCGAACTGCGCGGGGATCGGCATGCCGAACTGCTTGGCCATCAGGTCGCTGAAATAGCCCGACCAGCCGACCGCCACCGTCGATCCGGCGGCGAGATATTCGAGCACCAGGTTCCAGCCGATGATCCAGGCCCAGAGCCGGCCCATCGTTGCGTAGGTGTAGGTGTAGGCGCTGCCGGCGACGGGGATCATCGCGGCGTATTCGGCGTAGCAGAGCCCTGCGAAGAGGCAGCCGGTGCCGGCGATGGCGAAGGAGATCACCACGCCGGGTCCGGCATAGCTCGCCGCCGCGTGGCCGGTCAGCACGAAGATGCCCGCGCCGATGATGGCGCCGATGCCCAGCGCGATCAGATGCACCGGGCCGAGCGCGCGCTTGAGGTCGTGCTGTTCGGCGACTGGATCTTCCGGAATACCGGCCATGGATTCCCCCTCTTTCCCCGTTGATCCGGGGATTCTGCGGGGCAACCATTGCATGACCTGACGGCATCGCCAACTGGCTAGCGTCGAAAGACCAACGGCAATCCCTTGATCAATCACAGTTTTGTGCGGACCTCGCGGGTCAGCCCGCCTTCGTCCACACCGCGATCTCGTTGCCGCTCGGGTCGCGGAAGTGGAAGCGGCGGCCGCCCTCGAAGCTCTCGCGCGAGAGGATCTCCGCGCCGGCCGCGCGCACCTTGGCCTCCATCCCGTCCAGGTCGGCGGCATAGAGCACGATGAGCGGCCCGCCCTGCGCCACGACCTTGCGCTCGGCGTTGAAGCCGCCCTGGCGCCCGGCGCTGTCGAAGGCTGCATAGTCCGGACCGTAATCGGTGAAGCTCCAGCCGAAGACCGAGCCGTAGAACCTCTTGGTCGCCGGGATATCGGCGCCAGGCAGTTCGATGTAGTCGAGATAGCCGTCCGCGGGCATGGTTACGTTCCCTTTTTGTTCATATAAGCCGCGCACGCCCCTTTCGTCAAGGCCGAGCGCCATGGCGCTTGTCAGGGGACGAGTTCGTAGACGGTGCCTTTCTCGTTCGCGCCGCCCGCTCCCGTCATGCCATAGAGATTGCCGGAACTGTCGGAGATCACGCCATCCAACGGCGCATTGCCCTCCGAACAATCTTCCGCGGTACAGAATTCGTGCAGCACGGAATAGCGGTCATGGTGGAAGCGGTAGATGACGCCGCCGCCCTTGCCGCCGCCTGCCGCGATGCCCGTCAGAGCGCCGTCCGCGCCTAGCAGCAAGGTGCCCCGCGGACCGTTGCCGTCGGCGCAATCCGCCTGGCTGCAGAATTCGTACTGCACCGTGTAGTGGCTGTTGGGCTGGAGCTTGAAGAGGATGCCTTTGCCCGGCGTTCCACCGGCCACCGTCGTGCCGAACAGGTTGCCCGAGCCGTCCACGATCATCCCCGATTGCGGGCTCGCGCCGTCGGTGCAATTGGCCTCGCCGCAGAAATCGTGAAGCACTTTCTCGTGCCATGTGCCGTCGCCTTGAGGCGTAAGCTTGAACACCAGGCCGTTGTTTCTTGAGGTGCCTCCGGTTGACGTGTTGCCGTACAGGTTCCCGCTCGCGTCCTCCACGACCGGCGACACCGGCCCCTCGCCATCGAGGCAGTTCTCGCGCCTGCAGAAATCGTAGATCAAGTTGTAGGAAGCGACGCCGTCCGCGAACGACAGCTCGTAAACGGCGCCTTCGCCGCTTTTGCCGCCTTGATAGGTCGTGCCGTAAAGCGGCGACACGCCGTCGTAGGGAACGCCCGATGCCGCGCCGAGATAGGTCAGCCCGGCGCGCGGGGAGTTGCCGTCCTTGCAGTTCGTCCGCTTGCAGAAACGATGGAGCACCGTTTCCTTCCATTTGGTGTGCTTCGCGTTCGGCGTGAGCTCGAAGATCACGCCTTCCCCGTCGCCGCCGAATTCCGTGACGCCGTAGAGGCTGCCGTCCGGGCCCAGCACCAGCGTGCCCACGGGGATCTCGCCGTCGCGGCAATGCGCGCGCGAGCAGAAATTGTAGAGTACCGAATAGGTCCAGTCGGTCTTGCCCGCGTCGGGTGCAAGCGAGAACACGACGCCGTTATCGGTGGTGCCGCCGTTGAACGTCACACCGTACAGGACGCCCGACGCATCCTGCGTCAAGTTCCCGTAGTTCCCGTACGAACCGTCCGTGCAATTCGCCTCCGAACAAAACGTTTTGATCGGGGTGAGCGATCCCTCCGCGTAGGATGATGTCGCGGCGAGAAGCAGGACGGCGAGGGCGATGATGGAGGAGCGCATGATCGCGGCCTTTCGTTTGGAGATTCCAGAATATTTGGAAAAGCTCCGCGTTGTCAGCCTAGCTTGTATACGGACGTCTCGCGGATGTCGCGGTCTTCGAGCTCGCGCGTGGTGTGGACGCGGAAGGTCGCGAGCTTCTCGACGCCGGCCGAGGGCTCCCGACCGTCGGCACATCCGCTCTGTGCGCAGAAGAAATAGAGCGTATGCAGCTTCGCGCCAGCCGGCGATGCGGCCGCGCACAGCGCGGCTGCGAGCATCGCAAGAGGAATGGCGCGCGTCCGCACTCAGGGGCTCAATTCGAACACGGTTCCCGCGCCGCCGTTCGCGCCCTTGCCGCTGCCGCCCTCAGAGGTGACGCCGAAGAGATTGCCGGAGCTGTCACGGATCAGGCTGCCAATCGGACCCGAGCCGTCGGTGCATCCGCTCTGCGCGCAGAACGCATAGAGCACCTGCTCGGTGGTGCCGTTCAGCTGATAGATCGTGCCGCCGCCGCGGACGAAGTCGCCGTCGTTCCCGCCGCCCTGGACCGTGGTGCTGAACAGATTGCCGGACCCGTCCACGACCAAGCCGGCGGCAAAAGGTTCGCTCCCGTCGGCGCAGTCGCTCGCGGAACAGAAATTGTAGAGCACGCTCTCTGTCGAGGCCGCGCCGTTCGGCACGATCTTGAAGGCTGTGCCACAGCCCTCATCACTGGGACAATTCGTGCCGGAGCCGCCGGCCCCCGTGGTGCTGAACAGGTTGCCCGACGAGTCCATCAGCAATTCGGCCTCAGGGACCGCGCCGTCGGTGCAGTTGTTCTGGAGGCAGAAACTGTAGAGCACGGTCTGGCTCCACTGCTTCTTCGCAGTCCGGCTTAGCTCGAACACGGTTCCGCGGTTGGCCGTGCCGCCCGCGGTCGTCGTGCCGTAGAGATTGCCGCTCGTATCGGCGAGCAACGACGCGGTCGGAAGATATCCGTCCGCACAGTTCGCCAGCGAGCAGAATTTGTAGATGACGCGCTCGACAAATCTTCCCTGTTTGGGGATCAGCTTGAAGATCGTGCCTTGCCCCCTGCTGTTGCCGCCCTGCAGCGTCGTGCCGTAGAGCGGCGAGGTGCCGTCATAGAGCGCTCCGGACGCCGCCCCGACATAAGTCAGGCCCGCATCCGGCAACCCGCCATCGGCACAACCGGCGCGCCCGCAGAAGCTGTGAATGGTCGTGAGCTGCCACGGCGACCCCGGACTCAGCTTGAACGCCGTGCCGTGACCGGATCCGCCAGCGGTCGTCACCCCGTACAGATTGCCTTGCGTGTCGACGACCAATTTGCCGACCGGGTTCTTCCCGTCCGGACAGCCGCGCGCGGGGCAGAACAAGTGGAGCACCACATAGGTCCATGCGCTCTTGTCGGCGTTGGGGACCAGCTCGAACACCACCCCGCTGACGCCGTACTTGCCGCCTTGAACGGCCGTGCCGAACAGATTGCCGGACGCGTCGGACACCAGCGGTCCGGGACCGTTGCCGTCCTTGCACCTCCCGCCCGCCGGACAGAACGAATAGAGCGTCTTCAGCGTGTAGGCCGAAGCTTCGCCCGGCGCGAAGCCCGCCGCCGAAAACACCAGCGCGGCGAGGAGTAGTGCCGCTCGAATTGCCGACGAATTCATGTCCGATCCCTTCCAGAACACCGCAGATCCGCGCTTGTACTATAGGGCTTCTTCGCCCTGAAATCTTGTCAGCCGATAGACGCTGGTCTCGCGGATTTCCCGGTCTTCACGCTCGCGCGTGGTGCCGCTGATCGGGATCACGGGCCATGCGTCCGCGACATCGATCGTGCCGGCCGTCCTCATGGCGACAGTTCGAAGATCGTGCCCGCTCCGTCGGGCGCCTTCCTTGCGTTCCTCCGGCCGCCGGAATGGGTCGTGCCGAAGAGATTGCCCTGCGCACCCATCACGAGGCCGCCGGTCGGTTCCTGGCCGTCGCTGCAGTCCGTCGCGGCGCAGAAGTTATAGAGCGTCTGGTGCGTGCCGTTGAACTCGAACACGGTCCCGCCGCCGGAGGCGACGGGGTCGTTGTGATGAATGCCGCCCCATCGCGTCGTGCCGAAAAGATTGCCCGCGGAATCCGCCGCAAGCCGACCGTCGCTGGGCCAGCGGCCGTCATCGCAGACGTCGTTCGGGCAGAAGCTGTACAGCATGGTGTACTGCGACTGCGCGCCGTCGGGCGCGAGCTCGTAGACGACGCCCTGGTTGTTGAAGCCGCCCAGCACCGTGGTGCCGTAGAGGTTGCCCTGCGCATCGGGGATCGGATCCGCCGTGGGATATTTTCCGTCAGGGCAATCGAACGGCGTGCAGAACGAATGACGCGTGGTCGCGGTGAACGTGCCATGCGGGCCAGGCGCAAGCTCGATGATGCCGCCGCCATTGCCCGCGCCGTAGGCGACCGTGGTGACGAACAGGTTTCCGCGAGGATCGACGTAAACGGGCGCATAGGATACGCCGCCGCCATCGCAGCCGGGCGCCGGGCAGAAATCGTATATGTCGCGATAGTGGAACCGGCCGTCCTTCGGCGTGAGCTGGAACACGAAGCCGGCCTGGCTGTTGCCGCCGAGAGCGGTCGTCCCATAAAGCGGCGACGTCCCGTCATAAAGAGCGCCCGTGGCCGAGCCCGCATAGGCCAACGCGTTTACCTGGCTCTCATATCCATTGTTCACGCATCCGGATCTTCTGCAGAATTTGAAGGAATGCAGCTGCGTGAGAGTCCAACTCGTGCGCCCGGCATTCGGCGACAGTTCGAAGACGGCGCCTTGCGTGCGACCACCCCACTGCGTCGCGCCGTAGAGATTGCCGGCGGTGTCGAGCACGAGCTTGCCCCCGGGGCGGAATATGCAGCCCTTGCAGAACCGGTACAGGACCTCATAGGTCCACGCGCTTTTGTCGGCATTGGGGATCAGCTCGAAGATCACACCTTTGCCCCCGCGCTCTCCGCCCTCGGAGGCGGAGCCGTAGAGATTCCCCGCTTGATCCATCGTCAGCGCGTTGGGCGCGATACCGTCGGCGCAACGGTCTTGCGAACAGAAGCTGTAGAGCGTTTTCATGGTGTAGGCGGATGCGCCGCTTGCGAACGTCAGAGCGGCACAGGCCGCGAGCGCGCCGGCCCCTCTCATCCAGCTTCGATATCCGCCGCGCATCGCACCCTCATGATGGAAAGCGCCGCCAGGCTAGCACAACCTGTAGACGCCGGTCTCGCGGATTTCCCGGTCCTCCAGCTCGCGCGTGGTCTGGACGCGGAAGGTCGCGAGCTTCTCGATGCCGGATTTCGGGAAATAGGAGCGGCCGGGATCGCCGAGAAGCACGGGCGCGCCCAACGCTTTGAGCCAGGCAATCAGACGCTCGGCAAGCGGACGCTCGTAGCACATGTCGCCGACGAGAACGCTCTGCCAGGCGCCCGCGCGGCCGATCACGTCGTCGCGCGTGACGTCGATCGCGACATCGTTCGCCTGCGCGTTGAGTTCGATCGCCGCCGCGGCGAAGGCGTCGATGTCGGCGGCGAGCACGCGCGCGGCGCCTGCTTGCTTCGCCGCGATGGCCACCAGTCCGGAGCCGGAGCCGAAATCGAGCACGTTTTTACCGCGCACGATATCGGGATGGTCGAGCACGTAGCGCGCCAGCGCCTGGCCGCCCGCCCAGGCGAAGGCCCAATAGGGCGGCGGCACACCCTCGGCCTCGAGCTCCTCCTCGGTCTTGCGCCACAGGGGCACGACCTCGGTGGCGAGATGCAGCCTGATCTCCGGCACCAGCGGTGGTGCCGTGAGTGCGGTGTTTTCGAGGATGAAGGATTTGGGCTCCATGCGCTCATCTCGGCCCGGGATGCAATCCGGCCATAATCCGTCCTATACTGGCCGCAAAGAAGCGGTGGGGTGGGGCATGTCCAGGCGTTTCACGGGGATACAGCTTCTCCTCGTCTTTGTCGCGGTCAACACGGTGATGTTCCTGATGCTCGTCACCTCGATGACGAGCGAGCATCCGTGGCTGGCGCGCGTGCTGCCGGGCCAGTTCGGCGCGGGCGTGAACTCGTCGGGCTATTGGGTGTTCTTCGCGCTGGTGCTGCTGGCGAACGCGCTCACCGTGCTCGCGGCGGGCCTGATCCTGATGCTGCCCGCGATGCGCGACGGCGGCCATGTCGACGAGAAGCGCCTGGCGCGTCACCTCGCTGACCGCGCCGGCCTCTCCGACGAGTCGCGCGAGTCCGTGCTGAGCGCGCTGCGGGAAGAGGAGCAGTCGTCGCGGTACCAGATCGCCGCCGGGCGCATCATCCTGTTCGCGGGCATGGTGTTCCTGGTGCTCGCTTTCGCGGGCGTCTCGCTCAGCTTCGCGCGCGCGGTGCCCGACGGGCAGATGTTCCAGTCCAGGACCAATGCCGGGATCGGCATGAGCGACGTCGAGCTCTTCACCCTCGACCAGATCGCGGGCGCGGTGCTGCTCGACGCGCCGGAGGTCTATGACTGGCATATCGGCGCGCTCACCAACAATCCCCACAGCGCGCTCTTCACCCATTTCGTGTTCCTGTTCCGCACGCTTCTGGGATTGATGGCGCTGCTGCTGGTCGCGTCGTTCCTGCGCGGCGGCGCACGCGTCAAGCCGGCTGAGGCGCCGGCTCCGGCTTCGACATCGCCTGGGTGAGAACGTCGCGGTAGTTCGCGCGGATCTCCAGGCGCTCGCCGAAACCCTTGGCCAGCAGCATGCCGTGCAGCCGGGGCAGGTTGTAGCAGGGCACGTAGAACAGCAGGTGATGGTCGACGTGATAGTTGACCCAATAGGGCGCGATCAGCGCGCGCACCCACCATGAGGCATAGGTCGTGCGCGCGTTGCGGAACACGTCGTTGTTGTCGGGCACCACGGCATGCTCGGCGATGTTGCGGATGCGCGTGATGACCATCTGCCAGGTCATGTTCGGGAGCAGCCAGAACATCAGGTAGTAGTGCGGCTTGCCGAGCGCGGTGAGGATCGCGAGCAGGATGAAATTCGTGGTCAACACACCGCCGAGCTTGTTCCAGAAGCTCGAGACGTGCTGCGCGAAGGTCAGGCCCTTCTCGCCCCAGGCGCGCTGGAACTGGAACTTGCGCTGCTTGAAGCCGGTCTGGCCGGTGATGTCGCGGATGAACTTGCGGCGATAGCTCGCGCGCGTGATCGGGAACGGCGCAGACAGTCCGAGATCGGGATCGTCCGGCTGCTGCGTCGAGCGGTGGTGCTTCAGGTGATAGTGGCGGTAGGAGATCGTGTCGGCGCCGACGGGATAGGCGCAGAACCACTGGCTCACCCATTCGTTTAGCCAATGCGTGCGCATCAAGACGCCATGCGCCGCATCGTGCATCAGGATGGCGAGGCCGAGCTGGCGGCTGCCGATGATGACGACCGCGGCCAGGAACGTCAGCGGATTGGGCCACAGCGCATAGAGCGCCATCGCGCAGCCGATCACGATCCAGCCATGGGCGACGCAGAGCAGTCCCGTGACGTCCGAGCGCGCGCGCACCGCCGCCATCTCCTCGGGCGTGAAGCAGGTCGTCGGATCGAAGCGCTCGACGTTCATGGCGCCATGATAGCTCGCGTTTTTCCAGGGGAACAGCGATATTGCGGGCGTAGCTGGGGGAGCTTGCCGTGCAGGAATTCGAGAACGTCGCCTATGCCGACCTCCAGAAGACCGGCTCGTCGACGATCAAGGCGGTGCTCAGGGACATCCTCGACGAGGAATTCGTCGACCGCAGCGCCCATGGCGGGCCGCGCGAGGGCTATGACCGCTCCAAGCTCGCCTTCATCTCGGCGCGCGAGCCTTTGTCGCTCTACATCTCGCTGTTCAATTTCGCCACCATGGAGAAGGAAGGCAATCTCTACGGCAGGCTATGCAGGAGCGGGCACGAGAGCCTCTACGCGCCGAGCCTCGCCGCCTTCGAGCGCTGGCTGGAATTCGTGCTCGATCCGCGCAACGCCGCTGCCCTCAAGCGCAGCTATGTCGATTGCGCGCCGTGCGAGACCATCGGGCTGCTGTCGTTCCGCCTGCTTTACATCAGCGTGCCGAACGCGCTCAAGAAGATGAGCCGCGACAAGTTCAAGGAGAGGGACGCGATCCGCGCGCTGTTCGGGCGGCGGATCTGGCGCGAGCATGTGCGCATCGAAGCTCTCGGCCGCGACCTGTTCGCCTTCCTCGCGCGCCATGCGGATCGCCTGCGCTTTCGCGCTCCGCTGCCGGCGGAAGACGCGTTCATGGCGGCGCTTCCGGCGAAGAACGTCAGCCGCAAGATCGAAGGCCTCATCCCCGGCAACGTCGCGCCGGCGTTGCGGCAGCGCGTGCGCGAGCGCGAATGGCTGTTCTACGAGGCGTTCGGCTACGACTAGCTCAAGAAGCCGGCCGCGAAGAACGCGAGCGCCATGAGCGCGCCGGTGTCGCGGTTGGCGCGGAAGAGCTTGAGGCAGCGCTCCGGGCTGTCGATGTCGAGCGCGTGGACCTGCCAGAGCATATGCGCGCCCGCGGCCAGCATCAGCACCACGAACGGCCAGCCCGCATGCTCGGTGAAACCGGCGGCGAGCACGAGCGTGAAGGCGGCCGCGTAGAAGCCCAGGATCCAGTTCCGCGACCGCTCGCCCAGCAGCAGCGCGGTCGACTTCACGCCGATCAGCGCGTCGTCGTCCTTGTCCTGGTGGGCGTAGATCGTGTCGTAGCCGAGCGTCCAGAAGAACAGCCCCGCATAGAGCATCGCGTCGGCGGCATCGATCATCCCGGTCCCGGCCGCGAAGCCCAGCAGCGCCCCCCAATTGAAGGTCAGGCCCAGCCACGCCTGCGGCCACCACGTGATGCGCTTCATGAAGGGATAGGCCGCGACCAGGACGAGCGACGCCAGGCCGAGCTCGATGGCGAAGAGATTGAGCTGCACCAGGACCAGCAGGCCGATGAGGCATTGCGCGCCCAGGAACAGCCACGCGTCGCGCACGCTCACCGCGCCGGAGGGGATCGGCCGTCCGCGTGTGCGTGCGACCTTGACGTCGATGTCGCGGTCGACGATGTCGTTATAGGTGCAGCCCGCGCCGCGCATCACCACGCTGCCGATGCCGAAGAGCACAAGGAGCCACAGGTCGCGCAAGCCCTCGAACGGCCTGTCGCCCTCGGTCGCGCCGAGCAGCAGTCCCAGCGCGCAGGGCCAGAACAGCAGCCACGTCCCGATCGGCCGGTCGAGCCGCATGAGCCGCAGATAGGGCTGGACGCGCGCCGGCAACCGCGCGACCCAGTCATGGGTCACGGCGTCGGCGGGCTTTAGGGCTTGCGGTTCGGCGCTCATGCGGGATCAAGTGTGTCATGGGCGAGGAGCTAACGGAACCCGGTGGAGGCGTGCGCCTCTATGTCGAAGCGTCGCTGGGCACGGGCCTGCGCGTCGAGGCGGATGAGGGGCAGGCGCATTATCTCGTCAACGTGATGCGCGCGAAGGCGGGCGACGGGCTCTCGCTGTTCAACGGGCGCGACGGGGAATGGCGGGCGCGGATCGTCGAGGTGAAGAAGCGCGCCTGCGTGCTCGAATGCGAGGCGCTCTCGGCTGCCCAGCGCGCCGTGCCGGACGTCTGGCTCGTCTTCGCGCCGATCAAGAAGACGCCGGCCGATTATGTCGTGCAGAAGGCGACCGAGCTCGGCGCGCGGGTGCTGCAGCCGGTGCTCACCCGTCGCACCATCGCGCGGCGGGTCAATCACGAGCGCATGCGCGCCAATGCGATAGAGGCGGCCGAGCAATCCGGCCGCACCGACGTGCCCGAGACGCGCGAGCTGGTCGAGCTCGAGCGCCTGCTCGGCGGGTGGCCCGAGGAGCGCAAGATCCTGTTCTGCGACGAAGTCGGCGACGCGCCCGCCATCGCGACGGCGCTGCGCGATGCCGCCCCGGGACCCTGGGCGATCTTCACCGGGCCGGAGGGCGGCTTCGATCCCGTGGAGCGCGACCGGCTGCGCGCGCTTCGCCAGGTCGTGCCCGTCACGCTGGGCGAGCGCATCCTGCGCGCCGACACGGCCGCGCTTGCGGCGCTCGCGATCTGGCAGGCGCTCGTGGGAGAGCGTGGGTAGCTATTTGTGCGCGGGTGCCGGAGGCGGGGGAGCGGGCAGCGGCGGCGGCCCGTAGTGGATCCTGACCGTCATCCAGCTCGTGGACGTGTCGCCGTCGACGATGGCGGGGATGTAGCGCCAATTGGCCGCCGATTCGATCGCCGCGCTGTCGAGGTCGTCGAAGCCGCTGGACTGCTTCAGCCTGATCTTGCGCGGCCTGCCGTTCGCGCCCACCTGGACTTCGACGAGCACGTCGCCCTGCTCGCCCCTGTCCTGGGCCGCGTCCGGATAGACCGGCGGCGGCGAGGGATAGGCATGGTCGATCTTCGCCATGGTGTCGGCGAGGCCGGGCGATATCCCGCCGAGCATCAGTAGGAGCGCGAACGCAAGCCGCCGCATCTCATGCCACCTTCGCGTTGCCTAAACCGTCACTGAGACTTGCCGGTTTGCGGCAGCTGGTAGCGGATAACGATCTTTTTCCAGGTCGTCTCGGTATCGCCACCGGAGACCGCCGGCACATAGCGGAAGTTCGCGGCCGTTTGCAGGGCGGCGTTGTCCAGGTCCGGATAGCCGCTCGACTTGTCGAGGCGGATGCGCGCCGGACGTCCGTTGGGCGCGACCTCGACGTCGAGAAGCACGTCGCCTTGTTCGCCCTGGAGCTGAGCGTCGCCCGGATAATCGGCGGTGAGGGCCGCCTTGCTCTGATCGATCTTCGCGGGCGAATCCGCCAGGCAGGCACTCGTCCCCCCCAGCATCAGGGTGCCCGTGAGCGCCGCGAGGACGGCGCCGGTCCGCAAAAACTGCATATCGGTCTCCTTCGATTGTACTGTACAAATTATAGCATAAGCCGGATCGAACGCCATCGGGGGTGACCTTCCCACGATCACAAAGTCGCGTCCTTGCCGGAACCGGGCGCGGGCATTACATAACCGACGGCTGAACAGGCGGTTCAAAATTCACCCCGGGAGGGGGCCGTCCGCCAGCTCCAAGGAGAGGCGCTTCGCAATGTCGATACCGCAATCCGCCGGCGGGCCGATAAACTCGCGCGACGATCTGGTGCGCCATCTCTCCGACGGCTCCAAGCCGAAGGAGCAGTGGCGCATCGGCACCGAGCACGAGAAATTCGTCTACGACCTGCGCACCCGCAAGCCGCTTGCCTATGAGGGAAAGCCGGGTATCCGCGTCCTGCTCGAGGGCATGCGCCGCTTCGGCTGGCAGGACGTCAATGAAGGCGAGAACATCATCGGCCTTGCCCAGGACGCCGCATCGCTGAGCCTTGAGCCCGGCGGCCAGTTCGAGCTGTCCGGGGCGCCGCTGAAATCCGTGCACGAGACCTGCGCCGAGGTGAACACCCATCTCGAGCAGGTGCGCGCGGTCGCGGGCGACATCGGCGCGGGCGTGATCGGGCTGGGCTTCGCGCCCAACTGGGCGATGGACGAGACCCACCAGATGCCCAAGGGCCGCTACAAGATCATGCGCCGCTACATGCCGATGGTCGGCGGCTACGGCCACGAGATGATGTTCCGCACCTGCACGGTGCAGGTGAACCTCGACTTCTCGTCGGAAGCCGACATGGTCAAGAAATTCCGCGTTGGGCTGGCGCTGCAGCCGGTCGCGACCGCCTTGTTCGCCAATTCGCCGTTCCGCGAGGGCAAGCCGAGCGGCTTCCTCTCCTACCGCAGCCAGGTCTGGACCGACGTCGACAACGACCGCGCCGGGATGCTGCCCTGGGTGTTCGAGGACGGCATGTCGTTCGAGCGCTATGTCGACTACGCGCTCGACGTGCCGATGTACTTCGTCTACCGCGACGGCAAATACATCGACGTCGCGGGCAAGAGCTTCCGTGACTTCCTCGCGCGCAAGATTCCCGAGGTGAAGGACATCGAGCCGACGATGGCCGATTGGGCCGATCATCTGACGACGATCTTCCCCGAGGTGCGGCTCAAGAAGTTCCTCGAGATGCGCGGCGCCGACGGCGGAAGCTGGCGGCGCATCTGCGGATTGCCCGCGCTCTGGGTGGGCATCTACTACGACCAGTCCGCGCTCGACGCGGCGTGGGATCTCGTCAAGGACTGGAGCGCGGAGGAGCGCCAGGCCATGCGCAGCGCCGTGCCGGTGCAGGGCTTCAGCACGCCGTTCCGCAACACCAATGTCGGCGCGCTCGCCAAGCGCATGCTGGACATCTCGTCGGCCGGCCTCATCCGCCGCGCGGCGCAGGACTCGGCCGGCATGACCGAGGACGGCTTCCTCCACCCGCTGCGCGAGCTCGTGGATCGCGGCTACACGCGCGCCGAGGAGCTGCTGCGGCGTTTCCATGGGGAGTGGAAGGGCGACATGGCCCCGCTGTTCAAGGAATACAACTTCCTCTAGGCCGTCACCACGTTGGCCAGGTTAAACTGGAACGGGGTTGGGCTCCGGCCGGGGCCACCGCCCGTCATTATGATGTCGGCGCTGGTAACGTTGAGCAGCGAAAGCTGGGTGTTGATCGACGATACGATCGCAGGCGGCGGCGGCCTTCCCTCGGTGGCTTGCGGAGCTGCGCCGATCCAGATCGTCGGCCCCAGTGCTTTGGGAAAAGTGAAAGAATGACTGTCGCCGGGCGCGCAGTTCGGGATGACCTTCCATGGGACGGCGGGAGAGCCGGTGTCGCTCGCGGGGTCTTGCTGGAAGATCACGATCTGCGAGTTGTTCGCGTCGTTGGACTGGTTGATGAAATTGAGACGAATGCCCATGTCGCGCTCCCCGGGAATCTGCCGCCGCGCGCGATCCTGACACGCGCTCCCTGATCGATCCATGACGATATCGTGGTTAAGGGGAATTGATCCAATCGCGCGCAAACGCGTTTTCTGACTGGCAACATTTGTAAAGGCCCGGATGGCTAGTCTGTTGTCCATGACCAGGCGCGACATGCAGGTGAGATTGGCCGCGACGCGCGACCGGCGCGCGATCGCCGAGTGCGATCCGGGCGTCGCGGACAATCTGCATCGCCGCGAGCTCATCGACGCGGCCATCGCCGCGCGGCATTGCTGGGTCGTCGAGCGCGCGGGCGGCGTGGCGGGCTACGGCGTGCTGACGACGAATTTCTTCGCGCGCGATTTCGTCGAGCTCGTCTTCGTCGCCGAAGCCGAGCGCCGCAAGGGCGTGGGCGACGCGATCCTGGAGACGATCGAGCGCGCGCGCCGCGCCGACCGCCTGTTCACCTCGACCAACGAGTCGAACGCGGCGATGCGCGCGCTGCTCGCGCGGCGCGGCTACACGCCGAGCGGCACGATCCTGAACCTCGACCCCGGCGACCCGGAGCTGGTGTTCGTGAAGTTCCTGCGGGGGTAACTGCGCGCTACTTTCCAACCGTCATGGCCGTCCTTGTGGCGGCCATCCATACTCCCTGGTGTTGCAGCGAGTGTATGGATGGCCGGGACAAGCCCGGCCATGACGAAGTGGGAAGGTGTCTGCTACCGCGAGCGCGCGACGTAGATCTGCAGCAATCCGAAATTCGCCATCAGGATGCCGTTGAAGATCCAGTGCGGGTCCTTGAGCATGAAGCTGTTCGCCGGCCACATGACGATGCCCGCGCCCTGCAGCGCCCAAAGCACGCCCGACAGGAACATCAGCACGCCCATGACGTTCAATATGATGCGGATGACCGTATAGATGCCGTCCATGTTTTTCCCCTCCAGCCATTGTGGAATGGGATCATAGCATCATTTCGGCTTCGGCACGCGCTCGGCGCCCTGGCGGGCGAGCATCCAGCCGGGATATTCGCCCGGCAGCGCGCTGGCCCCGTCGAGCTTGTCCATCTCGTCGGCGGAGAGCGCCAGCGTCACGGCATCCAGATTGTCGTCGAGCTGCTCCATCGTCTTGGCGCCGATGATGACCGACATCACGAACGGCTTGGCGAGGACGTAAGCGAGCGCCACGCGCGCGACCGAGACGCCATGCGCGCCCGCGATCTCGCGCATCGCGTCGACGCATTTCCAGGCGCGGTCCTTGTCGACCGGCGGGAAGTCGAAGGCGGCGCGGCGCGCGCCCTCGGGCCCGTTGCTGCCCGGGCCGAACTTGCCCGAGAGCAGGCCGCCGGCGAGCGGGCTCCAAACCATCAGGCCCATCTTCTGGTCGTCGAGCAGCGGCACGATCTCGCGCTCCAGGTCGCGGCCGGCGATGGAGTAGTAGGCCTGCAGCGTCTCGAACCGGGCCCAGCCGCGGTGGTGCGCAGCCCCCTGCGCCTTCATGATCTTCCACGCCTGCCAGTTGGAGACGCCCGCATAGCGCACCATGCCCTGCCGGACGAGGTCGTCGAGCGCGCGCATCGTCTCCTCGACCGGTGTCACGCTGTCGGTGGCGTGGATCTGGTAGAGGTCGATGTGGTCGGTCTGAAGCCGCTCCAGGCTGCGCGACACCGAGTCCATGATATGGCCGCGCGAGGCGCCGATGTCGTTCGGCCCCGGTCCCATGCGGCCGTAGCATTTGGTCGCGATGACGACGTCGGAGCGCTTGACGCCGATGTCCTTGAGCGCCTGGCCCGTGATCTGCTCCGACACCCCGAAAGAATAGACGTCGGCGGTGTCGATGAAGTTCACGCCTGCCTCGAGCGCGCGCGCGACGATGCCGGTCGCGCTCTTCTGGTCGAGCTCGCCGACGATCTTGAAGTAGCCGGCGCCGCCGAACGTCATCGTCCCGAGGCAGATCTCCGACACGAACATGCCTGTGCTGCCCAGCTGCTTGTATTTCATCTTCGCTCTCCGATTTTCCTGGAAACATGCTAGGCGTGGCTGTGTGCCGCGTCAAAAAAGAGGGGAACGATGTCGCTTGTCATGCTCACGGGGATGGTCGCCGCGGTGCTCACCACCATCGCCTTCCTGCCGCAGGTGATCCGCACCTGGCGCACGCGCTCGACCAGCGACATTTCGCTGGGCATGTTCGTCACCTATGTGACGGGCATTCTCTTGTGGCTCGTCTATGGGCTGATGCTGGGCGACATTCCGTTGATCGCGTCGAATGCCGTGACTTTCGTGCTCTCGGGCATCATTCTGGGACTAAAACTAAGGCATGGATGACGAGCGATGACGATCACGGCCTTCATCGGGTTCACCGCGGCGTTCTGCACGACGTTCGCCCTCGTGCCGCAGGTCCATAAGGCGTGGACGACACGGTCCACCGCGGATGTGTCGATGGGCTGGATCGCCGTCCTGGCATTGGGGACGTTCCTCTGGTTCGTCTACGGGATCATCCTGCGCGACGCTCCGCTGATCGCGGCGAACGGCATTTCCTGCGCATTGTCGCTGGTCATTGTCTCATTGAAACTGCGGCACAGGTGAGGGGCGCTCGGGCGGCAGCGGGATGAACTCCTTGTCGTCGCCGGGGATGGCGCCGAAGCGCATCGCAGCCCAGTCCTCCTTGGCCTTCTCGAGGCGCTCGCGCGAGCTCGCGACGAAATTCCACCAGACGTGACGCGGCCCATCCAGCGGCGCGCCGCCGAGCAGCATCGCGCGCGCAGGCCGCTCAGCCGACAGCACCGCGTGCTCGTTCCTGTCGAGCAGGATCATCGCGCCGCTTCCGTGCCGCGCGCCGCCGACCTCGACGCTGCCCTCGACGACCAGCACGGCGCGCTCCTCGTGTTCGTCGGTCATGCGAAGCCTGGCGCCGCCCGAGAGCTTCGCGTCCGCATAGAAGATCGGCGAGAACGTCTTGACGGGCGCCGAAAGCCCGAAGGCGCGGCCGGCGACGAGACGAAGCTCGACTCCCTCGCGCGCGAGCGAAGGCAGGTCGCGGACCGGCACGTTCTGGAACGACGGCGCGGTCTCTTCATCGGCCTGGGGCAGGCCGACCCAGCTCTGGATGCCGTGCATGCGGTGGCCTTTGGCGCGCACCTCCGCGCCCGTGCGCTCGGAATGGACGATGCCGCGTCCGGCGGTCATCCAGTTCACGTCGCCGGGCTCGATGGTCTGCACGGACCCCAGGCTGTCGCGATGCACCTGCGAGCCCTCGAAGAGATAGGTCACGGTCGCAAGACCGATGTGCGGGTGCGGGCGGACGTCGATGCCCTTGCCGGGCGCGAACTCCGCCGGCCCGAAATAGTCCAGGAAGACGAACGGGCCGATCGTGCGGCGTCCCGGCTGCGGCAGGATGCGGTTGACGACGAACCCATCGCCCAAATCGTGCGGATTGCCTGCGAGGACGATCATATGCGTCTCCTTCAAATGCCGGTGAGCAGCAAGTCGATGGCGGCAACGATGCGGTCGCGATCGGCTTCGAGATTTGCGATGGGATTTCGCAGGTATTTGAGTGAGATCGTGAACATCTCGGTAGGCGAGAAATAGAGGTCTCTTTTCTCGACGATTACCGCGGGATTGAGGCGCAGCCTGGGGCGGATCGCCCTGGTCACGACAAGCGGCGCGACGACGCGGGTAGGCATGTCATCGAAAAAAGGATGTTGAACGACGATCACGAACGGACGGTCTTCTCGTCCGGTTCTTGAAGGGTTGGGGTAGACGTCAAACTGACGGCTCATCTAGGTCCAAAAATTCCTCACCGAAAACGCCGTTGCGCTCGATATAGGCGTTATAGGATTCGATCGCTTCCTTATTCTCTTCACGCCAGCGGCGCACACGCTCGTCCTCGGTGCGCTTGCGCAAGGTGTCTTCGAAGGTTTGCGAGAGATTGATCTTCATTTCCTTCGCCACTTTCAAAATCTCCGCGTCTATGGAGACGTTCACGGCGCGCTTCGGTCCGGGCTTGGGACCCGGGCCGATATGGCCGTTGTGCTTGCGCGGCTCTTCGTGGGCGAAGCGGCGTGGGGGATCGGAGAAGCCTTTTGCCATGCGCATAGCCTATGCGCATCCGCTCTGCGCATCAATGAAACGTTGCCAGGAAACGTTGCGGGCGGGT
Source organism: Alphaproteobacteria bacterium (assembly GCA_021325375.1). Lineage (GTDB taxonomy): Bacteria > Pseudomonadota > Alphaproteobacteria > Micropepsales > Micropepsaceae > Rhizomicrobium. The sequence goes on along the minus strand of JAJPHG010000035.1, from coordinate 133,967 downwards.
TGCATTTGCTTTAGGTCGCTGGAGCGCGGTAATCGAACCGCTAACCACAAGAAAGTATTGGAGTTTTCATGTTCTTGGGCGTACAGCGTAAGCATCTTCTCCGCGCGGGCTTGGGGAGCCTGGCGCTTGCTCTCATGACATCTGCCGCCTCGGCCGGCAGCTACAAGGTGCTCCACGATTTTGCCGGCGTCAGCGACGGACAACAGCCGAGCGAGCTGGTGGCGGACGGCGCCGGCCGCCTCTACGGCACGACGTTCGAGGGCGGCTCGCAGGGGGGCGGCACGGTCTTCCGCCTGACCAAGACCGGCAAGACCTGGACCGTGGAAACCCTGGCCAACCTCACGGGCGGCGTGCAGGGCGGCGTGCTCATCGGGCCGTCGGGCGAGTTGTACGGTACGACCAAGTTCGGCGGCTCGTTCTCCAGCGGCACGGTGTGGCGCCTCGATCCGAACGGCGCGACCTGGACGCTCACGACGCTGCACGCGTTCAATCCCACCGGCGGCGACGGCTTCTATCCGAGCGCCGGGCTGGTGTTCGGCAAGGACGGCCTCATCTACGGCACGACGATGGGCCAGCAGCCCCAGGACGGCCAGCAGGCGCAGCAGAATCCGATGTACGGCACCGTGTTCAGCATCAGCCCGAGCGGCGATGCGAGCGAATACGCGCTGCTGCATGTCTTCGGCGGAACCGATGACGGTCAGTTCCCGGGTCTCGGGCGTCTCGCCGTCGACAAGCAAGGCGTTCTCACCGGCACCACCGAGCTCGGCGGCACGCTGAGCGACGGAACCGCGTTCCAGCTCACGCCGCCCAGGAAGCACCAGACCGCGTGGAGCGAGACCGTGCTGCACGATTTCGGCGCGCTCGGCGACGCGGTCGGGCCGTTCACGGGACTTGTTCGCGGCCTCGACGGCACGCTCTACGGCTGCGCGACCTGGGGCAAGAACGGCATCGGCGCGGTCTATTCGCTGAACGGCACGAGCGAGAAGGTGCTCTACAATTTCGGCGACCAGGCGAACGATCCCAACGCGGCATCGATCTGCGCGGTGACGATCGACAAGACCGGCACGATCTACGGCACCGCGAATGGCGGCGGCGCGAACGCGAAGGGCGCTCTGTTCCAGATCACGCCTCCCGCCGGCGGCGGCACCTGGAGCGAAACCGTGCTGCACAGCTTCGGCGCCGGCGATGGACAGAGCCCGTCCGCGGCACCGCTCAAGCGCGGCAAGATGCTCTACGGCACCACGACGCTCGGCGGCGCGGGCGGCGACGGCGCGGTCTACGTCCTCAAGCCGTGACGCCGTCGGGCAGCACGAACGCTCCCCGCGCGTCGCGCGAGATGGGCTTCACCCATCTCACCGCTTCGCGCGGCAGCGTTCCATGAAGATGCGGAAACAACGCGCCGTCGCGTGACGGCTCGTATTTGAGCGCGGCTCCGAGCGCGGCTCCGTCGACAGCGACAAGCAATAGATCGTCCGCGTCCGCATAGTAGCGCGTCAGCGTGCCCATGAGTTGCGCGGCCGTCGAGAAATGCAGGAAGCCGTCGGCGCGGTCTTTCTCGGAGCCTGCATAGGCATCACCCACCCGTGTCCATTCGGCGGCGTGAACGATCTTGAAGATAGGCGTCACGCCGCCGTGCCGCCCACGGTCAGACCGTCCAGGCGCAGGGTCGGCTGACCGACGCCGACGGGGACGGACTGGCCGTTCTTGCCGCAGACTCCGATGCCGGTATCGAGCTTCATGTCGTTGCCGATCATGGTCACGCGCATCAGCGCGTCCGCGCCGTTGCCGATCAAGGTCGCGCCCTTGATGGCGGGACCGATCCTGCCGTTCTCGATCAGATAGGCCTCGGTGCAGGAGAAGACGAACTTGCCGCTGGTGATGTCGACCTGGCCGCCGCCGAAATTGGTCGCGTAGATGCCCTTGTCCACGCTGGCCAGGATCTCGCCCGGATCCTTGTCGCCGCCCAGCATGTAGGTGTTGGTCATGCGCGGCATGACGGAGTTCGCATAGGACTGCCGCCGCCCGTTGCCCGTGGGCGCCACGCCCATGAGGCGCGCGTTCTGGCGGTCCTGCATGAAGCCCTTGAGGATGCCGTCCTCGATCAGGACCGTGCGCGAGGAGGGCGTGCCTTCGTCGTCGATGGTGAGCGAGCCGCGCCGCCCGCCGATCGTGCCGTCGTCGACGACGGTCACGCCAGGCGCCGCGACGCGTTCGCCCATCAGGCCCGCGAACGCGCTCGTTTTCTTGCGGTTGAAATCGCCCTCGAGCCCGTGGCCTACCGCCTCGTGCAGCAGCACGCCGGGCCAGCCGGGCCCGAGCACGACGGTCATCTCGCCCGCGGGGGCGGGAATGGAGGAGAGATTGACCAGCGCCTGGCGCAGCGCCTCGTCGACGGCGTCGTGCCAATAGCCGTCGGCGAGATAGGTTTCATAGGTGCCGCGGCCGCCGCCGCCATAGCTCCCCGATTCCTGGCGGCCGTTCTCCTCGACCACGACCGAGACGCCGATACGCACCAGCGGGCGGACGTCGCGATAGGTCTCGCCGTCGGGGCGCAGGATCTCGACGTTCTGCCACTCGCCGGTCAGCGAGCAGGACACCTGCTTGACGCGCTGGTCCCTGGAGCGGGCGTAGGCATTCATCTCCTCCAGCAGCCTCACCTTGGTCTCGAACGCCGCGCTGCCCAGCGGATCGATATCCGAATAGAGGTGCTTGTTGGTGCGCGCGGGCGAGAGCGCCAGGACGCCCGAATGGCCTCTGGCGACGGCGCGGACGGTCTCGGCGGCGCGCTTGATGGCCTCCTCGGAGAGGTCCGAGGCATGGGCATAGCCGGTGGCCTCGCCCGACACCGCGCGCAGGCCGAAGCCCTGGGTGGTGTCGAAAGTGGCGGCCTTGAGCCTTCCGTCGTCGAAGGAGAACGATTCGCTCTGGCGGTATTCCAGGAACAGCTCGCCGTCGTCGGCGCCCTTGAGCGCGTCCTCCACCGTGGCCTGGACTTTGGCCCGGTCCATGCCGGTGCGGGAGAAGAAAAGGTCGTTTGGCTGGCTCACGGAGGTTCTCCCGGTGGCGTTTTGTTTCAACCTTATACCAACGTCACCATGGCCGGGCCTGACCCGGCCACCCAGCGCGCCCGCGTCTGCGGGCGCGTGAGTCGTTTCGCTCGCTGATGGCCGGGTTAAACCCGGCCATGGACGCTCGCTGGCTGGGTGGCCGCCTCAAGGCGGCCATGGTGATTTGGTATAGATATAGGGATTTCCAGGCCCCGTGCCATCTGGTCGCAATGACTTTGCCACCCCGCCGCCTCTAAATCGGGCAGAGAATCCCTGGGCGGCGGCCTTTGCGGCCGCGCGCTCCATTATATTTGCGAGGTCGCCTCATGTCCTTGAGAAGAACCGGCATCGGCGCAGGCTTGGTCGCGACGGCGGCGCTATGGGCGACCGGCGCGCTGGCTCTGCCCAAGGACTGGGGCACGACCTTCCAGGCCCCGGCCTCTCCGGTGATGCAGCAGATCGAGAGCTTCCATACGACGCTGCTGTGGATCATCACCGCGATCAGCCTGTTCGTGCTGGCGCTCCTGGTGTGGATCGCGCTGCGCTACAACAAGCGCGCCAATCCGACGCCGAGCCACGTCCATCACAACACGCTGCTCGAAATCATCTGGACCGGCGTCCCGGTCATCATCCTGGTGCTCATCGCGATCCCCTCCTTCCGCCTGCTCTATCTCGAGGCGGACATCCCCAAGCCCGACGTGACGATCAAGGCGATCGGCCATCAATGGTATTGGGGCTATGAGTATGCGGGCGCGGGCTTCACCTTCGAATCGCGCATGCTGAGCGATGCCGACGCCGCCAAGGCGCACGAGCCGCGCATGCTCGGCACCGACAACATCATCGTCCTGCCGGTGAACAAGGTCATCGAGGTCGACACCGCCGGCGCCGACGTCATCCATTCCTGGGCGCTGCCCGAGATGGGCGTGAAGATGGACGCGGTGCCGGGCCGCATCAACCGCACCTGGTTCAAGGCGCTGCGCACCGGCACGTTCTACGGCCAGTGCTCCGAGCTCTGCGGCATGGCACATGACGCGATGCCGATCGAGGTCAGGATCGTGAACGACGCCGACTACGCGGCGTGGCTCGCCTCGGCCAAGAAGAAATACGCCGCTATCGACGGCAACATCCGCCTGGCGGCGAAATAAGGACGCGCGACATGACCGACATTGCCCACGCCCACGACGATCATCCCCATGGCTGGCGGCGCTACGTCTATTCGACGAACCATAAGGACATCGGCACGATGTACCTTATCTTCGCGATCTGCGCCGGCCTGATCGGCGGTTTCCTGTCGATGATGATGCGCGCCGAGCTGATGTATCCCGGCATGCAGATATTCAAGGAGGCGCATACCTTCAACGTGTTCGTCACCGGCCACGGCCTGATCATGGTGTTCTTCATGATCATGCCGGCGATGATCGGTGGCTTCGGCAACTGGCTGGTGCCGCTGATGATCGGCGCGCCCGACATGGCGTTCCCGCGCATGAACAACATCTCGTTCTGGCTCTTGCCGTTCTCCTTCCTGCTCCTGCTCATGTCGATGTTCGTCGAGGGCGATTCCGGGGGCACGGGCGTGGGCGGCGGCTGGACGCTTTACGCGCCGCTGTCGACGACGGGCTCGCCGGGACCGGCGATGGACCTGGCGATCTTCTCGCTGCACATCGCGGGCGCGTCCTCGATCCTGGGCGCGATCAACTTCATCACCACGATCCTGAACATGCGCGCGCCGGGCATGACCTTGCACAAGATGCCGCTGTTCGTGTGGTCGATCCTGGTGACGGCGTTCCTGCTGCTGCTCTCGCTGCCGGTGCTCGCGGGCGCGATCACCATGCTGCTCGCCGACCGCCATTTCGGCACGGCGTTCTTCAACGCGGCCGGCGGCGGCGACCCGATCCTCTACCAGCATCTGTTCTGGTTCTTCGGCCACCCGGAGGTCTACATCCTCATCCTGCCGGGTTTCGGCATGATCAGCCACATCGTGGCGACGTTCTCCAAGCGCCCGGTGTTCGGCTATCTCGGCATGGCCTACGCCATGGTCTCGATCGGCTTCATCGGGTTCCTCGTCTGGGCGCACCACATGTACACGGTGGGGCTCAGCGTCGACACCAAGGCCTATTTCGTCGTCGCCACGATGGTCATCGCGGTGCCCACGGGCATCAAGGTGTTCTCGTGGATCGCGACGATGTGGGGCGGCTCGATCGAGTTCAAGACGCCGATGCTGTGGGCGATCGGCTTCATCTTCCTGTTCACCGTCGGCGGCGTGACCGGCGTGGTGCTGGCCAATGCCGGCGTCGACGTCTCGCTGCAGGACACCTATTACGTGGTGGCGCACTTCCACTACGTGCTGTCGCTCGGCGCCGTGTTCACGATCTTCGCGGGCTGGTATTTCTGGTTCCCGAAGATCACCGGCTATCTGTACAACGAGACCCTGGGCAAGCTGCATTTCTGGATCACCTTCGTCGGCGTGAACCTCGCATTCTTCCCGATGCACTTCCTCGGGCTTCAGGGCATGCCGCGCCGCTATGCGGACTATCCCGACGCGTTCGCCGGCTGGAACTTCGTCTCGTCGATCGGCGCGTTCATCGCGGGCTTCGGCGTGCTGGTGTTCCTCGCGACGATGGCCGAGGCGTTCCTGAGGAAGCGCCATGCCGCGGACAATCCCTGGGGCATCGGGGCGACGACGCTGGAATGGACCCTGTCCTCGCCGCCGCCGTTCCACACCTATAACGATCTGCCCAAGATCACCTGAAGGTCATAGATGGCGTCGATCGATACATTCCAAGCCCGTCCCGTCGCCACGGTCGGCGACTTCTTCGCGCTGCTCAAGCCGCGCGTGATGTCGCTCGTCGTGTTCACGGGGCTGGCTGGGATCGTCGTCGCGCCCGGCCATGTCCATCCGCTCGTGGCGTTCACGGCGCTGCTCTGCATCGCGGTCGGCGCGGGGGCGTCGGGCGCGCTCAACATGGCCTATGACAGCGACATCGACGCGCTGATGTCGCGCACTGCGGGCCGGCCGATCCCGATGGGAAAGATCGCGCGCGGCGACGTGCTCGGCTTCGGCTACACGCTGGCGATAGCGTCGGTCGCGATGATGGGACTGTTCGTGAACTTCGCGGCGGCGGCGCTGCTCGCCTTCACGATCTTCTTCTATGTCGGCGTCTACACGCTTTGGCTCAAGCGGCGGACGCCGCAGAACATCGTGATCGGCGGGTTGTCGGGCGCGCTGCCGCCGGCGATCGGCTGGGCCGCGGTGACGGGCTCGCTTGCGCTTCCCCCCCTGGTGCTGGTCGCGATCATCTTCCTGTGGACGCCGCCGCATTTCTGGGCCCTGGCGCTGTTCCGCTCCGGCGACTACGCGCGCGCGGGCGTGCCGATGCTTCCCGTCGTGAGCGGCAAGCGCGTGACGCGCTGGAACATCTTCGCCTATACGCTGCTGCTCGTGCCCGCAGGCCTCGCGCCGTCCTTCTTGGGCTTCGCGGGCCCGCTCTATCTCGCCTGTGCCGCGCTGCTCGGCGGCGCGTTCCTCTCGCAGAGCGTTGCGGTGCTGCGCGAGACCGACGAGGCGCACGAGCCGGCCGCCAAGCGGCTGTTCGGGATCTCGCTCCTCTATCTCTTCGCCCTGTTCGCGGCCCTCATCGTCGAGCGGATCGCGGCGCATTGGATATGAGGCGATGGATGACGATACGGGCGAGGACGATGCGGGCTTTGGCCGCGAGAGGCGCAAGCGCAACCTGGCGCTTGGGCTCATCCTCGCGGGGCTCGTGGTTTTGGTTTTCATGATGTCGATCGTGAAGTGGGGCGAGCAATGGCTCCACTGACGGGCGGCGGACAAAAGGGGCTTGAGGTCCATGGCTGAGGCGCATAGCGAAGTCCACCACGACTATCACCTGGTCGATCCGAGCCCGTGGCCGATCGTCGGTTCCATCGCCGCGTTCACGATGCTGGTCGGCGCCGTGTTCTGGATGAACAAGGATTACACCGGCTTCTTCGGCCTGCCGGTGAACGGCCAGCCGTGGATCTTCGCCGCGGGCGCGCTGCTGCTCGCCTTCACCTTCGTCGGCTGGTGGCGCGACGTCATCCAGGAATCCGTCGTGCGCGGCGACCACAAGCCGGTGGTCAAGCTCGGCCTGCGCTTCGGCATGGTGCTGTTCATCGCCTCGGAGGTGATGTTCTTCGTCGCCTGGTTCTGGGCCTATTTCAATTCGGCGTTCTTCCCGCACGACGTCTCCATCGGCCAGTGGCCGCCGGTGGGCGTGGTGACGCTCGACCCCTGGCATTTCCCGGTGCTCAACACGCTGATCCTGCTTACCTCGGCCACGACAGTGACCTGGGCGCATCACGCGATCCTCCACGGCGACCGCAAGGGCGCGGTGCAGGGCCTGTTGCTCACCGTGTGTCTCGGTCTCTCCTTCACCTGCATCCAGGCCTGGGAGTACAGCCACGCGCCGTTCACCTTCGGCTTCAACGGGCTCGCGCTGGCGCACCTCTCCGATCCGGCGCATGTGAGCCTCGCAGCCCCCGGCAATCTCGATGCGATCTACGGCTCGACCTTCTTCATGGCGACGGGCTTCCACGGCTTCCACGTGATCGTGGGCACGATCTTCCTGATCGTGTGCCTGTTCCGCGCGATGGCCGGCCAGTTCACGCCCGAGCGCCATTTCGGCTTCGAGGCGGCCGCCTGGTACTGGCACTTCGTCGACGTGGTGTGGCTGTTCCTGTTCACCTGGATCTATGTCTGGGGCGCCTCGGCCGTCGTCGGTTGAGCGTCGCGCGCGCGGCCCTGCTCGGGCGTTGTCCGCGTTGCGGGCAGGGAGCGCTGTTCGACGGATACCTGAAAGTCGCGCCGCGGTGCAGTGCCTGCGGCCTGGACTATGGCCCCTTCGACGCGGGTGACGGTCCGGCGGTGTTCGTCATCCTGATCGTGGGCGCGATCGTCACCGTGTCGGCGCTGATCGTGGAAGTGAAATACCAACCGCCCTATTGGGTGCACGTCGCGCTCTGGGTCCCGCTCGTCATCGTCCTGTCGCTCGTCCTCCTCAGGCTCGCCAAGGCGCTGCTGCTGGTGCTGCAGTACCGGCACAACGCGGGCGAGGGGCGGTTGGAATAGGCGATGCTTTCGTTCCGTCCGCTGCCCGCGTTCACGGCTGCCGCGGCCGCGCTGTTCGCCGTCCTCGTGGGATTGGGCGTGTGGCAGCTCGATCGGCTGCAATGGAAGCTGGCGCTGATAGCGCAGGTCGACCGCAACATGCACGCAGCGCCCATCGCGCCGGGCGCCCATGTCGGCGAATACCGCCGTGTCGCTCTCGACGGCCGCTTCGACAATTCGAAGGAAGCCTATGCCTTCGCCACCGACGAGACCGGTGCGCCCGTCTATCACGTGATCGTGCCGTTCACGGTGAAGGATGGACGGACCTTCCTCGTCGACCGCGGCATCGTGCCGAAGGAGAAGCTCGATCCCGCGACGCGCCGCGCAGGCCGGCTCGACGGTGACGTGCGCATCGTCGGCATCTGGCGCACGCCCGATGCGGCAGGAGCGTTCACGCCCACGCCCGATCTCGCGCACCGCATCTGGTACGCGCGCGACGTGGCGGCGATCGCGAAGGCCGATCGCATCGCGCTCGCGGCGCCCGTCGTCATCGAGGCGGATGCGACGCCCAATCCAGGCGGCTGGCCGAAGGGCGGGCAGACGGTCGTCGCGTTCCGCAACGAGCATCTGCAATACGCGATCACCTGGTTCGCGCTGGCGGCGGTGCTGCTCGGCGTCTATCTCGCCTATCATGTCTCGCGCAAACGGCTGGTCTGGCGATGAGGTATCTGAGCACGCGAGGGCAGGCGCCCGAATGCGGCTTCACGGACGCGCTTCTGTCGGGACTCGCGCCCGACGGCGGTCTTTACTTGCCCATTGCGTGGCCGCAAGTCGATGTGGGCGCCGCCGCTTATGACGATGTTGCGCTCCGGATCTTGAAAGGTTTCGCCGGCGGCGATTTCCCGGACGATGCGCTGAAGGCGGACGTCGCCGCCGCTTACGCGGGCTTCGACGACCCGCGCATCGCCCCGCTCGTCGAGATCGCGCCCGGCCGCTTCCTGTTGGAGCTGTTCCACGGCCCCACTCTGGCGTTCAAGGATATCGCGATGCAGGTGCTGGGGCGGCTGTTCGCGCGCGCGCTGGCGGAGCGCGGCGGACGCGCGACGGTTCTCGCCGCAACCTCGGGTGACACGGGGTCGGCTGCGATCGCCGCGCTCGGCGGCCTTCCCAACATCGAAGTCTTCGTGATGCATCCTTTGGGACGCATCACCGAGGTGCAGCGCCGCCAGATGACTACCGCGCCCCACGCCAATATCCACAACATCGCGCTCGAAGGCTCGTTCGACGATGCGCAGGCGCTGGTGAAGGCGTTGTTCGCCGATGCGGCGTTCGCGGGCAAGGTGGGCCTCACCGCCGTCAACTCGATCAACTTCGCGCGCATCGCGGCGCAGAGCGTCTACTACTTCACCGCGACGGCCACGCTCGGGACGCCCGCGACCTTCGTCGTGCCGACGGGAAATTTCGGCGACGTCTTCGCCGGCGAGGCGGCGATGCGCATGGGCTTGAGCATCGAGCGCCTCGTCGTCGCGACGAACGCCAACGACATCATGGCGCGCGCCCTCAACGACGGCATCTATGAAGCGGGTCCCGCGCGCCGCACGCTCAGTCCCTCGATGGACATCCAGGTCGCGAGCAATTTCGAGCGCGCCCTGTTCGAGGCGAGCGGCCGCGACGCGGCTTATGTGCGCGAGGCGATGGGCGGGACGCGGATCGCGCTTCCCGCGCCCATCCGCGCCGATCTCGCTGGCCGTTACGGCGCCCACGCCGTCGACGACGCGCGGACGCTCGAAACCATCGCCCGCGTCCATGCCGGGACGGGCAGGCTGATCGACCCCCACACCGCGGTCGGCGTGGCCGCCGCCGAACAGGTCCGGTCCCGGGGGCCCGTGGTGGTCCTGTCGACCGCCCATCCGGCCAAGTTTCCGGACGTGGTCCGTAGGGCTACCGGGCAAATTCCCGCGCTCCCCCCGAGGCTTAGCGGGCTCATGGAGGCGCCGGAAAAATTCGATGTCCTGGGCCCCGATTTGGGCTTGGTTCGCTCATACATCGCGGCTAGAGTGCCCGCCGCATGAACGTCGAAATCTCCCGTCTTTCCAATGGCTTGACCATTGTCACCGATCCGATGAAGCAGCTCGAAAGCGCGGCTCTCGGCCTGTGGGTCAATTGCGGCTCGCGCAACGAGACCAGGCCCATCATGGGCGTCAGCCATATGCTCGAGCACATGGCGTTCAAGGGCACCGAGCGCCGCTCGGCGCGCGACATCGCCGAGGAGATCGAAGCCGTCGGCGGATTCCTGAACGCCTATACCAGCCGCGAGCAGACCGCGTTCCATGCGCGCGCGCTGAAAGCCGACGTGCCGCTCGCGCTCGACATCCTCTCCGACATCCTCACCCGGCCGACATTCGATCAGGCCGAGCTCGAGCGCGAGCGCCAGGTGGTGCTGCAGGAGATCGGCCAGGCGCGCGACACGCCCGACGACATCATCTTCGATCACCTTCAGGCGACGATCTATCCCGGCCAGCCGATGGGCTGGCCGATCCTGGGCGAGGACGCGACCGTCTCGGCGTTCAGCCAGGCCGATCTGCGCACCTATATGGGCGCGAACTATCTGGCCGGCAGCATGGTGCTCGTTTCCTCCGGCGCCGTGACGCATGAGGAGATGATGCGGCTGGCTGAGGACAAGCTCTCCTGCCTGCGTCCGGGCCGCACCGCCGAGCCGTTGCCCGCGCGCTGGATGGGCGGCGAGCGGCGCGAGAGCGACGATCTCGAGCAGGCCCACATGGCCTTCGCGTTCCCCGGTCTCAGCCAGACCGATCCCGAGATCTATGCGCTGCAGGTCTACGTCACCGCGCTCGGCGGCGGCATGTCCTCGCGGCTTTTCCAGGAGGTGCGCGAGAAACGCGGCCTCTGCTACACGATCACCGCCTTCACGCAGGCCGCCGACGACAGCGGCGTCGTCGCGATCTACACCGGCACCGGCGAGGCCGAGGCGGGCCAGATCGCGCCCGTGGTCGCGGGCGAGATGGCGGCACTTGCGGCAAGTCCCACCGAGGCCGAGATCGCGCGCGCCAAAGCCCAGCTCAGATCGAGCCTGCTCATGGGCCTGGAGCGCCCGGCCGGCCGCGCCGAGCAGATCGCGGGCCAGATGTTCAGTCACGGCCGCGTGCTCTCCACCGCCGAGCAGCTCGCCAGGCTCGATGAGGTCGACGCGGCCGCGATACGCCGCGTCGGCGAGAGGCTCATGGCGTCGGAGCGTCCGACGATGGTCTCGCTCGGGCCCGTGGGGCAGCTTGAGAACTACGATGTCTTCGCGGGCCGCTTCGGCGGAACGGTTTCGATGCGCGCCGCCGAATGAACACCGGACCGATGGCTTTCATGCGCGGCCTCACCTTTCCCGGGGGCCAGCAGCCGACGATCAGAGGCAGCGGCGTCTATCTGCGCTATCCGCGGATCGGCGACTATACGGGCTGGGCGAAGGTGCGCAGCGAGAGCCGCGCGTTCCTTGCGCCCTGGGAGCCGGTGTGGGCGAGCGACGAACTCACCAAGAGCGCGTTCCGCCGCCGCATCAAGCGCTATCAGAAGGAGACGCGGGCCGACACGGCCTATGCGTTCTTCGTCTTCCGCAAGGACGACGACACGCTGATGGGCGGTTGCACGCTCTCCAACGTGCGCCGCGGCGTCACGCAATGCTGCGCGCTCGGCTATTGGATCGGCGAGCGCTTCGCGCGTCAGGGCTATATGTTCGACGCGGTGCGGGCGCTGGTGCCGTTCATCTTCTCGACCTTGGGTCTGCACCGGATCGAGGCGGCGTGCCTGCCGTCCAACGCGCCGTCGCAGAACCTTCTGCTCAAGGCGGGGTTCCGCCAGGAGGGCCTGGCGCGCGGCTATCTCCAGATTAACGGTGAGTGGCGCGATCACGCCTTGTTCGCTTTGCTGGCGGACGACCCGCCTGTAGGTTAGCCGCCTTTCTCTCGATACCTTGGATCAACCGGGCGTGATGAAACGATCTCTCTTTGCCGTTGCGCTCGTTGCCGCGTTCGTGGGCACGCTCGCGGCCGCCGCGCCGCCGCCGCCCGCACCGAAAGATTCCCACACCGTCGATCTCGGTCAGCCCGATGTGGTGATCGAGCTGCAGGACGCGCTCGGGCCCTACAAGATGCCGGCGAGCGTCCAGCCGAAATCCGCGAGCTGGTATTCGCTCACCGTGACGAACAGCTCGGCACGCGCCGCGACGCGCATCCTCGAGGCGGGGCAGTCCTCCGAGATGGCGTTCGAGGTGCTGCCGCATTCGACGCGGCCTGCGGTCATCAGCCTGGCGAGCACCGATCCCGGCGCCATCGCCGAGCCGGCGAAAGCCTATGGCGGACACGCCTATCGCGTGATGGTGCCGCCAGGCGGCTCGATCAGTCTTGCGATCGAGATCGCGAACGCGCCGAGCCCGCCCTCGCTGCTCGCCTGGACAGAGCCCGCGCTCGCTTCCCACAACCGCCAGCTCGCCATCTTCATCGCCGCGGTCGCGGGACTGATCTTCGCCGCTGCCGCGATCACCGGCGGGCTCGCGGTGATGACGGGGCACAAGCCGCCGGTGTGGGCGGCGGCGACGCTGCTCTTCGTCCTTCTCGCGCGGCTCGCGGGCACCGGAATGTTCGACGCGAGCCTGGCGACCCATGTCGGCGGGCCTTACGGCCTCACCGCGCTGTTCGCAGGCCTCGCGCTCGCGGCCGGGGCGCGGCTCGCCGACACGATCGTGCCGATCGGCGCCGCATGGCCCTGGGCCGTGCGCTGGCTGCGCTGGGGAACGATCGCGCTCTGCCTCGTCGCAGCACTCGCCTATGTCGGCGCGCCGGCCGCGACGCTCGTCATCTATGTGCTGGTCGTGCTCGGCACCGCCGCGATCACCGCCTATCTCGTCCATCGCGGCCGTTACGGCTCGCAGCCCGCGCGCGTTCTGGCGCCCAGCGCCGCCGTCTTCGCGCTGGTGACGCTGGCGGCGGCGATGACGTCGCTGGGCGTCCTCGGCAGCACGACCGCGGCCCCCGACATCGCGGGCGGCTTCGCGGCCGCGGGCGCCGTCCTCCTCGCGCTCGCCGTGGCGGCGGGCGAGGGGATCGCGGTGCTGCCCATGCCGCGCATGGGCTCGCCCAAGGAGCTCCAGGCGATCGGCGCGTCGCATCAGGGCATCTTCGATCTCGAATTCGACGGCGACGAGGTGCTGCTGTCGTCGGAGGCCGCGTCGCTCCTGGGCCTGAACGAGACCACGGGCCGCATGCCGCATCAGGCCTGGGTCCGGCGCATTCACCCCGAGGACCGCGCGGTCTACGAGCAGGCGCTCGGCGACTACCGCGCGCAGGCGGGGCTGGCGTTCCGCATCGAGTTCCGCGCGCGCGACGAGGCCGCGCGCTACCGCTGGTTCGAATTGCGCGCGACGATGATGGGCGACAAGCATGCCAGCCGCTGCCTCGGCCTCATCGCCGACATCACCGGGCGCAAGGAGATGGAGGCGCCCGCCGCGCATTCGCTGCGCGATCCCCTGACCGGCCTTCCCAATCGCGCCGCGATGAACGAGAGCTTGAGCCATCTTGGCGACGGCTTCCTGGACACGATGGTGGCGCTGCTCGACATCGACCGCTTCAAGTCGATCCATGCGAGCCTGGGCGATGCCGGCGCCGACGCGGTGCTGGTGCGCGCCGCCGAGCGGCTCTCGACCCATTTCGGCGGCACGGCCGAGGTGTTCCGCTTCGGCGGCGACGCGTTCGCGGTGCTGTTGCGCCACGCCCAGGAGGATGCGCAATCCCTGGGCGACGAGCTCGTCAAGCTCTGCGGGGCCGCTTATGCGCAGGACGGCCGCAGCATCTTCGCGCCGGCGAGCGTCGGCGTCACCGTCGGGCACGACGCGCGCGACGCGGCCGATCTCGTGCGCAACGCCGAGCTCGCGCTCGCCCAGGCCAAGCAGGACGGCGGCGGCTGCGCGCGTGTCTATGCGCGCACGATGAACGCGCGCCCGCCGGAGGATTCCGTAGCACTTGAAGCCGAGCTGCGCGGCGCCGTCGAGCACGACCAGCTCGAAGTGTTTTACCAGCCGATCGTGCGTCTTTCCGACGGCGCGGTCGCGGGCTTCGAGGCGCTGCTGCGCTGGCAGCATCCCGAGCGGGGACTCGTCTCGCCCTCCGACTTCATCGCCCATTCCGAGGAGACGGGGCTGATCGCGACGCTCGGCCATTTCGTGCTCGAGCGCGCGGGCCACGACCTCGCGCAATGGCAGCGCTTCTTTCCGCTGACCCCGCCGCTGTTCGTCAGCGTGAACGTCTCGCCCCGGCAGCTGCGCGATCCGGCGCTGGAGAATTTCCTGCGCCGGCTGCTCGAGACCTGCGCTCTGCCGCCCGGCACGCTCAAGCTCGAGATCACCGAAAGCGCCGCCGCGTCGAACGTCCAGGCCACGCTCAAGCGCATCCGCGCGCTCGGGCTCGGGCTGTCCATCGACGATTTCGGCACCGGGCAGTCGAGCCTGTCGCGGCTCAAGGACCTGCCCTTCGACACCGTCAAGATCGACCAGAGCTTTCTGTCGCGCCACGGCGGTACGCACAGCGAATCCGACAGCGCGGTCGTGCTCGGCTCCATCGTGGCGCTCGCCCACGACCTGAAGCGCGTGGTCGTGGTCGAGGGCGTCGAGAACGAGGAGCACGCGCGCCATCTGCGCGATCTCGGCTGCGAGTACGCGCAAGGATTTTATTTCTCGCCCCCGCTGCCGCTCGCCGACACGCTCAACTACATCGCGCGGCACTACGACACGGGAACGGCGGTGTAGACAAACCCTCCCCTTGAGGGAGGGTCGAAAAATGCGAAGCATTTTTCGGGGAGGGGTACTTGCGCGGACCGCCAACCCCTCCCCGAAATTTGCTCCGCTGCGCTTCGCAAATTGTCGACCCTCCCTCAAGGGGAGGGTAGGAATCACGCCCGTCCCGCGTCCGACGACAGTCCCGAGATGTCCGCGCCGATGGTGGCCAGCGCCGCTTTCCATTTGCCGTCGAAATCGCCGCCGAAGACGATGCGCTGGTCGGCCTCGCACATGATCCAGCCGTTGGAGGTGAGCTCGTCCTCGATCTGGCCCGGCCCCCAGCCGGCATAGCCGAGCGCGAAGAGCGCCTTCAAAGGCCCGCGGCCTTGCGCGATCGCGCGCAGGATGTCGACGGTCGCGGTGAGCGAAATCTCCGACGTCACCGGCATCGTCGCCTCGCCGCCCGGATATTCGGACGTGTGCAGCACGAAGCCCTGGCCCGTGCCCACGGGGCCGCCGAACAGGATCGGCGGATCGGGCGTGGCGGGCGTGACCTCGACGTCGAGCTTGGCGACGACCTCGCGGAAGGTCAGGCCGTCGAACGGCTTGTTGACGATGATGCCCATCGCGCCCTTCTCGGTGTGGGTGCACATGTAGATCACGCTCTTGGCGAAGCGCGGATCGGGCATGCCGGGAAGCGCGACCAGGAGCTTGCCGAGAAGGAAGCCTTCGGCCGGACGCGCTGTAGGGTCTTTCGCCGCCATGCCCGACCCTAACATTCCTTTGCCGCAGGCGAAACGCTGGGCTACAACCCGCCCCGGCCAACGTGCCCCAAAAAGGAGCGAACATGACGATCAAGGTGGGTGACAAGATTCCGTCCGCGACATTGATGCAGATGAAAGACGGCGGACCGAAGCCGATCACGACGTCGGAACTTTTCGACGGCAAGAAGGTCGTCCTTTTCGCGCTGCCCGGCGCGTTCACGCCGACCTGCTCGGCCAAGCACCTGCCGGGCTTCATCCAGAACGCGGCCGCGATCCACGCCAAGGGTGTCGACACCATCGCCTGTCTGTCGGTCAATGACGCTTTCGTGATGGGCGCCTGGGGCGACAACCAGGGCGCGGGCGGCAAGGTGGTGATGCTGGCCGACGGCAACGGCGATTTCACGCGCGCGCTCGGCCTGGAGATGGACGCGAGCAAGTTCGGCATGGGCCAGCGCAGCAAGCGCTATGCGATGATCGTCGACAACGGCGTCGTGAAGGTGCTCGACGTCGAGGAGCCCGGCGCGTTCTCGGTCTCCAGCGCCGAGCACGTGATCAAGCAGCTTTGAGCGCGCGGACCGCACGCTGCTGCTGCGGCGCGCTCCAAGCGTGCGCCGAGGGCGAGCCCGCGGTCGTGTCGCTATGCAATTGCATCGAGTGCCAGCGCCGGACGGGTTCCCCGTTCGGCGTCGGCGCTTATTATGAGGCGGCGCAGGTTTCACTCTCAGGCCCCTCGCGCGTCCATGAGCGTTTCGTGGAAGGGCGCAAGCTCAGCTTCCACTTCTGTCCCGATTGCGGCTCGACGGTCTATTGGCAGACCGCCAACCATCCCGGCCGCTACGGCATCGCCGTCGGCGCCTTTGCCGATCCGCACTTCCCCGCGCCGCTGCGCTCGGTCTTCGAGCGCAGCAAACACGACTGGGTGGAATTCTCGGACGGCATTCCGGGTTTCACGGCGGGAAAAGACAGCGCGCCGAGCAGGTACCCAATTCGTCATGGCCGGGCTTGACCCGGCCATCCAGAGTCACATGCGCTCGCTCTGACGCTCGCTTGCTGGATGGCCGCCTCAAGGGCGGCCATGACGGATCAGGGAATGGCTCCCCGCGCCAGCGCGTCCGCGCGTTCGTTCTCCACATGGTCGGAGTGACCCTTCACCCAGCGCCAGCTCACCTCGTGCGGCGCGGACGCCTCCTCCAGCGCGCGCCAGAGGTCGTCGTTCTTGACCGGCTTCTTGTCGGCGGTCTTCCAGCCGTTCATCTTCCACTTCTTCATCCACTGCGTCGCGCCGTCCATCAGGTAGCGGGAGTCGGTGTGGATCGTGACCTTGGCCGGCTTCTTGATCGACTGCAGCGCGCGGATCGCGGCCGTCATCTCCATGCGGTTGTTGGTGGTGAGAGGCTCGCCGCCCGAGATCTCCTTCTCATGCGCGCCCGAGCGCAGGATCGCGCCCCAGCCGCCGGGTCCGGGATTGCCGGAACAGGCGCCGTCGGTGAAGACGTCGATCACAAGCCATACTCCGAGGGATTCGCCACGCTCAGATGAAAGCGCAGACGGCGCGCGAAGTCGCGCGGATCTTTCGGTCGCACCAGCGCGGAGGGGTCGTGGTGCAGCAGGTCGTAGAGCCGGGTCAGCAGGAAGCGCAGCGCAGCCCCGCGCGCCAGCACCGGCATCGCCGCGATCTCTTCCGCGCTGAGCGCGCGGTGCTTGCGATAGGCGCCGAACAGCGCTTTTGCCCTGGCCTTGTCGAAGGCGCCGTCCGCGCCGAAGCACCAGGCGTTGAGCATCACCGCGAGGTCGTAGGCGAACGCGTCGTTGCAGGCGAAATAGAAATCGATCACGCCCGACACCTTGTCGCCCATCAGGAGCACGTTGTCGGGAAACAGATCGGCATGGATGATGCCGGACGGAAGCCCGGCGGGCCAGTCGATCTCGAGCGCTCCTTCGATCAGCGCGCGCAGGCCTTTCTCGACCCCGTCGGCGTGGCCTTCGACCTTGGAGGCGAGATCGCGCCACGCTTCGGCACCGAGCGCGTTGGGGCGCGTGAGCGCGAAACCTCTGCCTGCCTCGTGCAACGCCGCCAGCGCGCTGCCGGCGGCCGCGCAATGGGTGGTTTCCGGATTGCGCAGCGAGACGCCGTCGAGGAACGTCAGCAGCGCCGCGGGACGTCCGTTGAGCGTGCCGAACAGCGCGCCGTCCTCGCGCCGCACCGGCAACGGACAAGCGATGCCGCGCGACGATAGATGCTCCATCAGGCCTAAGAAGAACGGCAGATCCTCCGCGCGCACGCGCTTCTCGTAGAGGGTGAGGATGAAGGCCCCGCGCCCGCTGCGCAGGAGGAAGTTCGAGTTCTCGACGCCCTCGGCGATGCCTTTGAAGCTCGAAGGCTGGCCGACGTCGTAGGCCTGCAGGAACTGCTCCAGATCCTCGAAGGAGACGTCGGTATAGACCGCCATGGCTAGGACGCGAGCGCGCGGGGCAGGTTGAAGGCTATGTCCTCGCGTGCCGCCGTCGTCTCCTCGACGGTCAATTCGAAACGCTCGCGCAATGCCGCGATCACCTCGTCGACGAGCAGCTCCGGCGCGGATGCGCCCGCCGACAGGCCGAGCGTCGTAACACCCTCGAGCCGCTTCCAGTCGATGTCGCAGGCGCGCTGGATGAGCGCGGCGTCGCGCGCGCCGGCCTTCAGCGCGACCTCGACCAGCCGGACCGAATTGGACGAGTTCGGCGCGCCGATGACGAGCACGAGGTCCGAGCGCGGCGCGATGCGCTTCATCGCGTCCTGGCGGTTGGTGGTGGCGTAGCAGATGTCCTCGCGATGCGGGCCCGCGATCGAAGGAAAGCGCCGGCGCAGCACCGCGACGATCTCTTCCGTGTCGTCGACCGAGAGCGTGGTCTGGGTGATGAAGGCGAGGTTCGCCGGATCGGCGGGCGTGAAGCATTCGGCGTCGGCGGCCGTCTGGATCAGTGTGATGGCGCCCTGCGGCAACTGGCCCAGCGTGCCTTCGACCTCGGGATGTCCTTCATGGCCGATGAGCACGACATGGCGTCCGGTGCCGTGATGACGCTCGGCCTCGACATGCACCTTGGAGACGAGCGGGCAGGTGGCATTGAGATAGAACAGCTTGCGGCGCTTGGCCTCGGCCGGCACCGATTTCGGCACGCCATGCGCCGAGAAGATCACGCACGCATCCTCGGGCACCGCGTCCAGCGTGTCGACGAAGACCGCGCCCAGCCGCTCCAGCCGCTCGACGACGAAACGGTTGTGCACGATCTCATGGCGCACATAGACGGGCGCGCCGTATTTGGCGAGCGAGAGCTCGACGATGCGAATCGCCCGCTCCACCCCGGCGCAGAAGCCGCGCGGGCTGGCTAACAGCAATGTAAGTCGCCGCGATAAAGGCTTTCCCTCTGCGATGCTTTCCATTAGGAGCCTGTCTGGATACAGTCCGGGACGCGCCGGTCGGACCAGTCGGCCGCGTCTCATGAAAAGTCAAGCGAAAGGCAAAAGAATGGCGGATCCGGTGATTGCTGGGCGCGGATTGCTCGCGCGGGGCGCGACGTTTTTTCGCTGCGCCGCCCTGGCCGGGCTCGCGGGTCTGAGCCTTTCGGGCTGCACCACCGACAAGGACAAGGGGCTGTGCCCCAGCGCCTTCGCGCTCGCGCCCGTTTCAACCTTGACGGTATTCCGCCAGAACGCGCCGCAGGATCCGTCGGGCGAGCTCTATACCGTGGCGATCACCGACGTGAAGACGAAGTGCGATTTCGACAAGAAGAGGATCACCACGAATTCGGAAATCCGCGTCGTGTTCAAAGCCAAGCGCTCGGCCGGCGGCGAGGGCGGCACCTACAACGTGCCCTACTTCCTCTCGGTCACCCGCCACGGCGACAAGATCCTCACCAAGAAGCTCTTCGTCGCGCGCATCACCTTCGAGCCGGGCCAGGTCACCGCGAGCTTGGAGGACAAGATCGACTCGACCGTCATCAACATCGCGCGCAACGCCAAGGTCGGCGAATACGCGATCGTGGCCGGGTTCCAGCTCACCAAGGAGCAGCTCGACTACAACACCAAGATGAACCGCTACGCGCAATGACGGGACTGGCGGCGGAACTGAGCGCGCTCGCGAGGCGGGCGTTCGCGGCCGAGGGGTTGCCGGAAGCGCTGGGCCAGGTGCAGGCCTCGGACCGGCCCGACCTGGCGCAGTTCCAGTGCAACGGCGCGCTCGCCGCCGCGAAGATCGCCAAGGCCAATCCGCGCGCGCTGGCACAGAAGATCGTGGACCGCCTCAGGGCCGAGCCGATCTTCGCCAAGGTCGAGATCGCGGGCCCGGGCTTCATCAATCTCGATCTGACCGACGCGGCGCTGGCCGAGCGTGCGCGCGGCGGGTTGCCGAAGGCCGAGCCCAACGGCAAGGCCGTGGTCATCGATTTCGGCGGCGCCAATATCGCAAAGCCCATGCATGTCGGCCATCTGCGCTCGGCGATCCTGGGCGACAGCCTGCAGCGGCTGTTCCGCGCAAACGGGTGGACGGTGACGAGCGACGTCCATCTCGGCGATTGGGGCCTGCAGATGGGCCAGCTCATCAGCGAGATCGAGCATCGCGGCATCGCGCCGGTCTATTTCGACGCGAGCTTCAAAGGTCCGTACCCGGAGCAATCGCCGGTGACGATGGACGATCTGGAGGAGATCTATCCCGCGGCCTCGGCCGCCTGCAAGGCCGATCCGGAGCGGCTGGAAGAGGCCAGGCGCGCCACCGCGGAGCTCCAGGCCGGACGTCCCGGCTACCGCGCGCTGTGGGAGCATTTCTTCGACGTGTCGAAGGTCGGCCTCGACCGCGAATATGACAGCCTCGGCGTCCATTTCGATCTGTGGAAAGGCGAGGCGAGCGTCGATCCGCTGGTCGGCCCGATGGTCGAGGACCTGAAAGCCCGGCACATCGCGCAGGAGAGCGAAGGCGCGCTCATCGTCCCCGTCGCGGAAGAGGGCGACAAGAAGGAGATGCCGCCGCTGATCCTCGTCAAGAAGGACGGCGCGGTGCTCTATGGCACGACGGACCTCGCCACCATCGTCGACCGGGTGAAGGAGCAGGATCCCGACCTCATCCTCTACGTCGTCGACCAGCGCCAGCATCTGCATTTCGAGCAGGTGTTCCGCGCCGCGCGCAAGGCCGGCATCGCGGGCAAGGCTACGCTCGAGCATTCCGGCTTCGGCACGATGAACGGCACCGACGGCAAGCCGTTCAAGACGCGCGCCGGCGGGGTGATGAAGCTGTTCGACCTCATCGCCATGGTGACGGCGGAAGCCGACAAGCGCTTGAGCGAAGCCGGCATCGGCGCCGACTATCCGGCGCAGGAGCGCGCCGACATCGCCAGGAAGGTCGGGATCGCTACGCTCAAATTCGCCGACCTGTCGAACTACCGCCTCACCGATTACGTCTTCGACATCGAGCGGTTCTCGAGATTCGAGGGCAAGACCGGGCCCTATCTGCAATACGCCGCGGTGCGCATCCAATCGATCCTGCGGCGCGCGAAGGAAGAGGGGCATGCGTCGTCCGCGCCCGTCATCCGCTCGCCCGAGGAGCGCGCCCTGGTGCTGCAGCTTCTTTCGCTGCCCGAGAAGATGGCGGCGGCGGAAGACAACCGCGCGCCCAACGTGCTGTGCGAATACGCCTTCGAGCTGGCGCAGAAATTCAGCCGCTTCTATTCCGAGCACCACATCCTGTCCGAGGACGACGCGGATCTGCGCGCCGCGCGGCTCGGCCTGTGCGACGTGACGCTGGCGACGATGGTCAGGGTGCTGGACATCCTCGGCATCGAAGTGCCGGAGCGGATGTAGCGCTATTTCGCGACGTCCTGGAGTTCCCGCTCCAGCCGGAGCGGAAAGCGGATCATGCCGAAAACGTAGTTCAAGCCGAACACCCACAGCCAGCCAAAACCAGCTGTCATGACAGCGTCGCGCCAATCGCTGCCGCGGCCGGCATCGCTTAAGGCTAAGAAGCCAAAAAACACAATCGATAGGGCGGTAATCACAAATAACATTCTGACGGTGCTTAGCCGATAGCGGATGCGCAATGAGGTATCTTCCGTCTCGATCCGCAATGTGCCTGCGTCGAAGTATGCAAGGATGCCTCCGCGGCCACCGGTCCAGAAGGATGCGGTCTTGAAGCGCACTGTGTCCTCTCCGGGCCAGACCTCGGTCACACCTGCCTCGTCCAGCATGTCCACCAGGCGTTCACTGACGCGCGTGACAAAGGACGCCGGATTGCCGAGGTCGCGCAGGCGAATCGAGCCGCTGATGTCGATCGGAAACATCGATTTCCCCTGATATTCCCAGCGATCTTACAGTGAATTGACTCGCCAAACCGCCCCCCTATGATGCGCGCCGACGGGTTTGACCGCCGAGAGGCGCTTCAAGCCCGGCCATACAATCGATCCCTCGCGGGAGAGACTTGGAAACAAGCGCCGAAGGAGCAACCGCCCCGGAAACTCTCAGGCAAAAGGACCGCGAAGGGGATGAACTTCTGGAAAGCGAGGCCGCTCTCAGGCGTCCTCCACCGAAGGGGTAATCCCGAGAAATCGGGGGAAATCTCTCAGGTCCCATGACAGAGGGGCGCGAGTTCCGCGAAGTCGGCGGTTCGCGCCGTCGCAACTCTTGTCTGGACCGTCATGGCTGATACGACCGAAACGCTTTTGAAGACCCCGCTCCACGCGCTGCATGTGGAGCTCGGCGCCAAGATGGTGCCGTTCGCGGGCTACGACATGCCGGTGCAGTATCCGGCCGGAATCCTCAAAGAGCATCTGCACGCGCGCGAGAAGGCGGGGCTGTTCGACGTCTCGCATATGGGCCAGGCGTTCCTCAAGGGTGCCGATCCCGCGAAGGCGCTCGAGCGCGTGACGCCCGCCGACGTCGTGGGCCTCAAGCCCGGCATGCAGCGCTACGGATTGCTGCTGAACGATGAAGGCACGATCAAGGACGATTTCATGTTCTCCAAGCTCGAGGGCGAGGCGGACATGTACATCGTCGTCAATGCGGGGACGAAGGACGGCGACTACGCCTATATCGCGCAGAGGCTCGACGGCGCCGCCAAGGTGACGACGCGGTTCGACCGCGCGCTGCTCGCGCTGCAAGGCCCGATGGCCGGCGCGGTGCTGGAGCGGCTTTCACCCGGCATCGACAAGCTCACCTTCATGAAGGTCGTGCGCGCGGACATCGCGGGCGCGCCTGCCATCGTCAGCCGCTCGGGCTATACCGGCGAGGACGGGTTCGAGATCTCGCTCGAGGGCAAGGACGGTGAGCGCGTGGCGCGCGCGCTGCTGGCTGAGAGCGAGGTGCTGCCGATCGGACTGGGCGCGCGCGACTCGCTGCGCCTGGAGGCGGGGCTCTGCCTCTACGGCCACGACATCGACGAGAGCGTGAACCCCGCCGAGGCGAACCTGATGTGGTCCGTCGCCAAGCGCCGCCGCACCGATCGCGATTTTCCGGGCGCGGGCAAGTTTCTCGATGCCGCGCCGGCCAAGAAGCGCGTCGGCATCCTGCCGCTTGGCAAGGCGCCCGCGCGCGAGCACACGCCGATCGCCGACAAGTCCGGCCGCGTGATCGGCGAGATCACCTCGGGCGGCTTCGGGCCGAGCCTGAATGGGCCGGTGGCGATGGGCTATGTCGAGAGCGCGTTCGCGGCCGACGGGACCGAGATCGATCTTATCGTGCGCGGCAAGCCGATGCCGGCGCGCGTGGCACCGATGCCGTTCGTCGCGCATCGCTATCGGCGCGCATCTTAGGAACAGGGGAGCAGCATGAGCGAAGTCCGGTACACGAAGGAACATGAGTGGGTGCGCGTCGAGGGCTCCGAAGCGACCATCGGCATCACGAAATACGCCGCCGAGCAGCTCGGCGACGTCGTCTTCGTCGAGCTTCCCGAAAACGGCCGCAAGGTCGGCGCCGGCGGCGAGGCGGCGGTGGTCGAAAGCGTCAAGGCCGCGAGCGAGGTCTACGCGCCGGTGAGCGGCGAGGTGACCGCGTCCAATGCCGCGCTCTCCGACGATCCCGCGAAGGTCAACGCCGATCCCGAAGGCGACGGCTGGTTCTTCAAGGTCAAGCTCTCCGACGCGGGCGAAGTCGCCAAGCTGATGACGCGCGAGCAATACGACGAGTTCGTGAAGGGGCTTTGATGACCCGACTGTCATGGTCCGCGACTGCGGGCCACCCAGGTAGCGTCGCGTGATGTTGCAGATTTCGCTCGCAACCCTTCCTGGGACGGTAGTCGCAGATTTCACCTGGGTGGCCCGCAGTCGCGGGCCATGACACTGGGGATGGATGGAAGAGAAGAGATATGCGATATCACCCACTAACAACCACCGACCGCGCCGCCATGCTCGGCAAGATCGGCGCCAGGGATATCGACGCGCTGTTCCGCGACGTGCCGAAATCGGCGGTCGTGCCGCTGTCCGCGTTCGACCTGCCCGACACCAAGGGCGAGATCGAGGTCGAGCGCATCATGTCGCGCATGGCCTCTCGCAACGCGTCGGCGGGCAGCGTGCCATTCTTCTGCGGCGCTGGCGCCTATCGTCATCACGTGCCGAGCGCGGTCGACCATCTGATCCAGCGCTCCGAGTTCCTCACCTCCTACACGCCTTATCAGCCCGAGATCGCGCAGGGCACGCTGCAATACCTCTTCGAGTTCCAGACCCAGGTGGCGCTGCTCACCGGCATGGAGGTCGCCAACGCCTCGCTCTATGACGGCTCGACCGCGACGGCGGAGGCCGTGCTGATGGCGCAGCGCCTGACGCGGCGTCCGAAGGCGATCCTCTCCGGCGGCCTGCATCCGCACTATGCCGAGACGGTCGAGACCGTGGCGGCGTTGTCCGGCAAGGTCGTGCGCGCGCCCGTCACGCCGGGCTCCGCGGAAGACATCGCCGCGATGATCGACGGCGAGACGGCCTGCGTCGTCGTGCAGAGCCCGGACGTGTTCGGCCTGATCCGCGACATCGAAACCGTCGCCGCAGCGGCGCATGCCAAAGGCGCGCTGCTGATCGCGGTGGTGACCGAGGCGATGTCGTTCGGTCTTCTGGAGTCGCCCGGCGCGCAGGGCGCCGACATCGTCGCGGCCGAAGGGCAGTCGATCGGCAACGGCCTCAATTTCGGCGGGCCTTATGTCGGGTTGTTTGCGACACGCGAGAAGTTCATCCGCCAGATGCCCGGCCGCCTCACCGGCGAGACCGTGGACGCCGACGGCCGCCGCGGCTTCGTGCTGACGCTATCGACACGCGAGCAGCACATCCGCCGCGACAAGGCGACGAGCAACATCTGCACCAATTCGGGGCTTTGTTGCCTCGCCTTCACCATCCATCTCTCGCTGCTCGGCGAAGAGGGATTGACCCGCATGGCGCGGTTCAACCACGCGCGCGCTTCGGCGCTCGCCGAACGTCTCGGCGCGGTGAGAGGCGTGTCGCTAGTGACCGAGAGCTTCTTCAACGAGTTCACGGTCCGCCTTTCCAAGCCGGCCGCGTCGGTCGTCGACGCGCTGGCGGAGAGGGGCATCATAGGCGGCGTTCCCGCCTCGCGCCTGATGCCGCACGAGAAATCGGCGCGCGATCTTCTGATCGTCGCCGCCACCGAAACCAACACCGATGAGGACTGCGAAGCCTTCGCCAAGGCGCTCGCGGAGGTGCTCGCATGACCATGAACAAGCAGGGCAGGCCCACCGCACCGGGCACCGTGGAAGACAACGAGCTTCCCACCATCTCCGGCGACCGGGGCCTCGATCACGAGGAAGGCCTGATCTTCGAGCTCGGCCGCGCCGGCATGACCGGTGTCGACGTGCCCGAGGTGCAGATGAGCGAGACGCGGCTGGGCGGCAGGCGCCGCAAGGGACCGATCGGGCTTCCCGGCCTCTCCGAGCCTGAGGTGGTGCGGCACTATGTGCGCCTGTCGCGCATGAATTACGCGATCGACAGCGGGCTCTATCCGCTCGGCTCCTGCACGATGAAGCACAACCCGCGCCTGAACGAGAAGATGGCGCGGCTGCCGGGCTTCGGCGACATCCATCCGCTGCAGCCGCAGCAGACGGTGCAGGGCGCGTTCGCGCTGATCTCCGAATTGATGCGCTGGCTGACCACGCTGACCGGCATGCCGGCGGTCGCGATGTCGCCCAAGGCGGGCGCGCATGGTGAGCTGTGCGGGCTGCTCGCGATCCGCGCGGCGATCGAAGCGCGCGGCGAGAAGCGGCCGCGCATCCTGGTCCCGGAATCCGCGCACGGCACCAATCCCGCCACCGCGGCCTTCGCGGGCTTCACGGTCGACGAAGTGCCTGCGACCAAGAGCGGCCATGTCGATGCCGACGCGCTCGAGGCCAAGCTCGGACCCGACGTCTGCGCCATCATGCTCACCAATCCGAACACCTGTGGGCTGTTCGAGCCGCGCATCATCGAGATGGCGGATGCGGTGCACAGGGCGGGCGCGTACTTCTACTGCGACGGCGCGAACTTCAACGCCATCGCGGGGCGCGTGCGTCCGGGCGATCTCGGCATCGACGCGATGCACATCAACCTGCACAAGACCTTCTCGACGCCGCATGGCGGCGGCGGACCCGGCGCGGGCCCGGTCGTGCTGTCGGAGCGGCTCGCGCCCTACGCGCCTCTGCCGCTGCTGATGCATGACGGCAACGAGTTCCGCATGATCGAGCACGCGGACGAAGCGAGCGGCGGCGCCAAGCCGTTCGGCCGCATGTGCGCCTTCCATGGCCAGATGGGCATGTTCACTCGCGCGCTCGCCTACATGCTCAGCCATGGCCGCGACGGCGTGCGCCAGGCGAGCGAGGACGCGGTGCTGTCGGCGAATTATGTGCTGGCCTCGCTCAAGGACGTGATGAGCGCGCCGTTCGGCGAAGGCCCGTGCATGCACGAGGCGTTGTTCGACGACAGCTTCCTGGAAGGGACCGGCGTCACCACGCTCGATTTCGCCAAGGCGATGATCGACGAGGGCTACCATCCGATGACGATGTATTTCCCGCTCGTCGTCCACGGCGCGATGCTGATCGAGCCGACGGAATCGGAATCGAAGGAGTCGCTCGACCGCTTCATCCACGTGCTGCGCACGATGGCTTTGGAGGCCAAGGACAAGAGGACCGCGCGCTTCGAAGGCGCGCCCAGGCTCAGCCCGCGCCGCCGCCTGGATGAGACTGCCGCCGCGCGCAATCCCATCCTGCGCTGGCGGCCCAAGGACGATGCGCGCCAGGCGGCGGAGTGACGGTTTGGAAAGCGTAACGCCGTAAAGCCGCGCCCGCCTTCTGGACTTCGCGCGAAAGAAGAAACATGCTCTCGTCCAGCCCCACAGGGAGGACGCCGTGGCACGAATCCGTCTTTTGAATGCCGTCGCTTTCGCAAGCGCCGCTCTTTTGAGCGCGTCCGCCGCGCTGGCGGTGAACGTGACGACCTATCACAATGACACGCTGCGCACGGGCTGGAACGGCAACGAGACGGTGCTGACGCCGCGGGTCGTCAAGAACGGATCGGGCGGCCAGACCTTCCAGATGACGGCGTCCGTCGCCCTCGACGACCAGGTCGACGCCCAGCCGCTCGTGGTCCAGGGTCAGGCGATCCAGGGCCAGGGCACGCACGACGTCGTCTATGTCGCGACCGAGAACAACACGCTCTACGCCATCGACGCCAATGACGGCACGATCCTGCTGTCCAAGAATTTCGGGCCGCCCGTGCCGGAATCGGCGTTGCCCGGCGGCTGCAGCAACAACGCGGCCAATATCGGCATCGGCTCGACGCCCGTGATCGACACCTCGACCGGCACGCTCTATCTCATCGCCTACACCTACAAGAACCAGGTGCAGCAATACATGGTCCACGCCGTCGATCTTTCGACGCTGCAGGACGT
This sequence comes from Alphaproteobacteria bacterium, assembly GCA_021325375.1. GTDB lineage: Bacteria > Pseudomonadota > Alphaproteobacteria > Micropepsales > Micropepsaceae > Rhizomicrobium. The sequence goes on along the minus strand of JAJPHG010000035.1, from coordinate 106,417 downwards.
GGTGACGCCGGTGAAGGTCTCGGCCTCCAGCCGCCTCGACAACAATTCGAAGTACAGGTTCAACGCCGCCGTCAGCCGCCAGCGCGCGGCGCTGCTGATGGCCAACAACAACATCTATGCCGGCTTCGCGAGCTTCTGCGACATCGCGGCCGACCAGTCGCGCGGCTGGGTGCTGGGCTGGGACAAGTCGTCGCTTGCCCCGCTGGCGCATAACGAGATGACCAACACGCTGAGCTCCTCGCCCGACGACTTCTTCCTCACCTCGGTGTGGATGTCGGGCTATGGGCTGGCGGCCGATCCGTCGACCGGCGACATCTATTTCGTCACCGGCAATTCCGATTACAGCGGCACGACGCTCGATCCGGTGAAGAACATCGCCGAGAGCGCGGTGCACATGTCGGGCGACCTGTCGACGGTCGACAACATCTTCACGCCGTCGAACGCGGTGTCGCTGGAGCAGGGCGACGTCGATTACGGCTCGGGTGGATACATGCTCCTGCCCGGCCAGCCGAACCAGACCTTCGGGCTCGGGGTCGCCGCCGGCAAGGACGGCAACATGTACATGTTCAACACCACCACGATGGCCAATGTCGGCACCTTCGGCATCGGAAGCTGCTGGTGCGGCCAGTCCTATTACCAGGCGGCCGACGGCACCGGCCGCGTGGTGACCAGCGGCGGCGACAACGCGCAGGTCTGGAAGGTGAAGGCGGGCGCCCACCCCAAGCTCACCCAGGTCGCATCGACCGGCGGCGTCGGCGGCGCGCAGGATCCCGGCTTCTTCACCTCGATCTCGTCGAACGGCGACGACGACATGTCGGCGGTGATCTGGGCGGTGAGCCGTCCCGACGGCACCGGGCAACACAACATCTCGCTCTTCGGCTTCGACGCGCGCCACGGCGCCACGCTGATGTCGAGCCATGCCGGCAAATGGCCGAACACGGGCGGCAATTCGAACATCGTGCCGACGGTGGCGAACGGCAAGGTCTACGTCGCGGCGTTCAAGACGCTCGACATCTTCGGCCTGTCGTCCGGTACTCCTGCCGTGCAGAAGGAGGTGTCGTTCACGCGGTCCGAGGTCGCGCTGCCGGCCGGCACGCACGAGATCTACGGCATCATCCGCGCGATCGACGGCACCAAGCTCACGGTCGCGCGCCGCGACGGCTCGATCATCGTTGTCGACGCGAGCGGTGCCGACAAGACGCAACGCTACGCCGAGCCCTATCTCGGCAACGGCGTGATCCTGCAGGGCCGCTTCGCCCAGAACGGGGTGTTCGAGGCCGATATGGTCCTGCACGCCAAGAAGGACGCGGCGATGTGGCCGGCGGACAGGTAGGACGCTGAACGGCAGGCAAAAAAATCCCCGGCCGGTACATCCGCGGCCGGGGTCAAGTTACGTCTTTTCGGAGGCTAGCCGAAACTTTCAGGAACAGGTCTTCACGGTCAGGCCGGGCGGCACCTTGGTGTCTGCGTCGCCGCAGGCGGCGTCGAGCTGCGCCTGGGTAAGGCCTTTGACCTTGGTCAGATCGGTTCCCTTGATCGAGGTGATGGTCATGCGCGCGGCGGTCAGGTCTGCGCCGTCGAGACGGGCATGCGCCAGGTTGGCGCCGGACAGATCCGTGCCGCGGAACGTGGCATTGGAGAAATTCGCATAGGACATGCACATCAAGGTCGCGTCGGCACGATCGAAATCCGCACCGGAGAGGTCGTGCGCCTTGACGCAAGTGTTCTTCAGGTCCGCGCCGGCGAGGTTGCAGCCGACGCAATCCACGATCCCGCCATGGATGCGCGCCACCGCCGCGGCATCCGCCACGGGGCCGGCCGCGGCCGCCTGGGCGGCGAGGGCGGAAGCGAGAAGGACGGCGAAGCGGAGCATGGGGCCTGTTCCGTTTTGAAACTCGTGCCCGATACGTCGCAAAGCCTGTGCCCAGAGCGCAATAGGGGGCAAGCGTACTTCGCTTGACCCGTAAATTGCGCGCAATCAAGGAATCCAGCGCAAGAACCGGGTCGATTGCGGCCTGCGGACCGTCCACAACACGGCGTCCCGACCAGGAGGTGTCCCATGTCCTTTCGCGCGCTCGGCCTGCCGCTGTCTCCTTTTGAGCCGCTTTTCGCCCTCGACGATGCGGCGCTGGCCGCGCGCGGCATGCGCCGGGTGACGGCGGACGAGAAGCCCGGCTATCCCTGCCGAGTCAGCCTCCAGGACGCCGAGCCGGGCGAGCGGCTGATCCTGCTCCCCTTCGAGCACCAGGGCGCGCACTCGCCCTACCGCGCCTCGGGCCCGATCTTCGTGCGCGAGGCGGCGGGCGCGCCGTTCGACGACGCCGGTATCGTGCCGCCGGTGCTGCGCGGCCGGCTGCTCTCGCTGCGCGCCTACGACGCGGCCGGTTTCATGGTCGATGCCGAAGTCGTGCCGGGCGACGAGATCGAGCCTGTCATCGTGCGCCTGTTCGCCTGTGACGAGGTGAGCACGATCCACGTCCACAACGCCAAGCGCGGCTGCTACGCGTGCAGGATCGAGAGGGCGTGAGGCGCCGCTACTTCACGCAGCGGGCGCGCAGATGGATGTGCTCGGTCTTGGGGATCACGCCGTGGTTCTCCGCGAAGACCAGCGCGACTTCTTCGTATTCGGCCTCGACGCAGTCCGCGCCCTCCAGCTCCACCGTGTAGCTGTGCACGACATGCCCGTGCCGGTCGATCACTTCAACGAGCTGCCTGGCCATGATCCTTCAACGCGTAAAGCTGAGTCGTGTTCCCGTCAGTCTTCAATCGCCAGAAGTGAACCATCTGTGGTTAGGACGAACCCTTCAGGCACAACTCGCGTTTCGTCAGGCGCGCAACTCGCCATGCAGTCATGCATCCAGGGCTGGATAGGTGAGGCGTCGCCAACTTGAGATCGCGCTGCAATGATAGTCGCCCTGGTCACGAGCGCGCGCGCATCTTCGCCGATTTTAGCGCTTACCCAGCAATCCATTGCGCCAATCATTGAGCGCTTCCATTGCGCGCTGGCACGGGTTTGTTCCAGCGCGCGCAAGTGAAACGTGGTCATCAGCTGCACCCGCTCGTGCTGCCGCAGGTGTTGCACTTCATGCAGGTGCCGTTGCGCACGAGCGTGAAGTTGCCGCATGAGCCGCAGGCGTCGCCTTCGTAGCCTTTCATGCGCGCTTCGGCGGCACGGCGGGCCTGGGTGTCGCGGGCCTTGCCGGATTTTTCGGCCGCGGCTTCGGTGCGTTGGACCATCGCGCTGCCGACGGCGGCCATCAGATCGCCGACGGGATTGCCGGCGGCTTCGAGCACCGAGCTGCGGATCTCGGAGAGGTCGACGGCCGCGACCTCGGCCTGCACCAGCAACTCCTCGACCTCGTCGTGATGATGGGGGTGCGGCTCCTCCATCATCTTGGGCGCCGCGCCGCCGCGCACCACCGCGATGGTGCGGTGGATCTGGCCGCGCACGAAGCCGGTCGACGCCACGCTCTTGACGGCGCGCACGACCTCGCGGTCGCGGTCGTCATGGCTGCCGTCGTCGATGCCGTTGCCGATATCGGGATCGCCCGGCGGCACATGGGCGAGGTCGTAGCGGTCGAGATAGGACACCGCCAGCTCGCGGAAGATGTAGTCGAGCACGCTGGTCGCGTTCTTGATCGAGTCGTTGCCCATCACCATGCCGGCGGGCTCGAACTTGGTGAAGGTGAAGGCCTCGACGAACTCCTCCAGCGGCACGCCGTATTGCAGGCCGACCGAGATCGCGATCGCGAACCCGTCCATCAGCGAGCGGAACGCGGCGCCGTCCTTGTGCATGTCGATGAAGATCTCGCCCAGCCGGCCGTCCTCATACTCGCCGGTGCGCAGATAGACCTTGTGGCCGCCGACGATGGCCTTTTGCGTATAGCCCTTGCGGCGCTGCGGCAGCTTCTCGCGGCCCTCGGCGCGGATGCGCTCGACGACCTTCTCGACGATGCGCTCGGTGACGACGGTGGTGCGCGCGGCCATCGGCAGCGCCTCTTCGATCTCGTCCTCGTCGTCGATCTGGAGGATTTGGCTCGCGAGCGGCTGGCTGAGCTTGGAGCCGTCGCGGTAGAGCGCGTTGGCCTTCAGCGCCAGCTTCCACGACAGCATGTAGCTTTCGCCGCATTCCTTCACGGTGGCGCTGTTGGGCATGTTGATGGTCTTGGAGATCGCGCCCGAGATGAAGGGCTGCACCGCCGCCATCATGTGGATGTGGCTGTCGACCGAGAGCGCGCGCTTGCCGATGCGGCCGCACGGATTGGCGCAGTCGAAGACGGGCAGATGCTCGTCCTTCAGGTGCGGCGCGCCTTCGAGCGTCATCGCCCCGCAGACATGCAGGTTCGCGGCGTCGATGTCGGCGCGCGAGAAGCCGAGCGTCTTGAGCAGGTCGAAATCGGGCTGCTCCAGCGCGGCCGGGTCGAGCTTGAGGACCTCGGCGCAGAACTCCGCGCCCAACGTCCATTTGTTGAACACGAAGCGGATGTCGAACGCGGCTTCCAGCGCGCCTTCCACGGCACTCATCTGCTCGTCGCCGAAGCCTTTCGCGCGCAGCGCCTCATGCGTCACGCCGCTCTTCATCGTCTCCAGCGTGCCGTGGCCGACGGCGTAGGCCACGATGTCGTCGATCTGCTGCGGATTGTAGCCGAGCGTCGTGAGGGCCTCGGGGACGCAGCGGTTGATGATCTTGAAATAGCCGCCGCCCGCGAGCTTCTTGAATTTCACCAGCGCGAAATCGGGCTCGACGCCCGTCGTGTCGCAATCCATCACCAGGCCGATCGTGCCGGTCGGCGCGATCACGGTGGCCTGCGCGTTGCGGTAGCCGAAATCCTGGCCCATCGACAGCGCGCCGTCCCAGGCGCGCTTGGCGGCCGTGGCGAGCTCCGCCTGCTTCACCGCTTCGAGGTCGAGCGGCACCGGATTGGTCGCGAGCTTCTCGTAGCCTTGGCGTTCGCCATGGGCCGCGCGGCGATGGTTGCGTATCACCCGCAGCATCGCCTCCTTGTTGGCGCCGTATTCGGGGAACGGCCCGAGCTCGCCGGCCATCTCGGCCGAGGTCGCGTAGGAGACGCCCGTCATCACCGCGCTGATCGCGCCCGCGATGGCGCGGCCTTCGCGCGAATCGTAGGGGATGCCCGCGGCCATCAAGAGGCCGCCGATATTGGCGAAGCCCAGACCCAGCGTGCGGTAGTCGTAAGAGAGCTGCGCAATCTCGCGGCTCGGGAACTGCGCCATCAGCACGGAGATCTCGAGCACGACGGTCCACAGCCGCACCGCATGCTCGAACGCAGCAACGTCAAAGACCTTCACGCCTTCGCCCTTGCGGAACTGCATCAGGTTCAGCGAGGCGAGGTTGCAGGCCGTGTCGTCCAGGAACATGTATTCCGAGCACGGGTTGGAGGCGCGGATCTCACCGCCGGCCGGGCAGGTGTGCCAGTCGTTGACCGTGGTGTGGAACTGGATGCCGGGATCGGCGCAGGACCAGGCGGCGTGGGAGATCTTCTCCCACAGCTCGCGCGCCTTCATCGTCTTGGCCGGCTTCTTCGAGCCGCGATAGGTGAGGTTCCAGTCGGAGTCCTCGATCACGGCGCGCAGGAACTCGTCGGTGACGCGCACCGAATTGTTCGAGTTCTGGCCGGAGACGGTCAGATAGGCTTCCGAATCCCAATCCGTGTCGTAGACCTTGAAGTCGATATCCTTGAAGCCCTGCTTGGCGAAATTGATCACCCGCTCGATGTAGTTGTCGGGGATCATCGATTTGCGCGCGGCCTTGACCTCGCGGCGCAGCGCCGGGTTCTTCTTCGGATCGAAGCAGTCGTCGCCCGAGCCGTCGCAGTTGATGCAGGCCTTCATGACGAGCTTGAGATGCTTCTCGGCGAGCTTGGAGCCCGCGACCATGGCGGCGACCTTCTGCTCCTCGATCACCTTCCAGTCGATGAAGTCCTCGATGTCGGGATGGTCGACGTCGACGATGACCATCTTGGCGGCCCGGCGCGTCGTGCCGCCCGACTTGATCGCGCCCGCAGCCCGGTCGCCGATCTTCAAGAAACTCATCAGGCCGGACGACTTGCCGCCGCCCGACAGCTTCTCGTTCTCGCCGCGCAAGTGGGAGAAATTCGTGCCCGTGCCCGAGCCGTATTTGAAGAGGCGCGCTTCCCGCGTCCAAAGGTCCATGATGCCGCCTTCGTTCACCAGGTCGTCCTTGACGCCCTGGATGAAGCTGGCATGCGGCTGCGGGTGCTCGTAGGAGGACTGCGACTTGGTCAGCCTTCCGGTCTTGTGGTCGACGTAGAAGTGGCCCTGGCTCGGGCCGTCGATGCCGTAGGCCCAGTGCAGGCCGGTGTTGAACCATTGCGGCGAGTTGGGCGCGGCCTTCTGCGTGGCCAGCATGTGGCACATCTCGTCATAGAAGGCGCGGGCGTCGTTCTCGCCGTCGAAATAGCCGCCCTTCCAGCCCCAATAGGCCCAGGTGCCGGCCAGGCGGTCGAAGACCTGCTTGGCGGAATGTTCGCCGGTCGTCTCGGCGCTGTCGGCCTCGCGGCGCCACAGGAATTCGGGAACGCCTTCCTCGGCGATCTGGCGCAGGGCGGTGGGGATGCCCGCCTTGCGGAAATATTTCTGGGCCAGCACGTCGCAGGCGACCTGGCTCCATTCCTCGGGGACTTCGATGTCGGTCTGGCGGAAGACGACGGAACCGTCGGGATTCTTGATCTCGCTGGACGCATTGCGGAATGCGACGCCCTCGTAAGCATCGCGACCTTCCACCGTGAACTGACGCCGAATACGCATATCTATCTGCCCCCAAACCTTTCGAGCGTTGATCCCTCCCGCGACCGCTCGCGACACCGCTCAGGGGACAGTTTTCCTATCGCCGGGACGGTGCCAAAGCGGCAAAGTCTCCGGCGGCCGGTTGCTCCAGGTCCGCCCAGATTTGGTGTCGCGCTCGGCGACAGGCGCAAAGTATGGACTTAGGTTCTTGGCCTTCGCAAGGCCAAAGTGGTTAATGAAATATTACCTACAAGATCTTGTGGCTTAACGGAAGTTTAAAAACCCGCGAGTCAAGCGGGGTTTCAGAAACGCGCCGAAAATTTTTTCACACCCATGACACCCACAGGCGGAAAATTATTGGGGGACGATTGTGGATCGTTTGCGACTCCCATTCGGCTCACAAGGATGATGCGCAGGGCTTGTCGCGCTTGTCGTAGACCAGGAGCGCCATCGGCATCGCGGGCGTGCCGAAATGCACGGGCAGGAGCTGCGAGGTCGGAATCAGCTTCGCGTGGCCGTCCTTCACCTGGATCTCCCACTTGCCGCATTGGCGCCGCTCGAAGCCGCCGAGCGAAATTCCCTGGCAGGCGACGGGCCCGCCGTCGAGATTGAGCGCCAGCTTCAGGTCGAGCGGCGCGGCCTTCAAGAACGCCGCCAGCCGGTCGAGGGTGAAATATGCGCCTTCGGTCGTGCCGATAAGCATCCGGCCCCGGCGGTCCTGGCCCAAGAAGCTGCGATTGGCGAGCCAGCCCGTTCCGGCCGGCGCGCGGCTCGTGCCGTCTTCGGTAAGCAGCAGCGGATAGGAGATCATCGCCGCGTCGGCATTCTTGAAGAGCGCGCGCCAATCCCGATGGCGAAGATCTTGGAGGTTCGCGGTTCCGCTCCCCGCGACGAACGCGCCCTGTGTCGCGTCGTATTGCTGCGGGCCGAGCGGTCTGCCGTCGCTCACCACAGGCGTCGCGGGCTTGCCGTCGGGCGCGTAGTAGCTGCCGTTGACGGCCAGCACCGGGCAACGCTCCGCCATCCAGTCCGCGAGCTCCTTGTCGCCGCGCGGCGCGTTGCGGACGGCGAAGCGGAACCGGGCGGGATCGATCCGCGCCAGAAGGATGCGGTCGACTGCGACCCCATTGGCGGCGACGGGCAGATCGCCCGCTTCGAATCCGGGGGCCAGCGTCCGCCAGTGAACCTGTCCGGCTTTGGGGATCGGCGGATGGGGCGCGAGCGCCATCGCGACCGGCTTCGGCAGCCAGGAATCGTCCGCATGGACGGGAATCCAAACCGAACCGCCGAAGCGGACCGACAGCGCGGTCCCGCCGCCGAGCAGCAACAACGACCCGACGGCCACGGTCGACAGCGCCACGGCCGTTCCCGCGATCCAGGCGAGACTTGGTTTCATGAGACGTCCCCTGCGACGGGGGAGCATGGCGCCAGGTTTTGTCCGGAAGATGGCGTCAAAGCGTCAGGCTGAAATCCTTGGGCTCGCCGCTCGGCGCGCGGTTCAGCGCGTGGCGCAGCGCCGAGATGTGCGTATAGACGACGCGGCGCACGCGGTTGATGCCGCCGAGCGGGCGGTGCTCGTCGACGCAGTGCCAGGGCGTGTTGGAGAGGTTCTCGCAGAACGTGTCCTGCTCGGGCGTGGCGAAGACCTGCACCGGGATCGTGATCCGGGCGACGGGCACGAAGGGCGAGGCGGCCTCGCTCCATTCGACGGTCGGGTCCTCGACCGGCATCACGGCCGGGTCGCCGCGGAGCTGAACCATGAAGTCGAATACGGCCGGACCCTTGTCGAGCTGCGAGACCATGTTGTCGCGCAGGAAGTTCTCCGTCTGCGTCTGCTCGAAGGGCGAGAGCGCACCTGTCGGCCGCGCCGAGAACTTGCACGCCGTCTCGCCGCCGAAGCGGTAGGGCGTCATGCTCCAATAGCGGATGTTGAACGGGTTGCGCGCCTTGTTGGTGAAGATCGCGACGGTGACGAAAAGCTCGTGCAGCCGCCAGCGCAGCGGATTGACGCTCGGGAAGAAGAAATAGAACAGGCCCTTGGTCTGCAGGTCGATGTAGTCGATCGCGTTGCGCACCATGAAGACGGGATTGTTGATAAGGATGAAGTCCTGCGTCGTCGACGGGCTCGCCGCCACGCCCATCAGCTTGATCGCCATGCCGCGGCCGTCGAGCCTGCCGTCGGGCTGCGGCGTGCCGGCGCTGTTGGAGAAGCGGATCCAGGCGTCGTAGCTGCGCGGCTCGGCGAAGATGCCGACGCGCAGGTGAGGCGGCAGATCGTCAGCCACGCGGAACTCGGCTCGCACCAGCCCGTCGGCCTTGGCATGCGCGTCGCGCCGCGCGATCCCGGTCTTGGCCGAGTCGCGGATCTGGGTCTCGATGATGCCGGTGATGACATTGATCGCATCCGCCTCGCCGGGCGGCACCACCTCGCCCGCGATGGGCGCAAGCGTCGGAATTCCGGTCGCGGACATGGCTTGGGCGCCCCTTCGGCAAATACAACAACGGATTGAATCGCGAGGCTATTGCGCCGCACGGCGAAGTCAATGCTCCTCCAGCATCGCGAAATACTTCTCGAACACCGCCGCGCCGAAGGCGTCGTTGGCGTGGACGTGGTCCCGGGACGAGGCGAATTCGGGGCGCAGCACGCCGTGCTCGTCCGTGGTCTGCGCGCGCACGTCGACGATGCCGACGCCGAGCGCGCCGAGGCGGCGCATCATCACCGTCTCGAATGCGCGGCAGACGACTTTCTGCTGCGCGCTGAAGCGCTGCGGCGAGAGCACGGCATGGACGGTTTTCCCGGCCTCCAGGAGCGCGCGATAGAAGCCGAGCGCGCCGGCGCGACTGGCCAGCGCCACGGCCTCGAAGCAGCCGCGCGAGATCAGCCTGCCGCCCGGCGCGCCCAGGATCGTCAGGCCGTCGTTCTGGAAATTGCCGCAGAAATTCGTCGTGTTGAAGCCGACGGTGCAGAGAAACGGCATGTCGATGTCGAGCAGGTTGGGCCCGAGCCCGTCATTGCCCAGGCGGTAGGCCAGCCGCTCCCTTCCCATCTTGGTGAGCATCCTCAAATGCCCGCTATCGACCGCGCAGAACGTATCGTTCAGGTACATCCCCGCCATGATCGAGCCGCCCGCGAACTCGAGCGAGAGCGTGCGCGCCGCGCGCATCAGCGTGCCGGCATGTGAATCGCCGAAGATGAAGAACTTGGGATGCATCGAGTGTCCGGTCATCGGTTCAAACATACGGCACGTCGTGCTTCGAGGCTCGCCTTCGGCTCGCACCTCAGCATGACGTGCCTACTGCAACAGTAGCGTCATCCTGAGGTGCGAGCGCAGCGAGCCTCGAAGGGTGGCGCGTCGCTCCGCTTGAAACAGCCCCGCTCTAGCATTCGCGCCTTTGGGAAGGCTATGCGGAAAATCGCAGTTGAAACGGCGGTGGTTGAGCCCATCTCGGTTGAGCCGGTGTCGCCCCTTCACCCTTCGACAAGCTCAGGATGAAGGGTCTGCCGGGTTTCAGCGCAGCCCTCATCTGAGCTTGTCGAAGGATGAGGGGGCTGGGCTGGAAAAGCGAAATAAATGTTCTATGTCAATGGGTTGTCTGCGATATAGGGAATTGAATTCAACTTTCGCATTTCTTTTGGAGGGGGAGGGTCCCAAAAAAGAGAAAAACGAATACGCAGTGTACAATCCCCCCGCGACGCTGCATTCCTTGGCTTGGCGCGCGGAGCGCTTCTATAGTCCGCCCGAATCCAAACGGTGCTGAAATGCCTTTCTTCTCGATGATCTTCTCGTGGTGGAAGTCCGCGACCTACGGCACCTTGATGACGACCTGGTTCTCGGGCGAGGCGGTGGGGACCGACGAGTTCGGCAACCGCTACTACCAGACCAGGGACGGCAAGCGGCGCTGGGTGCTTTACAACGGCACCGTCGAGGCCTCGCGCGTGGGCGCGGAGTGGCACGGCTGGCTGCACCACACCTTCGCCGAGCCGCCGACGAGCGCGCCGTTCAAGACCAAGGATTGGGAACTCGAGCATCGCCCGAACCTCACCGGCACGGGCGGCGCCTATCGGCCGGACGGCAGCCTGGCACGCGGCGGCGTGCGCGCGGCCGCAACCGGGGACTATCAGGCCTGGAAACCGGAATAGACGCCCATGCAGAACAACACTTTCGAAACCCTGATCGGCGCGATCGTCGTGTTTGTGGCGGCGGGGTTCCTCTACTACGCCTATGCCAACGCGAATTCGTCGGGGCTTTCGGGTTATGAGCTGAAGGCCAAGTTCCAGCGCGTCGACGGTCTCAACGTCGGCACCGACGTGCGGCTGTCGGGCATCAAGATCGGCAGCATCTCGGCCTTGACGCTCGATCCCAGGACCTATCAGGCGACGGTGCATTTGAGCATCCGCGACGACATCAAGCTGCCCGAGGATTCCTCGATCATGGTCACGAACACGGGCCTGCTCGGCAATTCCTATCTCTCGGTATCTCCCGGCGGCAGCGACGACATGCTCAAGCCGGGCGGCACGATCGTGAACACCCAAGGTTCGGTCGACCTGATGAGCCTGATCGGGCGCTTCGCAACCGGGGCGAACGGCGGCGGCGCGAGCAGCCCGCCGCCCGCCAACAACCCGGCGCCCGCGCCGGGCGGAGGCCATCCATGAGAACCTTCGTTCTCGCCGCGGCCGCGCTTGCGTTTGCGGCGTCCGCCCAGGCCGACACCAGGCCGACGCTGATGCTGCGCGGCCTCGACAAGATCACCGGCCGCTCGTTCGACATCGTCGCACCCCTGGGCACGCCGGTGAAGTTCGCGACTCTGACGGTGACCGCGCGCTATTGCTACTCGACGCCGCAGAGCGAGACGCCGGAGACCGCGGCCTTCGTGCAGATCGACGACGCGCGCCCCGACAAGCCGATGCGGCGCATCTTCTCGGGCTGGATGTACGCCTCGAGCCCTGGGCTCAACGGCATGCAGCATCCGCTCTACGACGTCTGGGCGATCTTCTGCAGGACCAACGCGCCGGGCCAGGCGGCGCCGCCGGTCGTCGCCTCGCACACGCCGGTCAAGGTCAAGTCGCCGGATGCGACCGACAAGGAAGGGCTGACCGCGCTTCCCGAAGGCGCCGACCAGTAGGCCGGCCGTCCGATCGCGCGCTTGAGCTGCGCCAGATATTCGCGCCGCGTGATCTCGACGGTGCCGAAGCGCGCCAGATGCGCGGTCAGGAACTGCGTGTCGAGAAGCTCGAACCCGCCCGCGATCAGCCTTGCCGCGAGATGGACGAGCGCGACCTTGCTGGCGTCGGTCTCGCGGCTGAACATGCTCTCGCCGAAGAACGCGGCGCCGAGCTTGACGCCGTAGAGCCCGCCGACGAGGCGGCCGTCGCGCCAGCTCTCGATGGAATGGGCATGGCCGCTCGCATGCAGCGCGGTGTAGAGGCGCAGGATCTCGGCGTTGATCCAGCTCTGCTCGCGTCCCGGCCCGGGCTCGGCGCAGGCCTTCATCACGTCGACGAAGGCGAGATCGCTCGTGACCTTGAAGCGGTCGCTCCTCACCGTGCGCGCCAGGCGGCGCGGCACGTGGAACGCGTCGAGCGGCAGGATGCCGCGCCGGTCAGGCGAGACCCAGAAAAGCTCCGTGTCCTCGCGCCGCTCCGCCATGGGGAAGATGCCCTCGGCATAGGCGCGAAGCAGGATGTCGGGCGTGAGGTGCGGGCTGCCGTGCATGACGGCAGCCTAGAACTCGACCGGCAAGTTGCCTAGCACGGACGCCGTTTGGCCGATATCCTGCGAGGCGATGGCAGACGAAAAGTGCACGACTTGCGGCCGTCGCCTGAACGTCGCCGGCGACGAGCTCTCCGCGGATTGCGGAGGAGATTGCTGGGGCTGCGTCGGCGAGGCCGAAGCGGACGGAGGCTATGAGCCGTCGCTTGAGAAAGTGACGGAGGAATGGCGGCGCGGTCTGCGTCCGAACTGGACGCCGCCCACCGTCACGCTTTGGCGTCCCGTCGGGGAGGCGGAGCTGCGGCTCATAGAGGCTTCGGGATGGCGCGCATTCCCGCCGCGCTTGCCGGATCAGCCGATATTCTATCCCGTCCTCAACGAAGACTATGCGATCCAGATCGCGCGCGACTGGAATGCGCCGCGCGGCGGTGGCTGGGTGACGCGGTTCGACGTGAAACGCGCGTTTCTCGATGCCTACGCGCCGCAGCAGGTGGGCGGTCGCGCGCATATCGAGTATTGGATACCGGCGGACGATCTCGCCGCTTTCAACGACGCGATCGTCGGTGAGATCACCGTCACCGCCGAATTCCGCTAGAATCCGGCGGCGACCGTGATCGTGTCCGACGGGCCTAGCGCTGGTTGACCGCCAACGGCCCCGGTCCCGCGGCCGCGATGTAAAGGAAGACGAAGCAGAACAGGATCGCCGCGTCGCCGCCGTTCTGCGCCGGGAACATCCCGCCCTTGGGCACGTGCGCCATCCAATAGGCGACCGCCATCTCGCCCGAGCAGATGAAGGCCGCGATGCGGGAGAACAGCCCGAGCGCGATCAGCGCGCCGCCGACGAGCTCGATCCAGCCCGCGGCCATGATGATCATCGCGTGGTCGGGCGGAATCGCCATCGGCGCCGGAAAGCCGAAGATCTTCTGGACGCCGTGCTCCAGGAACAGAAGGCCGGCGACGATGCGCAGCACGCTCAGCAATTGCGGCTGGTATTTCGTGAGAAATCCCATTGAAATCCCCCTCCTTGAGGCCACAGCAGCTTAGCAGAGTCGGACCATGACGGAAGCAAGACCCCCGCGTCACTGGAGCGAAATCGCACTGGCGGTGGCTGCCCTGTTCGTCTCGGCCGTGTCGCTGTGGGTGGCGATCCGCACCGAGGACGCCAACGAGAAGCTGGTCGCCGCGAGCGTGTGGCCGTTCCTGCAGGTCCAGGTCAGCAACGCCGATCCGGACGCCAGGCTCGATCTCATATTCGAGGTCGTGAACACCGGCGTCGGGCCGGCGAAGATCGAAAGTTTCGAGCTTTTCTACAAAGGCAAGGCCTACACCTCGGGTAACCAGCTGCTCAGCGAATGCTGCGGCTTTCGCGTGGTGAAGGCGACCTCGCCGGAGGCCAGGAACATCACACCGCTCGCCACCGGCACGGTGCAGGGCATCGTGCTGCGCGCCGGCGACAAGGAGGACTTCATCCGCTACAAGCTGGGCGCCGACAACCTTGCCGTCTGGAGCGCGCTCAATGAGGCGCGCGACCGGATCAGCTATCGCATCTGCTATTGCTCGGTGCTGAACGAATGCTACCGCGGCGCGCTGCGCTCCGAGCTCTATATCCCCGGCCAGCTGCATCCGGAACGGGTCAAATCCTGTCCGACGCCGGCCGTGGCGTATACGAAGTAGTCTGAGCACTGCTATCATTCCGGCGAAGACCAGCGATGCCGTGAGCTCCTCCAATTGTCATGGCCCGCGAATGCGGGCCACCCAGGTGATACAGTTGCGCTCTTCGAATAGTTGCACGCGGAGACGCGGAGTGCGCGGAGAAGAAAAGAACCTCCGCGCACTCCGCGTCTCCGCGTGAATCATTTCAAGAGCATGCAGAGCCCAACTGGGTGGCCCGCATTCGCGGGCCATGACATTTGTGGACCATACGTTCCGTACACGGAAAATATTTCACGCCGCACCCCTTGAACTCCCGGTTGTAATCACCATTTCCATTTTCGGAAAAGTTGTGGAGCGCGTATGCCGGTGACCTGATGAGGCCTGGGCACGTCAGACAGGGAAGGGCGCAAGTCCGGGCGCGCCCGCGGAACGTTGGTTCCATGATCCCGCGGACGAAGATGAAAGTGTCTGTTCGCGCGCCCTTGACTGGGCCAACGGCTGCTCGCTGGAGCTTCGGAAAAAAGCGAAAAGCCCGCACGGAGCGTCCCCCGCGCGGGCTTTGCGATTCAGTTCTGGTGGCTCTTCAGCCAGTGCTCCAGCCAGTGGATGTGGTAGTCGCCATTCAGGATATCCGGCTCGCGCACGAGCTTCTGGAACAGCGGGGTCGTCGTCTCGATGCCGCCGACGACGAGCTCGTCGAGCGCGCGGCGCAGGCGCATCAGGCATTCGTTGCGGTTGCGGCCGTGGACGATGAGCTTGCCCGCGAGGCTGTCGTAGTAGGGCGGGATCTTGTAGCCGTCATAGATCGCGCTATCGAAGCGCACGCCCAAGCCGCCCGGCGAATGGAACGCGGTGATGAGGCCGGGCGAGGGCTGGAAGGTGAACGGGTTCTCGGCGTTGATGCGGCATTCGATGGCGTGGCCGGAGAAGGTGATGTCCTTCTGTGTGAACTCCAGGCTACCGCCCGCAGCGATGCGGATCTGCTCGCGCACGATGTCGATGCCGGTGATCGCCTCGCTCACGGGATGCTCGACCTGCAGGCGCGTGTTCATCTCGATGAAATAGAAGCGGCCGTCCTCGAACAGGAACTCGATCGTGCCGGCGCCGAGATAGCCGAGCTTCTTGAGCGCGGTGGTGACGATCTCGCCGATCTCGTCGCGCTGCGCGGAATTGAGCGCGGGCGAGCCCGCTTCCTCCCAGACCTTCTGGTGGCGGCGCTGCAGCGAGCAGTCGCGCTCGCCGAGATGCACGACATGGCCGTGGCCGTCGGCGAGCACCTGCACCTCGATATGGCGCGGGGTCTGGAGGTATTTCTCCATATAGACCTGGTCGTTGCCGAACGCGGTCTTGGCCTCGTGCCGCGCGGTGGAGAGCGCGAACGACAGCTCGGCCGGCGTCTGCGCCACCTTCATGCCGCGCCCGCCGCCGCCGGCCGTCGCCTTGATGAGCACGGGATAGCCGATCTCGGCAGCGACGCTGGCGGCCTCCGCGTCCGACACCGCGCCGTCCGAGCCCGGAACGGTCGGGATGCCGGCGGCCTTCACCGCCTGCTTGGCCGTGATCTTGTCGCCCATCATGCGGATGTGCTCGGGCTCGGGCCCGATGAAGGTGATCTTGTGCTCCTTCACGATCTCGGCGAAGCGCGCGTTCTCGGAGAGGAAGCCGTAGCCGGGATGGATCGCCTCGGCGCCGGTGATCTCGCAGGCGGCGATGATCGCGGGGATGTTGAGATAGGACTGCGCCGCGGGCGGCGGGCCGACGCACACGCTCTCGTCGGCGAGGCGCACATGCATGGCATCGGCGTCGGCGGTGGAATGGATCGCTACCGTCGCGATGCCCATCTCCTTGCACGCGCGGTTGATGCGAAGCGCGATCTCGCCGCGATTGGCGATGAGGACCTTCTCGAACATCAGGCGATGACGAGCAGGGTCTGGCCGAACTCGACCGGCTGGGCGTCGGTGACGTTGATCTCCACGATCTTGCCGCCGCGCGGCGCGGTGATCGGGTTCATCGTCTTCATCGCCTCGACGATGAACAGCGTGTCGCCTTCCTTCACCGTGTCGCCGACCTTGACGAAGGGCGGCTTGCCGGGCTCCGGCGCGACATACACGGTGCCGACCATCGGTGAGGGCACGGCGCCGGGATGCGGTCCCTTCGGCGCGGCCGGCGCTTCCGCCGCAGCGGCGGCGGGCGTGGCAGCAGTGGCCGGTGCATGCACGATCGCCTGTCCCACCTGGCGCGCGACGCGGATGCGCGCGCCGTTGTGCTCGATCTCGATCTCGGTGAGGCCGGTCTCGGTCAGAAGGCCCGCGAGCTCGCGCACCGCGTCCGCGTCGACGCCGGATTTGGGCTTCTCGCCATTGCCGAAGCGGGCGCCGAGCGACTTCATGTTCTTGATGGGCATGCGCCTATTCCTTGAGAAGGGCGGCGATCGCGTCGACCGCGAGCACGTAGCCGTTCGCGCCCAGACCGCAGATCACACCGGTCGCCGCCTTCGCGATGAAGGAGCGCTGGCGGAACGGCTCGCGGGCATAGGGGTTGGAGAGATGGAGTTCGATGATCGGATGGGTGAGCGCTCGGCAGGCGTCGAGAAGCGCGACCGAGGTATGCGTCAGCGCGCCGGCATTGAGGATCAGCCCGCAGCCCTTCGTGCGGCATTCCTGGATCCAGTCGACGAGCACGCCCTCATGGTTGGATTGCTGGAAGACGACCGAGAGGCCGTGGGTCTTCGCCCGCGCGGCCGCGAGCTTGCCGATCTCGGCGAGGGTGGCTGTGCCATAGATCTCCGGTTCCCGCGTCCCCAACAGGTTGAGGTTCGGGCCGTTGATCACATATATGGGTAAGGCCTTGGCTTTCTTTGGCATTTCCAGCTTCTGGCATTGCGCCGCAGGGCGGATTCGCCCCTTATACTGGTCCGGCGTCCCGACGGAAACACCCAAAGGCGGCTTTGGTTTGTTGACCGTCCCGCGCCTCACGATTACGAGAAACCCATGTCCCTGACCGTCACCATCAACGGCGAAGCGCGCGAGCTGAGCGGCGCCATGAGTGTGCGCGAGCTTCTTTCGAGCCTCGGCATGGACCCGGCCAAGATCGCCGTCGAGCGCAATCTCCAGATCGTGCCGCGCTCGCAATACGGCGCGGTCCAGCTGGGGCAGGGCGACCGGCTCGAGATCGTCCATTTCATCGGCGGCGGCAACGCGCCGGCGCAGGCCCCCGTCGACAAGCCTTTCGTGGTCGCAGGCCGCACGCTCAGATCGCGCCTCATCATCGGCACCGGCAAGTACAAGACCTACGCCGAGAACGCCGCCGCGCTCGAGGCGAGCGGCGCGGAGATGGTCACCGTCGCGGTGCGCCGCGTGAACCTGACCGATCCGAGCCAGCCCAAGCTCGTCGATTTCATCGATCCGAAGAAATACACCTACCTGCCGAACACCGCCGGCTGCTTCACCGGCGAGGACGCGGTGCGCACGCTGCGCCTGGCGCGCGAGGCGGGCGGGTGGACGCTGGTGAAGCTGGAAGTCCTCGGCGACCGCAAGACGCTCTATCCCGACATGATCGAGACGCTGCGTGCCACCGAGCTGCTCATCAAGGAAGGCTTCCAGGTGATGGTCTATTGCAGCGACGATCCGCTGATGGCCAAGCGCCTGGAGGAGCTGGGCGCGGCCGCGATCATGCCGCTCGCCGCTCCCATCGGCTCGGGGCTGGGCGTGCAGAACCCGGTCAACATCCGCATGATCATCGAAGAGGCCAAGGTGCCCGTGATCGTCGATGCGGGCGTGGGCACGGCGTCGGATGCGGCGGTCGCGATGGAGCTCGGCTGCGACGGCGTGCTGATGAACACCGCCATCGCCGAAGCCAAGGACCCGGTGATGATGGCGCGCGCGATGAAGCACGCGGTCGAGGCGGGACGTCTCGCCTATCTCGCCGGCCGCATGCCGAAGAAGCGCTACGCCGACCCGTCGAGCCCGCTGGCGGGATTGATCTAACCCTTGATCTTCTCGATCCACGCCGCGAAGGCGGCGAGGAATTTGCCCAGGAACTCGCGCGCGGAGTCGCTGGTGAGCTTGCCCTCGGCGTCGAAGAGCTTGTTGGCGCCGCCGATATAGGCCTCGGGCTGCTGCAGCACGGGCACGTCGAGGAACACGAGCGACTGGCGCAGGTGATGATTGGCGCCGAACGCGCCGATCGCGCCTGGCGACACGCTGACGACCGCGCCGGGCTTCCCCGCCCAAACGCTCTTGCCGTAGGGACGCGAGCCCACGTCGATGGCGTTCTTGAGGCAGCCAGGAACGCTGCGATTGTATTCCGGCGTCACGAACAGCACCGCGTCGGCGCGGCGGACGCGGTCCCGGAACGTGATCCAGGGCGCCGGCGGATTGGTCTCCGCGTCCTCGTCATAGAGCGCGAGGTCGCGGATCTCCACGATCTCCAGCGCGAGCCCGGACGGCGCCATGGCCGCCAGCGCTTTCGCGGTCTTGCGGTTGAAGGATTCTTTTCGAAGGCTGCCGACGAGCACGGCGACGTCACGGGCGGTCATGGGATGGACAACGCCTCAGCTCTTCCAGAGTTGCTCGAGCTCGTCCTTGGTGACCTCGCCCGAATGCGCCTTGCCGTTGACGATGAAGAGCGGCGTGCCGGTGAGCTTGACGCGCTCGGCCAGCGCATGCGCCTCGGCCATTTGCCGCGTGATCTCGGGGTCCTTGAGGTCGGCCATAAGCCGGTCGAGGTCGAGCCCCGCCTTCCTGGCCGCGTCGACGGTCTCGTTCGGGCCGATCTCGCCCGTCTCGCCCATGAGCGCGAAGTGGAACGCGACGTATTTGCCCGGCTGGCGGCGCGCGGCCAGCGCCGAGCGCGCGGCATTGTCCGATGCCTGGCCGAAGATCGGCAGCTCGATGAAGGCGAAGCGCGTGTCGCCTTTGTGCGCCTCGTAGAATTTCTGCACGACCGGGAAGGTGCGCCGGCAATGCACGCAATTGTAGTCGAAGAACTCAACCACCGTCTTCTTCGCGGCCGCGGGCCCGGTCACATAGGCGATCTTGGGATCGAGAACGTGACCGAGGCCTAGCTTGTCGACGGCGTCCTGGGTGTCTTTCGTCTCCTCGGCGTCGCTGTCGGCCTGCATCTTGGCCTGCATCTCGATCAGGACTTCGGGATGGGTCATGAGATAGGCGTGGAACTGCCTGTCGGACGGAGCGGGGAAATAGCCGAGCCGCGCGGCGCCGAAGACCGCCCCGGTCGCGACCACCGCCCCCACGAGCCCCGCGAGCGCCGCTATCCGCCACTGCCCGCTCAACGCCGGTTCTCTTTCAATATGGGTGTCACGATCGCCACGATGTCGTTCGCCCGCTGCCATTCGGGCGAGCCTTCCGGCAGCTCCTTCATGGCGCGCTTGGCGAAGATGAGCGTAGCCGGGCTGCTCTCGGCGTAGAGGCGCTCGGCGGTCGCGAGGTCGGCCATCGGCTGGTTGCCGAGCGCGCTGTAGCCTTGCGCCGCCTCGTACCACGCGAAGGGGTCTTCATTGTCCTGATTGAGTGCGATCTTGAGGTTGTCGATGGCGGGTTGGGCGAGCGCCTTCCTCTCGGTCGCGAGCTGCGCCGCGGCCAGCGCCACGCGCAGCTCGGGAGCGTCGGGAAGGATGTCGACGGATTTCTGATACGGCGCCAGCCCGCGCTCGGGCTGACTCATCTGCACGTAGATCTGCCCCAGCATCTCGTAGAAATACGGATTGTTGGGCTCGTCCTTGATCAGACTGTCGGTCTCTGCGAGCGCGAGCTTGAGATCGGGCTTGCGCATGTAGGCCATGGCGCGGGCGTAGCGCGCGGGCTTGCTCATGTTCTTCGGCGGATAGAATTTGAGCACGTCCGGAACGGGCGCGAGATAGCCGAGCATCTTCGCCTTGATCATGTCGAACTCGTGCTGTGCCTCGGGCGAGTCCGTGACGTTGGCGTAGGGCGAGCTGTCGGCGATGGTCTGCAGCGTCGCCACGCGGTCGCGGTCGGCCGGGTGGTCGGTCGCGTACCGGTCGGGATGGGCGGAGGCGCGCGCGCTCTCGTCGGCCATGCGCTGGAAGACGTTGACCATGCCTTCGCCGGATTGATGCGTCAGGCGCAGGTATTTCTGACCCATCGTGTCTGCGGTGGCTTCCTGCGCGCGGCTGAACTGGTTGAACTGCGCCGCCGCCGCCTGCTGGCCAGCCATCATGATCGCCATGCTCGCGTCACCGGCGCCCGCCGCGGCCGCTGCGATGCCGACGATCATCGACAGCAGCATCGGCACATAGGCTTTCTTGATGGCGGTGCTGTCGCGCGAGAGATGCCCGCCCGCGATGTGGCCGGTCTCGTGCGCGAGCACGCCGATGAGCTCGTTGGGCGTGCGCAGCTGAATGAACAGTCCCGAATTGACGAAGATGTTCTGGCCTTCGGCGGCGAACGCGTTGATCGTCGGATCGTTGACGATGTAGAGCTTCACGGCATTGGGATCGAGGCCGGCGGCCTTGATGATGGGATCTTCGTAGGATCTGAGCGTGCGCTCGGTCTCGGTGTCCTGAAGCAGCGAAATCTGCGCCGACGCCGGCACCGCGGCGAACCAAGCGGCGATCGCGATGCACAAGGCGGCGAGCTGCGCCGGGGTCGCGCCGCGAATGGGGTTGCAAATCGTCAAGGCTTGCACTCTCCTCTGGCCTGCCGCCCGCTATCCCGCCCGACCGTAGGTGCGAGGCGGCGGCACGTCAACGCAAGGCGGAACGGCATCTTAACGGTGCGGCCGAAGATGGACATTTCTTCATTCGCCCGGGCGCGGGTCCTCTTCCAAAAAGTCAGCCAAGACATGACGAAATCGATGTTCACTTCGCGCCTTCTATCGGGCATCGCGGGCGCGACCCTGCTCGCCGGATGCTCCTCGGACATGAGCATCAAGCCCGAAGGACCCAAGCAGGGCGCGTTCCTGGTCGGCGACGAGCCTTACGCGGTGAAGGCGGCCGCGACCGTCATGTCGCAGGGCGGCAACGCGGCCGATGCCGCGGCGGCGATGTATTTCGCGCTGTCGGTCACCTATCCGGTGTCGGCGGGGCTGGGCGGCGGCGGCATCTGTCTGGTGCACGACCCTAAGAGCGGGCGCAACGAGGAGTTCGTTTTCCTCGCCCGCAGCACCGCATCGGGCGGCGCGTTCGCGGTGCCCGGCAACGCGCGCGGCATCGCGCTGATGCAGACCTCTTACGGCGCGCTTCCCTGGGCCCGCGCCGTCTCGCCCGCGGAAGGATTCGCGTCGACCGGATTCCCCATCTCCCATGCGCTGGCCGAGCGGCTCAACGCTTCGGCGGACGTCATCCGTCTCGACGCGGGTCTGTCGGCGGAATTCCTGGATGAGTCCGGCCATGTGAAAGCGGCCGGCAGCATCGTGTCCAATCACGATCTCGCCGACACGCTCGCGGCGATCCGCGTCGAGGGCTCCGGCGCGCTCTATCACGGTGCGATCGGCGAGCGCATCGCGGCGTACTCCACGGCGCAAGGCGGCACGATCCAAGAGGGCGAGCTTTCATCCTACGCGGCCGCGCGGACCGTTCCGCATGCCATACGCCTTGGCGGCGAGAATGTGATCCTGCCGGATCGCGGGACCGGCGCGGGCGTCTTCGCGGCGACCTTGTTCGACAACATCGCGCGCGTGGTCGGCGGCAACACCGAGGCGGCCGTCGTCGAAGGCACCAAGATGGCGCTGAGCGGCTTCAACGTCGCCGACCTGCCGAACGATCTCGGCTCGACGGGCTTCGCCGTGACCGACGTGAGCGGCCAGGCGGTCGCCTGCGCGGTGACGATGAACGGACCATTCGGCTCCGGCCACACCGCGCAAGGCACGGGCGTCACGCTTGCCAAAGCGCCGTCGTCGGGGCCCGCCGGACTCGCCGCGGCGTTCCTCACGCCGGTGCTCGCGACGGACAGCGGCGGACAGCTTCTCCTGGCAGGCGCGGGCGCGGGCGGGCCGATCGGAACCGCCTCGATCGCCGACGCGCTAGCGCGGCTGAGCAAAGGCGAGATCGTCACGCGCCGCGGCAAGGCGGGCGCCGCCGAGACCGCGCTCTACGACACGGTCAACGCGATCCTCTGCGACAACGGCAACTGCACCGCGTTGCCCGACGCCGGCGCGAGCGGGCTTGGGATAGCGCCGTAGCGCTTACTCCTCGCTGCGGAACGTGCGTTGCCACCAGCCCTTCTTGGGCGGCTGCGGCGGCTCTTGCGGGGCCGGTTTGGCGGCCGGCGCAGGCACTTCTTCCTGCACGATCGGCTCGGCGATGATCTCGGGCGCGCGTGAGACGGTTTGCGCGTGCTCCCCGGTCAGCGACCAAACGGGCGTGGACGAGCCGTTGGGCATCGCCACGGGTGTCTCGATCTGCGGCCGCACGATCTGGGCCTCGTAAGACGGCATCGGTTCGTGCTCGGTGCCGTTGCTTTGAGCCGGCCCGTTCATCGCATCCATGGGCTCGCCCAATTGATCGGCGGGACGGTTTGCGCTTCCACCGCGCTTGCCGCGACGGCGGCGGCGCTTCTTGCGCGGGGCGCCCGGCTGGCCTTCGATGCCAAGCGGCGCCTCGACAGACGGGGTCGTGACGTCGGCAGCCGGTGCGCTTTCGCCTTCCGGCGAAAGCGACGGTTGCGGCGCGGGCTGGTGATGCTGGTGGCTTTGCTGGGCGTGCGGCTGCGGCGGACGCTCGCCGCTGCCATGGCCGCGGCCGCCGCGGCGACGGCGGCGGCGCTTCGGCGAGCCCGGCTGTTGCGGCTGCTGCTGGCCGTTCTGATGCTGCGGCGCTTCCGCTTCCTCGATCTCTTCGACTTCCTCGGCCTCGACGATCTCCTCGGGCTCATCCTCGGCCGGCGGCGGCACGAATTCGGTCTTGAAGGCGCCGGCGAGCTTGGCGCTTTCCTCCGGCGTTTTCTGCACCGTGCGCTCGATCTCGAACGTGCCGACCATCAAGCCCTCCTTGGGCTCGAAGGTGATCGACATCTGGTAGTCGCCCTCGATGCGCGCGAGCTCGCGGCGCTTCTGATTGAGCGTGTAGATCGCGACGTCGGAGGCGATACGAACGACCACCGCCGATGCTTTGAGCTTCTGGCCCTCTTCCTCGAGGCCGCGCAGCAGGCGCAACGCGGTGGATTCGACGGCGCGCACGATGCCCTGGCCGCCGCAATGCGGGCAGGGGACCGTGGAGCCCGCGATGACGCCGGCGCGCAGGCGCTGGCGCGACATCTCGAGCAGGCCGAACTGGCTGATCTTGCCGATCTGCACGCGGGCACGGTCATTCTTGACCGCGTCGCGCATGCGCTTCTCGACGTCGCGGTCGTTGCGACCGTCCTCCATATCGATGAAGTCGATGACGATGAGGCCGGCGAGGTCGCGCAGGCGGAGCTGCCTTCCGATCTCGTCGGCCGCCTCGAGATTGGTCTTGCGCGCGGTCTCCTCGATCGAATGCTCGCGCGTGGCGCGGCCGGAGTTGACGTCGATGGAAACCAGCGCCTCGGTCTGGTTGATGACGATGTAGCCGCCGGATTTGAGCGTCACGGTGGAAGAGAACATCGCATCGAGCTGCGCCTCGATGTGATGCCTCTGGAACAGCGGCACCGGCTCTTTGTAGGGCTTCACGTTCTTGGCGTGGCTGGGCATCAGCATCCGCATGAAGTCCTTGGCGTTGCGGTAGCCTTCGTCGCCCTCGACGATCACCTCGCCGACGTCCTTGTTGTAGAGGTCGCGGATCGCGCGCTTGACGAGGTCGCCTTCCTCGTAGACGCGCGCCGGTGCGTTCGATTGCAGCGTCAGCTCGCGGATCTGGTCCCACATGCGCAGCAGGTATTCGTAGTCGCGCTTGATCTCGACCTTGGTGCGGCTCTCGCCCGCGGTGCGGATGATGAGCCCCATCCCTTCCGGCAGCTCGAGCGCCTGCGCCGCGGATTTGAGGCGCTTGCGGTCGTTGGCGTTGGTGATCTTGCGGCTGATGCCGCCGCCGCGCGGCGTGTTGGGCATAAGCACGCAATAGCGGCCGGCGAGCGAGAGATAGGTCGTGAGCGCCGCGCCCTTGTTGCCGCGCTCTTCCTTGACCACCTGGACCAGGATGATCTGGCGGCGCTTGATGACCTCCTGGATCTTGTAGTGGCGCTTGCGCAGGAAACGCTGCGGCGGACGCTGCTGCTGGAGCGCGCGGGCGGGCTCGGCCTGTCCCGGCACTGCTTCAGCGTGCATGCCCTCGGCAGGGGGCTCCTCCGGATCGGCGACATGGGCGTGGAACTCGGTGGGCTCTTCCGAGGTCTCGCCTTCCGGGATCGCCGATGCTTCGGCGTCTTCCGCGGACTCGCTGTCTTCTTCGTCGCTCTCTTCGCCGGTGGCGTGATTGTCGAAGATTTCTTCCTGGTCGTCGTTGTCGGCATGCGCCTCGATGACGCGTTCGTCGGCGGCGGTCATCTCGGCCGCCTGTTCCGTTTGCGTCTCTTCCGAGAATTCAGGCGCGCCTTCCACGGCGTCTTCTTCGGCATCTTCCGTCGACTCCGGCTTGGGACCGGGGGCGATGTCGAAGGACTCGATCTCCTCGTCGGAGCGGCGGCGCGCTTCGGCTTCCTGCTCTGCGAGCAGCGCCAGGCGGTCGGCAACCGGGATCTGGTAGTAGTCGGGATGGATTTCCGAGAAGGCGAGGAAGCCCTGGCGGTTCCCGCCATACTCGACGAAGGCCGCCTGCAGCGACGGCTCCACGCGCGTCACCTTGGCGAGATAGATGTTGCCTTTGAGCGGCCGCTTGGCGGCGGCCTCGAAATCAAATTCCTCGACCTTCTGACCGTCGAGAACGACCACTCGGGTCTCTTCCGGGTGGCTGGCGTCGATAAGCATGCGCTTGGGCATTGAGTTCTCCGCGCGTGCTCCGTGCCCACGCCGCGCCCGATGGCGCAGACGATGAGGGAACGGGCCGCGTTGTTGGGGAGAGCAGGCGCGGAATTTCCCGCCGCGGGTGGACCGCAGCCGTTATGGGAAATGCGCGAGCTCTGTGGTTCATTGAAAAAAGATCGCTGTCGTGCCGGCGAACCGGCGGTACTTCCTTGGACCCGAAGGTCCGGCTGCCGCGCTCTTGGGCCGCATATAGGCCCGCTCCGCGAAGCAGCATATGAATCCCTTGTAGGGTGCCCCGCCCGTCACGGCAAGGGGACCGAACGCGCCATGTTAGCACCCGACATGGTCAATATCCGGTAAACTAGGAAATTAAGCCCAGGTCATGACCGCCGTTTGCCTGATCGGGAACTCCCATGTCGGCGCCCTGAAGCTGGGTTGGCCGGAAATCGAGGCTCAATTCCCTGGCTTTACGCTGGATTTCTATGCCTCGGCGGGCCAGTCGATGCAGCTCGACGTCAAGGACCGCAAGCTGGTGCCGCCGACCCCCGAGATCCGCAAACGTCTGGCGGCCACAAGCGGTAAAGACGGGGACATCGAGGCCGGCTACGACGCCTATGTGGTCTGCGGGCTCACATTGAGCTCCATGCGGGCCCTGCACGCCTGCAACAGCAAGTTCACGGAGTTGCGGCAGGCCGGCGTCGAGGATTTCTCGCGGGCCATGGAGCCGGCGCTGCGCGGCGCCATCGCCGTGGACGTCATCGCCAAGCTGCGCCAGATCACCAAGGCTCCGATCTTCCTCATCGGCACGCCCTACGGCGCCTTTGTGCGCCACGAGCAGCTTTGGGAAAAGCTCAAATCCCGCGGCCATGAAGATGTCGTCGCGCAGGCCTACAACGCGGCCTGCAACAAGATCGCGGAGGAGTTGTCCGCGACTTTCGTTCCGCAACCGCCCGAGACGGTCGCGGATAACGGTTTCACGACCCGTGAGGCGTTCTTCCTCTTTCCGCTCGACTATGTGCGCAGCGAGAAGGCGGAGCACACCCATATGAACGCAGGCTTTGGTGCCATCGTGCTGCGCGATGTGTTGGAGAAGGCACGCGCGGTGTTCGCGTAAGCAATTGCGCGTGAACGGCCTTTGCCTTTTGTGAAAACTAGGTAACAGTGGCGTTTCAGCTCGGCCGTGGGGGCGATGCCGGCGGGTGACGTCCGCGCGCGCGGACACGGGCAGGGGCATGTCATGAGCAGAATATTGTTTCGCGCCGCGCTGGCGGCTTCGGCTCTGTTGGCCGCGGTTACAGCGGCGGGCGCACAGGAACAGCCGCCCGAAACCGTCGTCGTCACCGGCACGCGCATCCCACGCCCGGCCTACGATCTGCCCAATCCCGTGGCGACCGTGAACGCCGACGAGATCCAGCACAGCGGCACGACGAACCTCACCGACTATCTGAAGCGTATCCCGGCGCTGACGGGCTCACTCGGGGATTTCGCGACCAGCGGCTACAACACGCCGGCCGCGAACGACCTGTCCTCGCTCGGCGGCCTCAACCTGCTCGACCTGCGCAACCTCGGCTATGTGCGCACGCTGGTCCTGATCGACAATCACCGCACGGTGAGCGAATCCACCGGCAGCGCCGCGGTCGACATCGACTCCATCCCGATCTCGCTCGTCGACCGCGTCGACGTGTCGACGGGCGGCGCCTCGGCCGTCTACGGCGCGGACGGCGTGTCCGGCGTCGTCAATTTCGTGATGAAGCACGACCTCGACGGCATCCACGCCAAGGTCCAGTTCGGCACGGCGTCGGAAGGCGGCGGCAGCAAGATGACCGAGAGCCTCGCGACCGGGTACAATTTCGACGACGGCAAGGGCAACATCTCGATCGCTTACGAGAACGCGAACCAGGACCGGCTGTACTTCACCCAGCGCGGCTTCACCTCGGTCGGCGGCTTCACCGCCTTCGTGCCCAATCCGCTCAACGTCCACGACAAGAAGCATCTGATCCCCGACTTCATCCCGACCAACGACGCTCAGTTCATCTTTTCGGCGCCGGACGGAGCGATCACGACCGATCTCGACAAGGACACCAACAAGCACAAGTTCCCGAACTTCCTGGGCGACGGCGATCCGTTCGACATCGGCACCTATGTCGGCGGCGGCGTCTCCATCGGCTCGTCGGGCATGCCTTTCGCCAACGACCTGCAGGGCGATTTCCAGCCGGACGCGATCCGCCACATCGCCCAGATCAGCGGCACCTACAAGTTCTCGCGCTGGTTCCGGCTTGAGAGCAGCTTTCAATACGCGGGCGTCGACACGACGTCGAAATCCTACCCGACCTTCGACGACTCGACGGTGCTCCTGCCCGATAATGCCTACATCTCGCCGGTCGTCGCCGCGGCGATCATGGCCAATGGCAAGGATGAGGGCATCCTGCGCGAGGACTATCTCGAGCTGCGCAATGCGGAAGAGGTCAAGCGCAACACCTATCGCGCCACCTTCGACGCCGCGGGCGACGTGCCGCAGCCGTCCTTCCTGGACAAGCTGCGCTACGACGCCAGCTTCGTCTATGGCCAGACCGATGTAGACGACATCGACCTGCACAACCGCATCGAGGACCGATTCTTCGCCGCGCTGGATTCGGTCATCGACCCGGCAACGGGCAAGCCGACCTGCCGCTCCAACCTCGATCCGTCCGCGACGCCGCCGGATCTGCACAAGGTGATCCGCGGCTTTTTCCAGTTCACCGACACCGACACGCTCAATCCGGCGGATTTCCCGTTCACTTTCACGCCGGGACCGGATTCGGGCTGCATGCCGTTCAATCCCTTCGATCCGCACTTCAACAATGCCGCGTCGATCGCGTGGATGACGACGAACACGCACACCAAGGGCGTCATCACCCAGAGCGTGTTCAACGGCTTCTTCGGCGCCGACGTGCCCTTCGTGCAGAAGCTGGGCACGGCCGAGCCTCTCAGCCTCGTGCTCGGCGGCGAGTACCGCAAGGAGACGAGCGAGTCCAACCCCGACGCGCTCGAAGCGGCCGGCCTGGTGTGGATCGGCGGTCAGTCGCCTGTGAGGGGCGGCTTCGACGTGGGCGAGGAGTTTGCCGAGGCCTCTCTGCCGATCCTCAAGGACCAGCCCTTCGCCAAGGAGCTGTCGGTCGAAGGCGCGGTGCGGCAGTCGGACTATTCGACCGCGGGCAACAGCACGAGCTGGAAGTTCGGCGGCGTCTATTCGCCCATCGACGGGCTCAAGTTTCGCGCCACCGACGCGGTCGCGGTGCGCGCGCCCAATATCGGCGAGCTGTTCGCGCCGCTGGAGCACGGCTTCGCCTTCGTCAACGACCCCTGCGACACCCTCTACAACCATCAGGGCACGTCGTTCCGCATCCCCAATTGCGAGGCGATCTTCGCCCTGCTGGGGCTTCCCTATAATCCCGACAACGCCAATCTGCAGACCGACCAGAGCACGCCGAACATCATCGGCGGCAATACGCATCTGTCGCCCGAGACGGCGCGCACACTGACCGCGGGTGCGGTGATCCAACCCGCGGCGCTTCCCGGCTTCGCGCTCTCCGTCGACTGGTACCGCGTCAACATCGCCAACGCCATCGAGGCGCCGAGCGCGCAGAGCGTGGCCAACGAATGCGTCGACCTGTCGACTATCGCCAATCCGTTCTGCGCCGCGACCCAGCGCACGACCACCGGCAATTTCAAAGGCTCGATCAGCCTGGTGACCGCGCAGGAGATCAACGTCGCCTCCTTCGCGACCGACGGCGTCGACCTCGACCTGACCTATCACCTCGACACCAAGGACATCGTGAAGAAGGACTGGGGCTCGTTCGATTTCCACCTGATCGGCTCGTGGCTCGACGGGCTTTCGACCGTGCCGCTGCCGGGCGAGGCGGCGGTGGAGTCCGCCAACACCTTCGACGGCAGCGTCGACGGCTCGCCCGCGCCGCGCGCCCAGGCCAATTTCGACATCGTCTGGCAGCTCGCGCCGGTGACCATCGACTACAATTTCGACTGGTACAACGGCGTGGGCGCGGTCGACCGCCAGACCGTCATCTCGGAGCCTGACGTCTACGCCAAGCAATACCTGCACCTGCCGCCGCGCTTTGTGCAGTCGATGCAGGTCGACTACGACGTCGCCGAGGGCTGGGACGTCTATGTCGGCGCCGACAACCTGTTCAACCAGAAGCCCTCCATCGGCGAAAATGGCCTGCCGGCGGAGCCGCTCGGCCGCTTCATCTATATGGGCGTGAAGGCGGACCTCGACTGGGACGGCCTCAAATTCTGAGGCCGCCTCCGTTTTGCCCAAACGGTGTGCTAACCAGACATCAATGCTTCGGGCGTGAGTCTTTGAAGGATGTCCAGGTTCGCCACTGCCGCCGCCCTCTCGGCGCTCATGGTCGCGCTCGCGAGCGGGGCTTTGGGGCAGGGCAGCGCGCCGCCGCCCGGCAACATCGACGACATCATCGACAAGGTGCTGAAGGACGATGCCGCCAAGCCCGCGAAGGGAAAGGCGTCTGCGCTTCCGGTCGTGATGAGCGCGCGCATCGGCGAGCATACCGACCGCACACGCTTCGTGATCGAGCTCTCCGATCCCCTGAACCTGCGCACCTTCACGCTGAGCAATCCCAACCGCGTGGTGATCGACATGCCGGCGGTGCAGTGGCATCTCGACGGCCCGCCGCGGCCGACCGGGCACGGCGCCATCCGCTCCTATCGCTACGGCCTGTTCCGGCCGGGCAATTCGCGCTTCGTCATCGACCTGAACCAGCCGGTGACGGTCAGCGATCCGCTCGTGATCCCGCCCGAAAGCGGGCTCGGCTATCGCGTGGTGATCGATCTCTTCCCGACCGCCCAGGCCAAGTTCGACGACGTCTCGGGCTGGCCCGCCGACCTCAAGGCGCGCGAGGCCCAGGCCGAGCGCGTCGCCTCCCTGCCGCCGCCGGCCGCCGCCCCAACGGGTGCCAGGAAGATCATCGTCATCGATCCCGGCCATGGCGGCATCGATTCCGGCACCAACGGCGTCAACGGCCTGCTCGAGCGCGACCTGGTGCTCGACGAAGGGCTGAGGCTCGCGCATGTGCTGCGCAACAATCCGAACTACACGGTCTACATGACGCGCGACACCGATGTGTTCATCCCGTTGCGCGAGCGGGTGAACGTCACGCGCTCGCACCGCGCGGACCTCTTCATCTCGCTGCATGCGGATTCCAATCCGGACGCGAACGTGACGGGGCTGTCGATCTACACGCTTTCGGAGTCGGGCTCGGACCGCGAGGCGGCGGCGCTCGCGCGCAAGGAGAACCAGTCGGACGTCATCGCGGGTGTCGATCTGGGGGGTGAGAACTCGGCCGTGGCGCCGATCCTGCTGGACCTCGAGCAGCGCGACACGATGAACAAGTCCTCGCGCTTCGCCCAGCTCGCCCTGACCGCGCTTTCGGGCACAACCGACATCTTGCCGCGCCAGCCGCACCGTTCGGCCGCTTTCGTGGTGCTCAAGGCGCCGGACGTACCCTCGGTCCTGATCGAGCTTGGTTACCTGTCGAATTCCGCCGATGCCGACCAGATGAACACGGCGCGGTGGCGAAACGCGGTGGCCAGTGCTATTGCCGGCGCCGTGGAGCGTCATTTTGCCCCGGTTTCCGGCACGGCCTTGCGCCCGCCCGCGCCGTCGGCGGAGTGACGCGGAGGGGCTAAGACGCCATAATCGCGAGCCATGAACGACAGCGGCCAGACCGACGGAAATTCCAGCCCATCCCGCGGGACGGGTGACGGCCGCATCCGGCCTTCGGACGGCTTCTCCGCGGGCCCGGATCTGCGCGGCCGCCGCATCGGGTTCGATGAAGAGGTGAGCGATCCGCAGGAAACCAGCGAGGCCCCGCCGCCGCGCAAGCGGCGCAGAGGCTGGCGGCGCATCCTCTTCAACATCGGCCTTTCCCTCGGCGCGATCGTGGCGGTGGGCGCGCTCGCGCTCGTCGCCTTCATCTGGTCGGTGACGCGCGACCTGCCGAGCGTCGAGACGCTGGAGAACTACACGCCGCCGGTCACGACCCGCGTCTATGCCGGCAACGGCACCGTGCTCGGCGAATACGCGCGCGAGCGGCGCATCTTTGTGCCGATCGCCTTCGTCCCCAAGCGCGTCGTCGACGCCTTCACCTCGGCCGAGGACCGCAACTTCTTCAGCCACCCGGGCATCGATCCGGGCGGCATCCTGCGCGCCGGCGTCAAGGACGTCTTCAACGTCGTCGAGCACCGCCGCCTCGAAGGCGCCTCCACCATCACCCAGCAGGTCGCCAAGAACTTCCTTCTCAACAACGACGTGAAGTTCTCGCGCAAGATCAAGGAGGCGATCCTCGCCATCCGCATCGACGCGACCTATCCGAAGGACAAGATCCTCGAGCTGTACCTGAACGAGATCTATCTGGGCGAGAACTCCTACGGCGTCGCGGCCGCGGCGCTCAACTATTTCGGCAAGTCGCTCGACGAGCTCGACATCTCCGAGGTCGCGTTCCTGGCGGCGCTGCCCAAGGCGCCCAGCAACTACGACCCCGTGCGCAACAACAAGGGCGCCAAGGAGCGGCGCGACTGGGTGATCGGGCAGATGGCCGACAACGGCTACATCACCGACGCCGAGGCGCGGGCCGCGAAGGCCGAGCCGCTGGTGACCCAGACCCGCCCGCTCGGCGCCCAGGCGCCGGACGCGGAGTACTATGTCGAGGAAGTGCGCCGCCTGCTCTATTCCAAATACGGCGAGCACGGACTCTATGACGGCGGCTTGCAGGTCCGCGCCTCGCTCGACACGCGGCTGCAGGCCTTCGCAGTGAGCGCGCTGCGCAGCGGGCTCGTCCGCTATGACCGCCGCCACGGCTGGCGCGGCGCGGCCAGCAATATCGGGGCCGCGAACTGGAAGACCGCGATCGCCGCGATGCCCAACCAGTCGGGCATCGATACCTGGCGCGTCGCAGCGGTGATCGGCTTCGACGACGACGACCGCTCGGCCCATATCGGCTTCACCGACGGCAGCGAGGGCACGATTCCGCTCAGCGAGCTCACCTGGGCACGCAAGCAGATGCCCGGCATGTTCGTCGGCCCCGGCGTCGCCAAGCCGCAAGACGTGCTGAAGGCGGGCGACGTGATCTATGTCGAGCCGACCGACGACAAGGGCGATTACGGCCTTCGCCAGGTGCCGCAGATCAACGGCGCCATCGTGGTGATGGATCCGCACACCGGCCGCGTGCTCGCGATGTCGGGCGGGTTCAGCTATGCGTCGAGCCAGTTCGACCGCGCGATGCAGGCGATGCGCCAGCCGGGCTCCGCGTTCAAGCCCTTCGTCTATGCCGCAGCCCTCGACAACGGGCTCACGCCATCGAGCGAGGTGCTTGACGCGCCGATCGTCGTCGACCAGGGCCCCGGCCTCGGGCTGTGGCATCCCGCGAATTTCGGCCACAAGTTTCTGGGTCCCGTGACCTTGCGCAGGGCCATCGCGCTCTCGCTCAACAACGCGACCGCGCGGCTGGCGCAGGAGATCGGCATGGACAAGATCGTGCCCTATCCCGAGCGCTTCGGCGTCTACGATCATCTGCCGCCCTATCTCGCCAACGCGCTCGGCTCCTACGAGACGACGCTGATCCGGCTGACCACCGGCTATTCGGAGTTCGTCAACGGCGGCAAGAAGGTCAGCGCCTCGCTGGTCGACCGCATCCAGGATCGCAACGGCAACACGATCTGGAACCATGACGGCCGCGTCTGCGACGGCTGCAACGTCGCGAACTGGAAGAACCAGGCCGAGCCGCTGCTCGCCGATCCGCGAGAGCAGATCATCGATCCGCGCACCGCCTATCAGATCGTCTCGCTGCTGCAGGGCGTCGTGCAGCGCGGCACGGGCCGCTCGATCTCGGTGATCGGCAAGCCGCTCGCCGGCAAGACCGGCACGTCGAACGAGGCGAAGGATCTGTGGTTCGTCGGCTTCTCGCCCGATCTCGCCTGCGGCGTGTTCGTCGGCTTCGACAATCCGCGCACGCTCGGCAAATACGAGCAGGGCGCGACGGTTGCCGCTCCCATCTTCCGCGACTTTATGAAAGAGGCGCTCGCCGACGTGCCGCCGATCCAGTTCCGCGTCGCGCCGGGCATCGAGCTCGTCCAGGTCGACGCCATCACCGGCCAGCCCACGTCTTCCTCCGATCCCAACGCCGTCATGGAGGCCTACAAGGCCGGCACCGCGCCGGGCGAGCCGAACGCGCCAGGGGCAGGCGTCATCGGCGCGGGCGAGGCCGCGGCTCCCGGCCAGCAGCCGGTGGACGTGGGCGAGGGCACCGGCGGGTTGTATTGACCTGACCGGTCAGACCGGTCAGGATAGGCCATGACCAAAATCTGGCCCGCACAAGACGCGAAGGCCAAGTTCGCCGAGCTTCTGCGGCTTGCGGCGACCGAGGGCCCTCAGATTGTCACCCATCGCGGCGTGGAGGCGGGGGCCATGGTGTCGATGGACGATCTGCGTCGGCTTCAGGCGGCGCAATTGCCGGTCGTCGATCTGCTTCTTCATGGGCCCACACTGGACGACGATATCGTAGATGCGATCAACGAACGTTCGCGTGAGCTTCCCCGCGAGCTTGATCTCGACATCGATTCTTGAAGTTCCTTCTCGACACCAACGTCCTTTCGGAAGCGCGGCGTTCCTTGCCGGAGCCCCGCGTCGCGCGGTGGATGGCGTCTGTGCCTCTGGAATTGCGCTACATCAGCGTGCTTGCGCTCGGAGAACTCACCAGAGGCATCGCGATGATGCTCGATCGCGATCAGGCGCGCGCGGAACTCTATCGTGATTGGCTTCTGGCCGTTCGGGCGCAGTATGCGGGACGCGTGCTCGGGATCGACGCCGGCGTTGCGGAAACTTGGGGAATGATGACAGCCTATTCCCGCATATCGCCGGTCGCGGATGCCCTGCTTGCGGCGACTGCCAGGTTTCATGGGCTCGTCCTTGCCACGCGCAACCGGCGCGACTTCCAGGGGCTCGGCATCGAGATTTTCGATCCCTGGACGGATTGAGCCGCGCCCACTATAGAACCGCGCATGCGCCCCGATACCCAACGCCACGTCGAAGACATCGAGCAGGCCATCGCCCTGCTGAGGAGGCATCTTTGACTGGGACAAAGCCACCCGCCGCCTCGACGAGCTGAACGCGAAAGCCGAAGACCCCGCGATCTGGAACAACCCGCAGGACGCCCAGAAGCTGATGCGCGAGCGTCAGAAGCTGGACAGCGCGATGTCGTCGGTGCGCGGGCTTGAGAACGAGCTTGCCGACGCGACCGGCCTCATCGAGCTCGCCGAGGCCGAAGGCGACGGCGCGATGGTCGCCGACGCCGAGCGCTCCATCGAGGCGCTCGCCAAGCGCGCCGAGCAATCGCGCCTGCAATCGATGCTCTCCGGCGAGGCCGACGGCAACGACACCTATCTCGAGATCCACGCCGGCGCCGGCGGCACCGAGAGCCAGGACTGGGCCGAGATGCTGTTCCGCATGTACAGGCGCTGGGCGGAACGTCACGGCTACAAGCTGCAGCTCATCGAGGAGAGCGAGGGCGACGGCGCGGGCATCAAGTCGGCGACGCTTCTGGTCAAGGGCGAGAACGCCTATGGCTGGCTGAAGAGCGAGGCCGGCGTGCACCGCCTGGTGCGCATCTCGCCCTTCGATTCCAACGCGCGCCGCCACACGAGCTTCTCGTCCGTGACCGTCTATCCGGTGATCGACCAGTCCATCGACATCGACATCCCCGACAAGGACGTGCGCATCGACGTCTACCGCTCGTCGGGCGCCGGCGGCCAGCACGTCAACAAGACCGAGAGCGCGGTGCGCATCACCCATCTGCCGACGGGCATCGCGGTCGCCTGCCAGACCGAGCGCTCGCAGCACCAGAACCGCGCGACGTGCTGGGACATGCTGCGCTCGCGCCTCTACGAGATCGAGCTCGAGAAGAAGCAGGCCGAGACCGGCGCCTTCGTCGGCGAGAAAACCGACATCGGCTGGGGCCATCAGATCCGCTCCTACGTGCTTCAGCCCTACCAGCTCGTGAAGGACCTGCGCACCGGCGTCGAAAGCCGCACGCCGAGCGACGTCCTCGACGGCGACCTTGACCCCTTCATGGCCGCGGCGCTCGCGCAAGCCGTCGGCGGCAAGAAGGGCGATAAGATCGAGGACCTGGAGTAGGGGCTTCCCGTCCAGGTTCGTCCATTTCTCAAGTCCGTCATGGCCGCCCTTGGTCCGTAGCGACAGCGTACGGACGCCATCCATGTTCATCGGTTCGGCAGTGAGTGCATGGACGGCCGGGACAAGCCCGGCCGTGACGGATTGGAACATTCAATCCAGAGCCTGTGCTCGACGACCGGCTCTCTCCGCCGTCCGCCCATTCGAACCTCATTTTTTCAGGGAGAGGGTCCCCTTCGCGTCTCCATTGCATCGTTGCGTTTTTAAAATTCGAAAAACTGAATTCAATTCCCTTCGCTGCGCCTATCGCATTGATCACGCGCGACAATTGTCTTGCGTCATTGCGGTGCAACATCGCGCGGCAGAGTTCTGTACAGAACCGCTTCGCATCTTTTCACATCCATCCGGGCACACCTCTCCTGTCGCGATTTTCGACAAATCGACTTGTCACGAGAGATGGTGTCGCAAAACGGCATTTCAAGTAGGGGTTGCTAAAAATATTCTTGCTATTTTTGAGAACAAACGGCCAAGCCGGAGATAGTCCATGCCCGACCCTCCCCTTGAGGGAGGGTCGAAAAACGCGAAGCGTTTTTCGGGGAGGGGCACAGCGTGCGCCAACCCCTCCCCGAAATTTGCGTCGCCATGCTCGGCAAATTGTCGCCCCTCCCTCAAGGGGAGGGTGGGAAGCGTTCAAATCTCTAACAGGCACGCGCGGAACAGCCCGCGCAGCTCGTCGCCGACCAGCTCCAGCCTGAGCGCCGCCTCGCGCGCGACATAGGCGACCGAGCGCACCTCGTCGTCCGTCTTGGGCGTCTCGATCATGCCGAGCACATGGATCATACGGAGCGCATCGCGCAGCGGAAATTCGATCTCGCTCTTGGTCTGCAGCACCGCCTCGCGCAACCCCTCGCGCGTCAGCGCCTCCCGCTTCGCGCGGACAACAGCTTCCTCCTCACGCTCATTGGTCATGGCGTGGCCTCCGTGATATGTGTGTTTTCAGGCAACCTTGCATGATCGCCGATGAACCGCAAAGTAGCAGTAATACCGCAACATAGCAAGAGCCAAATCTCGGCCGCCCAATGCCGCGGCGCGCGGGCGATGCTGGGGATGACGCAGCAGGAGCTTGCCGAACTATCGGGCGTTTCGCCACGTGCTATTGCCGATTTCGAGGCGGAGAATCGCAAACCGATCAACGCCACGCTTGCAGCGCTTCAGCGCGCATTGGAAAGTGCGGGAGTTGAATTTACGAACGGCGGTCAGCCGGGCGTCAAGTTGATTGAAAAAGGCAAAAGCCGACGCGCATGAGCCTGCAAAAGGCCATCGGAGTTGTGGTCGAACTCGCGAGGAAGCGGGTTATCGGCAACTATGCGATTGCAGGCGCGGTTGCGGCGCTCAACTACATAGAGCCGACAATGACGGAAGACGTCGATTTTCTCATTTCGCTCGACGGCTTCGAAAAGCATTCCTCGGGGCTGCTCCTTCTGGGGCCAATCGAAATGGCGCTCGCGGAAATGGGATATTCGGAACGCACCGATCTTGGCTACAAAATCGAAGGGTGGCCTGTTCAATTCCTTCCCGTCGGATCTGCGCTCGATGAAGATGCTCTGGAAAGTGCTGTCACGTTGAACGTCTCAGGTCCGGGCGAGCCGCCAGTGGAAGCACGGTGCTTGACGGCCGAGCACGTCGTCGCGACCGCGCTCAAGGTTGGGCGCCTCAAGGACCTCGCCAGAATCCAGGCGTTCCTGGATCAAAAGGCGGTCGATCTCGGACGCTTGAAAAAAATTCTGGAACGGCACAGCCTGATGGCCGAATGGAAGCGCTTCTGCGCGAAGGCGGCGATAGATGATCCGCTGTGACGAAGGCGAGTTCGATGCCAGACAATGAACGAACCTATCCCGACAATTCCGACATCCACGCCCGCAAGGCCGAGGGCCGCAGGCAGCGAGCGAAGTTGTCGTTCGCCGAAAAGCTCGTCGCGGTGGACGAGTTGAGAGCGCGCGTCGAACCGATTGTGCGCGCTCGCGAGGCGCGGAAGCTGACGAAGCCGCAGTCCGGTTAGATTGCTGACGCCGCCTTCACGACGACCGAAGGCTATTCTAGCGACAACCTCAACCCTAATCGTCATCGCCCGGCTTGTCCGGGCGACCCATGGATATGAGCTCGATGAGCGGTGCTCTTGGCCGTGGGTCGCCCGCATAAAGCGGGCGATGACGGTGGGGTTGGGCGGGAGCCCTACCCGTAAAACAAAAACCCCGCCGGGCTTTCGCCGGGCGGGGCTTTGATATTCGAAATCGCGTAAGCCTCAGCCCGTCTTGATCGGGGCGAACGTCGCGGCGCTCGGGCGCGGGGCGGTGTCGGCGGCGGCCGGGCGCGGCATTTGGGCGACCTGGGCGGCGGCGACGGGCTGCGCCACCGGCGCGGCGGGCTGCTGTTGCTGCTGGTAGGCGGCGTTCGTCGGCGCTTGCGCCAAGGGGTTGTCGGCGTGGCGGCAGTTGCCTTCGAAGAAGGCGCCGGTCTCCACCGCGAAAGCCTCGTGCAGGATGTCGCCTTCGACGTGGCAGGTCGAGGCGAGCAGCACCTTGCGCGCGCGGATCGCGCCCTTGACGCGGCCGCGCACGGTCACGTCCTCGGCGGCGACGTCGCCCTCGATGAAGGCCTTGTCGCCGATGACGAGACCGGCCGAGTGCACGTTGCCCTCGACCTTGCCGTCGATCTGGATGTCGCCGGTGGAGGAGAGCGTGCCCGTCACGACCAGGTCGCCGCTGATGATCGACGGCGCGGAGGAGGAGCGCATCGGGCGCTTCTGCTGGGCTGCCGGAGCCGACTGCATGGCGGGGGGCGGGGGAGTGTCCTTACTCTTACTAGAGAACATGGTGGCCAGCCTCGATGAATTTGCTCGGGTTGCGGACGACGTCGTCGTACCAGACTTCGTAATGCACATGCGGTCCGGTGCTGCGCCCGGTCGAACCGAGTTTCCCGATCGCAGTACCTTTGCCCACTCTAGCACCGACCTGGACCAGTACCGCGGACAAATGACCGTATCGCGTATGAATTCCTAATCCATGGTCAATATCGACCATGTTTCCGTACGTCCCGCGCGGCCCGGCCCACACGACCACGCCCGCGGCCGTGCAATGGACCGGCGCGCCCCAGGGGCCCGCGAAGTCGACGCCGGGATGGAAGGAATAGCGCCCGGTGAAGGGATCGACGCGCGCGCCGAAGCCGCTGGTGCGCTCGAATTCGGGGCCGGCAACCGGCACGGTCAGCGGCACATGGCGCAGCGAGGCCAGCAGCTCGTCCATCTGGCCGAGCACGGCCGAGGCCTTGAAATAGGCGTTCTGGAAGGCGGGGTCGGAGATGCCTTCGATATGCACCTGGGTCAGGGGCACGTCGGGGCCGCCCATGCCATAGGCGCTTTCGTATTTCTGCTCGAACTGGTCGGGGTTGATGCCGGTGGCGGCGATCAGGGTGCGCACCGTCTGCTCGCTGCCGGCGACCTCGTTCTGCGCCTGCACGATCAGCTGGGTCTCGGCGACGCCGATGCGGCGCACGCGCTCGGTCTGTTCGGCCAGGACCTTCAGCGCCGGGTGGCGGATCATCAGCTCCGCCGTGCTCGGTTTCTGCGGGTGCGCGCCGAAGAGGGCGTTCAGGCGTCCGGCGAGGCCGCCGAAATCGAGCAGCTCGGCATGGTTGGCGCCGGCGGGCTTGGCGGTGCGCGGCTGGGGTGCTGCGGGCTGCGGCATCACCTGGAGCGAGGTACCGCCTTCGATCGTGTCGTCGTCGCCGTCGCTGCCGGCCGGAGCCGTGGCGCCGAGGCTGTCGCTGGGCGCGTCGGCGCGGCCCGGAAGCGGAGCGCCGAGCAGCGGCGCCGACAGGCCGGGCGAGGCGATGAGCGCGTCGACCTGGCGCTTGCGGTCGAGGAATTTGACGATGGTGTTCTGCTTGGCCTGGAGCTCGTCGGCGGTCTGCTTGAACTTGTCTTCCGCGCCGACGACGGCACTGTTCATCTCGTCATAGGATTGCTGGAGATCGGCGACGCGGTTCTCATAGGCCGACTGCATCTGCTGATAGCGATGATCCTTCGCCGCGATGATGCGGTCCTTGAAGATCACATTGACTGTGGAAAACGCGACCCAGCCCAAAAAGAAGATTGTAAGTCCCGCGAGAGTCGCCTGAAGTGTGGGACTGAAGGTGAAGAACTGCACCCGCCCATCGCTGCGGATGTAGATTTGCCGCTCGGGAAAGGTTTCATGGAGCCACGCCCACGCGCGCTCCACGAGCGACTCATGCATACCGGTACTTCCCTTTTCGGCGTCTCGGGCGCCATCCCCAATTGGGTCCATTTCACCCAATTGTGAGCGGCCGATCAAGCTCTTAGCCCAGAAAAACGACCGGGAGGTTAATCTGGGGCCGAACCGGTGCCCGGTGCTCAAAGCGCTTTCGCCGCGGCGAGCACGGCCTCCACATGGCCGGGAACCTTCACTTTCCGCCAGATTTCGCGGATGACCCCCTTGGCGTCGACCAGGAAAGTGGCGCGCTCCATGCCCATGTATTTCCTTCCGTACAGGGTCTTC
Organism: Alphaproteobacteria bacterium; assembly: GCA_021325375.1. Lineage (GTDB taxonomy): Bacteria > Pseudomonadota > Alphaproteobacteria > Micropepsales > Micropepsaceae > Rhizomicrobium. The sequence continues at coordinate 66,650 of JAJPHG010000035.1, read as the reverse complement.
TCACCCCAGACGCCATAGGCCTGGGCGGCCTCGAGCTCGGCGTCCGACGCAAGCGTGAGCTTCAGCTTGTATTTCGCCTTGAAGCGGTCGTGGGAGGCAACGCCGTCCTTGGAAACACCCACAAGATTGACGCCTAAGCGCTCGAATTTCTTCAGATTCTCGGAAAAAGCCTGCGCCTCCTTGGTGCAGCCCGCAGTGTCGTCCTTGGGATAGAAGTAGAGGACGAAGGGGCTGCCCTTGAGGCTGGAGAGACTGATGTTTCCGCCGCCATCGGTGGCGAGCTTGAACGCGGGGGCCTTGTCGCCGGGCTGAAGCGCCATGCGTTGTCCTGAATAGAGGGCGGGTCCAGGCGATAAAGACATGCGCGCCCGCGTGCAAGTAACCTTATTCAGTTCCCGTTTGGGATTGGCGCGCCATAGTGTGCGCCCTTGTTCGGCCTCATTCGGCCGCGATAGAGCCGGCCGCCGGATGCTTCCGGCCTAACCCCGTATTCCGGAACGCGAATTTGTTCATCACGCAGTACATCAAGGCCCATCATATCAGCCGTGCGGCGCTCATCGCCGGCGGCATCGGGGCGGCGGTGTTCTTTTTCGCGGTGGGGGCCGTCATCCGGCTTCTGGTCGGGCCGATCTCGCTGGGGCCGCTGGGCAACGCGCTGCCCAACGCCTTGGCCGAGGCGCTGCCGGGGGTGACGGTGCGCTACGACCAGGCCGCGCTCGAATGGTCGCGCGACCAGGGCAAGGTCAACCTCGTGATCCTGGGCGCCAAGGTTTATGACAGCGAGAACCGCATCATCGCCGAGGCGCCGGAAGCCGACATCGACCTCGCGGCCGGCCCGCTGCTCAAGGGCAAGGCGGTGGTCCAGCGCATCACGCTGGTGGGCGTGCAGCTCACCCTGGTGCGTACGATGGACGGGGGCTTGCGGCTCGGCGTCGAGAAGGACAAGAACCAGCGCGACTTCCTGAGCCGCATCGCCGACCAGCTCTCGCTGAAGAACAGCGGCACCTCGTCGCTCAAGGAGTTCGCGGTGCGCAAGGCGCGCCTGGCGTTCTATGACGAGCCGACGGCGCTGTTCCTGGTGGCGCCCGACGCGAATTTCCACGTCGCGACCGAGGGCGTGGACCTGAAGGCGACGGTCGACGCCGCGGTCGAGATCTCCGGCCGCGCGGCGCATGTCACCGGCGAGTTCACGCTGCCGCCCAAGCACGGGCCGGTGAAGGGCTCGGTCGCGATCAAGGGCCTCGACCTGCGCGCGCTGGGCTCCGACGGCAACACCTTCGCCGCCGTCAAGCATCTGGCGCTCGTCGTCGACACCTCGATGTCGTTCACGCTGCAGGGCGCCCATCTCGTCGATGCCGAGTTCGGCATCGGCGCAAGCGGCGCGCTCAACGTGCCCGGCCTCGCGCATGGGCCGCTGAAGGTCAAATCGGCGCAGATCGACGGCCGCTACGACGCGGCCTCGAACCGCATCCTGATCGAGGACGGCAATCTCGACGCCGCGGGCGCGACCGCGCATCTCACCGGCCAGATCGATCTCGTGCGCGATCCCGACGGCACGCTCACGCGCATTGCCTTCGACGAGCGCATGGACAAGGTGGCGCTCAACATGCCGGGCGTGCTGCAGGCGCCCGTGGCGCTGCGCGACGTGTCGCTGCGCGGCAGCTATCTGCCGGCCACCAAGGACATCATCGTCGATCATTTCGGCATCGCGGGCGGGCCGCTGTCGGTCGACGCCTCCGGCCACCTCACCTTGGTCGCGAACCAGGCGCCCGCGATCGAGCTGAAAGGCCAGATGGCGGCGATGGGCGTGCGCGATCTGGTGCGCCTGTGGCCGATGCAGGTGGGCCAGGGCGCGCGAAGCTGGGTCGACCGGAACATGACCGCGGGCTCGGTGGGGCCGGTGACGTTCGAGGCGCATTTCCCGGCCGGGCTTCTCGACGCGAGCGTGCTTCCTGAAGGCGCGCTCAAGGTGGTCGTGCCGGTGAGCGGCGCCGAGGTGAACTACATCCAGGGCCTGACCCACATCACGCAGCTGCGCGGCACGGCGACCTTGACCGGCGACACGTTCAGCGCCGACATCGCCTCGGGCAGGATCGGCCCGCTCGTGCTCAATTCGGGCAAGGCCGTGATCTCCCCCCTTCACGTGTCGCCGTCGCCCGGCGCGTTCACCGCCCATGTCAGCGGCGCCATGCAGGACGTGCTGAGGCTGGTGGATCAGAAGCCGCTCAACTACCCCACGCGCTTCGGCATCGACATCGCCGGGACCAAGGGCAACGCCGCGCTCGATCTCGATCTCAAGCTGCCGACGCGCAAGGACCTGAAGGTCGATGACGTCAACATCGCCATCAAGGCGGCGGTGACGGGCTTCGCGATCACGCTCGGCGAGCATGCCAAGCTCACCGACGGCGTGGTCAATTTCGCCATCGACAACACCAAGCTGCACGCCGGCGGCACGGCGATGCTGGCCGATTCCAAGCTCGCGCTCGACTGGACGGAGGATTTCCGCACCAGCGATCCGGTGACGACGCATGTGCAGGTCAAGGGCGTGCTCGACAATGGCGGGCGTGACGCCTTGAACTTCCCGTCCTCGAGCTTCCTCAAAGGCCCCGCGAACGTGACCGCGACGCTCACCGGCCATCGCGGCGCGCTGCTCAACGCCGACATGACGCTCGACCTTGCGCCGTCGACCCTGTCGCTCGATCTCATCGGCCTCAACAAGCCGGCGGGCTTCCCGACCTCGGCGCGCGTGACCGCGAATTTCGGGCCGCAGAGCACGATCCGCTCCGAGACGATGAAAATCGGCGGCCCCGGCGTCACGGCGAACGGGAGCGCGAGCTTCGACAAGGACGGGCACATGACGCAGCTCGCCTTTCCGCTCATCCATTTCGGCGCCATCGACGATTTCTCGTTCAACATGACGCGCGGGCCGGCGGGCACCGATATCGCGGTGCGCGGCCGCTCGCTCGACGGCACCAAGCTTGGCGGACGCGGCACGGGCGGCTCGGGCGACACGACGCTCGAAGGTCCGTTCCACCTGAGCGCGCGCCTCGACAAGCTGACGCTGCGCGACGGCGTGGCGGTCACCCCGCTTGCCCTCGACGTCACCGGCGTGGGCGACCGCCCGTCGTCGCTGTCGCTGAACGGCACGCTCGGCAAGTCGACGGTGACCGCCGACATGGCGCAGGGCGAGACGGGGCGCAATCTCAAATTCCAGACGAGCGATCTGGGGCTGCTCGCCAAGGGCCTGTTCGGCTTCTCGAGCCTGCGCGGCGGCAAGGTCGATCTCGCGGCGACCTTGCCCGGCAGGGCGGGCGATCCGCCGAAGGACCCTGCCGCGCCCGACTATCAGGGCAAGCTCACGCTCAAGGACTTCAAGGTCCTGAACCAGCCGTTCCTCGCGCGCCTGTTCACCGCGGGCTCGCTCGACGGGCTGATCAACCTGATGCAGGGGCAGGGCATCGCCGTCGACACGCTCGAGGCGCCGTTCTCGTCGCGCAACGGCGTCATCGACATCAAGGGCGCGCGCGCGACGGGCCCCGCCATCGGCTTCACCGCCGACGGCTATATCGACCGGCCGAAGAACGCGATCGCGCTCAAGGGCACGCTCGCGCCTCTGTTCATGCTCAACAATGTGCTCGGCCACATCCCGGTGATCGGCGACGTGATCGTCGGCAAGCAGGGCGAGGGCATTTTCGGCATGACCTATTCGGTGCACGGCAACGCCGATCAGCCCGATGCCGACGTGAACCCGCTGTCGGTGCTGACGCCGGGAATCCTGCGCCGCATCTTCGAAGGCAAGATGCCGAACGGCACCCAGGCGCCGTCGAACAACCAGCCCGCGCCCGCAGCGCCGCCGCCGCCGGCTACACAGCCGGCGATGCCGGGAACGCCGAAGCCGGAATAGCCTTCCCCTTGAGGGAGGGTCGAAAAACGCGAAGCGTTTTTCGGGGAGGGGTATCGGATGCGCCGCTTTGCCCCTCCCCGAAATTTGCTTCGCTGCGCTCCGCAAATTGTCGACCCTCCCTCAAGGGGAGGGTGGAAACTACGCCGGCCTCACCAGCACATGCTTCTTCTTGCCGCTGGAGAGCTTGAGCACGCCGTCGGGGTTGAGCGCGCTCGCGTCGACCTGCATCTTGGGATCGCTCACCGCGACGTCGTTCAGGCGCAGGCCGTTGTTGGCGATGAGCTTGCGCGCCTCCGAGTTCGACGACGCCAGCCCGGTGGCGACGGCGAGGTTCAGGATGCCGTCGGGCAATTTCAGGCTGAAGCTCGGCAGCCCTGTCGCCATCGCGCCTTCCTCGAACGTGCGCCGCGACGTCTCCGCCGCTTCGTCCGCGACGGCGCGGCCGTGGCAGATGGCGGTGGCTTCGGTGGCGAGGATCTTCTTGGCGTCGTTCAACTCCGCGCCTTTAAGCTTTTCGAGCCGCGCGATTTCGCCCTCGGGCAGGTCGGTGAAGATGCGCAGGAAGCGGCCGACATCGGCGTCCTCGGTGTTGCGCCAGAACTGCCAGTAGTCGTAAGGGCTGCGCATGTCGGGGTTCAGCCACACCGCGCCCTGCGCGGTCTTGCCCATCTTGGCGCCCGACGAGGTGGTGATCAGCGGCGTGGTCAGGCCGAAGAGCTGGATGTTCTCGACGCGACGTCCGAGATCGATGCCGCTGACGATGTTGCCCCACTGGTCCGAGCCCGAGGACTGCAGGCGGCAGCCGTAGCGCCGGTAGAGCTCGACGAAATCGTAGGCCTGCATGATCGAATAGTTGAACTCGAGGAACGAGAACGGCAGGTCGTTGTCGATCTTGGCCTTGACGCTCTCCATCGTCAGCATGCGGTTGATCGAGAAGTGCCGCCCGATCTCGCGCAGGAACGGGACGTATTCGAGCTTGTCGAGCCACTGCGCATTGTCGACCATGATCGCGTCGGACGGCCCGTCGCCGAAGGTGAGGAAGTTCCTGAACGATTTCAGGATCGCCTGCTTGTTCGTCTCGATGGTCTCCTCGCTGAGCAGCGGCCGCGCCTCGTTGCGGAACGAGGGATCGCCGACCTTGGTCGTCCCCCCACCCATCACCACGATGGGGCGATGGCCGGCCTGCTGCAGCCGGCGCAGGGTCATGATCTGCATCGCGTGGCCGACATGCAGGCTGGGCGCGGTGCAGTCGAAGCCGATATAGGCCGTGACGCGCTCTTTCAGGAACAGCGCATCGAGCGCCTCGCGGTCGGTGCAGTCGTAGTAATGCCCGCGCGCCACGAAATCGCGCAGGAACGGGGACTTGAAATCGGACACGGCGGTCATGGCTCAGTTCTCAAGGCGTCACGCCTTTGGCGTTGAGGTTCTTGGCGACATTGGGTTCCAGCGCCAACGCAGCTTGAATGTCCCCATCGCCGCCTTTGGCGTCGCCCATTCTGTGCTTGACGACGCCGCGCGTGTAGAGCGCTGCGGCCGCTTTCGGGTTGCCGGCGAGAACGGCGTCGAGATCCGCGAGCGCGGCGGGGAGCTGGCCTTGCCGGAATTCGATATAGCCGCGCAGACCGCGCGCCTGCAGAAGCGACGGCCTGTAGCTGAAAGCGAGGTTGCAGTCGGGAAGCGCGCTCTCATAGGCCCGGTTCGACGCGCGTATCGCGCAGCGCGCGGTGAGCGCACGGGCGAGATCGTCTTTCAACCTGCCGATCATGCCTTGCGGCGTTTGATCGTCCGGCGTCGTAATCGCGCCATCGTCGGCCACGTGCTTCTTGACGCTCCAATAGTGCACGCCCAAAGGCAGCTTGGCCGTGTCCGACAGCGTCGTGTCCATCTTGCCGAGCAACTCGAAATCGGCCACCGCCGCGTCGAGATCGTCCCGCATGATCTCGCTCTGCACACGTCCGGCGCGGGCTTGCCAGAAATCCGGAAAGTTCTTCAGCGCCTTGTCGAAAAAGGCGATGGCCGTGCCGTCGTCGCCTTTCACCTGATAGGCGATCGCCAGGTTCTGGTAGGCATAGGCCCGCTCGATCGGCTCGGCACCCTGCATCTCGGCGAGCGGCGGGCATGCCTTGATCGCTTTGTCAGGATCGGTGTCGCCGTGCTGGCAGTCCTTGATCAGCGTCGCATATTCGTCGGCGCGCGCGGCTACGCTTGTCAGCAGGACGAGAAGCGCGGCTGCGATGATCCCTCGGGCCATGGCATCACCGCCCCACGCGCGGACTGCTCATCAGGCGCGAGACGTATTCCTTCACCACCTCGACGACGTCGGCCTCGTGCTTGTCGAAGAAGTGGTTGGCGCCCTCGATCTTGCTGTAGGTGATCTTGATGCCCTTCTGCGCGGTCAGCCGGTCGACGAGCTTCTGCACGTCGGGCTCGGGCACGACCTGGTCCTTGGTGCCGTGGACGATCAGGCCCGATGCCGGGCAGGGCGCGAGGAACGCGAAGTCGTACATGCTGGCCGGCGGCGCGATGGAGACGAAGCCGGTGATCTCCGGCCGGCGCATCAGAAGCTGCATGCCGATCCAGGCGCCAAACGAGATGCCCGCGACCCAGACATGCGAGGGGTTGGGATAGAGCGTGTTCATCCAGTCCAGGATCGCCGCCGCGTCGGAGAGTTCCCCAGCGCCGGAATCGAACGTGCCCTGGCTGCGGCCCACGCCGCGGAAATTGAACCGCACCGTGGTGCAGCCCAGCCCGTGGAACATGTGGAAGAGGTCGTAGACCAGCGGATTGTTCATCGTGCCGCCGAATTGCGGGTGCGGATGCAGCACCAGCGCCATCGGTGCGCCGGGGGCCTTCTGGCGCTGATAGCGGGCTTCGATGCGCCCTGCCGGGCCGGGTAGGATGATGTCAGGCATCAGGGGTGTGCTCGGTTTTGCCGCAGCGCAGGAAACCCTTGTATTTCAAGCGATTATGTTTGTTTCCAGCCATTTTCCAGCTCAATACTTGACCATGGTACTCGGGAATTCTATATCCGGATGGAATTAACGTCGTGCGCGCGGGCTCGTGCTTGTACACCAAAGGGCCCCCTGAAAAGCAAGGAAAACGCGCATGTCTGCCGGGAGTTAGGCCATGCGGCTGAGCACGAAGGGACGATATGCGGTGATGGCGATGGCCGATCTGGCCTCGCACGAGGCGAGCGCGCGGCCCGTCTCGCTCGCCGACGTGGCGCAGAGACAGGAGATTTCGCTCTCCTATCTCGAGCAGCTCTTCGCCAAGCTCCGCCGCGGCGGGCTGGTGCGCAGCGTGCGCGGTCCCGGCGGCGGCTACCGGCTGAGCCGGCCCGCGGGCGAGATCCGCGTCGCCGACATCATCGTCGCCGTGGACGAGCCGATCAGCGCGACGCGCTGCCGGACGGGAAGCCCGAAGGGCTGCACCAGCAGCGGCCATCGCTGCGTGACGCACGATCTGTGGGAAGAGCTGGGGCGCCAGATCCAGGTGTTCCTGTCCTCGGTCTCGCTCGCCGACGTGGTGGAGAAGCGCGTGCTCGGCCGCGCGCGCCCCTGCGAGGCGAACCCCGACCGCGCGGCGGCGTGAGGAAACAAGTGCACTATCTCGATCACAACGCGTCGTCGCCGCTTCGCCCCGAGGCCCGGGCCGCGATGGAGCGCGCGTTCGACATTTGCGGCAACCCGTCCTCCGTGCACGCAGCCGGCCGTGCCGCGCGCCGCATCGTCGAAGGCGCGCGCGAGCAGGTCGCGGCGCTCGTTGGCGCCAAGCCCGAAGAGGTGATCTTCACCAGCGGCGGCACGGAAGCGAATGCGCTTGCGTTGCGCGGCGCCGTCGAAGGCGCGGCCGAAGCCGGCGAGCGCATCACGCGCTTGTTCGTCTCGGCGATCGAGCATCCCGGTGTTCTCGCGACCGTGGCCCATCTGGCCGAGCATGCGCCGGGCCTGCGGGTCGAGACGATCTCGGTGAACAAAGACGGCTTGGCCGATCTCGGCGCAACCACGTTGCGCGAAGGCAAGGGCCGCGCGCTCGTGGCCATGATGGCGGCGAACAACGAAACCGGCGTCATCCAGCCGGTGGAGAATGTCGACACGCTGCTCTTCGTCGACGCCGTGCAGAGGCCCGGCCGCTATGACAACGCGAGCTATGTCTCGCTCTCCGCGCACAAGCTCGGCGGACCGCAAGGCGTGGGCGCGCTGATCGTGCGCGACGGCGCGCCGTTCGCGGCACCTCGCGCCGGCACGCCGAACGTCGCCGGGATCGCGGGCTTCGGCGCCGTCGCCGCCTGCGCACGCATCGACAGTACGTTGCGCGACCGTTTCGAGGCGGGTCTGCCGTCGCGGGCCGTCGTCTTCGGTGCCGGTGCGGCGCGTCTTGCCAACACCTCGAACTTCGCGCTGCCGGGGATCGCGGCCGAGACGGCGCTGATGGCGCTCGACCTCGACGGCGTGATGGTGAGTTCGGGCGCGGCATGCTCCTCGGGCAGCGTCAAGCCTTCGCATGTTCTGAAAGCCATGGGCGTGAGCGACGATCTCGCGCGTTGCGCCTTGCGCGTCAGCTTCGGATGGAACTCGACGGGGGCCGATGTCGATGCGGCGCTCACCTCGATCGGGCGCCTCGTCGCCAGGCGGGAGGCTGCATAATGGCCGCCGTCGAAACCCGCGAAAAGGTCTCCGCTCTCGGCGAGAAGTACAAATACGGCTTCGTCACCGACATCGAGATGGAGCGCGCGCCCAAGGGCCTCAGCGAGGACACGGTGCGCTTCGTCTCGGCCAAGAAGGGCGAGCCGGAATGGATGCTCGAATGGCGCCTGGCCGCGTTCCGCCGCTGGCGCGAGATGCGCGAGCCGAGCTGGGCGCGCGTGCACTATCCCAAGATCGACTATCAGGACGCCTACTACTACGCGGCCCCGAAGAACACGCCGCAGAAGCAGAGCCTGGACGAGGTCGATCCCAAGCTGCTCGAGACCTACAACAAGCTCGGCATCCCGCTTTCCGAGCAGATGCTGCTCGCCGGCGTCGCGGTCGACGCGGTGTTCGACTCGGTTTCGGTCGCGACGACGTTCAAGGCGAAGCTCAGCGAGGCGGGCGTGATCTTCTGCCCGTTCTCGGAGGCAGTGCGCGATCATCCCGATCTGGTGCGCAAATATCTGGGCACGGTCGTGCCCGTCAGCGACAATTTCTTCGCGACGCTGAACGCGGCGGTGTTCTCCGACGGCACTTTCGTCTATGTGCCCAAGGGCGTGCGCTGTCCGATGGAGCTGTCGACCTATTTCCGCATCAACGCGAGCGAGACCGGCCAGTTCGAGCGCACGCTGATCGTCGCCGACGAGGGCGCCTATGTCAGCTACCTCGAAGGCTGCACCGCGCCCAAGCGCGACGAGAACCAGCTCCACGCCGCGGTCGTCGAGCTGGTCGCGCTCGACGGGGCGGAGATCAAATATTCCACGGTGCAGAACTGGTATCCCGGCGACGAAGAGGGCCGGGGCGGCATCTACAATTTCGTCACCAAGCGCGGCGATTGCCGCGGCCGCGACTCCAAGATCAGCTGGACGCAGGTCGAGACCGGCTCGGCGATCACCTGGAAATATCCAAGCTGCATCCTGCGCGGCGACAATTCGGTCGGCGAGTTCTATTCCATCGCCATCGCCAACAACTACCAGCAGGCCGACACCGGCACCAAGATGATCCATCTGGGCAGGAACACGCGCTCGCGGATCATCTCCAAGGGCATCAGCGCCGGCAAGGCGCAGAACACCTATCGCGGCCTGGTCAGCGTGCATCCGAAGGCCGAGGGCGCGCGCAACTACACGCAATGCGACTCGCTGCTCATCGGCGGCAAATGCGGCGCCCACACCGTGCCCTATATCGAGAGCCGCAATCCTTCGGCGCGCATCGAGCACGAGGCGACGACGTCCAAGATCGCCGACGATCAACTCTTCTATTGCCTGCAGCGCGGCATCAACCAGGAAGAAGCGGTGGCGCTGATCGTCAACGGCTTCTGCAAGGAGGTGCTGCAGCAGCTCCCGATGGAGTTCGCCGTCGAGGCGCAAAAGCTCGTCGGCATCTCGCTCGAGGGGAGCGTGGGATGAAGCCCGTCGTCAACATCGCGGACTTGCCGCTGGAGACAGAGTCGCACGGCGCGCGGTTCTCGGTCACGCGCGGCGAGGTCGGCGAGGCGCTGGGGCTGACCGTGCTCGGCTGCATGCTGCACATCGTGCCGCCGGGCAAGACGGCGTTCCCCTATCACCGCCATCACGGCTGCGACGAGATGTTCTTCATCGTCTCGGGCGAGGGCGAGTATCGCATCGGCGACAAGCGCATGCCCGTGCGCGCGGGCGATTGCCTGGGCGCCCCCGCCGGCGGCGAGGCGCATCAGATCCTCAACACGGGCAAGAGCGAGCTTCGCTATCTGGGGCTTTCGAACAATCCGGCGTCCGATCTCGTCGAGTATCCGGACTCCGGCAAGATCGGCATGCGCATCGGCGCGAAGGGGATCGCGTACACCGACGCGACATACAAGGTGCGCGGCCGTCTGACGCCCGCCGATTATTGGGATGGCGAGGATGCTTGAGATCAAAGACCTGCACGCCGAGGTCGGGGGCAAGGAAATCCTCAAAGGCCTGAGCCTTGCCGTGAAGCCGGGCGAGGTGCACGCGATCATGGGGCCGAACGGCTCCGGCAAATCGACGCTGTCTTACGTGCTCGCGGGCCGCGCGGGCTATGAGATCACGTCGGGCTCCATCTCGTGGAATGGCGAGGATCTGAACGCGCTCGCGCCCGAAGTGCGCGCCGCGAAGGGCGTGTTCCTGGCGATGCAGTATCCGGTCGAGATCCCGGGCGTCACGACACTGACGTTCCTCAAGACCGCGCTCAACGCGCAACGCCGCGCGCGCGGCGAGACGGAGCTGGACGCGATGAGCGTGCTCAAGCGCGTGCGCGCCAAGGCGGCCGCGCTCAAGGTGCCGGAAGAGATGCAAGCGCGCTCTCAATGTCGGCTTCTCCGGCGGCGAGAAGAAGCGGCTGGAGATCCTGCAAATGTCGCTCTTCGAGCCCAAGCTCGCGATCCTGGACGAGACCGATTCCGGCCTCGACATCGACGCGCTGAAGCTCGTGGCCGAGGGCGTCAACGCGTTGCGCGCGCCCGACCGCGCGATGCTGGTGATCACGCATTACCAGCGCCTGCTCGACTACATCGTGCCCGACCGCATCCATGTGCTCTCGGGCGGGCGCATCGTGCGCGAGGGCGGACCGGAGCTCGCCCACGAACTCGAAGCAAAGGGCTACGCGGCATGAACGCCTGGCTCGACACGCGGCGCATGAAGGCGGCGGACGCATTCCGCGCCGCGGGCGTGCCGCATCGCCGCGTCGAGGCGTGGAAATATTCCGACCTGCGTTCCGCGGTCGATGCGGATGCGATCGCGTCGGCGGGGCCGGCGCAATGGTCGCTCGAATCCGATGGCGTGGAGGTGTTCGACTTTGCCTCCGGCGAGGCGCCCGATTGGGTGAAGGCGCATCTCGGCACCGCGCCCGACGGCGTCATGGGCGAGGCGTCGCTCGCATTTGCCAAGGCGGGCTTTGCGCTGCGCGTCAAGAAATCCGGCGAGGCGCGCGTGCGCTTCACACAGGGCCAGGCCCGCGTGCTGATCGTCGTCGAGGACGGCGCGGCGTTGCGCTACACGCAGACGCTATCCGGCGACGGCTTCCAGAACATCGGCAGCGAGTTCGTGATCGGCAAGGACGCGCGGGTCGCACATGCCCGCCTCGCCGAGCCGGGCACGGGCGTGCGGATCGAGGACAGCGGCGTGACGGTGGCGCGGGGCGGTGCTTACCGCCTCGCCTGCGCCAATCTCGGCAGCGAGCTTTCGCGGCTCGATCTCCATGTCGCGCTTGAGGGCGAGCGCGCGCAAGCGCATCTCTCCGGGATGACGATGCTGCGCGGCAACGCGCATTCCGACGTCACCACGCATATCGACCACGCGGTCGGTGACACGGCGAGCACGCAATTGTTCAAGCACGTCGCGGGCGGCAAGTCGCGCGCGGTCTATCAGGGCAAGATCACGGTGCGCGAAGGCGCGGACGGGTCCGACAGCCGCCAGACCGCGAAGGCGCTTCTGCTCGATATCGGCGCCGAAGCCGACCTCAAGCCCGAGCTGGAGATCTTCGCCGACGACGTCAAATGCGCGCATGGCGCGGCGGTGGGCGACCTGGACGCGGAGTCGCTGTTCTATCTGCGCTCGCGCGGAATCCCGGAAACGCAGGCGCGCAAGCTCCTGATCCGTGCATTCCTGGAAGAGGCGCTCGGCGGCGTAGAGGATGAGAAGACGCGCGAATTCCTCTGGCAGCCCGTGGAGGCGCTTCTATGAACGCGCCCGCCAAGACCATCTTCGATCCCGCATCGGCGCGCGCCGATTTCGAAATCCTGTCGCGCGAGGTGTACGGCAGGCCGCTCGTCTATCTCGACAGCGCGGCGTCGGCGCAGAAGCCGCGCCAGGTTCTCGACGCGATGCGCGATTTCGCCTCCAGCGAATACGCCAACGTCCATCGCGGCGTGCATTTCCTCTCCGCCGCCGCGACCGAACGCTATGAGGCGGCGCGCGAGACCGTGCGCCGGTTCCTGAACGCGGGGCATGCGGACGAGATCGTCTTCACCAAAGGCGGCACCGAGGCGATGAACCTCGTCGCCTATTCGCATCTGAGCCCGCGCATCCAGCCGGGCGATGAGATCGTGCTCAGCACGATGGAGCATCATTCCAACATCGTGCCGTGGCATTTCCTGCGCGAGCGCCAGGGCGCCGTGCTGCGCTGGGTCGACGTCGGCGACGACGGCTCGCTGGACGCCGAGGCGGTCGACGCGGCGATCGGACCGAAGACCAGGCTCGTCGCGGTCTCGCACATGTCGAACGTGCTGGGCACGGTGTCGCCGCTCAAAGAGATCGTCGCGCGCGCCCATGCCAAGGGCGTGCCCGTCCTCGCCGACGGCTGCCAGGGCGCGGTGCACGAGATCGTGGATGTGCGCGACCTGGACGTCGATTTCTACTGCGTCACGGGGCACAAGCTCTATGGACCGACGGGCATCGGCGCGCTCTACGGCAAGCGCGCGCATCTCAAGGCCATGCGCCCGTTCAACGGCGGCGGCGAGATGATCCGCGAGGTCTCGCGCGAAATCGTCACCTATGCCGATCCCCCTGCGCGGTTTGAGGCGGGCACGCCCGCGATCATCGAAAGCGTGGGCTTCGCCGCCGCGCTCGACTATCTCTCGGCTTTCGACCGCGCCGCGGTGAAGGCGCATGAGCACGACCTGCTCGCCCATGCCCGCGAGCGCGTGCGCGCGTTCAACTGGCTGCGCGTCGTCGGCGACGCGCCGGGCAAGGGTGCGATCCTTTCCTTCGAGACCGAAGGCATGCATGCGCACGACCTGGCGACCATCCTCGACCGCGAGGGCATCGCGGTGCGCGCGGGGCATCACTGCGCGCAGCCTCTGATGGAGCGCTTCGGCGTCGTCTCCACGACGCGTGCTTCCTTCGCGCTCTACAACACGCGCGGCGAGGTTGACGCGCTGATCGACGGCCTGCAAAAGGCGCGAAAGATATTGGGTTGATGGCGATGGACGACTCCCTGCGCGAGCTCTACCAAGAAGTGATCCTGGATCACTCGCGCCACCCGCGCCATTTCGGCCGGCTGGAGGGCGCGACCCATACGGCCGAAGGCTACAACCCGCTCTGCGGTGACCGCGTGAAGATCTATCTGGCGCTCGACGATGCGGGCCGCATCAAGGATATCACCTTCGAAGGCAAGGGCTGCGCCATCAGCCAGTCGTCGGCCTCGCTGATGACCGACATGCTGACGGGCCGCTCTGTCGCGGAAGCCGAGAAGATGATGGGCGGCTTCCTGCATCTGGTGAAGGGCGAGGCCGATACCGGCGAGCTCGACGCGGACGACCGCGAGAGGCTTGAAGTGATGGCGGGGGTGAGCGCGTTCCCGATGCGGGTGAAATGCGCGACCTTGGCCTGGCATACGATGAAATCGGCGCTGGAGGGCAAGAGCGAATGAATGTGCAGACGCCCGTGACCCAAGCCCAATCGGCGCTGCCGCCGGAAGAGCTGGCCGCGTTCACCGAGAAATTGGTGACGGCGCTCAAGACGGTCTACGATCCCGAGATCCCTGTGGACATCTACGAGCTTGGGCTTATCTATAAGGTGGACGTCGCCGACAACAAGGACGTCGTGGTGGACATGACCTTGACCGCGCCCAATTGCCCGGTGGCGGGCGAGATGCCCGGCATGGTCGAGAACGCCTTGAAGACGGTGGAAGGCATCGGCGCGGTGAAGGTGAACCTGACCTTCGATCCGCCATGGACGCCGGAATGCATGAGCGAAGAGGCCAAACTCGAATTGAACATGTTCTGATGGAAACGACAGCGACCCCAACCAAGCCCCGGCGCGAGCGCCCCAAAGCGGTGCGCCTCAGCGACGCCGCGGCTGCGCGCATCCGCGAGATCATGGAAGGCGCCGACGGCAAGTATCGCGGCGTGCGCGTCGGCGTCACCAATGGCGGCTGCGCCGGCATGAGCTACACGATGGACTACGCCGAAGACGTGAAGCCGCTCGACGAGGTGGTCGAGGACAAGGGCGTGAAGATCTTCATCGATCCCAAGGCGATCCTGTTCCTGATCGGCACCGAGATGGATTTCGTGCGCGAGAAGCTTGGCGCGCGCTTCGTCTTCAACAACCCGAACCAGACGGCCGCCTGCGGCTGCGGCGAAAGCGTCTCGATCACGCCGGCGAAGCCCGCTTGAGCAGCCGCTTCGACGATCTGTTCGCGCAGTTCGGGCGGATCACGGTCAAGCGCTTCTTCGGCGGCGACGGCATCTATGCCGGCGACACGATGATCGGCATGGTCTTCGACGACGTCATCTACTTCAAGACCGACGAAGAGACGCGCAAGGCGTTCAAAGCCGAGAAGCGCAAGCCCTTCACCTTCGACAAGGGCGGCGAGACGGTGGTGACGACGTGGTTCTCGCTGCCCGACCGGCTGTACGACGATCCGGAGGAGCTGGCGCAGTGGGCGCGCGCGGCGCTCGAGGTCGCGCAGGCCACGCCGGCGGCGCGGAAGAAGACGAAGAAGAAGCCGTAAGCACACTGTCATCCCCGGCGAAGATCGTTCGCGACGCGAGCGATCTGAGGTCAAGGGGACCCAGGTGGATAGACTTGTCTCGATCTTTCCGCCTGGGTCCCCTTAACCTCGCATCGCCTGACGGCGATGCTCGCCGGGGATGACAGGTGTGTTTGAGTTTACCACAGCCGCACGCGCTTGTCCGGCGCCAGGTAGAACTTGTCCGCCGGCTTGATCTTGAACGCGGCGTACCAGCCGTCGTCGTTGCGCACCACGCCGTTGACGCGCCAGGCGGCGGGACTGTGCGGGTTCGAGAGCAGGCGCTCGCGCAGGCGCCCGTCGCGGTCCTTCTCGCGCCAACTCTGCGAATAGGCGATGTAGAAGCGCTGGTCGCC
Organism: Alphaproteobacteria bacterium; assembly: GCA_021325375.1. Taxonomy (GTDB): domain Bacteria; phylum Pseudomonadota; class Alphaproteobacteria; order Micropepsales; family Micropepsaceae; genus Rhizomicrobium. The sequence goes on along the minus strand of JAJPHG010000035.1, from coordinate 51,234 downwards.
CGTGTAGCCGTCGAGCACCGGCGCGGGCTTGCCGCCGAGCGAGAGGTGATAGGCCTTGTAGGCGATCACCAGCCCCGCGAGATCGGCGATGTTCTCGCCGAGCGTCAGCTTGCCGTTGATGTGGATACCGGGCAGCGGCTCGTACTCGTCATATTGGGCGGCGAACGCCGTGGTGCGCGCGTCGAAGTTCTTGCGGTCTTGCGGCGTCCACCAATCCTTGAGCGTGCCGGTGCCGTCGTATTTCGAGCCCTGGTCGTCGAAGCCGTGGCTGATCTCGTGCCCGATCGTGGCGCCGATCTCGCCGTAGTTCACCGCGTCGTCGGCGTTCGCGTCGAAGAACGGCGGCTGCAGGATGCCGGCCGGGAACACGATCTCGTTCAGCGTCGGATTGTAATAGGCGTTGTTGGTCGGAACCGACATGCCCCATTCGGTGCGGTCGACGGGATTGTCGATGCGCGCCAGCTCGCGCTTCCATTCGAACTCCGTCGCGTTCTTGACGTCGCCCACGAGGTCGTCGCGCGCGACCCTGAGCGCCGAATAGTCGCGCCAATGGTCGGGGTAGCCGACTTTAAGCATGTAGGCGGAGAGCTTCTCCAGCGCCTTCTGCCGCGTCGCGGGCGTCATCCAGGTGAGTGTCTTGATGTCGCTCGCATAGGCCTTGAGCAGGTTGTGCACCAGCGCGTCGGCTTTCATCTTCGCCTCGGCCGGGAAGTATTTTTCGGCATAGAGCTTGCCCAGCGCCTCGCCCATCTCGGTGTCGAGCAGGTCGACGCCGCGCGTGGCGCGGTCGAGCTGCGCGGTCTTGCCCTGGAGCGTCGCGCCGTAGAACGCGAAATCGGCGTCGTCGATCTTCTTGGGCAGGTAGGCCGAATAGGTGTGCAGGTAGCGCACCGTCAGATAGTCGCGCCACACCGCGATGGGCGTGGCTTTGAACACGGCGGCGAGCTTCGGAAACGCCGAGCGCTCGGCGACGATCACCATGCGCTCGCCCCTGGGCGAAGAAGCGGGAACGCCGGAGGCCGCGAAGAACTCGACCCACGGAAAATCCGGCGCCATCTTGGCAAGGTCGGCGATCTTCATCGGGTTGTAGGTCTTGTCCGCGTCGCGGCGGTCCTGCGCCGGCCACGACGCGTCTGCGAGATCGTGCTCGAGCTTGTAGATCGCGTCCGCGCGGGCGTCCGCGTCCTTGACGCCCGCGAAGCCCAGCATCTGCGAGAGATATTTCTTGTAGGCCGCGCGCGTGTTGGCGAGCTCCTTGTCGTCGCGCAGATAGTAGTCGCGGTCGGGCATGCCGAGACCGGACTGGTAGAGATTGACCGAGTAGTTCGTCGGGTGCTTGTCGTCGACGCCGAGATAGATGCCGAACGGCCCGTCGAGGCCCATCCTGGGATTGCCCATCGCGCGCGCGACGTCGGCGGCATCGTTCAAGGACGCGATCGCCTTGAGGTCCGCGTCGGCATGGCTCAGCCCCGCCGCCTCGATCGCCGCCCGGTCGGTGAAGGCGTCGTAGAGGTCGCGCAGCTTGGCTTCCTCCTCGGTGATGCCCCGGCGCGTGTGCAGCTCGGCGACGATCGCCTTGAGGCGCTCCTCGTTCTGCTTGTCGAGCTCCAGGTTCACGCCGGCGAAGGAGCGTTCCGGCGGGATGATTGCGGTCTTGAGCCAGCCATTGTTGGCGTAGGTGAAGAAGTCGTCTCCCGGCGCGACGCTCTTGTCGATATAGGAAAGCTCCACGCCCCAGGGCTTGACGGCCGGGCTCGCGGCATAGGCCAAGGTCGCGGCGGCGCACAGCAGCGCGGCATAGGAAAACGTCTTCATCTGAAATTCCCCCGAGAGAAAGAAAAAAAGGGCGCCGCGTTTTCGCGCGGCGCCCGATGATCCTACCAGAGATGCACGCGCTGGTCCGGGGCCAAGTAGTATTTGTCGCCGGGCTTCACGTCGAACGCCGCATACCATTCGTTCTGGTTGCGGGTGGCGCCGATCGCGCGCTGCATCGGCGGGCTGTGCTCGTTGGACAGAAGCTGCGAGCGCAGCGCACCGTCGCGCAGCTTGCCGCGCCAGATCTGCCCGAACGACAGATAGAAGCGCTGATCGCCGGTGAAGCCGTCGAGCACCGGCGCGGGCTTGCCCTGAAGCGAGATGTGATAGGCCTTAAGGGCTATGGCGATGCCGGCGTTGTCGGCGACGTTCTCGCCCATCGTGAAGGCGCCGTTGACGTGGATGCCGGGCAGGGGCTCGTAACTGTCATACTGCTTGCCGAGCGCGGTGGTCTTGGACTGGAAGACTTTAAGATCTTCCGGCGTCCACCAATTGTTGAAGCTGCCGTCGGAATCGAACTTCGAGCCCTGGTCGTCGAATCCGTGGCTGATCTCATGCCCGATCACGGCACCGATGCCGCCATAGTTCACCGCGTCGTCGGCATTGGGGTCGAAGAACGGCGGCTGCATGATCGCCGCCGGGAACACGATCTCGTTCCACTGCGAATTGTTGTAGGCGTTGACCGTCGGCGGCGACATGCCCCATTCGGTCTTGTCGGTCGGCTGGTCGATGCGCCGCGACTGGCGGTTCCATTCGAACTCGTTGGCGCGCTGGATGTCGCCGATGAGGTCGTCGCGCTTGACCGTCAGCGCCGAATAGTCGCGCCAATGGTCGGGATAGCCGATCTTGATCGTGAACTTGTGGATCTTCTCTTCTGCTTTCGCTTTCGTCGCGGGGCTCATCCAGTCGAGCGTCTGGATGTCGGCCTCATAGGCCTTGAGCAGGTTGTGCACCAGCTCGACGGCCTTGGCCTTGGCTTCCGGCGGGAAGTACTTGGCGACGTAGAGCTTGCCCAGCGCCTCGCCCATCGCGCCGTCGACCAGATGCGCCGCGCGCGCGCTGCGCGGAAGCTGCTGCGAATTGCCCTGCAGCGTCGTGCCGTAGAACGCGAAGTCCGCGTCGTCGAACGATTTCGGCAGATAGGCGGCGTAGGTGTGCAGATAGTGCACCGTCATGTAGTCGCGCCAGGTTTCGACCGGCGTGTCGGCGAAGATCGCGGCGAGCTTGGGGAACGCCGACTTCTCGGCCACGATCACCTGGCGGTTGGCGTCCATCTTGAGCCCGCTGCGGCTGAAGAGCGCGTCCCACGGCATCTGGGGCGCCATCGCCTTCAGCTCGGCATAGGTCATCGGATTGTAGACCTTGTCCTCGTCGCGGCGGTCGGCGTTGGCCCACTCGGCGTCGGCGATCTTGTGCTCGAGGTCGTACACCGCCTGCGCGCGCTTCTCGCCGTCGGCGATGCCGGCCATCTTGAACATGTCGGCCATGTGCGTCTTGTAGGCGTCGCGCGTCTTGGCGAGCTCGGCGTCGTCGCGCAGGTAATAGTCGCGGTCGGGCATGCCCAACCCGCCCTGGCCCAGATTGATCGAATAGGCGTTCGGGTTCTTGTCGTTGATGCCGATGCCGAAATTGATCGGCGAGTCGAGGTTCAGGCGCGGATCGCCGAGCATCGCGGCGACATCCTCGCGCGTCTTGAGGTGCGCGATCCTGTCGAGATCGGGCTTGGCGGCGCCGATTCCTTTGGCGTCGAGGGCCGTCTGGTCGACATAGGCGTCGTAGAGGTCGCGCAGCTTCTTCTCTTCGGCGCTGAGCTGGTCGTAGGGCTTGGCGTCAAGCGAGGCCGCGATCTCCTGCATGCGCTTCTCGCTCAGGATGCGCAGGTTCTGGAACGAGCCGGTCGAGGCGCGATCGGGTGGGATCTGCGCGGTCTTGTACCAATTGCCGTTGGCATACAGGAAGAAGTCGTCGCCGGGCTTGACGGTCTTGTCCATCGCCGCGGTGTCGAAACCCCATGTACCGTATTCCGTCTTGGGCGCGTCGCCATAGGCCGCCGTGATCACGGCACCGGCCCCGAGAAGCGCCACCAAAGTCCTTCGCATCAAAAGTCTCCTAAGAACGAACGCGCCAGAGGTCGGACGAAAGCCGCGCGGCGGCGCGAAGCCGCGCGGGTTCGGAATACTACCAGATGTGTACGCGCTGCTCCGGCGGCAAGTAGTACTTGTCGCCCGGCTTCACATCGAAGGCCTTGTACCACGCGTCGGTGTTGCGGGTGGCGCCGATGACGCGGAACTCGGCCGGGGCGTGCGGGTTGGAGATGATCTGCTGGCGCAGGGCGCCGTCGCGGTATTTGCTGCGCCAGATCTGGCCGTAGGACAGGAAGAAGCGCTGGTCCCCGGTCCAGCCGTCGAGCACCGGCGACGGCTTGCCCTCCAGCGAGATGTGATAGGCCTGGAGCGCGATGTTGATGCCCGACAAATCGCCGATGTTCTCGCCCATGGTCAGCTTGCCGTTGACGTGCAGGCCCGGCAGCCCTTCGTAGGAATCGAACTGCGCGCCGAGCGATGAGGTGCGCGTCTCGAACGCCTTGCGGTCCTCGTCGGTCCACCAGCTCTGGAGAATTCCCGCGCCGTCGTATTTCGAGCCCTGGTCGTCGAAGCCGTGGCCGATCTCGTGGCCGATGACCGCGCCGATGCCGCCATAGTTCACCGCGTCGTCGGCATTGGGGTCGAAGAAGGGCGGCTGCAGGATCGCGGCCGGGAAGAAGATCGAGTTGAACGATTGGGTGTAGTAGGCGTTGATCGTCGGCGGCGTCATGATCCATTCGCTGCGGTCGACCGGCCGGTCGATGCGCGAAAGACGATAATCCCATTCGAACTTTTCGGAGCGTTCCCTGTCGCCCACGAGGTCATCGCGCTTGATGACGAGGCCCGAATAGTCGCGCCACTTGTCGGGATAGCCGATATGCGGCGTGAAGGCGTGCAGCTTGTCGAGCGCCTTCTTGCGCGTCGCGTCCGTCATCCAAGGAATGACGCGGATGTCGGTGTCGTAGGCCTTGAGCAGGTTGCCGACCAGCGCCTCGACCTTGGCCTTGGACGAGGGCGGGAAGTAGCGCGCGACGTAAAGCTTGCCGAGCGGGTGGCCGAGCACGTTGTCGAGCAGGCGCACCGCGCGCGTCTCGCGCGGCAGCTTCTGCTCTTGCCCACCCAGCACCTTGCCGTAGAACGCGAAGTCCGCGTCATCGAACGAGGTGGGCAGATAGGGCGACATGGTGTGCAGGTAGTGCACGGTCAGCCAATCGCGCCACACGGCGATGGGAGTCGCGGCGAATATCTTGGCCATGTCGGGGAAAGCGCTGTTCTCGCGCACGATCAGCTTGCGCTCGCCGGCGATGCCCTGCGCCTTCAGGAATGCGCGCCACGGGAAGCCGGGTGCGAACTTTTCCAGCTCAGTGGGCGTCATCGGGTTGTAGGTCTTGTCCGCGTCGCGGCGGTTGGCGGCGGGCCATTCGACCTTCGCCATCGCGGCTTCGAGGTCGTACACCGCACCCGCGCGCGAAGCGGCATCCTTGGCGGCCGCGAGCGTCAGCATCGTGGTGAGATAGGTCCTGTAGGCCTCGCGCGCGGCGGCGAGGTTCTTGTCGTCGCGCAGATAATAGTCGCGCTCGGGCATGCCGAGCCCGTTCTGGGTCAGCGTCACGACATAGACGTTGGAGTTCTTCGGGTCGGGCGTGATGCGGTCGGCGAACAGGCTGTCGGTGCCGCCGTCGGGACGGCCCATCGCTTCCGCGACGCCATCGAGCGTCTTGATCTTCGCGAAGCCGTCGAGGTCCTTCTGCGCCGGCTTGAGGCCGGCGGCGTCGATCGCCTTGGTGTCGGTGAAGGCGTCGTAGAGGTCGCGCAGCTGCTTCGCCTCGGGGTCGAGCTCGCTTTCCTTGCGCGCCTCCAGCTCGGCGACGATGGCTTTCATGCGCTGCTCGCTCAGGATCTGCAGGTCCTGGAACGAGCCCGTGGAGGTGCGGTCCGGCGGGATGGTGGCGGTCTTGAGCCAGTTGCCGTTCACGTAGCGGAAGAAGTCGTCGCCCGGCTTGACGCTCTTGTCTATGGTCGCGAGGTCGACGCCCCAGCTTCCGAAGGCGGGACGTGGCGTGTCCCCCTGTGCGGCGACCATGGTCGCGGCCAAGCCCGCGAGCGCGAGCAGTTTGATGCGCATATATGTCTCCCGAAGCCACCCCGATTTGGGCATTGAGGGCCAGCTACGCAAATCACGCAAGCGCGAGCGAACTATTGCCTGGGGTTTGGGGTTAACCGTTTTTGTGGAAAGGGCGGCGTGCGAAACGCGAAATCTTCTGTCTGCGGAGGTTACGCCGCGTCCATCTCGGATAGATCGGATTCGCCCTCGCCCACGACGCGGTTGCGGCCGGTGTTTTTCGCCCGGTAGAGGCAGCTGTCGGCGCGCTGGATGAGCGAGGCGGGGGTGTCGCGCTCGCCCAGGCGCGCGACGCCGGCGGAGACCGTGATCGTCCCCAGCACGTCGCCGGTCGAGCGCTTGATGAGCTTCTTGCTCTCCACATAGGCGCGGATCTGGTCGGCGAGCCTGGTCGCGTTCTGAAGCGTCGTGCGGCGCAGGATGATGGCGAACTCCTCGCCGCCGAAGCGGGCCACCGTGTCGCGGCCCTTGACGTTCTCCGACATGCATTGGGCGACAAGACGCAGCACCTGGTCGCCCGTCTGGTGGCCCCAGGTGTCGTTGAAGCTCTTGAAATGGTCGATGTCGATCATCACCAGCGCGACGGTCTCGCCGTTCTCCTGCGTCTCGGCTGTGGCCGCGAGCAACTCGGTGTCGAAGGCCTTGCGGTTGGCGACGCCGGTGAGCGAGTCGGTCAGGCTTTCCTTGCGCACGTCCTCGAGCTGGCTCTTCAGCACGTTGACCTGCTCGGAGGAGCGGTGCAGCTCGTCTTCCAGCGTCTGCGTGCGCGCCTCCATGGTGCGTGTGGCGGCGACGAGGGTGTCGACGAACTGGCGGATCTCGTCGGGCGAATGGGCGGCGTCGAGCTCGCCGCTGGCGCGCGACAGCGCGCGGCCGTAGTCGCCCGCGTCGCGCCCGGCGCTCTCCAATTTCCCGAGCAGGGCGTTCAAGGTTGCTGCGACCTGATTGCTCGCATTGTCGAGGGCCTGCGTCGTGCGCTCGCTCGACAGGCAGCGGCCGCGCAGATCGTCGAGCACGTTGCTGGTGAACGGCCGCCGCTCGGAGATCATCTTGTCGATGATCTGCCCGACCTGCGGATTGGCGCCGGAAGCGTAGGTGTAGAACAGCTCGTAATTGTCCGGCGAAGGCACCACGCCCACATCGCCCATCAGGGCGAGCGCGGTCTTCGCAAGCGCTTGTTCGCGGTCTTGGCGGTAGGCCTGCATGAAGTCCATGGCTCGGTGGCGCGTTCTTATGCAGTTTCCGTATAGGTTCGAAAGAAACGGTTAACCGCGCCAAGGCTTGTGCCAAACCGCAGATTGTCATGGCCCGCGAATGCGGGCTACCCAGGTGACGACTACTTTATTCTCTCCAAGAAGGGCTCACGCGGAGACGCGGAGGTCGCGGAGGAAAAACTCGATTCCGTGCCCTCCGCGTCTCCGCGTGAATCTTCTTCCTTCAGCGTGCAGAACCTAGCTGGGTGGCCCGCATTCGCGGGCCATGACAATCAGGGTTCCAACCCAATGTGCAGGCCTCGAAGGGCGGCGTGCCGCTAGGCTCCGAGCTTTAACCAGACCGCAAACTCCTCTATCCTGACAAACTGTCATTCCCTAAAGGAATCCCGCGATGAGCATGCCCCAGGCCCAGCTAGATACCGGCGACGAAGTCCAGCGCATGAGGGACGTGCTCGCGCGCCAGAAAGCGGCGCATATCAAGGACGGCCCGCTGCCGGCGGAGAAGCGCATCGAATGGATCGACCGCGCCGTCGGGCTGATCGTCGACAACCGCGACGCCATCGCCGACGCCCTGCGCCAGGATTTCGGCCACCGCTCGGTGCAGACGAGCCTGTTCACCGACGTCTCCGGCTCCATCGGCCCACTCAAGCATGCGAAAGCCCATGTGAAGAGCTGGATGAAGCGCGAGCGGCGCAAGGTCAGCCCGTCGATCCTGGGCCTGTTCGGCGCCAAGGCCTATGTCGACTACCAGCCCAAGGGCGTGGTGGGCGTCATCAGCCCGTGGAACTTCCCGTTCAATCTCACCTTCACCCCGCTCGCCGGCATCTTCGCCGCCGGCAACCGCGTGATGATCAAGCCGAGCGAGTACACGCCGCGCTGCTCCGAGCTGATGGCGCGGATGTTCCACCAGGCCTATGACGAGAGCGAGGTCGCGGTGTTCCTCGGCGGCCCCGAGGTCGGCCATGCCTTCTCGACGCTCGCCTTCGACCACCTGCTGTTCACGGGCGCGACCTCGATCGCCTATCATGTGCAGCGCGCCGCGGCCGAGAACCTGGTGCCGACGACGCTCGAACTCGGCGGCAAGTCGCCGGTGATCGTGGGCAAGAGCGCCGACATGGCGCTCACCGCCAAGCGCGTGATGACTGGCAAGACGATGAATGCGGGCCAGATCTGCCTCGCACCCGACTACATGCTGGTGCCGAAGGAGAAGGTCGCGAGCTTCGTCGCCGAGGCGACCAAGGCGGTCACGACGATGTATCCGACGATCAAGGACAATCCCGACTACACCTCGGTCATCAACCAGCGCCATTACGACCGTCTGCAGGGCTATCTCGACGACGCCAGGGCCAAGGGCGCCGAGATCGTCGAGATCAATCCGGCGAAAGAGGATTTCCGCCAGCAGCCCTTCCACAAGATCCCGCCGACGCTGGTGCTCAACCCGACCGACGACATGAAGATCATGAAGGACGAGATCTTCGGGCCGCTGTTGCCGGTCAAGACCTACGACACGGTCGACGAGGCGGTCGGCTATGTGAACGGCCACGCGCGGCCGCTCGGGCTCTATTACTTCGGCAACGACGCGAAGGAGCAGGAACACGTGCTCACGCGTACGACTTCGGGCGGCGTGACCGTCAACGACGTGGTGATGCATGTCGCGATGGAGGACCTGCCGTTCGGTGGCGTGGGGCCGTCGGGCATGGGTTCCTATCACGGCATCGACGGCTTCAAGACCTTCAGCCACGCCAAGGCGGTGTTCAACCAGGCCAAGTCCGACATCACCGCGATGATGCGCCCGCCCTACGGGGCGAAGTTCCAGAAGATGGTGGACGGCGGGATAAAGAGGTGAATCGACCCTCCCCTTGAGGGAGGGTCGAAAAATGCGCAGCATTTTTCGGGGAGGGGTCCTGCACCGGTGCCCCTCCTCGAAATTTGCTTCGCTGCGCTACGCAAATTGTCGACCCTCCCTCAAGGGGAGGGTGGAGTCGCTAATACGTCTCCGGCTTCTTCGCGTCGCCGGTCTTGACCTTCTTCTCGGCCGCTTTCACCGAGCCGCTTTCGGCCGTCTTGGGCTTGGTCTTGCGCTCCGTCGGCGCGCCGATGGCGCCGGGAGAGAACGAAGGCGTATCGCTCGCGGGAAACGAATCTTCCGACTGCTGGTCCACGGAGCCGGGCTTGCTGTGGATGGCGCCGTCCGCCTCGCGCTTGGGTTTCTCGGCCATGGCGTCCTCCTCTATGGAAGGACAACGCTTTCGGACAGGTTCGCGTTCCAGCTAGGGCGTGAACTCGAACGCCGTGCCCGCGGGATCGCTCGAACTCGTCCCTCCCTGCTGGGTCGTGCCGAAGAGGTCGCCGTCCGCGTCCATCTGAAGGACCGATCCCGGGCCTCGCCCGTCGGCGCAGTTCGCCAGCGCGCAAAAGTCGTAGAGCGTCGTCAGCGCCGGCTTGCGGCCGGTGGAGAGCTTGTAGATGACGCCGTCCTGATGCGCGCCGCCGATCTCGGCGGTCCCGAGCAGGTTTCCGGTCGCGTCCATGATGGGATTGGCCGCAGGCAAGCCGCCGTCGTCGCAGGTATCGACGCAGAAGGTGTGCAGGACGCTTTCCTTCCACGTGCCGCCTTTGCGGCTCAGCTCGAAGAGCACGCCCTTGCCGTCGAGCTGACCGGTGCCGCCCGACATCGTAGCGCCATAGATGTTTCCCTGGCCGTCGAAGCTCAATGGGCCTGCCTGCGCGGGACCGCTTCCATCCGCGCATGGATCGCCCGCCGGGCAGAAGGCATAGAGCACGCTCTCCTGCCAGGTGCCGCCGCCCGGCGTGAGGGAGAACACGACGCCCGAGCCGGGAGCGGAGCCGTTGCCGCCGAACGACGTCGTTCCGTAGAGGGGCGAGAGGCCGTCATAGGGCGTGCCCGACGCGGCACCCACATAGGTCAGCCCGATCAGCGGCTGGTTTCCGTCGGCGCAATTCGGCTGCGAGCAGAAATTGTAGAGGACCTTCTGCGTCCATTCGTGGTCGCGCTGCGACGGGGACAGTTCGTACGCCACGCCCTTTCCCGCGCTGCCGCCGCCATAGGTCGTGCCGTAGATATTGCCTTGCGTATCGAAGACCAGCGTGCCGTCGCCGCCGCGCCCGTCGAGGCATCTCTTGAGCTGGCAGAAGCGGTAGATCGTGCTGTAGCGCCAGCCGCCGCTGCCGTCGGGCGTCAGCTTGAAGACCACGCCTCTGTCGAGATGGCCGCCGTCTTGCGTGGCGCCATAGACGTTGCCGGACGCGTCCGCGGTCAAGCCGCTGAACAGGCCGTTGCCGTCCTTGCAGTGCTTCTTGCGGCAGAAGCTGTAGGCGAGGCTTTCGTGCCACTTGCCGCCGCCCGGCTTCCGGCGCAGATCGAACACGCCTCCATGGTCGAGTTTCGCTCCCATCAGCACGCTGCCCAGCACGTCTCCTTGCGGCGTCAGGACCACGGCTTCGGTGGGCGTGTCCCCGTCCGTGCAGGCGGGCGGAGAAGACGAGCAGAAAGAGTGCAGCGTCGTCAGCGTGGACGCCGAGGCCGCCGTGGGCATCAGCGCGAGAGCGGCCGCCGCCAACGTCCAAAGATATCCGTTCATGTCTTATCCTTCTTCGCCCGCGCGCGGGATTTCCTCACGGCGTCAATTTGAACACCGTTCCGCCGCCATGCGCGCCGCCCGCGGTCGTGGCGCCGTAGAGGTTGCCGGACGCGTCCATGACGACGTTGCCCTGGGGCTGGCCGCCATCGGTGCAGTTCGGCTTCGAGCAGAACTGGTGCACCACCTCGAACGTCGAATGACGCCCGTCCGGGACTAGGCGGAACAGCGCCGCGTCCGACATGCCGTATAGGTTGCCGGCCGCATCCAGGATCATGTTGGCGGTGCCCTTGCCGTCGGTGCAGCTCGGCAGCGAGCAGAAGCTGTAGAGCGTGGTCTCGCGCCATTTGCGGTTCGAGAAGCTCACCTCGTAGATCACGCCGGAATCGTTGTCGCCGCCGTTATAGGTCGCGCCGAAGATGTTGTCCGAGGCGTCGACGGCGAGCGCGCCCGCGGCGACCGGGGTCTCTCCGTCGTGGCAGACGCCGCTCGCGCAGAAATCGTGCAGGACGGTCTCGTTCCAGTTCCCGTTCTCCATCGGCGTGAGCGAGAACACGACGCCGCCGTCGACGGCGCCGCCCCGGTTCGTCGTGCCGAAGAGCGGGGTGGTGCCGTCATAGGGCGCGCCGCTCGATGCGCCCGCATAGGTGAGGCCGTTCGTCGGAATGGCGCCGTCGGCGCAGTTCGCGGACGAACAGAAATCGTAGAGCACCTTCTGCGTATAGCCTTTGCGTCCGGGCGCAGTGACCGGCGACAGCTCGTAGACGACGCCCTTGCCCACGATGCCGCCCTCGGCGGCGATGCCGTAGACGTTGCCGGACGTATCGATGACCATCGCGCCGTCGCCCCTCAGGCCGTCGGCGCAATTGGCCAGCGAGCAGAAGCTGTAGATCGCGCGGAAGTTCCAGCCGGAATGGCCCGTGTCGGGAGAGAGCTCGAAGACGATGCCGTTGTCGCCGTCACCTTCCTCGGTGGCGCCGAAGAAGTTTCCTTGTCCGTCGGGATTGAGCTGGCTGAACGCCTCGTCGCCGTCGGTGCAGTTGGGCTTGCTGCAGAAATCGTGGAGGACCTTCTCGCGCCAGTTGCGCCCGCTCACCGGCGGACTCAGCTGATAGACGACGCCGTTTTGAGTCGTGCCGCCCTGCACCGTGGTTCCCAGGACGTCGCCGGACGACGTCAGCGCGACCGAGTACGGCCCGGAACCGTCGGCGCAGCCGGCTTGGCGGCAGAAGGAATAGAGCGTCGACAGATGCGCGGCCGGGGCCGGCGTCGCGGCGAATGCCGCCAAGGCGGCAAGTGCGATCGGAACGCAGCGGACCGCGCCCATGGAGAACTCCCGGTTGATGGCAGCGCGCTACTTTACAGACGACGAGCGCTTTTGTAAGCGCTCGCGGCGGCGAATTTTCCACTTGTCGGTGGTTTCGGGCTTCCGTTTCTCGCCGTGGTAGATCGATGTCGCGATATCGTAGCGGATGATGTCCTTGCGCTTGGGCCCCGCGATCGGCGAGGTGTCGCGGTCGTTGAAGGTGAAGTTGCGGATCTTCTCGCGCTTCAGGAGCGCGCGGAACTGGGCGTCGAGCGCGGGATCGATCTTGTAGAGGTCGTCCCACATCCCATAGAAGCCGTCGAAGAGACCGACCATGCCGGCCTCGGCGAGGTCCTCGACGACCTGCATCTCCGCGCCTTCGATGTTCATGCGCAGCAGGACGATGTCGCCGGGCGAGGCGATGTCGTGCTCGCGGATGAGCTGCGACAGGCGGATGGCGGGGACCTCGATCGATTCATTGCCGCGCGCGGCGAACAGGCTGTTGCCCAGCCCCTTGTTGCCGTCGAGATAGAGCGTCGCGGTGTCGCCCTTGTGATCGGGGCCGACGAGGGCGTAGTTGAACAGCTTGACGCGCCGCTCGCCGGCGAAGCGGTGGCGGCACTCGCGCACATAGCGCGGATGCGCCTCGATGCCGTAGACCCGCAGGCTCGTGGACAGCATGAACCAATCCAGCATCGACGCGATCTGGGCGGCGGAGCGGTGCAGGCCGACGTCGATATAGACGATCTTGCGCTTGGGGGTCTCGATCTTGCCGAGGCGTCCGAGCCCCGCGATCCTTGCGCGCCGCAACAGCGCGCGGACACGCAGCAGAAAGGAATCCGTCATCACCGGCAGCCGCCGCAATCCGATGCGGCGAAAGAAAGGCATGCTCAGCGTGTTCCAGACACGCTGATGCGGGTGATACACGTAATGTACAGGCGGCGAACTCAGGGAGCCGCGTCCTCTTTCTTTTTCGCCCGACCGACAACCTTTTCGGGCTGCTTAGGTAACGGAACGGGACGCAAGAGGAAAGCGGGAAGTTGGCTGCGTGTGTCCTGTGCCTCTTCACGCGGAGGCTGTTGAGGACGCTGCGGCTTCGCGTGCGGGCGATGGTCTTGGCGGTGATCGGAACGCTGCACGGGTGCAGGTGCCGGCGCAGGTTTCGCGGCGGCAGGCGGCGCGGGTTCCATCGGCGCGACTTGGCCGTGCGGCTTGATCGGATATTCGCGCTTGCGGTCGCGCTCGTTGTTGCGTCCGCGACCCCGGTCACGATCGCGGCTGCCGCCGCCGCGGCGCTCGTCGCGTTGCGGGCGTGCTTCCACCGCCTCGCTCAGGCCTTCGAGCTTGCGCGATTCCAGCTTCTTGCCGATCAGCCTTTCGATGGCTTCGACGTATTTCCCGTCGCGCGGCGTGACGAGCATGTAGGCGTGGCCCGAGCGTCCGGCGCGGCCGGTGCGGCCGATGCGGTGGACGTAATCGTCGGGATGATGGGGCGCGTCGTAGTTGAAGATGTGGCTGACGGCGGGGATGTCGAGGCCGCGGGCCGCGACGTCGCTGGCGACGAGGAAGTCGAGCGTGCCGGCGCGGAACGTGTCCAAAGTCCGTGTACGGACGGACTGGTCGAGGTCGCCGTGCAGCGGCGCCGCGTTGAAGCCGTGCTTCTGCAGCGATTTGGCCACGATGTCGACGTCGGTCTTGCGGTTGCAGAACACGATGGCGTTCTTGACGGCGTTGTCGCGGATCAGGCGGCGCAGGGCCTCGCGCTTGGCCCAGTCGTTGGCCGGGACCTGGATCAGTTCCTGGGTGATGTTGGCGGCGGTGGTGGCGGGACGCGCCACTTCCACGCGCACGGGATTGTGCAGGAACTTCTCGGTCAGCCGCTGGATCTCGGGCGGCATGGTGGCCGAATAGAACAGCGTCTGGCGCGTGAAGGGCAGCTTCTTGCAGATCTCCTCGACGTCGGGGATGAAGCCCATGTCGAGCATGCGGTCTGCCTCGTCGACGACGAGGATCTGGACCTGGCTCAGCATCAGCTTGCCGCGTCCGAAATGGTCGAGCAGGCGGCCGGGGGTCGCGATCAGCACGTCGACGCCGCGGTCGAGCTTGCGGTCCTGGTCGTCGAAGGAGGTGCCGCCGATGAGCAGCGCCATCGAGAGCTTGTTGTACTTGCCGTATTTCTCGAAGCTCTCCGCGACCTGGGCGGCGAGCTCGCGCGTCGGCTCCAGGATCAGCGAGCGCGGCATGCGCGCCTTGGCGCGGCCGCGCGCCAGAAGCTCGATCATCGGAAGCGTGAAGCTGGCGGTCTTGCCGGTGCCCGTCTGGGCGATGCCGATGATGTCCTTGCGCTGGAGCACGATCGGGATGCCCTGGGCCTGGATCGGCGTAGGCACGGTGTAGCCGCTCTGCTCGACGGCCTTCAGCAGGTCGGCCGAGAGCCCGAGCGAGGCGAAACCCGACGGTTCCGGAACCAAAGTTCCGGCCGGGTCCGAAGGAACGGGTTCCTCGGGCAACAATATTTCGTTTTTGTTTTGCGATTTTTCATCGCCCGGCATCGCTGCCGGATTGTCGTCTGAAGGTCCCGAAAGGCTTGCTTCAACAACACCGGCTTGCGCGCCGGTACTCGTCACGTTCGTCATGCGCTCCTAAACGGGCGCATGTCACGCGCCCAGTCGGCGACCCATATTGGTGCCGATTCCTATATCGACACGATATATGGATGCGATCCGGCAATGTCAATGTCGGCAGCGTTGACCCTGTCGCCGGAGCACGCGAGGCTGGCGGAAAGGGCAGGGGAAGAGCGGCAAATGGCAAACGGAAATATCGGCGCGGTGGCGCGCGTGCTGGCGTTCGCGGTGCTGGCGGTCGGGCTCTGGTTCGCGACCAAATACGGCTATGCGAAGCCGCCCGTACTTGGCGCGGACGCCTCCGCGGCGGAGTTCTCCGCCGGCCGCGCCTATGACAGGCTCGGCCGCCTGCTGGGACCCGAAAAGCCGCATCCGGTGTCGAGCGACGAGAACGCGGCGGTGCGCGCGCGCATCCAGGCCGAGTTCACCAAGCTCGGCGTCAAGACCTCGACCTACAAGGCGTTCGCCTGCAATGCGTGGCGCGGCTTCGTCGCCGTTCCTTGCGCCACCACGACCGACATCATCGCCGAGATCGTGCCGGGCGAGGGCAAGGCGATCGTGTTGCTGGCGCATTATGACTCCGTGCCCGCCGGTCCCGGTGCGTCCGACGACGAGTCCGGCGTCGCCATCGTGCTGGAGACGGCGCGCGCGCTCAAGGCACGCGGGGGCAAGAGCCTGCATCCCGTCATCGGCGTGATCACCGACGGCGAGGAGGCGGGCCTTCTGGGCGCCGAGGCGTTCCTGCAGAACAAGGACCTGAAAGCACGTGTCGGCGCGGTCGTGAACGTCGAGGCGCGCGGCACGATGGGCCGCAGCCTGCTGTTCCAGACGAGCCCGGCGGACTCCAAGCTGATCGACCTCTACGCGGCGAACATGCGGTTCTATTCGACGAGCTCGCTGTTCGCGGAGATCTACAAGCTCCTGCCCAACGACACCGATCTCACGCTTTTCATCAAACAGGGTTTCCCGTCCTTCAACTTCGCCTTCTCCGACAACGTCGCCGACTACCACACGCCGCTCGACCGCCGCTCCAACCTCAGCCGGCTGACGCTGCAGGAGCAGGGCAGCAACATGCTGGGCGTCGCGGCGGCGCTCGAGCAGACGCCCTATGACGGCCTCAAAGGGCATGGCGAGGTCTATCTCGACATCCTCGGCTATGCGGTGCCGCGCATGCCCGCGGCGTGGGCGCTGCCCGCGGCGGTCGTGTCGCTGCTTCTTCTTCTCTTCGCGGCATGGCGCGCGAAGGACGTCGCGGCGCGGGACTGGGTGCGCGCGGCGCTGCTGCCGCCCGCGATGCTGATCGCCTGCGGCGCGATAGGTTGGGTATTGCACACGGTCGCGCAGATCATCTGCGGCCAGCCCGATCCGTCCTACGCCTATCCGATCGCGCTGCGCGAGGGCCTCGTGTTCGGCGTCGCGGCCATGGTGCTGCTCACCGCGCGCATGGCCGATGCCCGCGCGGCGGCGCTGGGCGTGTGGATCTGGTTCGCGGTGCTCGGCGTTCTCACCGCCGCGTTCCTTCCCGGCATCAGTCCGTATTTCCTGTTCCCCGCGATGCTGGCCGCGCTCGCGGCGCTGACCGGCAACCGCTGGGCCTTCGCGGTGCCGATGCTTGCGGCGTCAGTGATCTGGATCGGTCTCGTCGCCTCGGGCGAGGGGCTTATGGGCCTGAAGCTGCATCCGCTGTTCACGGTGCCGGCGGCGTTCGCGGCGATGACGATGGTGCCGCTGCTCGATATGCGTTCGATGAGCCGCGGCGCGTGGCAGGCTTGTCTCGCCGTGGCCGTCATGGGCGCGCTGATCGCGACCGTCATTGCGGGCATCCAGCCCGCCTTCAGCAGGACGACGGCGCAGCGGTTGAGCATCCGCTATGCCGAGGGCGTCGCGGCGCAGCCGCTATGGGCACTCGATGCCGGCGCGCCGCTGCCCGCGCCTCTGCGCGCGGCGGCGAAATTCTCGGCCGAGCCGAAGAAGGTGATCGACGGACCGTTCCCGTCGGTCTATGTCGCCCCGGCCGGCGACAAGCCGCGCTACAAGGTGCCGGCGGCCGAGATCACGGCCGACGGCGCTTTCGGCGGCGGGCGGCGCGTCACCGTCGCGCTGCACGGCACGGCTGAGGCCTCGCTGATGGGGATCGTCATCCCGAAAGCGGCGAAGGTCAGGACGGTCGACATCCACGGCCAGCATCTTGTGGCGCCGTCCGGCTTCGACGACGACTCGCTGATCGCCTGCGCCTCGCGCGATTGTGCGAACGAGATCGTCTCGATCGAAACCGCGACGCGCGCCGCGTTCACGCTCACCATCGTGGAGCAGCGCTTCGGCTTGCCGGATTTCGCCGCGAAGATCGTCGCCGCGCGGCCGCCGCAGGCGATCCCGTCGCAGACCGGCGACGTGACCTTGATCGTCAAGAAGCTTCAGGTGCCCAAGAGGTAGGTTTCCAGAAAACCACAATTGTCACGGTCCGCGGATGCGGGCCGCCCAGCTAGGTTCTGCACAATCCTGCCAGTGTCACCCGGGTGGCCCGCAGTCGCGGGCCACGACAATGGAGCTACACATCCACCGCCGCCGCCGCGAATTGGGCGTTCTCCTGGATGAACTGGAAGCGCAGCTCGGGCTTCTTGCCCATCAGGCGCTCGACGAGGTTCTCCGTGCTGTTGCGCTCGTCGTCGGCGATCTCGACGCGGACCAGCGTGCGGTGGCCGGGGCGCATCGTCGTCTCCTTGAGCTGCGCCGGCATCATCTCGCCCAGGCCCTTGAAGCGCGACACTTCCACTTTCGCGTTGGGCTTGAATGCGCTCTTCGTCAGCCGCGCGCGGTCGGCGTCGTCGCGGGCATAGACGGTCGTGGCGCCGTGGCTCAGCCGGTAGAGCGGCGGCATGGCGAGATGGAGGTGGCCCTTGGCGATCAGCCTGGGCATCTCGCGATAGAAGAAGGTGAGCAGGAGCGAGGCGATGTGCGCGCCGTCGACGTCGGCGTCGGTCATGACGATGACGCGCTCGTAGCGCAGGTCTTCGTCGCGATACTTCGCGCCGGTGCCGCAGCCCAAGGCCTGCACCAGGTCGGCGAGCTCCTGGTTCTGCGCGAGCTTGCCCGCGGCGGCGCTGGCGACGTTGAGGATCTTGCCGCGCAACGGCAGCACCGCCTGCGTCGCGCGGTCGCGCGCCTGCTTGGCCGAGCCGCCGGCACTGTCGCCCTCGACGAGGAAGATCTCGGTGCCGACCTGCCCGTCGCGCGTGCAGTCGGCGAGCTTGCCGGGAAGGCGCAGCTTGCGCGTCGCGGATTTGCGCTGCGTCTCTTTTTCCTGGCGGCGCTTGAGGCGGTCCTCGGCGAGATCGACGACGAAGGCGAACAGGCGGTCGGCGTCGGCCGGGCTCTCGGCGAGCCAATGGTCGAAATGGTCGCGCACCACGTTCTCGACCAGGCGCTGCGCGTCGGGCGTCGAGAGCTTGTCCTTGGTCTGGCCCTGGAACTCGGGCTCGCGGATGAACACCGAGAGCACCGCGCAGGCCGCCCCCATCACGTCGTCGGCGGTGATCAGCGAGGTCTTGCGGTTGTTGGTGCGCTCGCCATGGCTGCGCAGCGCCTTCGTCAGCGCGTTGCGCAATCCCTGCTCATGCGTGCCGCCCTGCGGCGTCGGGATGGTGTTGCAATAGGAATGGACGAACGGATCGATCTGCGGCGTCCACGTCACCGCCCATTCGACGGCACCCTTCCCATCGCGGTTCTCGAGCTTGCCGAAGAACTCGCGCGGCGTGATGGTGGCGTGCTCCTCCACCTCGCTGCGCAGGAAGTCGAGCAGTCCGCCGGGGAATTTCAGCGTGTCCTCGGCCGGCGTGTCGCCCTTGACGAGGGCGGGATCGCATTTCCAGCGGATCTCGACGCCGCGGAAGAGATAGGCCTTCGACTTGACCATGCGATAGAGGCGCGCGGCGGAGAAATGCGTCTCTTTGCCGAAGATCTGCGGGTCGGGGTGGAACGAGACGATGGTGCCGCGCCGGTTCACCGCGCCCGCGTCTTTCAGCTTCCCGATCGGCTTGCCGCGCTCGAAGCGCATGGTGTGGGCGCGGCGGTCGCGCGCGACCTCGACCTCCATCCAGTCCGACAGCGCGTTGACGACCGAGGAGCCGACGCCGTGCAGCCCGCCCGACGTGTCGTAGACCTTGCCGCCGAACTTCCCGCCCGAATGCAGCGTGGTCATGATGACTTCCAGCGCCGATTTGTTCTTGAACTTGGGATGCGGGTCGATCGGGATGCCGCGGCCGTTGTCGCGGACGGTGAGCACGTCGTCCGCCGCGAGATCGACCTCGATGCGGTTGGCGAAGCCCGCGACCGCCTCGTCCATCGCGTTGTCCAGGATCTCCGCGGCAAGATGATGCAGGGCGTGCTCGTCGGTGCCGCCGATGTACATGCCCGGCCGGCGCCTTACCGGCTCCAGACCTTCCAGGACCTCGATGTCCTTGGCGGTGTAGCCCTTGGTCGAGGCGGGCGCGGAATCGAAGAGATCGGGTGCTTTTGCCATTGCCCTGAGATGATTCGAAGGATTTGTTCAGGTTAACGAAAAGCTGCTCTGTGCGCACCCGTTTCGGGAAGGTCTCCGTTAACGCGCGGCGTGTAAACCTCCCAGCGTGGATACGCACGCAAATCGCACTGGACTGGAAGTCGCGGAGCGCAAGGAAGACTTGCGCGACCTCGACGCGCGCCAGAAGCAGATCCTGGCGAGCCTGCCCGCGTCCATCATCTACAACCCCTTGATGACGGTGTTCGCCGCCGTCGTCTTCGTGCTGGGCCCCGGCACGTTCGGAGCCGTCGGCTGGGCCGCGATCGCCGCGGCCGTCGCCATCCAGCTCGTGACGACCGGGATCGGCCATCTCGTCTACACCTCCAACCGCGACAACGCGCGCGACCTTCACGTGCGCGAGCGCGAGATGGTCGCCTACCAGATGCTCTATTCCGCCGGCTGCGGCGCGATGGCGTGGTGCTTCTGGGTCGACGGCAACGCCGTCAACAACATGTACGTCCTGATCCTGATGGTCTGCGTCGTCTGGCAGATCGCGTTCCGCTGCGCCGCCCAGCGCCGCATCCTGGTCGTGGGAACGCTTTCGGCCGGCGTCGTGTTCACGGCGCGCTTCGCGATCTCGCCCGGCACGACGGCGCATATCATGACCTTGCTCGCGCCCGCCTGGCTGCTCTATATCGTCGCGATCGGCGGCATCGCGCGCAATCGCGTCGACGAGATGCTGGCGGCGCGCTTCGCCAACGAGGATTTGACGGATGCCTTGCGGGTCGCGCGCGACGACGCGCTGCGCAAGCGTTTCGAGGCCGAGGCCGCGAACGCGTCGAAGACCATCTTCCTCGCCAATATGAGCCACGAGCTGCGCACGCCCTTGAACGCGATCCTGGGCTTCTCCGACATCATCGCCGAGCAGTCCTTCGGGCCGGCGATGGACCGCTACAGCGAATACGCGCGCGACATCCACAATTCCGGCGCGCATCTCTTGAGCCTCATCAACGACCTGCTCGACGTCGCCAAGATCGAGGCGGGCAAGATGGAGATCGATCCGCAGCCGCTCGACCCCCAGCCGCTGCTCGAGAACGTGCACCGCCTGATGGGCTCGCGCGCCGCGGCCAAGGGCCAGGTGCTCGACTTCGATCTCGGCAGGAACATGCGCCAGATCATCGCCGATCCGCGCGCGGTCAAGCAGATCGTGCTCAACCTCGTCTCCAACGCGGTCAAGTTCACCCCGGCCGGCGGACGCATCCAGGTGCGCTGCGGGCTCGCCGACAGCGGCGGCTTCACGATCACGGTCGAGGACAACGGTCCGGGCATCGCGAAGGAAAAGCTCGCCAAGGTGTTCAAGCCGTTCAGCCAGGTCGACAACCGCTACGACAGCAACGGCGGCGGCACCGGCCTGGGCCTCGCGCTCGTCCAGGGCCTCGCCCAGCTCCATGGCGGCAACGCCACCATCGAGAGCGAGGTCGGCGTGGGAACCAAGGTCACGGTTTACTTTCCGTTAGCGGTTCCGATGGCGGCGCTGCAGCGGCGCGCGATGAGATAGAGCCCAGCGGCACGTCGCTACGCTGCCGCTCGCGACCCCTTCGAGGCCCGCGTTCGGCGGGCACCTCAGGGTGACGTGCCTACTGGAATAAAGAGCGCGTCATCCTGAGGTGCGAGCGTAGCGGGCCTCGAAGGATGACCCATCCGCTTCGGGCTCAAACGCATAACGTCTTCCATTTCTCAGTAAATTTTAACATCCGCGCAGCTACGATCCTCATCGTCCGCGCACGCGGAGCAGGGTAAACGAGGGATCACCCGTGGGTTTTGGCAAGCGCCTGCGCGTCCAAAGAAGCGCGGACGGGCGCGTTCTCAAATCGCAGCTCGACATGACCGCGGAAGCGTTGCGCGCGACGCGGATCTCCGCGCCGGCCTGGTGCCTGTTCATCGCGGTGCTCGCCTCCGACCAAGTGGGCCTGATCGGGCAGCTGGGGATCCTGCGCGCGCTGATCGCGCCGGTGCTGCTGGCCGTGACGATGGTGGCGATGGACAAGGCCGTCTCCTTCTATCGTCGCGACACCTCCGGCGCGGGCGCACAGGAGCGCACGCAGGGCTGGTTCGGCCGCTTCGTCGCGATGCAGGCCGTCGTCAGCGTCGTGTGGGGCCTGATGCCGTGGCTGCTCTGGGACCACGCGAGCAGCCTCAACCACGTCTTCCTCGCGGCTGCCACGATCAGCATCCTCGCCGGCCTCGTCGTCAGCCGCGCCAGCCACATGGACATGTTCCTGTCGAGCCTCATCCCCTTCACCGCGATGGCGTCCTTGCGCTTCGCGTTCGGCAATTCGGCGCTCGATTACGGCACCGCGGTCGTCATCCCGCTCGTCGCCGCCCAGCTCTTCTTCGACGGACGGCGCATGATGCACCGCCTCGACGAGGACTCGCGCCTGCGCTTCCAGGTCGAGGACCTGGCGCGCGAGCTCGAGGAGACGCGCGACGACGCGCTGCGCAAGCGCTTCGAGGCCGAGACCGCGAACGCGTCGAAGACCGCGTTCCTCGCCAATATGAGCCATGAGCTGCGCACGCCGCTGAACGCGATCCTGGGCTTTTCCGAGATCATCGCGCAGGAATGCTTCGGGCCCGCGGGCTCGCCGCGCTACAAGGAATATGCCGGCGACATCCACGCCTCCGGCGCGCATCTCTTGAGCCTGATCAACGACCTTCTCGACGTCGCCAAGATCGAGGCCGGCAAGATGGAGATCGAGCCGCAGCCGCTCGAGGCGCACCGCACCTTCGACATCGCGCTCAAGCTGATCGGCGCCAAGGCGCGCGAGAAGCGCCAGGAGCTCACGATCACCGTCGACGCGTCGGCGCCGCCGCTCTTCGCCGACGAGCGCGCGCTCAAGCAGATCCTGATCAACCTCGTCTCCAACGCGGTGAAGTTCACGCCGGAAGGCGGGCGCATCCAGGTCGTGGGCAGCGCCGCGCGCGGCGGCGGTTTCCAGATCTCGGTGCAGGACAACGGCCCCGGCATCCCGCGCGAGAAGCTCGACCGCATCTTCACGCCGTTCAGCCAGGTCGACAACCGCTACGACCGCCAGGCGGGCGGCACCGGCCTCGGGCTGGCGCTCATCCGCGGCCTCGCCGAGCTGCATGGCGGCCGCGCGTGGCTGGAGAGCGAGCCGGGCAAGGGCTGCTGCGCCTATGTCGTGCTCCCGCTCGAAGGCGAGCACCGCAAGCTCGACATGGCGGCGGCCGCGGCGTGATCCGCGCGATCAGGGCTTGAACTGGAAGACCTCGCCCGCGCGGTGCGCACCGCCGCCTTCCGTCGTGCCGTAAAGATTGCCTGCGCTGTCGATGGCGAACGGCGCGAAAGGCGAGGGCTCCTCTCCATCCGTGCAGAAGCCGTCCACGCAGAAATTGTAGAGCTGGATGAACTGTCCGTTGTGGATTTCGAATATGACGCCTCCCGGCTCAATTCCCGTGCCGCCGGAATCGGTCGTGCCGAAGAGGTTGCCCTGTCCGTCCAGCAGCAAGGGTGCATTCGGATTCATCCCGTCGGTGCAGGAGCCCAGGCAGAAGCTGTGCAGCACCGTGTATTGGGAGTTCGCGGCGAACTCGTAGACCGTGCCCTGATTGATACCGTCGCCGCCGCCATGCGCGGTGTTTCCGAAGAGATTTCCCGAAGCATCGCGCACGACGCCGCTTTTCGGATCGGCGCCGTCGGGGCAGCCGAAGCCGGAGCAGAAGCTGTAGAGAACCGTCTCCGACCAGCTTCCGCCGCCTTGCGGCGAAAGCTCGAAGATCGTGCCTCTGGTGTTCGCGCCGCCGGCGCCGGTGGTGCCGTAGATGTTTCCGGAGCCGTCGATGGCAAGGCCGGGGTTCGGGAAGAACCCATCCGTGCAATTGCTTTGAGAGCAGAAATTATAGAGCAAGCTCTCTTTCCACTTCTTGCCGCTCTTCGTCAGTGCGAAGATCGCGCCGCCACTGGCGATGCCGTCTTTCTGCGCGACGCCGTAGAGCGGCGAGGTGCCGTCGTAGAGAGCGCCTGTGTCCGCGCCCGCATAGGTGAGATAGATCGGATTCGTCGCGGCCTGGCCTTTGCCCGGGAAGCTGTAGAGCGTCTTGAACTTCCATTTCTTGCCCGAGGGCGTCAGCGAGAAGGCCATGCCCTCGCTGCTTGCGCCCTCGCCGGTGGCGGTCGTGCCGTAGATCGTGCCGTTGACGTCCTCGATCAGGCCGCCTTCGATCGTGCCGTCGGAACAGTTGCCGTCCGGGCAGAACGTGTTCAGCACGTCGTACTTTGTCTTCTTGCCCTTCGGGATCACCTCGAAGCCGGTCCCGGAATTGCCGGTCTGGCCGCCGTTCGGCGTCGTGCCGAACAGGTTGCCGGTTGCGGGATCGCGGACCACGCCTCCCGTCGGATTTCTGCCGTCGGTGCAATTCGTTTGCGCGCAAAACGAATAGAACACGTTCAACTGGCTGGCCTTCGCCGCAAGCCCGCCCGCAAGCATCAGCACGAGTGCCGGCGCGACGCGAAGCGCCTTCGAAACCTGTACTGGGAAGGACATGAATGCTCCCGGCTAATTAGGCGCGATGTCCGTGAACACCCGGCTCGGATGCTCCCTCAGGAACGCGGCGACCAGCGCCTGCTTGTCGCCGGGGACAGGTTTGGTCATCGCCACCCAGGCATCGGCGTCGGCGGACGCGACGCCAGCGGAAGATGCCAGCGCGGCGCTGTCAAGACCGCTTGCCTTCAATCCGTCGGCGAGGCCCACGGCCCAGCGGTCGGGCGGGCCGTCGCCTTTGATCTTGAACGCGCTCTCGCCCATCTCGCGCATCCATTGCGTCACGCGGTCGGAGAGATAGCCGCCGGTGATGCCTAGGAACGCGATGAGATAGGGGCTCATGTCGGATTGCGCGCCGGTCTTGGCCTGCGCCATCGCGAGCATGCCTGCGGCCGCGAAGAAGAACAGCGCGAACGCGACGCCGGCGCCCAGCCCGACGCGGAAGATGATGCTCCAGAAGCCGCGCCGGTCGGGGTCCTGATAGAAATCCTTGGTGATGTAGATGAGGCTGCCCAGGATCCCCATGAAGATCGACAGCAGCAGCACCAGCATCATGCGCGGCAGGGCGATGATGTCGTAGCCGGTGTTGCCGACGAGCGATTTGAAGGTGCGGAAATTCTCGGCCAGGCTCCAATAGGCGCCGTTGGCGAGCGGCGTGCCGGGCGCCTGCGAATTGTCGTCGAGTTGCTTGTGCTGGGCCTGGAGCGCGTTCAGCTCGACGTTGAGGCCGCGGACCTGGCTCGCGTCGGAATCGAACTGGGCGCGCGCCGCGAAATAAGGCTCCATGCGCTTGTAGGTCTCGAGCTTGAAGGCGTTGAGCGACTTGCGCGCGGCGTCGGCGTTCGCCGCGCCGTCGAGCTCGGCGTAGTAGGCGTCGAAGTAGTCGTCGACGGCATTGCCGAAGCCGTAGGAGATGGGCGGCGGCACCGCCACTTGATAGTTCACCCCCGTCGGCGCCTGCCGCGCCGCGGGCTTGGGCTCGCTCGGCGCCTGGTCCGCCGGCTGGGCGCCGGCCGAAGCGGATTGGGCCGCATCGCCGCCATGCTGCGGCGCGGTGTCGTTGGTCACGTCGGGTGAGGCCGGGACCGGCGGAGGCGAGGCCGGCGTCGGAAAGGACCGCAGCTTCAGAGGCGGCAGGATGTAATTGGTATCGCTGAGGTCGATGAAGTTGCGCGTCTCCTCCGCCGAGTGGGACATCGCGGCGCGGTTCTTCGCGCCGCGCTGTCCGATGGCGAATATTTCGTCCTGCGCCTCGTGCTCCTTCTTGTCGATCGCGGCGCTCTCGGTCCAGTAATGCTCGAGATAGGTCACGTCCTGGCGGATCCAGCCGGTGGAGATCTTGAGCGAGTCGAACTCCGGCGCCTCGATCAAGTTCTGGAACTGGATGGCGGTGACGATCAGCAGCAGCATCGCGCCGGTCGCCGTGAAGGCCGCCATCAGGAGCAGCCCGATCACGATGCGCCTGACCGGCGGCCAGTGGATCCGGAAGGAGGACGGCGCGCCTTGCGCCCGCGTAAACGTCTCCGCCACCATCGCCCCGGTCCCGCCCTAGTTGCCGGTCGAGCGTATCACTTTTCGGTGGAGCGCGGGCGGAAAATCTGGGTCATTTGTCCGGCGTCCCATGGTTGTGGAGCGGCCGCGCCGTCCTATGCTTGCGGCTCGCGACCGATCGCGGAAGGAAATGGAGCCGTGACCGTCATCGTCGTTTTTCCCGACGGCACCGATCAGGTGATGTCCAACTGGTATTATCGCCAGATCAAAGAGGACGTCCTGATGGCGTTTCCGGACGACCAGGCCCTCTGCGAGGAGATCGCGTGCGGCGGCGCCGTTGGATTGCTGGATATGAGCGAGGTCGATCGCGAGATGCAGGACAAGATTTTGCGCGCGATGCGGTTCGTCACCGAGTTGACCCTGGATTACGGGGCGCCAGGATGGCTGCAGGATTGGCCGGAGGACGAGGCCGGGGTGTTCTCGCGAACCCATTTGGATGTCCTCGCGAAACTGGACCGGAACATCGCCCGGTTTATTCCTCGCGATACGGCCGGCATCGGTGTCCGGCTCCGGCGCTTCATGGTTCGGATTGTCCCGCTCACACGAGGACGCGTTCGCGACTTTCTATATGCCACACGTAGAAGGCGGCGCATATTGACGTGGTTTCGGCGGTAGCCGCAAAAGGAAAAAAGGGCCAGATCGACGATCCGGCCCTTTCGCGTCCTTCAGCGTCCTCAGACCGAATAGTACATCTTGAACTCGACGGGGTGCGGGGTGTGCTCGAACATGTGCACCTCGCCCATCTTGAGCTCCTCGGGCGGCAGCGGTTGCCGAATGCGGTCAATGTGTATAAAATGAATTCCACATACACATACGGTGACCGAGCGATGCGCACGAATATCGAAATCGACGACACGTTGCTGTCCCGCGCCATGACGGTGTCCGGCCTGAAGACCAAGCGAGCGACGGTGGAGGAGGGCTTGCGCCTGCTCGTTAGGATCCGGGGCCAGGTCAGGGCGTTGGCCTCGCTCAAAGGGTTGGGATGGGAGGGCGACCTCGACAAGATGCGTCGGGGCCGCGTGCGGTGATTCTGGTCGACAGCTCCGTCTGGATCGCACAGCTCAAGGGTTTGACGACGCCGGCAACGGTCAAATTGGAAGCCGCGGCCGCGCGTGAGCCGCTTCTGATCGGCGATCTGATTCTGCTTGAGGTCCTCCAAGGCGCCCGAGATGAGGCACAAGCCGTCCGCATCGAGCGGGCTTTGCGCCGATATGCGGTCGTGACGCTGTTGGGCGCCGATCTGGCGACGCAAGCGGCGCGCAACTATCGCAGGCTGAGGGAACTCGGCATCACGATCCGCAAGACGGCCGATATCATCATCGGCACGTTCTGCATCGAGCAACGCCACGCCTTGCTGCACGACGGCCGCGATTTCGCACCGATGCAGGAGCATCTCGGGCTGGAGGTCGTCTAACGTCTATACAATCGAACGTGAGCCTCGGCGCCGACCAGCTTCTCATCGGCAGTCGTGCGTGCGATTGTCGCTGCGCTTTGCGAATGGAGATAGGCAATGCATCGACGCGTGACACTCGGTTTGGCGTTTGGGCTCTCGCTTTCAGGCTCTTCGGCATTGGGCGATCCGCCAACTAAGATCGAAGCATTGTTGAGCGGCGGCTACGAGGTCAAGGCGGCGGCGGGAAATAGCCAAGTCTACCTTCAAAAGGGCCCCAATCTATATATGTGCGAGATAGAATACGACTCGAGCAAGTCGCCGCGCGTGTCTGGGTATTTTGTCGGCCAATGTACGAAATTGGCCAGCCGATAAGCGGACGGTGGACAGACGAAGGGTCGGGATCGCTCCCGGCCCTTCGCATCGGCGAAACAACTCTCGTCACACCGAATAATACATCTTGAACTCGACCGGGTGCGGGGTGTGCTCGAACATGTGCACCTCGCCCATCTTGAGTTCGATGTAGCTGTCGATGAAGTCGTCGTTGAAGACGTTGCCCTTCTTGAGGAAGGCGCGGCCGCGGTCGAGGCATTCGAGCGCCTGGCGCAGGCTGCCGCACACCGTCGGCACTTCCTTGAGCTCCTCGGGCGGCAGCGCGTAGAGGTCCTTGTCCATCGGATCGCCGGGATGGATCTTGTTCTCGATGCCGTCGAGGCCCGCCATGAGCAGCGCGGCATAGGCGAGGTAGGGATTGGCGCCCGCGTCGGGGAAACGGACCTCGATGCGCTTGCCTTTGGGGCTGGCCGAGAACGGGATGCGGCACGACGCCGAGCGGTTGCGCGAAGAATAGGCGAGCAGCACCGGCGCCTCGAAGCCCGGGATCAGACGCTTGTAGGAATTCGTCAGCGGGTTGGTGAAGGCGTTGAGCGCCTTGGCGTGCTTGATGATGCCGCCGATGTAGTAGAGGCAGGTGTCGGACAGATCGGCATAGCCCGAGCCCGCGAACAGCGGCTTGCCGCCCTTCCAGATCGACTGATGCACGTGCATGCCCGAGCCGTTGTCGCCGTAGACGGGCTTGGGCATGAACGTCGCCGTCTTGCCGTAGGCGGCGGCGACCTGGTGGATCACGTATTTGTAGATCTGCATGTTGTCGCCGCATTTGGTCAGCGTGTTGAACTTGAAGCCAAGCTCGTGCTGCGCGGTGGCGACCTCGTGGTGGTGCTTCTCGGGCTCGATGCCCATGTCGCCCATGATGGCGAGCATCTCGCTGCGGATGTCCTGCGCCGAATCCACCGGCGGCACCGGGAAGTAGCCGCCCTTGACCCCCGGCCGGTGGCCGAGATTGCCGCTCTCGTATTCGGTGCCGGTGTTGTAGGCGCCCTCTGCGGAGTCGATGTAGTAGAACGCCTTGTTCATCTGGGCGTCGAAGCGGACGTCGTCGAAGATGAAGAACTCGGCCTCGGGCCCGAAATAGACGGTGTCGCCGACACCGGCCGCCGCCATGTACTTCTCGGCCGCCTTGGCGATCGAGCGCGGACAGCGGTTGTAGCGCTGGCCGGTGGTGGGTTCCACCACGTCGCAGGTCAGGATCAGCGTGTTCTGCGCGAAGAACGGATCGATGACCGCGGTCTCGCAGTCGGGCACCAGCGTCATGTCGGATTCGTTGATCGCCTTCCAGCCCGCGATCGACGAGCCGTCGAACATCGTGCCGTTGGTCAGGAAGTCCTCGTCCACCAGCGACAGGTCGAAGGTGACGTGCTGCCACTTGCCGCGCGGATCGGTGAAGCGCAGATCGACGAACTTGACCTCCTTGTCCTTGATGAGCTTGAGGATGTGGTTGGCGTCTTTCTTCTCGGCCATGGTCTTTCCCTTGTTGTCCTAGATCGCGTCCGCGCCGGTCTCGCCGGTGCGGATGCGGATGGCTTCTTCCACGTTCAGCACGAAGATCTTGCCGTCGCCGATGCGACCGGTGCGCGCGGCCTTCTGGATGGCCTCGACGCAGGCCTCGAGCCGCTCGTCGGGGACGACGATCTCGACCTTCACCTTGGGCAGGAAATCGACGACGTATTCGGCGCCGCGATAGAGCTCGGTATGGCCCTTCTGGCGGCCGAAGCCCTTGGCCTCGGTGACGGTGATGCCCTGCACGCCCACGGCCTGCAGCGCTTCTTTGACCTCATCGAGCTTGAACGGCTTGATGATCGCTTCGATCTTCTTCATGGCGGAACTCCTGGCGCTGACCTAGCGCTGTCCGCCGCGTCCGTGCCACCGCCTGGGCCGCTATCCACAGCCGTTTTCGGTGCATAAGCGCCCGCTTTGACGTCGCACCCTCCCGAGCCTGCTCAAGAATCGGGCAGGCGGCCTATTTCTTGATCTTGGTTGATCGGCCGCGCCGGCCTTGCCAAGGTGGGCCATGTCGAAATTCCCGTCCAACCCGGTCTTTTCCTCTCTCCCGACCACGATCTTCACCCACATGTCGGCGCTCGCCGCCCTGCATGGCGCGGTCAATCTCGGCCAGGGCTTTCCCGATGAGGACGGCCCAAAATCGATCCGCGAGGCGGCCTCGCGCGCGCTGATCGAGGGGCCGAACCAGTATCCTCCCATGCGCGGCCGCATCGAGCTGCGCAAGGCGCTCGCGGCGCACGCCAAGCGCTTCTACAGCTTCGACCTCGATCCCGACACCGATATCGTCGTGACCTCGGGCGCGACCGAGGCGCTGACCGCGGCGATCATGGCGATCGCGGGCGAAGGCGGCGAGGTGGTTCTGATCGAGCCGTCCTACGATTCCTATCGTCCGATCGTGGAGGCGATGGGCGCGCGCGTGCGCACGGTGAAGCTCGCGGCGCCCGACTGGCGGCTGACGGAAGAGGCGTTGCGCGCCGCCTTCACGCCCGCGACGCGCGCCATCCTGGTCAATTCGCCGCTCAACCCGATCGGGCGCGTGTTCGACCGCGCCGAGCTGGACGCGCTGGCGCGCGTGCTGGCGGCGAGCGATGCGGTGGCGATCTGCGACGAGGTCTACGAGCATCTCGTCTTCGACGGACGCGCGCATATCCCGCTCGCGTCGCTGCCCGGCATGAGCGAGCGCTGCCTGCGCGTCGGCTCGGCGGGCAAGATGTTCTCGCTCACCGGCTGGAAGGTCGGCTGGGTGACAGGTCCGGCGGCGCTGATGCGCGTCGTCGCCAACGCGCACCAGTTCATCACCTTCACGACCTCGCCCGCGCTTCAGCTCGGCATCGCCTATGGCCTCGAGCACGAGATGGCGTTCACGCTGAACCTGACGCGCGCGCTGCAAGCCAATCGCGACGTGCTGCGCGCGGCGATCTCGGGGCTGGGCTTCAAGCCGCTCGCCTGCGAGGGCTCCTACTTCCTCACCGCCGACATCGGCGGGCTGACGAACGAGAGCGACCGCGCGTTCTGCGAGCGCCTGGTGCGCGAGGCGGGCGTGGCGCTGATCCCCTTGAGCGTGTTCTTCGCGGACGGCACGCCCGTCAACCTCGTGCGCTTTGCCTTCTGCAAGCGCCGCGCGGTGATCGAGGACGCGGTGGGAAGGTTGGAGAAGTTTTTCAACTGATTGTCATCCCCGGCGAGCCTCGACGCGGTAGCGTCGAGGCGAGGGAAGGGGACCCAGGGGATTGAGCCCAGTCCCCTGGGTTCCCTTCCCCTCGCGACGCTGTCGCGTCGCTTGGCCGGGAATGACAATGGGGGTGCTACTGCTTCGCCCAGGCCCAAGACGCGATGCGCCAGCCTTTGGCCGTCTTCACCAACGCGAAGGTGAAGATGCCTTTCTCCTCGTTCGGCTTGCCGTCGGCCTTGGCGGTGATCGTGTTGGGCACGACCTCATAGGCCTCCTTGGGTCCGACCGTGCTCGTGGTCGGCGCGGCGAGCGCGACGTGCACGTCGGTGACTTTGTTCTTCTTGGCGTCCTTCTCGAAATCCTTGAGCCAGGCATCGAACGAATTCCAGTGATGCGGCGCGAACTCGTCGATGATCGGCGAGCCGGGCATGTGCGCGGCGGCCGCCTTCTTCGCGTCGCCCGCGTTCAGGCCGTCGATGAACTGGTTGACCGGCGCCATCGCGTCGTCGGCGGCCCGCACCGTGCCACTGGCCAAAACGCCGCATACCGTAACGGCAAGCGCTATCGCCTTCATGTCGATTTCCCCCTTCGCGAAGCTGCGTTATCGTCGTGCCTCTTCTTAGGTCAGATATCGTGCATGAGCAATCGCATCGATCCCCGCACGCCCATCCTCGTGGGCTGCGCGCAGTTCACGCAGCGCACGGCGCGCGAGGGCAAGGTCGCAGAGAGCCTCTCGCCGATCGCGATGATGGCGAAGGTCGCGCGCGAAGCGTTCGCGGACGCAGGGCTGGCGGCCCAAGCCGACACCGTAGCCGTCGTGCGCTTCACGGCGGACTCGCCGGGCGAGCAGGGGCGCCTGCCCAAGCGCATGTTCCGCAACCCGCCGCTGTCGCTGGCCAACCATCTCGGCCTCGCGCCCAGGCGCGCGCTGTACACGGCGACCGGCGGCAACACGCCGCAATGGCTGGTCAACCGCACGGCGGAGGAGATCAGCAAGGGCGATTGCGAGATCGCGCTGCTCGCGGGGGCCGAATACATCGCCTCGCTGCTGGCCGCGATGAAGCAGGGCATCGATCTGCGCTGGGGCGATCACGATCCGGGCAGCGATCCGCAAGAGATCGGCGACCAGCGTTCCGGCACGAGCGAGTACGAGCGCCGCTATGGCCTCCAGTTCCCAGTGAACGTCTATCCGCTGTTCGAGAACGCGCTGCGCGGCGAGGCGCGGCGCACGCCAGCGCAGCATCTCGAATGGCTGGGCAAATTCTTCTCGCCGTTCTCGATGGTCGCGTCGCAGAACCCTTACGCCTGGTTCCCGACCTTTCGTCCGCCGCAGGAGATAGCGACGCCGTCCGAGAAGAACCGCTTCGTCGGCTATCCGTACACGAAGTATCTCAACGCCGTGATCGAGGTCGACCAGGCGGCGGCGGTGGTGATGACGAGCGTGGCCAAGGCGCGCGCGCTCGGCATCGCGGAATCGAAATGGGTCTATCTTCACGGCTGCGGCGACGCGAACGACATCTGGCACGTCACGGAGCGCGTGAACTACGTTTCCTCGCCCGCGATCCGCGAGATCGGCCGGCGCGCCTTCGCGATGGCGGGCAAAACGCCGGCGGACCTTTCGTTCATCGACTTGTATTCCTGCTTCCCGAGCGCGGTCGAGATCGGGTGCAGGGAGCTCGGCATCGAGACCGGCGACCCGCGCGGGCTGACCGTCACCGGCGGGCTTCCCTACTTCGGCGGCGCGGGTAACGACTATGTGATGCATTCCATCGTCACGATGATGGAGAAGCTGCGCAGCCGTCCCGGCGCGTTCGGGCTTTGCACCGGTAACGGCTGGTACGTGACCAAGCACTCCGCCGGCATCTATTCGACCGCGCCCAGGGAGGGCGCTTGGCGGCGCGACGATCCCAAATCCTACCAGAAGGACATCGACGCAGAGGCGCATCCCGAATTCGTCGAGCAGGCGTCCGGCCGGGGCAGGGTGGAGACCTACACCGTCGTCACCGACCGCAAGGGAAAGCGTTTCGGCATCGTGGTGGGCCGCGACGCGCAAGACCGCCGCTTCCTCGCCCACACGCCGGACGACGACGCGACGCTCGACTGGATGATGCGCGAAGACATGCTCGGCCGCGCCGGCGAGGTGACGCCGGGCGCGACGAACCTGTTCCGGTTCGCGTGATGGAGATCGCGCTCCTCGACGGCGGCGAAGGCTGGGAGATCGTCCAGGCGCTCGACCGCGAGGTCTATTCGCCGCAATTCATGGCGACGGCGATCTGGCGCGACGTCGTCTGGGCACATGCCGACAAGCGCGTGGTCGTGCGCGACGAGGGGCGCGTGGTCTGTCATGCGGGTCTGTTCTTCCGCGAGGGAACGCTCGACGGGAGGCCTGCGAGGATGTGCGGCATCGGCGGCGTGATGACGGTGCCGGCCGCGCGCAAGCGGGGCTACGCCAGCGCCGCGATGCGTCGTGCGGCGGAGGCGATGACGGGCGTGGATTTCGGCCTCTTGTTCTGCGAGCCGCACAACACAGCGCTCTATGCGGGCCTCGGCTGGCGCGTGTTCGGCGGCACCGTCACTTGCGTGCAACCTTCGGGGCCTTTCCTTTTCGACATGATGCCGACCATGATCCTGCCGAAGCGCGCCGCGCCCGAACGCGGCGCCGTCGATCTGTGCGGGTTGCCATGGTGAAGCTCTATCTCGTCCGCCACGGACGCGCGGAAGCGGGCTTCGGGGAGTCGATGGACCCCGGCCTCGACGTGCTCGGCCGCGAGCAGGCCGCAACCGTCGCGGCGAAGCTTGGTGAGCGCGGGCCGCTTGCGATCCTCTCGAGCCCGCTCAAGCGCGCGCAACAGACCGCGGCACCGCTTGCCAAGCTCTGGAACTGCACGCCCGTGATCGAAGACGCGGTTGCCGAGATTCCGTCGCCGAAAGGCATGACGCTGGAGGAGCGCGTCGCGTGGCTGCGCAGATTGATGGCGGGCTCGTGGCGCGACGTGCCGCGCGACTTGGCTGAGTGGCGCGAGCATTGTGTCGCGACGCTCGCCGCCATCGATCGCGACACGGTGATCTTCTCGCACTACGTTGCGATCAACGTCGCGGCGGGGGCCGCGACCGGGGATGATCGCGTCGTCGTGTTCTCGCCCGACAATTGCTCGGTGACGGTGTTCGAGGCGGATGGGACGAGTTTGAAGCTGGTCGAGAAGGGCAGCGAAGCTTCGCTGACGAAGGTGAACTAACAAAATCACCATGGCCGGGCTTGACCCGGCCACCCAGCCCGCGAGTGTCAACGAGTGAAGAGAATCTAAAGAATCTTTTGCGCCCGCAGGCGCGGGCGCGCTGGGTGGCCGCCTCAAGGGCGGCCATGGTGGAAGGAGGGTTGATTGAGCAAAGAACCGCATGAGATGAGCGCCGCGGAATTGTCCGCCGCTTACGCGTCCAAAGAGCTCTCCCCCGTCGAGGTGACGGAGACGCTGCTCGGCCGCATCGAGGCGCTGGATGCGCGGGTCAATGCGTTCTGCCTGATCGACGCGCCCGCGACGATTGCCCAAGCCGAGGCCTCGCAGGAGCGCTGGATGGTGGGCGCGCCGCTGTCGCCGCTCGACGGCGTCCCCGTCGCGGTCAAGGACCTCTTGCTGACGAAAGGCTGGGCGACGCGGCGCGGCTCACTGACCGTCGACGCCAACGGTCCGTGGACGGAGGATGCGCCCACCGTCGCGCGCCTGAAGGAGGCCGGCGCCGTTCTGCTCGGCAAGACGACGACGCCGGAGTTCGGCTGGAAAGGCTCGACCGACAGCCCGCTCACCGGCGTCACGCGCAATCCCTGGAACCTGAAGAAGACGCCCGGCGGCTCCTCGGGCGGATCGTCGGCGGCGCTGGCGGCGCGGCTCTCGCCCCTCGCGCTCGGCACCGACGGCGGCGGCTCGATCCGCATCCCCGCGAGCTTCACCGCGACCTACGGCCTCAAGCCCAGCTTCGGCCGCGTCGCGGCCTATCCGCTCTCGCCCTTCGGCACGGTGGCGCATGTGGGACCGATGACGCGCACCGTGCGCGACGCGGCGCTGATGATGAACGTGATCTCGGCGTCCGACGCGCGCGACTGGTTCTGCGTTCCCGGCCGCGACGCGGATTACACCGCGCGCCTTGGCGAGAGCATGAAAGGCAAGCGGATCGCCTATTCGCCGCGGCTCGGCTACGCGCGCAAGGTGCTCCCCGACGTGGAGGCGCTGGTCGCCGCCGCCGCCAGGCGCTTCGAGGCGATGGGCGCCGTCGTCGAGCAGGTCGATCCGTCCACGGACGATCCGTCCGACATGTTCCAGACACTGTGGTGGGCCGGCGCGGGCTTCCTGTTGGGCGATCTGCCGGAGGAGAAGCAGGCCAAGCTCGATCCCGGCCTGCGCAAGATGGCGCAGGAGGGCACGAAGATCCCGCTCAGGACCTATCTCGCGGCCAATGCGGCGCGCGGCGCCTACGGCAGCAGGCTACGCCAGTTCATGGAGCGTTACGACTTCGTCCTCACGCCCGCGACCGCGACGGTCGCGTTCGACACGGGCCAGCTCTCGCCGCTCGACGACGACGGCCGCGCCTGGATGCAGTGGACGCCGTTCAGCTTCCCCTTCAACCTGACCCAGCAGCCGGCGGCGAGCATCAATTGCGGCTTCTCGCGCGACGGCCTGCCGGTGGGCCTGCAGATCGTCGGCCGCATGTTCGACGATGCCGGCGTGCTTGCCGCCAGCGCCGCCTACGAAGCCGCCGATCCGCACTTCGACAAGGTGCCGGAAGGGTTTTGAAGCCAACCCTCCCCTTGAGGGAGGGTCGAAAACGCGAAGCGTTTTCGGGGAGGGGTAAGCAGGACGGCCACCCCTCCCCGAAATTTGCTTCGCTGCGCTCAGCAAATTGTCGACCCTCCCTCAAGGGGAGGGTGGTAGAAGGCGCCCATGCCCAACGAGATCCTCACCGTCGACGAGATGTACGCCGCCGACCGCTATGCGGCGGCGCATGGCACACCGTCGCTGACGCTGATGGAGAACGCCGGACGCGCGGTTGCCGACGAAATCTGCAAGCGCTGGACGAAGCGCCCCACCGCCGTTCTCTGCGGCCCCGGCAACAATGGCGGCGACGGCTTCGTCGTCGCTCGGCTGTTGAAGGAGCGTGGCTGGGATGTGTGGGTGGAGTCGCTCGTCGACGCCGCTTCGCTCAAAGGCGACGCAGCCGAGACGGGGAAACGTTGGGACGGAAAGACCGTCGCGTTTTCGAATTCCGCTTCTGCAGCCGAACTCCATGTCGATGCGCTGTTCGGCGCCGGTCTTTCGCGCCCGCTCGAAGGTCCGGCGCGGCGGTTCGCCGAAGCGTCAAGCCGCACCCCCGTCGTCGCCATAGACGTGCCGAGCGGTTTGCACGGCGACGTCGGGCGTCCGCTGGACGACGCATGCATCATGGCTGATCTCACCGTGACGTTCTTCCGCAAGAAGCCCGCCCACGTCCTGATGCCGGGGCGCCATCTGTGCGGCGAGGTGGTCGTGGCCGATATCGGGATCCCCGAGGCGGCGGCGAAGGGCGCGATGCTGTTCGAGAACGGTCCCTCTCTCTGGTCCTATCCCTGGCCGCGGCCCGGCGCGCACAAATATGCGCGCGGGCACTGCGTCGTGGTGAGCGGTCCGGCGCATGCGACGGGCGCCGCGCGGCTGGCGGCGCGGGGCGCGCTGCGGATGGGGGCGGGGCTGGTCAGTGTCGCCAGCCCTGTCGATGCCGTGGCGGTCAATGCGGCGGCGCTGACGGCGATCATGGTCAAGCCGTTCTCCGGCGCCGAGGGGCTTGCGGAACTCCTGAAGGACGAGCGTCTCAACAGCGTGATCATAGGCCCCGGCTGCGGGGTGGGGCCGCAGACGCGCGAGATGGTCAAGGCGGTGCTCGCGACCAAGGCCTCGGTGGTGCTCGATGCCGACGCGCTGACGTCGTTCAAGGACGATCCGGATGCGATGTTGTCACTGCTCCGGCAGCCCTGTGTGCTGACGCCCCACGAGGGCGAATTCGACAGAGTTTTCGGTGGTTTGCTTGCTGCCTCTAAGAACCGGATTGAAGCCGCGCGCGCGGCCGCTTCGCGGGCGAAGTGCACGGTCCTGCTCAAGGGCCCCGACACGGTGATCGCAGCGCCGGACGGCCGCGCCATCGTCAACAGCAATGCGCCTGCCGCATTGGCGACCGCCGGTTCCGGCGATGTACTCGCCGGCTTCATCGGTGGTCTCATGGCGCAAACAATCGAGTCTCAAGAAGCGGCCGCCATGGCCGCCTGGCTGCACGGGGAGGCGGCGTCGAGGTTCGGGCCCGGATTGATCGCCGAGGACCTGCCGGAGCAACTGCCGGCGGTCCTCCGGAACTTGAGGGACCGCATCGATGACCGACCCGACCATCCGACCGGCGGAACCGGCTGACCTGCCGGCGCTGCTCGACATCTACAACCACTACGTCCTGACCACGCCCGTCACCTTCGACATCGAGCCGCGCACCTTGGAGCAGCGCCGCGCCTGGTTCGACCAGTTCTCGTCCCAAGGCCGCTATCGCTGCTTCGCGGCC
Organism: Alphaproteobacteria bacterium; assembly: GCA_021325375.1. GTDB lineage: Bacteria > Pseudomonadota > Alphaproteobacteria > Micropepsales > Micropepsaceae > Rhizomicrobium. The sequence goes on along the minus strand of JAJPHG010000035.1, from coordinate 14,328 downwards.
GAGCGCCGTGGGCGCGCGATCGGCTGGGCCTGCTCCGCGCGGTTCAAGGAGAAGGAAGCTTACGAGACGACGATCGAGACCAGCATCTATCTCGCGCCGGACGCTGTGGGGCGCGGCCTGGGCGGGGCGCTCTACAAAAAGCTCTTCGAAGCTCTCGCGGACGAGGACATCCACCGCGCCTTCGCAGGCGTGACGGTGCCCAACGACGCCTCGGTCGCGCTGCACAGGAGCCTGGGCTTCGAGCAGGTCGGGCTCTATCTCGAGATAGGCCGCAAGTTCGGCCGCTTCTGGGACACGGCGCTGTTCGTGAGGAATTTCGATTGAAGAGAAGCGCCATGAAAAAGGTTCGCAGCGTCAATGAGAGTCAATGCGGTCCAAGCTTGTCCTTCAGCACCTTGATTTCCGCCACGGCTTTTTGGACGCGCGCCGCAAGACGCACGTCGAGATTCAGCTTTGAAAACGTCGTCCACTTTTCGGTTTGGAAATACTTCTCCAATATGTGTCTCGTCGAGCTCCAATTTATGTAGGAGAGCCTGCTGATCCGGGCTGCGAACAGGATGGCGGCCACCATGATCATGAATTTGGAGATGACCGGCAGCAAGCCCATGAGCGCCCGGACGTCGTGGAGATGCGGCGAGAGGGACAGAGCTTCCATGAAATATCCATAGGCGAACACCGACTCCGGCACCAGCGCGCAAAGGAACACGAACGTGGCCATGACGTATCCGAAAGCATCGTAGATCGTCTGGATCTTCTCGGCCGTTTCCATCTTGTTTCGCAGATGCGTCTCAAGCCCCAGGTCGCGAATGCCGAGCCAAAGCATCATCTGCATCCACAAGAACGCCTGGCCGTCCTTCAAATCCGGGTCTTGCTTCTTGTCGAGGTCGGAAACTTTTTCGCCTTCCGTCCTCAGCCCATCGATGCGGCTGACATATTGCTCGATGGAGCCGCCGAGCGAATACATCCGCTCCATGATCGGGCGGGACGCGTTGTCGACCGAGCTCCGGAGCGCGTATTGGTAAAGGTCGAACCGCTCGCCGCTCTTCTTCTTGTAAACCCGAAGCACGACCTGCCAGCTCAGCAGCACGATTCCCACCGGCGCGAGAACCCAGGAGAGCGGGGTCGGGTAGCGGACGAACAGCCAGTCCACGGCCGCCACGCTCAAAACGGCGTTGACTAGAATTGCGAAGAACTGCCGCCGCCGCTTTTCGATGCTGTTCTTCAGCATGTTGCACAGGAACACTTCGACGGTCTTGTCGATCAGCTCGCGGAACGGCTTTTCGATTTCCCCGAAGCGTTCGGCGTCGTATTTCGCCAGCCGCTGCTCCAGCGGTGGCGGCCACAGGCGCAGGAAGGGAAAGAGCCATACCAGCCAGCGCGGGAATCTGCGCGAGGTGACGCTGGATACGAAGATGTCCACCGGCGTCGTGAAATACTTCTCGATCGAACCTTGGCGGGTGCCGCGCAACTCGACCTCGAGATCCTCCATCGAGACGGTGGGTTTGAAATTGACTTCGGATATTTCGTAGAAGCCCGAATTGTGGCGGTCGACGACCACCCACTCGCTCGATTGAACCGTCAGCCGCTTTCGCAGCCGCTTCCAAAGCGAAGGCGAGACAACGGACGGACGCGCAGCAGAGGTGGATTGCCCATCCATGCCGTCGTGCGGAACAAAAACTTTGGTGGTGTCGTCCACAATTCCCCCAGAGGCGATCTTAGTTAATTCTCCTTTTTGTTCGAAGCGAAATCGTGTTTGAATTTGGGCGGCCAGCCACAATTCAGGACGACGGCAAGTCCAGCGTCAGAAGATAGCTCCGGCTTTCAATGTCTTAGCGAAGAGTCTCTTTGCCTTCCCATCAAGGCATGCCCTCTCGCCGTTGCGAGAATGCAACAGCATTTCGGTCCTCGTCTTCTCCTCGCGCGAAGACTGTCTCGCCGCCGGCTATCCGTGGCGATCCCGTGCCGCCCAACAATGGAAAGAGCCGCGCTTGAAATGCCACGAATCGCGGGGCCGGCGCGCGTCATAAATGTGTTGCAGGCCTCTCGCTAGTGTTCGCACCGGTTTTTTTTGGCGGGGACGATCATGGCGGACGCGGCGGTATCGACCGAGGCTTATCGCGGCAAAGGCGCGCCCAGGCTCGACCACAAGACCGGCCCCGTGACGGTCATCGTTTTCTGCGCGCTGCTCGCGGCGGGCATCGGCTATGGCGTGCACGGCCTGGTCGACGACATCTCGAACGTCCACGAGACCCTGGCCACCGGCGTCTTCGCGCTTTTGGGGCTGGCGCTCCTGATCGCGCTGGGCTTCGAGTTCGTCAACGGCTTCCACGACACCGCCAACGCGGTCGCGACCGTGATCTACACCCATTCGATGGCGCCCGTGGTCGCGGTCATCTGGTCGGGGTGCTGGAATTTCCTCGGCGTGATGGTCTCCACCGGCGCGGTCGCCTACGGCATCATCACGCTCCTGCCCGTCGAGCTGATCCTGCAGGTCGGCAGCAATGCCGGCTATGCGATGATCTTCGCGCTCTTGATCGCGGCCATCGTTTGGAATCTCGGCACCTGGGCGCTGGGCATCCCCAACAGCTCGAGCCATGCGCTGATCGGCTCGATCATGGGCGTCGGCCTCGCCAACCAGCTGATGGCGCCGGCGGGTCAAGGGACGTCCGGCGTCGACTGGAACCAGGCGATGAACGTCGCCCAGGCGCTGCTGTTCAGCCCGCTGATGGGCTTCGTGTTCTCCGCGATCCTGTTGCTGGTGATGAAGTTCCTCATCCGCTCGCCCAAGCTCTATGAAGAGCCCAAGAGCGACGCGCCGCCGCCGTGGTGGATCCGCGCGATCCTCATCTTCACCTGCACCGGCGTCTCTTTCGCGCATGGCGGAAACGACGGGCAGAAGGGCATGGGCCTCATCATGCTGATCCTGATCGGCGCGGCACCCACGGCCTATGCGCTCAACCGCACCATGCCGGACTCGGCGACGCCCGCCTTCATCCAGGCGACCGTCGCCGCGGAGCAGGTGTTCGCAGCCCATGGCGGCGGCCAGCCGGCGGTCGCCCCGGACAAGGCGCGGCAGCTCGTCGGGACCGCGCTGCGCGACAAGAAGCTCACCCAGCCGCTTGTCTTCGCGAGCCTCGCCTCGCTCTCCGCCGATATCGCGACGAACGTGAAGAGCTACGGCGCGCTGTCGCATGTGCCCGCTGCCGCGACCTCGAACCTGCGCAACGACATGTACCTGACGGGCGAGGCGGTGCGCCTGCTGCCCAAGCAGGGTGTGAAGTTCAACGACACGGAAACCGCGACGCTCAAGGCCTATTCCGGCGGGCTGCAATCGGGCACGCGCTTCATCCCGCTCTGGGTCAAGATCTGCGTCGCGATCGCGCTCGGTCTGGGCACGATGGTCGGCTGGAAGCGCATCGTGGTGACGGTCGGCGAGCGCATCGGCAAGACGCATCTGACCTATGCACAAGGCGCCTCGGCCGAACTCGTCGCGGCGGCGACCATCGGCGCGGCGGAGATGTACGGCCTGCCGGTGTCGACGACGCACATCCTCTCCAGCGGCGTCGCGGGCACGATGGCGGCCAACGGCTCGGGCCTGCAATGGAGCACGGTGCGCTCGATCGCGATGGCCTGGGCGCTCACGCTCCCCGCCGCGATGGGCATCGCGGGCGGGCTCTACTGGGTGCTGCGCCAGTTCGTCTGAGTTTTAAGGCGTCACTTTGAAGACGACGCCGCAACCGGGGTGGCCGCGGTCGAATTGACACGGCGTTCCGCCGCCATAGTCGGTCAAGCCGTAGACGTTGCCCGACTTGTCCAAGACGACGCCGGAAGTGGTTTCATCTCCGTCCGTTCCGTTCCCGAAACTCCATAGAACCGACAGCTTTCCCTTCAGCGTCAGCTGCCAGACCGAGCCGCCGTTGTAGGCGCCGCCCGCATGGGCCGTGCTGTAGAGACTTCCGTTCTTCAGCGCGACGCTGGCATAGGGATTGGTCCCTTCGGTGGCCTGGAAGGCATGGAGCACCTTGAATTTGCCCGACGGCATCAGCTTGAACGTCGTGCCGTTGGCGTAGTGACCGGCGGTGTGGCAGTTACCGTAGAGGTTTCCCTTCCCGTCCATGACCACGTTGCCGTCGGGCTGGAGCCCGTCGTCTGTCAGGACCCCATGCGTGTAGCCGAAGCTGTGAAGAACCGTCTCCGTGCCCGATGGCGTCAGCTTCCACACCGTGCCTTGATTGGGCGCTATCGCACCGCCCAGCCTGGTCGTGCCGTAGAGAGTTCCGTTCACGTTCAGAACGGGACCGTCGGGTTCGAGCCCGTCCGTACCGTTGCCGAAGCTCCAGAGAACTTTCTCCGTCCCCGACGACGTCAGTTCGAAGACCGTTCCGCCATCGTGGGCACCCCCAGCCGAGGTCGTTCCAAAAAAATTCCCGTCCTTGTCCTCGGTCACCCCACCCATAGGTGCGGCTCCGTCCGTTCCACTCCCGAAATTCCATAGAACCGTCTCTGTCCCCGACGGCGTGACCTTGAAGACCGTGCCGAGATTGTCGGTGCCGCCCTGGAGCGTGGCGCCGTAGAGATTGCCCCTTTTGTCCATGAACAAGCCGAGGGGCAGGGCGCCGTCTGTGCCGTTCCCGAAGCTCCACAGCACCGTCTCGATGCCCGACGGCGTCAGCTTCCACAGCGTGCCGAGATTGTCGGTGCCGCCGTAGAGCGTCGTGCCGTAGAGATTCCCCGCTTTGTCCAGCACCGGCATATGGTCAAAGGGCACGCCCCCGTCCGGAACGCCCTGGAAGCGGTAGAGCACCGTCTCGGTTTGGGCACCCGCGGGATGGGTTCCGGCCAGCAGCAGCGCCGAAAGGGCCGCAAGAGCCTGCGCGCGCATATCACTCTCCCATTTTCCCAATATGAGCACCGATTTGCGGGAAAATCTAATGGCCTGGCGCCGGGCAATTGCCCCTAGCAGGGTCGGCAAACCCCTGCTATACGGCCCGCCTTCCGGGACTTCCCCGGAGGACCCCCAAAGGCGGGCGTGGCGGAACTGGTAGACGCGCTGGATTTAGGTTCCAGTGACGCAAGTCGTGGGGGTTCAAGTCCCTCCGCCCGCACCAGTCTACGCTGCGCAGCAGCGGAGACTGCCGCGGCGTAGCCCGCAGGGCGAAGCCGGGCCGCCGAGTGGGTTCGCGCAGCTTCGCCTTGGCAAGCCAGCCGGGGCAGGATTGGGTTGGATATAAGGACTTAAGACCATGCAGATCACCGAGACCGTCTCCGAAGGCCTTCGCCGGGAATACAGGATCGTCGTGCCCATGGGCGACCTCGACGCCAAGGTCACGGCGCGGCTGGAGGAGATGAAGCCCAAGGTGCATCTGAAGGGCTTCCGCCCCGGCAAGGCGCCCGTCTCCTTCCTCAAGAAGCAGTTCGGCAAGTCGATGATGGGCGAGGTCGTCGAGGAGGTCGTCAACGAGGCGAGCAAGAAGGCGATCGAGGACAATTCCTTGAAGCCCGCCTTCGCGCCGCAGGTCGAGCCGATGGGCGAGCTCGAGAAGGTCGTCGACGGCAAGGCCGATCTCGAATTCACCATCAAGGTCGACCTGATGCCCGATTTCGAGCTGACGGACGTCGCCAAGCTCAAGATCGAGCGGCTGACCGCAGAGGTCACCGACGCCGACATCGACGAGGCGCTGCGCCGCATCGCCGAGCAGAGCCGCACCTATTCGCCGAGCGGCGAGGCCGCCAAGCTCGACGACATGGTCACCATCGACTTCATCGGCCGCGTCGACGGCGAGGAGTTCGCGGGCGGCAAGGCCGACGATTTCAATCTCACCCTCGGCTCGGGCCAGCTCATCCCGGGCTTCGAGGAGCAGCTCGTCGGCGCCAAGACCGGCGACGTGCGAGACGTGAACGTGACGTTCCCGGCCGACTATCCTCAAGGATCGCTCGCGGGCAAGGACGCCGTCTTCGCCGTGACGCTGAAGGAAGTGAAGTCGCCCGATCCGATCGCGGTCGACGACGAGCTCGCCAAGCGCCTCGGCATCGACACGCTCGGCCAGCTCAAGGACCGCGTGCGCGAGCAGGTCAAGCTCGATTTCGCGCGCGCCAGCCGCACCCATCTCAAGCGCCGCATCCTCGATGCGCTCGACGGCAAGCATTCCTTCCCGCTGCCGCCCGCGATGGTTGAAGGCGAGTTCAACGGCATCTGGAGCCAGGTCGAGGCCGAGCTGAAGCGCGAAGGCAAGACCGTCGAGGACGAGGGCAAGAGCGAAGACGAGCTCAAGAAGGAATATCGCGACATCGCCGAGCGCCGCGTGCGTCTCGGCCTGGTGCTCGCGCGGCTCGGCGAGCAGAACGGCCTCAACGTCGCGGCCGACGAGATGCAGCGCGCCATCGCCCAGCGCGCGCGCCAGTTCCCCGGCCAGGAGCAGCAGGTCTTCGAGTTCTATTCCAAGAACCCGCAGGCCCAGGCCGAGATCCGCGCGCCGATCTTCGAGGACAAGGTCGTCGACTTCATCGCCGAACTTGCCGAGGTCACGGAGCGGAAAGTGGACCGCGAGACCCTGTTCATGGACCCCGACGAGGCGGCCGAGAAGCTGAAGAGCGCCTAGGCGCTTTCGCCGACCAGATCGATCTTCTCCGCGCGTGCCGCTTTCATCAGCGCGTCGTCCAGAGTCGCGAGCGGCACTGCTCTGCGCTGGGCGAGCTCCAGATAGGCGGCGTCGTAGATCGAGAGCCGATGGGATCGGGCCAAGCCGAAGATGCGCGTTTCGTCGGGATCGCGATCCGTTTCGATGGGGAGATTTGCCACGTAGCCCAGGAAGCGGCCGACCTGGCTTGCGGTCAGGCGCCCGCGCCTTTCGCCCATGAGCAGCACGTTGCGCAGCTCGAACCACAGCAGGACGGGCGCGCATGCGGTGTCTTTCGCGATGCGGCGGAAGGCTGTGTCGGCATTGGCGTGTATTTCATCCGGAAAACACCAGCTCGCGACGACGGAGGTGTCGATCGCGAACATCAGGAGCGATGCCCCTCGTGCCGGAACGAGAGCAGTTCCTTCAGCGTCGTCTTGCGCGTGCCGCGGCGCAGTGCCGCGATCCCGTCAAGGGCCTGCCGCACGCGTTCCTTGCTCGCAGCAGGGGCGGGAACCAGATGCGCCACGGGCCGGCCGTGACGCGTCACGACGATGGTTTCGCCGCGCTCGACGGCGTCGAGGAACTCCGGCAAGCGGGCCTTCACGTCGGAGGATTGTATTTCTCTCATGGTTTGACCAGTCTAAATGACCGGTTGATAATGCGCGCCAGTTCACGGCAAGTCAAAGTCCATGGACGGTACCTCTTGCGAATGGTTATAGTCAACATTAGAGAGAGGCAGGTGGAGTTCCGTCGATTATCACGAGGCGAGAACGGCAATGCCGATGAAGAACCCACCCCATCCGGGACATGGCATCAGATACGATCTTGAAGCCCTGGGTCTTACCATTGCCGAAGCCGCCAAGGGCTTGGGCGTGACCCGCCAGCAGCTCTACAATGTCGTCAACGGCAAGAGTGCGATCTCCGCGGAAATGGCGGTACGGCTTGAGCAGGCGATCGGCAGCACGGCCGATGCGTGGCTTCGCATGCAGGGAACTACGACCTCGCGCAAGTCCGGCTGCGCAAGGGCAGGCCGAGGCTCAAGCGCCTCGTCCCGAAAGTTCCCGTGGCCGCCGAATAACCCTTTGCTTTGCAAGGTCGTATTAACGCCGTGGATGCCTATATAGGGCGTTGACAGGGCGCTTGCGCGCCCTAGGCTGATTGCAACGAATCAGGGAATTCCATGTCCGACCCGCGTAACGTCTATATGAATACGCTTGTGCCGATGGTGGTCGAGCAGACTGCCCGCGGCGAGCGCGCCTATGACATCTATTCGCGCCTGCTCAAGGAGCGCGTGCTCTTCGTCACCGGGCCGATCGAGGATTACGGCGCCAGCCTGATCACGGCGCAGCTGCTGTTCCTCGAGGCGGAGAACCCGAAGAAAGAAATCTCCATGTACATCAACTCGCCGGGCGGCATCGTCACGGCGGGCTTGGCGATCTACGACACGATGCAGTACATCCGCCCGGCGGTGCAGACCTATTGCGTCGGCCAGGCGGCGTCGGCGGCGTCGCTGCTGCTGATGGCGGGCAAGAAGGGCGAGCGCTATGCGCTGCCCAATTCGCGCATCCTGGTGCACCAGCCCTCGGCCTCCTACTATGGCCAGGCGGCGGACATCGCCCGCCACGCGCAGGAGATCGTGAAGCTGAAAAAGCGCCTGAACGAGATCTATGCCAAGCATACCGGCCAGAGCGTCGAGGCGGTGGAGAAGGCCCTGGATCGGGATACCTATATGACCGCCGAGGAGGCCAAGGCCTTCGGCCTGATCGACACGGTCATGGAGCGGCGGCCGGAAAACGTGGAAGCGAGGTCCTGAAATCGACCCGTTGACGTCAAAAAAGGGCGGAATCCCGCGGATTAAGCAAATCTTGATCCCGCGGGCCGTAACGTGGTCGAATGAATCGGGAGGGCAACCCGGTCGGTCTGGCGCAGTTCCTGCAGTGCCGGAAACGGTTTGGGTCAATGCGGTGTTTAAGGGACGGGCTCACGCCCGGAAAAGCCTATGAGTAAGGCGGGCGGCGGCGAGTCGAAGAATACGCTCTATTGCTCCTTTTGCGGTAAGAGCCAGCATGAGGTCCGCAAGCTGATTGCGGGCCCGACGGTTTTCATCTGCGACGAATGCGTCGAATTGTGCATGGAGATCATCCGGGAGGAGAACAAGACCTCCTTCATGAAGTCGAAGGAGGGCGTGCCGAGCCCGCAGGAGATCTACAAGGTCCTCGACGACTATGTCGTGGGCCAAGGCCACGCCAAGAAGGTGCTCTCGGTCGCGGTCCACAATCACTACAAGCGCATCAACGCCACCGGAAGAACCAGGACGTCGAACTCGCCAAGTCCAACATCATGCTGATCGGCCCCACGGGCTGCGGCAAGACGCTGCTGGCGCAGACGCTGGCGCGCATCCTCGACGTGCCGTTCACCATGGCGGATGCGACGACGCTGTCCGAAGCCGGCTATGTCGGCGAGGACGTCGAGAACATCATCCTCAAGCTCTTGCAGAACGCCGACTACAACGTCGAGCGCGCGCAGCGCGGCATCGTCTATATCGACGAGGTCGACAAGATCTCCCGCAAGTCCGACAACCCGTCGATCACGCGCGACGTGTCGGGCGAGGGCGTGCAGCAGGCGCTGCTCAAGATCATGGAAGGTACGATCGCCAGCGTCCCCCCGCAGGGCGGCCGCAAGCATCCGCAGCAGGAGTTTCTGCAGGTCGACACGACCAACATCCTCTTCATCGTCGGCGGCGCGTTCGCCGGCCTCGACAAGATCATCTCCGCGCGCACGCAGGGCACCTCGATGGGCTTCGGCGCCACGGTGCGTGCGCCGGACGAGCGCGGCACGGGCGAGATCCTGCGCGAGGTCGAGCCCGAGGACCTGCTCAAATTCGGCCTGATCCCGGAATTCATCGGCCGCCTGCCGGTGCTCGCCACGCTCGGCGACCTGCAGGAGACGGCGCTGATCGAGATCCTGACGCGGCCGAAGAACGCGCTGGCGAAACAGTATCAGCGCATGTTCGAGATGGAGAACGTCAAGCTGCGCTTCCAGGACGAGGCGCTGCACGCGATCGCGCGCCGCGCCATCGCGCGCCGCACCGGCGCCCGCGGCCTGCGCTCGATCATGGAGAACATCCTGCTCGAGACGATGTTCGAGTTGCCGACCTTGAACGGCGTGCAGGAGGTGGTGATCACCGCCGACGTCGTCGAAGGCCGCGCGCGCCCGCTCTACACCTACTCCGACAAGGGCATGCGCGAGCAGACGGCGAGCTGAGGCCTTACGGCACAAAACCTGTCCTTCGCTATTGCAGCGTGTCCCTGAGGTGCGCAATACTTCCGGTTGCGCATGCGGCGGGGGCTCGGATGGCGAATTGCAAGATCGTCTGTTCAGCATTGGTCGCGCTGTTGGCCTGCGGCTCAACGGCTGAGGCGCGGTTCCTGCAGACCGATCCGGCGGGCTACCAAGTGGATCCGGACCTTTACACCTATGTGGCGGACGACCCGACCGACCGCACGGATCCCCACGGGTCTCCTCACGATTACGAATAGTTGTTCCTCCGGAAACTCTCAGTGCAGCACAACCGCGCGAGTATTGAAGGCGCGCAACAACGCGGTTACGCCGAAGATCAATGCCTTGAATGACGATCGGCAGATACAGATGCGGGATGGCTCAACGATGACGGGCGCTCAGTTGAAGACGATTTGGAACAACACGACGTTCAATCTAACCGATACACAGTCGAGTTTTGGCAACGGCGGCGCGGGGGCAAATCAAGTTACGATAGACACCTCAGGAAATTTTAAAAGCGCGCTTGTGAATATGAATGCCTCTCAGGCGTGGTTCTATGCCGCGCATGGATTGTCGGCTCAAAACTTCCTGCTTTTCCATGAGGCCGGTCATGACACGCCCGGCGGTCTTAAGGCCACCGACGATACATGGAAGCATTTTGGACGAGGTCAGATATCGGGAAAGGTCTGGGGTCCCGGCGACCCAGATTGGGAGAGAAACGAAACTACGGCAAATGATGCAGCGAAGGCGATTGGCGGAACCGTCAAAGAGCCGATTTCAAATCCGACTTCTACGATTTTCTCACCGGAGCAATAGAAGGGAAACCTCGATGCGCGTTCTGAGTCTGCTGTTGGCGATATACGTGGGATTCGCAGGCCCTTGCGTCGCAGTAGAGAGTGGGTCATCGCCGGAAACCGGGGCGTGGGGACCGCGAGGGGTTTTTGCGTTTGGCAATTTGGTTTTTGATTTTCAAAAGAAAGTGGAGGTGTTCGGGCCCATTACAAACACGCTGGCGGATTGTTCAACGACCGAGTTCTTTTGCGCTTATGCAGGATATTTACACATCGTTCTTCCACGGCACTGTTCCAAATTTGATGTCGGTGGCGAGTGGATTGCGAACGGAGTCAAGACCGCCATCTTGTTCCGCTATATGGAACAACACGATTTGGGTGTTCACAGCTATGCTCCATCGGCCATATTGGTTCTGGGAGATGGACGATTTCCAGGTACCGTCTACGAATACGAGGTGGGCAATGGTCTACGCGGAATCTATTTAGCAAAAGCAGATGAGAATCTTGTCGTCCTTGCAACTCAGGGCCGGATGGCCGCTATCAGGTCTTCATCTCAGCACTTCGAACTTGAAACGCTCGATCCCTTCGGCAGATGTTCGGACTGATTGCTTCTTGCTGGACGGGAAGCGGCCAAAATCTGCAATGCCAAATCGATAGGTTGCCGAGCATGGCAGGCTTGACGTTGGATCAGCGCGCAGCGCTTCAAGCAAGAGTGTCGGCAGCAAGGCCTGCTAGAAGACCATTTTGCTCACCAATAGTTGCGAATTGCTTATGACTGTCACCAACAAGCTCGCCGTGCTTTGCGTGGTTGGGTTGCTCGCCGGTTGCGCACAGGAGCCTGTCTATTTGCCTAGCGAGATCAACGCTCACCCCAAACTGTATGAGGGCCGTGAAGTTCGAATCCGAGGCTGGGTAACTTTGCGCGTCGAGAATCGCAACATTTGGGACACGAAAGATGATTTCGAGCATCTGAAGGATGATTTCAGTCACTGCGTGTCTCTCGTTGGGGTTCAGAGTTGGACCGGAGACAAGAGCATCGATGGTCAGGTCCGGACAATTTCAGGCGTATTTCATCAATACGAAGGGGACCGCACGACGGAGCTCGGAATGTGCAACAACTCAGCCATCGAGGTGGACACGTCCAAACTGCCGTTTCGAGGGCGTTGAACGAAAAACGATGCGTGGATTGATGAAGCCATGGTGACGCCCGCGAGAGTTCTCTGCACGGCGTTTGCGATCGCGCTGTTTCCAGCGCTGGTGAAAGCTGCGGCGGCGCCTCGCGCTCTTCACGCTTCCGTTTGCGATCTGACGTCGCATGCGAGCTTCTACGACCACAAGATCGTCATCGTTAAAGCGGATGTGAGAGGCAACGGGCTTCATGCGCCGAAACTCGCGGATCTGCACTGCCTTTCCGCCCCGGGGATCGAAATGGGCGGTGATGCACGCGCCAACGAACCGCATTTGGACCAGTTGGAGACGATGATCCAAAACGCCTTCGCCACGTCCACTGCCGAGGTGCATAGGCATGTGAAGGCGATCTTTTATGGGACCTTTGTCGCCCATTCCGAAGAGGCTCCGGACGGGGAATTGCTTCTGCGCGACGTCTATTCGCTGAGCATCATCGAAGGGAAGGACGCGATTCTGCCGATTCCGCCGCCACCGCCCAGATAATCCGTTCGCCTGATGCCGCCAACGTCACGCGATAGAGAGCGGCAGCCCGCATCCCAAGTTCCTTCGATCCGGAAACGATTGCCTTCTTGCACCGCAGACATGGTAAAACTCTCTTGAAAGTTGTTATTGTTTAGATAATACTATAGCGTGTATTTCGGAACTGCTACTCCCCATGGCTGCCACAGCCGAATTTGCAGCGGACATCCGGCGCGATGCCGCATCGCCGCCTCTATGAGAGCGGCGCTCGCCGTGGCCGCCCTCGCTCTGTCGCTCGCGGCGGATAACTCCGGCGCGGCAAGGGCACAGCCCGCGCGACAGGCCGGCATGAGCCCATTGGCGACCGTCCGCTTCGTCATGCGGATGCCGCAGAGCCGTATTGATCTTGCGAGAGTGAAGCTGACCTTCGACAAACTGTATGCTTCCAAAACCGACATCGAAGGCTCGCTCAAGCAGATTGACGGCATGGCCAAGACGATCGCGGCGATGGCGGGTCCTTCGGCGCCGGCGCGGCTGCGTCTGACGATGCTGCGCAAATACATCTACGAGCCCGGGCCCTGGAACGCGAACAAGCCGTTTCAATACGATCTCTCCGACCCCATGGGCCCGCAAGCCGGAAAACCGGTTGCTTTCGACCTACCTCTTCACCCATCGCGGCAATTGCGTGAGCATGCCGATCCTGTTCGCCGCATTGGCGCAGCGCCTCCACCTGAAAGCGACGCTCTCCACGGCACCGGGGCACATGTTCGTCAAATACACCGACGATGTGACCGGCAAGACCGTCAATCTGGAGACGACCAGCGGCGCCTACCCGGCGCGGGATGTCTATATCCGCCAGAACATGCCGATGACCGACGAAGCCGTCGCCAACGGCATCTATATGAAGACGCTGACCAGGAAGGAGGCGCTCGTGATCCTCGCTGGGATCGTCATCGAGCGGGAGATGTCCGACGGGCGCTACCAGGAGGCTTGGGACATCGCGGAGCTGCTGCGCCCCTATTACCCCAATGACCCTGTGGTCATGCTCACCCCAGCCGACGCGGCCCTGGCGCTGGTGCGGGAAGAGTATCTGAGCAAATACCCGCGCAAGGACGACATACCGCCGGAGCGCTTGGATCGTCTCCATTTCCTGGAGCGGTCCGTGTCGGATGCGCTCAATCACGCCTATGCGCTGGGATGGCGCGAAACGGATGGCGAGGCGTCGACGGCGGTCGCCGCGGCACAACTGCGGTCCGCCCCCGTTGACGCAGCGCTGAGGTTCCCGCCTTTTGTGTCCTCCCGGACGCAAAATATGGCGCGTTTACCGCGCCTTAACCCCATGCCTTGAAACCAATCCGGCCTCGCCCCACTTTAGACATCCGAGAGTCGGCCCATTTCGGGCGACTTAAATCAAGGTTTCCTACGCCCATAAGGGGTATGATGCCTTATCAACCGGCGGCCCAGGGGCGGCCGGATAGGAGTAGAGATGACGGATTTGGTGAGTACCCCCCCAGGCAAGGGCGTCGCCGGCGGCAATGAAGACGTCGCGTCGGTGCTGCCGCTGCGACATCGTCGTGTTCCCCCACATGATCGTGCCGCTGTTCGTGGGCCGCGAGAAATCGGTGCGCGCCCTGGAAGAAGTGATGGGCGAGGAGAAGCAGATCCTGCTTCTCACCCAGAAGAACGCGTCCGAGGACGACCCGGGCCCCGACGGCCTGCACACGATCGGCACGCTGGCGACGGTGCTGCAGCTCCTCAAGCTGCCGGACCAGACCGTGCGCGTGCTCGTCGAGGGCAAGTCGCGCGCGAAGGTGACGGGCTTCCTGCCGCGCTCGGATTTCTTTCAGGCCAACATCGAGCGTATCCCCGAGAATGTCGGCGAGACGCGCGAGACCGAGGCGCTGATCCGCACGGTCAAGACGAACTTCGAGCAGTACATCAAGCTCAACAAGAAGATCCCGGCCGAGACGCTGGCCTCGGTCGCGCAGATC
>JAJPHG010000009.1 GCA_021325375.1 Alphaproteobacteria bacterium | reverse complement strand
CCACGAGCATCGTCGGCACGAGATACGTCCCATGCTTCTTCATCAGCGCGTAGGACTCTTCGTCGGCGAACGAGCCGTGCTCGATCGAATCGACACCGAGCTCGGTGGCGTGGTCGATGGCCTGCTTGCCGTGGGCGTGGGCCGCCACCTTCATGTGCAGCGCATGGGCGGTGTCGACGATGGCCTTGATCTCGTCGTCGGCCATGAGCTGGAGATTGGGGTCGTCGGCGATGGAGAGAACGCCGCCCGAGGGCATGATCTTGATGAGGTCGGCGCCCATCTGGTGCAGCTTGCGCACGGCGTGGCGGCCGGCCTCCGGACTGTCGACGATCCAATCGCCCCAGCCCTCGTGATGGAGCTGCGGATCGAAGCCGTTCGAGGGATCGCTGTGGCCGCCGGTGGGCCCGAGCGGCGGACCGGCGACGAACATGCGCGGGCCCACGATCTCGCCCTTGGCCACGGCTTTCTTCAGCGCGATGACGATCTCTGGCTTGGCGCCGACGTCGCGGATGGTCGTGAAGCCCGCCATCAGCGTGTCCCTGGCGTTGCCGACTGAAGCGAAGGCATCGTCGAAAGCGCTGCGCGTGACCGCTTCCGCGACCGGATTGCCGCCGTCGAAATTCGAGGTGATGTGGACGTGGCAGTCGATCAGCCCTGGCAGCACCGTCGCGTTCGACAGATCGATCACCTCGCCGCCTTCCGGCGCAGGCACGAAGCCCGGCTCGACCGCGGTGATGCGCTCGTCATGGATGAGGATCGAGACCTGCGCCCGCTCCTCCTTCGTCACGCCGTCGATCAGATGGCCTGCATGGATGACCACGTCGCCCGCGAGCGCCTGGCCAGCGCCGAAGCTCATCGCACCGGCGAGCAGAACTGCCGAAAGTCTCATCTTGGATTCCCCCTTACAAACGCAAACACCCAGCTTAGCTCAACCTTCCACGACCGCCAGATGCCCCTTTGCACCATAAGCGATCATCGCCCGGTCACGAGTCACGACCGCATATCCCAATTCGCGCGCAGTCGCGGCGATGATCCGGTCGGCCGGATCCTTGTGGAAATCGCCCGGCAGGAACGACGACTGCATGAGGATCTCCGCGCTCAACTCGCAAAGCGTTATGCCCGGCAGCGCGCGCAGCACCTCGAACCAGCGCTGCGGTGAAAGCGGCGATCTGAACCGGCCCTTCCGCCCCAACAGCCCGACTTCCCAGGCCGTGATCGGAGACACGCGAATGGGCACACCGGCACCGACCGCTCGATCGATGGCGGCGTTGGCATCCTTGGCGATCGGCTCGTTCGCGACCAGGAACATGGCCACGCAGGTATCGAGCAGGAGCGGCCGGCTCATTTCTTCCAGCTCGCCATGCCTTGCTCGATCTGATCCCAGTCTTCTTCCATTTCCTTCTCGATCTCCGCCCATTCCTCATCGGTATACATAGGGCTGGTGAGATCGTATCCGGGCTCGATGGTGAACAAGCCCTTCATGGCCCCCAAGGCCGGGTGGCGATTTTGCTTTTTCTCGCCGCTGTCCTCGGCCGGTTTGAACTCGGGCGCGTCCTCCGCCATGCCGCGCCTCGCGTCGGACGTCACGCGCCGGAAGACGAGCTTGCGCCCCTTCATGTCGACCTGGGCGCTTTCGAAGCCGGCGTCGAGCCAGATCTTGGTCATCACATTGTTGGAAGCGTTGTTGCTCCACCACGTCCGAGAGTGCTGTGCTTTGGGCGGCAGCTTGGTGCCGGTCACCGTCTCGATCTCCGAGAAGGTCATCGGTACGTCCGGCCCGGCTTGCCGACGCAGATAAGTGCCCAATCCAGCGTATTTGCTCATGCACACACACCTACCAGAAGTAAGTTACACTGTCAAACACCACCATGCGCCTTGCCCTCTATCAGCCTGATATCGCCCAAAACGCCGCCAGCCTGATCCGGCTCGGCGCATGCTTGGGCGTGCCGGTGGACATCGTCGAGCCGTGCGGGTTCCTGTTCTCCGAGAAGGGCTTCAGGCGGGCGGGGATGGACTATCTCGAATCGGCATCCGTCACCCGCCACCCCTCCTGGGAGGCGTTCCGGCCACAGGGGCGGCTCATCCTGGTGACCACGCGCGCCACCCTCGCCTATACGGGATTTGCCTTTGCGGCCGATGACGTGATCCTGCTGGGGCGCGAGAGCGCGGGCGTGCCGGACGAGGTGCATGCGGCGGCGCATGCCCGCCTGCGCATCCCGATGCGGGAGGGGGCGCGATCGATCAATGTGGCCCAGGCGGCGGCCATGGTACTGGGGGAGGCGTTGAGGCAGACGGACGGGTTTCCCGCATGAGCGCGGAGCACAAGCAACGGGCGCGCGCCTGGTTCGAGGAGCTGCGCGACCGCATCTGCGCGGAATTCGAGCGCATCGAGGACGAGCAGACCGGCCCTCTCGCCCATCTCCCGCCGGGCCGCTTCGAGCGCAAGGCCTGGAGCCGCCCCGGCGAAGACAGCACGCCCGGCGACGGCGGGGTGATCAGCGCGATGCGCGGCGGGCGCGTGTTCGAGAAGGTCGGCGTGATGACCTCGACCAGGCTCGAGGGCGTCCTGTCGCCGGAATTCGCCAAGACCATCCCGGGCGCGCAGGCCGATCCGCGCTTCTGGTCGTCCAGCATCTCCCTTGTCGCACACATGCAAAGCCCGCATGTCCCTGCGGTCCATATGAACACGCGCCACTTCATAGCGGCGCAATCCTGGTGGGGCGGGGGCGCCGACCTCACCCCCATGACCCCCAACGACGAGGACACGGCCGACTTCCACGCGGCGCTGAAAAAAGCCTGCGACGCGCACGATCCGGCCTATT
The DNA here is from genome assembly GCA_021325375.1 of Alphaproteobacteria bacterium. Taxonomy (GTDB): domain Bacteria; phylum Pseudomonadota; class Alphaproteobacteria; order Micropepsales; family Micropepsaceae; genus Rhizomicrobium. The sequence continues at coordinate 153,503 of JAJPHG010000009.1, read as the reverse complement.
ACGCGCGCTTCAAGGCGTGGTGCGACGAATATTTCTTCCTGCCCACCGCGGCGAGCCGCGCGGGGTGGGCGGCATCTTCTACGACAGGCTGGCGACCGGCGATTGGGAGGCCGATTTCGCCTTTACCCGTGCGGTGGGACTCGCATTTCTCGACATCTATCCCCAAATCGTGAGGAGGCGGATGTCCCGCCCGTGGACGGAAGATGAACGCGCCCACCAGCTCATCCGCCGCGGACGCTATGTGGAGTTCAACCTTTTGTATGATCGCGGCACCCAATTCGGCCTCAGGACGGGCGGCAACGCCGAGGCCATCCTGATGTCCATGCCCCCCGAAGCGCGCTGGCCCTGACCCGGCTTTCGAGGAGACGCCTTGTTCCATTCCCTGCTCGATAACGGCGCCCTCTTCGCCCTTCTCCAGGTCATCCTGATCGACCTCGTGATGGCCGGCGACAACGCGGTCGTGATCGGCATGGCGGCGGCGCGCCTGCCCATGGCGATGCGCCACAAGGTCATCTTCTGGGGACTGGCGGCCGCGGTCGTGCTGCGCGTGTTCCTGGCGTCGGTGACGGTGGAGCTTTTCGCCTTCATCCCGCTGCGCGTGGTGGGCGGCATACTCCTGCTGTGGGTCGCGTGGCGCCTTTATCGCGACGTGCGCCACGCCAATGCCACGGCCGCGGGCGGCAACGGACACGAAGAGGATTGCGAGGCGAAAGTCGCGGCGATGGGCGGCGGCGAGATCGTGATGCGCCGCGCCATCATGCAGATCACCATCGCCGACATCTCGATGTCGCTCGACAACGTGCTCGCGGTCGCGGGCGCCGCGATCCATCACATCTGGGTGCTGGCGGTGGGATTGATGCTGTCGATCGGGCTGATGGGGATCGCCGCCAACCTCGTCGCCAAGCTGCTCAACCGCCATCCCTGGATCAGCTATGCCGGCGTCTTCATCGTGCTCTATGTGGCGCTGGCGATGATCTGGCACGGCGGGCAGCTGATGGTGGGGCAGTAAAACCGTCATGGCCGGGCTTGACCCGGCCACCCAGCAAGCGAGCGTCAGCGAGCTAGTGGCCTGGATGACCGCCTCAAGGGCGGCCATGACGACTAAGAGCGAAGTTCAACTCAACCGCAACAGCACCGCCGTCGCGTCGTCGCTGGTCTTGAAGCGGGGGTATTTGCGGCCTTCCGCGTCCTCGCTCTCGATGGCGCGCAGTTGCTGGCCCAGCGCCTCCAGGCCCTTCGCCTGCGCGGCGTGGATCAGGCTCTGCGCGTCGTGGACGCCGTAGTCGGAGGCCAGCGCCAGGAAACCGTCGCTCACGAGCAGGATCAGCGTGCCGGGCGCGGCCGCGATGTGGCGCGTCTTCACGTGCTCGGCCGCTTTCGGGTTCGGACCGAAGAGCCAGCTGCCTTTGCCGGTGTTGATGGAATCGCGTGCGGCGCGCAGCGCCGTGAGGAATTCCGGCCGGTTGACGCCCGCAGCGGGGGCGAGGCCCTTGGCCTCTGCCAGCATCTTCACGCGCCTGGCCTCGGCCGCGCGCTTGTCGAAGGCGTCGCCCACGATCTCGACGCGACCATCGGGATGCTTCACCAACGCCGCGCAATCGCCGTACCACAAGGCCTCGAAGCCGCCATCGCCGGCGCAGACGAACATCATCGATGCATAAGGGTTCTCGTGATTGTGCTGCGGCGCGCGGCGGCGCAGGCCCGTGAAGGACTTCTCCGCCTCGCCCAAGGCGCGGGCGAGCGCGTCGCGGCCGCCCGCGCCGTCCTGGGCATGGGCCATCAGTCTTCGTGCCGCGAAGCGGGCGAGCCACGCCGCATCGCTTTCGCCGGGCAGCAGCGGCTCGCAGAGATTGGTCGCGCCGTCGAGCACGACCGCGGCGCCGCTCGTCTGTCCCCACGCGTCGTCGTTCGGCTTTGCCGGATGGCCGGGGATCGAGAGCGCGTCGAGGAAGCTGAATTCCATCGTGGTCACACCAGCGCCTGCACCACGGCCTTGAGCCGCTCGGCCAGGGAAAATTCATCGTCGGTGAAATCGCTTTCGATCCACCATTCCTCGACTTCCGAAAGCACCCGGCCGACAAGCGGACCATGCGGCACGCCCGAGTTCATCACGTTCGATCCGGTGAGCGGAAAGATCGGCTTGCGCCACGCATCGGCCATCGCCAGCAGCGCACGCCATTGGATGGCGTTCGACTCTTTCGGGTCTTGCGCCCAGTTGAGGAACACGCGGTCCCGGAAGCGCTTCGGGCCCAGGCGATAGAGCAGCCGGCGCACGTCCTTGATGGAAAGATAGGAGACGATCTTCTCGCGCGCATCGCCGAGGTCTTCGAGGCGCTCGGCCTGCGCATTGGAGAGCTTGAACGTCTCGCCCGTGCCCAGCGCAGCCAGGCGCAGGATCGCGTCGGGCGTGAAGAAATTGTCCGTGTCGATGGCGACGAGATGCTCGAGGCGCGCCAGGTTCAATGGACGCGGAAAGACCTCGGCGAGAATCCCCGTCGCCGCCATGACGCGCAGCGCGGGCACCGGATTTTCCGCTTCGAGAAGACGCAGCATCTCCTTTTGCACGCGCTCGATGGAGAGGCTTTGCAGGCCGCCCTTATGCGCCGCCGAGGCCTCCAGCGCCACAGCATCCATCTCGCCCTTGCCGTACCAGGCATGGAAACGGAACAGGCGCAGGATGCGCAAATAGTCCTCGCGGATGCGCGTCGCGGCATCGCCGACGAAGCGCACGCGCCCCGCGCCCAGATCCTCGACGCCGCCTACCGTGTCGAAGACTTCGCCGTCGGGGGCGGCATAGAGCGCGTTCATGGTGAAGTCGCGGCGCCGGGCGTCCTCGGCCCAGTCGTCGCTGAACGCCACGACGGCGTGACGGCCGTCGGTCTCGACGTCGCGGCGCAGGGTCGTGATCTCGAACGGCTTGCCGTCCGCCACCGCCGTCACCGTGCCGTGGTCGATGCCGGTCGGCACGGCTTTGAGTCCGGCGGTCTCCAGGCGCTTCGTCACTTCGTCCGGCGCGAGCTGTGTGGCGATGTCGATGTCGCTCACCGCGATGCCGAGCAGCGCGTTGCGCACCACGCCGCCGACGAAGCGCGCCTTGCCCTCGCCCAGCGCCGCGAGCACCGCGCGCGTCTCAGGCGCCGTCATCCACGGATTGCGCGCGGGATCGAGTTTCATGCCGTGAGCCGCTCCGCGAAATTGACCAGCATCGCCGCCGTCGCGCCCCAGATATAATGGCCATTGTAGCGGAAAGCGTAGAAATGGCGCATGCGCCCGCGCCATTCCGCCTGATTTTTTTGCCGGTTCGCGGGATCGAGCAGGAAGGCGAGCGGCACCTCGAAGATCTCGGCGACCTCGTCGGTGTTGGGCACGAGCGCGAAGCCTTCCTTCAAAAGCCCCACCACGGGAAGGATCGCAAAGCCGGTCCCCGTCTCGTAAGCCTCCAGGAAGCCCGCGACGGAGATGAAGGAGGCGTCGATCCCCGTCTCCTCGCAGGTTTCGCGCAACGCCGTGCGCACGAGCGATTCGTCGCCCGGCTCGGCGCGGCCGCCGGGAAAGCTCACCTGCCCCGCATGCTTGGCGAGCCTGGCGCTGCGCTCGGTGAAGAGCACGGTCGGCTCGGCGCGCAGGATGATGGGCAGCAGCACCGCCGCAGGCGTAAGCGCGGGCGTGTCCTTGGGCCGGTTGGCGGGATCGAAATCGTAGTCGCTGCGCGCGGGGACGAGCGGCAGCGGCGGCGCCTCGTGAAGCAATTTCGAACGCAGGACATCGAAGTTCACGGCGCGCGGCCTATCGCAAAGAACCGGCCGCCGCTCCACACGCCCAGCCGGTCGCCGTCGCGCACAGCGAGCTCGGCCAGCGAATAGAACACCGCGCGCGAGATCTTGGCCTCGAGCCCGCTTCGCACATGGACGTAAGGCGCGGGCGCCTCGCTCACCGGATCGGTCTCGACGCGGATGGGGTTGTCCGGCCCCGCGACCGTCTCGTCGCCGACATTGGTGGTGAAGGTCAGGACCTGGTCGCGGCCGGCGCCCGCGACGTCCATCAGCACCGCCTGGAACGGCGCGTCCTCGACGGTGATGCGCATCTTCTCGGCCGGGGTGACGAGGACGTAATCCTCGCCGTCCTTCCTTAATATCGTCGAGAACAGCCGCACGAGCTCTTTTCGCCCGATGGGCGTTCCCAGATGGTACCAGGTGCCGTCGCGCGCGATGCGGATGTCGATATCGCCACAATGGGCCGGATGCCAGCGCTCGACGGACGGCAAGCCGCGTCCCGCCGCCGCCTCGCGCTGCAGCTCGGCCAAGCCAAATGGCAGTGTGCCGCTCATTTCCGCGTGTTCGCCTTGTTTGCGACCCGTTTCGCGGGGTACATAACCCAATTCCCCTTGGAACCACAGCAGCATGAACGACATCGCGACAGCCGACCAGGATGCCACCCAGAAGGCCGTGGCGATGGCGGAGCGCGCGGCGTCGACGTTCGCCAAAGCGCGTGAAGGCGTCGCCAAGGTGATCTTCGGCCAGGACGCGGTGGTCGAGCAGACGCTGGTGACGCTGCTGGCGGGCGGCCACGGCCTGCTCATCGGCGTGCCCGGTCTCGCCAAGACGCGCCTCGTCGAGACCTTGGGCATCGTGCTGGGCCTCGACTGGAAGCGCATCCAGTTCACGCCCGACCTGATGCCGGCCGACATCATCGGCTCGGAGGTCCTGGAAGAAGACGGCGGCAAGCGCTCGTTCCGGTTCCTCAAGGGCCCCGTCTTCACTCAGCTTCTGATGGCGGACGAGATCAACCGCGCCAGCCCGCGCACGCAATCGGCACTGCTGCAGGCGATGCAGGAACGGCAAGTCACCGTGGCCGGTCAGCGCTACGACCTGCCCGTGCCGTTCCATGTGCTCGCGACCCAGAACCCGCTGGAGCAGGAAGGCACCTATCCGCTGCCCGAAGCGCAGCTCGACCGCTTCCTGCTGCAGATCGACGTCGGCTATCCCGACAAGGACGCCGAGCGGCGCATGTTGCTCGCCACCACCTTCGGCACCGAGGTCGCGCCCGAACGCGTCTGCACGGCGCAGGACCTGATCGAGGCGCAGCAGATCGTGCGCCACATCCCCGTGGGCGAGAAGGTCGTCGATGCGATCCTGCGCCTGGTGCGCTCGGCGCGCCCGGACTCCGACGGCCCGAAGGAGCTCCGCGACGCCATCGCCTGGGCCCCCGGCCCGCGCGCGAGCCAAGCCTTCATGCTGGCGGTGCGCGCGCGTGCCTTGATCGAGGGACGGCTCGCGCCCTCGACCGACGACGTCGTCGCTTTGGCGCATCCGGTGCTGCGCCACCGCATGGCGCTTTCCTTCTCCGCCCGCGCCGAGGGGATGACGCTTTCAAGCGTCATCGACCGTCTGTGCCGGGACCTTCTTTGATCCGTCCACGGAGCGTCCTGCAGGAGGAGGCCGAGGCGCTGTCGGCGTCGCTTCCTCCCCTCCTCGTCGACGCCGAGCGGCTGGCCTCCGCCGTCAGCCTCGGCATCCACGGCCGCAGGAAGGCCGGCATGGGCGAGAGCTTCTGGCAGTTCCGCCGCTTCCGCGCCGAGGACCCGTCCACCGCAATCGACTGGCGGCAATCGGCGAAGTCGCAGCACCTCTTCGTGCGCGAGCGCGAATGGGAGGTGGCGCAGTCGGTATGGTTCTGGCGCGACGGCTCCAGGGGCATGGATTTCCGCTCGGGCACGGTCACCAAGCGCGACCGCGCGAGCCTTCTCAGCCTGGCGCTCGCATCTGCCCTGGTGCGCGGCGGCGAGCGCGTGGCGCTGCTCGGCGAAGGCCACGCGCCCGCGAGCTCGCGCGCCACCTTGCGCCGCATGGGACTGACGTTGAGCGCCGATACGCAGACGGGCGCGCTTCCGCCCGACGCGCCGATGTCGCGCAACGCGCAGCTCGTCTGGTTCAGCGATTTCCTCTCGCCGCTCACCGCGATCGAGACCACGCTGCGGCGATTCACGCAGTCGGGCACGGGCGGCTATCTCGTCCACGTCATCGATCCGGCGGAAGAGGACTTCCCTTACGAAGGCCGCACGCGCTTCGAGGCGCCGGGCGAGGACCTGCGCGAGACGCTCGGCCGCGCCGAGACCATCGCGCCCGCCTACCGCGCGCGCTTCAAGGCGCATGGCGAGACGGTCGCCCTCCTCGCGGGCAAGCTCGGCTGGAGCTACCTGTCGCACCGCACCGACAAGTCCCCGCAGACCGCGCTCGTGGCGCTGTACGCCGAAATGAGCGGGGCGGGAAGATGAGCGGGACCATCCACGCGCCTAGTTCCACCCTCCCCTTGAGGGAGGGTCGAAAAATGCGAAGCATTTTTCGGGGAGGGGTGAGCAGGACGGTTACCCCTCCCCGAAATTTGCTCACTGCGCTCGCAAATTGTCGACCCTCCCTCAAGGGGAGGGTTGATTGAGCTTCCTCTCCACCCTCAGCTTCGGCGCGCCATGGGTGCTGTTGGCGCTGATCGCGCTGCCGGCGATCTGGCTGTTGCTGCGCGTGACGCCGCCCGCGCCGAAGCGTGTCGTGTTTCCGCCGCTGCGGCTGCTGCTCGGACTGAAAGACAACGAAGAGACACCAGCACGCACGCCGTTGTGGCTGCTTTTGCTGCGCATGATCGCGGCGGCGGCGATCATCTTAGGTCTGGCGGAGCCGCTGCTCGGCCGCTCGGCGCAGGTCGCAGGCGCAGGGCCGGTCGTGCTGTTCGTCGACAATGGCTGGACGGCGGCGCATGGCTGGGAGAAGGCGCAGAGCACCATCGCCGACGTCCTGCGCGGCGCCACCCATGACGGACGCGCGGTCGCGATCCTCACCACCGCCGACATGCCCGATGCGAGCCTGCTCGACGCGGGCGCGGCGGGGCGGCGCGCGGCGGAACTCGTGCCCGAACCCTGGGCGGGTGATCGCATGCGCGCGGTGAACGCGCTCTCGAAAGCGAAGTTCTCCGCACGACCGGAGATCCTGTGGCTCAGCGACGGCATCGAGGACGGCCACGGCCGCGCGGTCGCGGACGCGCTCGCGCGCCTGGGCGACCTGAAAGTCTATGCGACCGCGACCAGCGCGCTGGCGCTGCTGCCGGCGCAGACCATCGCCAACGGCGACACGCTCACCATCGCGCGCGCGGGAAGCGCCGGCACCCGTCAGGGCGCGGTGGAGGCGCAAGGCATTCACGGCGAGATCCTGACCACGTCGCGTTTCCGCTTCGAGGACGGCAAAGCCACGGCGCAGGCCAAGATCGTGCTGCCGCTGCAGGTGCGCAACGAGATGGCGCGCTTCGCCGTCGTCGACGAGGCATCGGCGGGTGCGGTGCAGCTTCTGGATTCCGGCGCGCCGCGCCGCGCGGTGGGCGTCGTCGCCGCGACCAACGGCGATCAGCCGCTGCTCTCCGACACCTTCTATCTGGAGCGTGCACTCGGCCCCTATGCCGACATCCACAAGGGCAACATCCAGCGCCTGCTGAGCGAGCATGTCGGCGTGCTGGTGCTGGCCGATATCGGCAAGATCGCCGATCCCGATCCGGTCGCGAAGTTCGTGAGCGACGGCGGGCTGCTGATCCGCTTCGCCGGCGAGCACATGACGGGCGACGTCGACAACCTGCTGCCGGTGAAGCTGCGCGTGGGCGGGCGCTATCTCGGCGGCTCGCTCGCCTGGGCCGAGCCGCAGCATCTCACCGGCTTCTCCGATTCCAGTCCCTTCGGCGGCCTGGCGATCCCGCCGGACGTGACGGTGTCGCGCCAGGTGCTGGCCGAGCCCTCGATCCAGCTTTCCGACCGCACCTGGGCCAGGCTCGCCGACGGCACGCCGCTCGTCACCGCCGAGCAGCGCGGCAAGGGCTGGATCGTGCTGTTCCACATCACCGCGAGTCCGTCCTGGTCGTCGCTGCCGCTGTCGGGACTTTATGTCGACATGCTGCGCAGGCTTCTGATGCTGGCGAACGGCATCCGTCCCGGCGAGATGACGAGCGCGGCCACGCTGCCCGCGCTCTCCGCCCTCGACGGCTTCGGCGCGCTGCATCGCCCCGAGGCCGACGTGCTGCCGATCAAGGCATCGCAGCTCGGAAAGCTTAGCCCATCGCGCGCCCATCCCCCCGGCATGTACGGCGTGGCGGGCGCCGCCTTCGCGCTCAACGTCACGAACGCGCAGACCACGCTGGTGCCCCTTGGCGATATCGGCCAACCTGTCCGTCTGTATACGGAGCAGGGTGCCATCGCGCTCGAGCCGCCGCTGCTCGCCGCAGCCACCATCCTGCTGTTGCTCGACGCGCTGATCTCGCTCGGCCTGCGCGGCTTCCTTCCCGTCATGCGCCGCGCCGTGCCGGTGCTGGCGTTGCTCGCGCTGTTCCATGGCGGCGGCGCGCGCGCCGACGACGCGGCGAACATGAAAGCCGCGCTCGACACCAGGCTCGCCTATGTCGAGACCGGACTCTCCGACGTCGACGCGATGAGCCGCGCCGGGCTGACCGGCCTCGGCAACGCTCTGCGCGCGCGCACCTCCTACGCGCCGCAGGATCCCGTCGGCGTCGACGTCGCGAGGGACGACCTCACCTTCTTCCCGCTGCTCTATTGGCCGATGGACCCGCGCGAGAAGGATCTTTCGCCCCAGGCGCTGTCGAAGATCGCCGACTACATGCGCAACGGCGGCACGATCCTGTTCGACACCCGCGACCTGACCTTGGGCGCGGTGCGCGGTCCGCAGTCGCCCGGAGAGCAGACCTTGCGCCGGCTGATCTCCAAGCTCGACATGCCGCCGCTCGAGGTCATGCCGGGCGACCACGTGCTGGCGCGCTCGTTCTACATCCTGCGCGATTTCCCGGGACGCTGGGACGGCGGCAAGCTGTGGGTCGAAGCGCTGCCGCCCGTCGATCCCAATGCCGGCGCGCTGCCCGTGCGCGGCGGCGACGGCGTCTCGCCCGTCATCATCGGCAGCAATGACTGGGCCGCTTCCTGGGCGGTCGACGCGCAAGGCCAGCCCGTCGTCGACGTCGTGCCCGGGGGGCCACGCCAGCGCGAGCTCGCCATCCGCTTCGGCATCAATTTGGTGATGTACGCGCTCACCGGCAACTACAAGGCCGACACGGTGCATGTGCGCGCCCTGCTCGAGCGCATGGGGCGATAGTGGCGACGACGATCGACTTCGCGCCGCATGTCCCGCTCATCGCGCTATGGGCGCTGATCGCCTTTGCCGTGCTGCTGGCGGCGTACTCCTTGTTCCGCCGCGCAAAGGGCGCGTGGGCGCGCGCGCTGGCGTTCGCGGCGCTGATCTTGGGCCTCGCCAATCCGCTGATCGTGCATGAAAGGCGCGAGCCGCTGCAGGACATGGCGGTGGTGGTGCTCGACCGCTCGCAGAGCATGGGCGTGGATCACCGCGCCGCGGACGCGGACCGCGCGCTTGCCGAGATCAGAAAGTCGCTCGCCGGCCGGAAGGATCTCGAGCTGCGCCAGACCGTCGTCACCACCCAGACGACCGGCGACGACAACGGCACCCAGCTCTTCGCCGCGCTGAACGCGGCGCTTGCCGACGTGCCGCCGGAGCGCGTCGCGGGCGCGATCCTGATCACCGACGGAGAGGTGCATGACGCGCCGAAGAAACCGCTTATCAACGCCCCTTTGCATGCGCTGATCGTGGGGGCGCATGGCGAGCGCGACAGGAAGCTCACCGTCGCCGACGCCGCGCGCTTCGCCATCGTGGGTCAGGACGCCGAGATCGTGCTGCGCGTCGACGATTTCGGCAGCGCCGCTTCCGGCTCCGCCGACGTCCGCATCCGCATCGACGGGCGCGAGGCGGGAAACCGCACCGTCCCGGTCGGCCAGAACGCGACGATCCACGTGCCCGTCGCCCATGGCGGCGAGAACGTGATCGAGCTCGAAGCCCAGCCCGGCCCCGCCGAGCTCACATTGGAGAACAACCGTGCCGTCGTCGCCGTCAACGGCGTGCGCGACCGGCTGCGGGTGCTGCTCGTCTCGGGCGAGCCGCATGCGGGCGAGCGCGTGTGGCGAAACCTGCTCAAGGCCGATCCGTCCGTCGACCTCGTCCACTTCACCATCCTGCGACCGCCGGACAAGCAGGACTTCACGCCCATCGACGAGCTGGCGCTGATCTCATTCCCGACGCGCGAGCTGTTCGTCGACAAGCTCGACCAGTTCGACCTCATCATCTTCGACCGCTACACCGAGCGCGGCATCCTGCCGCTCGCCTATTTCGAGAACATCGCGGGCTATGTCGACAATGGCGGCGCGCTGCTGCTGTCGGCCGGGCCGGAGTTCGCGGCCCCCAACAGCATCTACCGCACGCCGCTGGCGTCGGTGCTTCCGGCGACGCCCACCGGCGACATCGTGGCGACTCCGTTCAAACCCATGGTGACGACGCTCGGCCAGGCGCATCCGGTGACGCGCGAGCTTCCCGGCGCCAACACGGATTCCGCGCAGCCGAGTTGGGGCCGCTGGTTCCGCATGATCGGCGCCACCAAGGTCACCGGCGAGACGGTGATGTCGGGACCGAACGACCGCCCGCTGCTGGTGCTCGACAATGTCGGCAAAGGACGCGTCGCCGAGCTTCTTTCCGACCAGGGCTGGCTCTGGGCGCGCGGCTTCGACGGCGGCGGGCCGGAAGCGGAACTGCTGCGGCGGCTGGCGCACTGGCTGATGAAGGAGCCGGAGCTCGAGGAAGAGCGTCTGTCCATGACCATCGCCGGCGGCAACATCGCGATCGAGCGCCGCACCATGGCCGACTCGGCCGGTGCGGTGACGCTCACCACGCCCTCCGGCAAGAAGAAGACGATCGCGCTGACCAAGGCGGCACCCGGCCTGTGGCGCGCGAGCGTGAAGGCGGAGGAGCTCGGCCTCTACCGGCTGAACGACGCTGCCCTGTCGGCGGTCGCGGCGGCGGGTCCGCTCAATCCCAAAGAGGTCGCCGACATGCGCGCGACCGATTCCATCCTGAGCCCGCTCGCGCAGCAAAGCGGCGGCTCGGTGCATTGGCTCACCGACGGCATGCCGTCCGTCCGCCGCGTTCAGGCGGGTGCGACGGCTTCGGGCGAGAACTGGATCGGCTTGCGCGCCAACGGCGCCTATCGCGTCACGCAGGTCGAGCAGCAACCCCTGCTGCCCGTCTGGGCCGCATTGGCGCTCCTCATCGGAACGCTGCTCTTCGCCTGGCGGATGGAAGGCCGCTAAAGCCGGAATGCCTAAGCACGTCCGCGATACTCTCATGCTTCGACAGGCTCAGCATGAGGGACTGCTTCAGCATGCATACTTTCTCATTCCCTCACCCTGAGCTTGTCGAAGGGTGAGGGCCGCGAGTCCGTCAGAACGCGCTTTGTTTTAGCGCAAAACGAGCGAGCGCACCGTGTTCACGACCGCGATGACGACCGCGAAGGTGATCAGATAGGCGAGCAAGGTGAGCCCGGTCGTGGTCGCGAAATTGTGCCAGTCGGTGGTCGCGAAGGCGGCCGCCGGCTGCTTGCCGAGCGTGACCATGCGCACATAGCCGAGCAGCCCGAACGCCAGCATCGCCAGCAGCGTCGTCGACAGCAGCGCCTCCATGCCCTGCATCATGAACCCGGCCGCAAGCAGCACGACGAGCGCGATGACGAGCGTGATCGGATCGTGCACCGCCGCCATGACGATGCCTTGGATCGCACCCCAAATTTCCCAGATAATCGACATAGAGCCCCCTCAATCGATGGAATTGAGAAATCATACACCAAGTTCCCCGCAGCTGCCATTGCAGGAGCCGACGTCTGGAAGCGAAATATTAAGGTTAACAAGCGATTAAGTCGCGCTGGGCGCCGCTGCGGGCGCTCCAAACGGGCGAACCGATCGCGGCCGTGAAGGAATGGAGAGCCGGGTCCTGCCGCGCGTGTGAAGCGCGCGGCAGAGCTCGGCAACGGATCGCAATCGCGCGGTGCCGCGGAAGAGTTCAGTTGAAAGAGAGCTGCCACATCGTCCAGTTCAGATTGTTGAAATTCCAGGTATTGGGGTCCGATGAGATGTTCGGCTGCACACCCACATTCGGCGACCCTGACCACGAGACGTTTTGTTGAATATCCTCGCCGTTGACATAATGCGAATTGCTGAAGGTCAATGTCCCGTAGCCTTCGATCGTCACGGTCATTGACTGGTCGGCATTGCCGTCGCGGCAAACCCCGCCGCCGAGCAAATACGAGCCGTTGGGGCAGACGCTGAGGGCATAGCTGTCCGATGTCCCGCCATTCGGAACGTTGCGGGCGATCCAACTGGGCGAGAGCAGTTCCTTATAGCCATTGACCTGAAATTTGAGGTTCAGACACTGCCCCGTGCGGTTGTTGATCTGCACCGCGTTCGGAAACTGATAGACCGACATATTGACCTTCCTTGTTGTCATGGATGACGCGAGGAAGGTATCGACCGGGCAGCGGGAGCGCTGTCGCGCATGCGACAGGAGATGCGAATTTTCCCAAAACGGCTGTTGCGCCGGGACGTCCTGCGGCAAAGGCGCGACGGATTCCGATCCTGAAGCCGGCCTAGACCTGCCCCAGCGTCCGCAGGCGGATCGTCGGGTGGATCTCGTTCTGCGACATCACCACCGTCGCGGGGCGGAAGCGCTCGACGATCGAGCGCACGAAGGGGCGCACCTGCGGGCTGGTGAGCAGCACCGGCACCTCGCCGCGTCCGTTGGCGTCGTCGAAACGGTCGCGAACCGTCTGGATGAACTGCTGCAGCAGCGACGGCGCCATCGCGAGCTGGCGCTCCTCGCCTTGGCCGATGATGCTTTCGAGGAAGTTCTGCTCCCAGTTAGGCGACAGCGCGATGAGCGGCAGGTAGCCGCCGGGCGCGAGATTGGCGTTGCAGAGCTGGCGCGACAGCCGTCCGCGCACGTGCTCGGTGATGTAGAGCGCGTTCTTGGTGTGGCCGACGGCTTCGGCGATGCCTTCGAGGATCGCCGGCAGGTCGCGGATCGAGACGCGCTCGCCAAGCAGGGTCTGCAGCACGCGCTGCACGCCGGTCACCGAGATCTGGCTCGGGATCAATTCGTCGACGAGCTTCTTGTTCTCCGGCGGCAGATCGTCGAGCAGCTTCTTGGTCTCCGCATAGGAGAGCAGCTCGGACATGTGCGCCTTGAGCACTTCGGTCAGATGCGTGGTGAGCACCGTGCCCGGATCGACGACGGTCAGCCCGCGGAACGAGGCCTCCTCGCGCAGCGCGGCGCTGATCCAGGTCGCGGGCAAACCGAAAGCGGGCTCGGTCGTGTGCGTGCCGGGAAGGTCGACCGGCAACCCCTTCGGGTCCATAGCCAGCATCGAGCCGGGGAAGAGATCGCCCTTGCCCGAATCCACTTCCTTGACGCGGATGCGGTACTCGTTGGCTCCCAGCTGCATGTTGTCGAGGATGCGCACCGCGGGCATGACGAAGCCCATGTCCTGCGCGAGCTGGCGGCGCAGCGCCTTGATCTGGTCGGTGATGCGGTGGCCCTTGGCGTCGTTGATCAGCGGCAGGAGGCCGTAGCCGAGCTCGATACGCAGCAGGTCGAGCGCGAGCGCGGTCGAGATCGGCTCTTCCTTCGGCGCGGAATCGGCCTGCGCCCTGGCTTCGGCAACGCGCTCCTGCGTCTCGACGGCGTCCTTGCGCTTGTAGGAGAGCCAGGCGAGCGAGCCGATGGCGGCGGAAAGCCCGGCGAAGGCGAGCGTCGGCATGCCGGGCAGGACGGCCACGACGCCCATCACCACTGCTGCCATGCCGAGCGCCTGCGGATAAAATGAGAGCTGGCCCATCAGCGCCTTGTCGGTCGAGCCCTCGACGCCGGCCTTGGAGACCATCAGGCCCGCGGCGGTGGAGACGATCAGCGCCGGCATCTGGCTCACCAGGCCGTCGCCGACGGTGAGCAGCGTGAAGGTCTGCGACGCGTCGGAGAAGCTCATGCCCTTCTGCGCCACCGCGATGATGATGCCGCCGATGACGTTGATCGCGACGATCATAAGCCCCGCGATGGCGTCGCCGCGCACGAACTTGCTGGCGCCGTCCATGGCGCCGTAGAAATTGGATTCGAGCTCCAGCGTCTTGCGGCGCAGCCGCGCCTCCTTCTCGTCGATCAGGCCGGAGGAGAGATCGGCATCGATCGCCATCTGCTTGCCGGGCATCGCGTCCAGGGTGAAGCGCGCCGCGACCTCGGCGATGCGGCCAGAGCCCTTGGTGATGACGACGAAGTTCACGATCACCAGGATCGCGAAGACGATCAGGCCGATGACGAAATTGCCGCCCATGATGAGCTTGCCGAAGGCCTGGATCACGTAGCCGGACGCGGCCGTGCCCTCGCTGCCATGGCCGAGGATCAGGCGTGTGGACGCGAGGTTGAAGGCGAGCCGCATCATCGTGGTGATGAGCAGCACGGTCGGGAAGGACGAGAACTCCAGCGGCTTCTTCACGAACACCGCCGTCATCAGGATCAGGATCGACAGCGACAGCGAGAACGCGAGGCAGACGTCCAGCAGGAAGGTCGGCAGCGGCAGGATCAGGACGACCAGGATCGCCATGATGCCCACCGCGAGCATCAGCTCGCTGCGCTTCAGGTAGTCGAAGATGGCGCGGATGTCGAAGCCGCGCGATGCCGTGCCTGCCGAGATGTCAGCCATCGTTCAACTCATAAAAAGACTCCCTCTCCCCCACGCATGTGGGGGAGAGGGCCGGGGTGAGGGGGTGGTGCAGCCGGACTCGCGGCAGCCACCCCCTCACCCTAACCCTCTCCCCCGCTTCGCGGGGGCGAGGGAAATAAGGTTGTAGTTTGATCACCCCGCCATCCTCTGGTCGCCGCCGGGCTGGGGGACGGCGAGGCCGGACTGGCTGTACTCACGCAGCTTGTTCCTCAGTGTGCGGATCGAGATGCCCAGGATGTTCGCCGCATGCGTGCGGTTGCCCAGGCAGTGGCCGAGGGTGTCGAGGATCAGGTCGCGCTCGACGTCGGCGACGGTGCGGCCGACAAGTCCGCGCGTGATCGCGGCCGCGTTCTCGACGGCGACCTTGACCGGACCCGGCACGTCGGAATGGACGGCGTGGCCGACATGGGTGCCGTCGGGCAGGCGGATCGCCTCCGGCGAGATCTCGGGCCCCGTCGCCAGCAGCACCGCGCGGTGGATGGTGTTCTCCAGCTCGCGCACGTTGCCGCGCCAGGGATGGCCGGCCAGCACGCGTTCTGTCTGGGATGCGATGGCGCGGTAGGGCACGCCGTTGGCCTCGGCGTATTTGTGCGCGAAGTGGCGGGCGAGCGCCTGGATGTCCCTCGGCCGCTCGCGCAGCGCGGGGATGCGCAGGTTCACGACGTTGAGGCGATAGAGCAGGTCCTCGCGGAAGGTGCCGCGCTGGACGCTTTCGGCGAGATCGCGGTTCGACGTCGCGATGATGCGGATGTCGACCTTCACCGGCTTGGTGCCGCCGACGCGATCGATCTCGCGCTCCTGGATCGCGCGCAGCAGCTTGGCCTGGAGATGGAACGCCATCTCGCTCACTTCATCGAGCAGCAGCGTGCCGCCATTGGCTTCCTCGAACTTGCCGATGCGCCGCGCCACCGCGCCGGTGAAGGCGCCTTTCTCGTGGCCGAACAGCTCGCTTTCGAGCAGGTTTTCCGGGATCGCGGCGCAGTTGACCGAGATGAACGGCTTGTCGGCGCGCGAGGATTTCCTGTGGACGTAGCGCGCCAGCACTTCCTTGCCGGTGCCGCTTTCGCCGGTCACCAGGATCGAGGCGTCGCTGGACGCGACCTGGTCGGCCAGATCGATGACCGCGCGCATCGCGTCGTCCTCGAAGACGAGCTGGTGCGATTCATCGGCGACGGCGGCGAGGACCGCCGCGATCAGCTCCGCATCGGGCGGCAGCGGCAGGTATTCCTTCGCGCCGGCGCGGATGGCATCGACGGCGCGGCGCGCGTCGGTGCCGACGCCGCAGGCCACGACCGGCGTGCAGATGCGCTCCGACGCCAAGCCCCGCACCAGCTCGCCGATGTCGAGCGAGATGTCGCAGAAGACGAGATCGGCGCCGCGTCCGCCGCGCAAGCTCGCCAGGCCCTGCTCGATGTCGAGGGCGTGGGTGACCTTGGCGCCGCGGTCCATCGCGATCTTGGTGGCCGCGCCGATCTGGCCCTGCAGGCTGCCGATGATGAGGAGACGCATTAGGATTGCCCCGCTTTGATGATTTCCGTCATGGTCACGCCGAGGCGCTCTTCGACGAGCACCACCTCGCCGCGCGCGACCAGCCGGTCGTTGACATAGATGTCGATGGCTTCGCCGACCTTGCGGTCGAGCTCGACGATGGTGCCCTTGCCGAGCTTGAGGAGCTGGCTGACCTCCATCGACGACTTGCCGAGCACCGCCGAGACGGTCACCGGAACGTCGAACACGGCTTCCAGGTCCTGCGCGCTGCGCTTGGGCTCGGCCTCCTGCGGGCCGTCGCCCGTGAGCAGCGCCTGGCCGCCGCGCGTCCCCTCAGCCGTCAGATCGGGCAGATCGACTTCGTCAGTCATGGCTGGTCCTTTTTAGAAAGCGCTTGGCCTGAAAAACGTCTGGCGATGAGCGCGCTCAGCGCCGCCTCGATCGCGGCTTCGCTGCGCTCCATGCCGCCGCCGCGCCATTCGATGCGGCAGTCGGCGCCTTTGATCGTGAGATCGGCCGAGGCGATGACGCGGCCTTCGTATCCTTCTTCATGGGCGATCTCGGCGAGGCGCCCGTTCAGCGCCTCGATGACGCGCGGTGCGGCGCGCAACACCACGCGCGGCTCGCCGATCGCCTGATGCAGCGCGTCGCGCAGCGCCTGCTCGACGTCGGCCGACGGCAGCGCCTCGATCGCGAGCGTCGCGAGCTTGCGCGCCGCCGCGACGGCGATCTCGGCCGCCTCGCGGCGCAGCGCCTCGATGTCGGCGTGGGTGGCGGCCAGCGCCTGGCGCAGCAGCGCGGCCATGTCGTGCGTCGCGGATGCGATCGCGTCCAGAGCGCGCGCCTCGCCGGCCTTCATGCCTTCGGCCCGCGCCTTGGCGCACATCTGGTCGATCTCGTCCTGGCTCAGCGCCTTCTTGGCGCGGGCGCGCGCGGCCATCGAGACGCGGTCGCCGCCGTCGCTGAACTCGGTATCGAATTTGAATTTCGCGGGCGTCATGTCAGTAGACCAACTCGTCTTCGCCTTGCTTGTTGGCGATCATGATCTCGCCCTTGTTGGCGAGGTCCTTGGCGACGTTGACCATGCGCATCTGCGCCTCGTCGACGTCCTTGAGTCTGACCGGCCCCATCGCCTCCATGTCCTCGCGCAGGATCTTGCCGGCGCGCTCGCTCATGTTGGAGAAGAAGATGTCGCGCAGGCTGTCGGTCGCGCCCTTGAGCGCGAGCGCGAGCTTGTCCTTCTCGACGTGGCGCAGCAGCGTCTGGATCGAGCCGGGGTCGAGCTTGCCGAGATCCTCGAAGGTGAACATCAGCGCCTTGATGCGCTCGGCGCTGTCGCGGCTTCTCTCCTCGAGCGCTGTGATGAAGCGGCTCTCGGTCTGGCGGTCGAAATTGTTGAAGATCTCGGCCATGTGCTCGTGGCTGTCGCGCTTGGCGGTGCGCGCGAGGTTGGACATGAACTCGACGCGCAGGGTCTTCTCGACCTTGTCGAGGATGTCCTTCTGCACGCTTTCCATGCGCAGCATGCGCTGCACGACCTCGAGCGCGAACTCCTCCGGCAGCGCGCCCAGCACGCGCGCGGCGTGTTCGGGCTTGATCTTGGAGAGCACGACGGAGACGGTCTGCGGATATTCGTTCTTGAGATAGTTCGCGAGCACCGTCTCGTTCACGTTGGCGAGCTTGTCCCACATGGTGCGGCCCGCGGGACCGCGGATCTCCTCCATGATCTGGGAGACCTTGTCGGCCGGCATGAAGCGCGCGATCAGCCGCTCGGTCGACTCGTAGGAGCCCATCAGCGAGCCGGTGCCCGACATCTGCGAGACGAACTCGACCATGAGCTTCTCGACGACGCCGGCCGAGACCGAGCCCAGATTGGACATCACCTGGGAGACTTCCTTGACCTCCTCCTCGTCCATCATCTGCCAGAGCTTGGTGGAGTGCTCCTCTCCGAGGGAGAGCAGCAGCACGGCCGAGCGCTCCGCGCCGGTCAACTGGCGGACATCGTCCCTGGTCGCGACTTTTGCCGAGCGAGACATCGTTTACACCGGTTGATGGAGCCAGGTACGCAGGATCGCCAGCGCTTCTTCGGGGTGCGACTGGACGACCTCGCCCACCTTGCGGACGGAGGATTCGCGCACCTGGCCTTCGATGCGCGAGATATCGATCATGTTCTCGCGCGGGGCCGCGAGCGCGGGCGTCGCTCCGGCGGCCGCGTCGCCGCCGGCGGACATGGAAGCGGGCGCGGGCAAATGTCCGGCGACGGGCGAGCTGGACGCGATCTGCGGCGCGGACTGCGCGTTCGGCGCGAACATGCGCGCGATCAGCGGGCGGGCGACGAAGAAGCCCATCAGCAGCGCGGTCACGGACAGGATCGCGACCTCGATGATCTTGAACCACGCGGAACTGTCGAGGCCGAGCGGCGGCGCGGAGGGCGCGACTGCCGGGCCGGTGTCGACCTTGGCGAAGGCCATGCTCGTCACCTGGACCTGGTCGCCGCGCGCAGCGTCGAAGCCCATGGTCGATTTTACCAGCGCCTCGATCTGGCTCATCTCCTTGGGGCTACGCGGCTTGTAATCGCCGTCCTTCGCCGCGTCGACGACGACGGCGACGGAAAGGTGCTTCACCACGCCGCCGTCGATGGTCGAGGTCTTGGTCGTCTTGGAGATCTCGTAATTCGTCGTCTCCTCGGTACGGCCGGAGGACGATTTGGTCTGGTCGCCGCCGCCCGCGCCTTGCGCGTTGGGCAGCGCGCTCGCCACGCTCACGGCACCCGTGCTGCCGGCGTTGGCGTCGGAGGCGTTCTGCTCGACGGTCTGGGTGGAGCGCACGACCTTGCTGTCGGGATCGAAGGTCTCGCTCGTCTCGCTCATGTGGTTGTAGTTCATGTCGGCGGTGACCTGCACGCGCGCATGGCCCGCGCCGACGATGCTGCCGACGATGGCCTCGACGCGCTGGCGCAGGCGTTCCTCGAAGGCGGTGGTGTGACCTTCCTGGCTCGCGGCCATCGCGTCGGGGGCGGATTTGTCGTCGCCGCCCGCCAGCAGCGTGCCGCGATCGTCGACGATGGCGACGCGGTCGGGATTGAGGGCTGCGACCGCGGCCGCGACGAGATGCTGGATCGCCGTCACCTGGCCCTGCTCCAGGCGCCCGCGCGTTTTGAGCACCACGGAAGCCGACGGCGACTGCTCGTCGCGCGAGAAGATCTGCCGCTCGGGCACGACCAGATGCACGCGCGCGCTTTCGATACCCTCGATCGTAGCGATGGAACGCGACAATTCACCCTCGAGCGCGCGCAGCCGGTTGATATTCTGCACGAAGGCGGTGGCACCGAACGCGTCGGACTTGTCGAAGATCTCGTAGCCCACGCCCGCGGCGGGAAGATTGTCCTGCGCCAGCTCCATGCGCAGCTTGGTCACCTGGTCGGCGGGGACGAGGATCGTGCCCGCGTCGCCCTTGATCTCGTAAGGCACGTTGAGCGCGTCGAGCTTGGCGGTGACCGCCGAGGCGTCGCGCGATTCAAGTCCGGAGAAGAGAATGCTCTTCGGCGGCTGCGAGATCACGCCCGCGACATAGAGGAAGAACACGGTCAAGGCGGCTGCGACGCCGGCCATCACGCCGAAGCGCGCGGCCCCGATTGCTTTGACGAATTCCGGCAATGAAATCCCCTCGACCTGTTCGCTAGGCAAACATTGCCGGGGTTCTGGTAAAGGCGCGCTTAACGTGCGCGGCGAAATGCAGTTCAGGACTTGGAAAGCGGAGTTAACGAGGTGTTACGATGCGTTGACTCCTACCGCACAGCGCGATCTATTTCCGCCTCTATCGGAGGTCGTCCCATGCGAAAAGCCGTCATCGCTGTCGCCGCCGTGCTCCTCGCGCCGCCCGCCTTCGCATCCGAAAACGTCACGATCTCCACGGCCGCGACGAGCAACATGGCGCTGTCTCAACACGTGTTCACGCCGACCGGCCCCGATGCCGTACTCAACGTCGGCGACCTTCAGACGGCGCTGGCAACGTCCCACATAAAGGTGGTGACGGGATCGAGCGGCTCGCAGCCCGGCGACATCGTCGTTCAGGACGGAGTCACCTGGCCGGCGAACCTCCTCATCCTCAACGCCCAGCATTCGATCGACGTCCTGGGTCATCTGAACGCGGCCGGCACTGCCGACCTCGAACTGAAGACCGGTCCGGGAGGCGTGCTGACGTTCAAGGGCGGAAGCGGCCGGACCACGTTCGCCGGCGCGTCGCAATCGCTGCGGATCAACACGACTTTCTACACCCTCGTTCCCGATCTTCCGACGCTGGCCGCCGACATATCCGGCAACCCGCGTGGCGATTTTGCGTTGCTCGACAACTACGATGCCTCCACCGGCCCGATCTATACCCACACGCCGATCCCCACGACGTTCGCGGGCAGTTTCCAGGGGTTGGGGAACAGCATCTCGAATCTGACGATCCAGGACTCGACGCCGCACGAGGATGCCGCCCTTTTCGCGGTGCTGATCAATCGCGGTTCCATCGCCGGGCTGAATTTGAGGAACGTCGACGTGGAAAGCTCCGCCGGCGGCTCCAATGTCGCCGGCCTGCTCATGCAGAACGAAGGGCTGGTGTTCAACGATTCGGTGAGCGGACGGATCGTGCAGGCCGGCGCGTCGAGCGTGGGCGGTCTCGTGAGCGTGAACGACCGCGGCACGGTCTCGAACTCGATCTCCACGGCGACGGTCCAGGGAGGAACCGCCACGACGGCCGGCGGCCTTGTCGGCACCAACAACGGCGCGATCGCGAATTCCTACGCGACCGGCAACGTGCGCTGCGGCGACGGCAATGCCGGAGGACTCGTCGGAAGCAACAACCCCAGAGGAACCATCGTCATTTCCCTTGCGACCGGCGACGTCAAGATCGCGAATGGCGGCGATGTGGGTGGATTGGTCGGTAGCAACAAGGGCGGCATCGGCAACGCCTACGCGGAAGGAGCGGCAACCGGCGGCGCCGGCGCGAATGCCGGCGGCTTTGCCGGAGCGAATCTTTCGTCGGGCCAAATCGGCAATACCTACTCCACCGGCGCGCCTTCGGGGGGAGCGGGCGCGACGGTCGGCGGCTTCGTCGGCGACGATGCGACCACGAACGGCATCCAGGTCAGCTATTGGGATACGGACACGAGCGGCGTCTCCAACGGCGCCGGAAACACCAGCGATCCGCAAATCCAGGGCTTGACGTCGGCGCAGCTCCAATCCGGCTTGCCGGCGGGATTCAGCAACGCGATCTGGGACAACGTGGGAGGCTTCAACGACGGCTTCCCGTTCCTGCTCGCGGTGCCGTTTTCGCCCTGATGCCGGACTGTCAGTTCCTGTACTGCTGCACGCGCGTCGCGCGCAGGCCGGCGAGGCCGAAGCGATCGATGGCGCGCTGCCAGGCGAGGAATTCCTCCACCGTCAGCGTGTAGCGCTTGCAGGCCTCGTCGAGGCTGAGCAGTCCGCCGCGCACCGCGGCGACCACTTCGGCCTTCCTGCGGATCACCCAACGCTTGGTGTTGGGCGGCGGAAGATCGGCGAGCGTCAGCGGGCTGCCGTCCGGCCCGATAACGTAGCTCACTCGCCCCCTGCGTTCGTCGCCCATCATCATGCTGCTCCTAGCTCCATCACCCGGAGCGACGATACGCGCGCGCCCTTTAAGAAAGGCCGAAAGCCCAAGGTAAACAAAGCCATAAATGAACCTCTAAACTTCCACGCTTTATTCGCGGGCCGGCGCCTTTTCCTTGGTAAAAGCGCCGGCTACCGCCGGTTTAGTGCTGGATCTGCATCAACTCATCGAGCATCTGCGACGCCGTGGAAACGACGCGCGCCGACGCCGAATAGGCCTGTTGGGTCGTGATCATGTTGGTGAACTCGGTCGCCAGATCGACGGTCGAGCCCTCCAGCGCGTAGGCCTGCACCGTGCCCGACCCCGCCGTATCCGCCGGATTGATCACCGGAGTGCCGGACGAACCCGACTGCGCATAGGCGTTGCCTTGCACCAAGCTGAGCCCATCCGGATTGGGGAAGGTCGCGAGCGGAATGCGGAAGACGTTCTGCGTCAGCCCGTTCGAATAGTTCGCCGCGACCGTGCCGTCGGGGTTGACCGTCAAACCCGTGACGCTGCCGAACGCGGCGCCGTCGACGTTGGAGCTGTCGAGAACAGAATCCGACGCGAACTGCGACGTGCCGTCGGTCGCTCCCACCGTGCCCATGTCGAACGCGATCGTCTGCGACGAAAGACCCGAAGTGCTCGACCACGGAATCGTGAGCGAGAAAGTGCCGGATTGCGGGTCGGTCGTAGACCCGGTCGGCACGACATCCAGCAACTGACCGTCCGAGCCGAACGTAACCTGACCGGACGCAATCGGATTGGCGTCGGTCGAATTGTTGATGTTGTTTGGATTACCACCAGATCCCGGCGCGGACAGGTTGCTGGGATCGCCTTCATACGAGACTTCGTACTGCCAGGTATTGGCGGCTGTCTTCACATAGGAAACCTGCAGCGGCTGCGTGCCGCCCTGGCTGTCATAGACGTTGATCGTCGTCTGGAACTGCGGCGTGACCGTGCCGTCTTCCATGTCGCCCGGCTGGTAGCCAGGGGTGGAAGGTATAGCCGTGTCGCTCGCATCGAGGTTCGCTTCCAGCGACATGTTCGCCGTCGCCTCGCCCTTGCCGCCCAACCCGTTGGTCGAGATGTTGCCGAGCTGGGAGCCGACGGTGCCGTCGCTCGAGATCGGATAGCCCATCAGGTAGAGGCCGGCGGTGTTCTTCAGATCGCCGTTCGCGTCCGGCGTGTAGGAGCCGGCGCGGGTGAACAGCGCCTGGCCTGTGGCATCCGCCGCCGTGTTGACGCAGAAGAAGCCCTGGCCGTTGATCGCGAGGTCGGTCGGCGACGACGTCGCGAAGTCGGCGCCCTGCTGGGCGATGTTGGCCTGCGACGAGGCCATCACGCCGGTGGCGAGCCCCTGCGCGCCGCCGTTCGCCGAGCCCAGCATGGTCTCGAACTCGCTCTGCGAGGTCTTGTAGCCGACGGTGTTGACGTTGGCGATGTTGGAGGAGAAGACGCTCATGGCGCGGCTGTTGGCGTCCAGCCCGCTGACCCCGATCATCAATGCATCGTAGAGGCTCATTTTTCCGTTCCTTGGGAGCGTCCAGGGTCTTCGCCCCGTTGCTCTTTTCCTGTGGAGACCGCTTCCGGGCCGCCGATTGAGAATTTCCTTGGCTAAAGCTGCATGCCGAAGAGCGAGAAGCCGGAGCTCGACGGAGTCGAAACACCCGGCAGGCCCGCGAAGGACGGCGTTGCACTGCTCGTGGATGACGTGCCGCTCGTCGACGTGCTGCCGCCGACCATCGAGACCGATGACAGCGGAATCTCCATCGCGCCGAGCACGAGCTGCGGCGTCGAGCCCGACATGTCGACCGCGGTCACGATCGCCTTGCTGGCGATGGTCGAGGTGATCGCGGTGCCGTCGGACGCGGCGGCCGCGACGCTCAGCGTGTACTGACCGTCGGGGAGCTGGTTGCCGCCCTGATCCTGGCCGTTCCAGGCGAAGTCGTTGTTGCCCTGCGCCGTGCTGCCGCTGCCGGTGTAGACGACCTTGCCGGTGGAATCGGTGACGGTGAGCGTCGTGCCCGCGGCAGGCGCTGCGAGATTGTAGGTCCAGTCGACCGCGCCGTTCTGCAGCGCGCCCATGCCGTTCGTCATCACGACCGAATGGCCGATATAGTTCACCGCCGACGACGCCTGCTGGCTCATCGACAGCGCGATCAGCGACTGGAGATTGTCGTTGGTGTTGATCTGCTGCTCGACGCCGGAGAACGCCACGAGCTGCTGGGTGAACTGGTTGGAGTCCATCGGGCTCAGCGGGTCCTGGTTCTGCGGCTGCGTGGTCAGCAGCTTCAGGAAGGTGTCGAAATTGCCCGCGAGCTGCTGGGTCGCCTGCTGCTGCTGGCTGTTCAGGGTTCCCGTCGTGTCGATCGTGGTCATGGCTCTTCCCTTCAGACGCGGATATCGAGACGCGCGTTCGGCGACGCGAGGCTCTGGCTGGCGATGGAGGCGTTCGCGGCTTCGCTTCGGGCGACCACGGAATCGGGCAGGTTGCGCTTCAGCGCCCCGGAGGCGCCGCCTCCGTCGCCCTGCCTTCCGTCACCTTTAAGCGAGAAATTGAGGCTGGAGTTGGACACGTCCAAGCCCGCATCGCGCAGTGTGCGTTCAAGATTTTGTGAGTCCGAGATGAGCAGCGCCAGCGTCTCGGGCCGGTGGACGGTGATGGTGGCGTCCGCCTTGCCGTCGGCGCCGACATCGAGGCGGACCTCGACGCGGCCGAGCTCGGCCGGATCGAGCCGGATTTCGAAGCTTTTGGCGCCGCCTGCGGCTTTCACAGCGATCGCGGTGCCCAATTCCGCGACGCTCGACGGGACGTCCGCCGGGGTCTGCGGCGCCTGCGTCGCGGCCTGCGCCGCGGCGGGCGCGGTGGAGGCGCCGACCGGCGCGGTTTGGATCGCGGCCGGCTGCTGGATCTGGGTCTGCGCGGCGGGAGCGGGTTTCGCGGCTGCCGGCGCCTGATCCGCCTGCGGAGCATCGTGACGTTGCGGCGAGGCATCCTGCTGCTGCGCGTCGCCGGTCTGCTTCTGCGCGCTGCTGTCCGCGGCATCCTGCCTTGCATCCGCCGCAGTGTCTGGCAGCGAACGCTCGGTCTTGTCGCTCGCCGCCGGCGGAGCAGCGTCCGGCTTCGGCTGTGCTTTGAGGGCGTCGGGGACGCTCGTCACCTTCACGGTCACGTTCGCGGGCAGCTTCGGCGCGGCGTCGGTTCCGGGCTGCACTTTGAGAACCTCGTTCGCCGCAACGTTCGTGTTCTTCGCGGCGGCGATGATCTTGGCCAGCGCGTCGGGCGAAATCGGCTTCGCGGTTTGGACCTGTGGCGGCTGCGCGTCTTCGTCATCGGCGCGAGCCGCTTTCGGCGCATCGGCCGCCAGGGACTGGCGGACGGCGAGCGCGATCTTGGAGGAGTCGATCGGCTGCGGCGCCGCGATGGCGGCGACCGTGTCCTTCGCGTCGTCGCTCTCGGGCGCGGCTTCGTCCGGCGCGGTGGAGGCAGGCTGCGCTTTCGCGTCCTGCGCTTTGACTTTCGTGTCCGGCTTCGCGCTCGCAGGTGCGGCGGCTGCCTGGACGCGCGGCTTGGATTTGGCGGCGACAGGCTTGGCTGGCGTAACGGGTTGCGCGCTCTGTTGCTGATGCGCGGGCGGCGGCGTCTCTTTCGGCAGGTCGGTCTTGGACGCGAGGCCGGCGAGCACCTCGGCGAAATCCTCGCCGAAGGACGGCTGCGCGCCGGAGGACGCACTCGAGGGCGGCGCGCTGGCGTTCGCGACTGTAGAGATGACGGCTGCGAGATGGGCCACGCGGTGATCCGCAAATTTGCTCATGTCCCAAAGCAATTGCCGGACCAACGGCCGAGCCCAGTGTTTGCAACGTTTCCGCGCATGCCCCACGCGGCACGAACTGCCGCAAGCGGCAAACTCTGCCGCCCCAGGGGTCAAAAAATCCAGCAAAACCGGGCGCGCGCGATGGCACGAAGCTTGCGGCCAAAATCATCGGCAACCCATGCGCGGAGCGCGAACCTCGTGAGTCTCAGCGGCATCATGTCGAGTGCGCTTTCGGCGCTGCAGACGAACACGGAGGCGTTGCGCGTCACCTCCAACAACATCGCCAACCTCAACACCACCGGCTATGCGCGCCGCGTCGTCAACGAGCAGACACAGTCCTACGGCGGCCAGCTCGGCGGCGTCGACATCGCCACCGTCGAGCGCGTCATCGATCAGTATCTGGGCAAGGAGACACTGAGCGCGACCGGCACGTCCTCGCAATACGATACGCAAGCCTCGATGTACGGACAGTTGAACGGCATCCTGGGCGCGCCGGGCGACGACACCGCGCTGACCACCCAGCTCACCGACGTCTCCACCGCGCTCGGCCAGGCCGTGCTCGCGCCGACGGATTCGGCGACGCAGCTCGGCGCGCTGAGCTCGTTCCAGAGCCTGGCGACGCAGATCTCCTCCCTCGCCGGCCAGATCCAGGGCCTGCGCAGCCAGGCCGACCAGCAGATCGCGAGCGCCGCGAGCCAAGCGAACACGCTGATCAAACAGATCTACCAGCTCAACGCCCAGGCGCGGCAGGACACCATCTCGGGCAACACCGATTCCGCGACCTTCGACCAGCGCGACCAGGCGGTCGCGAGCCTGGCGGCGATCGTCGGCATCCGCACCCAGACCCAGCCCGACGGCAGCATCAACGTCACGACCGACGACGGCACCAGCCTCGTCGGCACGACCTACGGCCAGCTCTCCTATTCCGGCGGCAGCGCCACCGGCGGCACCTATCCGCCGATCATGCTCACCAATATCGATCCCAGCACGGGCAAGACGGTCGGCAACGCGCAGGCGCTCGATTCCCATATCGGCTCGGGCCAGATCCGCGGCCTGCTCGACATGCGCGACAAGGACCTGGCGGATGCCTCGGAGCAGCTCGGCGAGCTCGCGCGCTCGACGGCCGCCGCCTACAACGCGCAGCACAACGCCAACACCGCCTTCCCGCCGCCCGCCACGCTCGACGGCCGCGACACCGGCCTGCTTTCGAGCGACGCGCTGAACTTCACCGGCAAGACGACGATCGCGGTCACGGATTCGAGCGGCAACCTGGTCTCGCGCGTCGACGTCGATTTCGACGCGGGTACTATGTCGGTCGATGGCGCCGCGCCCGCCAGCTTCGGCGCCACGGTCGGCGGCTTCACCTCCGCGCTCAACAGCGCGCTGGGCAGCAACGGCACGGCGAGCTTCACCGACGGCCAGCTTTCGATCTCGGCCACGGGCGGCAACGGCGTCGCGATCGCGGACGACGCCACGACGCCCGCAAGCCGCGGCGGCTCGGGCTTCTCGCAGTTCTTCGGCCTCAACGACCTGTTCCGCACCGCCACGCCCTCGATCCTTTCGACGGGGCTTTCGGCGGGCGACGCGGGCGGGTTTGCCGCGGGCGGCGAGATCGACCTGGCGCTCAAGGGTCCCGACGGCGCCATCGTCAAGCAGGCGCAAGTTCCCGTCACATCGAGCATGACCATCGGCGACGTGATCGGCGCGCTCAACGCGCAGATGGGCGGCACGGTCTCCTTCGCGCTCAACGCCGACGGCTCGCTGAGCGAGACGCCGGCCAATCCTGCGAACGATCTGACCGTGACCTCGGATTCGACGGCGCGCGGCGGCACGGGCATGAGCTTCAGCGCGCTGTTCGGGCTCGGCGACCAGCAGGCGGCCAATTTCGCCACCGGCTTCACGGTCAATCCCTCGATCGTGAGCTCGCCCCAGACGCTCGCTTTCGCGCAGTTGGACATCGATTCCACGACGGTCGCGGGCGACAGCGTCGTCGGCCACGGCGATTCCAGCGGCGCGCTGGCGCTGCAGAATGTCGGCAACAACGCGCAGAATTTCATGGCCGCGGGCGGCTTCAGCGCGCGCAGCGGCACGCTCGGCGACTATGCCGCGTCGATCTACCAGGACATCGCGCTCGCCAGCCAGACCGCGACCTCGAACCAGACCGCGCAGGACGACCGCCTGCAGGAGGCGCAGTCGCGCCAAAGCTCCGTTTCGGGCGTGAGCCTGGACGAGGAACTGACCAACATGCAGACCTATCAGCAGGCCTATAGCGCCAGCGCGCGCGTGCTGACGGTCGTGCAGCAGCTCTACACCACGCTGCTGCAGATCCAGTAGGAGCACCGCCATGTCCATCGACCGCGTCGCCACCAATTCCCAGTCCCAGTACATGCTCGCGCAGATCGCGCAGGCCGAGCAGGCGATGACCAAGTCGCAGGAGCAGGTCGCGAGCGGCAAGGTGTCGTCGGACTATGCCGGCATCGGCGCCAAGACCTCCGCGCTCGAAGCCGCCCGCGCCAGCGCCGCGCGCGCCGGTGCCTATCAGGCCAACACCTCGGCCGCGAGCAACCAGGTCGACCTGCAGGACACCGAGCTCACCCAGCTCTCCAGCGTCGCCCAGCAGCTCCAGCAGGCGCTCACCACCGCGGTCGGCAACAACGACGCCACCGGGCTGATGCAGCAGGTGCAGAGCATCTTCGACCAGGCCTCGCAGATCCTCAATTCCAAGGACGCGAACGGCAACTATCTCTTCGGCGGCGACAAGGACAACACCCCGCCGTTCAACGTCACCTCGCTGTCTCAGCTTTCGGGGCTGAGCGACGTGTCGCAGGCCTTCTCGAACGGCACGCAGAAGAAGTCGGTGATGGTCGCCGACGGCCAGTCGGTGCAGATCGGCGTGCTCGCCTCCGACATCGGCACGCAGTTGATGCAGACACTGAAGGACGTTGCGACGTTCAGCACGAGCTCGAACGGCAATTTCAACACCACGCTGACCGGCGCGCAGTCGAGTTTTCTCACGAGCGAGATCCCCGTCGCCCAGCAGGCCGCGACCGGGCTCAACACCGCGACAGCGGCGAACGGCTACGTCTCCAACCAGCTCAGCGACGCCTCCGACCAGCAGCAGGCGCTGTCGACGCTCTATCAGGGCTTCGTCTCCAACATCGAGGACGTCGACATGGGCACCGCCGTGACGCAGCTCAACGAGAACCAGACCGCGCTCCAGGCGGCGCTCCAGGTGACCGCGCAACTGGGCCAGATCTCGCTGCTCAACTACCTGCCGACGACGGGCGGATAGACCTGACCAATTCATAATTCAATGTCATGGCCCGCGAATGCGGGCCACCCAGGTGACGCCAGCGCGATCTCGAAAAAATCGCACGCGGAGACGCGGATTGCGCGGAGAAGCAAAGAACTTCCGCGTTCTCCGCGTCTCCGCGTGAATCTTCATGGATCGTGCAGAACCCAGCTGGGTGGCCCGCATTCGCGGGCCATGACAAGTTGTGTGACGTTTCAAACGCTTGCGGCTCCCGGCGCCAGGGATTATAGCCACCGCCGATGACCAGCCCTCGCCCCCGCATCGTCGCCGCCATGTCGGGCGGCGTCGATTCTTCCGTCACCGCCGCGATCCTGAAGCGCGCGGGCTACGACGTCGTGGGCGTGACGCTGCGCCTCTATTCGGCTTCAGCCGCCAAGCGCAAAGGTGCGTGCTGCGCCGGCCAGGACATCCACGACGCCAAGCGCGTCGCCGACGCGCTCGACATCCCGCACTACGTCCTCGACTACGAAGAGCGTTTCCGGCAGCGGGTGATGGAGGACTTCGCGCAGAGCTATACGCGCGGCGAGACGCCGATCCCCTGCGTGCGCTGCAACGAGCGCGTGAAGTTCGCCGACCTGATGCAGACCGCGCGCGAGCTGGGTGCCGAAGCGCTCGCCACCGGACATTACGTGCGGCGAATCGGTGACGAGTTGCACCGCGCCGTCGACGAAACCCGCGACCAGAGCTATTTCCTGTTCACGACGACGCGCGAGCAGCTTTCGTTCCTGAACTTCCCGCTGGGCGGAATGGAGAAGCGCTGTGTGCGCGCGCTCGCCGCCGAGCTCGGCCTCGGCACCGCCGACAAGCCCGACAGCCAGGACATCTGCTTCGTGCCGGACGGGAAATATTCGAGCATCGTCGAGCGCCTCGAACCCGGCGCGGCAAAGCCGGGCGAGATCGTCGACCATCAGGGCCGCGTTCTGGGCCTGCATCCGGGCGTGATCCATTTCACCGTCGGCCAGCGCAAGGGCCTCGGCCTTGCCGGAAACGGCGAGCCGCTGTTCGTGCTCGCGCTCGACGCTGCGCGGGCGCGCGTCGTCGTGGGCCCGCGCGGCATGCTTTGCGCGCGCACGATCACGTTGCGCGACGTGAACTGGCTGGGGGACAGCGAAGAGACGATCGACTGCGCGGTGAAGGTGCGCTCGATGCGTCCGCCGGTTCCCGCGCGCGTGACGCGCGGTCCGGACCGCACGGCGCAGGTCGAGCTGCTCTCGCCGGAAGAAGCCATCGCGCCTGGCCAGGCTTGCGTCTTCTATAAGGGCAGCCGCGTGCTCGGCGGCGGCTGGATCGCAAAGGCGGAACAGGAGCGGGCGGCCGCATGAGCCTCGATCTCGATCCCAAGACGACGGCGTTGCTGGTCATGGACTACCAGACTGCCATCGTCGAGAACTTCGTCGCGGACAAGGATGCGCTGCTCGAACGCATGGCCGGCCTCATCGCCGCCGCGCGCAGGTCCGGGACGATGGTTCTCTACGTCGTGGTCGGCTTTCGCGCCGGATACCCGGAAGTCAGTCCGCGCAACATGATCTTCTCCACTCTCAAGCAGAGCGGCATGTTCGGTGCCGGTGCTGGGGGAACCGAGATCCACAAGGCCGTGGCGCCGGCCGGGGATGAGGTCGTGATCACCAAGCACCGCGTCGGCGCCTTCCTCGGCACCGATCTCGAGATGGTGCTGCGCGCCAACGGCATCGAGACGACGATCCTCGCCGGCATCGCCACCAGCGGCGTGGTGCTGTCGACCCTGCGCCACGCGGCCGACGCCGATTTCCGCATCGTGGTGGCGGCCGATTGCTGCTCGGACCGCGACGGCGAAGTCCACCGCGTGCTTCTGGAGAAGGTTTTTCCGCGCCAGGCCCAGGTCGCAAGCGCCGCCGACATCGCCCGGGCGCTCTCTGCTTGACAGGGGTCCGACCCGCCCCTTACATCCCGCGCCTTGCGAGGGCTTCGGCAGCGTAGCTCAGTGGTAGAGCAGGGGAATCATAATCCCTTGGTCGGGGGTTCAAATCCCTCCGCTGCTACCAGCCCTTGAACCATATGAGGCGGTGATGAGCGCCGAAAACAAGACACCGCCCACCATCGACGACATCCGCGCCGCCGCCCACCGCATCGCGGGCGTGGTCGAGCGCACGCCGACCAGACATTCGACGACGCTGTCGGAGATCGCGGGCTGCGACATCTGGCTGAAATTCGAGAACCTGCAGTTCACCTCGTCCTTCAAGGAGCGCGGTGCGCTGAACAAGCTGCTCTCGCTCAACGCCGAGCAGCGCAAGCGCGGGATCGCCGCGATGTCGGCCGGCAACCACGCGCAGGGCGTCGCCTATCACGCGGGCCGCCTGGGCATCCCCACCACCATCGTGATGCCGGAGTTCACGCCGTTCATCAAAGTGAAGCACACCAAGGGCTTCGGCGCGCGCGTGGTGCTCGAGGGCGCGACCCTCAGTGAGAGTTTCACCCGCGCCAACCAGATCGCGCAGAGCGAGGGGCTGACCTTCGTCCATCCCTACGACGATCCGGCGGTGATGGCGGGCACGGGCACCATCGCGCTGGAGATGCTGGCCGACGCGCCGGACCTCGACACCCTCGTCGTGCCCATCGGCGGCGGCGGGCTGATCGGCGGCATCGCCATCGCCGCCAAGGCGCTCAAGCCTTCGATCGAGATCTACGGCGTGCAGACGCTCGCCTATCCGTCGATGTATGACGTCGTGAAGGGTGCGGACCTGCCCTGCTCCGGCCAGTCGATGGCCGAGGGCATCGCGGTCAAGGCGCCGGGCGAGATCACGCGCAAGGTGGTGGCCGAGCTCGTGCGCGACATCCTCCTGGTGCGCGAGGACGAGATCGAGCATTCGATCGCGAGCCTGCTCGAGATCGAGAAGACCGTGGTCGAGGGCGCGGGCGCGGCCGGCTTCGCCGCCGTCACCGGAAACCCGGACGTCTTCAAGGGCCGCAAGGTGGGCGTGGTGCTGTCGGGCGGCAATATCGACATGCGGTTGCTCTCGAACGTGATCCTGCGCGAGATGACGCGCGAGGGGCGCATGTTCTTCGTCTCCATCGAGATCGACGACAGGCCCGGCGTTCTGGCGCGCATCGCGTCCCTGATCGGCGAGGCCGGCGGCAACATCCTCGACGTCAACCACAACCGCATGATCATGGAATCGTCCGCCAAATCGGCGATGCTCGGCCTCCTCATCGAAGCCCGCGACAACGACCACGCCCGCGAAATCCGAGCGCATCTGGAAGGCGCCGGGTTCGAGATAAGGGATGAGGGGCGGAAATAGAAAACGCAGGGCGCGGATGCATGATCTTTGGCATTTCGGCGAACGGAATAATGCATTTCACTCGCGCTGCGTTCTCGAGTCAGTCGTACACGTTCGCTCTTTGCGGTGAAATGAGTGAGAGCATCCAAGGGCGGAATTAAGACTCGCTATGGAAATCGGATGGGACGGTGCCGAAAAGTTGCTTTTCGTTGGCGAGGAATTGTCCGCGTGGCCACCACTTTTTCACTACACCAATTTGGCAGGCCTAACTGGGATCGTTCGGTCCCAACAGATCAGGGCAACACATTTCACGGACCTCAATGATACAACTGAAGTAGTGCACGTTCGATTGTTCCTACGAGAAGCCATAGTTGAACTAGCCCACAAATTGCTTCTGTCTGCTCAACTTAGGCGCCCTCAGAAACCGCTTGTGTTCGAGGAATATCGCCAGAGTGGGTACAAGTTTATTGAAGGATCGAAGCCCATGCGAATGATCGCATTCGAGAAAGTGGGTGAGCAAAGATATTCTTCACTCAGGCAGGTTGCGATCCAGTGGGCGGATTTCGTGTTGGATTTTTTGTATTCCCGAATCTCTGAGGAAGACCGCCTCGCATTTTTTGTCACTTCGTTCTGCTCGCACGAAAAAAACTCTTACGAGTATCGAAACGGATTGCTTAGCCAGTGGCGCGGGTATGGCGCAGGAGGAGGGTACTGCATTGTGCTCGATAGCAAAAAAATATGGGACATGGTCGCAGAGGAATATGATGCGGCGGCCTACCTCACCATTTCAGTCGATAAAGTCGAGTACGCAGAGCCAGATTTCGAGTCGACAAGGCTGTGGAAACAGTTGGCCCAAGCGGTTGAGAGGTTTGTTGGCGACGCCATTG
The DNA here is from genome assembly GCA_021325375.1 of Alphaproteobacteria bacterium. Lineage (GTDB taxonomy): Bacteria > Pseudomonadota > Alphaproteobacteria > Micropepsales > Micropepsaceae > Rhizomicrobium. The sequence goes on along the minus strand of JAJPHG010000009.1, from coordinate 120,481 downwards.
ACGGTCGTTTGTCGTTTCCTTCAGAAGCGCTGCGGCTTTTTGTTCTCAGAGCTGTTTTCTTAAAACATCAAGCTTTTCGGGAGGAGCAAGAAATTCGACTTGCGGCATTTCCGACTCCACGGTCAATTAGACAAGGCCTTAAACGAGAACAAAGGGTCAAACCGCCACCCCTTAAGAGAGTTCACTTCACTTCATGCGTAGCTAAGAAACGGCGTTTTATAAGCCTCTTTGAAAGTGTGAAAAATGGGTTGCCCATTCTTCGGGTGATCGTCGGGCCTTCAACCGATCAGCAATCACGAGTGCTCGAAACTCAGGCAATATGCGGGCCAAATATCGAAGTGACCGCCTCCGCAACGCCCTATGTAGACTAAAACGCCCTATGTGGATTGAATTGTGGGCTCCCTACTGCGCGGGAATCACGAGGCCTGCGACATATATTGCCCAAGTCCCTTTGAACCCCTACCCCGCTTCCTTCTTGCACGCGGCGGTGAGCTCGTCGATGTCGTAGCTCTTGCATTTCGGCACCAGCGCCTGCGCGTCGGCGCTCCGGCCTTCGAGGCGCAGGAGCTGGATGCGCTTGGGCAGCAGCACCGGCGAGTCCTCGAAGCGGATGACGGCGCGGTCCATCAAGGCCTGCGCGGCCTTGTAATTGTTGTGGGCGACATAGACGTCGAGCAGGCGCGAATAGATCTCCCAGGACGGCTCGGGACCACCCGCGGCGCGCACCAGCGCCGCTTCCGAGAGCTTGTCCTTGTGCGAGCCGTCGTAGAATTCCGCGGCGACGTATTCGGTGTAGGCATGGCCGCCGGTGGGTGCTGTGATCGCGCGTCCGACATCGGCTTGCGCACCGGCCTGCGTGCCCTGGTTCGCATCGGCGATCCAGGCGGCGGCGTTCTCGGCGTCGGTGTAGTGGCCGAGAAGCGCCGTGAGCTTCGGCTTCAGCGGCGACTTGCTGTCGGGCGCCCAGGGCAGCGGCGTCGGCGAGACCGGCGCCGCGTCGCGATAGGCGCCGTAGAGATAGGCGCTGAGCAGGTCCTCGCGCTCCTTCGCGGGATGATGCGTCGTCGCGTCGTCGGCCATGCTGTCGACGGCGGTGTCGAAGGCGAAGATCGCGATATCCGCCGCCTGGTCGGTCGTGATCTGGCCGCTGGCGAGCGCGGTGACCTTGTCGAGGCTGAACTTGTCCAGCAGGCTGCCGGAGCCGCCGCCGCCGTTCTTCTTCGTCGCGTCGCGCGCGGCCTGCGCGTCGGCCGCCGCTTCCGCTTCCTGCGCCGCGAGCTTGTCCATCACCGCGAGCGGCGCCTCGGGATCGTAACCCGCCTTGACCATGAGATCGAAGCCGAGCGCGTCGGCGGCGTCCTCGTCGCCCTTCGCCATCCGCGGCATGAGCACATTGGCGCTGAGCTTGGCCATGTGCTGCGCCACGTCCTGGGCACGGGCGATGTCGGCATTGGTCTGGTCGCCGAACTGCGATTGCGCGAAGGCGTCGATCGCGGTGCCGTTCACCACCGCATAGAACTGCGCCTTCTTGTACCAGTCGCGCGGCTGGTGGCGGTAGATCGCGTGCGCGAGCTCGTGGCCCATCACGAAGGCGAGCTCGTCCTCGGTCTCCAGCAGCTCGAGCAGGCCGACGCTGATGATCAGCGTGCCGTCGGGCGTGCACTCGCCGGTGAATTCGGGCGTGGCGAGGATGTGCACCTCGGGCCGGAAAGACGGCGGCAGGTTCACGCCTTTGAGCAGGCGCATCATCACGCCCTGCGCATAGGCGTGCAGCTCGGGCGAAGGCACGAAGCCCTGGCCGCGCGTGCGCATGATCGAGATCGCGAGCGGGCGGTTCTTGACCAGATCGCTGTAGTCGGCGGCCGGCTTGAGCGCGTCGATGGCGCGGCCGTGGCTGGGATAGCCGTTGCTGTCGAACAGCCCCGCATCGGCGGTCGCGGTCGAGAGCAGCAGTGCGGTGCAAAGCACCGGAAGAGCGGACGTCCTGCGCATCACTTTCCTCCCGTCTTCGGGCAGCTTTCGCCCAGGCCCCGCGTCGCGCCGACCTTCATCGTGTTCGATCCCATCGCGAGGTTGCGGCACACCGCGGGCAGCTTGCCGGCGAAGCGGTATTTGACCATGTAGGGCGGCACCCAATAGGCCTTACCGCCGACATTGACCTGCAGCATCATGTTGGGCGCGCGGCCGGTGATGGGCGCGCAGCCCGGGAACTTGCCCGCGTCCATCGTCTGCACGCGCTTGCCGCCCGCGGCGTCGTAGAGATCGACCTGCGGCGTGCGCGCCGCGATCACGAGATCGCCCGACGCCGTGCAGGCGTCTTGCGAGGCAGGGGCAGGCGCTGCAAGGGCGGGCGCGGCCAGAGATACGCCCAGAAACAGGAAGGCCGTCGCTCGTCTCATCGGATGTCCCTCAAGCTTGCGGGTCCGCGCCCGCGACGTGGTGAAGATAGCCCCAGAACGAGCCCGGCGCACCCACCAGAAGCAGCGCCGCGAGCTCGGCCGAGACGAAAACCACCTCGACCCAGTTGGCGACGGAGAGCCCCGCCGCCCGGGTCAGGATCAGGCCGATGCCCAGCGCCAGGCCGAAAGCCACGTAGTGCCAGAGCTTCTCGACCGCCTTCTCGAGGAAATATTCGAAGGTCGCGCTGCGCTCCCGGTGCTCGCGCCTGCGCCTGAGCGCGCGCCAATGGAACCAGGACAGGATCAGGATCACCGGGAGGACGGCCAGGATCTGCACCAGGTTCCCGTCCTGGACTTGGCCCCCGATCGAGATCGCGTCCTGCTCCGGATGCCCGCGGAAGGTGATGAGATTGTCCAGCGCCATCGCGTGGGTGAAGACGCCGGGCAGCAGGTTGTTGACCGGCGTGAACGTCTTGTCCTGCGCGCCCTCGAGATCGGCGCCATAGAAGACGACGCGGCCCTCGATCAGGCTGGGAATGTCGGGATCGTTGCCTGCCGTCAGGCTCACGACGGGAATTTCGGCATTGTAGGGACAGGGGCTCTTCACCGCGCCGGTGTCGAAGAAGGCGAGATAGATGCGCCGCACCGCGCTCATCTCTGGCGCGCAGGACTTGCCCTCGCTCGTCATCCATTTGAGGTTCGACGGCGCGGTCTTGGTGCCCCACACCAGCTCCATCATGTCGTTGATCTTCGCCGGCGGCGCTTGGGGAAAGAGATCGCCATAGACCTTGAGCGCGAGCGATGGACAATTGCCGTCGCCGTCCGGCTTCACGTTGAAGCACGCACCTGTCGCATTGTACTGGCGCGCGACGCCGGCATTGATCGACACGTCGGGATCGAGAATGGGCACGCCCGTCTTCTCGATCTCCGGCGTGATCGCATTCTCGCCATAGGGGAGCCTCTTGCCGCCTTCGAAATAGATCGGCACATGGGCTTTTTGATAGCGGTGGATGACGTCGATCAGCTCGGGGAGCGTATCGTCGCGGCGCGGATCGACGAAGAGGATGTCCACGACGACAGCTTTGGGATTGTAGGAGAGGATCGCGCCGAGCGCGCTCGCGTGGTCGCCATACCTCCAGGGCCAGGGCGTCTGCATCTGATGCAGCGTACCTTCGTCGATCATCGCGACGGAGACCTTGTCGCGCCCCTCGGTACCGTAGAAATGCGGTCCCATGATCAAGAGGTCGGCGATGTCCTGCGAGTAGCGCTGCACCAGATCGCTGAAGCCGAACGGGTTCATCCAGATCTGGAAGCTCGCGAACGCGGTGAGCGTCAGCACCAGGAACCAGTACGGCACGCGGCGGCTGAGCACATCCATGTGGGAGCGGTCGGGGCGGCGCGCGCGCTGATAGACGCCGACGACGAGAGGCGGGCGCTTCCTGGGCGCGTCCTGCGGCGGCGGCTCTTGGGCTTGCATTTCTTCGTCCACGCGATCCCCCAACGAAGATGCCGCGCAGGATAAGGCACCGCGGGGTGAATTCAACCCGACCCGTCGGCCTTGGCGACGCGCGCGAGCAACGTATCCGCAAAGCGGCGGTTGAGATCGGCGAGCATGCGGCGATCGGCTTCGCTCCAACCGGCGAGCGCCTTCGCCAGCAATCGGCGGCGCGCGAGCGCGATCTTGCGCGCGATCTCGTGGCCTGCCGCGGTGAGTTCCGCCGCAGTCATCCGGCGGTCCGGCGTGCCGTCGCGGCGCTTGACGAGCTTCAGGCTCGCGAGCTTGGCGAGCTGGCGGCTGACGGTGGTGTGGTCGCGCCCCACCAGGGCTGCAAGCGGCGCCACCGCCAGCGATCCGCGCGCGTCGAGCGCCACCAGCAGGGGAAACAGGGCGCGATCCAGGCGCACGCCCGCCTCGCGCAGCAGCGCATCGTCGCGCCGCGGGCTGTTCAGCACGCTCAGGAGATCGATCAGCGAGGAGCCGAGCTTGTCGATATTGCGTGTATTTTGCACCTTTACACCGTTCCTTGGCTGCCGCATATTATGTGCATGATACACGCATCGACCGTCCTGGTCATCACCAGTAGCGTGCGCGCGCGGCGGATCGGCCTCGACATCGCGAAATGGGTGGCCGAGATCGGCCGCGGCGTCCTCGCACGGCGGATCGAGGTGGTCGACCTCAAGGACTGGCCCCTGCCGATGGACGACGAGCCCGGGGTCCCGGCGGCGCACGGCTATGCCTTCGCGCATACGAGCGCCTGGAGCGCCAAGGTCTCGCAGGCGGACGCCTTCGTCTTCGTCACGCCCCAGTACAATTGGGGCTATCCCGCGCCGCTCAAGAACGCGCTCGACCACCTCTACAAGGAATGGTCGGGCAAGCCCGCGATGATCGTCAGCTACGGCTCGCGCGGCGGCGACAAATGCGCGCGCCAGCTGCGGCAGGTCCTCAAAGGCCTGCACATGAAGCCCGTCGCGACCATGCCTGGCTTCAGGCTGAGCAAGGACAGCATCAAGGCGAATTCCGGCGTCATCGACCCCGAGCGCGCGCTCGCGAAGCATCGCAAGGAACTACGGCGCGGTTTCGCCGCGCTGGATGCGGCGTTGCGCGGCGGACGCTTCACACCTTGGCTGCGATGGCCCTGGTGAGCTCAGCGCGAGAATTTCTCGCTCAAGATGATCGACGACACCGTGCGCGCCACGCCGGGCGCGCGGCCGATGCGGTCGAGGAGCGCGTCGATGCGCGCGGGCGTCTCGGTCTCGATCATGGCGATGAGGTCGTAGCTGCCGGACAGCGCGGCCAGGGAGCGCACCTCGGGCATCTTCTTGAGCTCGACCGCGACGCGGTCGGCCTGCTTGGGGTCGGTCGAGATCATCACCACGGCGCGTAGCGTGCTCGCGCCCTCCTCCGCGAGGCGGACGGTATAGCCCTTGATGACCCCGTCGCGTTCCAGCCGCGCGATGCGCTCCTGCACGGTGGAGCGCGCCAGCCCGAGCTTGCGGGCGAGAGAAGCGGTCGGCTCGCGCGCATTGGCGCGCAGGAGAGCGACGAGCTTGACGTCCGTGTCGCGCATTCGGATTCCCGGCGATTCGACGGATTATCCTGCGTTTCGCCGGACGGAAAGGCAAGTTCCGGCGTTTCGCCGTCTCTCATTCGACACCGGCCAAGTCCATGCTCCGCCTCGATTTTTGGAAAGCGCGCACCCCATGAAGAAAGTCATGCTCGTCGGCGGCGGCAAGATCGGCATCGCCATCACCGAATTCCTGTCGACCTCCGGCGACTACAAGCTGACGGTCGCGGACAGGGATGCCTCCAGCCTCCAGCGCATGCCGCGCAACAACAATGTCGAGCTGCGCAAGGTCGACATCGTCTCGCCCGAATTCGTCCACGAGGTCGAGGGCCACGACATCGTGCTCTCCGCCACGCCGTTCAACCTGACTTCCAAGGTCGCCGAGGCGTGCAAGCATGTGGGCGCGCACTATCTCGACCTCACCGAGGACGTCGAATCCACCCGCATCATCAAGCGGCTCGCGGAGGGCGCCAAGACCGCGTTCATCCCGCAATGCGGGCTGGCGCCGGGCTTCATCTCCATCGTCGCCTACGATCTCGCCAAGAAGTTCGACAAGCTGCGCGACGTGCAGATGCGCGTCGGCGCGCTTCCGGTGTTCCCGCACAACGCGCTCAAATACAATCTCACCTGGTCGACCGACGGGCTGATCAACGAGTACTGCAACCCGTGCGAATCCATCCGCGACGGCGTCTTGACCGAAGTGCCGGCGCTCGAGGAGCTCGAGCAGTTCACCCTCGACGGCGTCGAATACGAGGCGTTCAACACCTCGGGCGGGCTGGGCACGCTCTGCGACACGCTGAACGGCAAGGTCGACAATTTGAACTACAAGACCGCGCGCTATCCCGGCCATCGCGACATCGTAAAGCTCCTGGTGCGCGACCTGCATCTGGGCACGCGGCGCGACATCTTCAAGGACGTGCTGGAGGCCGCGATTCCGATCACCTATCAGGACGTGGTGCTGGTGTTCGTCACCGTGAACGGCTGGCGCGACGGCATGCTGACCCAGGAGAGCTATGCCAAGAAGATCTACAGCCAGACCGTCGGCGACCGGCTGATGAGCGCGATCCAGATCACGACGGCGGCCGGCATCTGCGCGATGTGCGACATGCTCGTCGAGGGCAAACTGCCGCAGAAGGGCTTCGTGCGCCAGGAGGACGCCGCGCTCGGCGACTTCCTCAACAACCGCTTCGGGCGCTACTACGCCAAGGGACATTGAAACACTAATGTCACCATGGCCGGGCTTGACCCGGCCACCCAGCCAGCGAGCGGCAGCGAGCGACATGGGTTCTTTTCGGCGCACTGACGTGCGCCGGCTGGGTGGCCGCCCCAAGGGCGGCCATGGTGATTTGGAGGATAATACGATGACCACTCACGACCTTCTCACCCAACTCGGCGTCCACACCTCCGGCGATCACATCGCCCGCTCGCCCATCGACGGCGCGGAGATCGGGCGCGTCGCGTATGACGACGCGAAATCCGTCGAGAAGAAAATCGCCGCATCGGTCGAGGCGTTCAAAACCTGGCGCGACGTGCCGGCGCCTAAGCGCGGCGAGCTGGTCCGCCTGTTCGGCGAGGAGCTGCGCGCCAACAAGGACGCGCTCGGGCGCCTGGTCACGCTCGAAGCCGGCAAGATCCTCCAGGAGGGCCTCGGCGAGGTCCAGGAGATGATCGATATCTGCGATTTCGCGGTCGGTCTGTCGCGCCAGCTCTACGGCCTGACCATCGCCTCCGAGCGTCCCGGCCATCGCATGATGGAGACCTGGCATCCGGCGGGCCCGGTCGCCGTGATCTCGGCGTTCAACTTCCCCGTCGCGGTGTGGGCGTGGAACGCGGCGCTGGCGCTGGTCTGCGGCGACAGCGTGATCTGGAAGCCGTGCGAGAAGACGCCGCTCACCGCGCTCGCCACCCAGGCGCTGTTCGAGCGTGCGATGACGAAGTTCGGCGCGGCGCCGAAGAATCTGAGCCAGGTCGTGCTCGGCCTGCGCGACGTGGGCGAGTTGCTGGCGAAGGACGCGCGCATCCCGGTCGTCAGCGCCACGGGCTCGACGCGCATGGGACGCGAGCTCGCGCCCGTGGTCGCGGCGCGTTTCGGCCGGTCGATCCTCGAGCTCGGCGGCAACAACGCGATGATCGTGACGCCGAGCGCCAAGCTCGATCTCGCGACCCGCGCGATCCTGTTCGCGGCCGTCGGCACGGCCGGGCAGCGCTGCACCACGCTGCGCCGCCTCTTCGTGCATGAGAGCATCTACGACAAGCTCGTTCCCGCGCTTAAGAAGGCCTATGCAGGCCTTCCCATCGGCAGCCCGCTGGAGAAGGTCACGCTCGTCGGTCCGCTGATCGACAAGGCCTCGTTCGAAGGCATGCAGCGCGCGCTGGCGAGCGCGAAGGACGAAGGCGGCGCGATCTCCGGCGGCGGCCGCGCGCTCGAGGACAAGTTCCCGGACGGCTTCTATATCCATCCCGCCATCGTCGAGATGCCGGGGCAGACCAAGACGGTGTGCCACGAGACCTTTGCGCCGATCCTCTATGTGATGAAGTACACCGACTTCGACGACGTGCTGGCCAGGCACAACGCGGTGCCGCAGGGCCTGTCGTCCTGCATCTTCACCACCGACATGCAGCAGGCCGAGCGCTTCATCGCGGCGTCGGGCTCCGATTGCGGCATCGCCAATGTGAACATCGGACCCAGCGGCGCCGAGATCGGCGGCGCGTTCGGCGGCGAGAAGGAGACGGGCGGCGGCCGCGAGTCGGGATCGGATTCCTGGAAGGCCTACATGCGCCGCCAGACCGCGACCATCAACTACTCCGACGCCCTGCCGCTGGCGCAAGGGATCGAGTTCGCGGTTTAGTCCGGGCGCCCTGGCCAATCGCAGGAGGATGCCTCACTCTGCAACCGTAAAGTGTGCAGACGTCTCGTGAGGAGGCTCGCATGAAGCCGTGTTTCGTCCTGACCGCCTTCATGCTGCCGATCGCGGCGCTCATGATCTGCCCGCAACACGCGCTCGCGGCGGCGGGCGAAAGCGTGCTTCATAGTTTCTCGAACGGCGACGGCGCCTATCCGCAAAACAGCCTGATCGCGGATGCAGCCGGCAATCTCTACGGCACCGGGGGCAGCACCGGAGGCTCCGACCAGGGCACGGTGTTCGCCGTCGACCCGAGCGGCGTGTTCACCGTCATCCATAGCTTCCAGGGCATGCCGGGCGACGGCGCAAGTCCCAGTTCCGCGCTCGTGATCGACAAGAACGGCAACCTTTATGGCACGGCCGCGCAGGGCGGTTCCCATGGCGGCACCAGCGGTTTCGGCGCCGGAATCGTCTTCCAACTCGTGCCCGCGGGCGGCGGCGCATGGACGCAGAACATCCTCTACAATTTCTGCGCGCTGAAAAATGCGCCGACGGCGAGACACCCGTCGCCGGCGTGGTCGTGGCCGGGGACGGGACGCTGTATGGCACAACCGAAAACGGCGGAAGCGGCGCGGCGCTCGCCAACCATGGGACGGTGTTCCGGCTCGCGCCCCCCAAAGACGGCGGCGCGTGGAAGGAGACCGTGCTCTACGACTTCTGCAGCCAGCCCAATTGTGCGGACGGTTCCTACCCGTTCGCCGGGCCGCTGCTGCTGTCGAAATCGGGCCTGCTCTACGGCACCACCTCCTCCAGCGACCATGCGGGGACGCTTTTTGCGCTGGCGACGGACGGCAGCGGTTTCCAGGTCCTGCATGATTTCGGGGTAACGGGCCAAGACGGCAGCAAGCCCTTCAGCGGCATCATCGAGGATCGAGGCGGCGTCCTCTACGGAATGACGCCGACCGGCGGCGCGCAAAGTTGCGGCACCGCCTACTCTTTCGATCCGGCGTCCTCGGCATATGAAATATTCCATTCCTTCTGTGCCGGGACGGCAGACGCCGGTTTTCCCGGAGGCGGGTTCACGCTGCTCGAAAACGAGAAGGGAACGAGGCTGTACGGGATGTCGAGCGACGGCGGCGCCAGCGACAAGGGCGCGATCTTCAGCTTCCGTCCGCCCAGGTCCCCGCGGGGACATTGGACGGAAAAGGTTGTCTACAGCTTTTGCTCGCAGCCGGACTGCGCCGACGGATACTATCCGAGCCTGGGCACCGTGCTGCGCTACAAGCGCGCCTTCTACGGAACGGTATCGCGCGGCGGCGCCAACGACATGGGCGTCGTCTTCCGGTTCGGAAAGGATTGAAGGGGCTCGGATTTCCGCAGGGCGCACCATGCGCCGCTGGCCGAGAGGATCGAGTTCGCGGTATAAAAGCGCGACACATCGCTTGGCGGGGGAAGCCATGATGCGCTCAACGATTGCGCTTCTCGCGGTTGCGTTTGCGACCGTCGCGCACGCAAAGCCGCCGACCGCCGCCGACGAATTGGGCGCCGCGCTCAAGACGCTGAAGACCCACCACATCAACCGCGAAAAGGTCGACTGGAAAGCGACCGAGGCCAAGGCATGGGCAAGCCTCCCGCACAGCAACAAACCCGAGGACGCCTATCCCGCGATCAAAGCGGTGATCAAGGCGCTCGGCGAGAAGCACACCTCGCTGTGGACGCGCGATGAATGGAAGGCGGAGATGTCGGGCGAGCAGCAGGGCAAGACGAAACCCGTCGCGCTGACGCCGGTCGAATTCCGCATGCTGCCCGATCACACCGGCTATGTGCACATCTACGCCTTCATCGGAAACGACAAGGCGGTGAAGGACTATGAAACACATTTCCGCGCGGAGATGGCGAAGCTGCAAAAGCAGGGAGCGTGCCGCTATGTCGTCGATCTGCGCGGCAACGAGGGCGGCAACATGTGGCCGATGCTCAACGGCGTGGCGCCGCTCCTCGGCGATCCGCCGTTCGGCTTCTTCGAGCCCGGCGCCGATCCCGGCGAAGTCTGGACGGTGAAGAACGGCGAAGTGCAGGGCGTCGACACCGCCGATATCGGCCGCATCCCCGCCTATTCCTCGACGCGGAAGAACCCACCGGTCGCGGTGCTCGTCGACCGCCACACCTCGAGCTCGGGCGAGTTCACCGCCATGGCGTTCGAGGGCCGCGGCGGGACGCGGTTCTTCGGCCAGCCGACGGCGGGCTACGTGACCGGCAACGACGTCTTCCCCCTGCCCGACGGCGCGCAGATCGCGCTCACGACATCGGGATCGCAGGACCGGCTGCACCGCAAATACCGCGAGCGCATCGTGCCCGACGCGACCACCGCGCCGGGACCGGCAACGGACGCGGCCGCGCAAGCCTGGCTCCGCGCGGTACCTTGCGTTTCCGGCTGACCGGGGTCTGGCAAACCGGCCCGGCGCTCCCCATATCCTTCCCGGACCCGGTTGGGAGGGAGCGATGTTTCACGATGCGATGATCTGGCCGTTCTTTTTCTGGTGGCCGCACGGGCTTTTTTCGCTGCTGATCCTGGTGGTGATCCTGAGCCTGATCTTCCGGCGCCGGTATTATTATTACTACCACCCGACCTGGGGCTGGGGCAGCCACCCGCCGCCGTCCAACAACCGCTCGGACGCACTGGCGGTCCTGGAAGGCCGCTACGCCCGCGGCGAGATCCAGCGCGACGAATATCTGGAAAAGAAGAAGGATTTGGGCGGGTAAGCCTGGTCGCGCCGATAGGACTTCATGCGGAGCCAGACCGGCGCAAATGTGAGACGCTGGCCGCGAGTAAAAACAACTATAGCTGGTTAACTGCTTATATTTCCTCTAAGGTGGCGTTCGCCCCATGGGTGGCGCCCATCTTGGAGACTCGCATGCAGAAGCAGTTCGCCTTCCTCGCCCTTGCCGTTTGTGCGCTACCACCTTCCCCCGTGCTCGCGCAGCGCACGGAGCGCGTTCTCTATATCTTCGGTCAGGCCTCGAACGACCCGAGCAGCCCCCAGGACGGCGTGATCGCCGACAAGGACGGCAATCTTTACGGTACCTCCGCGGCCGGCGGAGCCCATGGCGACGGCACAGTTTTCAAGATCACTGCCGACGGGCAGGAGCAAGTGATCTATTCCTTTGCCGGCGGCGCCACGGACGGCGCTGTGCCGGATGGCGGAGTCGCGATGGACGATAAGGGCAATCTGTTCGGCACGACCAATGTCGGCGGCAGCAAGGACGATGGCACCGTATTCGAGCTCAGTCCCAATCCCGACGGCAAAACCTATACCGAGAAAGTGATCTACTTCTTCTGTCCGCAGAAGGACTGTATCGACGGCAGGCAGCCCAAGGCGGGCGTCGTCATCGGCAAGAACGACGTGCTCTACGGCACGACGCAGCTCGGCGGCACCTCGCCCTTTTACAACCTTCTCTCCGGCGTGGTGTGGCGCCTCACTCCACCCGGCAAGCACGAGACCATATGGAACGAGACGGTGCTCCATAATTTCTGCCAAAAAAAAGCGACATCGGTGTTTGTTCCGATGGATATAACCCCGCCACTCGGCTGCTGATAGGCAAGGATCGCGCGCTCTATGGCAGTACGCCCACCAGCGATGCCATCCCCGGCACTGTCGGCGGCACGCTCTATCGCCTCACCACCGACGGCCTCTCATTTCAGACGCTGCATGATTTCGCCAAGGCAGACGGCGACGGCGACGGGCCGGTCTCGGCGGTGAATGCCGACAGGAACGGTGTGCTCTACGGCACCACGGCCAATGGCGGCGTGAAAAACTACGGCACGGTCTATTCGCTCGACCCGACCGACCCGCAAAATCCCCCCTCTGCCACGATCTACTCTTTCGGCACTCACTCGGACGACGGCTCGGGTCCGATCGCCGGCCTGACTATCATTCAGGACGATGCCACGTTCTCCCTCTATGGCACGACGAACCAGAGTATTGCGCATGGCCATGGCACGTTCTTCCAGCTCACCCAAGCCGGCGGCCAGTGGATGGTGACCACGCTTTACGGCTTCTGTCGCCAACCCGCATGCAGCGACGGCGACATACCCAGCCCCGGCGCTCCGCTATTGTTCGACAAAATCTTCTATGGGACGACCACCGCCGGCGGCGGCAGCACCACCAATGCCGGCGTGCTCTACCGCTTGAGCAAGCCATAAGCGCCGGCGGGCCGTTAACCTCTCTTTAACTCTTATCTTCGCCCGCGCGTGCCCGTGTCCTAGGCTTGCCTCGTTATTCGGGGGAAGCGCAAGGATGCCCAAGAACGTGGCCCAGCTCACCGGCATGATCGTGACCGCGATCATCGTGTTCGGGACGGATCTGGACGTCTACACCGCGATGCCGCTCGGCCTTTTCGCCGGCGCGCTCGCAACCTTCTTCGTGGCGCTCGCCGACTACCGCGCCGAGCCCGAGCCTGTTGCGGTCAAGATCGAGCGCCGCCGCGTCTGAGCTGTTGCCCGCCACCGCTTTGCATGAAACGCTCCCCCGATGGGGGGCAGCAGTCACAAGCTCGACGACGCCGCGCGCGCCAGGATCGCGCAAGTAGCCAGGATCGAGGCCGCGCCCACGATCGCCGTCCTGGGTCTCGGCCTCTGGCTTGCGATCTTCCAGTGGCCCTTTTGGATCATCATGATGGTGATGCTGATCGCGCCGCCCCTGGCGTTGGCCGCTTTGGTTCCGCTTCGCGCCTGGTTTGCCGATCTTCCGCCGCACGAGCGGCCGACGCTTCTAGGCCCGCTCGTCCTGGCGTCCTTGACGCTGTTCATTGGAGCGGCCAGCGAATTCGATTTCCTCGACGGGGATTCCTACGACCTCGCGCTGGTCATCGCCGCGGTCGTGCTCTTCGTGCCCCTCTACTTCCTGCGCAAGCGCAGGCGCACGCGAAAGACGCCGGCCTGGATGCATGTCTGGGGCGCGGCCGCCGTGCTCTTCTTCGCGCTCGTCTATGGCTGGGGCGCCGTCAAGCTGCTGGACGTGGGCCTCGACACGGCCGCACCCGCGGTCTACCGCACGGCCGTGACCGGCAAGGAATTCATCCGCCGCTATAGAAGCCTGGCGGATCGGCGACTGACCCTGGCGCCCTGGGGACCGGACCGCATCGCGATCAAGGTCAACGTGCCCAATAGCCTCTACGATTCGGTGATCGTGGGAAGCACGGTCTGCGCCCGGCTGCATCCGGGCTATTTCGGTCTGCGCTGGTACGAAGTCGACGGCTGCTGACGTCAGGCCGGCTCGGGCGGGATGTTGTTGAGCGCCTCTTCCATCTCCTGGAAGGTCGGCTGCGCTTCGCTGGGCACGCTGCCGCGGCCGATCTCGACGCTGACCTGCGCCGCGTTGCCGTGGAGGTGGGCGACGAGGACGTCGCGGATGACGTGATAGAACTGCGCCTCGTCGTCGACGATGGATTTCAGCCGCGTCGCCATCGGCCCCACGATGCCGTAGGCCAGGAACACGCCCATGAACGTGCCGACGAGCGCCGAGCCGATCATGCGGCCGAGCACCTCCGGCGGCTCGCTGATCGCGCCCATCGTCTTGATGACGCCGAGCACCGCGGCGACGATGCCGAGCGCGGGCAAGCCGTCCGCCATGGTCTGCAGAGCGGTCGGACCCTCGAGCGCCTCGTGGTGATGCTTCTCGAGCTGCTTCTCCATCGCGGTCTCGACCTGGTGCGGATCCTCCAGGCTCATCGTCATCATGCGCAGCGTGTCGCAGATGAAGGCACAGGCGAAGTGATCGTCCGAGATCTTGGGGAAGCGCTTGAAGATCGAGGAATCCCGCGGCTTCTCGATATGGGCCTCGAGCGCGATCAGCCCCTTCGACTTCATCGTCTTGGTGAGCAGGAAGAGGAGCGTGAGCAGGTCGCGGTAGTCGGACGGCTTCCATTTCGGCCCGCTGATGACCTTGGCAAGCTGGCCGCCCGTTTTTTTAAGCGAATACATCGAGCCGCCGATCAAGAGCGCCGCGATCGCGGCGCCGCCGATCGTCATCATCTCGTGCGGCAGCGCCTCGAACACGGGTCCGAGCGAGCCGCCCGAAATGAGGAAGCCGCCGAACACCATGGCGAAGAGAACGACAAGGCCGCCGATTTGAAGCATGAGGACCGCCGGGAGAACACGGCGCTCAGTATTAAGAAGAGTGCTTAAGGAGGGCTAAACCAAGCGCGTCAGACCTCCACGAGGTCGCGCGCGCGATCCTCTTCCCGCCGCCAGGGGCCGACATAGAAGGCATCGTTCTTGCGCCTGCGGTCCGGCCCGAAATAGCCCGCCCCGCGCACGAAAGGCCTTGGACGCTCGACGATTTCCACGATCCTTAAGAAAAGGTTCTTGGGCGTGATCGGCTTGGCGACGAACTCGGTCACGCCGGCGTCGCGCGCCGCCAGGATGCGCGCGCGCTCGGTGTGGCCGCTCACCATGATCACGGGGAGGAACGGGTTGGGGCTTTGGGGCGAATTGCGCAGCTCGTGGACGAAGGCGATGCCGTCCATCGGCGCCATCATCAGATCGGTGAGCACGAAATCGGGCTCGATGCGCTGCAGCGCGCGGAACGCCCGGCCGCCATCGGGCGCCTCATGCACCTCGCTCACGCCCAGCCCCATCAGGATCGCGCGCAGGATCGCGCGCATATGCGGATTGTCCTCCACGACCAGGGCCTTGAGATGTCCGTAAGCCGCCGCCATGCCCGCGATCCCTCAAAGCCGTTGCGCGCGGCTTGCATGGGCGCTCAATTGCAGGCGGGATCGCGGTGACGCCACATGAGGACCCATGGGGATTGCTACTTGAGGTTACGAAGCCCCCGTTACCAATTCCTTTCGAAGCTCCCCTTGGGGAAGGAAAAATGCCCCGTCGCTTAGACCGCCTGGCGCTTTCCCTTAAAGTGGCAGCACAAGCGCTTCTCTCTCCGGTTGCATTCGCCGCCTGCGCGCTGATCGTGCGCGACGGCAAGGTGCTGCTGGTGCGGCACAGCTATGTGCCCGGCTGGCTTCTGCCTGGCGGCGGCGTGGCGCGCGCCGAAGCGGCCGAGCATGCCATCGTCCGGGAGATGAAAGAGGAAATCGGTCTGGTGCGTTGCGCGCCTCCGGTTCTCTTCGGACTCTATTCGCGTAAGACCGGATGGGCGACGAACGTGATCGTTCTCTATCGGTTGGATGACGTAGAGTTCACGTTTGCGCCCAATTTCGAAATCCGCGAAATCCAGTTCGCCGATCCCCTCGCGCCGCCCGAAGGCACGCCCGCCTCGGTGAGACACCGTCTCAAGGAGCTCGCGGGGCTGGAACCGAAATCGCCCTACTGGTAGAGCTAATTCCACGGCGGGAGTCGGGGAACCTCGCGCCGGGAACAAGCGTTATAAGGTTACCGGTAGGGTACCAAACCAGGAGATTTCCATGAAAAGCATCGCAAAGTTGGCGGCTGTTGCCGCGATAAGTGTTGCCTCGCTGGCTGTCACGACGATCGGCGCTTCGGCGGCGATCGTGTGCAACCGCGAAGGCGAGTGCTGGCATGTGCGTGGCCGCTATGCCTATCGCCCCGAGTTCGGTCTCGTCGTCCACGAGAACAACTGGCGCTGGGGCGATCACGATCATTTCGTGTGGCGCGAGCATGAAGGCCGCGGCTACTGGCGCAACGGCGTGTGGATCCGCTTCTAAGCGATCCGTACACGGAGTTACGTGCAAACGCCCTCTCGACCGAGAGGGCGTTTGTGTTTCAAAGTCTCTCAATCCGAAACCTGATGACCTTCTGCGCATTGTAGGGTTCACCGGAGGGCAACACGCAGGAGATCCCAGATGAAAAAGATTGTAATCGCGGGCGCAGCCTTGACCTTGGCGGCACTCATGACGACGGCGGCCTCCGCCAAGATCGTGTGCAACCAGGAAGGCGAGTGCTGGCACGTCAAGAACAACTACGTCTACAAGCCCGAGTTCGGATTGGTGGTCCACGAAGATGATTGGCGTTGGGGTGCCGACGAGAAGTATCGCTGGCGCGAGCACGAAGGCCGCGGCTACTGGCGCAACGGCGTGTGGATCCGCTTCTAGGCGATCCGGCTCAAGCCGATTGAGCTCGAAGACGCCCTCTCGAAAGAGAGGGCGTCTTCATTTGTCTACACCGGCTCCCAGCCGAACACCGACGTCGTCGCACCCAGATCGTGGAAGCTGGGCTTGAGCGCGGGCATCGCGTGCTCGGCGATCGTCTGCGGCGTCCAGCCTTCGAGCCGGGCGAGACCGCGCACCGGACGCGGCTGGCTCATCAGGAAGATCTCGTTGCCGCGGGCGACGAAGATCTGGCCGGATACGTCTTTCGTCACCGGCGACGCGAGACTGACGGCGAGCTGCGCCACCTGGTCTGCGCGCATGTGGTTCTTCATCCGCTCGACGCGCCTGGCCGAGGCTTCGTCCTTGATCGGGATCGTCGCGATCAGCCGCGACCACGC
The DNA here is from genome assembly GCA_021325375.1 of Alphaproteobacteria bacterium. Lineage (GTDB taxonomy): Bacteria > Pseudomonadota > Alphaproteobacteria > Micropepsales > Micropepsaceae > Rhizomicrobium. The sequence goes on along the minus strand of JAJPHG010000009.1, from coordinate 103,709 downwards.
GAAGGGCGCGATGACGTTTGAGCGCACGTTCTTGGCGAGGCCTTCCATCGCGATGATGCGCGACAGGCCCACGATGCCCATCTTCGCCGCCGCGTAGTTCGCCTGGCCGACATTGCCGATCAATCCGCTGGTCGAGGTGAAGAGGACGAACGAGCCTTCCTCCTGCTCGCGGAAATGATTGATCGCCGCGCGGCAGACGTTGTAGCTGCCGTTCAGATGCACATCGATGACGATGTCCCACTCCTCGTCGCTCATCTTGTGGAACATCTTGTCGCGCAGGATGCCGGCGGGGCTGATGATCGAATGCAGGCCCTTGTAGGTGTCCATCGCCTGCTCGATCATGTGGGCGACGCCTTTGCGGCTCGAGACGCTGTCGGAGTTCGACACCGCCTCGCCGCCCGCCTTGCGGATCTCAGCCGCGACCTCCTCGGCCGGGCCGGCCGAGCCGGCGTCGCCGCCGCCCGCACCGCCGCCCAGATCGTTGACCACGACCTTCGCGCCCTCGCGCGCGGCCAGCACGGCGCATTCCTTGCCGATGCCGTTGGCGCCGCCCGTCACCAGAACGACCTTGCCATCGAGCACGCCCATGGGATTACCTCCTCCTCGATTTCGAAGGGGCCAAGGCTAACACGATGAGCGTGCATTGGCAGATCAGACCGGAGGGACCAGAAGACGCAGACGGCGTAGCGGCGCTCAATGACGACGGCTTCGGGCCGGGGCGCTTCGCCAAATCGGCCTATCGCCTGCGCGAAGGCGTGGCGCCGGAGGACGGGCTGGGCTTCGTCGCGACCGGTGAAGGGGGCGTGCTGCTGGGCTCCGTCAGGTTCTGGCCGATCGTGGTGGGCGGCGAGCCGTCGCTGCTGCTCGGCCCGCTCGCGGTCAAATCCGAGCTACGCGGCCGGGGCATCGGCATCGCCTTGATGAAGACGGGCATCGATGCCGCCAAAACGGCCGGCTTCAAGACCATCCTCCTCGTCGGCGACGAGTCCTACTATGCCCGCGCAGGCTTCGCGCGCCTGCCCGCGGAACGCGTGCGCTTTCCGGGCCCCGTCGACAAGACGCGCGTCCTGGGCCTCGCGCTTCAGCCCGGCGCGCTGGACACGTTGAGCGGAAGCATCGGCCGAGCCCGCATCGACGAGCCCGTCGCGGCCTGCGGCGCGCCGTTGGGTTAGCGCTTCTTCTTCTGGCCGGAATTGTCGAGCGCGAACGGCCCCGCGCCCATGCCCACGATCATCAACAGCCCGCCCGAGATCGCGATGTTGCGCGCGAAGATCTCGTAGTCGGCGGCGCGCGCGCCCGCGTCCTTCAGATGCCAGTAGTCGTGCATGAGGACGGTGGCCACGACGGTGAAGCCGAAAAGCAGCACCGCGCCGTGCCGCGCATGAAAGCCCAGGAGCAGCGACAGCCCACCCAGGCTCATCGCCAGCAGCGCGAGCGCAAGCAGCAGCGGGGCCGCGGGAAGGTTGGCGAAGGTGAGCAGCGCCACCTGCCCGTCCCAGTCCCTGGCCAGGCTGTAGACCTCGGATAGGAAGAACCAGGCCAGCGCCAGCCGCCCGATCAAGGGCGAGATTAGTTCGGAGAAGGACATGTGCGCCCCCGCACGAATCAACGGCACGAGCTTAGTGCCAAGCGGCGGCGATGACGAACGCGCCGCCGCGGGATATGCTGCGCGGCCTAAAAGGAGAGCCGCGATGCGTTTCCTCCCGGTGCTCGCCGCCCTGTCCGCCGCCCTGATCTCGTCCGGCGCCTCGGCCTATACGCTGAAGTCGCTGCACTCTTTCTGCGCGCTGGCCGATTGCCGCGACGGCTCTCAGCCGCTGGGCGGCCTTGTCGCGGACGCCTCCGGCGATCTCTACGGCATCACCGGCAGGGGTGGAAAATACGCCAACGGCTTCGTGCAGGGCGGCACGGTGTTCGAGCTCAGCCCGAACGGCGACGGCACCTGGACGCACACGGTGCTGCACAATTTCTGCGTTAAGGCGAGCTGCGCCGACGGCAACCTGCCCTTCTTCGGCATGATCGTCGATGCCGAAGGCGCGCTCTACGGAACGACGCAGAGCGGCGGGGCGCACAATGCCGGCGTGGCGTTCAAGCTGACGCCCGGCGCCGGCCACACGAGCTGGATGTACCACATCCTCTACAATTTCTGCTCGCTGGCCGATTGCGCGGATGGCGACGAGCCCAGCGGCGTGCTCGCCTATCAGGGTGCCGCGTCGGGCGTTGCCTATGACGGGACCTCGCCGCTCTATGCGACGACGGCGGGCGGCGGGACGCATGGCGAAGGCGCCGTTTTCCGCCTCGCTCCCAATGCCCGCGGCCGCTGGAGCGCTTCGGTGCTGTACAGCTTCTGCGCCGCTTCGCGCTGCACCGACGGCGACAGCCCGCGCACGGGCGTCGTCGTCGACGGCACGGGCGCGCTCTACGGCGTCACCTATTTCGGCGGCACGAAGGACGAGGGCACCCTGTTCAAGCTCACCAACGCGGGCGGGGATGCCTGGAGCGAGACGGTGCTCTCGAGCTTCTGCACCGAGGCTCCCCACTGCGCCGACGGCGAGCGGCCGAGCGCGGTGCCCGTCATCGGCGGCGCCGCCACGCTCTATGGATCGACGCCGAGCGGCGGCACGAACGGGAAGGCCGGCACGCTCTACAGCTATGCCTCCGGCAGCCGCAGCGTGCTCTACGATTTCTGTCCTGGGACGACATGCACCGACGGCGCCCAACCGTCGGTCCCGATGATCCTCGACGGTTCGGGCAATCTGTTCGGCACGACAGAGCTGGGCGGCAGCGACGTCGGCCCGAAAGGGGGCAAGGCGTTCGAATGGAACGGCAGCTATCAGGTGATCTACGATTTCTGCACGGTGAAGCCGCATTGCGCCGACGGCAATGAGCCATTCTCTCCGCTGCTGCTCGATTCATCGGGCAACCTTTTCGGCGAGACGCTTGCGGGCGGCACGGGCGACGTCGCCGATGGCGGCGGCGGCACGGTCTATGAGCTGATGCCCTAGGCGCTCGCCTCGCCGGGTTTAACCCGCATTTAACCACGATCGTTTACCACGTATCGCGCCGCTCCAGTTTCCCGCAGGTCGCGTACATGGATAGAACGCTGCTTTTGCCTTGCGCGGGGAAATCCGCGCGCTATCCGGGTGTGCGGCCGAAATGGATGCTTACCCTTCCCGAAGGCGAGCTGGCGCTGGCGCGCGCGGCCGCGAGCGTTCCGCGCAACGCCTACAGCCGGATCGTCGCCGCCATCCGCGCCGAGCACGCGGAACGCTATGACGCCGTGTCGCTGCTGAAGCGGATTTTCGGCCAAGTCATCGACGTCGTCGTCCTCGACCGCGACACGCAAGGCCCCGCCGATACGGTAGCCCAGATGATCCGCCGCGCCCGCGTGACGGGCGCCTTCGCGATCAAGGACGCCGACAGCTTCTTCGGTCCCGCGTCCTTGCCGGATTCCGGCTTCGTGGCGCTGTGCGACGTGCGCGAAAACCCGCAGATGAGCAATGTCGGCGCCAAGAGCTTCGCGGTCGTCAACGAGAATGGCCTCGTCGTCGAGATGATCGAGAAGAGCCTCGCCTCCAACTATGTGAGCGTGGGGCTCTACGGTTTTCCCGACGCGGCCGCGTATCTCGATACGTTCGGCGCCGTGGCCCGCGCCAACGAGACGGGCGAGATCTTCGTCTCCCAGATCATGAACCGGGCGATCGCGGGCGGCGTGGTCATACGCCCGCACCTGGTCTCGAATTTCATCGACGTCGGCACGCTGCCCGATTGGCGGCGCTACGTCCGCGCCCGCGGCAGCATCGTCACCGATCTCGATGGCGTGGTCTTCCGCAACCACAGTGCCTATTTCGCGCCGTTCTGGGACGACGAGGACATCGCGATCGACGAGAACGTCGCCGCGCTGCGTACCTGGCAGGAGCAGGGCGCGCAGCTGATCTTCATGACGGCAAGGCCCGAGGCCTACCGGCAGAAGACCGAGCGCGCGCTGAAAGCGCTCGGCCTCACCCCCCACGCGCTGATCATGGGCTGCAATCACGGCCGGCGCTTCCTCGTCAACGACCATGCCGCGACCAATCCCTTTCCTTCCGCGGTCGCAGTCAGCGTCGAGCGCAACAGCGCCAATCTCGCGGACTATCTGAAGGACTGGCTGTGAGCGCTGCCGCCCTGCGAAACGCGGCCCCCGCCGTCGCGGACGGGCCGCCCGAAGAGACCTGCTACGCGCTCGCCGGACATTCCGGCGCCCGCGTCGTGCTTCACGCCGCAGCCGCGCGCAGCGTCGTGCGCAAGACCGCCGCGAGCCCCGCGCACAACGAAAGGCTGCTCGGCCAGATCGACAAGCAGCGCCATCTGGCGCGGATCGGCATCCCGTTTCCGAAAGTCCTCGCCAGCGGGATCGACGACGGCGGATGCGCGTTCTTCGACATGGCCTACGTGCCCGGCCGCACGCTCGCCTTCGCCGCCGCCAATTCGATTCCCTTCGCGTCGGGTGCGGTGTTCAGGGCCGTCGAGCGCATGCTTTGGCTGTTCCAGGCGTGCCGCGGCGCGCCCATCGGGGCCGGCGCGTTCCACGACAAGATCGGCGCCATCGCAAACACCGCCCGCGAATACGCGCTCGGCGACGGCGGGCTTGCGGACGCCATCGGCGACTGCGCGGAGCGATTGCTCGCTCTGAACTGGGAGGATATCCCCGACTCGCCTTCGCATGGCGACCTTACGCTCGAGAACATCATGCTGGACGCGGACCGCAACGTCGTCTTCATCGACTGCGATTGTCCCTTTGTGTCATCCTATTGGCTGGACATGGGAAAGCTCTTCCAGGACCTCAGCGGCCATTGGTGCCTGCGCCGCCTCTACTTGTCCCAGGATCGCGCCGTCCAGCGCGCCAATGCGATCGAGAAGCTGACGCAGCTCGAAAGCCTTTTCCGCCCGCTGGTGGAGCGCGAGGATCCGGGGCTGGCCGAACGGCTTCATCAGCTCGCGGCACTCAGCCTGTTCCGCGCGCTGCCCTATACGGGCGAGCGCGCCGTCGCGTCCTTCATCTGCGCGCGCGTGCGCCGCATCCTGGAGCGTTGACATGCAGCGCAAGGCAGACGCCATCGTCACCGGCTTCGCCAAATCGCGCGAGCTGGCCGAGTTGAGCCTCGCGCCGCTGCTGCGGCTCCGCCAAGAGAACGTGCTGCGCCGCGTCGTCTGCGTGACCTGGGACGGCGCCGAGATCGACGCCTATGCCGGGTGGGTGGACAGCCTCCCGGGCGTGACGCTGGCGCGCGTGCCCCAGCCCGAGACAAGCGGCACCGGGAACCAGCGCGGCATCGTCTATCAGATCGAGACCCTTCGCGCGGCGCTCGCGCTCCTGCCAGAGGACGGCGAGGTGACGCTGAAGTCCCGTCCGGACTACGTCTTCGACGCCGAGTTTCTGCGGCGCAAGATCGAGACGTTCGATTCCTGGAGCACGATCCCGCCGCGCGCGGTCTTCGGCATCGTCATGCCCAAACCGGCGCTGCAAAGCCGGATCTGGATCCCCTGGGCGGACTCCAATCAGCCCTTCTATTACGAGGACGCGGCCTTCATCGGCACCAAGCGCGACCTTCGCCGGCTGGTGACGCCGCTCACCGCGCAGGACATCGCCACGCTCGGGGACGAGACCTGCGGCTCGTTCGTGCATGCCGTGCGCTACGCCAAGCTCTTCCTCGACGACTATCCGCTGTTGCGGCGATACCTCAAGGAATACCGCTATTTCGCGAGCGACCTGGAATACCGGCGCAAGCTCGTGCCGCACATCGTCAATGACGGCTTCTTCTGGCACATGCTCATCGCGCATGCCTGGATCCTGCACGGCCATTTCCATGTGGACGCGGGCGAGCCGGGCGAGCTGCGCTTCTATTCCAACAACGCCAACCGCGACGCGGATTGGTCCAAGCCCGCCGCGCTCAATCTCGCCAATCCTTACGACTATCTGCAGCAATGGCGCGCGGTGAGGCGCGCGGGCCAGGCCTATCCGGACGTCTACCGGCCCTATGGACGGCTGCTCGACGACGCGTGGCAGCGCGCGTTCTTCACCGACGCGCTGTCCGACTTCCCGCGCGCGACGCTGGTGCGGATCCTCGAGAACATCGCGGGCTGCCGCGACGGCAGGCTGAGCAAGATCGAAGACGATTTCTATCGCGGGCTCGCCGCTTTCCACAGGGTCCACGGCCCGCAGGCGCCAGTCGCCAAGGCCTGCTGAGGCACCGTTCCGAAAAAGCGGGTTAGACCATCCTCCCCCGTCCTTACGGGGGAGGTGCCGAGCGAAGCGAGGCAGAGGGGGCCCGCTCCGTCACGCGCGACTGATGTCGCGCGCCACCTCCCCCGCTTCGCAGGGGAGGATGATGTTCCGATATTGATGTAGCGCCTCAAACCCCGCGCAGCGCGTGCTTGCGTAGGTGGCGCACCAGCGCCATCTCGTCGAGGCGGGACTGAGCCCTGCGCGCCTCGATCTCGCCGGCGCGCTTGGCCTGCTGCTCGGTGGCGAACTCCAGCGCCTTGAGATCCTGGAACGCGGAGGTGAGCTCGTCCTGGGCCTGGACGCGCTCGCGCTCGATGTCCCTTTGCGTGGCGCGCAGGTTCTCGCGGCGGCCTTCGATCGATTTCAGGAACGAGGGAAAAGCAAGACGGCCAATGTCGGAATCCCCGGCGCGCTGCTTCTCGCGCGCGACGCTGTCCTCGAGGTCGGCGAGCTTGCGCTCGACATCCGCCTTCATGCCGTCGAGCGTGGCCAGGCGCCGCTTCAGATCGTCGACGCGGAAGCGCCGAAGCCGGATCAGCGTATTGGTGCGTTTCATCAGACCCTACCCTTCCCCTCGCCCATTATTTTCTCCAGCTGGGAATAACATTCGGCAAACGTCGCGCGCTCGTCCTTCTTCTGCGCCAGGAAGGATTCGAGCTCGGGATTAAGTCTTATGGCGGCGTCGACCTCCGCATTTGTGCCAGTCTTGTACGCGCCGAGGCGAATGAGCTCGGCCATGTCGTCGAACACCGCCATCGGCGCGCGCGCGGACGCCACGATGCGCTGCTCCTGCGGCGCGTTGCAGCCGGGCATGGCGCGCGAGACGGATTTGAGAACGTTAATCGCGGGGAAGCGTCCGCGCTCGGCGATGTTCCGTTCCAGGACGATATGGCCGTCGAGGATTCCGCGCACTGCGTCCGCGATCGGCTCGTTGTGGTCGTCGCCTTCGACCAGGACCGTGAACAATCCGGTGATCGAGCCCTCGTGGCCGGCGTGGCCCGGGCCCGCGCGCTCCAGCAATCGCGGCAGTTCCGCGAACACCGTCGGCGTATAGCCCTTCTGCGCCGGCGGCTCGCCCGCCGACAGACCGACCTCACGCTGTGCCATCGCGAAACGCGTCACGCTGTCCATCAACAGCAGCACATGCAAGCCCTGGTCCCGAAGTTGTTCCGCAACGGTCATCGCGACGTAAGCTGCCTGGCGGCGCACCAGCGGCGGATCGTCCGAGGTCGCGGCGACGACGATGCTGCGCGCCAGGCCTTCCGCGCCCAGATCGTCCTCGACGAATTCCTTCACCTCGCGGCCGCGCTCGCCGATCAGCCCGATCACGATCGCATCCGCTTTCGTATTGCGCGCGAGCATCGCCAGCAGTGTCGACTTGCCGACGCCGGAGCCGGAGAAGATGCCCATGCGCTGGCCCTTGCAGCAGGTCGTAAACGCGTTGAGCGCGCGCACGCCCAGATCGAGCTTGCCGCCGACCCGCGCCCGGGCATGGGCGGCCGGCGCCTGGGCCTTGATCGGATAGGCGACCGCGCCTTGCGCCAGTGGGCCCTTGCCGTCCTGGGGCTGGCCGAAGCCGTCCAGAACGCGGCCGAGCCAGGCCTTGGAGGGGTAGATCACGGCCGGCCGGTCGTCGAAATCGGCCCGGGCCGCCAAGCTCATCCCGTCCAGGTTCCCCAGCGGCATGGCGAGCGCCCGGCCGTCGCGGAAGCCGACGACTTCACAAGGAATTTCCTTGCCGGAACCGCTACTTAGGTGTAGCTGTCCGCCCAGGCTGATCGCGCCTGCGGCCCCGGTCACCTCGACCAGGAGGCCCTCGATCCGCGCCACGCGCCCGAACCGGCGCAGGCTGGGTACGGCGTCGATCTCTTTGAGCAAAGCGCGCATGCATCGTCCTTAAAGGGGCGTTCTGCCGCCCTCAGAATGACGCATCTTGCAGTGAAGGTTTTAAGTCGCGGTAAACTTAACAAATCGAATCAAGGGGATGGTCGTCACTACCGGGGTCGGTATTAACCCGGACTTTTCGATCTCTCAGTTCGGTGGATCAATGAAAGCCAATGTTAACCATTTAACTTTACGGTTCTGACCTTCGGTTAACCGCGGGGGGTCCGAGAACCGCTCCGCAAATGAGGTGACGAGACATGCGCGTTCTCCTGATCGAAGACGACAGCGCCATGGCGCGCAGCATCGAGCTGATGCTGAGGAGCGAGGGCTTCAACGTCTACACGACGGATCTGGGCGAGGAGGGCGTCGACCTCGGCAAGCTCTACGACTACGACATCATCGTGCTCGACCTGCAGCTGCCCGACATGAGCGGCTTCGAGGTGCTGAAGAGCCTGCGCGTCGCCAAGGTGCAGACGCCGGTCCTCATCCTGTCGGGCAACGCCATCGTGGAAGCGAAGGTCAAGGCCCTGGGCTTCGGCGCCGACGACTACATGACCAAGCCGTTCCACAAGGACGAGCTGGTCGCGCGCATCCAGGCGGTGGTGCGCCGCTCCAAGGGCCACAGCCAGTCGGTCATCACCACCGGCAAGCTCACGGTCAATCTCGACGCCAAGACGGTCGAGGTCGACGGCAGCCGCGTGCATCTGACCGGCAAGGAATACCAGATGCTGGAGTTGCTCTCGCTGCGCAAGGGCACGACGCTGACCAAGGAGATGTTCCTGAACCATCTCTATGGCGGCATGGACGAGCCCGAGCTCAAGATCATCGACGTCTTCATCTGCAAGCTGCGCAAGAAGCTCGCCGCCGCGACCAACGGCGACAACTACATCGAAACCGTCTGGGGCCGCGGCTATGTGTTGCGCGATCCCGTAGAGAGTCAGGCGGCTTAAGTACAGCTCACTCCCCCTATCGAAATGAAAAGGGCGCCGTCGCGGCGCCCTTTTTTGTTTGATGCTCGAAGCAGGATCGCGCTCAAGCCGGCGGCGGCGGAAATTTTCCGGTCCAGGAGCAGGTATCGCCTGCGCAGCCCTCCAGCGACGCCAACGCGGTCGCGCAGGCCTGCTGGATGTCCTGGTAGGCGGACAAGCCCGCCTTGTTGTCGAGCTGATAGGGATCGATCGTCATGTCGTAGAGCTCTTTGTCGCCGTTCGACCACTCGATATAGCGATACTGCTGGGTGCAGATGCCGTCCGTCTTATAGCTCTTGACCAACGCCGCGGTTTTCCACGGCGCGGAAACATCGGCGAGCAATGGCGTGAGCGACATGCCGTCCAGCACGCGTTGCGCGGTCGCGCCGGAAAGCTCCACCATCGCCGCGGTCGCATCGATATTCGAAACCGGATGAGTGCATTTCGCGTTGTAGCCGCTGGGCTGATGCCAGTAGAACGGAACGGTGACGCCCTCTTCATAGAGAACGTTCTTCTCCTTCTGTATGCGGTGCTCGCCTTCGACGAGACCGTTGTCGGACGTGAACATGACGTGGGTGTTGGAAAGCAACCCGCCGGTCTGGAGCGTCTCCATGATCGTCTTGATGCCGCGGTCGAGAGACTGAAGGCATTCCGCCCTGGTCCGCCACTTGTGCTCAATCTGCTGCTTCTGCTTCTTTCCAAACAGCGGAAGCTTCTGAATGGCGCGGGGCTTGTCCGACACGTCCGCTTCGTCGAAAGAGGGAGATATCGGCATGTCCACGTCTGCGAACGTACCGGCGTCCTGAACCGCCGGTATCGAAGGCCAGTGACAGCAGTTCGGCCAGAAGAACATCGCGAAGGGCTGCGGCGCCGTGGCGATGAAATTGAGCACCTTCTCCACGAAGACGTCGGTGGTGTACTCGCCGTTGTCGTAGGCGACCTGGGTCCCGTTCTCGTTGAGCGTGAAGTTCGTGTATAGTTCAAAGGCGCACGACATCGCGCGCCAATCGGCATAGCCCGGCGGAACATGATCCGGCGCGATCAGGTTGTAGTCGTTGATGAACTTGCCGACGTGTCCGACGTAATAGCCCGCATTCGTAAGCCATACCGGGAGCGAATTGCCCTCGAGCGGCTCGTACCCGGTGTAGCCGCCCGGCGCGTGGTCCGTCAGCACGCCGTGATTGTGCGGCTCGAGCCCGGTCAGGATGCTGACGCGCGACGGCGCGCAAAGCGTGAAGGGCACGGAATGGTTCGCGAATTTGAGGCTCGGATTGCCCATGACCTTGCACACATGCGGCATGATGTCGGGAACGACATCGGATGTCCGCAGGTCGTCGACGCAGATATGTATGAAATTGGGAAGCGCCGCGCCGCCGCGGCGGAACGCCCGCTCGGCTCCCGCTTTGGTCGACAGCAGCGCCGGGGTCGAGGCGGCCAGCTTCAAAATCGTCCTGCGGTCGAGCATGCGAACCTCCCGGCGAGCCCGCGCAGCCCACACGATAGGGTCCGGCGATCGGGCTCTTGGCTGAATCTGCTTGGTTTCGCAAGCATCGCCCGAAAGCGGTGGGCTGGCAACGCCCCGGCCACATTAACAAAGCGCATAGGCTGCGTAGCGGATCGTCCTTCGCTATAGTGAGCTGCATGAACGTCCTTGAATCCTTCAACCTTCAGACGTGGACGGGACCTTTCGACGCCGCCGGACGCGCGCGCGCCATCGCGGCGCTCGAAAGCGGCCATGTCCTGTTCTTCCCCGCGCTCGCGTTTACCGTGCGCCCCGAGGAACGCGCGCTTTTGACGCCGGAGCTTTCCAGCGGCCGCGCCAAGAACATCAGCCTCGATCCCTCGGGCCGGCTCAAGCACCAGAGCGGGGGAGCGGACCAGAACGCGCTGCTGCAGGCGATGATGCAGCGCTTCGCGGGCGCAGCGGTCGCGCTGGTGAGCGGGTTGTTCCCGAGCTACGCGGCCGGGCTCGAGCGCGCGCGCACCTCGTACCGTCCGGCCGAGATCGCGGGGCGCAGCTATTCGCCGGTGCACGACGACACGCGTCTTCACGTCGACGCCTTCCCGACGCGGCCGATGCGCGGACGGCGCATCATGCGGCTGTTCTCCAACATTCACCCGGGCGATCTGCCGCGCGTATGGAACGTGGGCGAGCCTTTCGCGGACATGGCCGGGACCATGCTGCCTAAGGTCAGGACGCCGCCGGCGATCCAGAGCTGGATCAACTTCCTCACCCATCCGGCGAACGGCCTGCGCAGCCCTTACGACAATCTCATGCTCGGGCTGCACGACACGGCCAAGCTCGACACGGACTATCAGCGCGCAACGACCAAGACGGAGATCAAATTCCCGCCCGGCTCGACATGGCTCTGCTACACCGACCAGGTGATGCATGCCGCGCTGTCGGGCCAGTTCGTGCTCGAGCAGACCTTCCATCTCGGCATCGAGGCGATGGCCGAGCCCCAGCGCGCGCCGATCAGGGTGCTCGAGAAGATGACCGGCCGGACGCTGGCTTGACAATCACGGCAGCGCGCATTCCAGGATCTTCGGATCGAAGATCGAGCCGATGAAGATGTTCTTGCCGGCCTGGGCACCGACGCTGCCCGCGCCGATCTCGCGCCCCGGATTGACGTAGACGGGCTCGGCCGATTGCGGGATGCCGCCGGTGACGCGGACGTGGAAGATCTCGGTCGGCGAGGGCTTCGAAGGGTCGCTTGCGTAAGCCACGAGATCGAACATCTTGGGATGCCCCGCGATCCACAGATCGCCCTTCTCGCCCACATCGATGTTGTCGGGACCCGAGGGGAACGCGAACACGTTCTCGGGCGCAAGCCTGCCCGTGAACGGATCGCGCTTGAACGTCTGCACGCGGCGCGCGGTGGATTCGGCGACGTAGACGTGCTCGCCGTCGGGCGAGACGTTGATGCCGTTGGCGAAGACGAGGCCCGTCGCCGCCTCGCGGAAGATCATGCCGTCGAAGAAGAGCACATTGGCGCGCGGCAGGGTGAGGTAGTTCTCCAGCGTCACGCCGAGCTCGGTGCGGCTGCCGTGGTCGTTGGTGACGTAGAACTGGTCCTTGCCGACCGCGGCGACGTCGTTGGGACTGATGAGCTTGTCGCCCTGGATGTCGCCCGTCTCCTTCAGGCGCGCCGCGCCGTTCGCCGTGTCGACCTCGAAGATGTCCACCGCCGAGCGCTGCGGCGTCATGTGGTTGACCGCCATGAGCGTGAGCGAGCCGTCCGGGGCGCGGTAGAGGCTGATGCCGTGCGGATGGAAGACCTCCGGCGCGCCGTCGAGATGCTTGAAGCCGCTTTCCGGATGCGCCAGCGAAGCGGTGTAGATGCCGTCGGCCTTGGACGGCTTTCCCTGCGCGATGGCGCGGCGGTCGGTGGCGGAGAGGAAGACGAGGCCGTCCTTCGAATCCACCGCGATGTCCTCGACGCCGGTGACGTCGCTCAGCGTCTTGCAGATCCGCGGCACCGGCTTCACCGTGTCGAACACGCCCGCCAGGATCATCGTGCGCGCGGCAAGCCCGCCGATGCCCACGACGAGAACCGTGGCCACGATGATCGCGATGCGCCTGGCCGGTTTCATATGCTACCCCGCAAGCGCCAGGTTCTGGCTGAACTGGAGGTCGGCGAGCCGCGCGTAGAGGCCGCCGCGCGCCACGAGCTCGGCGTGGCTGCCTTCGGCGACGACCCGGCCCTGGTCCATCACGATGATGCGCTTGAGGCGCTGGATGGTCGCGAAGCGATGCGCGATGACGATGGTCGTGCGCCCCGCCATCAGGTTGGAGAGGCCCTGCTGCACCAGCCGCTCGTTCTCGGCGTCGAGCGCGCTCGTCGCCTCGTCGAGCAGGAGCAGCGGCGCATCGCGCAGGATCGCGCGCGCGATGGCGATGCGCTGGCGCTGGCCGCCCGACAGCGTCGTGCCGCGCTCGCCGACGATGGCGTCGTAGCCGCCGGGCAGCGCTTCGATGAATTCGGCGGCCGCCGCGGCTTCCGCCGCGCGTCTTATGTCCTCGTCGCTCGCCTCGGCGCGGCCGTAGCGGATGTTGTCGGCGATGGATCCTGAGAAGATCACGGGGTCCTGCGAGACGAGCGCGATGTGGCGGCGCAGGTCCTCGGGCGCCAGATCGGCGACGTCGACGCCGTCGAAGCTGAGCGAGCCCGAAACGGGCGCGAAGAAGCGCAGCAGAAGCTGGAACACGGTCGACTTGCCGGCGCCGCTCGGCCCCACCAGCGCCACCGCCTCGCCGGGACGGATCTCGAACGAGATGCCGTCGAGCGCCTTGTGCTCGGGGCGCGAGGGATAGCGGAAGGTGACGTTCTTGAACGCGACCGCGCCGTGGGCGGGCTCGGCGAGCGTCTTAGGCGCAAGCGGCGCGGAGATGGCGGGCTTGGTGGTGAGCAGCTCGATCAGCCGCTCCGACGCGCCGGCGGCGCGCTGCATGTCGCCCCAGGTCTCGCTGAGCGCGCCGATACCGCCGCCCGAGAGCAGCGCGTAGAAGATGAACTGGAGGAGCTGGCCGCCCGTGATGGTGTGATGGATGATGTCCTGCGCGCCGACCCAGCCCACCGTCGCGATGCTGGAGAACGCCGCGAAGATCACCACCGCCGTCATCACCGAGCGCGCGCGCGTGCGGCGGATGGCGATGTCGAAGGAGCTTTCCACCGTGCGCGCGAACGCCGTGCGCTCGGCCGCCTCATGCGTGAAGGCCTGCACCGTCTGCACGGCGTGCAGCGTCTCGCTCGCCCGCGCGCTGGTGTCGGCGATGCGGTCCTGGCTCTTGCGGCTCAGCGTGCGCACCCAGCGCCCGAAGGCGATGAGCGGGATCATCACCACCAGCACCGCCGCCACGACAAGGGCCGCGAGCTTGGGGCTGGTCACGAACATCAGGACGAAACCGCCGGTGAGCGTCACCAGGTTGCGCAGCGCGACCGAGACCGAGGAGCCGACCACCGTCTGGATCAGCGTGGTGTCGGCGGTGAGCCGCGAGATCACCTCGCCCGTGCGCGTCACCTCGAAGAAGGCGGGCGTCAGGCTGAGCACGTTGTCGAACACGGCCTTGCGGACGTCCGCCACGACGCGCTCGCCGATCCAGGTGACGAAATAGAAGCGCGTCGCCGACGAGATGCCCATCACCGCGGCGACGCCGATGAAGGCGAGGAAATATTTCCCGATGAGCGCGGCCGCCCGCTCGTCGAAGCCGTGATCGATGATCTGCCGGCCGGCCATGGGCAGGACCAGGGTCGCCGTCGAGGAGACGATGAGGGCCACCGCGGCCATGGCAATGCGCCAGCGATAGGGCTTGAGGAACGGCAGGATCCCGCGCAAGGGCTTGAGCGAGCGGGCTTTTGCCCGTCCGGCCGCAACCCTTGCGACCTCGTTTGCGTATTCCTCGCCCGACTGCGACATGGCCTCAAAACCCTTCCCTGCCCCCGCCTATATAGGAGCAAGCACGGCCCTGCGAAGGGGTTTTCGAAGGCGCCTTGCGGGGCGGGCGGGGTTGCCCTATAAGGCCCGGCTTCAAAAAACGCCCCCGGAAGGCCGTCTGTCATGAAAAAGGGTATCCACCCCAACTACCACTTCGTCGATGTCCAGCTGAACGACGGCACGACCTACAAGACGCGCACGACCTGGGGCGAGCCGGGCCAGAAGCTGACCTTGGACATCGATCCCTCGACCCATCCGGCCTGGACCGGCGGCCAGCAGCAGCTGCTCGACCGCGGCGGCCGCCTGACCCGCTTCAACAAGAAGTTCGCGAATTTCGTGAAGTGAAAAGGCGAATAGCGAGTGGCGAATAGCGAATAGACCCTATTCGCTACTCACCATTCGCTATTCGCTAGTTGCCGAACGCGCGTTCCAGCTTTTCGAACTGCGCCTGGACGCCCGGCGGAGACTCGCCGCCGCGGAACAGCACGTCGTCGAGGCGCGCGATGCGGCGATAGAGATTGTCGCTGCGGCCGAGCAGATCCTGAAGCTTCGCGGGCAGCAGATCGATCCCCTCGCCGCCGCCGCCCAGACAGATCTCGCGCGAGCCGAGGCGGTAGCGATCGCCCGCCGCGTCGCTCGCATCCATGTCGCCGTCATGCACGGCGCGCTGCACCAAGAGCCAGCTCGCCGCCTGCATCAGCCGCGTCGTCACCCGCATGCTTTCGCCCGCATAGAGCATCGCGATCTTGCGCGGCAGCGCGCGCGCCTCATCGCGGCCGCGGCCGTCGAGATATTTCGCCGTCTCGTCGACGAGGGACATGCCCTCCTCGAACGTCTTCTCGAACAGCGCGGAGCCGATGAAGGATTGCTGGGTGAGGCCGGCAACGCCCTCGTCGTCGCTTTGCGCAAGCGTCATATGGGCTGCCCCCGGAAAACATGCGAACTCATGCGGGTCAAAGCTATCAAGTCACACGGCCTTCGCAAGAAGGAACTCGCAGGCCCCGCACGTTAATCGCGATCATGGTTGCGCAGGCGCAACGTTAAGCACGACGGCGTTAATCATTGAAGGCCACGTCGTCAGCTCTTGAAGAACGAAGCGGCCGCGTCCTTGGTCGCGCGCCTCGCTTTGATCGCCTCGCGGCAGCGCGCGATCTCGGCCTCCATCTCCGCGATGCGTTCATTAAGATCGGGCTCGGACATGGCGTAAAGGTCCTGGCCGAGCACGATCTCGGTCAGCTTCTTCTTGCGCGGCAGGTCGTCGGGATCGAAGGGCATGATGGAACCACTGTTCGCAGACGCGGCATATTCATTCTAATCTCGCCGGCTCACAAGACTTGGGAGTTCCATCGTGAAGGCCATCCAGGTTGAAAATCCAGGCCACGCCTATGCGCTCAAGCTCGCCGAGACCGACAAGCCCGCGCCCAAAGCCGGCGAGGTCCTGATCCGGGTCGCGGCCGCGGGCCTCAACCATGCCGACATCAGCCAGGCCAAGGGCATGTACCCGCCGCCGCCGGGCGCCTCACCGATCCTGGGCATGGAGGTGTCGGGCACCGTCGAGGCGCTGGGCGAGGGCGTGGGCAATTGCGAGATCGGCGACGAGGTCTGCGCGCTCATCCCCGGCGGCGGCTATGCGCAATACGCGGTCGCCTCCAGCCTGTGCGTGCTGCCGGTGCCCAAGGGCGTCTCGCTGATCGACGCGGCAGCACTCCCCGAGGTGCATTTCACGGTCTGGACCAACCTGATGGATGCGGCGCGGCTGAAGCGCGGCGAGAGCGTGCTCATCCATGGCGGCTCGAGCGGCATCGGCACCGCCGCGATCCAGATGCTTTCCGCGCGGGGACATAAAGTTTTCACCACAGCGGGCAGCGCGGAGAAATGCGCCGCGTGCGAAAAGCTCGGCGCTGCGAAAGCGATCAACTACCGCGAACAGGATTTCGTCGAGGTGGTGAAGGCCGAGACCGGCGGGCGCGGCGTCGACGTCATCCTGGACATGGTCGGCGGCGACTACATTCAGCGCAACATGAGCGCGGCCGCGATCTGGGGCCGCATCGTCAACATCTCCTACCAGGGCGGCATGCAGGCGAGCGTCAATTTCGCGCCCATGCTGATGAAGCGCCTGTCGCTGCTCGCCACCACCTTGCGCGCGCGCACCAACGAGGAGAAAGGCGCGATCCGCGACGCGCTCCTGCGCGAGGTCTGGCCGCTGATCGGCGAGGGCAGGATCAAGCCTGTGGTCGACAGCGTCCTGCCGCTCGCCGACGCGCAGGCTGCGCACGCCCGCATGGCGTCGAGCGCCCATATCGGCAAGATATTGCTCGAGGCTTGAAACCCGGCACGGCGCCAATACGTATCTCCCGGCGAAGAAGCCGTGAGGGGCACGCGATGGTCCGTCTTTCATTCCTGGTGTTCGCGGTGGCGATGCTGATCGCGGGCGTCCTGCAGGCCGCGCCCACGGTCGAAGGCGCGCCGCAGTACCATCTCAGGCCGGGCGCCGCCCAGACGCCGCAGATGACCGCCGCCATCAAGCAGGCCGACGCCGATCTTTTCTCCGCCGTCTTCGACCGATGCGACAGCGATGCCGTGGCCGCGATGCTGACCGGCGATTTCCGCTTCGTGCACGACAAGGACGGCGAGTCCTCGCGCGCGAAATTCCTCGCGAACCTCAAAGGCCATTGCGACCGCGTCAAGACGGCCGAGGACTTCCCCGCCCGCCGCGAGCTGGTGGACGGCTCGCTCGAAGTCTGGCCGATCAACAATTACGGCGCCTTGGAGATCGGCGTGCACCGCTTCTACGCCCGCCTCCCCGGCAAGCCCGAGACCCTGACCGAAACCGGCAATTTCATGATCCTGTGGAAGCAGGTCGACGGCAAATGGCTGATGGCGGAGAGCATTTCCTACGGGCACAAGCTGGCGGAGTAGCAGCCGGGCGGCGTCCGGAAAAAGCACTGGCCAAACGTTCTTTCCCCCGCTAAAACCCCCTTCTTCCTCGACATTTGAACGATCGAGCGAAGGGACGGAGGCCCGAGGGTCCCCGCCCGGGGACAGGAAGGATTTTTTCGCCATGGCCGCCGCCGAACAGAAGCCGCTCATGCCCAAGGCCACCGCCGTGTGGCTGGTGGACAACACCTCGCTCACCTTCGAGCAGATCGCCGAGTTCTGCGGCCTGCATCCGCTCGAGGTGAAGGGCATCGCCGACGAGGACGTGGCCAAGGGCATCAAGGGCCAGGACCCGATCGCGTCGGGCCAACTCACCCGCGAGCAGATCGAGCGCGCCGAGAAGGATCACGGCATCAGGCTCAAGATGGCCCCGCCCAAGCACAAGATGCCCGCGATCAAGCAGAAGAAGGCGCCGCGCTACACCCCCGTCTCCAAGCGCCAGGACAAGCCCGACGCGGTCTATTGGCTGCTGCGCAACCATCCCGAATTCACCGACGCCGACATCATCAAGCTGATCGGCACGACCAAGGCCACGATCCAGAAGATCCGCGAGCGCTCGCATTGGAACGCGACCAACATCAAGGCGGTCGATCCGGTGACCCTGGGGCTGTGCTCGCAGCTCGAGCTCGACCTCGCGGTGACGCGCGCCAACGCCAAGCGCGAGCGCGCCGCCAAACGCGCCGCCAAGACGAGTACAGGCGCGACGCTGAAGCCCGTCGAGGACGCGGTGCCGGCGCCGGTGATCGAGGAGGATTCCTCCGACGAACCGGCGGACGAGACGAGCGAGCCGTAAAGCGCAATAGGGTCAAGCGACCTTCGCTTGACCCGTAAATTGCGCGCAAATCAAGGAACTACGCCGCCTGCTTTTCCTCGGGCCCGCGCGGGTCGAGCTCGAGGCCGGCGGGCGAGCCCTGCTGCGGCATCATCTCGAACTTGTCGCGCGTCTCGCCGATCAGGGCGTCGCGCGCGTACAGCCGCCAGACGACGAACACCGTCATCGCGGTGTGGATGGTCGCGGTGTAGAGGAACAGCGACGCGGTGCCGAAATGGTCCATGACCACGGCCGCCAGCGTCGGGCCGAAGCAGGACGCAAGCGCATTGACCATGAGCAGCGTCGCCGACGCCTCGACGAAGCTCTCGCGCGGGATGCGGTCGTTGGCGTGCGCGACCGAGAGGCCGTAGAACGGCAACGCGGTGACTCCGAACAGGCCGATCAGCACGAACAGCTCCCAGCGCGTCTGGCCGAAGAGATAGAGGAGCACGCCCAGCACCGCCGAGATCGCGCAAATGGCGCC
Source organism: Alphaproteobacteria bacterium (assembly GCA_021325375.1). Classification (GTDB taxonomy): domain Bacteria; phylum Pseudomonadota; class Alphaproteobacteria; order Micropepsales; family Micropepsaceae; genus Rhizomicrobium. The sequence continues at coordinate 84,924 of JAJPHG010000009.1, read as the reverse complement.
GATCACATAACGCCGGTCGAGCCTGTCGGAGAGGCGGCCGAGCGGAAGCTGCACCAGCGCGCCGCCCGCGGTGAAGACGCTCATGAACAGCGACAGCCAGGCGCGCGTCAGCCCATGGTCCTGGGCATAGACGGGCGCCAGCGTCCAGATCGCGCTGTTCGACAGACCCACCGCGAGGCATCCCATCACGCCCACCGGGGCGATGCGGTAGAGCCGCATCGGGCGCAGCTTGGGCACCTGGGCGGCCTGCGGCTGCGGCAGGGAGGTGAGGCTGACCGGGATCAGGCAGAGCGCGTAGAGCATGGCGGCGAGCTCGAACAGGGACGAGCTGGTCGGCCGGTTGGAGGAGAACAGCATCTGGCCGACGACGAGGCTCGCGAAATTGACCGTGAGGTAGGAGGCGAAGATGCGCCCGCGCGTCTGGTTGGTGGCGCGCTCGTTGAGCCAGCTCTCGATCACCATGTAGAGATTGGCGGCGGCGAAGCCGTAAGCCGCGCGCAATAGAATCCACACCGTCTCGCTCACGAACATCGCGTGCAGCAGGGTCGTGGCCGCGGCGATCGCCGCCCCCACCGCGAAGGTCCGGCTGTGGCCCGCGCGCGCGAGCATCCTGGGGCCCGCGAAGCAGCCCGCGACGAAGCCCAGAAAATAGCCCGAGCCGATCACGCCGATCAGCAGGTCGGGGAAGCCCGCGAGCGCCGCGCGCACCGGGATCAGCGTGCCGAGCAGCCCGCTCGCGGCGATGAAGATCGCCGTCGATAGCAGGATCGAACCGATCAGGAAAATCTCTTTGCGCATCGCGGCGCCCATTTCGCGCGGGCCCGCTTATCCTGTCAAAGCAGGGCAGGATTTGGGCGGGGAGCAATTACAGCGAAGAAATGATGTCTTCGCGCCGGACCTCCACGCCCACTCCATTGTCATGGCCCGCCGGAGTGCGGGCCACCCAGTTGAAGCTGCATGGGCTTGCGAAAATTGATCTGCGTCACCTGGGTGGCCCGCATTCGCGGGCCATGACAGCTAGGTGGGTATACCTGTGAGGCGTAGCCGCTCCGGCGCAGGCCGGTCGAAATAATAGGCCTTCACGGCCTCGCGCACATTGGCGCGCAGGGCCTCCCAGGTATCCGCCTCGGTGAAAATGCTTTCGCCAAGCGCCTCAGCGACAAAGCCGCCATCGGCTTCCTGCGTGACCTCGAAAACAAGCTCGCTCATGCGGCCGATCTTAGCCCCGGATCACTTGAAAAGGTAGTGCAGCGCCACGAAGCCGGCGACGATCAGCGTGAAGAAGGCGATCAGGACGGGGGTCAGGTACTTTTCCAAATAGTGCTTGGCGGTGTCGCCGAAGAAGTAGAACAGGATCGCCTCGCCCACGAAGCGCACGGAGCGGGTGACGGCGGAGAACGCCGTGAACCACCAGAAATTCACGCCCGCAATGCCGGCCGAGATGGTCACGATCTTGTAGGGGATGGGGGTGAGTCCCTGCAGCGCGATCAGCCACATGTTGTGTTTGAAGCCGGCGATGAAGCGCTGGGCGTCGGCCTGCATGTGGTAGAAATTGATCAGCCACCAGGCGACCGGCTGCAACAGGTGGCCGATGGCATAGCCCAGCATCCCGCCGAGCACCGACCACAACGAGCACCACGCGCCCAGGAGAAGCGCGCGCTTGCGGTCCGCGAGCAGCATCGGCGCCAAAAGGATGTCCGGCGGGAACGGGAAGAACGAGCTTTCCGCGAACGCGATCACGGCCATCAGCGCCCAGGCGCGCGGGCCCGACGCGTTGCTCAGGATCCAGTTGTAGAGTCTGCGCACGAGGCCCGGGCGGCTCTCGGCGGCGGCGCTCGGCATCGCCCATTTTCCTTTGAAGATGGCCCCTCGGGTAGCGGGCCTTCTAGCATATGCAAGCGCGGCGTCTACGCGCTTGCCGCTGCGGGGGCCATTCTCTAGCCTTCTCATCCTTAACTGGGGACGGGAATGGCCAAGCGCAAGACACCGAAGAAGCCGGCAAAGGCCGCAAACAAGGCCCGCCGCCCGGCCGCGCGCAAGAAAGCCCCGGCCAAGAAGGCGCCCAAGACCAAGCCCGTCGCCCGTCCCTCGCAGCGCAAATCGCCGCCGCGGGCCCTGCGCCGGACGCGCCTGCGCCACGTCGCGCGCGGCCTCAAGCCGATGCTGCCCGCCAGAGGCCTCAACCCCTACGACAAGGACCTCGACCGCAACGCCGCCAACTATCAGCCGCTGACGCCGATCGGCTTCCTGGAGCGCGCGGCGAAGGTGTTCCCCGAGCGCACCGCGATCATCCACGGCAAGATGCGCGTGCCCTATGCCGAATTCTACACACGCGCGCGCAAGCTCGCATCGAGCCTCGCGCAGCGCGGCATCAAGCGCGGCGACACGGTCGCGGTCATGATGGCGAACACGCCGGGCATGCTGGAGCTGCATTACGGCGTGCCGATGACGGGCGGCGTGCTGAACACGCTGAACACGCGCCTGGACGCGGCGGCGCTCGCCTTCATGCTCGACCACGGCGAGGCCAAGATCCTCATCACCGACCGCGAATTCGCGGCCACGATCAAGCAGACGCTCGCGCTGGCGAAGGTCAAGCCGCTGGTCATCGACTACGACGATCTCGAATTCCCGCAAACCGGCGAGCGGCTGGGCACGCTCGACTACGAGGAATTTCTGCAAAGCGGCGACGCGGATTTCGCCTGGATACCGCCCAAGGACGAGTGGGACGCGATCTCGCTGAACTACACCTCCGGCACGACCGGGAACCCGAAGGGCGTCGTGTTCCATCACCGCGGGGCCGCGCTGATGGGCTACGGCAACGTGATCGCGGCGAATATGGGGCGCCATCCGGTCTGGCTGTGGACGGTGCCGATGTTCCATTGCAACGGCTGGTGCTTTCCGTGGTCGATCTCGGTCGCGGCCGGCACGCATGTTTGCCTGCGCTGGGTGCGTGCGAAGCCGATGTTCGATGCGATCGCCGATCACAAGGTGACCCATATCGGCGGCGCGCCGATCGTGATGTCGACCTTCATCAACGCACCTGAGAGCGAGCGCCGCGAGCTGCCGCATACCGTACAGTTCATCACCGCCGCCGCCCCGCCGCCCGAGCAGGTGCTGGCGCAGATGGCCGAGGCCGGGTTCAACGTGACCCACGTCTACGGCCTGACCGAGACCTACGGCCCCGCCGTCGTCAACGAATGGAAGGCGAGCTGGGACGATCTGGAACGCGGCGAGCGCGCGGCGAAGAAGGCGCGCCAGGGCGTGCGCTATCACGCGCTCGACGCGCTGACGGTGAAGGACCCCGAGACGATGGAGAACACGCCGGCCGACGGCGAGACGCTGGGCGAGGTGATGTTCCGCGGCAACATCGTGATGAAGGGCTATCTCAAGAACCCGTCAGCGACGCGCGAGGCGTTCGAGGGCGGCTGGTTCCATTCCGGCGACCTCGGCGTGATGCACGCCGACGGCTATGTCCAGCTCAAGGACCGCTCCAAGGACATCATCATCTCGGGCGGCGAGAACATCTCTTCCATCGAGGTCGAGGATACCCTCCTCAAGCACCCGTCCGTGATGTTCGCCGCCGTCGTCGCGCGCCCGGACGAGAAATGGGGCGAGACGCCCTGCGCCTTCGTCGAGACCAAGCCCGGCCACGCGGCGACCGATTCCGAGCTCATCGCCTATTGCCGCGAAAACCTCGCCCACTACAAATGCCCGCGCCACGTGGTCTTCACCGAGCTGCCCAAGACCTCGACGGGCAAGGTGCAGAAGTTCAAGCTGCGCGAGATGGCGAAGAGAGTGGGATGACGCGATGAAACTGATGAGATTTCTTCCGCCTGCCGCGATGGCGGCCCTGCTCTATGGCTGCGGCAGTATGAACTCGCCTCAGCCGCAGCGCGTTGAGGGACCGAGCGCGACGATCAGCGAGACCGGCGTCCAGAACGGCCGCACCGAAGTCGACATGTTCGTCGTCACGCAGGTCGACGGCAGCGACGTCCGGACGAGCATGGACAGCACCCGCGCGCAAAATTCCGGAATGGGGATAGGCATCGTCCCCGCCTATGTTGACCATACCGTGCCGGCCCGGCCCATCACCGTCACCATCATGGGCCATAGCTATCACGGTGCCCCGATCCTGAGCATGCTCAATCCCGAATATGAAGTGAGCGGAACGGTGAACTTCGCGCCGGCCCCCAATCTCTTCTACGAGGTCAAAGGAACGCTCTCGGAGCATTATTCCGCCGTGTGGATCGAGGAAGCGGCGACCGGCAGGATCATGGGCAAGAAGATCGAAATCCGCCGCTAGGCGGCGCTCGGCTTTTTTTCCGCAAGCGACCCGGAAATTCAAGCCTCGCGAGATGGCGAAAGGAGCCGGGTGACGGCGTTCATCGCCTCGCCGTCGAAGAGCAGGACGAGCACGGCTCCGAATGCCAATTGCCAGGGCAGGAAAAGGCCGAAGACGAAGCTGAGCGCGCCGCGGTCGTCCGGCGGCCCGAACGACAAGCCTATCGCGCCCAGAACGCCCAGGACGAGCGTGGCCGCGATCATCAGGGCCAGACGTGTCCAGCTGCGCAGAGCGCGGAGACTAAGCAGCAGGACGAACGACGCGCCCGCCCCGACGATGCCTCCGCAGAAGCCCGCGGGAAGGACGCGACGCGCCAGCTGTTCCCCGGCCTGACTCGCCTGGCAGGCCGCCTGCTGGGCGCCATCAAAAAATTGCAGACGCGAAAGTCGTAGATGCGGTCGGCGACGTAGACGGCCAGGAAATGCGCGGCGGAAAAACCGAACATCAGAATCAGCGAGCCCCAGAATCCGATCCGGCGGTGCTTCACCAGGCTCGCCGTCAGCGGCAGGCTGAACAGCGGCGTATAGATGAACGCGATCAGCGGAATCGACTTTCCGTCGCCGTTGCGCGCAAGGAAAAACCCGGCCGAGAACAGGACCGCGCCGAGTGCCACGGCAAGATACATGGTCCTGCGGTTATAGCTGACCTGCGCCAAAGCCCGCTCCCCGAAAGCCGCCGGCAGAGCCTTGTAGCAAGAGCCGGAACGGCTGAACACCATGGTGAACACGAAACGCAAAATCGATCGGTGGATTTAGCCTGCCCGTAACGCGTGGCCGCGCTATCATGCGAATGCCCTGAGTATGGTGACCGCATGTTCATCCGAAGACTCGCCCTGGCGCTGTGCGCCCTGATTTCCACCGAGGCCCTCGCCGGCAACCCCGCCGTCACGGTCACGATCGATCCGACCGCGAACCGCCATGCGATCAATCCGCAGATCTACGGCGTGGCGTTCGGATCGAAGTCGGACCTCAAGACGCTGAACGCGCCGCTCAACCGCATGGGCGGCAATTCGATGACCGCCTATAACTGGAAGCAGAACGCGACCAACCTGGCGCAGGACTGGTACTTCGAATCCTATCCGCAGGACGGCGGGGCGACCGCGGGCGCGCTCGCGGATTCGTTCGTCTCCGACACCAAGAGCCAGGGCGCGCAGCCGATGCTGACCGTGCCGCTGGCGGGCTGGGTGGCCAAGCTCGGCGCCGGACGCTCGATCCTGCCCGCCTTCTCGGTCGCCAAATACGGCGCGCAATGCGACGTCGATCCTTACGACAACGACGCGGGCGACGGGATCATGACCGACTGCTCGACGCCGATCGCGGGCAATGATCCGCGCGACGCCTATATCGCCGACTCCACCGCGCTCGAGCAGAAATGGATCCGCCACCTGGTGAAGACCTGGGGCCGGGCGCGCGCGGGCGGCGTGGGCTACTACCTGATGGACAACGAGCCCAGCATCTGGTTCTCGACCCATCGCGACATCCATCCCGTCGGCCCGCACGCGACGGAGTACCGCGACAAGGTCATCGCCGAATCCGCCTCGATCAAGGCGCTCGATGCGAACGCCAAGATCGTCGCCCCCGAGGAATGGGGCTGGGAGGCCTATTTCTATTCCGGCTACGACCAGCAATACGCGGCCGAGCACAACTATTGCTGCTTCCCCGATCACGACGGCGAGCAGGGCGGCATGGACTACATCCCCTGGCTGCTCAGCCAGTGGAAGAGCGCAGGCCATCCCGTCGACGTGCTCAGCGTGCATTTCTATCCGCAAGGCGCGGAGGATTCGAACGACGTGTCGACCGCGACGCAGCTTCTGCGCAACCGCTCGACGCGCCAGCTCTGGGACCCGAACTACGTCTCGGAGAGCTGGATCGACGCGCCGGTCTATCTGATCCCGCGCATGCAAAGCTGGATCAGCGACGACTACTACGCCGGCACGCCGGTCGCGATCACCGAATACAATTGGGGCGCGGAGAACCACATCAACGGCGCCACGACGCAGGCCGACATCTACGGCATCTTCGGGAAGTACGGCCTCGACATGGCGACGCGCTGGACGGTGCCCGACAGCTCGACGCCGACCTTCAAGGCGATGCAGATGTACCGCAACTACGACGGCGCAGGCTCGACTTTCGGCGACACCTCGGTGTCGGCGAGCGTGCCCAACCCCGACGACCTCTCCGCTTTCGCGGCGCTGCGCAGCGCGGACGGCGCGATGACGGTCATGGTGATCAACAAGGACCTGAGCGGAACGACGCCGGTGACGCTGAGCCTCGGCCATTTCACCAAGGCGGGAACGGCGAAGGTCTGGCGCCTGACCTCGGCCAACGCGATCCAGGCCATGCCGGACATCGCCTGGTCCGGGCGCAGCTTGAGCGACACCGTGCCGGCGCAATCCATCACGCTCTACGTCCTGCCGCGCTGAGGAAAAGACTCTCGGCGAGAAGACTGGTTTTGCAGCGGTTTTACAGCGCAAACAGGTTGAGCATGTTTTTAATACAAGGATACCGTGTTATTCCAACCCGTTGGTGTTATTGAATATTTTTGACCCCTCCCACGAATCAGCGTTAAAACCTCGCCCGGTGGCGCGGGGAAATCCCGCGATGGGGGAGTGGATGGAATCGCTGATCGGCAGTGTCGCCGAATACAACGCGCATGCGACGCGGGACGGCTGGCATTCGCTCTGCGATCCCAGCCTGGCCTTCAACCACCCCGACCTGGCGCGGCTGCTCGAGCTGTGGCGCAGCGAGGCCGGCGAGGACGGCGTCCCGCACCGCCGGGTGATGTCGCCGCGCCTGCTCAAATCCTTCCTGCGCGACATCGCGATCTATGAGCGGCTCGTGGGCGAGGACGGACACAGGCGCTACCGCGTGCGGCTGATGGGGACGGCGTTCGCGCAGATCCTGGGCGACATGACCGGCAAGTTCGTCGACGAGGCGGTCCCGGCCGAGTTCGTCGCGCGCTGGCACGCCGCCCTCGACGTCACGCTGGCCGTGGGCACGGCGCTGCGCTTCCTCGGCCGCGAGGACACCAACCAGATGACGTTCCTCACCGGCGAGTTCTTCTCCGCGCCCCTCATCGCCGACGACGGCCGCAAAAGCCTCGTGCTCTCGGCGGCGCGCTACAGCGGCAAGCGCCCCTGGGAAGACGTCGACGCCGAGGCGCGCAGGACGCTTGGGCTGGAATAGGGCGAACCACCCCTGTCATCCCCGGCGAGGGCTGCGCGTAGCGCAGCGCGAGGTCAAGGGGACCCAGGTCGCGCAACTCGGACGGCGTTAGAAGAGCTGGCGCTTTAAATTCGCCGGCCAGAGATGTTCGATCCACCTGGGTCCCCTTGACCTCGCATCGACGCTACGCATCGATGCTCGCCTGGGATGACAAGGGAGGATATTTTTTACAAGACGGCTGTCACCGCGCGGCCTAATTTCACTGCGTCACAAGCCCGAGACCTCCCGTGAGCGACGACCGTCCCTTCGCGAGCCGCTATGCGCTCGCCTTCATCTTCATGACGATGCTGCTCGACACGATCGGGCTCGGCCTCATCATCCCCGTGGCGCCCAAGATCATCGCCGAACTGCTGGGCCATCCCACCACCACCGCGGCCGCGATGAGCCAAGCCTCATGGTGGGGCGGCTGGCTGCAATTCGTCTTCGCCGGGATGCAGTTCCTCTGCGCGCCCTTGATCGGAAACCTGAGCGACCGCTTCGGCCGCAAGCCGGTGCTCATCGCCTCGCTGCTCGCGCTCGGCGTCGACTACACCATCACGGGGCTGGCGCCGACGATCTGGTGGCTGTTCGCCGGCCGCCTCCTCACGGGCATGGCGGGCGCGAGCTACACCACGGTCAACGCCTATATCGCCGACGTCAGCCCACCGGAGAAGCGCGCCGCGAATTTCGGCCTGACCGGGGCCGCGTTCAGCTTGGGATTCATCTTAGGCCCCGTGCTCGGCGGGTTGCTGGGCGAGATCGGCTTGCGGCTGCCGTTCTATGTCGCGGCGGGGCTTTCGCTCCTCAACGCGCTGTTCGGGATGTTCGTGCTCAAGGAATCGCTCGCGCCCGAGAACCGGCGCAAGTTCGAGTTCTGGCGCGCCAATCCGATCGGCGCGCTCGCGGCATTGAGCCGCTTCCCCAACATCCTGGTGATGTGCGCGGTGATCGTGCTGATGCGGCTGGCGCACGATTCCAATCCGGTGATCTACACCTATTACGTCTATGCCAAGTTCCATTGGTCGCCCAGCATGGTGAGCTACGCGCTGGTATGGGTCGGCGCGCTGATGTTCGTGGTCTATGGCGTCCTCACGCGCGTGGTCATACCGCGCATCGGCGAGGTCGCCTCGGTCTATATCGGCCTCGCCGCGGGCGCGATCGGCTTCGCCGGCTATGCGTTCTCGAGCCAGACCTGGGAGATGTTCGCCTGGACGGTGCCCTTCGCGCTGATGGGCTTCGTCATGCCGGCGCTGAACGCGATCATGTCGAAAGGGGTGGGCCCGCGCGAGCAAGGCGAGCTGCAAGGCGCGCTCGCCTGCATCGGCGGCCTCACCTCCGTCGCGGCGCCGCCGCTGCTCACCAGCCTGTTCGCGTATTTCACGGGCGCGAGCGCGCCCATCTATTTCCCGGGCGCGGCGTTCCTGGCGGCGAGCGCGAGCCTCGTCGTCGCCGCGCTCGTCTTCACGCGCATGCGCGCGGCCTCACCGGCGCTGCAGCCGGCGCAGTGACGTCTCAAGTCGGAATGTCAGTGGAGACTGCTTCGCAGCCGTTCCAGTTCGTCCTTGACGCGGAGCTTTTCTTTTTTGAGGGCAGCGACCCGGATCTCATCCCAATCCGGATTGGCCATTTCGGCGTTGATCGTTTCTTCGAGTTGCTTGTGCTTTTCGGAAAGTTCCTGAATGTGACCCGGTTGAAGCGTCATGCGTAACCTCTTCATTTGGGGCGTATGATTAGAGCACCAACAATCCCCTCTGTCACGTCCCTCTTCCGCATGTGCTTGAGGGGGAGTAAAGGTTCCTGATGCGGCGGAAAACGGCGGAAACCGGGCAAAAACCCAGGCTCATCGTGGGTCTGAGCGGCGCCTCGGGCGTGGCGTACGGAATCCGCCTCCTGGGCGCCCTGCGCGAGCTCGGGATCGAGTCGCATCTGGTCATGAGCAAGGCGGCCGAGATGACGATCGCCTATGAGACCGCGCTGGCGCCCAAGGAGGTCGCGGCCCAGGCCGACCACGTCTATGCCGTCGGCGATATCGGCGCCGCCATCGCGTCCGGGACCTTCAAGACGGCCGGCATGGTCGTGGCGCCCTGCTCCGTGCGCACCATGTCGGAGATCGCGACGGGGGTCACGACCACGCTGCTCAGCCGCGCCGCGGACGTGACGCTCAAGGAGCGCCGGCCGCTGGTCCTGATGGTGCGCGAGACCCCGCTCCATCTGGGACATCTGCGCACCATGACGGCGCTGGCCGAGATGGGCGCGATCATCCTTCCACCCGTGCCGGCGTTCTACGCCGAGCCACGCACGCTCGCCGATCTCGTCGACCAGACGGTCTCGCGCGTGCTCGATCTTTTCGGCCACGATTGGCCGGCGACGAAGCGCTGGGGCGAGGACCTCGCCAGAGGCCGACGCAAGCCGCCACGCCGATGAACGAGAACGAGGAAAACGCGGCCCTCAACGCCAAGCTCGCCGAGCTCGTCCAGGAGCATCGCGATCTCGACGCCGCGATCGGCGCGCTGATCGCGTCCGGCTCGCACGACCAGATCCAGCTGACGCGCCTGAAGAAGCGCAAGCTCCAGCTCAAGGACGAGATCGCCCGCATCGAGGACGACCTGCTGCCGGATATCATTGCGTAACTCACCCTCCCCTTGAGGGAGGGTCAAAAAATGCGAAGCATTTTTCGGGGAGGGGTGAGCAGGACGGTTACCCCTCCCCGAAATTTGCTTCGCTGCGCTACGCAAATTGTCGACCCTCCCTCAAGGGGAGGGTAAAATTGAACCTACGATCTCATCGCGCGCGCATAACGCTATGCGTTGCTGCGCAGTTGAAAGCGCGCAGCGCGATGCCGACTTTTCTTCCGCGGGCGAAGTCTGCGTGAAAGGATGCAAAAAGAGTGTGCGCGGTTCTGTACAGAAGGAGGATCGAACGTTCTGAGATTCGAGCGGCGGCCGCGGTCGAACCACGCACACGGCGCAGGTTGAATGCAAATTTTCGCGGACCCCCTCCCCCTGCAAAAAGTGAGGTTCGAATGCGCCGCGGGCCGCAGACCGCCAAACGGACGGGCGTGGCCCTACGTTCACAAAGACGGGACGCCCTACCGCCCGCGCTTCTGCGCGTACATCGCCTCGTCGGCGCGGGCCATGGCGGTGGCGGCGTCCTCGCCCGATTTGAGCTCGAACGCGCCGTAGGAGAAGCTCGCGGGGATCGCGCGGCCCTGCCACACCGCATGCGATTCGTTCAGGTCGCGCGCGAGCGAATCGGCCTTCTTGTGCGCCTGGTCCTGGTTGGCGTGGCTGAGCAGCACGCCGAACTCGTCGCCGCCGAGCCGCCCCACGACGTCGCTGTCGCGCACATTGGCGAGCAGGATGCGGCTGAAATGCTCGAGCACCGCGTCGCCCGCCGCATGCCCGAACGTGTCGTTGACGAGCTTGAAGCCATCGAGATCGAAATAGATGAGGCTCGCCGGTGTCCCGTAGCGGCTCGAGAACGAGATGTAGCGCGTGAGCTCGCGCACGAAGGCGCGGCGGTTGAGCAGCGGCACGAGGTGGTCCTGATCCGCGGTCTTCTGGGCCTCCTCAAGATGCGTGCGCATCTGCTGCAATTCGCGCCGCAGCGAATCGACCTCGCCCATCAAGGTCATGATCGCGTCGCGCACCCGCGGCGTGAACTCGCTTTCCGGGATGCCCAGCACACTGGCCGTGGCGCCCACGGCCATCAGACCCTCGGTTTCGCTGACGGCATCGACCTGACGGGCGTAAGCCGCGGCGCCCACCGCGCGAGACCCGCGCAGCGTGTTCACCCTGTCGACCTTCATGGCCCCCGCTCCTGGCTTCTCCAGCGCTTACAACCTACGGCGAAGGGTTTTAACAATTCGTTTATCAATCCGGCGGAAAGGTTAATATCCGGCAAAGCCGCCTTTCCTCGGGCTTTCCCGGGCTCTATAGTGCATCGCTTCCTCGGGATTCGGGCAGGAAGCATGACCTCACCCCTTGTCGGCCTCATCATGGGAAGCCAGTCGGACTGGCCGACCCTGCGTCCCGCGTCGGAAATCCTGGACGCGCTGGGCATCCCCCATGAGCGCAAGATCGTTTCGGCGCATCGCACCCCGGACCGCATGAGCGCCTATGCCAAGGCGGCCGCCGGGCGCGGGCTGAAGGTGATCATCGCCGCCGCCGGCGGGGCGGCGCACCTGCCCGGCATGACGGCCTCGATGACGGCTCTGCCGGTGCTGGGCGTGCCGGTCGAATCCAAGGCGCTCAAGGGCATGGACAGCCTGCTCTCCATCGTCCAGATGCCGGGCGGCGTGCCGGTCGCCACCTTTGCGATCGGGGAAGCGGGCGCGAAGAACGCGGCCCTGCATGCGGCTGCGATCCTGGCGCTGAGCGATGCCGCGCTCGCGGGCAAGCTCGCGGCCTGGCGCGAGAAGCAGACGGGCGCCGTCGCGGAAGAGCCGTCCGATACATGAACGCGGTTCCGCCCGGCGGCACGATCGGCATTCTCGGCGGCGGACAGTTGGGCCGCATGCTCGCGCTTGCGGCCGCGCGGCTGGGCCTGAAGACGCATATCTATTCGCCGGAGACGGACGCGCCTGCCTTCCAGGTCTCGACCGCGCTGACCTGCGCCGCATTCGACGACAAGGCGGCTCTCGAAAATTTCGCCGCCGCCTGCGATGTCGTCACGTTCGAGTTCGAGAATGTCCCTGCGCGCACCGTCGACATCATCGCGGCGTCCAGGCCGATGTTCCCGAGCGCAGCCACGCTCGCGGTGACGCAGGACCGTTTCGAGGAGAAGAGCTTCGTCGCCTCGCTCGGCCTTAAGACCGCGCCGTTCCGCAAGGTCGATGGCGGCAAGGACGTGGATGTCCCGGCGCCGTCGATCCTGAAGACGCGTCGCTTCGGCTATGACGGCAAAGGGCAGGCGAAGGTCGCGAACGCGACCGATCTCGCGCGCGCCTTCGAGAGCTTCAGGCGCGCGCCCTGCATCCTGGAAGGCTTCGTCGATTTCGAGTTCGAAGCGTCGATGATCGCAGCGCGCGGCCGGGACGGCGCCATTGCCGCTTATGATCCACCGGAAAATATCCATCAAGACCATATCCTGCGCCGCTCGATCGTGCCGTCGCGCCTGACGGAAGCGCAATCCGGGGAGGCGAAGGCGATCGCGAAGAAGATCGCGGATGCGCTGGACTATGTCGGCGTGCTGGCGGTCGAGCTCTTCGTCACCAAAGACGCGCTCCTGGTCAACGAGATCGCGCCCCGCGTACACAATTCCGGCCACTGGACGATCGAGGCCTGCCTCACCAGCCAGTTCGAGCAGCACATCCGCGCCGTCGCGGGTTGGCCGCTCGGCGATCCCGCGCGCCACTCGGATGCGGTGATGGACAATCTCATCGGCGCCGAGACAGACGACTGGCGGGCGCTCGCCGCTGGCGGCGGCGCTCTGCATCTCTACGGCAAGAGCGAAAGCCGCCCCGGCCGCAAGATGGGGCACGTGACGTATCTGAAGGCTATGACCGCCGCGCGCTGAGCAGGTCGGCGACGGACGGCCAGTCCTTGGTGCGCTCGCGCATCTGCGCCTTGAGCTTCTCGAACTGCATCACGTTCTCGATGCGCGCGTCGAGGAAGGCGCGCGTGTCGTCTTCGCTTTCGTCATTGAACCAGCGCAGCAGCGTCGAGGAATAGACCCCGGCCAGGATCGCGCGCTTGGTGTAGAAATTGAAATCGGTCGAGGTGTCGCCCACGGCGCGCCACATCGCGTCCACCGTTTGGTAGACGAGCCGCATGCCGAGCGCCGCGTTCGGCGGCAGCATCAGGAACGCGCAAGCGCGGCGCGCGGCGTCCTTGTGGGGCTTCAACGCGTCCAGCCGCGCGAGCACCGCGGCCGCGATCCGCTCGCGCACCTTCATCGCGGCAAGGTCCTGCTGCGCCAGGGCCTGCTCCATTTGCGCATCGCAACGTTCGGAGAAGCAGGCGACCAGGCTCGAAGCGCCGTCGGGAAAGAGATGCAGCATCATCTCCGCGCCGACGCCCGCCTCCCGCCCGGCGCGCGCGAGCACCGCGTCGCTGAAACCGTCCTCGGCGGCAAGCGGCAGCGCTGCGTTCAGGATTGCGCTCTTCGAGGCTTCGTCCGCGCTTTCTTCCATGCCGCGAGCTTACGCCATCGGCCGGCCAAGGAAACCGCTTAATGCGTCGGCGAGCTGTTCTGCACCTGTATGGCCTTTCCCTGCGTGCTCGTCAGGGTCGCCTCGGACTCGACGGGCGGCTTCCTCGAGGCGAGGCCGAAGAAGTAGCTGCTCTGGCCGGGGCAGACCGGCGTCGCGAAGGTGAAGGTTACCGCGGTGCCCTCCATGTCCGCCGAGGTCGGCCCGATCGAGCCGACGCCGCCCGAGCTGATCACATAGACCTGCGCCGACGTGCCGGGCTTGTAGTCGTAGGTCTGGACCCACGGGAAATCGATCTTCAGCGTGCTTACGCAGGTCTGCGCGGGGTTCGGTTTGATGTCCGTCAGGTCGATGCGGTAGTCGTAGCCATACTTGCCCACGGCCGGCACGTTTCCCATGCCGCGAAACGTGCGCCATCTGAGCCAACCGGGGCGGGTTGCCCCCGGCAGGCTGACGATGCCGGCGTCGTTGCGGGACGTGTCGAAGCAGGCTGGATTGAAGATGCAATGGATCGCGGGTGCCGCGACTTGGACGACGCTGAGTGGCTCCGCTTCCGCCAACGACGGCACGAGGGCCGCGATGGCGCAACACGCCAACACGAGACGGAATCGGATCATGGCGAAGCACCCCTTCGAAATCCCCGCGGAGGCTGCGCCAGACGCGGCGCCTTTTCTAGCCCTCGTCGCGGGCCCAATGCTTGGCCTCGCTCTCGAAGATGAGCTGGCCCAGATCCGTCATGCGCTTAGGGTATAGGATGCCGTCCAGGTGATCGCATTCGTGCTGGACGACGCGGGCGTGGAAGCCGCTGGCCGTGCGCGCGACAGCGCGGCCTTCATGGTCGAAGCCGCGATAGCGGATATGGGCGGGCCGCTCGACATAGCCGCGCATGCCGGGCACCGACAGGCAGCCTTCCCAGCCGCCGTCGAGCTCGTCGCCCAGCACCTCGATCACCGGATTGACCAGCACGGTGAGCGGCGCGGTGTGGTCGAAACGCTCCTCGCCCGTGTCCGGGGTGCGCTCGCTCGGCGCCTGGAAGACGACGACGCGGAGCGGGACGTGCACCTGGGGTGCCGCCAGACCGGCGCCGTTGGCGTCGATCATGGTCTCGATCATGTCGGCGACCAGATGGCGGATCTCGGGCGCCGAGGGGTCGGCGACCTCTTGGGCGCGCTGCGCCAGGATGGGGTGGCCCATGCGGGCGATCTTCAGGATGGCCATGGCGACACTATTCCCGCGGCTTGCGCCAATGCCAAGCCTCGCCGATCTGCGCGTCCTGGATCACGCCGTCGCGCCTGAAGCCCAGCCTCTGAAGGATGCGCGTGGAGGCGTTGGGCTCCGGCGCGGTGTTGGCCGTGACCGCCGCAACCTCGTCCTCCCGGAACGCCCGCGCGACCAGCCAGCCGGCCATGGCGGTGGCGATCCCGCGGCCCTCGAAGCCCGGCGCGGTGCCGTAGGCGATCTCGACCGCACCGCCGCGCGGCCGGTCGACGAAAGCGCAGATACCCACCCATTCCGGCCCGTTTCGGGCGAAATAGCCGGTCCAGGGCGCCGGGGCGCCGGTCCGGGCCTGATGGGTCAAAGTCTGCTCGGCGGCGGCCCGCAGGAAGCCGCTAAGGTGCTGGTCTTCCAGCAGGTCCTTGAGGAACCCGGGTTCGGCCGGGACCATCTCCAGGCCGGCAATCAGCCCGCCGCTCTCTTTTCCGGCCATGGTGGACAGTCCAGAACCCTTCTGATATCTACCCGCGCCTTATCGGAAAATGCACCAGGAGCCAGCCTTTGCAGATCATCGTTCGCGACAACAACATCGATCAGGCGCTGAAGGCGCTGAAGAAGAAGATGCAGCGCGAAGGCATCTTCCGCGAGATGAAGCTCAGGGGCCACTACGAAAAGCCGAGCGAGAAGCGCGCGCGCGAACGCGCCGAGGCGATCCGGCGCTATCGCAAGCTGCAGCGCAAGCGCGCCCAGCGCGAAGGCCTGTTGCCGAAGTAGGATCGCAAGGACATTCGAATGCCGCCAAGGGCCGCCCGCGAAGGCGGCCTTTGCGTTTTCAGGGCCCGCGCACACGATAGGCGCAACGGCCCGCGCCCGCGAGGATGTGGCTGGTGCGCTCGACGTCGACTTCGGGTCCGAGCACGCGCTTGAAGAGCGAAAGCTCCTCGCGGCAAAGCCCGCTGCACAGGCGCGCGGCGGCGCAGATCGGGCAATGGTTCTCGATGAAGAGGAAACCCTCGCCGTCGCGCCGGACCTCGGCCATGTAGCCCTCGGCGGAGCGGACCTTCGCGAGCTTGTCGAGCCTGGCCTTCAGCGTGCGCGCGCCCCCGGTCGAGGCGCGGTAGATCCGTTCCTGCTCGGCGGTGCGCAGCTTGAGGATGCGGTCCATGCCGGTCTCGCCGAACGCCTTCTTCATCTGGGCGATGAGATCGACGGCGAGCGCGGAATGGGAATCGGCGAAGCGGCCCGCGGCCTTAGGCATCGTGCGCCACAGCTTCACCGGGCGGCCGCGCGGGCGCGCCTCTTCTTCGAATTCCACGAGCTTCTCGCCTTCCAGCGCGGACAGATGCTGGCGCACCGCCATGGTGGTGAGGCCGAGCTTGCCCGCCAGCGCGTCGGCCGAGACCGGACCGTCGCGCTGCACGAGATCGAGAACGGCCTGGCGGCCCGAGGCGTTTCGCGGCATCCCGGATTTTCTAAAGCCCGACCTTGCGAAAATCAAGCGGCCGGTCTAATTTATAAAGCCGATACTTTCTAAAAGAGAGTGCGCCATGCTGGTCGCGACCGGAGCCAAAGCAGACGAGTTGAAGGCACGCGGACGCAAGGTCGTGCGCAGCGGCGGCAAGCAGATCCTCCTGATCGCGGCGGGCGAGCGCATCTTCGCTATCGCCAACCGCTGTCCGCATGAGGGCTATCCGTTGAGCGAAGGCACGCTCGGGCCGGACTGCGTGCTGACCTGCAACTGGCACAACTGGAAATTCGATCTTCGCAGCGGCGCGGCGCTGATCGGCCGCGATCCCGTGCGCACCTATCCCGTCGCGCTGCGCGATGGGGAGATTTTCCTCGATCTTGCCGACCCGCCCGCCGACGCCCAGAAACGCCGCGCGCTCGAAGGCCTCGACAAGGCGCTCGAGGACAACGACATGCCGCGCATGGCGCGCGAGGTGGCGCGGCTCGAGCGCGCAGGCTTCGACGCGCGGATCGCGCTCGGCCACGCGCTCAATGTGCGCGGCAGCCGGCTCGAGACCGGCATGACCCATGCCCATGCCGCGGCGGCGGACTGGCTCGCGCTTGCGCAGCGCGCGCCGGACGCGGACAAGCGCCTGGCCGCGATGCTCGAACCGCTCGCGCATCTGGCCTGGGACACGCAGGGCGCGGGCGAATTCCCCTATGCGCAGGACATCGCGCATTGGGACGCGGATGCCTTCCTCGCCGCAATGGAGGCCGAGGACGAGAAGGCCGCGATCGCGCATATGCGCGGCGCCATCGCCGAGAACATTTCCTACGCCGCGTTGCGCCCGGTGATCGGCGAGGCGGCGCTGGCGCACTATGCCGATTTCGGGCACAGCGCGATCTATACGCTTAAAGCGGGGCAGCTCATCGAGCGCCTGGGCGACGACGCGAAAGAGCCAGTGCTGCTGGCGCTGGTGCGCCAGCAGGTGCAGGCGACGCGCGAGGAGCGGCTGCCGGAATTCCGCTTCCACGCGAAAGCGCTCGCGGCCTGGGACGGGACGGGCCGTGAACCCGCATCCGCGAAGGACTTCATCGGCCTGACCATCGACAGCGCGCTCAAGCGAACGCTCGCCTCAAGCCACCGTCCGCCGCGCGAGGTCTATGACGCGCTCTTGGGTGCGGCGGCCTGGAACCTCGTCCGCTTCGATCTCGCTTTCGACCGCGCAACGGACAACGCCATCGCCGACAATGTGAGCTGGCTCGATTTCACCCATGCGCTCACCTTCGCCAACGCCGCGCGCCGCATCTGCGAGGAGCGACCGCAGCTTTGGCCGCGCGCGCTGCTGCAGATGGCGCTGTTCGTCGGGCGCAACCGCGGTTATGTCGACGCCGCGCAAGACATCGCAGGCTGGCGGGTCGACGATGCCAAGGCTTTCATCGCCTCCGAAATGGCCACGCTCTACGACCACGGCATCGTCGAGCCGATCATCGCCTGCCATCGCCTGAAGATGCTGTTCGCGCTGGAGAACGAGATCGAAGCCGCGCCCGACGCGCCCTGGAGGGCCGAGATGTGCGCGGCGATGAACCGCTGGCTGCACACGCCGCAGAAGCGCCATCACGGCCTGCGCACGGCGGCCCAAGCGCGCGACTTCATCGCGAAGGAGCAGTGATGCGGCCATTCATGCTCGCGGCCGGCGTCGCGGCGCTGACGGGAGGCGCACTGCGCATCATCGCGATATTCACGACCGGCGCCTTCGCGCCGCAGACGCTCGCCTGGTTCTATTTCCTGATCGACGTCCTTCTCATGCTCGGTCTCATGGGCTGGTACGTGCCGCGCGCGGACAGGCTTGGGGGCATCGGCCTGATCGGCTTCGTGACGGCGGCGAGCGCGATCCTGCTGATCCGCAGCGCCGGTCTGCTTGGCGCCGACACTTATCAAACGGGCGCCACGCTGCTTGCGGCGGGCCTTGCAGTGATGAGCGCGGCCGCCTTGTGGCGCCGCGACAAGCCGTTGCTTGCGCCGATCCTCTGGCTGCTTTGCTTGACCGGCGGAATTGCCGCGCTCGCCTTCAAGCCGGTCGCGATGGTGGCCTTCGTGCTGTTCGGGCTCGGCTATATCGCCGCCGGCGAGGAGCTTTTGCGCAAACGCGCTTAAGGCGTCCCGCAATCGGCGCAGACGGCGATCTCGACCGTCACGTGGCTGAGATCGGAATAGCGCGCGCGCAGGGCGGCGCGGATGCGCTCGACCGTCATCTGGTCGGGACAGACCAGCGAGACGATCAATCCGCGATGGCCGGGGCCGAGCCGCCACAGATGCAGGTCGGCGACGCGCGCGTTCATGCCGGTCTCGATCATGGTGCGGATCTCGCGCGCAAGCTCGGGGTCGTCCTCGGCGTCGAGCAGCACCAGCCCGCTGGCGCGGATCAGGCCGTAGGCCCAGGACGCGATCACGAAGGCGCCGACGATGCCGACGATCGGATCGAGATACCACACACCCCAAAGCCAGCCCGCGCCGAGCGCCAGGATCGCCAGCAGCGACGTCGCCGCGTCGGCCAGCACATGCACGTAGGCCGCGCGCAGATTATGGTCTTGATGATGATGGTCGTGTCCGGCGTGTCCGTCATGGCCATGCCCATGATCATGGCCGTGACTGTGCGGCGTCTGCAGGATCAGCGCGCTGATGATGTTGACCGCGAGGCCGATCGCCGCGATGGGCAACGCCTCGCCGTAGCGCACCGTCACCGGATCGAAGAGGCGCTCGATCGACTCTGCTACGACGCCGACGGCCAGGATCGTGAGCGCGACGGCACTCGCGAAAGCGGCGAGATCGCCGAACTTGCCCGAGCCGAAGGTGAAGCGCGTGTTCTGCGCATGCCGCCGCGCCAGGAAATAGGCGCCGGCCGCGAGCCCCAAGGCGCCCACATGGGTCGCCATGTGCACGCCGTCCGCGAGCAGCGCCATGGAGCCGAACAGGAATCCCGCCGTGATCTCGACCGCCATGAAGACGGCGGTAAGGGCAGCGGCGATGCGCGTGCGCCGTTCGGCATGTCCGTGACCCGCGCCCAGATAGACGTGGTCATGCGTCCAGGTGTGATCGTGCGCTTGGTCGCTCATCGCTCGCGTAAATCTACCACGCGAAACGAAAAGGGCCGCGCCCGAAAGCGCGGCCCTTTCCCGTATTACCGAAAATTGAGGATCAGTGCGTGCTGGCCACCGCAGCGCCGTCGGCGCTGAGCGTCAACGCGCTGCCGTCCGAGAAGCGCGTGCCGGTGTAGGTGCCGTCCTTGCCCTTGAGGATGGCAACGGTCTCGCCGCGGGCCGTCTTCAGCTCGACGCCGTTGAACTTGGCCTGCCAGCGGGCGACGTCGGAGCCCTGCGCGCAGTCGCCGGTGTAAGCGGCCGAGCCGTCGGCCGCGAGGTTCACGGCGCAGGTGGTCTTGGCGCCGATGGCGAGCTTATAGGCGCCGGCGGTGCCGTCGGCCTGGGCGGAAACCGCGCTCAACGCGAGGGCGGCGGAGGCGATCATGAGGGAGCGGAGGTTGGTCATGTGAATAAATCCTTCAACGTTTCTTGTTCAGAACAATATGATCAGGAAGGCAGTCTGCCAAGGGCTGTGATGCGAAAATTTTTCGGGTCAGGGGCTGGGCCGGTAAAAATGTCGTTACTTTTCAATGGACTGAGAACCGAGCGCGCCGCGCATACCCCCCTGCGCAAAGCTTGAAAGGCAAGAAAGGCGCACTATGCCCCGTCTTTCGGGTGCAGTGCAGCATGCCGATTCGACCTCTTGCGCTAGCCCGCGACGCGGCAATCGGCTTGAATGCCAGTCAAGGGAGCGACTCATGGCCAAGATCACGGTGCGGACCCTGACGCCCACCATCGGCGCGGTCGTCGAGGGCGTCGACCTGTCCAAGACGCTGGACGACGAGGACATCGCCAAGATCCGCACGGCGCTCCTCAAGCACAAGGTCGTCTTCTTCGAAGACCAGCATATTTCCGCCGTGCAGCATCGCGACTTCGCGGCGCGCTTCGGCGGGCTGCACACCCATCCGCTCTATCCCGGCGTGCCGGAGGCGCCGGAGATGTTCGTGCTCGACAACCATGCGAACAATCCGACCGACAACGACGCCTGGCACACCGACGTCACCTTCATCGAGACGCCGCCCTTGGGCGCCATCCTCTATGCCAAGCTCCTGCCAGAGGATGGCGGTGACACCTGCTGGGCGAACATGCAGGCGGCTTATGAGGCGCTGTCGCCGCCGATGCGCGGTTTCCTCGCAGGCCTGGACGCGGTGCACGATTTCGCGCGCGGCTTCCCCGCCAAGCTCACCGTCGCGCAAGCCGCCGGCGAGCAGAAGTATTCCAGGGCGGTGGAAGAGCATCCGCCCGTCGTCCATCCCGTCATCCGCACCCATCCCGAGACCGGCGCCGACGGGCTGTTCGTCAATTACGGCTTCACCGCGCGCATCAAGGGCCTGCGCCGCAACGAGAGCGACGCGCTGCTCGCCATGCTCTTCGCGCATATCCAGAAGCCGGAGTTCCAGGTGCGCTGGCGCTGGAAGCCGAACTCGATCGCCTTCTGGGACAACCGCATCACCCAGCACTACGCGGTGAACGACTACCTGCCCCACCGCCGCGTGATGCACCGCGCGACGATCCTGGGCGACCGCCCCTATCACCGCTCGCGCATGCCGGCGGCCGCGAAGGCCGCGGAATAGAGAAGAACCATCAGGGGGGCTTGCTTGCATTTTCGTATCCTCGCGATCCTTGCGCTGCTGATGCCCCTGCTCGCCTGTTCCGCGGTCGAGCCACATGAGGACATCGAATTCGCGAAGCATTTCGTCTCCCTTTTCCCTCAGCACAACACCGCCGAGATCGAGAAGGAGTTCGCCTCGAGCGGGGATCACGACGCGCTCAAGGCGGTGATCCCGAAAATGATCGCGTTGTATCCGCCGGGCAAGCTGAAGAACATCAGCGTGACGTGGAACGAGACGTTTCAGACATCCACCGGAAGCGGATCGCAAACGAGCGTCTTGATCAACCTGATCTATGAATTCGACGGCCCCGGCGATCTCGGCGTGCGGATCCAGACCGCGCGGGAAAACGGAAGGATCGTCATCGAGAACGCCTATTTCCAGCCGCTGCCGCACGCCCTGGTCGCCAGCAATGGCTTTTCGTTCGCCGGCAAGGGGCCGCTTCACTACGTCGTGCTGCTTCTGGCGGTCGCGATCCCGCTTCTGATGATCTATGCCCTGATCAAGCTGTGGCGCAGCAAGACGATGCGCTGGCGCTGGGCATGGACCATCTTCATCCTGCTCGGCTTCTTCAAGTTCACGTTCAATTGGACGACCGGATATTATTCGCTGTCGCTGCTCAGCCTGCAACTGCTCGGCGTCAGCGTCTTGCGGGCGAGCCAATACCAGCCGTGGCTCGTCGCCCTCTCCGTGCCGGTCGGAGCCCTGTGGGTCCTGTATCGCCAGAGCACGCGTCACGACGATCCGTCGCGAGGCTTCTGATCGCCGCGTCAGGTCGGCGGCGGCGAGTGCAGGTAACTCTCCACCAGCGATCCCGCGACCAGGCGCCAGCCGTCGACGAGGACGAAGAAGATCAATTTGAACGGCAGCGATATCACCACGGGCGGCAGCATCATCATGCCCATCGACATCAGGATCGAGGCCACCGCCATGTCGATGATGAGGAAGGGCACGAAGATCAGGAACCCGATCTCGAAGGCGCGCTTGAGCTCCGACAGCATGAAGGCGGGCGCGAGCGTGGTGAGCGCGACCTGGTCGGGCGAGGCGGCGGGCTTGGCGTGGCTCATGTCCATGAACAGCTTCAGATCGGCCTCGCGCACATGCGCGGCCATGAACTTCTTGAGCGGCGCGGTGGTGCGGTCGAAGGCCTGCTCGGTCGTGATCTGGTTGGTGGTAAGCGGTACGATGCCCTGGTTGTAGGCGTCCTTCAGCGCCGGCGTCATCACGAATAGGGTGAGGAACAGCGCCAGGCTGACGATCACGCTGTTGGGCGGGCTCTGCTGCAATCCCATCGCGGTGCGCAGCAGCGACAAAACCACGACGATGCGCACGAAGCTCGTCATCATGATCAGGATCGACGGCGCGACGGAAAGCACCGTGATCAGCGCCACGATCTGCATCAAGCGGTCGGTGAAAAGGCCCGAGCCGTTGAAGTCGATGGAAAGCCCGCTCGCAGGCCCCGGCGCGGCGGCGGCCGCCGCCGACGCGGCTTCGGGCACGACCAGCGCGATGAGGACGAGTCCCGCGATCAGAAGACGCGATCTCATGCCGGCACCTGCGCGAGCGCGGGTTCCGGCGGCGGCTGGATGCCAGCCTCGACGACGCTCATGCCGTCGGGGCCCGCGAGCACCAGATGCTCGACGCCGTCGCGGCGAAGAAGATAGAGACGCTGGCGCGGACCGATCATCAACGTCTCGACGACGGTGAGCCTGCGCATGCCCTGCGGCTTGACGAGACCCGGCATGCCGAAGCGGCGCACCGCGAGGCCTGCGAAACCCACAAGCGCGAGCACCATCAAAAGCGCCGCGAAATATCGTCCGATGTCGACCATGTCCATGGCCGCATCAAAACCCGTCAACCTTAATCGCGAGTTAAAAAGAGGAAAAAACGGCCCGGCAGAAACTTCCACGTCGTTAAGCGCGGCTTAATCGTTCACGCGCAGCATGGGCGTTCTTAAGGCTAATTTTCCGTGTACGGAGAACAGCGATGAACCTGCCCGACGTGCCGCTGATGTCGATGCTGAAGAGCAAGATGAGCTGGCTCGAGGCGCGCCAGGACGTGCTTTCGCAGAACGTGGCCAATGCCGACACGCCCGGCTATGCCGCGCGCGATCTCAAGCCCATGGATTTCGAGAGCCTGCTCAAGAAGGCGAACGAGGCGGGCTCAGGCTCCGGCCTCATGGTCACCGATCCGCGCCACATCGCGGTGACGCCGCAAAGCGGCGGCTTCGACAGCGCCGAGACGCCGGACGCCTCGGCCGGTCCCAACGGCAACTCGGTCTCGCTCGAAGAGGAGATGATCAAAGTCTCCGACACCCAGGGCCAGTACCAGGCCGCCGCCAATCTCTACGCCAAGGCGATGCAGCTCATGCGCACCGCGCTCGGCAAGTCGACCAGCTAGGAGAAGATCGATGGACTTCACGGCTTCCATGCTCATCGCGGCCTCGGGCATGCGCGCGCAGACCGACCGCATGCGCGTCATCTCGGAGAACATCGCCAACGCCAATTCGACCGCGAGCGCGCCGGGCGGCGATCCCTATCGCCGCAAGATCGCCACCGTGAACAGCCAGTTCGACCGCGAGCTCGGCGCCACGCTCGTCGCTCCCGGCACGCCGCAGGCCGACATGAGCGAGTTCCGCCGCCAATACGACCCGAGCAATCCCGCCGCCGACAAGACCGGCTACGTCAAGCTGCCCAACGTCAACTCGCTGGTCGAGATCATGGACATGCGCGAGGCGCAGCGCTCCTACGAGGCCGACCTGACCGTGATGGACGCGACCAAATCGATGATGTCGCGCACCATCGGCCTGCTGAACCGCTAGAGGATTAGACCATGGCCGCCCTCCCCGCCGCCGCAGCCGCCGCCTATCAGTCGATCGCCAAGATCGGCACCGCGAGCACCGCGCAATCCGCCATCCCCGCCACCGGGCAACAGGGCTTCGGCGATTTCCTGAGCGACGCGATCAAGGACAGCGTGTCCACGATGAAGACCGGCGAGCAGATGGCGACGCAGCAGGTCGCGGGCAACGCCAACATCGTCGACGTCGTCAATGCGGTGAACTCCGCCGAGCTCACCTTGGACACCGTCGTCGCCGTCCGCGACAAGGTCGTCCAAGCCTATCAGTCCATCATGAACATGCCGATCTGAGGAACCATGACCCCCGCAGACACCATCGATTTCGCCCGCTCCTCCATCTACGTCCTGCTCGAGGTCGTCACGCCTGCGATGCTGACCGCTCTCGTCGTCGGCCTCGGCATCGGCCTGCTCCAGGCGCTGACCCAGATCCAGGAGATGACGCTCGTCTTCGTGCCGAAGATCATCGCGATCTTCATTGTGCTCCTCCTCGCGCTGCCCTTCGCGGGCGCCGCGATGAGCGGCCTGATGACCGATATCGCGCATCGCATCGCGGCGTATTGAGACGCGATGCACATCCACGTCCCCGCGCTCGCCGGCACCGTCCTCGTCTATCTGCTCGTCTTCGCACGCACGGGAGCAATGGTGATGATGCTGCCTGCGATCGGCGAGGCGGGCGTGCCGCCGATGGTCAGGCTTGTGCTGGCGCTGGCGATCTCGCTGTGCCTGGCGCCGACGGTCGCCGGCCAATACCCGCAGACCGAGCCCGCCGGCATGCTGGCGCTCGGCCTTCTCATCGCCGAGGAGATCACCGCCGGTCTTCTCATCGGCGCGATGGCGCGCATCATCATGAGCGCGCTGCAGGTCGCGGGCACCTTGATCGCGACGCAGACGGGCCTGGCCTATGCGCAGACCGTCGATCCCACGACTTCGGGCGAGCAGAGCGCGGTGGTGAGCAACTTCCTCTCGCTCATCGGCGTGGTGATGATCTTCGCGACCAACCTGCACCATCTCGCGATCGCCGCGGTTGCCGGCTCCTATCACCTGATCGGGCCGGGCGCCACGCTGCCGACCGGCGACATGGCCGAGCTCGTGACGCGGCTTGTCAGCGGCTCCTTCGCGCTCGGCTTCCAGCTCGCAGCCCCCTTCATCGTCTTCGGCTTTGCGCTGTCGGTCGGCGTCGGCGTGCTGGCGCGGCTGATGCCGCAATTGCAGATCTATTTCGTCGCCATGCCGGTCAACATCCTGGTCGGCTTCCTTCTGATGACGCTCATCCTCGGCGGGATGATGACGCTGTTCCTGAACTTCTATGCCGGCCAGATGGGGAACTTCCTCTAGATGGCCGACGAGAAGGACAAATCCTCACAGACGGAAGAGCCGACACAAAAACGGCTCACCGAGGCACATGAGCACGGCGACGTCGTCAAGAGCACCGAGCTTTCCACCTTCATCGTGCTGGCAGGCGGCACGCTCGCTATCGCAATCTTCGGACGCTCGGTCGCGGTCAGCTTGGCCACCACGATGCGCGCGTTCCTGGAGCAGCCGGACCAGTTCGCGGTCGGCGGCGGCGACCTGCAGGCGCTGATGGGCGCGCTGCTGTGGAAGCTCGCCGCGATCCTGGGGCCCGTCTTCGCGCTGCTGATATTCTTCGGCCTCGGCGGCAATTTGATCCAGCACCGCCCTGTCTTCACCTTCGAGCGCATCAAGCCCGATCTCTCCAAGCTGTCCCTGGGCGCGGGCTTCAAGCGCATGTTCGGCGTCGAGGGGCTTTCCAATCTCGCCAAGGGCGTCGTCAAGATCGCCATCGTCGGCGCCGCGATCTGGACCCAGGTCTGGCCCGAGCGCGGCGCGATCGGCAACGTGCTCGATACCTCGCCCGCCGGCGTGGCGGGCGACATGAGCCATCTCCTGTTCAAGGTGCTGATCGCCGCACTCGCGGCGCTCGCCGTGATCGCGGCCGGCGACTATTTCATGCAGCGCTACCGCTTCATCCAGCGCAACCGCATGTCCAAGCAGGAGATCAAGGAGGAGTTCCGCCAGACCGAGGGCGACCCGGCCGTCAAGGCCAAGATCCGCCAGCTCCGCATGGAGCGCTCGCGCCGGCGCATGATCGCGGCCGTCCCGGAGGCGACCGTGATCATCACCAACCCGACCCATTACGCGATCGCCCTCAAATACGAATCGGGCAAGATGGCCGCGCCTATCTGCGTGGCCAAGGGCGTCGACGCGCTGGCCCTGCGCATCCGCGAGGTCGCCGCCGCGCACGACGTCCCCATTGTCGAAAACCCGCCTCTGGCCCGCGCGCTGCACGCCACCGTCGAGGTCGACCAGGCGATCCCGGCCGAGCACTACAAGGCCGTCGCCCAGGTCATCGGCTATGTCCTGCGCCTCAGCGGGAAAATGCGGGCAAATTAGCGAAAACTCCCTGTCATGGCCCGCGAATGCGGGCCACCCAGGTCACATCTGTCGCGCTTTTTCAGAAGGATCACGCGGAGACGCGGAGGACGCGGAAGTGAGATCAACTCCGCGTCCTCCGCGTCTCCGCGTGCGAATCTTCCATATTATGCAGACCCCACCTGGGTGGCCCGCATTCGCGGGCCATGACATCGGTTTTTCAATTGCGTACAGACCCCCAGCGAATCGTGGGATATTCTCGCCCCATGATGGCAGCGCGGGGATTGAGCTTAGGCGGTGTCGGGCTTCCGGCCGGGATGTGGCGCTGGGCGGCGCTCGGCTTCATTTTCCTCGCCATCGCGGCCGCGGTGCTGGCCCTGACGGTGCCCGGCAGCGGCTGGGCGGGCGTCATGCTGCTGGCAGGCATCGGCGCGGTGGTGTCGATCTTCCTCTATGCGATCTGGCCCAAGGAGTCGCTCTCGACCGCCGATGCGCGTCGCGTCGCCGAAGCCGCCGCGCGCGCCAATGTCGCCTGGGCGATCACTGGCACCGACGGCGCGGTGCTCGACTGCAATCCCGTCTATCGCCGCATGGCGGGCGCCGGCGACGGCGAAGCGGCCCCACCGCCGGAATTGGCGTTGGCCGGGGAGCCCTCCTCGGCGGTGCTCTACCGCCTGACCAGGGCGGCCGCGGAAGGGGCGGCGCGCGAGGAATCCTTCCAGGTCGCACCGGGGCTCGAGATCGTCGCGGCGGTTCGTCCCCTGAGCGACAAGCAGACCGCGTGGTGGTTCACGCCCCGCCTCGCGCCCCAGCATGCCGCGGCCCCGCAGGCGCCTGCCGAGGCCAGACAAGCGGAGCCGGTCGGCACGAGCGACCTCTTCCGCGACGCGCCGATGGGCATGGCGGTCGCCGACGCGAACGGACGGCTGACCGACGCCAACCGCGCCTTCGCCGCGTTCTTCGGCGCGCAGTCGCTGACGGGCCGCAGCCTCGCCGATCTCGTCGACGCTGCGGACCGCATCGGCGAGCTCTTTGCCAAGGGCGGATCGAGCGAGGTGCGCGCCGCGGGCAACGCCGAGCGCACCGCCGAGCTGTTCGTGCATCCGGCGAAGGACGGCCGCCTCATCCTCTATCTGCTCGACGTCTCGGAGCAGAAGGCGCTGGAGACGAAGTTCGCGCAGTCGCAGAAGATGCAGGCGGTCGGCCAGCTCGCGGGCGGCGTTGCGCACGACTTCAACAACCTGCTGACCGTCATCATCGGCAACAGCGAGTTCCTGCTGATGCGCCACCAGGCGGCCGATCCCTCGTTCAAGGAGATCAACGAGATCCACCAGAACGCACTGCGCGCCGCGACCTTGGTCGGCCAGCTCCTCGCCTTCTCGCGCAAGCAGACGCTGCAGCCCAAGGTGCTCAGCGTCCGCGACGTGGTGGGCGAGCTCGCGGTGATGCTCAAGCGGCTGCTGCGCGAGGGCGTCGAGCTGGAGCTCGATCACGGCGCCGAGCTGTGGCAGGTCCATGCCGACGAGGTGCAGCTCTCCAACGCGATCATCAACCTCGTCGTCAACGCGCGCGACGCGATGCCCAAGGGCGGCACGGTCACGATCCGCACGCAGAACGAGACGGTCACCACGCCGGCCGCCTTCGGCACCGCGATCATGCCGCCGGGCGACTATGTGCGCATCGACGTCGCCGACACCGGCATCGGCATCCCCAAGGAGCATCAGGGCAAGATCTTCGATCCCTTCTTCACCACCAAGCCGGTCGGACAGGGGACGGGGCTCGGGCTCGCCACCGTCTACGGCATCATCAAGCAGACCGGCGGCTTCATCACGCTGGAGAGCGAGGTGGGCAAGGGCACGGCGTTCTCGATCTACCTGCCGCGCTACCGCGCCGAGGCGAACCCCGCGCCTGCGCCCGAGCCCGAGCGCGCCGGTCCGCGCGACGTCACCGGACAGGACACGATCCTTCTCGTCGAGGACGAGGAAGCGGTGCGCAGCTTCGCCGCGCGCGCGCTGCGCATGCGCGGCTACGAGGTGCTGGAGGCGGCGGGCGGCGAGGAGGCGCTGGAGATCGTGCGCGAGCACAAGGCCAAGATCCACCTTCTCGTCACCGACGTGGTGATGCCCAACATGGACGGCCCGACCCTGGTGCGCGCGCTCAAGCGGATCAGCCCCGAGACCGCGGTGATCTTCATGTCCGGCTATGCCGAGGAAGCCTTCCGCCGCAACGACGAGAAGGCCGAAGAGCTCCACTTCCTGCCCAAGCCCTTCGGGCTGAAGCAGCTGGCGGCGAAAGTGAAGGAAGTGCTCTCCGGCACGCCCGCGGGGTGAGGAACGACCCTCCCCTTGAGGGAGGGTTGCTCACTTATAGACGTGATAGTCCGTCTGGCGCGGGCCGATATAGGCCGGCGCGATGGTGTAGAGATAGACCGCCGCCACATGCGTGCCCGCGCCCGCTTCCTGGCTCGTCAGCATCGCTACCGGCTGGGTGCTTGGCCCTGTGGTTTGCGTGAAGTAGCAGGAGCCGTTGGTGAAGTAGCCGTCGACCATCGGACAGAGCGAAACCTGATTGTACGAGTAGTACGACAGGAAATCGAAAAGGCCCTGGAACTCGATCACGCAATTGTTGTTGCAGCTGACCGTGGTCTGGCTGTCGAGATAGAAGCCGCCGAGAAGCGCCTCGCTCGTGTCGCTCGAGAAGATGACGGTCGACGTCATCTTGAGCCCACTGTGATGCCTGGAACCGGGATTGCGCGTGGGCTTGCCCGGCGCGTGCGGCGCGCGCTGCGCGTTGGCGTGCCTCAGCTGGCCTGTGTGCGGCAGCTTCTTGCCGACGCCCAGTGACAGCGAAGGCCCGGAGGCGGCCAACGTCAGGCCGACGGCGGTGGAGACCAGAAACGCGGACTTGTTCATACGATACCCTCCTAATGGCGGCCCGCCCCTTAGGCCGGCCGGACTCGTTCCCTTATGCACTTTTAGCAGTAGTCCACGCACGCTTTCCGTCAATCCAACAAGATTTCTCGACGAAATTGAAGGAATCCGCCAAGATCAGCGGGCGAATCCGGGGCAATCCGCCATGCAACTGACCGACGCCGACCGCCGCATCCTGCGGCTCCTGCAGCGCGAGGGACGGATCTCGGCGTCCGAACTGGCGCGGCGCGCGAACATGGCCGAGTCCTCCTGCCTCAGGCGCATGCACATGCTGGAAGAGGCCGGCGTCATCTGCGGCTATCGCGCGATCGTCGACCAGCGGCAGGTCGGCCTTCCCATCACCGCGATCGTGATGGTCGCCACCAACCAGCGCACCGAAACCGACCGCGAGATGTTCCTGGACGCGATCGCCAGGGAGCCGCAGATCGTCACCTGTGCGGCGATCTCCGGCAGCCACGATTTCATGCTCGAGGTGCAGGTCGCCGACATCGACGCGCTGTCGGAGCTCACCCTGCGCCGCCTCCTCGGCCTTCCGACCGTGATGTCGCTGTCGTCGTCGATCGTCTATCGCTGGGTCAAGCGCAACGACCCGCTGCCGGTTTGAATGTCATCCTCCCCCGCTTTAGCGGGGGAGGGATCACTCCGCCGCCGCGGCCTGAACTCTTTCGGGCATGCTGCGATTGAACCAAGCCACCACCGCCGAGATCACCACCACCGCGCCGCCGAACGTCACTGCATTGGCGACGCCGACGCGTGCGGCGAGCGTGCCCAGCATCAGCGAGCCCCACGGCATCATGCCGAGGAATCCTTGCGTGTAGTGCGAGATCACGCGCCCGCGCATGTTTTCGACCGCCACAAGTTGGATCACCGTGTTGGTCGTCCCGCCCAGCAGCATCAGGCTGCAGCCGGTCGGCACAAGCAATGCGGCGCTCAGCCACAACACATGCGAGCGCGAGAAGGCGATCAGCCCGAGCCCGAAGCAGACGGATGCGGCAATCGGCGCGAGCGTCAGCCAGCGTTCGCGGATGCGGCTCAACCCATAAGCGCCGATCAGCGCGCCCAGCCCCACGAAGGTCATCAAGGTGCCGTAGCTCGATGCGCCGCCATGCAGCTGGCCGCCGGCGAACGCGGGCAACAGCGAAAGATAAGCGGCGCCGAAGCACGATGAGACGCCCACCAGCATCAGCGCCGAGCGGATGCGCGGCTCACTGAGCGAATAGCGATAGCCCCCCAGCACCTCGCGCAACGCGTGCTCGTTCACGCGCAATGGCCGCTTGGGGACGCGCATGAAGAACAGGCTCGTGAGCACCGCGCCGAACGACAACGCATTGAGCGCGAAGCATCCGCCCGCGCCGGTCCTGTCGAGAAGCCACGCGCCCACGGTGGGTCCGATCACGCGCGCCAGGTTGAACATCATCGAGTTGAGCGCGATGGCGTGGCGCAGATCCTCGCGCCCCACCATGTCGAGCGTCATCGCCTGGCGCGATGGGATGTCGAAGGCGTTGATGAAGCCCAGCCCGAAGGCGAGAACGATGATCTCCCACACTTGCACGAGATGGGCGAGCGTGAGGACCGCGAGCAATATCGCCTGTGCCATCGACAGGCTCTGCGTCCATTTCAGCATGCGCTGCCGGTCGACGCGATCGGCGATCACGCCCCCGAACGGCGCCATGAAGAACACCGTCACCTGCGCGCAGAACACCGTCAGGCCGAGGAGGAACGGCGAATGGGTGAGGCTGTAGACGAGCCAGCCCTGGGCCACGGACTGCATCCAGGTGCCCATCAGCGAGACGAGCTGGCCCGAGAAGAACAGCCGGTAGTTGCGGTGACGGAAGACCGTGAGCAGCGCCAGCGCCGAAGACGGCTTTTCGAGATCGGCGAGTTCCTGCTCCGAGGGCGGCTCGTCCGGGGGCGTCGCCGCGAGCGCGAGGCTTGCCAAAGCCGGATCGGGCGGTGCGGAACTTGTCAGCGCGGGCCGCGGCGTGCTTGCGTCCGGCCCATCGCTATTCGAACTCGAGGTCGTCATGTCCGATACGGACGTACTCTTCCAACCCTTCCGGCTCAAGGGCCTTTCGCTGCCCAACCGCGTCGTCATGGCCCCCATGACGCGCTCGAAATCTCCCGGCCAGATTCCCAACGACACGGTCGCGGCCTATTACCGCGCCCGCGCCGAGGGCGGCACGGGCCTGATCCTGACCGAAGGCACCTCACCCGAGCACAGATCGGCCTCCAACGACGTCAATGTGCCCGCCTTCTTCGGCGAGGAATCGCTCAAAGGCTGGGCGCAGGTCCTCAAAGAGGTGAAGGCGGCCGGCGGCCACAGCATGCCGCAGCTCTGGCACCAGGGCATCGTGCGCCATGCGGGCTCGGGCCCCTATCCCGACGCCAAGAGCATGGGACCGTCGGGCCTGTCCAAGCCCGGCAAGCAGGTCGCCGAGCCGATGACCGACAGCGAGATCGCCGACGTCATCGCGGGCTTCGCCAAAAGCGCGTTCTATGCCAAGGCGCTCGGCTTCGACGGGGTCGAGATCCACGGCGCGCACGGCTACATCATCGACGAATTCTTCTGGGAAGGCACAAACCAGCGCGGCGACGGATATGGCGGCAGCATCGAGAAGCGCGCCAATTTCGCCGCCGAGGTGACGCGCGCGGTGCGCAAGACGGTGGGCGAGGACTTCCCCATCCTGCTGCGCTTCTCGCAATGGAAGCAGCAGGATTTCGCCGCGCGCCTCGCCACCTCACCCGCAGAACTCGAACGCTTCCTCAAGCCGCTGATCGACGCGGGCGTGGATTGCTTCCACTGCTCGACGCGGCGCTTCTGGGAGCCGGAGTTCCCGGAAACCGGCTCCGACATGAACCTCGCCGGCTGGACCAAGAAGCTTTCGGGCAAGCCCACGATCACGGTCGGCTCGGTGAGCCTGGACGCGGACTTCATCACCGCCTTCCGCGCCGCGAGCGCGCAGACGACAGGCATCGGCCGGCTGCTCGAGATGCTCGCACGCGGCGATTTCGACCTCGTAGCGGTCGGCCGCGCGCTGATCGTCAATCCCGACTGGCCGAACAAGGTGAGAGCGGGCCATTTCGACCAGCTCAAGCCGTACACGCCGGAAGCGCTGGCGACGCTCATCTAATTTCACCTCCCCCTTGTGGGGAGGTAACATTCAGCGCCTGAACACCCGCATCTTCACCCCATGCCGCGGCCGCAGCGTGAGGCGCGCCAGCGGCTCGACGGGGAAACCGGGCACGAGCTCGAGCCTGTACCGCCGCAGGATCGACGACAGGATGATCGTCGCTTCCTGCAGCGCGAAACCCATGCCGATGCAGACGCGCGGGCCCGCGCCGAACGGCAGATAGGCAAAGCGGTGGATCTTTTCCCGCCGCCCCGGCGCGAAGCGCTCGGGATCGAAATAGTCCGGATCGGTCCAAAGCTTGCGATGGCGGTGCAGGACCCAGGGCGAGATCATGATCGAGGTCTTGGGCCGGATCTTGAAACCGCCCAGCGTGTCCTCGCCCACGCTGTCGCGGCTGATGATCGGCGCGGGCGGATAGAGCCGCATCGCCTCTTCCAGCACCATGCGCGTATAGACGAGGCTCGCGATATCGCTGCTCGCGGCCGCCTCCGCCGCCGCGCGCGCATCGCTATCGGGATGCAGCGACAGCAGATAGAGCGTCCAGGCCAGCGCGTTCGACGTCGTCTCGTGGCCGGCGAAGATGAAGGTCAGCACGTTGTCGAACACCTCCGCCTCGCCGAACAGCGCGCCGCCTTCCGGATCGCGCGTGGTGAGCAGGAGATCGAGGAAGTCGTGGCGCGCGCTGGCGGGATCGGCGGCGAGCTGGGCCTTGCGGCGCGCGATCAGTCCCATCAGCTCGCCGCGGAAGAATTTGAGCGGACCGCGGGCGCGCAGATTGTCGGGCGTCGGGAACCAGTTGGGCAGGCCCAGGGTCCTGGCCACGCTGACCTTGCCCTGCGTCTCCAGATAGACGGCCAGCGCCTCCGACATCTTGCCGTACTGCATCGTCACGTCGTTGGAGAACAACGTGCGCGAGATGATGGCGTAAGTGAGCTGCATCATCTCGTCCGCGGCGTCGATCTCGGCGCCTTGGGCGAGGTGCGACCAGCGCTCCAGCATCGTCTCCGCCGCCTCGCGCATCAGGGCCGCGAAATCGGCGATGTGGCGCGGCTGGAACATCGGCGCGGTGACGCGGCGCTGGAAGCGCCAGCTCGCGCCTTCCGCGTTCACCAGCCCGTTGCCGAGCGCGGGCCGCGTCAGGCGCTGGAACTGGATGCTCTTGTGGTAGTTCGCCGCGTTGTCGAGCAGGACGTATCTGATGCCGTCCGGGTCGCCGACCAGCATGAAATCCTGGACCCAGTTGCGGCTGTAGATGTAGCGCTCCTGATAGGCATGGATGCCGAAGGCCGCGATCGGGTTGCGGCCCATCTCGCGGATGACCTGCAGGGGCGTGAGCGCGCGGTCGTGCGGGACCGGCGCCGCGGGGCGGACCCGGCCCGCGCTCAACACCGGTGCGTTCATGGCGCGAAGAACGTCACTTGGCCGTCCGCTGTCATCGAGACCAGGATCCTCTCGGCGCGCCAATCGACCAGGATCAGATGATCGCGCGCGCTCAGCTTGGCGAAGGCGCGCATCAGCACCTGGTCGTCGGCGGGCGCGTTCAGGTTCGCTCCGAGCACCGCTATGCCCGTGCCGTTCGTGAAGCCGTAAAGCGAGACGCGGCCGCCGAGCGGCAGCGAAAAGCCGCCGGCGACGCGGCCCATGACCGTACGGGCGCCGGTAAAGACGATGGGCGCGGCCCCCGCCTTGGCACCGAGCGTCCTCTCGAGTGACTTGAGCGCGCCGTCGCCGGCCAGCACCGGCGCATCCGCGATGTGGCGCACATAGACCTTGTCCCATCCGATCTTCTTGCGATGGCCCGTTTCGAAACTCTTGAGCTCGGCAAGCATGTGCTTGATCTCGCCCAGCCGTTCCTTCGGAAAGAACTCGATCTGTCGCCACTCGTCTTCGTGAAAGATCAGATCCTGGGCACCGGGCTTTCCCGCGACAGGTTCCAGGGGCGCCGCGTCGTTTGAAAGCGTCGACATCGAGAAAAGGATGTCATTCGGGTTCAAGCGCTGAACGGGCGCATCCGCCGAGGCGCGGGTGCCAAACCCCATCAGCGCGAGCAACCCGGCGAACATCCTTGCGACCATGAGGCAATCCTAGTGACGCGGTCCCGGCGCAGCAAGGCGCCCTCCCGTGCGCTCCGGCATTGACTCGATGGCGGACGCGCTTAGTCTTCGCCTCTTCGGACAGGCGGCGCATGGCCAAGGACTTCATCGGCTACCAAGCATTGACCGACGCGGCGCTGCGCGGCGTCGTGCGCGAGACGCTCAGGCGCACCGAGAAGCAGGGCCTGATCGGCGCGCATCATTTCTTCCTGACCTTCAAGACGCATTTCCCGGGGCTCGAGATCCCCGACTTCCTGCGCGAGCAATATCCCGACGAGATGACGATCATCCTGCAGCACCAGTTCTCGGGGCTGAAGGTCAAGGAGCATCATTTCGAGGTCACGCTCACCTTCCGCAAGCTGCCCGCGACCTTGGTGATCCCGTTCGAGGCGCTGACCGCGTTCTTCGATCCCGGCGTGCAGTTCGGCCTTCAGTTCCGCGGCACCGAGGGCGATCCCAAGCTCGGCGCCACCGCCAAGCTGCCGCCCACCCCCGCGCCCGAGCAGAACCGCGAGAAGGACGCCGCGGCCAAGGAAAAGCCCGCCGAGAAGCCCGCCACGCCGGGCGAGGTCGTGAGCCTGGATTCGTTCCGGAAGAAATAGGCGGCCCTTGGCTCCGGACGAGCCTATCTGTAGAATATAGAAGAACTACGGCGAAGCACATGGCGGAACTTGTCATCAGCAATCTCAAGCGTTCGGCCGAGGAAAGCCTGCGTGGTCTGGCCGAGAAGCACGGCCGGTCGGTGGCTGACGAGGCGCGCGAGATCCTAGAGAGTTCGCTCGCGCGCTTCGCGCCGGCGGACAACCTCTATGACGCCATCCGGTCCGACGTCGCCCCGATCGGCGGCGTGGAGTTCATGCCGCTTCTGCGCCATCGCGATTCCGAGCCGCCGTTCAGCGATATCGACGACGAGCCGAACGACGGCGAATGATCATTCTCGACACCAACGTCATCTCGGAAGCCATGCGGCCGAGTCCCGATGAACGGGTCATGCGGTGGCTACGGTTCGTGCCCAACACGGAGCTGTTCACTACAGCGGTCACCGAAGCCGAAATGCGCTATGGCGCTCAACGACGTCATGAAGGCAGGAAAAAGCGCGAGTTAGAGGAGCTCGTGGAGCGGATTTTCTCAGTTCGCTTCTCCGGCCATGTGCTGCCCTTCGACAGCGCCGGGGCCAAGGCCTTTCCGCTTATCCTTCTGGAGATGCAGCGGCATGGCCGCGCCCATTCCGTGTCCGATGCCCAGATTGCCGCGATCGCGCAATCGAACGGCGCGACTGTCGCAACACGCAATACCGGCGACTTCGAACTTACCGGAACGTCCGTCATCAATCCCTGGAAACCTGATCTGACATGACCAAGACCCGCACCGAGACCGACACTTTCGGACCCATCGAGGTCGATGCGACGAAATATTGGGGGGCGCAGGCGCAGCGCTCGCTCGGCAATTTCAAGATCGGGTGGGAGCGGCAGCCGCTGCCGATCGTTCGCGCCTTGGGCATCGTCAAGCGCGCGGCGGCCGAGACCAACATGGCGATGGGGCTGCTCGACAAGACGATCGGCGAGACGATCGTGGCGGCGGCACAAGAGGTGATCGACGGCAAGCTCGACGATCACTTCCCCCTCAAGGTCTGGCAGACGGGCTCGGGCACCCAGTCCAACATGAACGCCAACGAGGTGATCTCCAACCGCGCCATCGAGATGCTGGGCGGGGTGATGGGCTCGAAGAAGCCCGTGCATCCCAACGACCACGTCAATATGAGCCAGTCGTCGAACGACACCTATCCGACCGCGATGCACATCGCCGCCGCCGAGCAGATCGTGCGCGACCTGCTGCCCGCGCTGAAGCACCTGCACGCGGCGCTGGCGAAGAAGCAGGACGAGTTCAAGGACATCATCAAGATCGGCCGCACGCATACGCAGGACGCCACACCGCTCACGCTCGGCCAGGAGTTCTCCGGCTACGTCACGCAGGTCGCCAACGGCATCGAGCGCGTGGAGCAGACGCTGCCCAAGCTGATGCAGCTCGCGCAGGGCGGCACGGCGGTCGGCACCGGGTTGAACGCGCCGAAAGGTTTCGCGGAAGAGGTCGCCAAGCGCATCGCCGCGATCACGGACCTGCCGTTCACCTCCGCGCCGAACAAGTTCGAGGCGCTGGCCGCGCATGACGCGATGGTGTTCAGCCATGGCGCGATCAACACGGTAGCGGCCTCGCTGTTCAAGATCGCCAACGACATCCGCCTGCTCGGCTCCGGCCCGCGCTCGGGGCTGGGCGAGCTGGCGCTGCCGGAGAACGAGCCGGGCTCCTCGATCATGCCGGGCAAGGTGAACCCGACGCAGTGCGAGGCGATGACCCAGGTCTGCGTGCAGGTCTTCGGCAACAACGCCGCGCTGACCTTCGCCGACAGCCAGGGTCATTTCGAGCTCAACGTCTACAACCCGGTCATGGCGTACAATTTCCTTCAGAGCGTGCGGCTGGTGGCCGACGCGTCGATCAGCTTCACCGATCACTGTGTCGTGGGCATCGAGGCGCGGCGCGACAACATCAAGGCGGGGCTCGAGCGCTCCTTGATGCTGGTCACCGCGCTCGCGCCCAAGATCGGCTACGACGCCGCCGCCAAGATCGCCAAGACCGCGCACAAGAACGGCACGACGCTGAAGGAGGAGGCGGTCAAGTCCGGCCTCGTCACTGCGGAAGAGTTCGACAGAATTGTGCGCCCCGAAGACATGATCCACCCAAAATAACTTTGAAGCGCGATTCCAAACATCGCGACCCGCGCTACGACGCGCCGGTCATCGAGCAGCACAACGCCTCGGGTAAGGTCTCCTATTGGCGCGAATGCAGCAACCACAGCGCCTCGGACCGCGACGGCGTGAGCCTGGCCGACTACATCCACGCGATCTTCGGCTTCCTGGTGCAGGCGAAGTGCCGCGACGTGCTGATGATCGGCTGCGGCGGGGGCACGCTGGCGACGATGCTGCACCGCGTGGGCGCGCGCGCCACCGTCCTCGACATCGATCCGGTGTCTTTCGAGATCGCGCGGAACTATTTCCACATGCCGGCGCAGATCGAATGCCACGTCGCCGACGGTGCCGCGTTCCTGCGGGGGACACGGCGGCGCTACGACGCCATCGTGCTCGACGCCTTCGCCGACGGCGAGATCCCCAAACAGTTCCTTACCCCCGCCTTCTTCGCTCTCACCAAGAAGAAGATGCGTCCGCGCGGCGCGCTGTTCCTGGCGAACGTGATCGTGGACGACGACGACGACCGCACCCCCGACCGCATGGCGCGCACGATGAAAGGCGCGTGGCGGCATGTGCGGCTTCTGGACTGCGACGGCTGGCTCGACCGCAACGCGGTCGTCGTGGCGGGAGCGGCAAGCCGCCTGAAACGTCCGCACCTGTTGATGCCGCCGCGGCGCGGCGCGCCCACGGTCGCGCGCGGCCTGAAGGACTTGGTGTTCCGAGCCTTGCGTGCATAGATCGCGCGATGCTCAGGAAACGCTCCTTCTCGCTGTCGGGCCACCGCACCTCGGTCGCACTGGAAGAGGAATTCTGGGCGATCGTCGACGCCGAGGCGCGGCGCGAGGGCCTGAGCCTGGCCGCCTTCGTCTCCCGCGTCGACAAGGCGCGCGGCAACCGGGCGCTTGCGAGCGCGCTGCGCCTGGCCGCGCTTGCGGCGGCGAAATCCGGCTGACAGGATACTGACACAAGGCTGTCAGCTGATTGGCAGTAGAACGGGGCGGCAATCGAAAGGCCCAGAAGATGATCACACTCTATCACCGCCCGAGGACCCGTTCCTCGCGCTTCCTTTGGCTGCTCGAGGAACTGGGCGCGCCTTACGAGATCAAGCTCGTCAGCACCCGTACCCGCGACGGCGCGGGCGCGGCCGACCCCACCAATCCCCATCCGCACGGCAAGGTGCCCGCGATCAAGGACAGTGACGACGGCACGATCGTCTTCGAGTCGCCCGCGATCGTCCTCTATCTGACGGACAAGTTCCCGACCGCGGGCATCGGCCCCACCGTCGGCGACGGGCAACGCGGCGCCTATCTCTCCTGGCTGTCCTACTATACCGGTGTGCTCGAGCCCGCCTTCATGTCGAAATTCATGAACGTCGAGGTGCCGGTCGGCACCGCCGGCTGGGTGAAGGTGGAAGAGGCGATGCCGTTCGTCATCAACGCGCTGGGCGCGCATCCCTATGTGCTGGGCGACAGCTTCTCGGGCGCCGACATCCTCTATTCGACGACGTTCGCGATGTTCGGCGCCTCGCCGATGCTGCCGAAATCGCCGGTCATCGAAGAATATGTCAAGCGCTGCCTGGCGCGGCCGGCCTATGCGCGCGCGCAAGGGCGGGAGGAAGGCTGATGATCACGCTCTATCATTCGCCGCAGACGCGCTCGAGCAGCATCGTGTGGCTCCTGGAGGAACTACAGGTTCCCTATGAGACCAGGGTCGTCGGCTTCCGCCGCTTCGACGGCACGGGCGCGAAGGATCCCGCCAATCCGCATCCGCACGGCAAGGTGCCGGCGCTGACCGACGGCGGCGACACGCTGTTCGAATCCAGCGCCATCGCGCTCTATCTCACCGACAAGTACCGCACGGTGAGGATGGGCCCGCAAGCGGGCGAGAAGGGCCGCGACGAATATCTCTCCTGGCTCGCCTACCGCCCCGGCGTGATGGAGCCGGCGCTGCTGTGCCGGCGCTTCGGCATCCAGCACGTCTACGGCGCCATGGGCTGGGCCCCGGCCGACGAGGTGGAGGAGGCGCTGAACGCGCATCTGAAAGGCCGCAACTATTTCCTGGGCGACGATTTCAGCGCGCTCGACATCCTCCTGGGCGGCGGCATCCATTTCATGCTCCAGGCCAAGATGATGGCTGAGACGCCCATGCTGAAAGACTACACCGCGCGCATCACGGCCCGCCCAGCCTTCGCCAAGATGATGGCGGCCTGACCGGGAGGACTGCCGATGATCACGCTCTATCACGCGCCGCGCTCGCGCTCCTCGCGCATCATCTGGCTGCTCGAGGAGCTGGAGGCGCCTTACCGGATCGAGATCGTGCCGATCCTGCGCGGCGACGGCACGGGATCGCCCGCGCCCGACGACTATCTGGCGATCAACCCGCTGCGCAAGGTGCCCACGATCAAGCTCTATGACGAGATCGTCTACGAATCCGGCGCCATCTGCCTGTTCCTCACCGATTCGCATCCGAAGCACGCGATAGGTCCGCTGCCGGGCGATCGCCACCGCGCCGACTACGTGCGCTGGCTGTTCTTCTGTTCGGCCACGCTGGAGCCCGCCGTGGGCGCGCGCTTCGCGGGCTGGGACAAGGACGGCGCCTCGACCGGCTTCGGCAAGTTCGAGGACATCGAGGCCGTGATCTCGCGCCAGCTCGAGAAGACGCCCTACATCCTGGGCGACGAATTCTCCGCCGCTGACATCCTCTGCGGCAGCTTCATCGCGTTCTTCAAGGGCTCGCTGTTCCCGGATAGGAAGCATTATGACGACTATGTCGCGAGGCTGACCGCGCGCCCGGCCTTCCAGCGCGCGCAGGCAAGAGAAAATGGCTGAGATCGTCAACCTGCGCCGCGCCCGCAAAGCCAAGGCCCGCGACGGGAAAGCGCGCGAGGCCGAGGCCAACCGGATCAAGCATGGAGCGCCCAAGCCCGCGCGCGACCTTGGCAAAGCGCGCGCGGAGAAGGACGCGCATGACGTCGAAGCGCACAAGCTCGACGAAGAAAAATAACTGTCATTCCCGGCCGAGCGATGCTTTAGCATCGCGAGGGGAAGGGAACCCAGGTGACTGGGTGCAACGCTTGGTCCCCTGGATCCCCTTTCCTCGCCGCGCTTTGCGCGGCTCGCCGGGGATGACAAGCTGAGAACATGAAGAATAGCGGCCCCTTCACCGGACTTCTCGTCGTCGATCTCACCCGCGTTCTCGCCGGGCCCTATTGCGCGATGATGCTGGGCGATCTCGGCGCGCGGGTGATCAAGGTCGAGCCGCCGGTCAGGGGCGACGACAGCCGCCACTATGGGCCTTATCTCACGGCGCAATCCGGCAAGGTGAAGTCGGGCTATTTCCTCAGCGTCAACCGCGGCAAGGAATCGATCGCGCTCGATCTGAAGAGCGAGGCCGACCGCAAGGTGTTCGAGGCGCTGCTTTCGCGCGCCGACGTGCTGATCGAGAACTACCGCGGCGGCACGATGGAGAAGCTGGGCTACGGCTACGACGCGCTCAAGGACAAACATCCGCGCCTGATCTACGCCGCGGTGTCGGGCTTCGGCCATACCGGGCCTTATGCGAAGCGTCCCGCCTACGACATGATCGCGCAGGCGATGGGCGGCGTGATGAGCCTCACAGGCCACGCCGGCGGGCCGCCCACGCGCGTCGGCACGTCCACGGGCGACATCACCGCGGCGCTGTTCGCGACCATCGGGGTTGCGACCGCGCTCTACGACCGCGAGAAGACGGGGCGCGGGCAGAAGGTCGACGTGGCGATGCTCGACTCCCAGGTCGGCGTGCTGGAGAACGCGATCTCGCGCTACGTGGCG
This sequence comes from Alphaproteobacteria bacterium, assembly GCA_021325375.1. Lineage (GTDB taxonomy): Bacteria > Pseudomonadota > Alphaproteobacteria > Micropepsales > Micropepsaceae > Rhizomicrobium. Next base: position 43,859 of record JAJPHG010000009.1, on the reverse strand, counting down.
ACGGGAGAGGTGCCGGGCAAGCTCGGCAGCCGCCATCCTTCCATCGCGCCGTTCGCCGCCTTCGCGACCAAGGACGGCCACATCGCGCTCGCCGCGGGCAACGACGACCTCTTCGCGCGCATCGCCCGCGTGCTCGGCCGCGAGGCATGGGCGTCCGATCCGCGCTTTGCGACCAACCCCGAGCGCGTGCGCCATGTCGACGCTCTGACCGCCGAGATGGAAGCCGTGCTCAAGACGCGCCCGTCGCGCGAATGGTTGGCGCTGCTCGACGAAGCGCAGGTGCCGTCCGGCCCGATCAACGACGTCGCCGCGGTGATGTCCGACCCGCAGGTCCTGGCCCGCAACATGATCGTGGAGTCCCTCGACCCCGACCTCGGCCCCATCCGCATGCAGGGCAACCCGGTCAAGCTGAGCGCGCATGAGGACCCCAAAACGCGGCCAGCGGCGCCGGAGCTGGATGAGGATAGGGCGCACATACTTGAATGGCTCGGGCTCTTTTAAGTGAACCGATGAGGAATCTCGCAAGCATCGAACGCCATGCGGGGGTCACGCCCTCCGAGAGATATTTGCAGTCATTGTGCGAGCGAACATTTCTATCCTTATGGAGTTATGCGGGCATCTATCGCGATCAGCAGACAGCAAAGAAAGGCGACGGAAAGGAAATTTGCGACCTTCTTGTAGTGTTTGGAAAGCACGTAATTATTTTCTCGGATAAAGCATGCACGTATCCGATTTCGAACGACGCAGCGTTGGACTGGAGGCGGTGGTTTCGCAAGGCAATTTGGAAATCCGCGGAGCAAACCTGGGGAGCTGAGCGATGGATTCGCGAGCATTCTGATCGGTTGTTTATTGACCGAAAGTGTACAAAAAAATTCCCCCTCGATCTTCCACCACCCGATAAGATCGTTTTCCATCTTATTGTAGTCGCTCACGGTGTCTCACCGCTGATAAGAAAAATTCACGGCGGTTCGGGGAGCCTTCTGATCGACAGCTCAAGTTCGGGGGCCGGCGCGCACTGTCAGCCATTTACTATAGGTGACCTAGAATCCAATCGGACGTTCGTTCATGTGTTCGACGAGGAAACCATCACACTGCTGATGCAGGCGCGCGATACGGTTTCTGACTTTGTTGCTTACTTGGATAAACGCAAAGATTTGCTCCGCGGACAGCGCGCGGTTATGGCTGCCGGTGAAGAAGACCTCTTGGCGATCTACCTTCGCAATCTTAACGCCAAAGGTGAGCACGACTTCGTCTTCCCGTTCGCCGCCGAAGAGAACGCCAGTTGCGTATTGGTACCCGAAGGCGAATGGACTCGATTCGAACGCCATCCTCAGCGTATCGCCCAGCTGAAAGCCGATCAGATCAGTTACTCTTGGGACGCCCTGATTGAGACGTTCAATAAGCACACGCTCGCGGGCACCCACTTCACGTCCGTCGGGAATGGCTTTAGAGACTCTGAGCGGGTTCGTAGATTTCTAGCAAGAGAGCCTCGGTTTAAGCGTCGGCACCTTGCGCTGATGATTCACGACATGCTCAGGAATACTCCGCCGGATTTTCGATGCGTGAGGGTTTTGCCGGCAATTCTCCCCGGAGATCCTCACTACGTTTTCGTCCTGTTTCCAGGAAACACGATCATCCAGCTACCCTATGATCAGTATAGAAATATCCGTATTGAATTTCTGCGTGCCTGTTGCATGACGACAAAGATGAAGATGCCTACTGCACTGGACATAGTGGGAATTGCCACTGAATCCGGGTCAGAGAAAATGCGTTCGGAAGATTCGATGTACCTCGATGCGCGCGAGTGGACGTCGGAAATGGAAAAGGAAGCTATCGATCTTCAGCGTGAACTCAAGATACTGGAATCGCCAGAGCGAGTTGAGGGAAAACTAAATGAATTTCCCCGCTTTGAGATGACGTCTCCGAAGAAAGTTGGCCGGAATAGTCTTTGTCCATGTGGGAGTGGCAAGAAATACAAGAAATGTCACCTTCTTTGACGCAGGCGATGACAATTGCGGCGACAAGTTCTACATTGGCGCATGCCCTTTGAATCGAGACTTCCATGAGCGGTTACGGCGACCGCTATCGCGATCCGCTGGACCAGGCGTTCGAGGAGACTCCCGCGCCCGCGGTTCAGCGCGAACCCGCCTATCTCGCCGGTCTCAACAAGGAGCAGCGCGAGGCGGTGGAGGCCGTGGACGGGCCGGTCTTGGTGCTGGCCGGCGCGGGGACCGGCAAGACGCGCGTGCTGACCACGCGGCTCGCGCATATCCTGGCGACGCGTCGCGCCTGGCCGGGGCAGATCCTTTCCGTCACCTTCACCAACAAGGCGGCGCGCGAGATGAAGGAGCGCATCGGCGCGCTCATCGGCGGCGTGGTCGAGGGGATGCAGTGGCTGGGCACCTTCCACTCCATCGGCGCGCGCATGCTGCGCCGGCATGCGGAGCTCGCGGGTCTCAAATCCAACTTCACCAACCTCGACGCCGACGACCAGCTTCGCCTGATGAAGCAGCTTCTGGAGGCCGCGAACGTCGACGAGAAACGCTGGCCCGCGCGCACCCTGGCGGCGCTGATCGACGGCTGGAAGAACCGCGGCCTCACCCCCGCCGACGTGCCGGAGGGCGAGGCGCACGGCTTCGCCTTCGGCAAGGGCAAGGAGTTCTATCGTCAGTACCAGGAGCGTCTGAAATCGCTCAACGCCGCCGATTTCGGCGACCTGCTGCTGGACACGCTGACCGTCCTGCGCGGCAACGCCGACATCCTCGCCGACTATCGCGAGCGCTTCAAATACATGCTGGTCGACGAGTATCAGGACACCAACGTGGTGCAGTATCTCTGGCTCAAGCTGCTGGCAGGCACGGGCGGCAACGTCTGCGTGGTCGGCGACGACGACCAGTCGATCTATGCCTGGCGCGGCGCGGAGGTGGAGAACATCCTGCGCTTCGAACGCGACTTCCCTGGCGCGAAGGTGATCCGGCTGGAGCGCAACTACCGCTCCACGCCCGCGATCTTAGGAGCCGCCTCGGGGCTGATCGCAGCCAACAAGGGCCGCCTCGGAAAGACGCTGTGGACCGAAGGCGACACGGGCGAGAAGATCCGCGTCCAGGGCGTCTGGGATGCCGAAGAAGAAGCGCGCAACGTCGCCAGCGACGCGGAGGATTTCCACCGCCAGGGCAATGCCTTCGCGCAGATGGCGATATTGGTGCGCGCCTCGTTCCAGATGCGCGAGTTCGAGGACCGGTTCATCTCTCTCGGCCTTCCCTATCGCGTCATCGGCGGCCCGCGCTTCTACGAGCGCGCGGAGATCCGCGACGCGCTCGCCTATCTGCGCCTCATAGCCCAGCCCGACGACGACCTCGCCTTCGAACGCATCGTCAACAAGCCCAAGCGCGGCATCGGCGATGCCAGCGTGCAGGCGCTGAACAAATACGCGCGCGGGCGGCAATCGCCGCTGCTCGCGGCCGCGGGCGAGATCGCCGCGACCGACGAGCTTCCGCCCAAGGCCCGCAAGGCGCTGGCCGAGCTGACGATCAATTTCGCGCGCTGGAGTGAGACGGCCAGGCAATTGCCGCACACCGAGATCGCCGAGATGGTGCTGGACGAAAGCGGCTATACCGACATGCTCAAGGCCGATAAATCCGCCGAAGCGCCGGGACGGCTGGAGAACCTGAAAGAGTTCGTCCGCTCGATGGAGAGCTTCGAGTCGCTGGCCGCGTTCCTCGAGCACGTCTCGCTGGTGATGGAGATCGCGCAGGACGAGACCGGCGACCGCATCAACCTGATGACGCTGCACGCCGCGAAGGGCCTCGAGTTCGACACCGTCTTCCTTCCCGGCTGGGAGGAAGGCTTGTTCCCCAGCCAGCGCACGATGGACGAGAGCGGGCTTGCGGGCTTGGAAGAGGAGCGGCGCCTGGCTTACGTCGGCCTGACGCGCGCCAGGAAGCGCATCCGCATCTCCTTCGCCGCCAACCGCCGCGTGCATGGAAGCTGGCAGAGCGCGCTGCCCTCGCGCTTCATCGGCGAGCTGCCGCAAGATCACGTCGACACCGTCGTCGATGAAGGCTTCTATGGCGGCAATGTCGGCTTCCGCGACAACGCCGGGGGGCAGGAATTCGCCTCCACCTACGACAGCCCCGGCTGGCGCAGAGCCCAGGCGCATCGCGCCTCGCAGGGCGGCATGCGCCCACGCCCGCCGCTCATCGAGGCCCAAGCCTGGACCGTGCAGACCAGCGACCCAACCGCCACGCAATTCACGCGCGGCGACCGCGTCTTCCACCAGAAATTCGGCTACGGCCGCGTGACGAGCGTGGAAGGCAACAAGCTGACGGTCGATTTCGACAAGGCGGGAGAGAAGCGGGTCATCGACCAGTTCGTGCAGAGGGCGTAGTTCTCTCCGCAACCCTAATTGTCATGGCCCGCGAATGCGGGTCACCCAGGTGACGAAGGGCTCAGTTCATGGACACGCAATCCGTCCGTACGCAAATTCGAGCAGCTATCAAGAGCATCCCGAAGCCGATTCGCAAAGGAAAAATCGGTAGACAACTTCACGAGGATATTACCGCAGCACTACGAAATCTGACGGAATTTAGAATTGTGAAAGAAGATGAGGCCAAATTCCTGCAGGCACAGATGCCGGTGTGGAGAGATAAGAAAAACAACGAAATTGAGCCGACAAAAACGCAGCGGAAGATCGATATTGTGGTTTATAGCGTAGACCTTCCAATCGCTCTGATTGAAGTTGAATCGGATTTAAACGATCTTCAATTGTCAGGTATTTCTAATCGGCGCGGCCATTACGATGTTTTCAGTATCGCAAGATCGGCGGCTGGCCACTATTTTCATTCTTACAAGTCCTTAGAGAGAATGGCGGCTGCGGCGATGTATTACCATCTGCGCGAATCCAGTCATAATTATTCTCAAGAAAGCGCAGTTGAATATCTGGAATCGCTGATGTCGGACAGCCCGACCGATCACAACCCATCCAAGCTGCCGATGTTCCTGGTCAGTGGCTCTTGTCGCGCCATGGACCACGGTATCCTTGCTCCGCGGCTCAAGTCACTTGATGCAGAACTGATTTGCCTGCCGTAGCTACTGCACCTGGGTGGCCCGCATTCGCGGGCCATGACAAGTATGGATTATAGAATACATGAACCCACCCCTCTGGAAAGTCTCCATCCACGCCAGCAAGGCGGAGTCGCGCGATATCGCCGCCGCGATCGAGCTCGGCACGGAGCCGCAGGCGCTGCTCATCGAGGAGGAGCCGTTCGAGGATCGCGCGACCGTCGAGGCGCTGTATGTGGCGATGCCGGACGGCGTGCTGCTCGAGAAGCTCGCGGGCCGCGCGGTGCATGTCGCGCTGCTGCCAGATCAGGATTGGATCAAGCTCTCACAAGAGGGGCTGCCGCCTGTGCGCGCAGGGCGCTTCTTCGTCTATGGCGCGCATGACGCAGGGCAAGTGCCGCCTGGCGTGATCCCGATCCGCATCGAGGCGGGGCTCGCTTTCGGCACCGGGCATCACGAGACGACCGCGCTGTGCCTGGCCGCGATGAGCGACCTCGCCAAGCGGCGGCGGTTCGAGAACGTGCTCGATCTGGGCTGCGGCACGGGGCTGCTCGCGATCGGCGCCGCCAAGCTTTGGCGCAGGAAGGTGCTCGCCTCGGACATCGACATCGTCGCGGTCGAGGTCACGCGCGAGAACGCGCGGGCCAACGGCGAGGCACCCCTGGTTCACGCGCTCACCGCCGACGGCCTCACCCATCCCGCGCTCGCGGCGAAGGCGCCCTACGACCTCATCGTCGCCAACATCCTGGCAGGTCCCTTGACACGGCTCGCGCCCGCCATCGCCCGCGCGCTGGCGCCGGGCGGCGTGGTGCTGCTCTCCGGCCTGCTCGTGTGGCAGGAGAGACTGGTCGAGAGCTTCTATCGCCCGCAAGGCCTGATCTATCGCGGCGCGCGGCGCAGCGGATCGTGGTCTGCTCTGGTGCTGGAGAAGCCACGGGCTTAGACTTCGCACGCGCTCCAAGGGGAATTTGCGATGTCACGCGATCGGCTTCTGAAATACGCGTTGGTGGTGTTCGGGATCGTCTTCCTTCTGGTCTATCCGCTCGCCATCGTCTGGCCGTCGGGTTGGGCGTGGCACGAAGGCGCACCCTATGAGAGCGACTATTTCCTGATGATCGTGGGCGTCTATGCGACGCTCGGCGTCTTCCTCATCCTCGCCGCGCGCGACCCGGCGGCGAACCGCAGCCTCATCCTGTTCACCGCCGCCTCCAGCCTCGTCCACGCCGCGATCATGGCGTGGGAGTCGTTCCGCATGCCCGGCCATATGGGACATCTGTGGGGCGACGTCGCGGGATTGGTCGGCGTCGCGGTGGTGCTGTTCGCGCTCAGCCCGCCGCCGCGGACGGCCTGATCTACCGGTCCTTGGAAAGGGGGGCGGCGGGGGATAGGGTGCGCGCGTTTCGCATCCAAAGAGCCTTCCCATGGACAAGACCGCTCCCTTCCAGACCTTCGACGACCGTTCCGACGCCGCGACCTGCGCGCCGCGCCTGGCCGCCCTTCGCGCCGAGCTGGCCAAGCGCGGCCTCGACGGCTTCGTCGTGCCGCATTCGGACGAGTACCAGAGCGAGTATCTGCCCGAATGCAACGAGCGGCTGGCATGGCTGACCGCGTTCACCGGATCGGCGGGCGCGGCCGTGGTGCTGAAGGACAAGGCGGCGGTGTTCGCCGACGGGCGCTACACGCTGCAGGTCCGCCAGCAGACCGACAGCCGCGAATTCGAGCCGCGCGATCTCGTCGTCGAGGGCCCGAACGGATGGCTGGAGGCGAACGCGCCGAAGGGCGCGAAGATCGGCTTCGATCCCTGGGTCCATTCGGCGGCAAGCGCCGATGCGCTGCGCGCCTCCGTCGCCAAGGCGGGAGCGACGCTGGTTCCCACCGACGGCAACCCGATCGACGCGGTGTGGAGCGGCCGGCCGGCCGCGCCCACGGCCAAAGCCCTGCCGCACGCCATGGCGCTGGCCGGCGAGAGCTCGGAAGCCAAGCGCATGCGCATCGCCGAGGAGATCAAGCGGCTCGGCGCCGACGCGGCGGTGGTGAGCTTGGCGGATTCCATCTGCTGGCTGCTCAACATGCGCGGCGGCGACACGCCGCACACCCCGTTCGTGCTGTCCTATGCGATCCTCAATTCCGACGGCTCGACCGACCTGTTCATGGACGGAAGCAAATCCTCACCCGAGCTGACACAGCATTTCGGCAATGCCGTGCGCGTGCGCGCGCCGGCCGACTTCAACGCCGCGCTCGACGCGCTCAAGGGCAAGACCGTCATCGCCGATCCGAACTGGACCGCGCAGGCCGCGTTCGCGCGGCTGGAGGCGGCCGGCGCCACGGTGCGCCGCGGCGTCGATCCCTGCCAGCTCCCCAAGGCGTGCAAGAACCCGGTCGAGATCGAGGGCGCGCGCAAAGCGCACATTCGCGACGGCGCGGCGCTGACGCGCTTCCTGGCCTGGATGGCGCGCGAGGCGCCGGGCGGGCATCTCACCGAGATCGAGGCGGCACAGGCGCTGGAGGGCTATCGCCGAAAGGAAGGATCGCTCACCGACCTGTCGTTCGATTCCATCTCGGGGGCGGCGCCGCATGCGGCGCTGCCGCACTATCGCGTGACCACGTCGAGCAACCGCAAGATCAACAACAACGAGATCTACCTGATCGATTCCGGCGGCCAGTATCCCGACGGCACCACCGACGTGACGCGCACGATGATTGTGGGAAAGCCGACGCCGGAGATGAAGGACCGTTTCACCCGCGTGCTCAAGGGCCATATCGCGCTCGCCACGATGCGCTTCCCGGAAGGCACGCCCGGCATCGCGCTCGATGCCTTCGCGCGCAAATCGCTGTGGGACGCGGGGCTCGACTACGACCACGGCACGGGTCACGGCGTAGGCTCCTACCTGTCGGTGCATGAGGGGCCGCAGAACATCTCCAAGCGCAACGTCACGCAAGCCTTGATGCCCGGCATGATCTGCTCCAACGAGCCGGGCTATTACAAGGAAGGCGAATACGGCATCCGCATCGAGAACCTGGTCGTGGTGAGAGAGACCGTGCCGCTTCCCGGCGGCGACAAGCAGCGCAAATTCATGGAGTTCGAGACCATCACGCTGGCGCCCATCGACATCGACCTCGTCGAGCCCGCGCTGCTCACCGATGCCGAACGCGACTGGCTCAACGCCTATCACCGCCGCGTCTACGAGACGCTGTCGCCGCTGGTCGACGACGAGACGCGGCATTGGCTGTCCGATGTGACAAGGGCGATCTAACTTGACCTCCCCACGAGGGGGAGGTCGAAAAATGCGAAGCATTTTTCGGGTGGGGGAAGCGGTGCGGGACGTCAACCCCCACCCGAAATCTCTTCGCTTCGCTACGAGATTTCGACCTCCCCACAAGGAGGAGGTAAAAACGAGGCAACATGCGCAAAGATCAATCATCCTCCCGCGGCACCGTCCATCGCCTGACGCTGAACAGCCGCGCGGTCGCGAACAATCTGCTCGGCGATCCCACCGAGCGCATGATCGACGTCTATGTGCCGGCAGGTCATGACGGCAAAGGCCTGCCGCTGCTCGTCGATCTCGTCGGCTTCACGGCGGGTGGGCCGGTCCACACCAACTGGAAGAACTTCGCAGAGAACCTGCCCGAACGTCTCGACCGGCTGATCGCCACGGCTGCGATGGCGCCCTGCGTCGTGGCGTTCCCCGATTGCTTCACCAGGCTCGGCGGCAACCAGTATGTGAACTCGTCCGCGATGGGGAACTGGGACGATTTCCTGCTGCAGGAAGCCGTGCCGCTTGTCGAGCGCGAATTCGGCTGCGGCGGCTTTGGAAAACGCGGCGTCTTCGGCAAGAGCTCCGGCGGCTACGGCGCGATGGTGCACGCGCTGCTGCATCCCGATTTCTGGAGCGCGGCGGCGGTGCATTCCGGCGACATGGGCTTCGAGCTGATGTACCGCCACGAATTCCCGGTGGTGCTGCGCGCGCTCGCCAAGCAAGGCGGCAGCATCGGGCAATGGGTGGAGAGGTTCTGGGCGGCGCCGAAGGTGAAGGATTCCGACGTCCACGTGATCATGATCCTGGCGCAGGCCGCGAGCTTCGATCCCGACCCGGGCGCGCCGTTCGGCGTGCGCCTGCCCGTGGACCATCACACCTGTGAGCTGATCGCCGAGCGCTGGAACAACTGGCTCGCCTTCGACCCGCTCGATCTGGTGAAGACGCGCGGGCCGGGCCTGAAGGCGCTCAAGGGCCTCACCATCGATTGCGGCGACATCGACCAGTACAACCTCGTCTACGGCGCGCGCCGCATGCACCGCGAGCTGGAGCGCATGGGCGTCGCGCACGTGTATGAGGAATTCCCCGACGACCATTCCTCCGTCGACTACCGCATGGACATCAGCCTGCCCTATCTGGTGAAGGCGTTGGCGTCATGAGGCGGCTGGCGCTCGCGGCGATCCTGCTGTGGACGCCGGCCGTGGCCGCTGAGCCCTATGTCACGGCAACGTCGCTCGGGCTGATGATGCGCGAGCAGATCCTGAGATGCTGGAAATCGAATCCGGGCGCTCACCGTCAGATGTTCCTCGTGGACTTCCGTCTGAACAAGGACGGTTCGCTGGCGGGAACGCCCAGCCTGCATCCAGGCAGCCCGTCCTTGCCGCCGAAAGACGTTGCCGCCGCGATCGATGCGGTCGAGCATTGCGCGCCCTATCATCTGCCTGCGGCATATTACGACCGCTGGAAGAGCCAGGAGATGACGTTCTTCGCCGGCTTCGCGTCGCGCTAGTTGTCGTCGTCCGACTTTTTCTTGTCGTCTTTCTTCTTGTCGTCGTCCGACTGACCGGTGGCGACATCCGCCGCGCCCTTCACGACGTCGCCGGTGACGTGGACCGTCGTGGACGCGACCGAGACCGCGCCGCCGACGACCGCGCCGCCGACGCTTACGACCGCGCAGCCGGAAAGGGCGAAACCCGCGACCATGAGCGCGCCGAGATACGGGATTTTACGCATGACAGCCTCCTTCGACCGGTGAACACTGGCAGCAAAAGGTTTCGCGGAGCTTGCCGGCGCCGCTAAACTACCCGCCAATCATCTTCAGCCACGAATCCTCGTCGATCACCTCGACACCGTGCTTCGCGGCCTCGGCGAGCTTGGAGCCGGCGCCGGGGCCCGCGACGACGAGGTCGGTCTTCTTGGACACCGAGCCCGAGACCTTCGCGCCCAACGACTCCGCGCGCGCCTTGGCCTCCTGGCGCGTCATCTTCTCCAGCGTGCCGGTGAAGACGACTGTCTTGCCGGCGACCGGCGAGCCCGCGATCTTGGGGGCCGCAAGCGGGACGACGTCGACCTCTTTCAAAAGATGATCGACAAGCTTGCGGTTGTGCTTCTCGTCGAAGAAGTCCTTCACCGCCTGGGCCACGACCTCGCCGATGCCGCCGATCTCGCTCAGCTCGGCGACCGCGGTCTCGCCCTCCATCGCCGCGACGAAGGCGTCGATATCAGGATAGTTGCGCGCAATCAGCCGCGCATTGGTTTCGCCGACATGGCGGATGCCGAGCGCGTTGATGAAGCGGTCCATGCCGATCCGCCGCCGCGCATCGATGGCGGCGATCAGGTTCTCCACGAGCTTGCTGTCGTCGTCCTTCTTGGATTTCTTGGCTACGTCTTCCTTGCCCTCGCGCGCGCGCCGTTCCGCGCTGAGCTCGGCACGGCGTTCGGCGAGCGCGCGGTCGAGCGCCTCGGGTTTCTTGGCCAGGCGGAAGATGTCGGCGGGCTCCTTCAACAGGCCCTTGTCGTGCAAGGTCTCGATATAGACGCCGCCGAAGCCGTCGATGTCGAACGCGTCGCGCGAGACGAAGTGCCTAAGCCGCTCCACCGCCTGCGCCGCGCAGATGAGGCCGCCGGTGCAGCGCCGGTCGACGTCCTCCTTGCCCGTCTTCTCGTCGACCTCGCGCACTGCGTGGCTGTGGCAGACGGGGCAGTTGTGCGGGAACTGATAGGGCTTGGCGCCCTTGGGTCGCTTCTCTTCGATCACGCGCACGATCTGCGGGATGACGTCGCCCGCGCGCTGGACGACGACCGTGTCGCCGATGCGTACATCCTTGCGCGCGATCTCGTCCTCGTTGTGGAGTGTGGCGTTCTGCACGACCACGCCGCCGACCGTCACCGGCCTCAGCTTGGCGACGGGCGCGAGCTTGCCGGTGCGCCCGACCTGGATGTCGATGTCGAGCAGAACGGTCTGCGCCTGCTCGGCGGGGAATTTGTGCGCGATGGCCCAGCGCGGGCTGCGCGAGATGAAGCCGAGACGATCCTGAAGGTCGAGCCGGTCGACCTTGTAGACCACGCCGTCGATGTCGTAGCCGAGATCGGCGCGCTTCGATTGGATATCGTCGTAGAATTTCAGGATTTCCGCCGTGGTCTTGCAGCGCCGGATCAGCGGACTGACCTTGAGGCCCCAATCCTTGAACGCCTGCAGCATATCCCATTGCGTCTTGGCGGGCATCGCGCTCGTCTCGCCCCAGGTATAGGAGAAGAAATGCAGCGGCCGCGCCGCGGTCATCGCAGGGTCCAGCTGGCGCACCGCGCCGGCCGCGGTGTTGCGCGGATTGACGAAGAGCGGCTTGCCGTCCTTCTCCTGACGCTTGTTGAGCGCGAAGAAATCCCTGTGCGTCATGTAGACTTCGCCGCGTACCTCGAAAACCTTGGGTACCTCGCCGTGCAGACGCAGCGGGACGTCCTTGATGGTGCGCAGATTGGCGGTGATGTCCTCGCCCTCCTGCCCGTCGCCGCGCGTCGCGCCTTGCACGAAGACGCCGTTCTCGTAGCGCAGCGACGCCGACAGCCCGTCGATCTTGGGCTCCGCGGTGAAGACGATCTCGTCGTCCTCTTTCGATCCCAAAAAACGGCGCACGCGCGCGACGAAATCCTCGATGTCCTCGTCGCTGAAGGCGTTGTCGAGCGAGAGCATCGGCCGCGCATGCACGACCTTGGCGAACTTCTCCGACGGCTTGGCGCCCACGCGATGCGACGGGCTGTCGGGACGTATCAGATCGGGAAAGCGCGTCTCGATCGCGTCGTTGCGCCGCTTGAGCGCGTCGTAGGCGGCGTCCGAGATCGTCGGCGCGTCCTCGCCGTGATAGCGCCGGTCGTGGCCTGCGATCTCGGCGGCGAGACGGGCGAGCTCGGCCTTCGCCTCCGCTTTCGTCAGCTTGTCGGGCGCCTTGGTCATGCGCGTTTGCGGGCCTTCTTGGGCACGGCCGCCGCTTCATCCAGCAGGCGCCGCGCGGCGGCGCGCGCCTCCTCGGTCACCACGGCGCCGGAGAGCATGCGCGCGACTTCCTCGACGCGCGCCTCGTCGTCGAGCAGCTCGACGCGCGTCTTGTCGCCCTTGCGCGTGATGCGGAAATGGCGCTGGGCGCGCGCGGCCACCTGCGGCGAATGGGTGACGAGCAGGACCTGCGTCGTGCGCGCCAGGCGCTGCAGGCGCTCGCCGACGGCATCGGCGACCGCGCCGCCGACGCCGCGATCGACCTCGTCGAAGACCAGCGCCGCGGGCGGCATGGACTCGGCAAGCGCCACTTTCAGCGCCAGCGACACGCGCGCCAGCTCGCCGCCCGAGGCGATGCGCGTGAGCGATCCGAACGCGGCACCCTCGACGGTCGCGATCTCGAACGCCGTGCGCTCCAGCCCGCTCGCGCCGGGCTCGTCCAGCGCCGTCATCGCGACGCGGAACTTGGCGTGGCCGAGCTTGAGCGGCGTCAACTCTTTCGCCACGGCGGCTTCGAGCTTGCGCGCGGCGGCCGTGCGCGCGTCCGACAATCCGCGCGCCGCGGCCTGATAGGCGCCGAGCGCGGTCTTCACAGCCTCGGCAGCCGCTTTCAACCCCGCCCCACCCGTCGCGATCGCCTCGCGCTTGGCTTCGAACCCAGCGAGCACATCGGGCAGCCGATCCGGATCGACGCCGTATTTGCGCGCGGCGGCACGCAGCGCGAAGAGCCGCTCTTCCTTGCGCTCCAGCACGGCCGGATCGAGCTCCAGCTTCGACAGGAACGCGTCCAGCTCGCGCCGCGCCTCTTCGGTATTGGCGAAGGCCTGCTCCAGCGCGGCCTCGGCAGAGGCAAGCGACGGACGCGCCGCCGGGTCAAGGCGCGTGAGGCGCTTGAGCGCGACCGCGAGCGAGGCCTCCGCGCCGCGCTCGCCGGACAGCGCATCGGATGCCTGCGACAAATCCTCGGCGATGCGCGAGGCGTTCATCATCATGGCGCGCTCGGCGGCGAGCGACGCCTCTTCGCCTTTCACCGGCGCCAGGGCCGACAACTCATCCGCCGCGCCGCGAACGTAATCAGAATCGGCGGCGGCCTCGGCGGCCATGCGCTTGAGATCGGCCTCGGCCTTGCGCGCGCGGTCGAGGGCTGCGAAGCGCGCAACGGTCTCGTCCGCGAGCGCCCCGTGCCCGCCGAACGCATCGAGCAGGCCGCGATGGGTAGCGACGTCGAACAGGCCGCGGTCGTCGGCCTGGCCGTGGATCTCGAGCAGCATCGCGCCCAGATCCTTCATCAAGCCCACGCCCACCGGCGCGTCGTTGACGAAGCCGCGCGTGCGGCCGTCGGCGGCAAGCGTGCGGCGCAGGACGATCTCGGTCTCGGCCGGCATGTCCTGCTCGGCGAGGAGCGCGAAGACGGGGTGTTTGGGCGCGGGCTCGAACACGGCGACCGCCGAGCCTTGGGCGGCACCGGGGCGCACCTGGGCGCGGCCGCCGCCGCGTCCGCCCGCAGCCAGCCCCAGGGCATCCAGCAGGATCGACTTGCCCGCGCCGGTCTCGCCGGTGAGAACGTTCAGGCCCGGCGCGAATTCCAGCGCCGCGCTCTCGATCAGCACGATGTCGCGGACCGTCAGCGCGGCCAGCATCGGCGACTCACCCTAGAGGACCTTCGAGAAAGCTTTACTGATCCACGAGCCTTTGTCTTCCTGGGGCGTCAGGTGGTGCTCGGTGAGCAGCTTGTAGGAATCCTTGTACCAGACGCTGCCGGGATAGTTGGCGCCCAGGACCGCCGCCGCCGTCTTGGCCTCGCGGTAGATGCCCAGCGCGTAATAGGCCTCGGTCAGGCGCTCCAGGGCTTCCGCGATCTGGGTGGTGCGCTGGTACTGCTCGACCACGATGCGGAAGCGGTTGATCGCGCCGACATAGTCGCCGCGCTGCAGATAGTAGCGGCCGACCGCCATCTCCTTGCCGGCGATGTGGTCGATGGTGAGGTCGATCTTCAGGGTCGCGTCGCGGGCGTATTCGGTGTCGGGGAAGCGCTGGACCACGTCCTGAAGCGCCACCAGCGCGGCCTCGGTGTTGGTCTGGTCGCGGCCGACATCGACGATCTGCTCATAGAGCGAGATGGCCTTCAGATAGAAGGCATAGGCCACCTCGTGGCTGCCGGGATGCAGCGAGATATAGGCGTCGGCGGCCTGGATCGCGTCCTGGTACTTGTTGGCCTGGTAGTAGCAGAAGGCCGACATCAGCATCGCGCGCCGGGCCCAGACCGAATAGGGATGCTGGCGCTCGACCTCGTCGAATTGCTTGGCGGCGTCTTCCCATTCGTCGGAGCGGATCTTCTTCCAGGCATCGGCATAGATCTGGTCGATCGGACGCTCGACATATTCGGCGTCCTTGGCGTCGGCGGGTGCGTCGGTCGAGCCGAACCACTTGCCGACGGTCTCGCAGCCACTGAGCCCCAAGCTCGTGCCGAGCACCAAGATGAACAGCGCCGGGCGAAGAATTGGTCTCAGCATGGGGATCCTTTGAAGGTCCTGGGGGTCCGATCGGGCCCGTGCCTTATGCCACCCAAAGCGCGCGGCGGTCCAGAGTGTCCGCCGCCCATCGTAAAGGCGGGGGCGTCCGGAATTCCCCTGGAATTACGGCAGGTTAATGATCTCGTAGTTCGCTCTTCCGGCGAACAGGGCCCTCAGCAGGGCGTTGTTGAGGCCATGGCCCGAGCGGCGGCCCTCGAAGCGGGCGACCAGGCGCGCGCCCGCCAGCGCCATGTCGCCTATCGCGTCCAGGATCTTGTGGCGCACGAACTCGTCGCCGAAGCGCATCAAGGACGCGTTGAGGACCGTGTTGCCGTCGATGGCCAGCGTGTTGTCGAGCGAGGCGCCGTTGCCGCGGTTCATCTTTTTCAGCGTCTCCAACTCGTGGACGAAGCCGAAGGTGCGCGCCGGCGCGATGTCGCGGCGGAAGCCCTCGCGCGAGAAGACGAAATGGAAGCTCTGCCTGCCGATGGCCTTGGTCGGGAAGTCGATCTCCATGTCGTATTCGAGCCTGTCGGACGGCACGAGCGCGGCCGTGGCGTCCTTGTGGCTGACCTCGACGCGCTGGAGCACCTTGACGCCCTGGCGCCGCGCCGCCTCGTCGTGAAATCCGGCCCGCTCGAGCAGCACCAGGAACGACAGCGCGTCGCCGTCGAGGATCGGCGGCTCGGGCCCGTCGAGGATGACGCGCAGATCGTCGATCTCCGCGCCTGCGACGGCCGCCATCAGATGCTCGACCACGCCGACGCTCGCGCCGCCCTGCGCGATCACCGTGCCGAGATTGGTCTCGCCGACCCGGTCGAACCGCGCGGGGATATCGAGGCCCAGATCACTCCGGCGGAACGTCACACCCGTTCCGGGCAGCGCCGGGGACAGCGTCATGCGCACGGTGCCGCCCGCATGCAGCGCGGTGCCGGTGACGGTGATCTCGGAAGCGATGGTTCGACGGGGCATGCGTCTAACCTACCCTCCCCTTGAGGGAGGGTCGACAATTTGCTGAGCGCAGCGAAGCAAATTTCGGGGAGGGGTAACCGTCCTGCTCACCCCTCCCCGAAAACGCTTCGCGTTTTCGACCCTCCCTGAAGGGGAGGGTGGATTCTCACTCCGGCGCAAACGCGCGCCGGGTATCGGGCTCGTCCTCCAGCGACTTGATGAATTGCGGCGGATGGCGCACGTGCGTCGCCTGCTCGAAGGCATAGCCGAGCGAAAGCAGCGCGGATTCCGACCATGCGGGACCCGCGAACGACATCCCCACCGGCAGGCCGCGCACATACCCCATCGGCACGGTGAGGTGCGGATAGCCCGCGGTCGCGGGCAGGAACGAGGCGGTGGAGGTGTCGTTGTCGCCCTTGATCGTGTCGATGCGGAACGACGGCTCGTCGGTGGCGCGGATCAGCGCGTCGAGCTTGTATTTCGCGAACAGCCCGTCGAGCGCCGCGCGCGACGAGGACTTCAGTCCGTCGCGCGCCTTGATGTAGGCGGGATCGGCGACGCCCTTGGTCGCGTCCGCGGCCTCGAAGAGATCCTGGCCGAACAGCGCGGTCTCGCGCGGGCTGGCGCGGTCGAAGGCGATGATGTCGGAGAGCGTGCGCATCTTGGCATTGGTGGTCGCCAGATAGGCGTTCATGTCGGATTTGAGCTCGACTTGCAGCACGGTCAGCTCGTTGGCCTGCTCCTCGGGCGGCGGGGGCGCGAAGTCCTTGATCTCCACGATCTCAGCACCCGCGCCGCGCAGCGCGGTGAGCGTGGACGCGAACACCGCGTCGGTGTCGGACGGCACCGAATCCGGCGCGGGCATCACGACGCCGAGCCGCTTGCCTTTGAGCGACGCGGTCGCGAGCGGCGCATGGTAATCGGTCTTGTGCATGTCGGCATCCGCGGTCGCCGCATCCGCCGGATCGCTTCCCGCCATGACGCTGAGCAGAAGCGCGGCATCGGCGACGTCGCGCGCCATGGGTCCCAGCGTGTCCTGGCTGTGCGAGATCGGGATCACATGCGTGCGCGGGACCAGGCCCACAGTCGGCTTGAGCGACACCACGCCGTTGATCGAGCCGGGGCAGACGAGCGAACCGTCGGTCTCCGAGCCGATCGCGGCGGCGGCGAGGCTGGCGGCGACGGCGGCGCCGCTGCCCGAGCTCGAGCCGCAGGCGCTGCGGTCCAGCACGTAGGGGTTCTTCACCAGCCCGCCGATCCCCGACCAGCCGCTGATCGAATGCGAGGAGCGGATGTTCGCCCATTCGCTCAAATTCGCCTTGCCGAGGATGATCGCGCCCGCCGCGCGCAGCCGCGCGATGGCCGGCGCGTCGCGATGGCTCACGTTGTCCATGAGCGCGAGCGAGCCCGCCGTCGTGGGCATCGCGTCCGCGGTCTCGACATTGTCCTTCACCAGGATCGGGATGCCGTGCAGCGGCCCGCGCGGCCCCTTGGCCTTGCGCTCCGCATCGAGCGCGCGGGCTTGCGCGATCGCATCGGGGTTCACCGCGAGCACGCTGTGCAGCGCGGGCCCACCCCGGTCGATCTCGTCGATGCGTTTCAGATAGGCGCGTACCAGCTCTTCCGACGTCACCCGCCCGGCGGCGAGATCGGCATCGAGCGTGGCGATGTCCTTCTCGGCGACATCGTAGGCCTGGGCCGCGGTCGAAACCAGCGCGACGGCAAACGCGAAAGCAATGAGCCTCATGGAAGCACCCCCGTGCGGCGCACTGTACCCTCAACCCTCCCCTTGAGGGAGGGTCGAAATTTGCGCAACGCAGTGGAGCAAATTTCGAGGAGGGGTCATCGCCGCACGAGCGGGCCCCTCCCCGAAAAATCCTTCGGATTTTTCGACCCTCCCTCAAGGGGAGGGTCGAAGTCCTAGTTCGTTTGACGACGTAAAAAAGCAGGAATCTCGAACTGGTCGTCGCGCTTGTGGTCGGGGAAGAGATCGTCGGCGCTTTTCTGCTGCGGCGCTTGCTTGGGCGCCTCGGCCTGCGCGGGACGCGCCGCCATCGGCTGGGCGCTGGCGCGGGGCGGAGGGCTGAGCGGGCGCGGCACCTGCGGCGGCGCGGCGGGCTCCACGCGCAGGTCTTCCTTCGGCTTGCGGCCGCGGCCGAGGAAGCCCCAGCCGCGGCGCTCGGGCTCGGCCACTTTGGGCGCGGCGTGGACCGGCATCGCCTGCGGGCGGATCGAGACCGGGATCGGCTCGTCGGCGATCTCCGGCGCGTCGGCGCCGCCCAGGATGTAGTCCTCCTGCGGCGAGAGCGGTTGCGCGTTCATCTCGGCGGCGAGCGTCTCCTGCACATGACGCACGGGATTGGGCGCGGCCACGGGCGGCGCCACCCGGTCGACGATCAGATCGGCCCGCAGCGGCACGGGACGGACGGGCGCGCGCAGCGGCTCGACGTTGCGCGGCAGCTTCATCTCCAGCGCGTCGATGCCGGTGGCGACGACCGAGACACGGATGCGGCCTTCCATGTTGTCGAGGATGGTCGAGCCGAAGATGATCTTGGCGTCGGGATCGACCTCGGCGCGGACGCGGTTGGCGGCCTGCTCGACCTCGAAGAGCATCAGGTCCGGGCCGCCGGTGATGTTGATGAGCACGCCGCGCGCGCCCTTCATCGAGACGTCGTCGAGCAGCGGATTGCAGATCGCCATGTCGGCGGCCTTCTCGGCGCGGTTCTCGCCCTCGGCCTCGCCGGTGCCCATCATCGCCTTGCCCATCTCGGAGATCACCGCCTTGATGTCGGCGAAGTCGAGATTGATCAGGCCCGGCATCACGATCAGGTCGGTGACGCCGCGCACGCCCGAATGCAGCACCTCGTCGGCCATGGCGAAGGCCTGGGCGAAAGTGGTGCGGTCGTTGGCGACGCGGAACAGGTTCTGGTTGGGGATGACGATCAGGGTGTGGACGTGCTGCTGAAGCTCCAAGATGCCGCGCTCGGCGATGCGCATGCGGTTGTCGCCTTCGAAGGCGAAGGGCTTGGTGACGACGCCGACGGTGAGCACGCCGAGCTCGCGCACCGCGCGCGCGATGACGGGGGCTGCGCCCGTGCCTGTGCCGCCGCCCATGCCGGCGGTGATGAACACCATGTGCGAGCCGCCGATCTGCTCGAGGATCTCGTCCAGGGATTCCTCGGCCGCGGCGCGTCCGACATCGGGCTGGGCGCCGGCGCCCAGACCTTCCGTGGTCTGGCTGCCCATCTGGATGCGGCGTTCGGCGCGCGACTGGGTGATCGCCTGCGCGTCGGTGTTGGCCACGACGAAATCGACGCCTTCGAGTTTCGCCGCGATCATGTTGTTGACCGCATTGCCGCCGGCGCCGCCGACGCCGAGCACCGTGATGCGGGGACGCAATTCTTTCTGCTCGGGCGCTTTCAGATTGATCGCCATTCTTCTCTCCTTGGCTTAACGCACGCCGCCCTTTTCTTCACGCCACAAAGCCCAACTGATTCGTGTTGTTATTGTTGAATCACCGGAACAGGCCGCCGGTCAACCGGCTGAACCATCCCTTGCCGTTGCTGTCGTCCGCAGACACCTCCGGACCGGGGTTCAAGATCTCGGGCGGCATGGTGGCACCCGCCACCAGAAGACCGACCGCCGTCGCATAGTCCGGACCCGACGACGCCGCGGGCAGACCGCTGAGCGCCTGGGGCCGTCCGATGCGCACTTGCTTGTTCAGGACCCGGGCCGTGAGCTCGCGCACGCCGGCGAGCTGGCAGGCGCCGCCGGTGAGCACCGCGCGCCGCCCCACGGCCACGTCGTAGCCGGAGGCGCGCAGCCGCGCCTGCACCTCGCCCAAGGTCTCTTCGAGCCGGGCTTGGATGATGCGGGTCAGCATCGAGCGCGGCACGCGCAGCGCCGCCTCGTCGCCGTCCTCGCCCATCTGATGGATCGCCACGACGTCGGCGCCGGCCTCCATGTCGCCCAAAGCCGCGCCGAACAGCGTCTTGCTGCGCTCGGCCGCGGACAAGGGCGCCGAGAGCATGCGCGCCAGGTCGGTCGTGACGGCAAGCCCGCCCATCGGCACGACGTCGGCATGCACGAGATGGCCTTCCAGGAACACCGCGATGGAGGTCACGCCCGCGCCCATGTCGATGAGGATGGCGCCGAGCTGCTTCTCGTCCTCGGTGAGACACGCGAGCCCGCTGGCATAGGGCGCGAACAAGGCGCCCACCACGTTCAGGTGGCAGCGCTCGACGGCAAGCTTCAAGTTCTGCAGCGGCGACGGCTTGACCGCGACGGCATGCATCGACACGCCGATGCGCTGGCAGAACATGCCCGACGGGTCGCGCACGCCGCGCGCCTCGTCGACGACGTAGGCAGTGGGCGCGCTCTGGACGATCTCGTGGCCCTCCAGCACGCAGCGCGCGCGGCCCTCGCTGAGCAGGGCGCGCAGATGCGCGTCGGTCACCAGCGCCCCGTCCAGCGACATCGCGGCGCGGGCGGTGACACTGGTCGGCTGGCCGCAGCTCAAGGATATAAGGACGTTCTGGATGCGCGCGTCGGCGTGGTTCTCGGCCGCCGCGACGCAGTCGCGGATGGATTCCTCGACGAGATCGAGGCTCACCACGGTCCCGGCGCGGATGCCCTGGCTTTCGCGCAGCGCGGCGCCCAGGACCTTCAAGCCCCCATGGTCGGCGCGGCCGATCAGGCAGGCGATCTTCGACGAGCCGATGTCCAGCGCGGTCACCAGACCGGGCCGGTAGGCGGGCACCTCGCCCACGGCGCGCAATCGCACGGCTTCACCCATCAGAGCTCACTCCCCCGATCAACGGGCTTGGGCGCCGGTGCGCCCTTCAGCCCGAAGAAATAATGCGAATGGATGCGCAGATCGATCTCGGCGATGCTGCGCTCCAATATCCCCTGGTCCACGATCATGTGCTCGAGCGTGTCGAGCTCGCGCTGCCAGCCGACTTCGGGCAATTTCACGATCACATCGCCGTCCAAGATCAGGTTCCAGCGCCGCTCGGAGACACGCTGATAGGCCTTCACCCTTGCGGCGACGGCGCGGTGCTGCGCGACCGCGTCGACGAGGTCGGCGGCGTCCGCCGAGGCGTTGTCGCCCAGAAGCAGCGGAAGCTTCGCGAATGGCGCGATGTCCTTGGACGTGATGATCCCGCCCGAGCGCTCGACGACGGTGACGGTCCCGAGCGGTGACTTCCACAGCGCGAAGGGCAGCTTCTCGACGATGTGGACGGTGATCGCGTCGGGATAGCGCCGCTGGACGTCTGCGTCGGCCACCCAGTCGAGCTTCTTCAGCCGCAGCCGCGCCGATTGCAAATCGGCGCCGAAGATCGACTCGCCCGGCTTGAAGCCCAGCGCCGCCAGCACCGTCTCCGGCGGCGTGCGCACGTTGCCCGCGAGATGGACCTCGGAGATGCCGAAGCCGGCATCGGCGACCATCGCACCCAGCGCGCCGTTCAGCTGGCGCACCGCACGCGCGACCGTGCCGCTCACCACCAGGACCGCGATGAAGGCGAACGCCAACGCCGCCAGACCCAAGAGCAGCATGGGCTTTCGGAAACTCAGCCAGCCGCGCAGGTTCCAATAGGCGCGCGCGAGGATGTTCGGCTTCTTCGCGCGCTTGCCGAAGCTCTGCGACGCGGACGCGCGCTTGGCGCCGCGCGCGCCGCGCGCCTGCGGCGTGGTGCGCTTGGCCGGGCTGCGCTCCACCCTCACCGGTCGCATGAGGCGTCCTCCACGATCCAGCGGCAGAGCTTGCCGTAGGTGTATCCCGCATAGGCCGCCTGCTCCGGCACGAGCGAGGTGGGCGTCATGCCGGGCTGGGTGTTGGTCTCGAGCGCCACGAGGCGGTGCTTCGAACCCGTGTCGTCGTAGCGGAAATCGGTGCGCGTCACGCCGCGGCAGCCGAGCGCCTGATGCGCGAGCACGGCGAGGCGCTCGGCCTCCTCCGCCACCGCGTCCGGGACTTTCGCGGGCAGCGTATGGGTCGAGCCGCCGCTCGCGTACTTGGCCTCGTAGTCGTAGAAGGCGAGGTCGGTGGTGATCTCGGTGACGCCGAGCGCGCGCTCGCCCATCACCGCGACGGTCAGCTCGCGGCCGGGGACGTATTCCTCCACCATCATCGCGTCGGTCAGGTTCCATTCGGGCTTGGTCAGCTCCGACGGCGGACGGTTGTCGCCCTTGCGGATGATGTAGACGCCGACGGACGAGCCTTCGTTCACCGGCTTGATGACGTAAGGCGGCTCCATCAGATGCCGCGCGCCCGCGTCCCTGCGGTCGGCGACGATGGATTTGACGATCGGGATGCCCGCGGCGCGATAGACGTCCTTGGTGCGCTGCTTGTGCATGGCGAGCGCCGAAGCGAGCACGCCGGAATGGGTATAGGGAATACGCAGCAGCTCCAGCACACCCTGGATGCAGCCGTCCTCGCCGTAGCGCCCGTGCAGGGCATTGAAGACGCAGTCGGGCCCGGCATCGAGAAGCTGACGGCCGATGTCGTCGCCGGGATCGATCTCGACCACGTCGAAGCCTTCCTCGCGCAACGCCTTGGCGCAGCCCGCGCCGGAGGACAGGCTCACTTCGCGCTCCGCGGAGCGCCCGCCCAGCAGGACGGCGACGCGATGATAGCTCATGCGACCCCCACCCGCTTGATCTCCCATTCGAGCGTGACGCCGAACGTGTCCTGGACGCGCCTGCGCACGTCCTCGCCCAGCGCCTCGATATCGGCGGCGCTGGCGTCGCCGGTGTTGATGAGGAAGTTGCAGTGCTTCTCGCTCACCTGCGCGGCACCATGCCTCAGCCCGCGACAACCGGCCTTGTCGATCAGCTCCCAGGCCTTGTGCCCGGGTGGGTTCTTGAAGGTCGAGCCGCCGGTGCGCGACTTGACGGGCTGGGTGGATTCGCGTTGCTCGACCAAAGCGTCCATCCGTGCGCGAACCAGGGCAGGATCGTCGCGCGTTCCTTCGAAGAGCGCATTGACGAAGATCAAATCGTCGGGAACCTGCGCCTTGCGATAGACGAAATTCATGTCGGACGCCGACAAGGTGAGCTTGTCGCCTTTGCCGTCGATGGCGGTCGCCTCGACGAAGATGTCCTTGATCTCGCGGCCGTAGCAGCCGGCGTTCATCTTCAGCGCGCCGCCGACCGTGCCGGGGATGCCGCGCAGGAATTCCAAGCCGCCGATGCCCGCCTCCGCCGCCGTGCGCGCCACCGCCGCGTCCAAAGCCGCGGCACCGGCGCGAACGCGCGTGCCCTCGACCGCGATCTTGCCGAACGCGGCGGGCAGGCGCACGACGACGCCGGGTATCCCGCCGTCGCGCACCAGCAGGTTCGAGCCCACGCCGATGACGCTCACCCGCGTATCGGCCGAGCGCGCCGCGAGGAAGGTCGCAAGGTCCTCCGCGTCGGCGGGACGGAACAGCACCTCGGCCGGGCCGCCCGTGCGGAACCAGACGAGGTCCTTGAGCGCGGCGCCGTGGGCATAGGTCCCGCGCACCGGCGGAAGCGCGTCGCAGGGACGGGTCATCATCACGGATGCACCTTTCCCGGCACCGCCGATAGCGCAGTGGGAATAGCGAATAGCGAATAGCGAATGGAGCATCGAGCCCTACTCGCCATTCGCCATTCGCCATTCGCCCGAACGCAGCTCATGCCTTGGACTCCGCACTTTCCAGTTGCGCCTGCAGCGCGTGCGCCCAATGCGAGATCGAGCCCGCGCCCAGCATCACCACCGCGCCGCCCTCTTTCGCGAGCGGCTTGAGCAGCGGCGCGAGGTCCATGCCGTTATCGATGGTGAGCACGTTGCGATGGCCATGCGCGCGTAGGGCTTCCACATAGGTGTCGCGGTCGATGCCGTCGATCGGCTGCTCGCCCGCCGGATAGACCGGCGCGATGATCGCCACGTCCGCGTCGTTGAGGCAGGAGCAGAACTGCTCCCAGGTGTCGCGCAGGCGGGTGTAGCGGTGCGGCTGCACGACCGCGATCACCGGACCCGCATAGGCCTGGCGCGCGGCCTTCAAGGCGGCGGCGATCTTGAACGGGTTGTGGCCGTAATCGTCTATGATCGCCATGCCGCCCCATTCGCCGACCTTGGTGAAGCGGCGGCCGACGCCGGCGAACTTGGCGAGCGCGTCGCGGATCGTGCCGTCCTCGATGCCGAGCTCGCGCGCCACCGTCACCGCGGCCAGCGAGTTCTGCACATTGTGCTCGCCCGGCATGGGCAGGCGGATGCCGTCGATGCGCGTCTCGACGTTCTTGCGGCGGTCGGTGACGACGACGTCGTAGCAGGACATGCCTTCCGCATAGCGCACGTTCATGGCGCGCACGTCGGCCTGCGGCGACAATCCATACGTCACGATGCGGCGGTCCTCGATGCGGCCGACCATCGCCTGCACCTCGGGATGGTCGATGCAGAGCACCGCGAAGCCGTAGAACGGCACGTTCTCGACGAAGCGCTGGAACGCGTCGCGCATCCTGTCGAAGGTACCGTAATAGTCGAGATGGTCGGGATCGGCGTTGGTGACGACAGCGACGCTCGCGGGCAGGCGCAGGAACGTGCCGTCGCTCTCATCCGCCTCGACCACGACCCAGTCGCCGGCGCCGAGCCGCGCATTGGTGCCGTAGGCGTTGATGATGCCGCCGTTGACGACGGTGGGGTCCAGCCCGCCCGCGTCGAGCAGCGCCGCCACCATCGTCGTCGTCGTCGTTTTGCCGTTGGTGCCGGCGATGGCGACGCAGGATTTGAGCCGCATGATCTCGGCCAGCATCTCGGCACGGCGCACCAGCGGCAGATTCAATTTGCGCGCCTCGTCGAACTCGACGTTCCCGGGCTTGATCGCCGAGGAATAGACGACGGCGTGGGCGTCTTTCAGGTTCTCCGGCGCGTGGCCGACCGCGATCGGGATGCCCATCGTCTTGAGCCGCTTGACGTTCGTGTTCTCCACCGCGTCCGAGCCCTGAACCTGATAGCCCAGATTGTGCATGATCTCGGCGATGCCGCTCATGCCGATGCCGCCGATGCCGATGAAATGGATGGCGCCGATGGAGAGCGGGACGCGGGTCTGGACCGGCTTCATGCGGCGGTCCTTTGATAGGAAGATTGGGCAAGGTTTTCCGCGATGTCGGCGAGACGCGCGACCGCGTCGAGCCTCGCAAGCGCGTGTGCGTTGGCCGCGCGCTTCGCCAGATCGTCGGGATCGGAGAAGGCGAGCTTGATCATGCCCGCGAGCTTCTCCGGCGTGAGGCTCGCCTGCGCCACGCACCAGCCGGCATTCGCCTTGGAAAGGATTTCCGCGTTCGGCGTCTGGTTGTCGTCGAGCGCATGCGGCAGCGGGATCAGGATCGCGGGACGGCCGATGGCCATCAATTCGCTCACCGTGCCCGCGCCGGAGCGCGCGACGACGAGTTGTGCGCGCGCCAGCCGCGCGGGCATGTCGGTGTAGAAGCTCGCGAGCTCCGCCTTTACGCCCGCCGCTTCGTAGGCCTTGCGCACGCCGTCCAGGTCTTCGGGACGGCATTGCTGGACGATGTCGAGACGGGCGCGAAAAGGCTCCGGCAAGAGCGCGACCGCGGCGGGCACGAGCTCGCTCATCGCGCGCGCGCCCTGGCTGCCGCCGAAGACCAGAAGATGCAACGGCCCGCTCGCGTCCGGCTGCGCATACGCGCTGCCCGCGAGCGCGACCACTTCCGGGCGCAGCGGATTGCCGGTGAGCACGATCTTGGACGCGTCCTTCGGCGCGAAACGCGCGATGGGGAACGCGGCCGCCATGACCCTTACCTTGTTCATCACCGCGCGGTTGGCGCGGCCGGTGACGGCGTTCTGCTCCAGGATCGCGGTGGGCCAGCGGCCGAGCCAGGCTGCGATCATCACCGGCAGGCTCGGATAGCCGCCGAAGCCGATCACGGCACCCGGCTTGATACGCGCAAGCTTCGTCCAGGCCGACGCGATGCCGGCCAGGATCTCGAACGGCGCGGCCAGAAGGCCGAGGACCGAGCGATCGGCGAACGCCGCCGACGGCACGGTCTCGATCGCGGCACCGGGAAACGCTTTCGCATAGTTGGTGCCGCGGCGATCCGTCATCACCACGATGGTCTTACCCCGGCGCACCAGCTCGCCCGCCAAGGCCTGCGCAGGGAACAGATGGCCGCCGGTGCCCCCGGCGCTGAGGACGATGGTGGTCATGTGCGCGCGACCACCTGTTGCACGAACCACGGCCGCTCGCGGTTCTCGAGCTTGGGCCGCTGGCGCGTGAGCGCGAGCGCGAAGCCCATCGTCAGCGCCACCGCGAACAGCGACGAGCCGCCATAAGATATAAAGGGCAAGGTCATGCCCTTGGCCGGAAGCAGGCTCACCGCCACACCCATGTTGATGAAGGCCTGAAGGGCAGTGACCATCGCAAGGCCCGCGCCCGCTAGCTGCGCGAACGGCTCGCGCGCGTTCGCCGAGCGCAGCATGATGCGCACAGACAGGATGCAGAACAGCAGCGCCACGGCGGCGCACAGCGCCAGCCCGAACTCCTCGCCCGCCACCGCGAAGATGAAGTCGGAATGCGCGTCGGGAATGCGGTACTTGACCGTGCCCGCGCCGGGACCGACGCCGAGCAATCCGCCATGCGCAAAGGCCTTCAGCGCCAAGCCGGCCTGATAGCCCGTGTCGGTGGGATTGAGGAACTGCTCGATGCGGTGGCGCACATGCGGGAACAGCGCATAGGCGAGACCGCCCAGCGCCATGCCCGCGCCGCCCAGCGCGCCCATCCAATAGAGCGAGATGCCGCTGAAGAAGAGCAGCGCGCCCCACAGCGCCAGCAGCAGCGCGGTCTGGCCGACGTCGGGCTGCAGCATCAGGATCACGAGCGCGGGCGCGACCAGCGCCAGCGTGATGAGCGGCTTGGGCAGTTTCATCGGCGTCTTGTCGGCGAGGATCGCCGCCCCCAGGACCGCGAAGCCGGGCTTCAAGAACTCCGAAGGCTGCAACGTCATCCAGCCCAGATCAATCCAGCGCTTGGCGCCCAGGACCTCGCTGCCCGTGAACAGCACCAGGAACGAGCCGATCATCGCCAGCGCGAAGGCAACGGCTGCGACGATCTTCAACTGATGCAGCGTGAGCAGCGACGCGCCGACAAGGATGCCCGCCGCGACGCAGGCGAATGCGATCTGCTTGGCGGCATATCGGAAATCGCCCGCGGTGATCGGCCCGCCGGTGGCCGCGGGGCTCGCCGCGAAGGCCAGCATCAGCCCGATGGCGATCAGCGCCAGCATCGCCAGAAGTGCGACGCGGTCGATGGTCCACCACCAGCTCGCAAAGCCGGACCGGTCGGTGCGGGAGAGGCTCATGACGCCTCCCGCATCGCCAGCTTGGACACGGCTGCGCGGAACGCCTCGCCGCGATGCTCGAAATCGCGGAACTGGTCGAACGAGGCGCAGGCCGGCGACAGGAGCACGACGCCCGATTGCGCGTCCGCGCTTGCGGCCGCGACGGCGTTCTCGAGCGTGCCGGAGATCTCGTAAGGCACATGGCCTTCGAGAGTGCGGGCGAAATCCTTCGCCGCCTCGCCGATCAGATAGGCCTTGCGGATGCGCGGGAAATGCCTGGCCAGGCTCTCGATGCCGCCTTCCTTGGGGCGGCCGCCCGCGATCCAGTAGATGTCCTCGAAGCAGACCAGGGCGCGCTCGGCAGCGTCGGCATTGGTCGCCTTGGAGTCGTTGACGAAGCGCACGCGGCCGATGCGGCCGACGTCCTCGATGCGGTGCGCGAGGCCGGGGAAATCCATCAGCGCCGAGGCAACCGCGCGCGCGTCCTTGGCATAGGGCTTGGTCGCGGCATAGGCGAGCGCCGCGTTCTGCCAATTGTGCGCGCCTGGCAAATGCGCCGCCTCCTTCAGATCGGCGATGCGGTTGGCGCGTCCGCCCTGGCTGTCGTAGAGCACGCCGTCGAGCACGAACACGCCGCGCCCGAGCACCTTGCCGACCGAGACCGGCAGCGCGCTCTTTCCCGCGCCCGAGAGCCTGGTGAAGATCGAAGAGGTCTGCGCGTCGTCGATGCCGATCACGGCGGACTGCGCCTGCTCCACCAGCCGCGCCTTCACGGAGGCATAGGCCTCCAGCGTGCCGTGGCGGTCGAGGTGGTCGGGTGTGATGTTGGAGAGCACGCCGATCTGCGGCGCGAGGCCCGGCGAAAGGTCGATCTGGTAGGAGGAAACTTCCAGCACATAGACCGTCTTCGCCGCGGGGGGCGACAGCTCCAGCACCGGCGTGCCGATATTCCCGCCGATCTGCGCGTCGAAGCCGCTCTCGTCGAGCAGGTGGCCGGTAAGCGCCGTCGTCGTCGATTTGCCGTTGGTGCCGGTGATCGCGATCACGGGCGCGCGGCCCCCAGCCCCCCCGCCAGGGGGGCGTAGGTTCAAAATGATCTCGCGCGCGAAGAGCTCGACGTCGCCGATGATCTCCACGCTCGCATGACGCGCCTTGACCACGATGTCGTGCGGTGCGGGATGGGTGAGCGGCACGCCGGGGCTCAGGACCAGCGATTTGAGCTTGTTCCACGGCCAGTCGCGCCAGGGCAGCACCGTGGCGCCGTCGGCTTCGGCGATGACGCGCGCCGCCTCCTTGTCGTCCCAGGCGAAGACCCGCGCGCCGCCTGCCTTGAGCGCGCGCACGGACGCAAGGCCCGAGCGTGCCAGCCCGAAGACGCCGACATCCTGATGCGCGAGGCTGCGAGCCGGGATCATCCTCACCTCAGCTTCAAGGTGGAGAGGCCGACCAGAGCGAGCACGACCGCCACGATCCAGAAACGGATCACGATGGTCGGCTCCTTCCAGCCGAGCTGCTCGTAGTGATGATGGATCGGCGCCATCTTGAAGACGCGCTTGCCGGTGAGCTTGAACGAGACGACCTGGACGATCACCGACACGGTCTCCAGCACGAACAGCCCGCCGACGATGGCGAGCACGATCTCGTGCTTCACGGCAACGGCCACGGCACCGAGCGCGCCCCCTAAGGGCAGCGAGCCCGTGTCGCCCATGAAGACCATCGCGGGCGGCGCGTTGTACCACAGGAACCCGAGGCCTGCGCCGACCAGCGCCGAGAGGAACACGATCAGCTCGCCCGTGCCCACGACATAGTGGAGCTGGAGGTAGTCCGCGAACTTCACATTGCCGACGAGATAGGCGATCAGCACGAAGGTGGCGGCTGCGATCATCACCGGCACGATCGCGAGCCCGTCGAGCCCGTCGGTGAAATTGACCGCATTGGCCGCGCCCGCGATCACCACGCCGCCGACGATGACGAAGAAGATGCCGAACGGGATCAGCGCCGATTTGAGGAACGGCACCGCGAGCATGCCCCTGAGGTCCGGCGATTCCAGCCGCATCAGAAGCCAGGTCGCGACAAACGCCACGCCGAACTCGACGCCGAGCCGGATCCAGCCGCTCACCCCGCCGGTCGAGCGCTTGGTGACTTTGAGATAGTCGTCCGCGAAGCCGAGAAGGCCGTAGCTCACCGTCACAAGCAGGACGATCCACACATAGCCGTTCGCCAGATCCGCCCAGAACAGCGTCGACACCACGGTCGGCAGCAGGATCAGCAACCCGCCCATGGTCGGCGTGCCCTGCTTCTCCAGGATATGGCGCTGCGGCCCGTCGGCGCGGATCGGCTGGCCCTTGCCTTGGCGCAGCTTCAGCCAGGCGATGAGGCGCGGCCCCATCACGAAGGCGACGAACAGCGCGGTCAGGATCGCGCCACCGCCGCGGAACGAGAGATATTTGAACAGCCGGAAGAACGCGATCTGGTCGGCATGCGGCAGAAGCGAGAGAAACTGGAACATGATCAGGCCCCCGCCCGCGCCTTCAACGCATCGATGACGACCGACAGCTTGCTGCCGTTCGAACCTTTCACAAGCACCACGTCGCCCTTGCGCAATTCCTTGGTGAGCGGAGCCACGATCTCCGCCGAGGTCGCGGCCCAGGCGCCGCGGCGCGAGGCGGGAAGCCTGTCCCACAACACGCGCATCGACGGGCCGCTCAGGAAAACGAGATCGGCTTTCGCCTCCTCGATGGGTTTGAGCAAACCCGCATGATGCGTCTCGGCATCCGCGCCCAGCTCCAGCATGTCGCCGAGCACGGCGATGCGACGGCCGTTCGAGCCGCCCAGCAGGCCGAGCGCCGCCGCCATCGAGGCGGGATTGGCATTGTAGCTCTCGTCGATGACTTCCACGCCGCCCGCGTCGAAGCGCGCGCCGCGGCCCTTCAGCGCTGAGAAGCCTTTCAGCGCGGCGGCCGCGTTGAGCACATCACCCTCCAGCGCCGCGACCGCGAGCAGCGCGCCGAGCGCGTTGTTGGCGATGTGCCGTCCGGGAGCGCCGGTCGAGAACTCGACGGGGGTGCCTAAGATCTCCGCCTTCACACGCGCGCCGTCATGGGAGACGAGCTTCGCATCGCCCGTCTCGCCGAACGTCATGATCCGCGCGACATGGCTCTGTTTCGCCCGCGCGATCAGGCGTCCGGCATAGGGACTGTCGGAAGGGATGAGGGCCGCGCCGCCGGGCGTGATGCTCTCGAAGATCTCCGATTTGGCATCGGCGATGGCCTCGCAGGTGCCGAAGAACTCCAGATGCGCCGGCGCGATGGTCGTCACCAGCGCCACATGCGGGCGCACCAGCGAGACCAGCGCGCGGATCTCGCCGAAATGGTTCATGCCGATCTCGAACACGGCGTAGCGGCTGTCGCGCGGCATGGAGGCGAGGCTGAGCGGCACGCCCCAATGGTTGTTGTAGGACGCCGCCGAGCAATGCGTCGTGCCCAGCGCGCCAAGCGCCAGCCGCAGGATCTCCTTCGTCGTCGTCTTGCCGGCGCTGCCGGTGACGGCGGCGATCCTGGCGTCCGAGCGTGCCCGCGACGCGCGCGCGAGGTCTTCGAGCCCCCGCAGCGCATTGGCGACGACGAGCTGCGGTCCGTTCGCCTCCATCTTGCGCGAGACGAGAGCAGCGGCGGCCTTGCGCTCGAACGCGGCGCCGACGAAATCGTGGCCGTCGCGCGCGTCCTTCAGCGCCACGAAAAGATCGCCGGGCTTGAGCGTGCGCGTATCGATGGAAAGGCCCTTCGCCTCGAAGGCGTGCGTCGCGTTGCCGAGCGTCGCGGCCACCGCGTCGTCGCTGGTCCATAGCGCGCTCATGCCCAGCGCCTCGCTTCGTCGCGGTCGCTGAACGGGCGAGTCACGGCGCCGATGGTCTGGCCCGTCTCATGCCCCTTGCCCGCGATGACGAGGACGTCGCCGGGCTCAAGCGCCTGGATGGCGGCGCGGATCGCCTCGGCGCGGTCGCCGATCTCCTTCGCGCCCGGCGCGGCGGCCAGGATCTCGCGGCGGATCTGCGCCGGCTCCTCGCTGCGCGGATTGTCGTCGGTGACGATGACGTCGTCGGCGAGGCGTGAAGCCGCCGCGCCCATCAGCGGACGCTTGCCCTTGTCGCGGTCGCCGCCGCAGCCGAAGACGACGCGCAACTTTCCGCTCGTATGCGGCCGCATCGCCTTCAGCACCGTCTCCAGCGCGTCGGGCGTGTGGGCGTAGTCGACATAGACCTGCGGCGCCACGCATTCGAGGCGGCCGGGCGCGCCTTTCAGATGCCCCAGCATCGCGAACACCGAGGCCGGCGCGTTGCCGAGCCCGACGGCCAGCCCCGCCGCGACCAGCGCGTTCGACGCCTGGAAACCGCCCGCGAGCGGAAGCTCCACGACATGGTGACGCCCGTCGTGGCGCAGCGACAGCGTCTGCCCCTCGCCATGCGGCACGGCAGAATCGAGCACGATGTCCTTGGCCCTCTCGCCGACGGTGAAGAGACGCAAATTGCGCGCGCGCGCAGCTTCGATGAAGCGCTCGGCGTGCTCCGCATCCGCATTGACGACCGCGGTGCCGCCGTCATGCACGATCTCGCTGAACAGCCTGAGCTTGGAGCGCAGGTAGTGCTCGAAGTCGGGATGATAGTCGAGATGGTCGCGGGTGATGTTGGTGAAGCCCACCGCCGCGATGTCGACGCCGTCGAGGCGGTACTGGTCGAGCCCGTGGCTCGACGCCTCGATGGCGAGATGGTCGATGCCCTCTTCTTTCAATTCCTTCAGCAGGCGGTGCAGCGCGATCGGATCGGGTGTGGTCTGCGTCAGCGTCACCTCGCGCGTCGGCGTGATCGCGCCGATGGTGCCGAGGCTCGCGGCCGCGCGCCCAAGCCCTTGCCAGATCTGGCGCAGGAACACCGTGACCGACGTCTTGCCGTTCGTGCCGGTGACGGCGGCGACGCAATCGGGCTGGGCGCCATAAAACTTCGCCGCCTCATGCGCGAGCCCAAGACGCGGATTGTCGGCGGCGATGAAACGCAGGCCCAGCGCCTCGGCACGCTGCGCGAGTTCCGGACGGCCGAGAACGGCTGTGGCGCCGCGCCGCGCCGCGTCCTCGACGAACTTGGCGCCATCGTCGCGCGTGCCGGGGAGCGCGGCGAACAGGTATCCCGGCTCGACGGCGCGGCTGTCGCTGGCAAGACCCGTGATTTCCTTCGACGCCTTCATGGCGTTCTTACCCACCTTCAAGGCCGCGAGCATGGCGCGCGAATGTGTTGCCATTATGGGGTGCCCCGCGCAACGACGATCGGGTCCTGATGCTGCGGCACGCCCAGGATCGGCGCGATGCGGGATATCACACGTCCGGCGAGCGGGGCGGCGGTATAGCCCGCGAGCGCGAAGCCGAAGGTCTGCTTCGTCCCGTGCGGCTCGTCGAGCACGACGAAGACGAGATAGCGCGGATCGTGCACCGGGAAGACCGCGCAAAACGAGGTTACCAGCTTGTGCTCGTAGCCGTGGCCGCCGATGCGCGCCTTCTGCGCCGAGCCCGTCTTGCCGCCGACGTCGTAGCCGGGCACGTCGGCCTTCTTGCCGGTGCCGTTGGTGACGACGTAGCGCAGCAGGTCGCGCATCTTCTCGCTGGTTTCGGGCTTGATGAGCTGTTCGCCGCGCCCGTCTTCCGGGTGCTTGAGGAACGTCGGCACGATCTTGCGTCCGCCATTGACGATCGCCGCGGCGGCGGCGGCGAAGGCGAGCGGGCTGACCGAGATGCCGTGGCCGAAGCTGACCGTCGCGGTCTCGACCTGACCCCAATGGGCGGGGAATTGCGGACGGCGCGCCTCGGGAAGCTCGGTGTGGATCGCGTTGAGCAGGCCCATGCGCTCGAGGAACTGGCGCTGGCGCTCGGGACCCGAGCGCAGCGCGATCTGCGTCGTGCCGATGTTGGAAGACAGCGCCAGCACGTCGCGCGCCGCCAGCGTCGCGGGCATGTGCTCGGCCTCGTGGATGGTGAAACGCCCGATCTTGTAGCCGTTGCCGATGGGCAGGATCTCGTCTGGGCGCATCTTGTGGTCTTCGGTCGCCAGCGTGAACGAGAAGATCTTGAACACCGAGCCGAGCTCGAAGACATCCTGGCCGACGAGATTGTGCTCGGTGTCGCCGGTGCCAAGCGTGCGCGCGTTGGGATCGAAATCCGGCAGCGACACCATGCCCAGCACCTCGCCCGTGCGCACGTCGAGCACGAGCCCGCCGGCCTGCTTGGCGGAGAATTCGTTGCGGCTCGCTTCCACTTCGTGGGCGAGAATGTATTGCACGCGCATGTCGATGGAGAGGGCCACGCTCTGGCCCGGCTCGCCGTCGCGCAGCTGCTGGTCGAGGCCCATCTCCAGGCCCGACAGCCCGATCGTCTCGCCGTCGTCGTCGAGGCCGGTGCGGCCCAGCACCTGCGCGGTGGCACGGCCGTCGGGATAGTAGCGCTTGTAGCCCGGCTGGAACTCGAGCCCCGGCAGGCCCGCATGCATCACGCGGTCCTGCGCATCGGGGGTGAGCGCGCGCGCGACGAAGACATAGGGCTTCCTGGTCTCGGCGAACATACGCTTCAACCGCGCCTCGTCCGCGCCGGCGGCCTGGCTGAGCGCGTGCGCCGCGTAAGACGCGTCCCAGAACGCATGTGGCCGCGCGTAGAGGTCCTGCACGGGGATGTCGCGCGCCAGGATCTCGCCGTTGCGGTCCACCAGATCGGTGCGATAGGAGGCGATGGCGGCCGCGACCGAACGGTGCTGCGCGGCATGGAACACGGTCACATCGACCAGCCGCACCACCACCAGCGCGAACGCGGCGACGCACATCGCCGCCCCGATGACGATCCGCCGCTGGAAGATGGTGGCCCCTTCCTTCATGTCACTGCGCCGGCGCCTCGGCGTTGGCGTTGCGCAGCGGCGACTGGCTCAAGGGGCTGTCCTCGCCGTTGCGCGGCAGCTGCTCGAACGAGGAGAGCTGCACGGCCGAACTGTTGTCGAGGCCGAGCTTGCTCTGCGCCAGCGTGGCGACGCGTTCGGGGCTGGCGACGCGCGCCCAGTCGGTCTCGAGCACGCTGATCTGGCCCTGCTCCTGCGCGATCGCGTGCCGGGTCTTGTCGAGATCGACGCGGGTCAGCCGCGTCTTCTCCGAGACGTCGTAAAGGGCCAGGATCGAAAGCCCCATCAGCGCGATGCAGAAGAAATTGAAGACGCGGATCATCTTGGCTCTCCGTCAGGCTCGGATGCGTTCGGCCGCGCGCAGGCGGGCGGAGCGCGCGCGCGGATTGCGCTCGGTCTCGGCCGCGCTTGGGCTCCGCGGACGGGTCGTGAGAAGGCGATAGAGCGGCGTTCCCGCGCGCCGCTCGTCGGGCGCATGGCGCGATGGCCGCGCGGCGGTCGTGCTGCGCTGGGCCAGGTAGCGCTTGACGATGCGGTCCTCGAGCGAGTGGAAGGAGACGACGACGAGCCGCCCGTTGTCGGCAAGCACGTCGGTCGCCGCATCGAGGCCGCGCTCAAGCTCGCCCAGCTCGTCGTTCACATGGATGCGCAGCGCCTGGAAGGTGCGCGTCGCGGGATGGATGGCGAAACGCTGCGCCGCGGGGCCGAGCGCCTCGGACACGATCTGGGCCAGCTCCGCCGTGCGTGTGACCGGTCGGGCGGCGGCTATTGCCTTCGCGATGCGGCGCGACTGCTTCTCCTCGCCGTAGCGGAAGATCACGTCGGCGAGCATGCGCTCGCTCGCGGTGTTGACGAAATCGGCGGCGCTCTCGCCGTTCTTGCTCATGCGCATGTCGAGCGGACCGTCGGCGCGGAACGAGAAGCCGCGCTCCGCCTCGTCGAACTGGAAGGACGAGACGCCGAGATCGAAGACGACGCCGCAGGCCTTCTCCCCCGCGATCGCATCCATCGCCGAGAACGGGCCCTGCGCCAGCGTGAGCCGGCCCTCGAACTCCGCGACCAGCTTCTCGCCGCGCGCGATGGCGTCGGGATCGCGGTCGATGCCGAGCACGCGGCATTTCGCGGCGGAAAGGATCGCGCGCGCATAGCCGCCGCCGCCGAAGGTCGCGTCGATGTAGCGCGCGCCGTCGCGCGGGTTCAGCGCCTCGATGACTTCGTCGAGCATCACGGGGACGTGGCCGCTCATGCGCCCGCTCCCGTGCGTTGCGCCAGCGCGCGCTTGAGACGCTCGGCCTGCACCGGCGCGAAACGCTCGCTGTCCCAGATCTGGAACTTGCGCCCCATGCCGACGAAGGTCACGCGCTCCTTCAGTCCCGCATGCGCGATCATCTCGTCGGGCAGGCGCACGCGGCCGTTCTCGTCGCGCGGCAAAAGCTGCGTCATCGAGAGCACCGCGAAGACCTTGTCGTCGTTGACCTGCGAGAAGAACGGATCCTCCGCCGCCTGGCGCTGGTGGAATTCCTGCAGCACCTCGTCGCCGAAGCCCTCGAGCGCGCTTTCCGCGAAGGACGGGCAGACATACACGCCGGCCGTGCTCTGCGACGTGAGCACGTCGCGGAACGCGGCCGGGATGCACACGCGCCCTTTGGCGTCGAGTGTTCCCGTCATCGTCGAGATGAACGGAAGAGCCATTGTGCTCGGAGTCCCCGGCCCTCTGCGTCCCCGCCGCCGCGGGACCCGCTGGACCGACCAGGGGTTTGGACCCGTTTTTCCGGGGCTATGGGATGCTATGGGATAATATGGGCCGACCGTGACGTTCCGTCAATCGAAAATATCGAGTGAAATGAGAGGCTTGCGATCTACATCTTGAACTGTGGAGTCTAGCAGTGGTGAGTCCAGGAACAAATCAAAAACAAGGTAAGGGTGTGGCAATGCCCGTAAATAAAGGCTTAAGAAAACGAGGCAAGTTTGTTTCCTTTTCGTTCCAAGGAAGGGTTCACGCGGAGACGCGGAGTTCGCGGAGAACCCTGTCGCGTAAAACCTCCGCGTCCTCCGCGTCTCCGCGTGCGAATCAATAGGACGTCTAGGCACTTCTCCCTCACGCCTTTTCCCAAATCGTCATCGCCCGGCCCGCAGGGTCCGGGCGATCCATTTTTCTTTTCGAAAAAGATGGATCGCCCGCATGAAGCGGGCGAAGACGAGTTGGAGCTAGGGAGTGAAAGCGATGACCATCGAGATGCAGCCCATCGGGCATGTGCGCGGCGGGCGCAGCGAGCCGGTCGACGACGCGTGGGACGCGGTGGAGGCGGCGATCGAGCTCGACCCTTCGCGTCTGGGGCCCGGCGCGGCCGCGGGCCTCGATGCGTTCTCGCATGTCGAAGTGATCTTCCATTTCGACCGCGCCAGGCCCGCCGAAATCAACACCGGCGCGCGGCACCCGCGCGGACGCGAAGACTGGCCGATGGTGGGCATCCTGGCCCAGCGCGGCAAGGACCGGCCGAACCGCATCGGCGTGACGGTGTGCCGGATTCTGTCCGTGGACGGATTGTCTATCCGCGTGCGCGGCCTCGACGCCATCGACGGCACGCCGGTCCTGGACGTGAAGCCGGTGATGAAAGGCTTCCTGCCGCGTGGCGACATCCGCGAACCGGACTGGGCGGCCGAGCTGATGCGCGGCTATTGGTAGACCTTTAATCCTGCGCCCGACGTCTTCGATCGCCGCGCGTGCGCGCCTCTTCAGATCGCGCACGCGCGAACGTAAGAGCCGAGCGCGGCACGTGTGGCGGCCGTGCTTGAGCCGGTTCCGGTTTCGGAACGGCGCACCCAGCTTTGGCTGCCATACCTGCTCCGGCCGCAACATCTTGATCATTGAATTCGCGTTTTCACGCATCGACGGGTTTCGCGGAGCGGAGCCTGGCGATGACCTTGGCCACATTGGCGCTGGTGGTCGCAAGCTCCATCGCCGTGCCCAGGAAGCGCTGACGCGTGTCGACGTCGATGGTGCGGCAGGCCGATGGCAGCGTCACGTCGCGCATCAGGAAATGGCATTCCGCGATGATGCCGTTGAGCAGTTCTTCCGTGCCGGCATCGCGGCGGATCTTCGGCGGCAAGGGATCCTCGAACGGCCGGTTCGCCAGCGCCTGATCGAGAATGTCCTCGGTTTCGGGGACGACGAAGTGCTTGTCGCTCAATGCCCGGACGACTTCACCGGTTCCCGTCGTAATCCTGGGCTTCGCCGGCGCTGCCGGCTCTTTGGTCTTGTCGTCACAAGCTCCTTTGGTCTTTTCGATGGCATCGCTCATTGTTCGTCTCCTTAAAGAGACGGACATGGGAACAGCCATGACGCGTTTCAAGACCTCTGCGCACGCAAAGATTGCATAGGGTATATGCGTCGGCGGAAGTGAACGAACGTTCCGTCCGTGTACGAACGTTCTGTCCACAGCTTGCCAAACCGATCCACCCGCGTTCCAATCGCGCGATGTCCGATCCTTACGATCTCAAGCGCTTTCTCGACGCCCAGGCGGGCGCGATCGACGCCGTGCGCGCCGAGCTCGGGCGCGGGCGCAAGGCCGGCCATTGGATGTGGTTCGTGTTCCCGCAGATCCGCGGGCTGGGCTCGAGCGCGATGGCGCAGCGCTATGCGATCGCTTCCCTCGACGAGGCGCGCACCTACGCGGCGCATCCCGTGCTGGGTGGGCGGCTCGCGGAATGCACGGCGCTGGTCCTGGCGGTCGAAGGCCGTTCCGCCCGCGCGATCTTCGGCGCGCCGGACGATCTGAAATTCCGCTCCTCGATGACGCTGTTCGCGCATGCCGCGCCGGGCGAACCGCTTTGGCGCCGCGCGCTTGAGAAATTCTTCGCCGGCCGCGAGGATGCAGCGACACTCGAAAGGCTTTGACATGGACTACGCCAATCTGATCGTGAAGAGCGAAGGGCCCGTCCTGTGGGTGACGATGAACCGGCCCGGCCGGCTCAACGCGATGAGCCGCGCGATGGTCGACGAATTGCGCCACCTCTTCACCGATCTCTATTGGCGGCACGAGATCCGCGCGGTCGTGCTCGGCGGCGCGGGCCGCGCGTTCTGCGCGGGCCTCGACCTCAAGGAGCGCGACGAGAGCAACGCGGCGGCCGATCCGGGCCGCGGGCTGACGCGCCAGCGCAGCATCAGCGAGATCGTGATGGCGATGCGCCGCTGCCCGCAACCGATCATCGCGCTCGTGCAGGGGGCGGCGAGCGGCGGCGGCTTCGCGCTCGCGCTCGCTTGCGATTTGCGCATCGCGACCCCCGACACGCGCATGAACGCGGCCTTCATCCGCATCGGGCTGTCGGCCTGCGACATCGGGGTGTCGTATTTCCTGCCGCGCATGATCGGCGCGTCGGCGGCGTCGGAATACATGCTCACCGGCCGCTTCATCGACGCCGAACGCGGCCGCGCGCTTGGCCTGTTCGCCAAGATCGTGGAGCCGGGCGCGCTCGAAGCCGAGGCGCGCGCGTACCTCAAGGACATGCTGCACGCGACGCCTCTGGGCCTGCGCCTCACCAAGGAGGCGCTCAACCACGCCATCGACGCCTCGAGCCTGGAGGCGGCGATCGCCATGGAGGACCGCAACCAGATCCTCTGCGCCCAAGGCCCCGACTTCCGCGAAGGCATCGCGGCGTTTTTGGAGAAGCGGGAGCCGAAGTATGGGTAGAAAGAATTAGGTCAACTGCCGACGGTTCTCACGTCCGTGACGACAGACGCGGCGGACGAGATATAGTTGGTGGAAGATGGCGACGATCCTAGTTGGACTATCACCGCCGAAGCATCCCCAAATGTACATTTTGATCTCCACTCGGGCTTCAAGTTTTCGATCATCCGAGAAATTTCAGCCTCGATCGCCCGCTTGAGTTCATCGAAGTCTGGGCCATGCAACTTTTCCTTTGGATCGCTCGTCCTCCGACTAGACAGATGCGTGAGCTGCGCATTCAATTTCGAGAGGAAAGAATCCCGAAGAAACCGCTTGTTCAAAGGATAGCCCCGCACCGTGAATTCACGCGGATCGAAATCCGATTTGTTCTTGAAGAACTCCATCAAATTCCGTGCATGAAGACAGAAACCCTCGATTGCCGAATTCATCTCGAGTTCGACGCTAGGTGCCTTGGGTATCATGTTCAGCGCGACCATCTTGCTATACTCATATCGCATCATGCGGATTTCGTAGGGGAGATGCTCCGTAAAGCAGCTTTCCAGTTGTTGATCGATTTTGGCCATGCTCGTCTCTTTCAAGTGGTGCGTCAGATGGCCTGTAAGCCGGGTTCTGTCTCCCGTTGCCGGGAGGATGGTCATTCCTCTGGGATGAGCGTTGCCGCTCACCTCGCGCGACCGACCCGGACGGCGATCCGAAAGACGGATCACATGCCATCCCTATTTGGTCTTGCTCCCGGTGGGGCTTGCCATGCCGTTCCCGTTGCCGGGCCCGCGGTGCGCTCTTACCGCACCATTTCAACCTTGCCGTCCGTCTTCGCCCTTACGGGCTACGCCGGATTTGGCGGTGTCATTTCTGTGGCGCTGTCCCTGGGGTCGCCCCCGGCGGATGTTATCCGTCACCGTGTCCTTCGTGGAGCCCGGACTTTCCTCTCTTCCAGTTCATGAAAGAGCGACCATCCGGCCATCTGACGCGCGCGCGTTCTAGCGCATTTGCAACAGGGCGACAACGGGAGCAGCATCGCGCTTCTTCTTCGGGTGCTTCGGGATGGGAAGGCACGCCGTCGCCGCCGGTCTCTTCATCGCGCTTGGCTGCACGGCGGCGCGCGCCGGCGGCTTCGTCCAGGACCAGGCGCATTACGAGCAGGCGGTGCGCGACAAGACCAGCGCGCCGTATTTCGTCCTCGTCACCGTGGTCAACGACGCGGCGAAGACGAGCTGGACCGGCTGCACCCTGCCCGAATTCGTCGAAGGCGCGCTCGACATCGAACAGGGCGCCGCCAACGACGACGCCGACATGGCGCGCGACGCGCAGACGATGCTTCAAGCCAAGGACCACACGTTCCACCTCTCGAATCCGAAAGCGCTGGCCGAGATCCGCATGGACGCTTACGCGCCTTCCGACCTCGAGCGCGCGCGAGCCTATCTGCGCGCGCGCGGCACGGCGTTCCTGCTCTCCTCCGACTGGACGAAGATCGACGCGGCCAATGCGCTCAACCGCACCGCGCTCGCCTGCGCCATCATCGAGAAGGGGCTCGCCGCGCGCATGGCCGACGGCAACGGCGAAACCTTCGCCGAGCCGTGAGCACGATCCGTATCGCGCGGCCGCAAGAAGCGCAGGCGCTGAGCGCGCTGTGCTGCCGCTCCAAGGCGCATTGGGGATACGATGCGCAGTTCATGCGGCTGAGCGAGGCCGCGCTCGCCGTGCCGCGCGCGCTGATCGCGCTCGGCCAGGTGCTGGTCGCGGAAGATGCGCACGGCGCGCCGCTGGGCGTCGCGTCGGTGGAAACGCTCGCTGCGCCTGGCGAATTCGACCTCGCCCATTTCTTCGTCGAGCCCGCCGCGTTCGGCACCGGCGTCGGACGCGCGCTGTTCGCCGCCGCGGCGGAGCTTGCGAAGGCCAAGGGCGCGCGGCGGCTGATCATCCTCTCCGATCCCAATGCGGCGGCGTTCTACGCGCGCATGGGCGCGTCCGCGATCGGCGACGCACCTTCGGACGCGATCCCCGGCCGGCGATTACCGCTGCTTCGCTATGAAATCCCTTGATGTCATGGCCCGCGAATGCGGGCCACCCAGGTGACGCTCGTTGCTCTTGCAAATGATTCACGCGAAGACGCGGAGATCGCGGAGGACAAGCTCTACTCCGCGATCTCCGCGTCTTCGCGTGGGTCATTCCGATCGTGCAGAACCCGGCTGGGTGGCCCGCCTTCGCGGACCATGACAGTGGGGCTGGAATTACCCCAGCGCCATCTCGACCGCGGCCATCGCGTGCAGCGTGGTGGTGTCGAAGGTGGGGACGCTGGCGTCCTTGGGCCCGACGAGGATCGGGATCTCGGTGCAGCCGAGCACGATGCCTTCGGCGCCGCGCGCCACGAGGCGGTCGAAGACCTCGCGATGCATCGCCCGCGCGCCGTCGAGGAAGCGGCCGCGGCAGAGTTCTTCGATGATGATGCGCTGGATCTCGGCGCGCTCGTCCTCGCCGGGGACCAGGACCTCGATGCCGAACCGTTCGCGCAGGCGGTCGATGAGGATGCCGCCGCGCTCCATCGTGAAGCAGGAGCCGACGAGGCCCACGCGGCGGATTCCCTTCTCCCGGATCGCCGTGCCCAGGGGATCGGCGATATGCAGCAACGGTATGCCGGCCGCGCGTTCGACCTCGCCGGACATCAGATGCATGGTGTTGCAGCAGATCATCAGGAAATCGGCGCCGCCGCCTGCCAGCATCGCGCCGACCTGCGTCATGGCTGTGGTCGCGTCGTCCCAGCGCCCGGAATTCTGCATCGCCGCGATCTCGCCGAAGTCGAAGGAATACATCAGCGCCTTGGCCGAATGCACGCCGCCGAGGCGCTTCTGAACCTCGCGATTGATGAGCTGATAATAGACGGCCGAGGATTCCCAGCTCATCCCGCCGAGCATGCCGATGGTTTTCATGCGCCGACGCTAGAGCGCGAGCAGGCTTTCCAGCAATGCGGCGCATTCGGCATCTGCAACGCCGTCGACGCATGACGGGCGGAAATGCCGCTGGAACGCGGTCGCGACGTCCTTGAGCGGCGCCTGCGGATCGTAGCCGTAGCGCGCGAGGCGTGCGGCGAAATCTTCGGGCTTGCCCGGCGAAGCGGCAGCGAAGCCGGGCCACACGCCGATACCGAACTCCGCCAGCCTTGCCCAGGGGAAGAGCTCGCCGGGATCGGATTTGCGCATCGGCGCCACGTCGGAATGGCCGAGCACGCGCCTGGGCGGTATCGCGTGACGCTCGACGATCCCGCAAGCGAGGTCGATGAGCGAGGCGATCTGATCGTCCGTGAACGGAACATAGCCGAACTCGTGGCCGGGATTGACGAGCTCGATGCCGATGGAGCGCGCGTTCACGTCGCGCTCACCCCCCCAGCAGGAGACGCCCGCATGCCAGGCGCGCCGTTCTTCCGGCACGTGGACAT
This sequence comes from Alphaproteobacteria bacterium, assembly GCA_021325375.1. Lineage (GTDB taxonomy): Bacteria > Pseudomonadota > Alphaproteobacteria > Micropepsales > Micropepsaceae > Rhizomicrobium. The sequence continues at coordinate 1,724 of JAJPHG010000009.1, read as the reverse complement.
AGACCGCGCCGCCGCGGTCGATGGTGTAGTGGGCGCTGACCTTCGCGGCCGGATCGCACAATCTCGCCAGCGCCTCCTCCGCCGTGCGCATGCCCGTATAGTGCAGCACCAATATGTCGATGCGCGCGCCATCGGGACGCGCATCATGATTGGGCGACGGGCAAGCGATGCGGCGCGCGCTCATGTCAGAGGAATATCTTGTAGGCGACGGTCTCGCCGCCGGGGCGTTTGAGCGCGAACTCCGCGCCTTTGTCGTGCTCCTCGGCCAAGGCCTCGAAGACGCGCAGCGCGTTGCGGATGACTTCCGCATAGGACGCGGCCTCGGTCTTCTCCTTGAGCCGCGTCAGCCGCTCCATCGCCTGGGGCGGCATCTCGAGCTGGACGCGCGTCGTGCTGCGCTCGGAGCCTTCGGCTGCCTCGCCGCTGCCGCGATGATGTCTGTGATGTCCGCGATGCATGTCTATTCCTTGTCTTGCTTGGTGTGATCGTCCGGCTTGCGCTCAGGCGCCCGCCGGAACCAGCCGTGCCAGAAGTGCGTGTGTGGGTGGTGATGATGCCGGTGCCCGCGACGGCCGCCGCGGCAATCCTCGCCGCCGCTCTTTTTCTCTTCGAGCGGGAAATCCTCGCCTACGCCGATATCCAGTTTTGCCATGCCTTTCTCCTTGGTACGGAGGAGAAATAGGCGGCTTCTGGCGATATGTCAATCAATAAATCATCAATAAATCATATATCGTCAAATTCCTCTATTATAATAAACCCTTAGCGCCAACGCAGCGCGGCCGGTGCGCCGACCTATCGAAGCTCCTCAGCCCCGATCATCAAGCATCTGGAGAACTCGACGCAGATCATCCTCGTAAGCCCACCCTCCCACGCCCTGAGGAACGACGAAGCTGAATCTGCCGTCATGTGTCTGCCAAAGAGATCCGCTGCCGAACACATACTCTTTGATTTTGCTGCAGCCCCGATTCGCAAGTTCCTTTTCGACTTCGAGTCGCAAAATGATGCGAGGCATTTGTCAGGCGGCCAATATACCGCTTGCGATGTACCTGATCTTCCCTTCGGGAAGCGGCTTTTCCAGATGCATTTTCACGTCGCTAAGCGTCGGAAACCACCGTATCTCCGAAGTGATAAACCCGCAGTTCAGGCGAAGCAGGTCGGATACGACTTCGTTCAAATCGCTCTGGATGATGTCGATATCGTCACCGGCCATGTAAAAGCCGGGGACATCGTCGCTGGTCACCCGATAGCGTCCGTCGCCGGTGCGTTCGAAAACCAGGTCAATCGGAATTTGCACGTTTCTCTCTCCCGATATGCTGATTCTATCAGATTTGAAGGGTTAGTTTCTTGCTAATTTTGGAGATCCCCGCTCCGAAAAGATTCGGAGCCGTCGAATATAAGCCTACATTATACTCCAGCATCGGAGAAGTCACTTTGCCGCCGCGCTCGTCTTTCTCGCCGGCACAGGCGCCAGGCAGATGTCGAGGATGGGCAGCGGCTGGCGGATGTAGAAGCCGGGCGCCGGGTTCTTCTTCTTGGCTTTCCATGCGGCGAACGCCTTGGTGTCGGTGCGCATCACCTCATAGGACGGCCGCTCCGAAGCGGGCACGTCGGAGGCCATGCGCATGCGCACGATCGCGTCCTGCTTGGACTTGTCGGCGATGACGCCGTTGTCGACGTTCGGATCGCCGCGCTCGAGCTTCTGCAGGTACTGCATGCCGTCGATG